>CAVTZC010000011.1:0-334435 GCA_963739075.1 uncultured Alphaproteobacteria bacterium | reverse complement strand
CTCGATAAGATCATCTCCGCGCGCGGCCGCTCGACCTCGATCGGCTTCTGCGCCAAGGTGCTCGCTCCGGAAGACCGCAAGCAGGGCGAAATCTTCCGTCAGGTCGAGCCGGAAGACCTGCTCAAATACGGCCTGATCCCGGAATTCGTCGGCCGCCTGCCGGTGGTGGCCACGCTTGAAGACCTCGATGAGCCCTCGCTCAAGCTCATCCTCACCCAGCCGAAGAACGCCCTGGTCAAACAGTACCAGCGGCTGTTCGAGATGGAATCGATCGATCTCACGCTCGCCGAGGAGGCGCTCGGCGCCATCGCCCGCAAGGCGATCGAGCGCAAGACCGGCGCGCGCGGCCTGCGCTCCATCATGGAGAGCATCCTGCTCGACACCATGTTCGATCTCCCCAGCCTGGAGGGGGTCGAAGAGGTGGTGATCTCCAAGGAGGTCGTCGAGGGAACCGCCCGCCCGCTCTACATCTATGCCGACCGCAGCGACCGGACGGCCGAATCCGGCAGCGCCAGCGCCTGATCCCGCCCGCCCGGGCGGCAGCGGAACCGCTTGTAGATCGCGCCGTTAATGGCGTGCTGAGGGTATTCGGGTCCGCTTTTACCGAAAAAACGGGCCTTACTTGCAGACCCTATCGGCGCATCCTACGTATAGCGTTCGAAGCGAACTCGCGTACGAAAGATCGTAGTTTCCCGAGTGGGTGAGGGTTCGTACCCTTCCTCTATGGCGCGCCGGGCCTCCGCTCGCCCGACGCCTCCTTGCCCATCCTTCCCGGCACTGTTCGGCGATGCCGCATCAAGCGGGTCAACGCACAGGGGCACAACAAAAAGGACCACGTCCATGACCACCAAGCCACGACCTCAGCTGCAACCCGGCGAAACCCGGGCCTATCCCGGTATTGCCGCTGCGCGACATCGTGGTGTTCCCGCATATGATCGTCCCGCTCTTCGTCGGCCGTGAAAAGTCGATCAAGGCGCTGGAAGAAGTGATGCGCTCCGACACCTTCATCCTGCTGGCGACGCAGAAGAACGCCTCCGACGACGATCCGGCGACCGACTCCATCTTCGAGGTCGGCACGCTGGCGAGCGTGCTGCAGCTGCTCAAGCTGCCCGACGGCACCGTCAAGGTGCTGGTCGAGGGCGCCGAGCGCGCGAAGGTGCTCAAATACACCGACCGCAGCGACTACTACGAGGCCGACGCCACCGTGCTCGCCGACGACATGGGCGAGCGCGTGGAGGCCGAAGCCATGGCGCGTTCGGTGGTCACCGAATTCGAGAACTATGTGAAGCTCAACAAGAAGGTGTCGCCCGAAGTCGTCGGCGTGGTCCAGCAGATCGAGGATTACGCCAAGCTCGCCGATACCGTGGCCTCGCATCTCGCCGTCAAGATTCCCGACAAGCAGGAAATCCTGGAGACGCCGGTCGTCACCCAGCGCCTGGAGAAGGTGCTCGGCCTGATGGAGAGCGAGATCTCGGTGCTGCAGGTGGAAAAGCGCATCCGCACCCGCGTCAAGCGGCAGATGGAGAAGACGCAGCGCGAGTACTACCTCAACGAGCAGATGAAGGCGATCCAGAAGGAGCTCGGCGACGAGGAAGGCAAGGACGAGCTCGCCGAACTGGAAGAGAAGATCAAGAAGACCAAGCTCTCCAAGGAAGCCCGCGAGAAGGCCACGCACGAGCTCAAGAAGCTGCGCCAGATGTCGCCGATGTCGGCGGAAGCCACCGTCGTGCGCAACTATCTCGACTGGCTGCTCTCGATCCCGTGGAGCAAGAAGAGCAAGGTCAAGAAGGATCTCATCGGCGCGGAGAAGATTCTCAACGACGACCACTATGGCCTGGAGAAGGTCAAGGAACGCATCGTCGAGTATCTCGCCGTGCAGCAGCGCGCCAACAAGCTGACCGGGCCGATCCTGTGCCTGGTCGGTCCTCCCGGCGTGGGCAAGACCTCGCTCGGCAAGTCGATCGCCAGCGCCACGGGCCGCGAATTCGTGCGCGTGTCGCTCGGCGGCGTGCGTGACGAGGCCGAGATCCGCGGCCACCGGCGCACCTATATCGGCTCGATGCCCGGCAAGATCATCCAGTCGATGCGCAAGGCCAAGACCTCGAACCCGCTGTTCCTGCTCGACGAGGTGGACAAGATGGGCGCCGATTTCCGCGGCGACCCGTCATCGGCGTTGCTCGAGGTGCTCGACCCCGAGCAGAACCACACCTTCAACGACCACTACCTCGAGGTCGACTACGATCTGTCCAACGTGATGTTCATCACCACGGCGAACACGCTCAATATCCCGCCGCCGCTGATGGACCGCATGGAGATCATCCGCATCGCCGGCTACACCGAGGACGAGAAGGTCGAGATCGCGCGCGAGCACCTGATCAAGCACGCCATCGAGAAGCACGGCCTCGAGCGAAAAGGAATGGTCGATCGACGACGAGGCGCTGCTGCTCATGATCCGCCGTTACACGCGGGAAGCGGGCGTGCGCAACCTCGAGCGCGAGCTGTCGACCCTGATCCGCAAGGCGGTGAAGGAGCTGATGACGTCGAAGAAGAAGTCGATCGCCGTCACCGCGGCGACCGTCGGCGACTATCTCGGCGTGCCGAAATACCGCTACGGCGAGATCGAGGCCGAGGATCTGGTCGGCATGGTCACCGGCCTCGCCTGGACCGATGTGGGCGGCGAGCTGCTCACCATCGAAGGCGTGATGATGCCGGGCAAGGGCAAGATGACCGTCACCGGCAACCTGCGTGACGTGATGAAGGAGTTGATCTCGGCGGCGGCGTCCTACGTGCGCTCGCGCGCGGTCGCCTTCGGCATCGAGCCGCCGCTGTTCGACAAGCGCGACATCCACGTGCACGTGCCGGAAGGCGCGACGCCCAAGGATGGACCGTCGGCGGGCGTCGCCATGGTCACCGCGATCGTGTCGGTGATGACCGGCATTCCGGTGCGCCGCGATCGTCGCCATGACCGGCGAGATCACGCTGCGCGGCCGCGTGCTGCCGATCGGCGGCTTGAAGGAGAAGCTGCTGGCCGCCTCGCGCGGCGGCATGAAGACCGTGCTGATCCCGGAGGAGAACGCCAAGGACCTGGTGGAAATCTCCGACACCATCAAGAAGGGCCTGGAGATCATCCCGGTCACGCGCATGGACGAGGTGCTCGCCCGCGCGCTGGTGCGCAAGCCCGAGCCGATCGACCTGGGACGAGGAGAGCGCCAAGCTCGCCGCCGCGGCGCGGCCGCTGCCGAGCCCGTGGTGGAAGACGACGGTTCCGGGCTGACCGCGCACTAAGCGCGGTCGGCACAAACGAAACTGGAAACGGCGCCGCAAGGCGCCGTTTTCGTTTGTCTTGCGCATCGCGCTCGCCAGTCAGGCGCCATATTGGCTGCGGGAAACGGGCGGTTAGCTCAGTTGGTAGAGCGCCTGCTTTACACGCAGGATGTCGGCGGTTCGAGTCCGTCACCGCCGACCATCCTGCGTGTATAGCAGGCGCTCTACCACAGAGCTAACCGCTCGGCGAATTCGCCAGAGCCATGGCGAGCAAGCGCTTGCCTCAAACGCAAAACAGCAGGCCAGGAGCTTGCCAGCTCCCAGCCTGCCGGTATTTCCCCGGAGGGTCCGGCCTGACTTAGGTCAGACCGACTCTTTCAATTCCTTGGAGGCGCGGAAGGCGACCTTCTTGCTCGCCTTGATCTGGATCGCCTCGCCGGTCGCTGGGTTGCGGCCCATGCGCGCGGCGCGCTTGCGCACCTGAAGGATGCCGAGGCCGCCGATGCGGATGCGCTCGCCCTTCTTCAGATGCTTGACGATATTGCCGACGAAATCGCCGAGCACGGCTTCCGCCTGCTTCTTCGACATCTCATGGGTTTCCGCGAGTGCCGCGGCGAGATGTTTCAAGGTGACGGTCGGCGGTGTCGGAGCTTTTCCAGGAACCATTGCCATCGTTAGGACCCTCCTCGTGAATCCGTGAGCTTGGCGGATCGCCAAACACCTCGCCCGCATAGACGATTCGGGGGCGGTCTGACCATCGATTCTTCTCGATAAATAAGGCTTTTTCGCAATTTTCCGAGCGGATCTGGCGTTTACCTTGACTATGGGGCGGGGTGCCTTTACCTCGTGCCTACGCCCGCGGGGGCGTAGCTCAGTTGGTTAGAGCGCTGCCCTGTCACGGCAGAGGCCGCGGGTTCGAGTCCCGTCGCTCCCGCCATTTTATCAATGACTTAACCGCCGGTTTCGGCGCCGCTCAGTCCGGCGCTGAGGGGCCTCAAGTTCATGCTCGTAGAAGCCCCGATGCTCGGCCCCAAGGCCCTGTTCTTCGACGTGTTCGGCACCCTCGTCGACTGGCGCTCGTCGGTCGCCCGCGAGGCCGAAAAAATACTTGGACCCCTTGGGTATAAGCTCGATTGGGTGGCCTTCGCTGACGCCTGGCGGGGCGAATACCAGCCCGGGATGGAGGAGGTGCGCTCCGGCCGGCAGTCCTTCGCCAAGCTCGATGTGCTGCACCGGCGCAATCTCGTGCGCGTATTGCCGCGCTTCGGATTGGAGAACCTGTCCGACGAAGTGCTCGACGATCTGACGCTGGTCTGGCACCGGCTCGATGCCTGGCCGGACGTGCCGGCCGCGCTGAAGCGGCTGAAACGGAAATTCTGGCTGGCGCCGGTATCGAACGGCAATATTTCGCTGATGGTCGATCTCGCGCGCCGCAACGAATTTCCCTGGGACGCGATCCTCGGCTCGGAAATCGCTGGCGACTTCAAGCCGAAGCCGCGCGTCTATCTGGCCGCCTGCGCGGCATTCGATCTGCCGCCGGCCGAATGCATGATGGTGGCCGCGCACTCGAACGATCTCGCCGCCGCCGCGCAACTCGGATTGCGCACCGGCCACACTGCGCGGGTGAATGAGTATGGACCCAACACCGGCGAAGCCGTGCCGACCGTGAAGGTCGATGTCGCGGCGAAGGATCTGGCGGACTTGGCAGACAAGCTTGGGGTGTGACGATTACCCCCGATACACCGGCGCCGGCTGCGCAAAGAAGCTGCCAGGATGTGATAGACCAGCATGTAGTTCTTCTGCTGGAAGCTGGCGTGCGAAATGCCGGCCATGACCGAGAACTGCTTGTCCGGATTGGGCAGCTTGGCGAAGAATTTCAGCAAATCTTCCATCGACGCGATGCCGTCCCATTGCCCGCGCATGATCAGTGTCGGCACGCTGATGTTTTCCGGGTTCACCACCGGCAGCCGCGAGCACATATCGACGTAGGTGCCGGTCGGCACCGAATTCGTCGAGCGCGGTCACCGCATCGGCGAAAGCGTCGATCACTCTTTCCTCGGCGGTGCCGGGATGATCGCGGTCGAACACCGAATGGATGAAGGCCTTGTCGATCGGCCGTCGATTCTTGCCGATGAACTCGGGCAGCTTTTTGCGCCGCTGTTCCAGCGTAGGCGAGCCTTCGCCGGTCCACACCATGGCGTCGAGCGCGAGCGCGCGCCACCATTTCGGGATGCCGCTCGGCGAACATCGCCGCGCGCAGCGCGCCGGAGGAAATCCCGTACACCAGCAGCGGCCGTTTGCCCCGCAGTTTCTGGATATAAAGCGCGGCCGCATAGCAATCGTCGGCGCCTTGCGCAATCGGCGCGTTGTTGTCGCGGTCCTTGGTCGAACGGCCATAGCCTTCCATGTCGACCGACCAGCAGTCGTAACCGCGGCGCGCGAAGTGATCCATGGCCGAGGAATCGGGGCGCCCGGGAACCTGCAGATCGAAGGTCGGCTGCGAGGCCATCGACGAGCCGTGCACGAACAGAATGGTGCCGATGCTCTTGGCGGGATCGCCGGCGCATTTCTCCCACATGAACAGCTTCACGCCGCCGTCCTTGGTGGTCCAATGCTCTTCGCCTTTGATCGGAGGTTTGGTCATTTCATTCATTACTCACCCGTGTAGTTGCGCAACAAACTCGATTAGAAAGTGTATCGTTTTCCAACTGCAGTAGGCGCCAAGATTTTATCACCGAAGGCATTGGCGAGCGCGGTCATGCCGCGCCAACCGGTGCAATGCCCTGCCGCGATCGTTTTCAGGTCGAATGTGCGCAGGCCGTCCACTGTTTGCGGAACGATCGCCTCGTTCGGGCCGGAGAGATGCAGGCCGCCCATGACCGCGTGCAGCGGCACGCCAGGGAAGTTGCTGCGCGCATGGCTAAGGACGTTGACAACGCCGGCATGCGAGCAGGCACTGAGTACGACGAGGCCCTTGCCCGCAACGTTAACCGTGAGGAAGCGCTCGTCCATCAGCAATTCGTCGGGCTCCCAATTTTCGCCATCCGCCATCAAGCGCACCTGGCCGGGATAGCCACGTTCGTAGGGCGTGACGCGCGGGATCTCCCCGCTCACGAAAAACATGCCGTCATGCAGTGCTTGCGGTTCGGTGGTCACTATCACCTCGGCCCCGAACGCCGTGAGCTCTTTGACGCTGGGAATGTCCTCCATGCGGCGTATCGTTCCGTTCGGCAGCTTCACCGCCCGCGAGTGAAACATGCCGGGATGCGCATAATAGGGAATCTTGCGCCCACCATTGCGGCTGCGGATCATGCCCAACGCAAGCAGCATTGCGCCGGCATGATCCCAATGGCCATGCGAGAGCACGATGCTTTCGACGATTCCGAGATCGGCGCCCAGACGGGTGGTGTTGCGCTCGAACGAATATTCCTCAGGGCCGGTATCGAACAAAACGCTATGACTGACAGTGCCGCGATGTGCAGTCACGAGACAAGAGAGGCCGTGCGCAGCGCAGCACAAACATTTGCTGGCCATCATCCGGATGCCACGCCGCATCAGGCCAGCGGATTCGCTTTCGACGTGCGACGGCGTGCTGGAAAGTGTATCCGTCGCATTATCCACGAGGACAAGAATTTCGAGGCGATCAACCGGTGCTAGTGCCATGCGACCCGCGCTAATTGATCGGCCTGATGTGGTTGGCCTTGATGACGTTCGCCCATTTCGCGATCTGCGCGTCCATGAAGGCCTTGAATTGCGGCTGCGTCATCGTGACCGGCTCCGCGCCTTGCTGCTCCCAGGCCGCCTTGATGTCCGGCCTTGAGACGATCTTGACGATTTCGCGGTTGAGCTTGTCGACGATCGGCTGTGGCGTGCCGGCCGGCGCCATGAAGCCAACCCATAAGGTCGCCTGGAATCCCGGCACGCCGGCTTCCGCGATCGTGGGCACATCCGGCAGGATCGCAGAACGCGCCGTACCGCTGGTGCCGAGTGCGCGGACTTTGCCCGCCTTGATCAGCGGCGCCATGGTGGGGACGCTGTCGAACAGCATCTGGATCTGGCCGCTGAGGATGTCGGTGCGCATTCCGCTCGATCCCTTGTAGGGCACGTGCACGATGTCGATGCCGGTGAGCTGCTTCAGCAGCTCGGCGGCCATGTGATAGTTCGAGCCCGGACCGGACGAGCCGAAATTGAGCGTGCCCGGTTTCGCGCGCGCCAGCGCCAGCAGCTCGCTCAGGTTTTTCGTCGGCAACGACGGAGTGACGACCAGCACCAGGTCGCTGTCGATCAGCGGGGCGACCGGAACCAGATCGTGCATCAGGTGATACGGCTTCGTGGTGTAGAGCGTCTCGTTGACGGTCTGCGTGCCGGACACCATCAGCAACGTGTAGCCGTCGGGTGCGGCCTTGGCGACGTAGTCGGTGCCGATGGTGGTGCCGGCGCCCGGCTTGTTCTCCATCACGAAGGTCTGGTGCAGCGATTTGCGCAGCTCTTCCGCGATGGCACGGGTATAGACGTCGGTCGGCCCGCCGGCGCCGAACGGAACGATGATTCGAACCGGCCGCGACGGGTAGTCGTCGGCCTTGCAGAGAGGTGCTCCGATAGTGGCGGCGGTCGCCAGGACGAGAAGAGCTGCTAAATGTCGCATAAGTGCCATGCGTGAGTTCCCGGTCTTTGCGCGTCACGTCGCCGGCAGCAACTATCGAGGGCCGCTTGCGGCCCTGTCAATCGCGCCGAGACGTGGATACCACCACAAAAGTACGCGTGTTCGTGCATGTTTCTCCAATGTCGTCTTGCACCTCTTTGTGCGCTGCGCTAAGCCTCAGCCGCTCCCGTCCTTGAGGCTTTTCCAAACATGGCAAGGGCTTTTTTGTGCGGGGCTGCGGCGCTGTTACGAGTCGCCGAGCAGTCCGGGCGGGGAAATTCCTGGAACGGGGCTCGGGGGCTACACGACTTGAGGTCGCCATGAGCGCATTGCTGCTGGATTATCTTCCGCTGGTGATTTTTGTCGCAGTCGCGCTCGTCATCGGGCTGGTGCTGCTGATCGCGCCGTTCATCGTCGCCTACAAACAGCCGGATCCGGAAAAGCTGTCCGCCTACGAATGCGGCTTCAACGCCTTTGACGACGCGCGCATGAAATTCGACGTGCGCTTCTACCTGGTCGCCATCCTGTTCATCATTTTCGATCTCGAGGTGACCTTCCTGTTCCCTTGGGCCGTGGTGTTCCACAAAGTCGGCGCCTACGGCTTTTGGGCGATGATGGTCTTCCTTGGCGTCCTCACCATCGGCTTCATATATGAGTGGAAGAAGGGGGCGCTGGAATGGGATTAATTCCATGACGCTTGTCGCCCCCGCCCCAAAAGGCATTCTGGACCCGCGTACCGGCAAGCCGGTCGGCGCCGACGATAGTTTTTTTGTCGGCGTCAACAATGAACTTGCCGACAAGGGGTTTCTGGTCGCGGCCGTCGACGACCTTATCACCTGGGCTCGCACCGGCTCGTTGATGTGGATGACGTTCGGGCTCGCCTGCTGCGCGGTCGAGATGATGCACATGGCGATGGCGCGCTACGACGGCGAGCGTTTCGGCTTCGCGCCGCGCGGCTCACCGCGCCAGTCCGACGTGATGATCGTCGCCGGCACGCTCACCAACAAGATGGCGCCGGCGATGCGCAAGGTCTACGACCAGATGCCGGAGCCGCGCTACGTGATCTCGATGGGCTCGTGCGCCAACGGCGGCGGCTACTACCATTATTCTTATTCGGTGGTGCGCGGTTGCGACCGCGTGGTGCCGGTCGACATCTACGTGCCGGGTTGTCCGCCGACCGCCGAGGCGCTGTTGTACGGCATCATGCTTTTGCAGAAGAAGATCCGCCGCACTGGCACGATCGAACGTTGAGCGGGGTCTTCGAATGGACGAAATGCTCGACAGACTTGGGGCGACGATCAAGAACGCGCTTCCCGCGTCGGTCACCGATTATAAGGTCGCCTATGGCGAACTCACGGTAACGGCCAAGGCCGCCGACATGGTCAAGGTCGCGACTTTCCTGCGCGATGACGCGGCCTGCCAATTCATCAGCATTATCGACGGCACCGCGGTCGACTGGCCGGGCCGCAAGCAGCGTTTCGACCTGGTCTATCATCTGCTCTCGCCGCGGCTCAATCAGCGCATTCGCCTGAAAACCATGACCGACGAGGTGACGCCGGTGCCGTCGCTGATCGACGTGTTCTGCGGCGCCGATTGGTACGAGCGCGAAGCTTTCGATCTTTACGGCGTGCTGTTCACCGGCCACCCGGACATGCGGCGCATCCTCACCGATTATGGTTTCGAGGGTCATCCGCTGCGCAAGGATTTCCCGCTCACCGGCTTTGTCGAGGTGCGTTACGACGACGAGCAGAAGCGCGTGGTCTACGACAAGGTGAGGCTGGCGCAGGAATTCCGGACTTTCGATTTTCTGTCGCCGTGGGAAGGTACCGACTACGTGCTGCCGGGCGACGAGAAGGCGAAGGGCGAGGGCAAGGGGTCGTGAACTAAAATGGCGGAAACCGCGCTACGCAACTTCACCATTAATTTCGGGCCGCAGCATCCAGCCGCGCACGGTGTGCTGCGCTTGGTGCTGGAACTCGACGGCGAGGTCGTCGAGCGCGTCGACCCGCATATCGGCCTGCTACACCGCGGCACCGAGAAGCTGATCGAATACAAGACCTATATGCAGGCGGTGCCCTATTTCGACCGGCTTGACTACGTCGCGCCGATGAATCAGGAGCACGCCTTCTGCCTGGCGGCGGAAAAGCTGCTGGGCATCCAGTTGCCCAAGCGCGGTCAGCTTATTCGCGTGCTGTTTTCCGAAATCGGGCGGCTACTCTCGCACATCCTCAACGTCACCACGCAGGCGCTGGACGTCGGCGCGCTGACACCGCCGCTGTGGGGCTTCGAGCAGCGCGAGTATCTGATGGCGTTCTACGAGCGCGCCTCGGGCGCCCGCATGCACGCGGCCTATTTCCGCGTCGGCGGTGTGCATCAGGACATTCCGAACAAGCTGATCGACGACATCGAGGCTTTCTGCGATCCATATTTGAAGTTCTGCGACGACCTCGAAGGCCTGCTCACCGAAAACCGTATCTTCAAGCAGCGCACCGTCGACATCGGCGTGGTCACGCTCGAGCAGGCCTGGAATCGCGCCTTCACCGGAGTGATGGTGCGCGGCTCGGGCGCTGCCTGGGATCTGCGCAAGGCGCAGCCCTATGAGTGCTACGCCGAGATGGATTTCGACATCCCGATTGGCAAGCACGGCGACAGCTACGACCGTTATTGCGTGCGCGTCGAGGAAATGCGTCAGTCGATCAAGATCATGCGGCAGTGCTGTGAAAAGCTGCGCAGCCCCGAGGGCCAGGGCCGGGTCTCGGTCGACGACGGCAAGATCGTGCCGCCCAAGCGCGGCGACATGAAGCGCTCCATGGAAGCGCTGATCCAGCACTTCAAGCTCTATACCGAAGGCTTCCACGTGCCGGCCGGCGAAGTCTATGCCGCGGTCGAAGCGCCTAAGGGCGAGTTCGGCGTCTATCTCGTCTCCGACGGCACCAACAAACCGTACAAGTGTAAGATCCGCGCGCCCGGCTTCGCGCATTTGAGCGCGATGGATTTCATGTGCCGCGGTCACATGCTGGCCGACGTGTCCTGCATCATGGGCACGCTCGACATCGTGTTCGGGGAGATCGATCGATGAGCGTTCGCCGTCTCGCCCCGCCGGAAGTTCAGCCGAAGGAGTTCTCCTTCAACAAGGAGAATCTTGCCTGGGCCAAGCTGCAGGTCGCCAAATATCCGGAAGGGCGCCAGCAATCAGCGATCATTCCACTGCTGTGGCGCGCACAAGAGCAGGTGGGCGGCTGGTTGCCGGAAGCCGCGATCCGTTACGTCACCGAGTTGCTCGGCATGGCGCATATCCGCGGGCTGGAAGTCGCCACCTTCTACACCATGTTCAATCTGTCGCCGGTCGGGAAAGTCCACGTGCAACTCTGCGGCACCACGCCGTGCCGGCTGCGCGGCGCCGACGATCTGGAAAAGGTCTGCCGCAAGCGCATCGGCGACCAGATGGAAGTTACCAAGGACGGCAAGTTCTCCTGGGTCGAGGTCGAGTGCCTGGGCGCCTGCGTCAACGCGCCGATGGTGCAGGTTGGCTCCGACTACTACGAGGACCTAACGGCGGAAAGCTTCAGCAAGGTTCTCGACCAGTTCGCCGCCGGCAAGACGCCCAAGCCGGGTCCACAGGTAGACCGGCAATTGTCGGCGCCAGCCGGCGGGCCGCTCACGCTCACCGACCAAACGATTTATGCGGCACGTTCACGGGAATCATGACGAATGCTCGCTGACAAAGACCGCATCTTCACCAATCTCTACGGCCTGCACGACTGGGGCCTCAAAGGCGCGCGCGCGCGCGGCGCCTGGGACGGCACCAAGGCGATCCTGGACAAAGGCCGCGAAGCGATCGTCAACGATGTGAAGGCCTCAGGATTACGCGGCCGCGGCGGCGCCGGCTTCCCGACCGGATTGAAGTGGTCGTTCATGCCCAAGACGCTGGGCGAGCGGCCGCATTACCTCGTCGTGAACGCCGACGAATCCGAACCCGGCACCTGCAAAGATCGCGAGATCATGCGGCACGACCCGCATCTGTTGATCGAAGGCTGCCTGATCGCCGGCTGCGCCATGGGCGCGCATACCGGCTACATCTATATCCGCGGCGAATTCATCCGCGAGCGCGAGCGCCTGCAGGCCGCGATCGACCAGGCCTACGAGGCCAAGCTGATCGGCAAGAATAATGTGCACGGCTGGGATTTCGATCTCTACGTCCACCACGGCGCCGGCGCCTATATCTGCGGCGAGGAAACCGCGCTGCTTGAAAGCCTGGAAGGCAAGAAGGGACAGCCGCGCCTGAAGCCGCCGTTCCCGGCCAATGTCGGTCTCTACGGCTGCCCGACCACCGTGCAGAACGTCGAGTTGATCGCGGCGGTGCCCGACATCATGCGGCGCGGCGCGGCCTGGTTCGCCGCCATCGGCCGGCCGAACAATACCGGCACCAAGCTGTTCTGCATTTCCGGCCACGTGATGAAGCCCTGCAACGTGGAAGAAGCCATGGGCATTCCGCTGCGCGAATTGCTGGAAACCCATGCCGGCGGCGTGTGCGGCGGCTGGGACAATCTGCTCGCGGTCATTCCCGGCGGCTCTTCGATGCCGCTGGTGCCGGCCGGCGCCGATCAGGCCGACTCGCTGCTGATGGATTTCGACGGCTGCCGCGACAAGAAATCCGCGCTCGGCACCGCCGCGGTGATCGTGATGGACAAGTCCACCGACATTATCCGCGCGATGGCGCGCATCTCCTATTTCTACAAGCACGAGAGCTGCGGCCAGTGCACGCCGTGCCGCGAGGGCATGGGCTGGATGTGGCGCGTGCTCACCCGCATGGCGGAAGGCCGCGCGCAGAAGCGCGAGATCGACATGCTGATGGAGGTTACGACCCAGATCGAGGGCCACACCATCTGCGCCTTCGGCGACGGTGCCGCCTGGCCGGTGCAGGGCCTGCTGCGGCATTTCCGTCCCGAGATCGAGCGGCGCATCGACGAATACACGCGCAATGCCGACGCCCACGGCGCGGTGCGCGAAGCGGCGGAATAGGGAAGGGGCAACCCGTGGAGCCGAACCATGACGTTCGAAAACAAGAACTTGCGTTGCAACCATTGCAGGTTCTGGTGGCCCACGCCCGAGGCCACGGGCGGCGAGCCGAGCCGCGAACGCTCGATCTTTGGACAATGCCGGCGGCGCGCGGCGCTGCCGTCGACCGTCGACCTGCCCGACCACGGACGACACTACCCGGCCTGGGTGACCACCAAACGCGACGACTGGTGCGGCGAGCATGAGCATATCCAGCAGTGATGACTCCGGATCGCATCAACTGAAGAAGAAAGCATGACCAAGCTTATTGTCGACGGCAAAGAGATCGACGTTCCGCCGGAGTACACGCTGCTCCAGGCTTGCGAAGCCGCGGGCGCCGAAATCCCGCGCTTTTGTTTCCACGAGCGGTTGTCGATCGCCGGCAATTGCCGCATGTGCCTGATCGAAGTGCAGGGCATTCCGAAGCCGCAGGCTTCCTGCGCCATGGGCGTGAAGGACCTCGCCCCCAACAAGGACGGCACGCCGAAGGTGCTTAGCACCAAGACGCCGATGGTGAAAAAGGCGCGCGAAGGCGTGATGGAATTCCTGCTGATCAATCATCCGCTCGATTGCCCGATCTGCGACCAGGGCGGCGAATGCGATTTGCAGGACCAGGCCATGGCCTATGGCGTGGATGCCAGCCGCTACGCCGAGAACAAGCGGGCGGTGGAGAACAAGTATATCGGCGCGCTGGTCAAGACCATCATGACGCGCTGCATCCACTGCACGCGCTGCATCCGCTTCACTACCGAGGTCGCCGGCGTGCCGGAACTGGGCGCCATCGGCCGCGGCGAGGACATGGAGATCACCACCTATCTCGAGCAGGCGATGACCTCGGAGCTGCAGAGCAACGTGGTCGATCTCTGCCCGGTCGGCGCGCTCACCTCCAAGCCTTACGCGTTCGCGGCGCGGCCGTGGGAGCTCAACAAGACGCAGTCGGTCGACGTCATGGACGCGCTCGGCTCGGCGATCCGCATCGACACGCGCGGACGCGAGGTGATGCGCGTCCTGCCGCGCACCAATGACGCCGTGAACGAGGAGTGGATTTCCGACAAGACCCGCCACGTGGTGGACGGGCTGCGTACGCAGCGGCTCGATCAGCCTTATGTGCGCGAGAACGGCCGCTTGCGGGCGGCGTCGTGGAAAGAAGCCTTCGCTGCCATCGCCGCCAAGGTGAAGACGGCTGGCGGAAAACGCATCGGCGCCATCGTTGGCGATCTGGCGGGCGTCGAAGAGATGTACGCGCTCAAGGATCTGATGGGCCGCCTGGGCAGCGCCAATATCGACGCGCGGCAGGACGGCGCGGCGCTCGATCCGGCCTGGGGCCGCGCCAGCTATCTGTTCAACGCGACCATTGCCGGCATCGAGAACGCGGATGCGCTGCTGATTATCGGCTCCAATCCGCGGCGCGAAGCGGCGGTGCTCAATGCCCGCATCCGCAAGCGCTGGCGCGCCGGCAATTTCCCGATCGGGCTGATCGGCGAAAAGGCCGACCTGACCTACCAATACGATTATCTCGGCGCCGGCGCCGAAAGTCTGGCCAATCTCGGTAAGAGCAAGTTCGCCGAAGCGCTGAAGGCGGCGACGCGTCCGCTCGTTCTGGTCGGCGCGGGCGCCTTGGCGCGCCTGGACGGCGCGGCCATCGCGGCGCTCGCAGCCAAGACGGCGATCGAGTTCGGCGCGCTCAAGGACGGCTGGAATGGCTTTTCCGTGCTGCACGGCGCGGCCTCGCGCGTCGGGGCGCTCGACCTCGGGCTTGTGCCGGGCGCCGGCGGCCTCGATGCCGCGCATATGGCGGAGGGCGGCGTCGACGTGCTGTTCCTGCTCGGCGCCGATGAGATCGAGGTCTCGCCCGGGCCGTTCGTGGTCTATATCGGCACCCATGGCGATCGCGGCGCCCATCGCGCCGACGTGATCCTGCCCGGCGCCGCCTACCCGGAAAAATCGGCGCTCTTCGTCAACACCGAAGGCCGCGTGCAGATGGCCAACCGCGCCGCGTTCCCGCCCGGCGACGCGCGTGAGGATTGGGCGATCCTGCGTGCGCTGTCCGGCGTGCTCGACCACACGCTGCCGTACGATTCCTTGCCGCAATTGCGGCAGGCGCTGTTCGCCGCGCATCCGCATTTCAAGCGTCTCGACCAGATCGCGGCCGGCAATCCCGCCGATATCCAAAAGCTCGCCAAGCTTGGCGCCACGGCGGACAAGACGCCGCTGCACTCATCGATCGGCGACTTCTATCTCACCAATCCGATCGCGCGCGCCTCCGCGACCATGGCCGAGTGTTCGGCCCTGGCCAACGCGGCCGCCAAAACGGCGGCGGAGTAGCGGCCATGGACCTGACCGAATTCTTCTTCACCTATGTCTGGCCGGCCGTGATCATCCTGGCGGAATGCGTGCTGCTGCTCGTGTTCCTGCTGGTCGCCGTCGCCTATGTCATTTACGCCGATCGCAAGATTTGGGCGGCGGTGCAGATGCGGCGCGGCCCGAACGTGGTCGGGCCCTGGGGCCTGTTCCAGTCCTTTGCGGACATGCTTAAGTTCGCGCTCAAGGAGCCAACGATCCCGGCCGGCGCCAACAAGGGCGTGTTCCTGCTGGCGCCGCTGGTCTCGACCGTGCTGGCGCTGGCCGCCTGGGCGGTGATCCCGGTCAATGTCGGCTGGGCGATCGCCGACATCAATGTCGGCGTCTTGTACATCTTCGCCATCTCCTCGCTCATGGTCTACGGCATCATCATGGCGGGCTGGGCGTCGAATTCGAAATATCCGTTCCTGTCGGCGCTGCGCGCGGCGGCGCAGATGGTGTCCTACGAAGTCTCCATCGGCTTCGTCATCATCACCGTGCTGCTGTGCGCGGGCTCGCTCAATCTCACCGTCATCGTCACCGCGCAGCAGAGCGGGCTGGCGAACCTGGTCGGCCTGCCTTGGCTCGGCTTCCTGAACTGGTACTGGCTGCCGCTATTCCCGATGTTCATCGTCTTTTTCGTTTCGGCGCTGGCGGAGACCAACCGGCCGCCGTTCGATCTGGCCGAAGCGGAATCGGAAATCGTCGCCGGCTTCATGGTGGAGTACGGCTCGACGCCCTACGTACTGTTCATGCTTGGCGAATACGTGGCGATCTGCACCATGTGCGCCATGGGCACCATCTTCTTCCTGGGCGGCTGGCTGCCGCCGATCGCCGTGCCACCGTTCACCTGGGTGCCGGGCGTCATCTGGTTCGTGCTCAAGGCGCTGATGCTGTTCTTCATGTTCGCCATGGTGAAGTCGATCGTGCCGCGCTACCGCTACGACCAGTTGATGCGGCTTGGCTGGAAGGTGTTCCTGCCGATGTCGCTGGCCATGGTGGCGATCGTCGCCTTCGTGCTCCAGTACGGCGTAGCGGCGCCAAAGTGAGGATGCGATGAGACTGGACCGCGCAGCCAAAGGCCTGTTCCTGATGGAGTTCGTGACCGCCACGATCCTCGGCCTGCGCTATTTCTTCGGGCCCAAGGCGACGCTTGACTATCCGCATGAGAAGGGGCCGCTCTCGCCGCGCTTCCGCGGCGAGCACGCGCAGCGCCGCTATCCCAACGGCGAGGAACGCTGCATCGCCTGCAAGTTGTGCGAGGCGATCTGCCCGGCGCAGGCGATCACCATCGAAGCGGGTCCGCGCCGCAACGACGGCACGCGGCGCACCACGCGCTACGACATCGACATGGTGAAATGCATCTATTGCGGGCTGTGCCAGGAAGCCTGTCCGGTCGACGCCATCGTCGAGGGACCGAATTTCGAATACGCCACCGAGACGCGCGAGGAACTTTACTACGACAAGGAGCGGCTGCTCGCGAACGGTGATCGCTGGGAGCGCGAGATCGCCAAGAACATGGCGCTCGACGCGCCTTATCGATGAAGATTTGCAGGTGAGACGATGATTGTCGCCGCGTTGTTCTTCTATCTGTTTGCCGGCCTTTGCGTGGCGAGCGCCTTCATGGTGATCGCGGCGAAGAACCCGGTGCATTCGGTGCTCTATCTCATCCTCACCTTCGTCAACGCGGCCGGCTTGTTCGTGATGCTGGGCGCCGAATTCCTCGCCATGATCCTGATCGTGGTTTATGTCGGCGCGGTCGCCGTGCTGTTCCTCTTTGTGGTGATGATGCTCGACGTCGACTTCGCCGAGCTCAAGCAGGGCGCGCTGCAATATCTACCGATCGGCATGCTGATCGGCGGCATTTTCTTTACCGAGCTTTTCCTCGTTGTCGGCTTCTGGGCGATCGGACCCGGCGTTCCGCAGGCGATCACCGCGCCGATTGCGGCCAAGATGTCGAACATCGAGGTGATCGGTCTCGTGCTCTACACCCGCTACGTCTATTTCTTCGAAGCCGCCGGCATGATCCTGCTGGTCGCCATGGTGGGCGCCATCGTGCTCACGCTGCAGCACCGGGTGCGCGTGCGCCGGCAGAACATCTCTGAGCAAAATGCGCGGACGCCGGCGACCGCGATGGAAGTGCTCAAGGTTCGGTCCGGGCAGGGCCTGGGGAGCAACACATGACCATCGGGCTCGGCCATTATCTCTCGGTTGCCGCCATCCTGTTCACGCTCGGGATTTTCGGCATCTTCCTCAACCGCAAGAACGTAATCATCATCCTGATGTCGATCGAGCTGATCTTGTTGGCGGTCAACATCAATCTGGTCGCCTTCTCCAGCTATCTCGGCGACATCGTCGGCCAGATCTACGCGCTCTTGGTGCTCACGGTGGCGGCGGCGGAAGCCGCCATCGGGCTCGCCATCCTCGTCGTCTATTACCGCAACCGCGGCTCGATCGCGGTCGAAGACATCAATCTGATGAAGGGCTGATAATTTAGATGTACCAGGCCATCGTCTTCTTACCCTTGCTCGGCGCCATTCTGGCCGGGCTGATTGCGCTTGTGGGCGCGCGGGCGCGCTGCCCCGGCGAGGGTCCGCCGCCGGGCCTGGAGGAGGGGGCGACCGCGTCCGATCACGGCGCGCATGCCGAGTACGCGCACGCCGCGCATGCCCATGACGCCCACCATGCCCATGCGGCCGGGCCGGCCGCCGCCGGATCGCGCACGGCCGAATTGATCACCACCACGCTGCTGCTGATCTCCATGATCCTGTCGTGGATCGCCTTCGTGCAGGTCGGCTTCGGCCATCATGATGAACACGTGCCGGTGTTCACCTGGATCCTGTCCGGCGACCTGAAGATCGACTGGGCGCTGCGCATCGACACGCTTACCGCGGTGATGCTGGTGGTGGTGAATACGATATCGGCCTTCGTGCACCTTTATTCGATCGGCTACATGGCGGAGGACCCGTACCGGCCGCGTTTCTTCGCGTACCTGTCGATCTTCACGTTCTTCATGTTGATGCTGGTGACCGCGGACAATCTGGTACAAATGTTCTTCGGTTGGGAAGGCGTCGGTCTCGCGAGCTATCTGCTGATCGGCTTCTGGTATCACAAGCCGGAAGCCAACGCGGCGGCGATTAAAGCCTTTGTGGTCAACCGGGTCGGCGATTTTGGCTTCGCGCTCGGCATCTTCGCGCTGTTTGCGATGATCGGTGCGATCGATTTCGACACCATCTTCGCGCAGGCGCCGACGCTGGTCGGCAAAACCATTCCGTTCTTCGGCTGGCACCCCGATGCGCTCACGCTCATCTGCCTGATGCTGTTCATGGGCGCCATGGGCAAGTCGGCGCAGTTCCTGTTGCACACCTGGCTGCCCGACGCCATGGAGGGCCCGACGCCGGTCTCGGCGCTGATCCACGCCGCCACCATGGTGACCGCCGGGGTGTTCATGGTGGCGCGGCTGTCGCCGCTGTTTGAGCTCGCGCCCAACGCGCAGAGTTTCGTCATCTTCATCGGCGCCACCACGGCCATGTTCGCCGCGACTGTTGGCCTGGTGCAGAACGACATCAAGCGCATCATCGCCTATTCGACCTGCTCGCAGCTCGGCTACATGTTCGTCGCCATGGGCTGCGGCGCCTATTCGGTCGGCATGTTCCACTTGTTCACCCATGCCTTCTTCAAGGCGCTCCTGTTCCTTGGCTCCGGCGCGGTAATCCTCGCCATGCATCACGAGCAGGACATCCGCCACATGGGCGGTTTGAAGGACCGTATCCCGTACACCTATATCGTGATGATCATCGGCACGCTGGCACTCACCGGCTTCCCGCTCACGGCCGGCTATTTCTCCAAGGATGCGATCATCGAAGCGGCTTTCGTCGCCAAGAGCCCGATGGCGCTGTACGGCTTCATTTGCACGGTCGGCGCCGCGCTGCTCACCTCGTTCTATTCATGGCGGTTGATCTTCAAGACCTTCCACGGCGAGCCGCACGACCGCAAGCACTGGAAGGACGCTCATGAGAGCCCGATGGTGATGCTGATCCCGCTCGGGTTCCTCGCCTTCGGCTCGATCATGGCCGGGCTGCCGTTCAAGGAGATTTTTGCCGGCCACGGCGTCGAGGGCTTCTTCCGCGAGTCGCTCACCTTCGGCAAAGGCAACAGCGTCCTCGAAGACATGCATCACGTGCCGCTCATGATCGGCATTCTGCCGACGGTGATGATGGCGCTCGGCTTCGTTGTCGCCTGGCACTTCTATATCCGCCGGCCGGACATCCCGGTCGAACTCGCGCGCCAGCACGAGGTGCTCTACAAGTTCCTGCTCAACAAATGGTACTTCGACGAGATTTACGAGTTCATTTTCGTGCGTCCGATAAAGTGGCTCGGGCGCAGCTTGTGGAAGGGCGGCGACGGCTGGCTGATCGACGGCTTTGGCCCCGACGGCGTCTCGGCCCGCGTGCTCGACGTTACCCGCAACGTGATGCGGCTGCAGACCGGCTATCTCTACCACTACGCCTTCGCCATGCTGATCGGCGCGGCGATCTTCATCACCTGGTTCATGTTCGCGGTGCACTAGCATGATTCCGAAAATGGGAACCGATTTTCGGAAATGATCATGCATAGGAAAATGCTATGAATTGGCCGATCCTCTCCGTCGTTACGTTCCTGCCGCTGCTCGGCGCGCTGTTCATCGTGCTGGCGGTGCGCGGCAACGAAGCGCTCGCCAAGGGCACCGCGCGCTGGGTGGCGTTGTGGACGACGGTGGTCACCTTCGCGATCTCGCTAGTGATGGTGTGGCGCTTCGATGCGACCTCGCCGGAATTCCAGTTCGTCGAAAAGCATCCCTGGCTCGGCATCGCCTCCTATCAAATGGGCGTGGACGGCATTTCGCTGCCGTTCGTGATCCTCACCACCGCGCTGATGCCGATCTGTATCCTGGCGAGCTGGACCTCGATCCAGAAGCGCGTGAAGGAATACATGATCGCGTTCCTGGTGCTGGAAACGCTCATGGTCGGCACCTTCTCGGCGCTCGATCTGGTGCTGTTCTATTTGTTCTTCGAGGGCGGCCTGATCCCGATGTTCCTGATCATCGGCGTCTGGGGCGGCCCGCGCCGCGTCTATGCCAGCTTCAAGTTCTTCCTCTACACGCTGCTCGGCTCGGTGCTGATGCTGCTCGCCATCATGGCGATGTACTGGGAAGCGGGCACCACCGACATTGTGACGCTCTTGCATCACGGCTTCCCGCTTGGCTTGCAGAAATGGGCGTGGCTCGCCTTCTTTGCCTCGTTCGCGGTCAAGCTGCCGATGTGGCCGGTGCATACCTGGCTGCCCGACGCGCACGTCGAGGCGCCGACCGCGGGCTCGGTCATTCTCGCCGCCATCCTGTTGAAGATGGGCGGCTACGGTTTCCTGCGGTTCTCGCTGCCGATGTTCCCGGCGGCGAGTCATGACTACGCGCCGCTGATCTTCACGCTATCGGTGGTCGCCATCATCTACACCTCGCTGGTCGCGCTGATGCAGGAGGACGTGAAGAAGCTGATCGCCTATTCCTCGGTCGCGCACATGGGCTTCGTCACCATGGGTATCTTCGCGTTGACGCCGCAGGGCGTCGCCGGCGGCATCTTCCAGATGATTTCGCACGGCATCGTCTCGGGCGCGCTGTTTTTGTGTGTCGGCGTCGTCTACGACCGCATGCACACGCGAGAGATCGCCTTCTACGGCGGGCTCGTGAACCGCATGCCAGTGTTCGCCGCGGTGTTTATGGTGTTCACGCTCGCCAATGTCGGGCTGCCCGGCACCTCCGGTTTCGTCGGCGAATTCCTGTCGCTGATCGGCACGTTCAAGGCCAATAACGCGGTCGCGACCTTCGCCACGCTCGGCGTCATTCTGTCGGCGGCCTACGCCCTGTGGCTCTACCGCAAGATGATCTTCGGAAACCTGAAGCCGGCGCTGGTCGGGATCAAGGATATGGGCTGGCGCGAAATCCTGATCTTCACCCCGCTGGTGGCGCTTACCATTCTGTTCGGGGTGACGCCGAAGCCGGTGCTCGATATGTCGGCGGCTTCGGTCGCCCAACTGCTCGACAACTATAAGCACTCGATGGCCGCGGCCAATGTGCCGGTCAAAGACGCAACGACGGGTTCTGTCTCCATCAAAATGGAGCGGGCCGAGATGATTCCAGTGAGCGCCGCCCGATGAACCAGTTGTTGCAGATGCAAGGCCTCATGCCGATCCTGCCGGAGGGCGTGCTGGCGATCGGCGCCATCGTGATGCTGATGGCCGGCGTCAGCGCGTTTCAGAGCGAACGCAGCTCGCGGATCGTGAACGGCTTTTGCGTCGGCGTGCTGGCGCTGGCGGCGTTTGCCGTGGTGATGATGCCGCCCGGCCGCTACGAACTCTTCGGCGGCAGCCTGGTCGTCGACGATTATGCGCGCTTCCTCAAGCTGTTGGCGCTCGCCGGCTCGGGCGGCGCGCTGATGCTGTCGCTCAACTGGCTCACGCTCGAGAAGCAGCAGAAATTCGAATACGGCGTGCTGTTCCTGCTCTCGACGCTCGGCATGCTGCTGCTGATTTCCGCGAACGACCTGATCGCGCTCTATCTCGGGCTCGAGATGATGAGCCTGCCGCTCTACGTGGTGGCCGCCTCGAATCGCGACAATGTGCGCTCGACCGAAGCCGGATTGAAATATTTCGTGCTCGGCGCGCTGTCGTCCGGCATGCTGCTATACGGCGCGTCGCTGATCTACGGTTTCACCGGCACCATTAATTTCGCCGGGATCGCCAAGGCGACCGGGCAGGGCGCCAATATCGGCCTGATCTTCGGCCTGGTGTTCATGTTCGTCGGCTTCTGCTTCAAGATTTCGGCGGTGCCGTTCCATATGTGGACGCCCGACGTCTATGAAGGCGCGCCGACGCCGGTGACCGCCTTCTTCGCCGCCGCGCCGAAAGTCGCCGGCATCGCCATCTTCGTGCGCGCGACCACGGTCGCGTTTCCCGGCATCACGCACGAGTGGCAGCAGATCGTGGTGTTCGTCTCGATCGCCTCGATGGTGCTCGGCGCCTTCGCCGCCATCGGCCAGCGCAACATCAAACGGCTGATGGCCTATTCCTCGATCGGCCATATGGGCTTCGCGCTTGTGGGCCTCGCCGCCGGAACGCAGGAAGGCGTGCAGGGCGTGCTGGTCTACATGTCGATTTATGTGGCGATGACGCTCGGCACCTTCGCGGTGATCCTGAGCATGCGGCGCGACGGCGTGTATGTGGAAAATATCCGCGATCTCGCCGGGCTCGCGCGCACCCATCCGACCATGGCGTTCTTCCTGGCCATGCTGCTGTTCTCGCTCGCCGGCATTCCGCCGCTCGCCGGCTTCTTCGCCAAGTTCTATGTGTTCCTCGCGGCCATCAAGGCCGGGCTCTATACGCTGGCGGTGATCGGCGTGCTGAGCAGCGTGGTGGGCGCCTTCTACTATCTGACGATCGTGAAGATCATGTATTTCGACGAGCCGGTGAAGGGCTTCGAGAGCATGCCGGGGCTGCTGCGGCTGGTGCTCTGCGTGTCCGGTCTGACTCGTTATGCTGTTCTTCGCCTATCCCGCACCGATCCTGGACGCGGCGACCGTCGCGGCGAAATCACTCTTTTGAATGCACCGCGAAGCCACGGGCCTGGCGGGGGTCCGGCACATAGCTTACGAAACACTCGGGTCAACCAACGCCGAGGCGCTGTCGCTTGCGCGCGCGGGCGAGCGCGGGCCGCTGTGGATCACGGCGCAAAGCCAGAGCGCCGGGCGCGGCCGGCGCGGGCGGACCTGGGTGTCTGAGCCCGGCAATCTCTATGCCAGCCTCCTGCTGGTCGATCCGGCCCCCACCGAGCTTGCCCCGCAATTGTCTTTCGTCGCGGCGCTCGCGGTGCGTGATGCCATCGCGCGCGAGACGCCCGCACTGGCGCCGCGACTGACCTTCAAATGGCCGAATGATGTGCTGCTGGCGGGTGAGAAAGTTGCCGGAATCCTGATCGAGGGAGAGGTGACCCGTGGCGAGCCGGCGGCGGTCGTCATCGGCATCGGCGTCAATTGCGCCAGCCATCCGCCGGCGGCAGCGTTTCCGGCGACCGACCTGCACGCGCACGGCAGCGCGGCCACCCCGCAAAGTCTGATCGCGATCCTGTCCGCCGCAATGCTCACCCGGGTCGCGCAATGGGACCGGGGCGACGGCTTTTCCGTCATCCGCCGCGACTGGCTAGTTGCCGCACAGGCAATCGGGGCAGCGGTCCGCGTTAGCGATCGGGCGAGCGAGCGGGCCGGCCGGTTCGCCGGCCTTGACGAGACCGGACGGCTGCTTCTGGACCTGCCCGACGGCACGCGCGAAGAGATTTCCGCGGGCGATGTGTTTCCCCTGACGTTGCGTGCGGGTCGCCATGATCCGCTGCCGGGAGGCTGATCATGGCCGGGCCTGCACAGGAGCTGGTGTTCGCGCCGCTTGGCGGCGTCGGCGAGATCGGCATGAACCTATCGATCTATGGGCTGGGCCCCGAGCGCCGCCGCCAATGGCTCGCCGTGGACCTCGGCGTGTCATTTGCCTCGGAAGAGCACTTGCCCGGCATCGATCTAATTTTTCCCGATATCCGTTATCTGGTCGCGGAAAGGAAAAATCTCACCGGCCTGGTGCTCACTCACGCGCATGAGGATCATTATGGTGCGATCCTCGATCTGTGGCCGAAACTGAAGGTCCCGATCTTTGCCACGCCGTTCACCGCCGCGTTGCTGGCGGCCAAGCGCGCGAGCGAACCGGGAGCGCCGGAGATTCCGGTCATCGTGGTGCCGCTCGGCAGCCGCTTCAAGGTCGGGCCGTTCGACGTCGAACTGGTTTCGATGGCGCATTCCATTCCGGAGTTGAACGCGCTGATCATCCGCACGTTGGCCGGCGCGGTGTTGCACACCGGCGACTGGAAGATCGATCTGACCCCGATCCTGGGCGACGTCACCGACGAGAAGAAGCTGCGGGCGCTCGGCGAGGAGGGCTGTCTCGCCATTGTCGGGGATTCCACCAATGCGGTGCGCGACGGCCGCTCGCCCTCGGAAAAGGACGTTGCGAAAACCATCGCCGAGCTCGTGAAGAATGCGCGCGGCCGCGTAGCGGTGACCACCTTCGCTTCCAACGTGGCGCGCCTGCGCGCGGTGATCGACGCCGCCCGCGCCGCCGACCGCGAGGTGGTGGTGGTCGGCCGCGCCATGGAGCGCGTCATCCAGGTCGCGCGCGAAACCGGCTATCTGGAGGGCGTACAGGATCTGCGCGCGGCCGATGCCTATGGCTATCTACCGCCCAACAAAGTGGTCGCGCTTTGCACCGGCAGCCAGGGCGAGCCGCGCGCGGCGCTCTCGCGCATCGCCGAGGATCAGCATCCGGACGTCACGCTGTCGCGCGGCGATACCGTGATATTTTCCGCCCGTACCATTCCCGGCAATGAGCGGGAGGTCGGGCGCGTCATGAACGGCCTGATCGACCAGGGCATCACGGTGATCACCGATCGCACCCACATGGTGCATGTGTCGGGGCATCCGCGCCGAGCCGAGCTCGAAGAATTGATCGGATGGGTCAAGCCGAAGATACTGATCCCCGTGCACGGCGAGGCGTTGCATCTGTCCGAGCACGCCGCGCTTGCCCGTCGCTGCGGCGTCAAGGACGTCGTGCAGTGCCGCAACGGCGATCTGGTGCGGCTGTCGCCCTCGCCCGGCATCATCGACGAGGTGCCGTGCGGGCGGCTCTACAAGGACGGCTCGCTGGTGGTCGAGGCCGACTCGCGCACGGTCGCCGACCGCAAGCGCTTGAGTTTTGCCGGCGCGGTATCGGTCGCACTCGCGCTCACCGACAAGGGCGAACTCATCGACGATCCGTCGCTCGACCTGATCGGCATTCCGGAACGCGACCGCGACGGCGGCCTCATGCACGAGGCGGTCAATGACGCGGTGATCGAGACGATTCAATCGCTGCCGCGCGGGCGCCGCCGCGATCCCGACGCGGTGGCGGAGGCCGTCCGTCGCGCGGTGCGTGCGGCGGTGGCAGAGCGCTGGGGCAAAAAGCCGATGTGCCATGTGCACGTGTTGACGGTATGATGGCTGTCGCCGGAGTTATGCGAGGAAGTTCATGATCGGTCGTCTCAATCACGTCGCCGTCGCGGTGAAGGACATCGCCAAGGCGACACAGGTCTACCGCGACACGCTCGGCGCGGAGGTTTCCGGGCAGGTGGCGCAGCCGGCGCACGGCGTCACCACCGTGTTCATCACGCTTCCCAACACCAAGATCGAGCTTTTGGAGCCGCTCGGCGACAATTCGCCGATCGCCAAGTTTCTGGAGCGAAATCCCGACGGCGGCATCCATCACGTCTGCTACGAGGTGCCCGACATCCGGGCTGCGCGCGACGCCTTGAAGGCGCAAGGGGCGCGCGTGCTGGGCGACGGCGAACCGAAGATCGGCGCCCATGGCAAGCCGGTGCTGTTCCTGCATCCGAAGGATTTCTGCGGCACCCTGGTCGAACTCGAGCAGGCGTAGCGCATGATCCCGAAAAGTGGGAAGCGGTTTTCGGACAACATCATGCGTCAGGACTAGGTCATGCAGATCGGCACCGTCATCGCGATCTATTTCATTATTTGGTGGGTGGTGCTGTTCGCCGTGTTGCCCTGGGGCGTGCGCAGCCAGGAGGAGAGCGGCGAAGTGACGCCCGGTACCGACCCGGGCGCGCCGGCGGTGCATCGGATCTGGATGAAGCTCGTCTACACGACTGTGACCGCGAGCGTCGTGTTTGGGGTTCTCTACGCGATCTATGTATTCGATCTGATCCCGATCGCATTCCTGAAGCAGATTGCCAATCCGCCGCATTCCTGACGCGGCCGGTTGATCGGGAGCCTAGGGACACAAAAAAAGAGCAGGGCACGGTGCCCTGCTCGTCGCATAAGAAGTCCATTCTCCCTCGCGTTTTTGTTGGCGTTATCGAGGCGGCGGCGTTTTCCGCGCCAAGGACTTGCTTCCCTCCCAAGACTTGGACCGCAGCTTGGGGCCGGCTTAGCGTGCCGGCCTCTCCAATCTTACGGATTGAGAACGCTAACCGATCGTCGCCTCGCTGTCACCACGATTCCGTCAGCGCTCGATCACGATCGGCGCGTCGAGCACGATCCGTCGACCGCCTTCGGTCGGGATGATCACCCGCACGGTCCAGACTCCGGGCTGGGTCAGATCGAGGGCATTAACCTGCCAGTTCCCGTCCGGCAAATGCGCCGCCGCGCGCGCGATCTTCGGTGCCGCGGCCGGCGGATCGAGGGTAAGCTCGACCGACTTTGCCGGGTACTCAGAGAAATCCTCGCGCAAAACGCGAATGAGCGCATTGGCTGTGCCTATATGGCCCGGTTCGATCGTTACTTCGGCCATGGCCTCGCTGGTATGGATATGGGCGAACGCGGCATCGGGCGGGACGTCGGTGTTGGTGCTGTGGGCATGGCCGCTCGGCGACAGGGTGCCGAGCGCGCCCACGAATAACAGCACGCCAAGTCCAAGCCCGGTTTCGGCCAGACTGTTGCGTTTCAGCGCGCGCAGCGCGCCGGCGTCGGGCAAAAGCCGGGTGAAGTGGAACCGGTTGGCGGTGGCAATGCCGACCATAGCGACGAACAGGGCGATCTTGAGCAGCAATAGCCGGCCATAATCGGTTGTCACCAGGTCACGCGGGCCGCCCAATAGGTTCCAGCTATTGATAATGCCGGTCGCGATAAGCGCCGCCACGCAAACAATCCCGAGCCAGGAAAAGCGCCGGGTCGCGCTGACCGCAAACCTGCGCCATATTGGGTCGGCGGCATGGCGGGCGCGCCCCAGCAGCATGGCCAGCGCCGGCAAACCGCCCAGCCAGACGCCGGCCGCCAGCAGATGCACCGTGTCGGACGCCAGATGGATCTCACCCGCGGTCCCTGGTGTCGCCCCGGCATGGCCGACCAGGGCAATGAGGACGATCAGGCCGGCCGCTGCGACACTTTGCAGCAGGCGCGTGGCCGGCCACGGGATGAGCACGGCCAGCAAAACCCCAAGAGCAAGCCGCACGGTGGATACTAAGCCGAAGCGGGTATCAGTGAGCACCGTCCAGACGCCGCCGTGCAGGCAGACCGCGATGATCGGGGCGCCATAGATGTCGGCGGACAGCCACACCAGCCAGAGCGCCTCGGATAGCACAGCGACCACGAGCGCGATCCATACGATCCAGGTCAGGCGGCGGCGCAACGCTGAAAAATCCGCCAGCGCCGGGCCGGCGGCCGGTTCGGCCACCAGCACGATGAACGCGACCGTGCCGCTCGCGAGCACCGTGGCGGCGATATGGACGACGCGGAACAGGATGAGCGGATCGATCACGCGCGTATGATCCTTACGGCCCGACGCGGAAAGTGAAACTGCCCTGCGTGCGGTGGGTGTCCACCGATAGAACACGCCAGCTCACCAGATAAGTCCCGGGCGGCAGTGCCTTGAGCGGCACGCGCAGTTCGGTGCCGTCGCCCCGCGCGACTTGCGCCTTACCGCTTACCACCGCGCCTTGCGCGTTGCGCACCTCGACGGTGGAAAATGCCGGCTCCAGCTTTTCGGTGAACCACAGCAACAGTTCCTTCGGTGCGGCGGCGACCGTGCTGCCGACTCGTGGGTTGGCGTGGTCGAGCAAGGCGTGCGCCTGCGCGGCGGCGGGAAGCAGAATTGCGGTCAGGACGATGGCGATTTTGAATGAGTGTTTCATGGGTGATTGCCGAACGTCGGCCTCCCCGAAGCGATGCTGCTGCCGAAAATCGGCCGTCCGATGGAATTGGGGAAGATGTCGTCGAGGTAAAAGTGGATCTGCGCGATAGCACCGACATTGCTTCCGCTCTGACGGTTGACCGGGATCATCGCCTCGACGCCGACCTGATAGTATTTCCCGACCCAGATCACGCCGGGATTGATGGTGCCGGTAGTCACCGTGCCCGAACTCAACGTATTGCTTACCGGCGTCTGCAAGTTTGCTTCGACCAGCGGGATCAGATGGTTGACGAAATCTGGCAGGCCGATATCGGCCACGACAGATTTCATATAGGGCAGGCTGTATTGCAGCGAGGCGCCCCAGACCAGGACGCGCGGATTGAACTCGGCGTCGAGGTCGCCGGTATCGGGGTCGACGGTAACCGTCGCATTCGTGCTCGGGATGGCGTAGCCGAGCTGGCCGGTCAGCGCGAACGGCCGCGCCCAGTTCATGCTCGCGGGCAGATCGCCGAAGCCTTTGCCGAAATAAAACAGCGGTGTGTAGGTGGTGAAGCGGTCGGCGCCGACGTCCTGGGCGCCGCTGCCGCCCCATTCGATATTGAGGCCGACCGAGGCGACGAATTCATGCTCTTCGTTCTTGAATACGCGGTACTTGAACGTGGTCTCGATGTTCTGGAAGCCGCTGGCGCCGGTCATGCGAGGCCCGCCCGGCGCATAGAGATGCGTCCAGGTAGGCGAAAAGGAGGCGGCGAAGTCCTCGGTGATCAGCTTGGAATATTCGCCGGAAATATCGAGTTCCTTCACCGGAGGAATGTCGCCGGTCTTGAACATCGCGATGGTCGGTAGCGATAGTTCGTCGGCGACGCCGGGATCGTCGATGGCGAGCGTGGCCGGAAACATGCGGTTGCCGACGATCTCGTGGCTGCGCGCGGCAGCCGTCACGAGCGCGGCCGCGGCACCGCAAAAGGCCGCATAGAGATAGCGGTTGGACATGGGTCACTCCGATTTCGCTTAAGACATGGATGAATCGTGGCCGCGAATGAGCGGCCGCATATCAGGCGAAGCGCGGAGGACCTCGGGCGAGATGGGGGCGGAAGGCGACGCCGGCCGTCGGCGCGTGCGATGCCGGACGCAGGACGTGCAGCAGGCGCGTCGGCAGGAGATTGCCGATGAGCACGACGGCAGGCTCGGGCGGCGTCGCGGCGCCGCACAGATTGCAATGTTCGCAGGCGTGGCCCGGCATCAGATCGGGCTTGCCCGGCGCTTCCTCGCCGGCCGGCGCGACGCTGTGGCAGATGACCAAGAACGGATTAACGGTGTCCCCGTTGGCCGCGATCGGCACCAGGCCGAGCAGGATAACGTGCAGGGCGACCGCATAGATCGCCACCCAGCTCACGAGCTGCTTGGCCAAACCGCGCATACGAGGTTCTGTCCCCAATCCGTCTATGTCCACCATAACCGATAACGCCCAAGCGGACGATTTATTCCCGATCCGGCGTTATCCCCCTTGTGGCCCTTGTGTTTTTGCGGCCGATCCGCTTTCACTCGGGCGTCCAACATCCTCAATTCCGAGCCACCCGCAATGCGCCTGTCCCGCTTCTTCCTGCCGATTTTGCGTGAAACGCCGAAAGAGGCGGAGATCGTCTCGCACCGGCTGATGCTGCGCGCCGGCATGATGCGGCAGGAGGCGGCCGGCATCTACGCCTTCCTGCCGCTCGGCTTGCGTGTGCTGAAGAAGATCGAGCAGATCGTGCGCGAGGAGCAGAACCGCTCCGGCGCCATCGAACTGCTGATGCCGACCATCCAATCGGCCGACTTGTGGCGTGAGAGCGGGCGCTACGACGCCTACGGCAAGGAGATGCTGCGCATCCAGGACCGGCACGAGCGCGAGATGCTCTATGGGCCGACCAACGAGGAGATGATCACCGAGATCTTTCGCGCCTATGTGCGCTCTTACAAGGATTTGCCGCTCAATCTCTATCACATCCAGTGGAAATTCCGCGACGAGGTACGCCCGCGCTTCGGGCTGATGCGCGGCCGCGAATTCCTGATGAAGGATGCCTATTCGTTCGACATCGATCAGGCCGGTGCGCAGCATTCCTACAACAAGATGTTCGTCGCGTACCTGCGCACGTTCGCGCGCATGGGCTTGAAATCGATTCCGATGCGCGCGGAATCCGGGCCGATCGGCGGGAATCTTTCCCACGAGTTCATCATCCTCGCCTCGACCGGCGAGTCGGAAGTGTTCTGCCACAAGGACTATCTCGATCAGCCGGTGCCCGCCGCCGACGTGAACTTCGATGACATCGCCGGCCTGCAGGGCATCGTCGACAAGTGGACCGCGCAATATGCCGCAACGTCCGACATGCACGATGCGGCGGCTTACGCCAAAGTGCCGGCCGACAAGCAGGTGTCGGCGCGGGGCATCGAGGTCGGGCACATCTTCTACTTCGGCACCAAATATTCCGAGCCGATGAAGGCGGTGGTCGCCACCGGCGCGGGCGGCGAGGTGCCGGTGCACATGGGCTCCTACGGCATCGGGCCGAGTCGGCTGGTTGCAGCCATCATCGAGGCTTCGCACGACGATGCCGGCATCATCTGGCCGGAGCCGGTGGCGCCGTTCAAGGTGGCGATACTCAATCTCAAGCAGGGCGATGCCGGCACCGACGTGGCCTGCGAGCAACTCTACAAGGAGCTCACCTTTAAAGGCGTCGAGGTGCTTTATGACGATCGCGACGAGCGGGCCGGAGGAAAATTTGCTACCGCCGACCTGATCGGCCTGCCCTGGCATGTGCTGATCGGGCCGCGTGGCGTTGCCGAGGGCAAGGTCGAGGTGAAGAAGCGCGCTGGCGGCAGTAAAGAATTGATGACGCCGGCTGCCGCGCTCGATCTGCTGTCGCGCTGATGCCTGGCGCCTTTCGGCCTGGAGCAGCCAATAATCCTGTGTGCGGCCAAGGGTTTTGGCTGAGATAACCGGCTTGTTTCCGCCAGAATCGTGTGAAAATCCGGTGACGGGAACCAGCAAACAATGACCGAGCCCTCAGGGACGCGGCCCTTCTCGCCGTTCGAATGGATGCTGTCGCTGCGCTACTTGCGGGCGCGGCGCAAGGAAGGATTCATCTCGGTGATCGCCGGGTTCTCCTTCCTCGGCATTATGCTGGGCGTCGCCACCCTCATCATCGTGATGGCGGTGATGAACGGCTTCCGCCACGAATTGCTCGACAAGATTCTCGGCCTTAACGGCCATCTGCTGATCCAACCGCTGGAAAAGCCGCTCACCGACTGGGAACAGGTGGCCGCGCGCATCGACAAGGTGCCGGGCATCAAGCTCGCGGCGCCGATCGTCGAGGGCCAGGCGCTAGCGTCCTCTCCGTTCAACGCCGGCGGCGTGCTGATCCGCGGTATTCGTCTCTCCGACCTGGAGAAGCTGCCCTCGGTCGCCAACAACATCAAGCAAGGCACGCTGCAAGGATTCGACGAAGGGCAGGGGGTGGCGATTGGGCGGAGGCTCGCCGATCAGCTATCGCTGCGCTCGGGCGACAACATCACGCTAGTGGCGCCGCGCGGCGCGGTGACGCCGATGGGCACCATGCCGCGCATCAAGGTCTACAAGATCGCCGCGGTGTTCGAGATCGGCATGTCGGAATACGACAGCGCCTTCGTGTTCATGCCGCTGAAGGAAGCGCAGGCCTATTTCAACCGCGCCGGCGACGTCACCGCGATCGAGATCTATACCGACAACCCAGACCGCGTCGACAGCTACCGCAAGACCGTGCAGGACGCGGCGCAGCGACCGATCTTCATGATCGACTGGCGCCAACGCAACGCCACCTTCTTCAATGCGCTGCAGGTTGAACGCAACGTGATGTTCTTGATCCTGACCCTGATCGTGCTGGTTGCCGCGCTCAATATCGTGTCCGGCCTGATCATGCTGGTGAAGGACAAAGGCCAGGACATCGCCATCTTGCGCACCATGGGCGCAACGCAAGGCGCGATCATGCGCGTGTTCCTGATCACCGGCGCCTCGATCGGCGTGGTCGGCACGCTGGTCGGCTTCTTGCTCGGCGTGGTGATCTGCCTGAATATCGAAACGATCCGCCAGCTCTTGTCCTGGCTCACCAATACCGAGCTGTTCTCGCCGGAACTCTATTTCCTCTCACATCTGCCGGCCGACATGGACACGGCTGAGACCAGTGCGGTGGTGGTGATGGCGCTCGTGCTGTCGTTCCTCGCCACGCTCTATCCGTCCTGGCGCGCGGCGCGCCTCGATCCGGTGGAGGCGCTGCGCTATGAGTGAAACGATCGCCGCCGGCGTCGAGGTGGTGCAGACGCAGGGCGAGGACATCCCGATCCTGTTCCTGCACGGGGTCGAGCGCATCTACCGACAGGGCGACGAAGCGCTGCACATCCTCAACGGCGCCGAGCTCGCGGTCTGGCCCGGGCAGTCGGTGGCGCTGGTGGCGCCCTCCGGCGCCGGCAAATCGACGCTGCTGCACATCGCCGGGCTGCTGGAGCATCCCGACCACGGCGACGTCTATATCGACGGGCGCGCCACCGCGATCCTGCCCGATGCCGAGCGCACCCGTATCCGCCGCAACGAGATCGGCTTCGTCTACCAGTCGCATCATCTGCTGCCGGAATTCACCGCGCTGGAGAACGTGCTGCTGCCGCAGATGATCCGCGGGCTTTCGCGTGGCGAGGCGAAAAAGCGCGCGGTCGAGCTGCTCGGCTATCTCGGCATGCAAAACCGGCTTACCCACCGGCCGGCGGAACTCTCCGGCGGCGAACAGCAACGCGTGGCGATTGCGCGCGCGGTCGCCAATGCTCCGAGGATTCTGCTGGCCGATGAGCCGACCGGAAATCTCGATCTGCACACCGCCGACCACGTGTTCGCGGCTTTGACGCAGTTGGTGCGCGCCTCCGGCCTCGCCGCCATCATCGCCACGCACAACATGGAGTTGGCCTCCCGCATGGACCGGCGGGTGACCTTGCGCGAAGGGCAGGTGGTAGAGTTGGAGTAGGCATCTTCCAAATAACTAATTGATTTTAAATGTATATTTACAAAATTTTGCCGCGCTTGGGTAGTGGGTCAGGTGAATTAAGGCAATCCTAGCCATGCGGTGATAATGCCTTCATATTCGGAGAAGGCTGATATGGGAAAGTTGCTGGGTTCAACGGTACTAGTACCTCGACACAGTGATTATGACTCTTTGGATGTGTCGGGATAGGCGCGACCCATTTTGGCGCGGGCTCTGTCGGTTGTGAACATCCATTTGATGCGGGCGCCGGCGGCGTTTCGTTGTCGTTCCCATGCGGCGATTTCACTGACGAGACGCTTTGGGTTGTCGATCCTGCGGTCCAGGCACTGGCCGCGGAGCACGCCTATCTCGATCTCGACCATGTTGAGCCAGCTGGCGTGCTTGGGGGTGTAGTGGAATTCCAGGCGACGCAAGATGCGCCGAGCTTCGGCGGGCGCGAATGCCTCATAGAGGGCGCCAGCCGAGTGGATCGACAGGTTGTCCTGCACAACCCGGATGGATTCGGCATCGGGATAATGGACATCGGTGAGTTCGCGCATGCATTGGGCGTAGTCTACTGCCGTCCGCCGCTCGGTGACCTTGACCTTGCGCCAAGGCCGATGCACGTCGATGCAGACGAAGAGATTGACGGTGCCGTTGCGGCGGTACTCGTAATCGTAACGTTCGAGTTGACCCGGCTCGGCCGGGACGGGCTGGCGCACCTCACCGATAAGCTGGACTGGGCTCTCGTCGAAGCAGACCACCGGCCGCTTGGGATCGGGCGTTTCGGCATAGATGTCGAGCACGTCTTCCATGCGAGCGACATATTCGCCGTCGACCCGGGGAATGCACCACATATCCTTGCGCCAGGGCTTGAGACCGTTTTCGGCCAGCCGCCGGCGAACCGTCTCGCCCGACAGGCTCTCATGCTCGGTGAGCTTGACCATGGCATCGGCCAGCAGTTCCAGCGTCCAGCGGGCGCGACCCTCAGGAGGGTTTGCGCAAGCCGTTGCCACGAGCAAGGCTTCTTCCTTGCCGGTGAGCTTGCGCTCCGCCCCAGGACGCTGATCCTCGCTCAGCGCCCGTTCCAGATTGCCTTCCACGAAGCGCCGCTTGGTCCGGTATACGGTGGAACCGCCCACCCCCACGGTGCGGGCAATCTCCTCATCGCTGCGGCCGGCATCGGCCGCCAGCAATATCTGGGCTCGCTTGAGCTTGCGGGCGGCTCGCTTGCCTTTGCTCAACATCGCGGTGAGTTCACAGCGTTCGGCTTGGCTCAATTCGATCCGATAACGTACATTCATCTCGGCCTCCTTGTCGGAGAGCCGGACGAGTCGACAAATGAATCAAAAATCAGGCGCCGCTCGCAGCCTCAGCGGTCAAAGCTTCACCGAAAAGCAAGGCCAGTATCTGGCCTATATCTACGCATACACGCGCCTGCACCGCCGGCCGCCAGCCGAAACTGACATGCAGCAATATTTCCGCGTCAGCCCACCTTCGGTTCACCAAATGGTGTTAACGCTCGAACGAAAAAGTTTCATCAGAAGGAAACCCAGGATCGCTCGAAGCATCGAATTGCTCGTTGATCCAAAACACCTGCCGGACCTACGATAAACCACACTCAACCGGTCAAAACCTCTGTGCAGAGGTACTAGGGCCTGTCTTCAGTTGAGCAGGATCATAGTGGCGGCCAACTGCACTCCGGCGAGAAAATTTCTGGCGAGTTTGTCATAACGTGTGGCGATGGCACGGAAGTGTTTGAGCTGATTGAAAAACCGTTCGACAAAGTTGCGTTCGCAGTAGAGCGCAAAATCGCAAGCTCGCGAAGTCTTGCGGTTGGCCTTGGGCGGGATGACCGGAGTGATTCCCCGCTGGGTGAGGGTGTCGATGAATAGGTCTGCGTCGTACGCCTTGTCGCCAAGCAATGCATCTGGATCGGCGTTGTCGATCAGCGGTTCGGCGCAAGCAAGATCATGCGCTTGCCCTGGCGTGAGCATCAACGCGACGGGATTGCCCAAGGCATCGACGAGGGCGTGAATTTTGGTGGTCAGTCCACCGCGCGATCGGCCGATCGCTTGCGGGCCGTTTTTTTCGCGCGCCGGCGCTATGCTGATGAGCGCGCACGATGGTGGCATCGATCATCATGTATTCGTTGTCGTGATCGCTTGCCAACAGCTTGAAAATACGCTCGAAAACGCCGCTCTTCGTCCATCGACTGAAGCGCTGGTGCACGATCTTCCAGTCGCCGAAACGCGCAGGCAGGTCACGCCAGGGGATTCCCGTTCGATACCTGTAAAGAACGGCTTCGACGAACAACCGGTTGTCCACTGCATTGCCGCCGACATGGCCTTCACGACCGGGCAAAAAATTCTTGATCCGCTCCCATTGGTCGTCCCGCAATCCAAAGCGCTGCATGGGTCGGCCCTCCGCAAAGCCGACCTCGCATCAATCACTCGACAACTGATTTGGGAATCCCCAACGTACCGGTGGCGTTGCAAAATAGAACGGTGTTCCGCGTTTGATTCTGATCCGTTCTCGTGCAAAGCCCGCCTAACTGAAGACAGGCCCTAGGCACAACTGCCTTCTTACTGGCAAATCCTGATCAGATTTCCGCGTTTATAATGTGGATCGACTACCTTTTCCGATGACCGGCTACCGCAAACGCCCCCGCGATCCCAACCAGCTAGGCAAGCTGATAATCGATATCGCCACAGGTCAGGTTGAGGATAGGCCGCCGACGCCTGAGGAGCAGGGCAAAGACCCTGCTGCGGTGTCATTAGGACGCCGTGGGGGTCTTAAGGGCGGGAACGAGGGCCAAGAACCTTTCAGCCGAGAAACGCGCCGAAATAGCGAAAAAAGCCGCTAATCTTACTGAGTCAGAAAGTCGCACGCGAGAGGCGACCCGACTCTGGTAAGGGAAGAGATTCAGACATCAGCCGATGGGGGTTGATATGGATCTCCGAGCAGCAGACGACAGTGAATCGCGATTTGCGGGGTATGTCGATGGGCTTGTAAGCGTGATTGGCCATGCTGACCGTGCTGGACCGTTGCGTGACTATTGCGTTGGCCTGATGCTGCCATGCGAGCGCAAGAGCGTCGAGCCGATGGCGGCGGTGACGGCGCCTGAGCGAACGGCGGCGCAGCACCAATCGCTCTTGCATTTTGTAGGCAATGCGGCGTGGTCGGACGAGAGGGTGTTGGCCAAGGTGCGCGAGATGGTGCTGCCAGAGGTCGAGCGTCACGGGCCGATTGAGGCCTGGATCATCGACGACACCGGCTTTCCCAAACAGGGGCGGCACTCGGTCGGGGTGGCGCGGCAATATTGCGGCCAGCTTGGCAAGCAAGACAATTGTCAGGTCTCGGTGTCGCTGTCGGTTGCCAATCACTATGCAAGCCTGCCGGTGGCCTATCAGCTGTATTTGCCGCAAGACTGGGCGCAGGACCACAAACGTCGGCGCAAGGCGGGTGTGCCTGAAGAGGTCAGCTTCAAGACCAAGCCGGAGATCGCGCTCGAGCAGCTGCGCTGGGCGTGTGAGGCCGGCCTTGCGCGCGGTGTAGTCCTGATGGACGCCGGCTATGGCGCCGAGACCGATCTGCGTACGAATATCACGACGCTGGGATTGAGCTACGTCGCCGGCACGCGACCAAACACCACGGTCTGGCCGATGGGCACGGTGCCATTGCCGCCAAAAAGATGGTCGGGCCACGGGCGACCACCGAAGCTGATGCGTCGCGACGGCAAGCATCAGCCGATCTCGGTCAAGCAACTTGCTCTCGGGCTGCGCAAGCACGCATGGCGCACGATCAAATGGCGGGAAGGCACGGCCGAGTGGCTGTCATCGCGTTTTGCTCGCGTGCGCGTTCGGATCGCGCATCGCGATTACAATCTCACTGAGGCACGGCCGGAAGAGTGGCTGCTGATCGAGTGGCCCAAGGGCGAGGATGAGCCGACCAAATACTGGCTCTCGACCCTTCCGAAAGACGTCTCATTCCGCCGGTTGGTCGACACCGCTAAGCTGCGCTGGCGTATCGAGCGCGACTATCAAGAGCTCAAGCAGGAGCTCGGGCTCGGGCATTTTGAAGGGCGCGGGTGGCGCGGCTTCCATCACCACGCCACGCTGTGCGTCGCAGCCTACGGATTCCTGATCTCCGAGCGGGAGACGATTCCCCCCTCAGGACCTCGTTCCACCACTCTGTTCCCGGAACTTGCCGTACCCGACGGTTACCGACCCCGAGGCTCCGCCGCTACGGCCCGAGCGTCACATCCCAAACTCAATTGCAACCATGCGTCGACGGCTGATCGGCGCGCTCGTCAGAAGCCTGCCTCGATGTCCATGCTGCAACGCTCCAATCACAGGACCGTCGCCACGCAGAAATATGTGACACAGTAAGACTAAGAGTCGGTTTCGAAAGTCATGAAGCTCGTGCGATCCGGCGTGCGAGGAGCATGACGGAGGCGGCGTAGAGGAAAGCGCGCGCCGAGTCGATGGTAGCCTCGAAGTCCTTTGCCAAGCGCCGATTGCGCCCGATCCAAGCGAAGAACCGCTCTACAACCCAGCGCCGCGGGTTAACGACAAAGCCGACCTGATCGGGATTCTTGCGCACAATTTCGACTGCGATCAAGGTAGCCTTGGCGACCTTCTCACCTGCATATCCGCTATCGGCGAAGACCCGCTGGATGAATGGGAAGATGCGGCGCGAGACGCGCAGAAGCGGTCCGCCGCCATCGCGATCCTGGATGCTTGCGGGATGTGGTTCGAGCACGAGACCACGGCCATCCGTATCAACCAATGCATGACGCTTGCGCCCATTGATCTTCTTGCCCGCATCATAGCCGCGGGGCCCGCCAGCCTCGGTCGTCTTGACGCTCTGGGAGTCGATGATCGCACCTGTAGGACTGGCTTGTCGTCCGATCCGTTCGCGATCGAGCATGACCAGTGCGTGATTGATCTTCTCGAAGCGACCCTCGTCGCGGAACTGGGCGAACCAGCGATAGACGGTGCCCCACGGCGGCAAATCGCTCGGCAGCAGACGCCACGGGCAGCCAGACCGCATCACATAGAAGATGCCGTTGATGATCTCGCGCATTGGCCAAGCCCGTGGTCGACCCGTGCTATTCGCCGCTGGCAGGTGAAGTTCGATCACACCCCATTCCTTATCGGTCACGTCCGTTTGGTATCGGTTGGTCTTGCGAATATGCTGCTTTCGGGTGGTTGGGGTCCACATGGCAACTCCGGGGTTGGTCTCAGAACCCCCTGGAATCACGTAGACTCCAGCCACTCAACCTCTTTCGAAACGGCCTCTGAGATTCCGGCGGCCTAGCACCAGAAATGAATGAGGGTCCGGCTTCGATTCGACGAGAGCTGTCCCGGTAAGCGCGATGGCTCCAGATTCCTCAGTCGCCGATGATGACGTGGTTGTGCTGAGCTTTTCGGCCACAGGGAACCGATAGATTGTGGCGCTCGGCTGGTCAAACACGATTGTTTAACCATCGCCCAAGGGGCTTTGCCACAATTGCACCTGACCCACTACCCGCGCTTGGGTAGTGGGTCAGTTTGAATAAGGCAGACCTAGCGGCTTCCCTGGAACGGCTGCATATTGGCTAGATGAATAATCCTAACCGCTCAGTACGCCTGAATCCAAAACCGATCAAAGTGGGGCCAGAATGGCAGATCATCGCCCAGTATTCTAACGGCGAATTTGAGAGGATTTGCGGCTTTCAGAGCGAGGCAGAAGCCCTACAATGGATTAAAGATGCCTCTGGGGCATGGCTGACTTTACGCCGGATAAAAAATGCCTAATCACCGCAAACGCCCCCGCGACTTCAGCCAAGCCGCCAAGCTCGTAGTCGATATAGCCACCGGGCAAGTGGATGATAACGAAACAGCAAAAACTGTACGTGCCAGAAAGGGCGGCACCAAAGGGGGCCCAGCCCGCGCAAGGGCACTAACCGACGAGCAGCGATCAGAGATAGCGCGCGCCGCTGCCGCTGCGCGTTGGAAGAAATCCTAAGCGGCGTCTTCTTCGTCGTCTTCGTCCGCTGCTTTGCGGATTTCAATATCCAGCGTGAGGTCCATCGGAAGCTCAATTGGCTTCAGTTTGGAATTGACACTATTCCAGTGGTCGAGATCGAGTTGCAAATTTAACCCGTCGCTCACCATCTGTTCACGGCGGTTGACCGAAGACTTGAGCATCTGCGGGCGCGTGGCTTCGTCAATATCAATGTAGTGGAACAAGCTTAGCTGACCGCTGACTGGAATTGCGTGATAGACGCGATACGGCTTTCCAGTTTCCTTGTCATATTTGAGCTCTTCGTGCGCCGCATCCGTGAACTGTTTCGCCAGTAGATCAATGGCGGACGGCGGCGTGGGCATTTTCCACCCGCTCGCTTTCGCGAACTGTGCCACCTTATGCATATCAATTTCATGCTCGCCCGTCGTATCTTTGTAGTGACGGATAAAACGCTGCCTGTCATGCCGATTGCTCATTGGCATAACCTTTTCATGTCTCGACCGGAGCAATGTCGCCCCAGCCATCTATGATTGCGTTTGGGGTGATAATCTCACGCACTTTGGCGAGATGATTTCGGAAACGATCATATCGGCCAGTCTTACGTTGAATTTGACCCGCAAGAATACCTGGATGGGTTTTGATAATCCTCGCGAAGCCGATTAGATCGCGTTCAGAAAAGAAGGGATCTTTCCGCGCAACAAAAGCATCAAGCGATGATGAGGGAACGCAAAACTCCTGCGCGGCTTCGTTTGCAATACGCTCTTCATCATTAATTTGGGGGCCGGTTCCTGCACGGTCGCCCTCCAATTCTGCATCGAGCATTGCCGCCGTGCGTCCATGCATTTGCAGGACATGCTCAATTTCATGGCGCAATACGAACCAAAAATTGTCGATGCGATCAAAGCGGAGCGACATGCCGATGACCGGCGAGTTGTCATTGAGCCAATAGCAAACACCGTCAATTTTTGCGGACGAAAGAGTTTCGACAATTACGAAACGGATTCCACATTCGGCCAATATGCGCGGCACCTTAGCCACGCCTTCTGGCGATACCATTAGCGCGCGGAGTTTTGGTAGCGCAGCGCGAACAGCTTGGGCCGAATACGGTCCAACAAGCATGTCGTTCGCCATTTGCTTCACGCGATGCAGCCACGCCAACTGTGCTGGCGTGGCTGGAGTATTGACGGCGGTTTTCTTTGCGGCGTGTGGCAGGATTTCAATATCTTCGGGCCTATTCACGCCAAAAAAACGCACTAAAGCCGTTTCGACCTTCTTCGTGTCGCGGACGTTATCCGCGTCAATCCAGCCGCGTTTAATCATCTCGCCAACTGGAAGGTCACCGTAGAGATACGCGCGAGTTGCGCGGCCAGGATCGGGTTGCGCAATGATTCTGGCTTGTGCGAGATCAAAGTCGCGTTGGAGCTTGATAAATTGTTCGGCTGGAGTGCCGAAAACCTCTTCTAGAACTACGGCCATCGCCGCATCAACTGGCTGTTTGCCGCCAATAAGCTTGGTAACTGTGGATTCGCCAATGCCTAAGACCATCGCGAGGCTGCGTTTTGTCCAGTTCCGGTCGTCCAGAAGCTTCTGGATAAGCTGGCCTGGGGTACGGAAAGGGCTGGTTTCAATGGTCATTTGACCAATATACACTATTTGCGCAAAATAGCAAACTGACCTATATGCTTGACTTATGGGACCGGAAGGGCTATAAGGCCCGTATGAACAAGCTTGATGCAAAGGCCCGCGCCCGCATCCTCCACCTGATTTGCGAGGGTAGCTCGATCCGCGCCGTGACCCGTCTTACGGGCGCTAGCAAGAACACCGTAACTAAGTTGGTGGTCGATGCCGGCCATGCCTGCGCTGCCTATCAGGACGGTGTGTTGCGAAACCTGACCAGCAAGCGGGTGCAGGTCGATGAAATCTGGAATTTCATTTACGCGAAAAATGACAATGTGAAGCGTGCCAAATCTGCGCCGGCAGAAGCTGGTGACGTATGGACTTGGACAGCGATTGATGCGGACTCAAAGCTATTACTGAGTTGGTTAGTTGGCCGTCGCGATACAGATAGCGCATTGCGCTTCATGGACGATGTTAAGTCACGTCTTTCCAATCGCGTTCAACTCACCAGCGACGGCCATCGCCCATATTTGCAAGCGGTCGATACGGTTTTCGGTGACGATGTTGACTACGCGATGCTCAACAAAATTTATGGTGCAGAGCCGGGCGGCGAAAAACGCTATAGCCCCGCAAAATGTATCGGCGCACAGAAGCGCCGCGTCACTGGCAATCCCGATCCGAACCATGTCAGCACCAGCTATGCTGAGCGCGCAAACTTAACGATGCGAATGCACATGCGTCGCTTCACGCGGCTAACCAATGCGTTCTCAAAAAAGATCGAGAACCATGCCTACGCGGTTGCGCTTCATTTCATGTATTACAATTTTGTGCGGGTGCATCAGACGTTGAAGATCACTCCTGCAATGGCTGCTGGCGTCACTGATCGGCTTTGGGAAATGTGTGATATTGTTTCGGTTATCGAAGCATGGGAAATATCAGAAGCCCGTACAGAGCCAAGCTTTGAAATCGAGAAAAACAAGATCGGAGAAGGTAATTTCGTACGCGTGACTTTCCCGAACGGCGAATTTGAAACCGTCTACGGCTTTGCGACCAAAGCCGACGCGATCAAATGGATTAGGTGTGAAGCCGTGGTTTGGCTTTATGAACGGCGTGAAAAGAAAAGATTTGTTGGCTGAATTAACGCAACAAATTTGCGATCAAGTCGGTGGCTTCTTTTGGCTCTGATTGTTTCAAAATGTTCTCATATATTTCTTTGACTTTCGCTATGGAGTTTACGCCAATGCTTTTGCCATGCCCGTCCGATGAAAGAGTAAACATAACAGTTTTGTCTCCCACGCCCGCAGCCGTTTCTGCTGAAAATTTTGCTTCCAGTACACGATAGATCAGGGCGTCTCTGTGATATGGCATTGGCTTTCTACGCATAGATGCCGTTGCCATATATGTTCCGCTTCCGATTGCTGCGTGACCCAAAAGATCATGGCTTGTGACAACGCCTAGATTGGATATCTCGAAAATGTGCGGCATTCTGTCTGCACCAAATCCACAGAAAAGCAGGTCGATTCCAATGGAAAAATTGTCGATTAAATCGCAGAGCTCTTTGAATTTTTTCCCGAGCTGAGACCAGCCTAGGGTTCTAAATTCGGTGATTCCGGCAAATCCATATCTGGATAAATGCATCCCCGTAAATTGATCATCAAACGCAGCGTGATATGCTTCAAGGGCAGCCGATTGCACGGTTGCCAGGCTATACACGCCATTAAAATCACCCAATCGTTTTGAAATTGCCGCCTGCATTGGCAAGAAAAGATCGCCATTGCCAGCAAACATTAACGCCCAAGTCATGGATACCTTGCGCGCCTTAAGCACCACCTCAGCACCAGGAACCAAATCGTCAGGAGCTGTTATGAGCCGATCCATGGCCATGATGATCTGGCCATCGGCCATTCCCAATTGGGTCATGGCTGCAATGCAAATGGTCACATAGACACCGCGTTCTTTCGGGGTAGGGCGCTCAGGCCGCCAAATTGTTGGCCTTTTTCTATTGGGGATCATGGCACCCGCCCGTCAGGGTTGCCACAATTGAAACTGACCCACTACCCGCGCTTGACTTTAGAACATATCATGAACTATGTTCCCTGTCCGTTCCGCGGAGAGAAATATGTTCAAAGCCGTGCAAGCCGTTCTGCAAGAAGCCGCCGCGCTGGCGTCGCTCACGCTGTTCGTCGGCATGATCGCCATCTGGTCGCAGGTGTTCAGCAATCTGTAAGGGCCGCGTCGCCGGCGAGAGCCGGCGAGCCCTGTTGAAAACCGGCATAGCGTGCGATTGCGCGCCGGTTGCGGTGGACTTGAGCCGCCAGCATCCCCACTCTGGGTGAGACAAAGGAATCACCCGTGGCAGGTCTCGATTTCGTGCACTTGCACGTGCACTCGAACTATTCGCTGCTGGAGGGCGCGCTCACCATCGCGCGCTTGGCCGAGCTCGCGAAAGCCGACAAGCAGGCGGCGCTGGCACTCACCGACACCGACAACATGTTCGGTGGGCTGGAATTCTCCGAAAAAATGGCCGGCGCCGGCATCCAGCCGATCGTCGGCTGCGCGCTCGCCATCGATTTCGGCGACACCGACCACGGCGCCCGCAACGGCAATGCGCCGGTCCCGCGCGAACGCATCGTGCTGCTGGCCGCGCGCGAGGCCGGCTATCGCAGCTTGATGCGGCTGTCGTCGCGCGCCTTCCTCGACACGCCGACGAACGAGCCGCCGCGGCTCAAGCTCGAATGGCTGCAAGGGGAGACCGACGGCATCATCGCGCTGACCGGCGGGCCCGGCGGGCCGCTCGACGGCGCCATCGCGGCCGGGCAGAGCCATGTCGCCACCACGCGGCTCGACGCGCTCTTGGCGCTCTTCGGGGACTGTCTGTATGTGGAATTGCAGCGTCACGGCACGCCGCAAGAGCGCACGACCGAGCCGGTGCTGATTGATCTCGCCTATGCCAAGGGCATTCCGCTGGGCGCCACCAACGAGCCGTATTTTGCCGGCGCCGCCGACCACGAAGCCCATGACGCGCTGATCTGCATCGCTGAAGGCCGGCTGCTCGCCGAACCCGACCGCCGCCAGCTCAATGCCGAGCACCGCTTCAAGAGCCGCGCCGAAATGGTCGCACTGTTCGCTGACCTGCCGGAGGCGCTCGCCAACACGGTCGAGATCGCCCAGCGCTGCGTCTTCCGCCCGCGCACGCGCGCGCCGATCCTGCCGCGCTTCTCGGTCGGCGACAGCGTGGTCGACGAGGCGAGCGAATTGCGCAAGCGCGCGGAATTAGGCCTCACGCAAAGGCTCGCCAGCGCCGGCGTCGCGCCCGGGCACACCGAGACTGAATACCTCGAGCGGCTCGACTTTGAACTGGGCGTGATCGCCGGTATGAAATATCCCGGCTACTTCCTGATCGTCGCCGATTTCATCCAGTGGGCGAAGGCGCACGGCATCCCGGTCGGGCCGGGCCGCGGCTCGGGGGCGGGCTCGCTCGTCTCCTATGCGCTCACCATCACCGACCTCGACCCGATCCGTTTCGGGCTCCTGTTCGAGCGCTTCCTTAATCCCGAGCGCGTGTCGATGCCGGACTTCGACGTCGACTTCTGCCAGGACCGCCGCGACGAGGTGATCCGCTACGTGCAGGAGCGCTACGGCCGCGACCAGGTGGCGCAGATCATCACCTTCGGCACTTTGCAGGCGCGCGGCGTGCTGCGCGACGTCGGCCGCGTGCTGCAAATGCCATACGGGCAGGTCGACAAACTCTGCAAGCTGGTGCCGCAGAACCCAGCCAATCCGGTCACGCTGGCGCGCGCCATTGACGACGAGCCGAAGCTGCAGGCGGAAGCCGCCACCGATCCGGTGGTTAAGCGCGCTTTCGACATCGCCAAGAAGCTCGAAGGCCTCACTCGCCACGCCTCGACGCACGCTGCCGGCATCGTGATCGGCGACCGCGCGCTGTCGGAGCTGGTGCCGCTCTACCGCGATCCGAAATCCGACATGCCGGTGACCCAGTTCAACATGAAATGGGTGGAGCAGGCGGGGCTGGTGAAATTCGACTTCCTCGGTCTCAAGACGCTCACGGTATTGCAGACCGCGGTCACGCTGGTGAAGCGGCGCGGCATCGAGATCGATCTCACCGCCATTCCGCTCGACGACCAGAAAACCTACGAGTTGCTGGCGCACGCGGAGGCGGTCGGCGTGTTCCAACTGGAAAGCGCGGGCATGCGGCGCGCGCTGCTCGACATGCGGCCCGACCGCTTCGAGGACATCATCGCGCTGGTCGCGCTCTACCGGCCCGGTCCGATGGCGAACATTCCGACCTATTGCGCGCGCAAGCACGGCATGGAGAAGCCGGACTACATCCATCCCAAGCTCGAGTCCGTCCTGAAAGAGACCTTCGGCGTCATCGTCTATCAGGAACAGGTGATGCAGGCCGCGCAGATCCTCGCCGGCTTCACGCTCGGCCAGGCCGACCTGCTGCGCCGCGCCATGGGCAAAAAGATCCGCAAGGAGATGCAGGCGCAGCGCAACGATTTCGTCGAGGGCGCGGTCAAGAACGGCATCGAACGCCACCAGGCCGACGCCATCTTCGATCTGCTCGAGCGCTTCGCCGAATACGGCTTCAACAAGAGCCACGCCGCGGCTTACGCGCTGGTCGCCTACCAGACCGCCTATATGAAGGCGAATTTCCCGGTCGAATTTTTGGCGGCGTCGATGACGCTCGACATGGGCAATACCGACAAGCTTGCCGAATTCCGCGCCGAGGCCGAGCGCCTCGGCATCAAGGTCGATCCGCCCTCGATCAACCGCTCGCACGTCGCCTTCGAGGTGGACGGCAACACCATCATCTACGCGCTCGCCGCGCTCAAAGGCGTCGGCAAGCAGGCGGTGGAAGCGATCATCGCGGCGCGCGAGGCCGGCAAGTTCGCCGATCTCGCCGATTTCGCCGACCGCATCAATCCGCGCGCCGTCAACAAGCGCGTGCTGGAAAGCCTCGCGCAAGCCGGCGCCTTCGACGAATTCGACGCCAACCGCGCGCGCATCTTCCCGGCCATGGACGCCGTGCTCGCGCGCGCGCAGCGCTCGCACGATGCCGCGACCGTCGGGCAGAACGAACTGTTCGGCGGCGGCGCCGCGCGCGAGCCGATCGCGTTGCCCAATGTCGAACCGTGGCTGCCGGCCGAGCGGCTGCGGCGCGAATACGAGGCGGTCGGATTTTTCCTCTCTGGCCACCCGCTCGACGACTACGCCGCCGTGCTGAAGAAACTGCGGGTGCAGCCATGGGCCGATTTTGCGCGCGCGGTGAAGGCCGGCGCCACCGCCGGGCGCGTGGCCGGCACCGTGGTGTCGCGCCAAGAGCGGCGCACCCGGACGGGGAGCAAGATGGGCATCATCGGGCTCTCCGATCCGACCGGCGCCTACGAGGCGGTGATCTTCTCGGAAGGCTTGGCCGAGCATCGCGATCTGCTTGAGCCGGGCTCTGCGGTTTTGCTTTTCCTGTCGGCGGAAGTGCAGGGCGACGAGGTGCGCGCCCGCATCCAGTCGGCCGAGCCGCTCGATGCCGCCGCCGCCAATCTCAACAAGGGCTTGCGCGTGTTCCTGCGCGACGAAAAGCCGGTCGAGGCGCTGGCCAAGCGGCTGGAACCCGCCCCGCGCGCCACGCAGGCCAACGGCGACGGCGAGGTGAGCGTGGTGCTGATGCTCAAGCAGGGCACCGAGGTGGAGGTGAAACTGCCCGGCCGCTTCAAGGTCTCCCCGCAGATCGCCGGCGCCATCAAGGCGGTGCCCGGCGTGGTGCAGGTCGAGGCGCTGTAACTTCGCGTGGTTAGCTAATAGCCGGCGTGCGGGATGTCGAAATAATACACCAGGCCGAAGATGAACATCCCGATCGACACCGCCGCGATCGGCAGCAGGATCTGCATCGCCGCTTCGCGGCCGGTGAGGGCGCCGGTCCAGGTCGCGAATCTTTGCGACGCCCAAGAGTCAAAGGATTGCGCCGGCTCGCGCGTTTCCTCGACGGGAGCGTTATGCTGCCACGTCTTCCAGATGAGGACAGGAGTTACCACGATGATCACGAAGAACAGTGTGATCATCGCCAACGTCAGCCCGACATAGGCGCCGCGGTCGAAAAAGACCCAGACCGACAGCACCAGCCAGACCGGCAGCGCGATAATGCTCCGATAGACGAGGGGATGCAGGCCGTCGTGGGCTGGTCGGTAGTGTTCGAAACGATGGGCTGCCATAGCGCCCTCCGTCGTTATGAGGTCGCTCCATGGGTCTAACGCATGCCAGGCCATGAAGTTCTGGGCAGGTATTATTTTACCTAATAATCCTTGGGTGAGCCGTTCCTTGCATCGCCGGGGCGCCACCTATATAAGCCCGGCATCACTCACGCGGACCTTTGGCTTTAGGCCCCGACAATGGGTCAAAAAGGCCGTCCGGTGGTCCCTTTAGGGGGCTCACACAAGGCCGCGGCGGATCAACCGGAGAAGATTATGGCGCTTCCTGACTTTTCGATGCGTCAGCTATTGGAAGCTGGCGTGCACTTTGGCCATCAGGCCCACCGCTGGAACCCGAAGATGGGTAGTTACATCTTCGGCACCCGCAACAACATCCACATCATCGACCTTGCCCAGAGCGTGCCGATGCTGCATCGCGCGCTGCAGGCGGTGAGCGATACCGTGGCCAAGGGCGGCCGCATCCTGTTCGTCGGCACCAAGCGGCAGGCGCAGGACGCGATCGCCGCCGCCGCCAAACAGTCGGCGCAGTACTACGTCAATTCGCGCTGGCTCGGCGGCACGCTAACCAACTGGAAAACGATTTCCGGCTCGATCTCGCGCCTGCGCAAGCTCGACGAGATGCTCAATTCCGGCGAGTCCGGCGGCTACACCAAGAAAGAGCGCCTCACCATGCAGCGCGAGCGCGACAAGCTCGACCGCTCGCTCGGCGGCATCAAGGACATGGGCGGCGTGCCCGACCTGCTGTTCGTGATCGACACCAACAAGGAAGACATCGCGATCAAGGAAGCGCGCCGGCTCAACATTCCGGTGGCGGCGATCGTCGATACCAATTCCGATCCGGCCGGCATCACTTACGTGGTGCCCGGCAACGACGACGCCAGCCGCGCCGTTTCGCTCTATTGCGATCTGATCGCCAAGGCCGCGATCGACGGAATCTCGCGCGCGCAAGGCGAGCTCGGCATTGACGTCGGCGCGGCGGAAAAGCCGATCGTCGAACCGGTACCGACGGCGCCGGCGCTCGCCGATCTCGGCTTCGAGCAGTTGCCCGGGCCGCGCGGCGTTGCCGACGACCTCAAGAAGCTGCCCGGCATTTCGCCGGCGATCGAGAAACAGCTGAACGATCTCGGCATCTTCCACTACTCGCAGATCGCCGAACTTTCAACCACCGCCGCGCACAATGTCGGCGAAGAGGTGGGGTTGCCCGGCCGTGTCGACGGCTGGATCGCCAAAGCCAAACAACTGACCGCGGAGTAATGACGACGATGGCGAATATCACCGCCCAGATGGTCAAGGAGCTGCGCGAGTTGACCGGCGCCGGCATGATGGACTGCAAGGCCGCGCTCACCGAGAGCAATGGCGAGATGCAGGCGGCGCAGGACTGGCTGCGCAAGAAGGGCCTCTCGAAAGCGGCCAAGAAGGCCGGCCGCGTCGCCGCCGAAGGTTTGATCGGCGTGCTGGTACAGGGCACCAAGGGCATCGTGGTCGAGGTCAATTCGGAAACCGACTTCGTCGCCCGCAACGACCTGTTCCAGGGCCTGGTGAAGATGATCGCCGACGTCGCGCTCAGCGCCGGCACCGACGTCGAAAAGATCAAGGCCGCCAAGGCCGGCAGCATCACGGTGGCCGACTCCATCGCCGACACGATCGCCAAGATCGGCGAAAACATGACGCTGCGCCGCGCGGCGTCTTTGTCGGTCGGCAAGGGCGCAATTGGCGCCTATGTGCACAATTCGGTGGTCGACGGACTCGGCAAAATCGGCGTGCTGGTCGCGCTCGAATCGGATGGCAAGGCGGACGAGCTCGTTGCGCTTGGTCGCATGGTCGCGATGCACATCGCTTCGACCAACCCGATCTCAATTGATCCGTCGGGCGTCGATCCTTCCGTTGTCAAACGCGAGAAGGATATCCTGGCCGACAAATTTCGCCAGCAGGGCAAACCGGAGAATATGATCGAGAAGATCGTCGAATTGGGCCTTAAGACCTTCTACAAAGAGCAGACCTTACTCGATCAGCCGTTTATCTTCGATGACTCCGGCAAGAAGAGCGTGGCGCAGGCGCTCAAGGAAGCCGAAGGCAAGGTGGGCGGACCGATCAAGATCACCGAGTTCGTGCGTTACGCGCTCGGCGAGGGCATTGAAAAGCGGGAAAGCGATTTCGCCGCCGAGGTCGCAGCCGCCGCCGGACAAAGTTGATGGCAGGCCCGCGCATGATCCCGAAAGGTGGCAACCGGTTGTTGGAAAAGGTCATGCGCAAAAACGAGGATCGCAACGCATGAGTGATCCGCTCTACCGACGCGTCATCGTCAAAGTGTCTGGCGAGGCGCTCACCGGCGCCACCGGATTCGGCATCGATCAGGCGACCGTCGATAAGCTCGCCGCCGATCTGGTGGCGACGGCCAAACTCGGCGTCGAGCTCGGCGTGGTGGTGGGTGGCGGCAACATCTTTCGCGGCGTCGAAGTGTCCGAGCGCGGCGTGCCGCGGCCGGTCGGCGACACCATGGGCATGTTGGCGACGGTGATGAACTGCCTGGTGCTGGAAGCGGCCATCGAGCGCGCGGGTTGCGAGGCGCGCACGCTGTCGGCGCTCGCCATGCCCTCGGTGTGCGAGACCTATAACCGCAAACGCGCGGCAAAAAATCTCGGCAAAGGCCGGGTCGTACTGCTGGCCGCCGGAACCGGCAACCCGTTCTTCACCACCGACACCACGGCCGTGCTGCGCGCCGCCGAACTCGAGTGCCAGGCGATGCTCAAGGCCACCAATGTGGATGGGGTCTACACCGCGGACCCCAAGAAAGACCCGAAAGCCAAGCGCTACGACAAGCTCAGCCCCCAGGAGGCGATTGAGAAGCATTTGCGGGTGATGGATTCCACCGCCTTCGCGCTTGCCCGGGAAAACCACATGCCTATCATTGTGTTCTCAATCGCCGACAAAGGCGCCATCGAGGCCGTTCTGCGTGGCAAGGGCCGCTCGACTATGATCGGCTAGACGCGGTTTATGCCTTTAAGATAGCGGCGTCGTGTTCGGGGGATCGCCATGACAAACGCAACGCACGATATCAACGAGATCAAGCGCCGCATGCAGGGCGCCAGCGCCGTGCTCAAAACGGAATTGTCCGGCCTGCGCACGGGTCGCGCCTCCGCCCACATGCTCGATCCGGTCATGGTTGACGCCTATGGCGCGCAGATGCCGCTCAATCAGGTGGCCAGCGTCAGCGTGCCGGAGCCGCGGATGATCAGCGTCAATGTCTGGGACCGCTCGCTGGTGCACGCGGTCGAAAAGGCGATCGTCAATTCCAATCTGGGCCTGTCTCCGGCGACCGAAGGGCAGGTGCTGCGGCTGCGCATCCCCGAGCTCAACGAGGAGCGGCGCAAGGAACTGGTCAAGATCGCGCACAAGTATGCCGAGACCGCGCGCGTGGCGGTGCGTCACGTGCGCCGCGACGCCATGGACGCGATCAAGAAACTGGAGAAGGACCACAAGATCAGCAAAGACGACCACGACCGCTTTTCCGGCGATATTCAGAAGGCGACCGATACCGGCATCACCGAGATCGACCACCTGCTGGCGGCCAAGGAGAAGGAGATCCTCACCGTCTGAAGCTGTGGGCCTGGTCCCGAAGAAGCCTGTCCCGGGCTAGACGGGGGCTGGCAACCGGTTTTCGGACAAGATCATGCGCAAGGATCGTGGTACGTCAGAATCCTGATTTATTTTGAAACGATACGGCTCTAAGACAATGCCCGAGGCAGAAGTTCCGCATAGTGCTGCGCCGCCGTTTGAGCGGGCGCCGCGTCATGTCGCCATCATCATGGACGGCAATGGCCGCTGGGCGGCGGCGCGCGGCTTGCCGCGCGGGGAGGGCCACCGCCGCGGAGTCGAGGCCTTGCGGCGCACCATCCGCGCGGCCAGCGAGCTCGGCATCCGGTTCATCACCATCTTCTCCTTTAGCGCGGAAAACTGGACGCGGCCGGCCAACGAGGTCGGCGAACTGATGGGCCTGCTGCGCCGCTTCATCCGCAACGATCTCGCCGAACTGCACCGCAGCGGGGTGCGCGTGCGCGTGATCGGCGATCGCGACGGGCTCGATCCGGACATCGGCCGGCTGCTGATCGAGGCGGAAGAGCTCACCAAGAACAATGGCGGCCTCACTTTGGTGGTGGCCTTCAATTACGGCGCGCGCCAGGAAATCACGCGTGCGGCAAAACGCATCGCCGAGCAAGTGGCGAACGGCAGCCTCACGCCCGCCGAAATCAGCATGGAAACCGTCAGCGCCTTCCTCGACGCGCCGGATATCCCCGACCCGGATCTCGTCATCCGAACCAGCGGCGAGCAGCGGCTGTCGAATTTCCTGCTCTGGCAATCGGCCTATAGCGAATTGGTTTTCGTGCCGACTTATTGGCCCGATTTCGACCGCGCGGCGCTCGAGGCGGCGATCCGCGAATACCAGCAGCGCGAGCGCCGGTTCGGCGGCCTGGTCGCGAAGACCGGGTCCTGAACCCGTGCCCGATGTCGAACGCGTTTCCGGACCGAGCGACGCCGGCGCAGCTGCGCCTGTGAACAATCTCGTGCTGCGCGTGGCTTCGGCAATTGTGCTGGCGCCGCTGGCGTTGCTCACGGCCTATCTCGGCGACTGGCCGTTCGCGCTGTTTTGGGGTCTCGCCGCGGTCGCCGTCTTATGGGAATGGACCACACTGGTCGCCGGGCCGCGCCACCGCCTGATGTTGTCGGCGTGCGGCAGTGCGATCGCCGCGGCCGCCATGGTCGTTTGGCTGGGCCGCCCCATTACTGCGATCTTGCTGATCGGCCTGGGCGTGCTCGCCGCCCTGATTTTCGCGCCGCGCGAACGGCGGCTGTGGATTACGGCGGGGATCGGCTATGCCGGTTCCATGCTGCTCGCGCCGATGCTGCTGCGCGCCGACGACATCGATGGATTTCTCGCGATGATGCTGTTGTTCGCGATCGTTTGGACGACTGACGTGCTGGGATATTTCGCCGGCCGCGCCTTCGGCGGACCGAAACTTCTGCCGGCTGTCAGCCCGAAGAAAACCTGGTCGGGCGCCATTGCCGGCACGCTCGGCGCGATGATCGTGGCGGTCACGATCGCCGGCTTGTTCGGCTCGTTCAACCGGCCGGCGATCGCGCTCATCGCGCTGCTGCTGTCGGTGGTGGCGCAGCTCGGCGACCTTTTCGAATCATGGGTCAAAAGGCAGTTTGGCGCCAAGGATGCGAGCCATCTCATTCCAGGCCATGGCGGCGTGATGGATCGACTCGACGGTTTCTGGGCAGCCGCGCTCATCGGTTGCCTGATCGGGCTGCTGCGTGGCGGTTTCGACGGCGCCGCGCGCGGCCTGCTGGTGTGGTGAGAGCATGACGGTACCTGGCTTCGCTCGCTCGAAACCATCGCCGGCTGCGGATGTGCGCAGCATCACCATTCTCGGCGCCACCGGCTCGGTCGGCGCCAGCACGGTCGATCTGATCAAACGCGCGCCGGAGCGTTATCGCGTCGAGGCCATCACCGCGCGGCGCAACGCGGCGGCGCTGGCGAAAATTGCCCGCGAGGTCGGCGCACGATTTGCCGTGGTCGCCGATCCGGCGGCTTACGGCGAACTGAAGGAGGCCTTGGCCGGCAGCGGGATTGAGGCGGCGGCGGGTGAGGGCGGTCTGCTCGAAGCCGCGCAACGTCCGGCCGATTGGTTGATGGCGGCGATCAGCGGCGCGGTCGGACTGAAGCCCACGCTTGCCGCGATCGAACGAGGCGCGACCGTCGCACTCGCCAACAAGGAATGTCTGGTTTGCGCCGGTGGCTTGTTCATGCGGCGCGCGGCCATTGCCGGCGCCACCGTGCTGCCGGTCGATAGCGAGCACAATGCGATATTCCAGGCGCTCGGCGCTGGCCGGCGGGAAGACGTCAAACGGATCATCTTGACCGCCTCGGGCGGCCCGTTCCGTACCTGGTCGCTGGAGGCAATCAAGGCGGCAACGCCGGAACAGGCGCTGCGTCATCCGAACTGGTCGATGGGGCCGAAGATCACCATCGATTCAGCAAGCCTGATGAACAAGGGCCTCGAAGTGATCGAGGCGTATCATCTGTTCGCGCTCAAGCCGGAAGAGATCGATGTGCTGGTGCATCCCCAGTCGGTGGTGCATGGGCTCGTGGAATTCAGGGACGGTTCGGTCGTGGCCCAGCTCGGCTCGCCCGATATGCGCATTCCGATCGCGCATTGTCTGGCTTGGCCGCGGCGGATCGACGGTCCGGCGGCCCGGCTCGATCTGGCGCGCGTGCGCGACTTGACCTTCGAGGCCCCCGACCTCGTTCGTTTTCCGGCCCTCGCACTGGCGCGGCGCGCTCTGCAGACGGGCGGCGCGGCGCCGACCGTATTTAATGCGGCCAATGAGGTCGCGGTCGGCGAATTCCTCGCCCGGCGCATCAGTTTTCCGGCGATTACGGCGCTGGTGGACGCGACCCTGGATGCCGCCGCTGGACGCGGTTTGCTGGCAGAACCGGCCGATATCGATGCCGCGCTCGCCGTTGACCATAATGCGAGAAGTTTAGCTTTGGCCCTCTTGCCCGAAATTGCCGTAAAGTCATCCTAGTAACCTTTGGCTAACGACGTGGACGCCATCCCGGCGGGACGAGGGTGCGATGAGTATGGATATTATGGGGGAGTTGGGCGCGTTCGGCGGCCATCTCGTCGGCTATCTGGTTCCCTTCCTGTTTGTACTGACAATTGTTGTTTTCTTTCATGAGCTTGGCCATTTCTTGGTGGCCCGCTTGTGCGGTATCAAGGTATTGGTGTTCTCGATCGGTTTCGGTCCCGAAATCGTCGGCTTCTACGACCGCTATGGAACGCGCTGGAAGATCTCCGCGGTCCCACTCGGCGGCTATGTGAAATTCTTCGGCGACGAGAATGCGGCGAGCGTGCCCGACCACGAGGCCGCCGCCGTGATGAACGAGGCCGAAAAAGAGGTCAGCTTCATCCACAAACCGGTCGGGCCGCGCGCTGCCGTGGTGGTGGCCGGTCCGCTCGCAAATTTCATTTTGGCGATCGCCATTTTTGCCGGCGTCTTCATGACCGTCGGTAAGCAGAGCACCACCGCGCGCGTCGACACGGTGCAGCCGGCAAGCGCCGCGCAAGCCGCCGGCTTCATGCCGGGCGACCTGGTGGTGGCGATCGACGGCGAGAAAATCGACAATTTCGCCGACATGCAGCGCATCGTTAGCGTGAGCGCGGGCGAGACGCTCAATGTCGAGATCGACCGCGGCGGCGTGCTCGTCACGCTCAAAGCCACGCCTCAACTCAGAGAACTCACGGACAGTTTCGGCAACAAGCACCGGCTCGGCGTGCTCGGCATCAGCCGGTCCATGGCGCCCGGCGACATCAAGACGCAGAAAATGGGACCGCTGCAAGCCGTGGCCGAAGGCGCGCGGGAAACCTGGTTCGTGGTCGATCGCACGCTGTCGTACATCGGCGGAGTGTTTACCGGCCGCGAGGCGGCCGACCAGCTCGGCGGGCCCATTCGCATTGCCCAGGTATCCGGCGAGGTCGCGTCGGTCGGATTTGTCGCGCTCATTCACCTGACCGCCGTGCTGTCGGTTTCGATCGGGCTTCTGAATCTGTTCCCTATCCCGCTGCTCGATGGCGGTCACCTTTTGTTCTATGGGATCGAGGCGATTCGCGGCCGACCGCTTTCCGAGCGCGCCCAAGAGATCGGATTCCGGATTGGTTTAGCGATCGTGGTCATGTTGATGATATTTGCAACGTTTAATGACATTCTGCGTCTAGCGACCTCCTAGAGCGTGTCCTATGGGCAACTTTATGAGGGGAAAGGGAAACTTGGGCTGGCGGTTTCGTTTGCAGCGCCTCTAAAACGCTGTACAAAGCGGCACAAAACTAGCCCAACGGTCATCCGGCTCCAAGGCGGGGACGGCCGCACGGGTTAATAAAAGGCGCGTAGCGCATGGAATTTGGTGTGCGGATTTTACGGGGACTGGCCATCTGCTGTTTGGTCCTCGGGGGTACCCTTGTCGGTGCCGGGACTATGCTCGTGGCGTCGTCCGGCGTTGCGGTCGCGCAGTCCGCCAATTCCATCGTTGTGCAAGGCAACCGCCGGGTCGAGAGCGAGACCGTCAAATCCTATTTCAAGCCCGGCCCAGGCGGCCAGCTTGGTCCGGCGCAGATCGACGAGGGCATTAAGTCGCTCTACGCCACCGGCCTGTTCGAGGACGTGCGCATCGATCATTCCGGCGGCCGTCTGGTGGTCATCGTGGTCGAGAATCCGGTGATCGATCACGTTGCCTTTGAAGGCAACAAGAAAGCCAAGGACGACCAGCTCAAGGCTGAAGTTCAGTCGAAGCCGCGCGGCAACTTGTCGAAGCCGATGGTGCAAGCCGACGTACAGCGGATCATCGAAATCTATCACCGCAGCGGCCGCTTCGATGTGACGGTCGATCCGAAGATCATCGAGCGGCCGAACAATCGCGTCGATCTGGTGTTCGAGATCACCGAAGGCCAGAAGACCGGCGTCAAAAAGATCCGCTTCGTGGGGGTGCATGCGTTCTCGACCGGCCGCCTGGAAGACGTGATCAAGACCTCCGAGAGCAATTGGCTCAGCTTCCTGCAGACCACCGACATCTACGATCCCGACCGCGTTGAAGCCGACCGCGACCTGTTGCGCCGGTTCTATCTCAAGCACGGCTACGCCGACGTGCGCATCGTATCGGCGGTCGGCGAATACGACCCGGCCACGAAAGGCTTCATCGTCACTTTCACCATCGACGAAGGAAGCCAATATCACGTCGGCACCGTCGACGTGGTGTCGAACGTGCATGCGCTCAATCCGGCGGCGTTGCGCGACAGTCTCAAGATCAGCGCGGGCAGCGTCTACAACGCTGATCTGGTCGAGAAGAGCGTCGAATCAATGACGATCGAGGCGGCCAAGCACGGCTACGCCTTCGCCACCGTGCACCCGCGCGGCGACCGCGACTTTGAGAAGAAAGTCATCAATCTCGCATTCGTGGTCGAGGAAGGCACGCGCGCCTATATCGAGCGCATCAATATTTACGGCAACACGCGAACCCGCGACTATGTGATCCGCCGCGAATTCGATATCGGCGAGGGCGACGCCTATAATCGCGCGCTGATCGACCGCGCCGAGCGCCGGCTGAAGAATTTGAACTATTTCAAGACGGTCAAGATCACCAACGAGCCCGGCTCCGCGCCCGACCGCGTCGTGATCAACGTCAACGTCGAGGAACATGTCGACCGGCGAGTTCTCGATCTCGGGCGGCTACTCCACCTCCGACGGCTTCCTCGCAGAGGTCAGCGTTGCCGACCGCAACCTCATGGGCCGCGGCGAGTTCGCCAAGGCGTCGGTGAGCTACGGGCAGTATTCGCGCGGCTTCGGCATTTCGTTTGTCGAGCCTTATCTGCTCGGCTACCGCATGGCCGGCGGCATCGATGTGTTCGCGCGGCAGACTCTGGCGACGTCGTTCGTGTCATACAACACGCAATCGGTCGGCGTTAACTTGCGTCTCGGCTTTGCGCTGTCGGAAGAGCTGTCGTTCACGCCGCGTTATTCGATCTTCCAGCAGGAAGTCTCGCTGCCGATTATCTGAACAACTGCATTTCGCCCGTTACGAATGCGGTTGTTTCCCAATCCGATGTCCCGATCCTGACTGGCTCCATACGTCCGCCAGCCGGATACCAAACGCACGATGCCCGGCGCCGTGCAGGCAGGGCCGTTACCGGACGAGTGCTTTTCCGACGGCGAGGCGACGCTTCCAGTGCGTATTGAACTGTCCAATGGTCCGGTCACTCGAGTTGATCGTCGGCTATTCGCTGGCCTACAACACGCTTGATAACGTCAAGTCTCCGACCAGCGGTCTCTACGCCGAAATCAAGCAGGACATTGCCGGCGTCGGCGGTAATGTGAAATTCATCCGTACGACGGGCGAAGCGCGCAGCTACTACGAAATCTTCCCGGACATCGTTGGCGTGGTCAAGCTGCAAGGCGGCTACCAGGCCGGCTGGGGCGGCACGGAACTGCGCATGCTCGATAACTTCCAGATGGGGCCGAATCTGGTGCGCGGCTTCGCGCCCGCCGGCATCGGTCCGCGTGACGTGACGCCGTACACCACCAACGATGCGCTCGGCGGCACCATGTTCTGGGGCGCGAGCTTCGAGGCGCAAACGCCGCTTTACTTCCTGCCGAAGGAGATCGGCATCAAGCTCGCGGCCTTCGCGGATGCCGGCTCATTGTGGGGTTATAAGTCGGAAACTTCGTGGGCCGTGACCGGCGAAACCATGCAAGTCGCCGATAATCCGGCGATTCGCTCGTCGGTCGGTATGGGCGTTATTTGGGATTCGCCACTCGGTCCGCTGCGGTTTGATTTTGCCTATGCCATCACTAAGGAGAGCTACGACCGTACGCAGTTCTTCCGTTTCAGTGGCGGCACGAAGTTCTGATCTCGACCGCGCTGAGCGGCACGGGACGAGCGCATGATCCCGAAACGTCGATTCCGGTTTTCGGAAAAGACCATGCGCATGCAAAAATGTCAGGGACGGCACTGATCCGTCTCAACGGATCAGCCTGTAGCGCCATGAGCGAGCCGGTATTCCAACGACACGCGCGGGGTCTCACGCTGCCTGAGATCGTCGCCTTGACCGGCGCCGTGCCGCCGGGGGCGCCGTTGCTCACGCGCCGTATCACCAACATCGCTCCGCTCGATCTCGCGTCGCCCACCGATCTGACCTTCTTCGACAGCAAAAATTACACCGCATCTGCCGGCGCCACCCATGCCGGCGCCTGCTTCACCTCGGCGGCGCTCGCCAGTTACCTGCCGGCGCGCGTGGCGGTTTTGGTCGTGCCCGAGCCCTATCGCGCTTTCGTCGTGGCGGTGCGCGAATTATTTCCGGATGCATTGCGGCCATCTTCGCTCGCCGAGACGGCAAGCGTCGCCGGCGCGCACATAGATCCGACCGCGCGGCTGGAAGACGGCGTCACCGTCGAGCCCGGCGCGGTGGTCGGGCCGCGCGCCGAAATCGGCGCCGGCAGCGTCATCGGCGCGACGGCGGTGATCGGATCCGAAGTGCGTATCGGGCGCAATTGCTCGATCGGCGCGGGATCGACCGTCACCGACACGCTGATCGGCGACCGGGTCGTCATTCATCCCGGCTGCAAGATCGGTCAGGACGGGTTTGACTTCGTGATGGCCCAGGGGAGCCACCACAAGGTGCCGCAGCTCGGCCGCGTCATCATCCAGGACGACGTCGAGATCGGCGCCGGCACCACGATCGACCGCGGCGCCATTCGCGACACCGTGATCGGCGAGGGCACCAAGATCGACAACCTTGTGCAAGTAGGCCACAATGTCACGATTGGCAGGCATTGCATTCTGGTGGCCCAAACGGGTATTTCGGGCTCAGCGACGTTGGAAGATTTTGTGGTGCTGGGAGCGCGTGTCGGGCTGAACAACAACGTCACGATTGGCGAGGGGGCGCAGATTGCCGCTACCAGCATCGTTCGTGGTGACGTGCCCGCCGGCGTACGCTGGGGCGGAACCCCGGCCAAACCGGTGAATCAGTGGTTTCGGGAAATGACGACCCTCGCAAGGCTTGCGCGCCAACACGGCGTCAGTAAGCCGGCAGCAGAAGAGTGAGGCGGCTGTCATGGATGAAATGGTCACCAAGCTTGAAGCAGCCGATATCGCGCTGGTGCTCAAGATGCTGCCCCACCGTTATCCGTTTCTCATGGTCGACCGGGTTATCGACATGCACGGCGACGACCGCGGCATCGGCATCAAGAATGTCACGATCAACGAGCCGCATTTCATGGGGCACTTTCCCGAAAACCCGGTGTTCCCGGGCGTCTTGATGATCGAAGGCATGGCGCAAACGGCCGGCGTGCTCTGCATCGCGAAGTTCCGCATGGCGCGTCCGAAGTCGGTATTTTTCCTGACCATCGACAAGGCGAAGTTCCGCAAACCGGTCGTGCCAGGCGACACCATCGAATATCACATGCGCAAAACCGCCCAGCGCAGAACCATGTGGTGGTATAGCGGCCTCGCCAAAGTCGCCGGCCGCGTCGTCGCCGAGGCGGAAGTCGGCGCCATGATTGTCGACGCATGAGCGCGGACATGATCGATCCCTCGGCGCGGATCGAGGCGACGGCGGTGATCGGACCTGATGTTACGGTCGGCCCCTATTGCACCATCGGCCCGCATGTGACGCTCGGCGAGGGTTGCCGGCTGCTCGGCGCACGTCAACCTCACCGGCCATACCACGATCGGCGCGCGCACCGTCATCCGCCCCTTCGCCTCGCTCGGTTCTCCGCCGCAGTCGGTGCACTATCGCGGCGGTCCGACCCGGCTCGTAGTCGGCGCCGATTGCGATATCCGCGAAAACGTCACCATGAACACCGGCACCGAGGACGGCGGCGGCATCACCGAGGTCGGCGACCGCTGCTTTTTCATGGTCGGCTCGCATGTCGGGCACGATTGCAAGATCGGCAGCAACGTCGTGGTCGCCAACAACACGTTGCTGGCCGGCCATGTCAGCGTCGGCGATCATGTCGTGTTCGGCGGCGGCGCAGCGGTGCGCCAGTTCGTGCGCATCGGCGAGGGCGCGATGGTCGTGGGGTTAAGCGGCGCGCGCGCCGACGTGATCCCCTGGGGCACGGTGCACGGGCCGCTCGCCAATCTTGTGGGCCTCAACGTGATCGGCATGCGCCGACGCGGGTTTTCCAAGGCCGATGTCCACCGTTACCGCGAAGCCTATCGCGCGCTGTTTTTGGGCGACGGAGAATTCCGCGCCCGCCTGGAGCGCGTCGCCGCCGACTATGGCGGGGAGCCGCAGGTCGGAAAAATGATCGATTTCATCCGCGCCGGAAAACGGCCGCTGACGATGGCCGGAAGACGCGGTGAGCCCGACGAGGACGCATGACCGCCGCGCCGGCCGCGACCCTGGAAGGCCCGCTGGCGATCATTTGCGGCGGCGGCAGCCTGCCGCTGGCGATTGCGGATTTGGTCGCGGCGCGCGGACGCCCGATCGTATTGTTTCCATTGCACGGGGCGGCCGACCCGGCCGGCCTGGCGCGCCATCCGCATCACTGGCTCTATATCGGCCAAAGCAACAAGTTCAAGCGGCTGGCGCGTGCCGCGGACTGCCGGGATGTTGTCTTTATCGGCTCGATCGTCCGGCCGTCGCTTTGGCAAATCCGTTTCGACTTTACGACGCTGATGGAGTTCCCGCGCGTGATCGCGGCCTTTCGCGGCGGCGACGATCACCTGCTGTCGAATGTCGCTCGTATGTTCGAGCGGCACGGCTTCCGTCTGCTCGGCGCGCACGAGGTGGCGCCGGAGATTTTGATGCCGGAAGGCGTGCTTGGCCGCACGCAGCCGAACGACCGCGATCGCGCCGATATCGCTTTGGGCCTTGATTACCTGCGTGCGAGCGGACCGTTCGACATCGGGCAGGCCGTCGTCGTCGCCGGCAAGCACGTGCTGGCGGTCGAGGCGGCGGAAGGGACTGATGCAATGCTCGCGCGGGTTGCGGACATGCGCGCCAGCGGCCGCGTGCGCGCACCGGCCGGCAGCGGCGTACTGGTCAAGGCGCCTAAGCCGGGGCAGGACCGGCGCTTCGATCTGCCGTCTATCGGTCCGCGCACGGTCGAAGGCGCCGCGCATGCCGGGCTCGCCGGCATCGCCGTGGCGGCGGGCTCCACCATCGTCGCCGAGCCGGAACGGCTGATCGCGGCGGCCGACCGCGCCAATGTTTTCGTGATCGGCGTGCCCGCCGAGACCAAGCGATGAGCCGCGCGCCGGCCCCGCATGTGTTTCTGGTGGCGGGCGAAGACTCCGGCGACCGGCTGGGCGCCGCGCTGATTGCCGCCATCAAGCAGCGTGCTCCGGACACGCGGTTTTCCGGTGTCGGCGGCATGCAGATGGCCGCTCAAGGGGTGCCGAGTCTTTTTCCGCTCGGCGACCTTGCGATTATCGGTTTTGCCGCCATCGCGGCCGGCTTGCCGAAAATTTTGCAGCGCATCCGGCAAACCGCCGATGCCGTCATCGCCGCCAAGCCGGACGTCCTGGTGATCATCGACAGCCCGGAATTCACCCATCGTGTGGCGCGGCGCGTGCGGGCGCGACACGCCACAATCCCGATCGTCGACTATGTGTGTCCGTCGGTGTGGGCCTGGCGGCCGGGCCGCGCGCGCGCTATGCGCTCGTACGTCGATCATGTGCTGGCGCTATTGCCGTTCGAGCCGGCGGCGATGCGGCAATTGGGTGGGCCGCCTTGCACCTTCGTCGGCCATCCGCTGAGCGAACGGGCCGAGCGCTTGCGTCCGAACCCTGAAGAAGCGCGCCGGCGGCTGTCGGATCCGCCGCTGTTGGTGGTGCTGCCGGGCAGCCGTGCGAGTGAAATCCGCCGCATGGCGGGCGTATTCGGCGAGGCCGCGGCGCTGCATCGCCGAGCGGGCCGGCGGGTTGGAGGTCGTGGTGCCGGCGGTGCCGCGGCTTGCCGATGTAGTGAAGACAGCGGTTGCGTCCTGGCGCGTTCCGGCGCGGGTGGTAATCGAGCCGGACCAAAAGGACGCGGCCTTCCGTACCGCGCGCGCCGCGCTGACCAAATCCGGCACCTCGACGCTCGAGCTCGCGGTTGCCGGGGTCCCGATGGTTGCCGGCTATAAGGTGCCGCTGTTCGAGGAAGCGATCGGACGCATGCTGATCAAGGTTGACAGCGTGATCCTGGCCAATCTGGTCCTGGGCGAGAACGTGGTGCCACAGTTCCTGCAGCGGGACTTTACGCCCCAGCGGCTGGCGGCGGCCCTGACTCCGCTGTTGAGCGATACCCCGGAGCGCCGCCGGCAGCTCACGGCCTTCGCCCGGCTCGACACGATCATGGATATCGGCACGGCCGTCCCCAGCGACCGCGCCGCCGCCCTGGTGCTGGATTGCGCCGGCGCCCGGGGCCAACCAGGGCGCGAAACAGTGGCATCCGGCCCGCCGACAGCGTAGTTTGCCTCGTTCAGCCCAATGAGCTTAAGCCATGGCCGTTAACTGGAATATCCGCCTTTGACCCTTACCCCCCGTGCGTCAATCACCGCAGTCCATGGCTACCTGCCGCCGGATCTGCTCACCAATTCCGAGCTGGCGCGCATGGTGGACACCAGCGACGCCTGGATCATCGAACGCACCGGCATTAAGGAACGCCACATCCAGAAGGGCGAGGGGCTCGGCACCTCGCATATGGCGGCGGAAGCGGTGCGCGGGCTGCTGCAGAAGACCGGCACCAAGCCGCAGGACATCGACCTGCTGATCTGCGCCACCACCACGCCGGACATGCAGTTTCCGTCGACCGCGAACCTGATCTGCGACATGGTCGGGGTGAAGAACATCGGCAGCTTCGACGTGCAGGCGGCCTGCTCGGGGTTTCTCTACTCGCTCACCATCGCCGCACAATTCATCGCCAACGGCACCGCGCGCAAGGTGGTTGTGGTGGGCGCCGACAAGATGTCGTCGATCATCGACTACACCGACCGCGCCACCTGCGTGCTGTTCGGCGACGCCGCCGGCGCCGTGCTGCTGGAGCCGGACGTCGCCGGCTACGGCATCATGGATACGCTGATCCGTTCCGACGGCTCGGGCATGATCCATCTGCATCAGAAAGCCGGCGGCAGCCGCATGCCGCCGACATTCGAGACGGTGGCCAATCGCCTGCATTACGTCCACCAGGAAGGCGCCGCGGTCTACAAATTCGCCATCGCCAAGATGGCGGAGGTCGCGAATGAAATCATGGCGCGCAACAATCTGCGCGCCGACATGATCGACTGGCTGGTGCCGCATCAGGCCAACAAGCGCATCATCGAATCGACCGCCGAACGCATGGGCCTGCCGATGGAGCGCGTGATGGTGACCATCCACAAATACGGCAACACCACCAACGCGACGATCCCGCTTTGCCTGTGGGACTACGAGCCGAAATTGAAGCGCGGCGACCGTTTGCTGCTCGCCGCCTTCGGCGGCGGATTCACCTGGGCCGGCGTCTATGTGCAGTGGGCCTATGACGGTGCCAGCGCGCCGAAGCTCAACGGCAAGAGCGGAAACGGAAAGGGCGGCTGATCAGCCGCCCTCCGCGAGAAATTTCCTGAGAGATTATTTCCGCCTTGAAATCGGAATGTAATCGCGCTGCGGCGCGCCGGTATAGAGCTGGCGCGGACGGCCGATCTTCTGCTTCGGATCCTCGATCATTTCCTTCCACTGCGCGATCCAGCCGACCGTGCGCGCGACCGCGAACAGCACGGTGAACATCGTGGTGGGGAAGCCCATCGCCTTGAGCGTGATGCCCGAATAGAAGTCGATATTGGGGTAGAGCTTCTTTTCCACGAAATAGTCGTCGTGCAGGGCGATCTTTTCCAGCTCCATGGCGACGTCGAGTAGCGGATCGTCCTTGATGCCGAGCTCGTTGAGCACCTCGTGGCAGGTCTTCTGCATGATCTTGGCGCGTGGGTCGTAATTCTTATAGACGCGGTGGCCGAAGCCCATCAGCCGGTAGGAATCGTTCTTGTCCTTGGCGCGCCGGATGAATTCCGGAATACGGTCGACCGTGCCGATCTCGCGCAGCATGTTGAGCGCGGCTTCGTTGGCGCCGCCATGCGCAGGGCCCCAGAGACAGGCGCAGCCGGCGGCGATACAGGCGAACGGATTGGCGCCGGAGGAGCCGGCGAGCCGCACGGTCGAGGTCGAAGCGTTCTGCTCGTGGTCGGCGTGCAGGATGAAAATGCGGTCCATCGCGCGCGCCAGCACCTTGTTCGGCTTGTATTCTTCGGTCGGCACCGCGTAGCACATACGCAGAAAATTGGTCGAATAGTCGAGATCGTTCTTCGGATAAACGAATGGCTGGCCGATCGAATATTTGTAGGCCATGGCGGCGAGCGTCGGCACTTTCGCGATCATGCGGATCGATGCGATCATGCGCTGATGCGGATCCGAGATATCGGTGGAGTCATGATAGAACGCCGACAGCGCGCCGATGCAGCCGGTCATCACCGCCATCGGATGCGCGTCGCGGCGGAAGCCCTGGAAAAACCGGGCCATCTGCTCGTGCACCATCGTGTGCCGGGTGACGGTGTAGTCGAAGTCGGCCTTCTGCTGCGGGGTCGGCAGTTCGCCGTAGAGCAGCAGGTAGCAGGTCTCCAGGAAGTCGCCGTGCTCGGCGAGCTGATCGATCGGATAGCCGCGATAGAGCAGAACACCCACGTCGCCGTCGATATAGGTGATTTTGGACTCGCAGCTCGCCGTCGAGGTGAAGCCAGGGTCGTAGGTGAACATGCCGCTCTCGCCGTAGAGCTTGGCGATGTCGAGCACCTCGGGGCCGATGGTGCCATCGTAGACCGGGAAATCCCAGTTCTTGTTGCCTACGGTAATGGTGCCGGTTTTCTTCTTGGCTTCCGTTTTGGCGTCCATGGTCGAACCCTCGATTTAGAGGCGAGCGGTGAGTTTGGAAACGTTAAGGCCGGGAGCCGATACGCCGGGTGAGCGACGCGTGGTTCCGGCTGCTTTTTGGGTAGCCCATCCTTGTGTGCGCTGCAAGATAGCCTATCGAAAAAGCAGGCTAATGCAAGGCGCGGCCGGCCGCCTAGACATAGATCAAACTGTCGCGGCGTGGGCGCGGACGCTCAACAGGGCAGAGCTTAGCCCGCCTGATCCCGCAAGCGGGCCAGGCTCTCCTCCTTGCCCAGCACGGCTAGTACATCGAAGATCGGTGGCGAGGTAGTCCGTCCGGTCAGCGCGGCCCGCAGCGGTTGCGCCACGGCGCCAAGTTTGAGGCCCGAGCGTTCGGCAAATCCGCGCACGATGTTCTCGACCGTCTGCGGGGTCCATTCGGCGAGCGCGGTCAGTTCCGGGAACAGTGCGGCGGTCACGGCCTTGGCTTCAGCCGTGAGCAGGGCCTTCGCCTGGTCGTTCAAATCGAGCGGGCGGCTGGCCCAGAGAAAACGCGTTGAATCAAATAGTTCTACTAATGTCTTGGCGCGCTCCTTCAAGGCCGGCATGGCGGTAAGCAGCTTGCCGCGCAGCGCCGGCGTCATCTTGCTGGCGAGTTCTTGCCCGCCGGCAATGTGGGGCAGCAGCTCTTCCAACCGGGTGATCAGATCGGTGTCGTCGCTCGCCCGGATGTAGTGGCCGTTGAGATTTTCCAGCTTGGCGAAATCAAAGCGCGCCGGCGAGCGGCCGATTTGCGGGAGATCGAACGCCGCGATCATCTCCTCGGTGGTAAATATTTCCTGGTCGCCATGCGCCCAGCCGAGCCGGACCAGATAGTTGCGCATCGCCACCGGCAGATAGCCCATAGCCCGGTAGGCGTCGACGCCGAGCGCGCCATGGCGCTTGGACAGCTTCGAGCCGTCCGGCCCGTGGATGAGGGGGATATGCGCCATGGTCGGCACGTTCCATCCCAGCGCCTCGTAGATATGTTTCTGGCGGGCGCCATTGGTCAGGTGGTCGTCGCCGCGGATGATGTGGGTGATGTTCATGTCGTGGTCGTCGACTACGACCGCCAGCATGTAGGTTGGCGTGCCGTCGGAGCGCAGCAGGACCAGGTCATCGAGGTCGGAATTCTGCCAGACCACGCGGCCCTGCACCTGGTCCTCGATCACGGTCTCGCCGGTGAGCGGGGCGCGCAGCCGGATCACCGGCTTGACGCCGGGCGGCGCCTCGGACGGGCCACGGTCGCGCCAGCGCCCGTCATAGAGCTTCGAGCGGCTTTCGCGGCGGGCGGTCTCGCGCATCTCGGTCAGCTCTTCAGGGCTGGCATAGCAGCGGTAGGCCTTGCCGGCGGCCAGCAACTGTTCGGCGATCTGGCGGTGGCGCGCCGCGCGCGAGAACTGGAACACGATCTCGCCGTCCCAGGTCAGCCCCAGCCAGGTGAGGCCGTCGATGATGGCGGCGATGGCCGCGGCGGTCGATCGCTCGCGGTCGGTATCCTCGATCCGCAGCAGCATCTTGCCGCCGAACCGGCGCGCATAGAGCCAGTTGAACAGCGCGGTGCGGCCGCCGCCGATATGCAGAAAGCCGGTGGGGGACGGCGCAAAACGGGTAACGATGGCCTCGCTCATCGCGGCCCCTCTACCATAATTGCGGTGGAATTTGTCAGTGCAATTGACATTGAGCCGAATGGCACGTCATGGCATAGGCCGCCGGCGGGATGGCAGGTGCAGCATAGAGTCGGACTTGAAATCGAGGAAGCATGGCTACGCAGGATAAGGCAAGCGGCACTCCGGCGCCGGTAGAGGCCGGGCGCGACTTCATCCGCGACATCGTGCAGGCCGACCTGGACGCCGGACGCGTCAAGGCGGTGGTCACCCGCTTTCCGCCCGAGCCGAACGGCTACCTGCATATCGGCCACGCCAAATCGATCTGCCTGAACTTCGGCATCGCCGCGGAATTCGGCGGCCGTTGCCATCTGCGTTTCGACGACACCAATCCGACCAAGGAAGAGCAGGAATATATCGACGCCATCGAGCGCGACGTACGCTGGCTCGGCTTCGATTGGGAGACGCACCTCTACCATGCCTCGGATTATTTCGAGCGGCTCTATGGCTGGGCCGAGGATCTAATCCGCGCCGGCAAAGCCTATGTGGACGACCAAAGCCAGGACCAGATCCGGGCCAATCGCGGCACGCTGACCGAACCGGGCAAGAACAGCCCGTTCCGCGACCGTCCGGTAGAGGAGAACCTCGAACTATTCCGCCGCATGCGCGCTGGCGAGTTCGGCAACGGCGCGCGCGTGCTGCGCGCCAAGATCGACATGGCAGCCGGCAATATCAATCTGCGCGATCCGGTGCTTTACCGCATCCTCAATGCGCCGCATCCGCGCACCGGCACCACCTGGAAAATCTATCCGAGCTACGACTTCGCGCACGGCCAGTCCGATGCGATCGAAGGCATCACCCATTCGATCTGCACGCTCGAATTCGAGGACCATCGGCCGCTCTACGATTGGTTCATCGCCAATCTGAACGTGCCGTCACAGCCGCATCAATACGAATTCGCGCGCCTTAATCTCACTTACACCGTGCTGTCGAAACGCGTACTCACCGAACTGGTGCGCGGCGGCCACGTGACCGGCTGGGACGATCCCCGCATGCCGACGATCGCCGGATTGCGCCGGCGCGGCGTGCCGCCGGAAGCGATCCGCGATTTCATCAAGCGCATCGGCGTCGCCAAGGCCAACAGCCTGGTCGACGTCGGCATGTTCGAATTCTCGGTGCGCGAGGCGCTCAACAAGAGCGCGCTGCGGCGCATGGCGGTGCTCAGGCCGCTGAAAGTAGTGATCGAGAACTATCCGGAAGGGCAGGTCGAGGAGTTGGATGCAGTCAATCACCCCGACCACCCGTCGGCGGGCTCGCGCAAGATCAAATTCGGCCGCGAGCTCTATATCGAGCACGACGACTTTATGGAGAAGCCGCCGAAGAAATTCTTCCGGCTGTCGCCCGGCATGGAAGTTCGGCTGCGCTACGCCTATTTCATCACCTGCCGCGAGGTGGTGAAGAACGCGGCGGGAGAAGTCACCGAATTGTGCTGTACCTACGATCCCGCGACCAAGGGCGGCAACGCGCCGGACGGCCGCAAGGTGAAGGCAACGATCCATTGGGCGTCGGCCGCGCATGCGATGCCCGCCGAGGTACGGCTGTACAATCCGCTGTTCACTAAGCCCGATCCAAGCGGCGGAGAGAATTTCACCGCGGGCCTCAATCCCAATTCGTTGGAAGTACTGACCGGCGCCCGCCTCGAGCCGGCGCTGGCTGAAGCCCAGCCGGAAGTGCCGGTGCAGTTCGAGCGCCAGGGCTATTTCTGCCTTGATCCGGACTCACAGCCGGACCAGCTGGTGTTCAGTCGGACCATCGGCCTGCGCGACACCTGGGCCAAAGACCAGGCCAAGGAAAAGGCGGCTGGTTGATCCGCCACCCGGAGGTGGCCGCCGCAGGTGGCCCTCAAAGGATAACGGTGTGAAGGTTCGCAACCGTTCTCCTAGCCACAACTTACGGCTGAATTAGCATAGGTCCTCCGTAACCAGCGTGAGCGTCGGGGGCGCCGCGCAATGGCCGACAACGAGCAACGCCGGATGCACGCCAAGGGTTGCGGGGCCGAAATCAACGCCGCGCGGCGGCGCGGCGGTGTCTTTCTGCGCAAAGGGCTCGCCGGCCGTGCCGCCTGGCTCGGCGGTCTGCTGTCGCAGTGGACCATCGCCGAAGTCGCGCCGGGACGGTTCGTGCCGTGGCTGGCGTTTCATACGGATTCGGTATCGTCGTTTATTTCAAGGCGGATCGCGAACCTGGCTTGGCGGGCGGCCGTCACGCTAGCGCTCGCCGCCATTGTAGTCGCGATCCTGGCGCGGCGGCGCGTGATCGGCTTTCCGCTCGCGCTCGGCTTTGCCGCCCGCTCGGCGGGGTTCGCGACCGGAACTCTGCGCACGGAAATCGTCGCCCATCCAGTTTTGCACTATTCGGCTTCGAGCGTGACTCTGTCCGGTTTCGTCGAGATCCGCGAGGAGCGCGAACGCAGCGACCGTATCACCATGCGCGTCCAACACATCGAGAGCGGACGGCGCTTGTCGGAGCAACCCGACCGCGTGCGGCTCGCGGTGCTCTACAACACGCGCGATACCTTCGCGATCAAGGAATGGCTGGCCGCAAACGAGAACGTGCGCCCGTCAAAGATGCGAGCCTCCACGACGGCGTTCAGTGCGACGCCGCCGGCCGCATCGGGCGATTAGCCGATGGCCGTTTGGTCTCGTTCGCTCTGCCGGTCGCGCCTTCGCCTAGGATTGCACGCGCGCCGCCGTGGTGGTCTCACCGCTCGCGGCGCCCGGCGAGTGCGCGCGACTTTGATCGACCGCAAGACCTCGCGCGCCAACGGTGCCATCGCGCTGCGCTGGACCGGCGAGCGTTTCGCACTCAGCGTGGCGCGTCCGCCCGGCTACGAACGGCTATGGGCGCGCAACTTGGCCGGTTCCACGCCACCCGCAACCGCGGCTCAACCGGCCGCGCGCGACGCGACGCCGCGCCCGGACGATCTCAAGCCGGGCGATTGACGCCCAACCAGGTTGCAAATAGCGTTTACCCATGGACCCAAGCAGCACCCTTCAACTGCGCACCATCGGTCATGCCTGCTTGCTCATCCTGGAGGACGGCGAGCCGATCCTCGCCACCGATCCGTGGCTGATTGGATCGGTCTACTGGCGCAGCTGGTGGCTGGAGAAATATCCGAGCGACGACGACATCGATGTGGTGCGGCGCAGCCGCTACCTCTACATCACGCATTCCCACCTCGATCATTTCCACTGGCCGTCGCTGCGGCGGCTTGGGCCACATCGGGTGCTGCACCCGGCCTTTCCGAACTATGCGATCCCCGGTTTTCTTGAATCACACGGCTTCCGCAATAGGACCTTGGCACCGGTCACCTGGTATTCGCTCAGCGACAAAGTCCGCGTGTGCAGCGTGCCGGTACCGTTCGACGATTCCATCATGATCGTGGACACACCGGATGGCGTCATCTTCAACATCAATGACGCCGCGCCGCGCCGCGCGCTGCTCGAGCGGATCAGGCAGACATTCAATCCGACGGCCAAGACCGCCATCGCCTTGAAAAGCTATTCGCCCGCGTCCGCGGCCGCGCTCACCTTTCAGAACGGCGTTCGAATGCCGATCAAGACGAAAAAGGATTTCGCCCAAGTCGCCATCAACATCGCGAATGCGCTGGGGGCGGATTATTTCGTGCCCTTCGCCTCGCAAGCGTTTTTCAATCGCGAGGATTCCAAGTGGGCTAACGACCACAAGGTCACTTACGAAAATCTGAAGGACTATTGGTCCGGCACCAAGGCCAAGCTCTGCCAGCCCTTCGTCACCATGGATTTGAAGTCCTTCGCCTGGACCTCGGATTATGATGCCGTCAAGCGCAGCCTGACCGACGCGCAACTCGCGCGCGTGCACGAAGAAGAAGAGCAGGAAAAATCCTTTGCCTGGCCAGAACAAGACATCGTCAAGCTGAAGAATTACCTCGACGAGATTTATTTTCTGCGCTGGCTGTACCGGAAGGGGATCGGCTGGCGTTTGACCTCAAGCGGACGCGAGCTGTTCTACCGCAGCAAGACGCGGACGATCGAGGCTGCAATACCCAAAGAGCACGATTTCATCATTTCGCTGCCCGACAAGGTGCTCGACGACGCCTTGAACAACGGCATCCTCACCGATCTCGGCATTACCTTGTTCGTGCGCGTCGACACCAAGATCAATCTGAAATTATCTTATCTCTTTTTTATCTTGATGAATTTGCGCGATTACGGGCACTTCAAATCCGTGCACGATTTCCTGGACATCGTGAGGTTTTATCTACCGGTGGTCTTTCCAAAATTGTTCCGGATCGCGCCCAAAGGCGACAAACCGCTCGCCATCGCCTTCGAGACGGCAAGCCCCATCAGGGTCTGATTGCCGCCAACGGGGCCGATCAATATCGCCGGAACAGTCCCACCAGCTTGCCCTGGATCCGCACGCGGTTGGGCGGCAGGATCCGCACCTCGTAGGAGGTATTGGCCGGCTCGAGCGCGATCGAGGCGCCGCGGCGGCGGAACCGCTTCAGCGTGGCTTCTTCGTTGTCGATCAGCGCCACCACGATGTCGCCCGTGTCGGCGGCTTCCGAGCGGCGGATCAGCGCGATGTCGCCGTCGAGGATACCGGCCTCGATCATGCTATCGCCGCGCACTTCGAGCGCGAAATGCTCGCCGGCGGTCAGTAGGTCGGCCGGCATGTTGATGACGTGGCTGCGGGTCTGGATCGCCTCGATTGGCGTGCCGGCGGCGATGCGGCCCATCACCGGCACCGCGATCGGGCGGCGGCTGTCGTCGTCGTCCTCGGAATTGACGGAAGCCGCGCGCACCCGGCCGAGGTCGCCCTCGATCACGCTCGGGTTGAAACCGCGTGAGCGGCCGCCGCTGATGCCGTGGGCAACGGAGTCGGGCAGCTTGATTACCTCGATGGCGCGCGCCCGGTTCGGCAGGCGGCGGATGAAACCGCGCTCCTCTAACGCAGTGATGAGCCGGTGGATACCTGACTTTGAACGCAGGTCGAGGGCGTCTTTCATTTCATCGAAAGAGGGGGGTACCCCCGCTTCGGTCAGCCTCTCATGGATGAAGCGCAGGAGCTCGAACTGCTTGCGGGTCAGCATCTGTCTCTCCCCGTCGCGGCCGGCCCCCGAGGGGCACAGGCCAGAAACAAATCATGAACGGACACTATCTGTTCGATATGTGTTCTGCAACCATTTAATTTGGAGTGAAAAATGCGAAAGGGCGCTAAAGGGCGAGCTTAAGGATGACACAGGATGAACCGGAACTCGCCCCAGGCGCGTTTGCCTCGCGAATCAGCAGGCAGTCGGCCTTGGCGAGCGGTGCCATCAGGGAACTGTCCTGGGCCAGCAGCGGGGTCGCTACAGGGCCATCCGGGCCGGTGGTGAGGGTCGCCCGCATGTAGTCGGCCCGCTCGTCATTGGCGGGCAGGTCGCGGCCGAGTCGGGCCGGTTCTGGAATCCGCTCGACATCGTCGCGGCCGGCCAGCCGCCGGATCAGCGGCACCAGGAACAGGAAGGCGCAGACATAGGACGACACCGGATTCCCGGGCACGCCGAGCACCTGCATCGCGCCCAGCCGGCCGTGCATCATCGGCCGGCCCGGGCGCAGCGCCACCCGCCAGAACGTAAGTGATAGTCCCTCTGTGGCGAGCGCCCGCTGCACCAGGTCGTGCTCGCCGACCGAGGCGCCGCCGCTGGTGAGCAGGATATCGGCGCCCCAGTCGCGCGCGCGCCGCACCGCTGCCGCGATGCCCTCGACACGGTCGCGGGCGATGCCGAGGTCGTTTACCTCGGCGCCTTCGCTACGCGCCATGGCCATGAGGGCGAAACCGTTGGAATAGACGATCTCACCGGTTGCCGGTGAGCTGCCGGGCGCCACCAGCTCGTCGCCGGTGCCGAGCACCGCAACCTTGGGCCGGCGGTGCACGCTCAGGGTCGGATAGTTCATGGCGGCCGCCAGCATCAGATCGCGGTCGGTCAGCCGGCGGCCCTTGCGCAGCAGTGGCTGGCCTTGCGTGAAATCGATGCCGCGGTCGCGCACATTGTGATGCTTGGCGGTCGCTTTTTGGATGATCACCGTGTCACCTTCGCGCGTGGTAAGCTCCTGGATCACCACCGTGTCGGCGCCGGCCGGCATCACGCCGCCGGTAAAAATGCGTGCGGCCTGGCCCGCTTTGACTTCACCCTCGAAGGGATGGCCGGCGGCAACTTCGCCGATCAGCGCGAGCTTGACCGGCGCTTGCGCCACATCGGCGGCACGCACGGCATAGCCATCCATGGCCGAAACCGCGGCCGGCGGCTGCGTGCGCAATGCGGCCAAGTCTTCGGTGAGCACGCGGCCATGCGCATCGTTAAGCGCAACCGTCTCCGCCGGCAGCGCGCGCGCATCGGCGAGCACGCGCTGCAAGGCTTCGGCGATGGGCATTAAGGCCATGATTAGTCCTCGGCGCGGTAGTCGCCGGATTTGCCGCCGTGTTTCTCGAGCAAGCGGATACCGTCGATGCGCATGCCACGTTCCACCGCCTTGACCATGTCGTAGATGGTCAGGCAGGCGATCGATACCGCCGTGAGCGCTTCCATCTCGACGCCGGTCTGCCCGGTCACCTTCACCGTTGCCTGCACCAGGAAGCCGGGCAGGGCATGTTCCGGATCAATCTCGATCTCGACCTTGGTGATCGGCAGCGGGTGACAGAGCGGGATCAGCCCATGTGTGCGCTTGGCCGCCATGATGCCGGCGAGCCGCGCGGCGCCCAGCACGTCGCCCTTCAGGGCATTGCCGGCGAGCACCAGGTCGAGTGTCTCCTTGCGCATGATCACGCGGCCTTCCGCGATGGCGAGCCGTTCGGTCGCGCTCTTGCCGGAGACATCGACCATGCGCGCCTGGCCGCGCGGATCGATATGGGTGAGCTCGGCGTTGGTCATCAAAGGCGCGCGTTTCGCCTTCGTCTTAGCAGGCCGCGACGATGCCTTTTTACGCCGCGCGACGGTTTTCTTGGCGCGCGCCATGGCTTACTCCGCTGCCGCGTTGCGCGGCGCGCGCGTCAGGAGGCTGCGGGTCGCGGCCGTCACGTCGGCCTGCCGCATCAGGCTTTCGCCGACCAGGAAAGTGCGAACCCCGATAGCGGCGAGGCGGGCGAGGTCGGCGGAGCTATTGAGCCCGCTTTCGGCAACCACGATGCGGTCGCGCGGAATTTTGGGCGCCAGGCGCTCGCTGACGGCGAGCGACGTCTGGAATGTGTGGAGGTCGCGGTTGTTGATGCCGATCAGCCGCGATCTCAGCTTGAGGGCGCGGGTAAGTTCATCTTCTTGATGAACTTCAAGTAATACGTCCATACCATTGGCAAAGGCTGTATCTTCGATCGCCTTGGCCGCCGCATCGTCGACCGCGGCCATGATGATCAGGATGCAATCGGCCCCCAGCGCGCGAGATTCCACCACCTGGTAGGGCTCGTAGATGAAATCCTTGCGCAGCGCCGGCAGGCCGATGGCATTGCGCGCGGCGCCGAGGAATTCTGGCTTGCCCTGGAACGAGGGCCCGTCGGTAAGCACCGAAAGACAGGTCGCGCCACCGGCCTCATAAGCCTTGGCGAGCTTCGGCGGGTCGAAATCGGCGCGGATCAGCCCCTTCGAGGGACTCGCCTTCTTGATCTCGGCGATCAGCGCATAGTCACCGCCCGAAATCCGGCGCTCGATCGCGGCCAGGAAGCCGCGCGGCGGCGACGCCGCCTTCGCTTGCGCCTCGAGCACGGCCAGCGGCCGGATGCGCTTGGCCGCAGCGATCTCTTCGCGTTTATAGGCTTCGATCTTGGCGAGAATGTCCGACATCTCACGCCTCCACGGCGTTGGACACCGCAATCAGGCGGTCGAGCCGGCCTTCGGCCTCGCCGCTGTCGATCGATTTCGCTGCCAGCGCGGCGCCTTCCTTCAGGTCCTTGGCCTTGCCGGCGACGATCAGCGCGGCAGCGGCATTGAGGATCGCCACCTCGCGGAACGGCCCGGCTTTGCCTTTCAGAACGTCGAGCAGCGCCTTGGCGTTCTCGCCGGCCTCGCCGCCGCGCAGCGCCTCCGGCTTGACGCGTTTCAGCCCGGCCTCTTCGGGCGTGACTTCGAAGGTGCGGATCTTGCCGTGTTCGAGCGCGGCCACGCTGGTCGCGCCGGACGTGGTGATTTCGTCGAGCCCGTCGGAGCCGTGCACCACCCAGACGCATTCCGAGCCAAGATTCTTGAGCACTTGCGCCATCGGCTCGACCCAGTGCTTGGAAAACGTGCCGACCATCTGGCGTTTGACGCCTGCGGGGTTCGACAGCGGCCCGAGCAGATTGAAGATGGTGCGGGTGCCGAGTTCGACCCGGGTGGGACCGACGTTCTTCATTGCCGGATGATGCGCCGGCGCGAACATGAAGCCGATGCCGGCTTCGCGAATGCAAGCGCCCACTTGTTCGGCATTCAGGTCGATCTTGACGCCGAGCGCCTGCAGCACGTCGGCGGCGCCGGATTTCGACGACAGCGCGCGGTTGCCGTGCTTGGCGACCGGCACGCCGGCGCCGGCGACGATGAAAGCGGCGCAGGTCGAGATGTTGAACGAGCCGGACGCGTCGCCGCCGGTGCCGACCACGTCGATCGCGTTCGCGCGGCGCCTTCACGCCGAGCATCTTGGCGCGCATGGTGGTGACCGCGCCGGTGATCTCGTCGACGGTCTCCCCGCGCACGCGCAAGCCCATCAGCAGCGCGCCCATCTGCGAGGGCGTCGCTTCGCCCGACATCATGCGGTCGAAGGCGCCGGCAGCTTCCGCGCGGGTGAGGCTCGCGCCGGTCGCGACCTTGGCGATGAGCGCTTTGAAATCGTCGGCCATGGCTTGCGCTCTCAACCGGCCGCGAGTGCGGGCGACTTGCGCGCCGGAGCGGCGCTCGCGGTTCGGCCGCGCTGCATGTTCCAGGCGGCGGCGAGATCGAGGAAATTCTTCAGCATCAGATGGCCATGCTCGGAGGCGATGCTTTCGGGATGAAACTGCACGCCGTGCACCGGCAGGCTGGCATGCGCCATCCCCATGACCAGGCCGTCGTCGGTTTCCGCGTTGACGGTCAGTTCGCGCGGCATGCTGGCGCGTTCGACCACCAGCGAATGATAGCGCGTGGCGCGGAACGGCCCGTTGATGCCGCGAAACACGCCGGTGCCGGTGTGCTTGATCTCGAACACCTTGCCGTGCGCCGGCGCCGCGCGCACGACCTTGCCGCCAAACGCTTGCCCGATCGCCTGATGGCCGAGGCAGACGCCGAGGAGCGGAATCGTGGCTGAGGCTTTGGCGATCAGGTCGAGGCAGATGCCGGCCTCGTTCGGCGTGCAGGGGCCGGGCGAGAGCACGATCGCCTCCGGTTCGGCGGCGATCACGGCGTCGGCGGAAATCTTGTCGTTGCGATGCACGACGACGTCCGCCCCCAGCCCGCCCAGGTAATGGAACAGGTTGAAGGTGAAGCTGTCGTAGTTGTCGATCAAAACGATCATGTTTACCCGCCGTCTCAAGGTCTTAAGGCGAGGCCGGAGGGGGGTCAAGCAGGCCTCATTTCGGCTCGATCTCGGGCGGCGGGGCAGCATTTCCCGCATGCGGCGGTCGATTTCCTCGTTGGAGACGGGCGCGGCCGGTGCGCGGGTGCTCTCGGCCGCATTCTCGCCGATATGCACGAGCTTGGGCACCAGCAGCACGACGATAAGCAGCATCCATTGCGCCAGCAGGAACGGGACGAGCGCCCGCACGAACGGCCGGAACGGCGCCGGGTTCTTGGCGGCGCCGCGCACCATCATCAGCGCATAGCCGAACGGCGGCAGCAGGAAACTGGACTGCAAGGTGAGCAGCACCAGCACCGCCACCCAACGCGCGTCGGCGACGCGCACCAGCAGCGGCGGAATGACGATCGGAATGATCACGAAAATGATCTCGAAGGCGTCGAGCACGAAGGCGCACAGCCCGATGACGGCGAGGATCGCCGCCGTCGCCAGAATGTCGCCGCCCGGAATGCCGGCAACCAGATTATTGACCAGGCTGGTCGGTGCCGAGCAGCCGCAGGATCAAGGTGAAGGTGGTGGCTGCGATCAGCAGCGAGAACAGCGCGCCGGTGATGGCGATGGCGTCGTGCAGGAGTTCGCGCAACGCGGCGCCGCGCAGCCGGCCGCTGATCAGGCCGGCGCACAGCAAGGTGAAGGCGCCCATCGCCGCCGCTTCGACCGCGTAGAAATATCCGGTGGCGACGCCGCCGAGCAGCAGCAACAGCGCGATCAGCGCAAAGGCGGCCAAGATCACTTGCTGCGGCGTGACCCGTTCGCGCTCGGGCGGCAGATCATGACGGCGGCCGGCAAACCAGGCGAGTGCGATGCACAGCAACAGGAAAATCCCGGCCGGCGGCAAGGCCGCGTGAAAGACGTCCTGCGTGTTGATGACGCGGTCGCTGCGGCCGGTGGCGGTGACCGCATAAGTGTGGGCGTTCAACATTGCGTCGCTGAGCAAGATGAGCACCAGCGAGGGCGGCACCAGCACGCCGAGCGTTGAGGCGACCGCGACGATGGCGTCGCGCGTCGCCGCCGGCACGCCCTCGGCGGTGAGCCGCGGCGCCACCACGCGCGAGAGGCCGAGCACGCTGGCGCCGACCGAGCCGTTCATCGGCCCGAGCAAGGCGCCGAGCAACATGCCGGAGACCAGCGGCGCCGATGCCCGCTTCGGCAACACGGCGTTGCTGGTGCGGTAGAGCGCATCGGCCACCGGCAAGCGGCCGAGCAGCAGGCCCATGGTCACGTAGAGCGGCGAGCGCCTGCAGCAGATCGTTCTCGAACAGATTGATCAGCCGGCTGGGCAACGCCCACAGCAGCGAAACCTGTATCGTGCCGGTCAACAGGCCGAGCCCGGCGCCGAGGCTGGCAACCGCGATCAGCACGAACGCGGCGGGCAGGCCGGTGGAAATGATGCCAACGCCGACCAGGATCAACAGCGCTAAGCCGCTCCATTCCATCAGACGTCATCCGCGGGTGAGGGGCGAAAAACGTCGACGGCCGATTGCGCGACGATCACGATCGCCATGATCCACAGCGCGGCCTTGATGATGAAATAGCCGGGATTGTCGGTGTCGGCGAAAGACTCCTGCTCCAGCACCGACGGGATCACGAAGCTCGCGCTGGCGAATACGACGAACAGCGCCCACGGCAGGACGCTGACGGCGGTACCGATCCGTTTGATCCAACGGCGCGTGCGTGCCGAGTAGCGTTGCGCCAGCGTATCGGCGGCGAGGTGGGTGCCAGCGCGCGTCGCCGCGGTGACGCTGACCGCCACGAACAGCGCGAAAATGATTTGCCCGAGATCGTTCGCCTCGCGCGAACAGCAGCGCACGATATCGCGCAGCGGCCATTGCAGGAACAACAGGAGGATGAGCGGCAGCGCCAGCCATTGCGCGGCGCCAACGATGTGGCCGATCAGACGATCGAGCCGATGCAGCCAGCCCATGGCTGCCCCCCATCAAGACTGCGGCGTTCCCCCAAGACTATTATTGCCCGCGCTTGGCGGCGCTGGCAAATCGGCGCGCCTCCTCCGCGGCGCGGAACAAGGCCTTCGCCTTGTTGATACATTCCCGCTGTTCGTGCTGCGGACAGCCTTCAGCGACCATGCTGGCGCCGGATGCAGCGCTTGTGGTCGAAGTTATCTCGTCTTTTCCAAAGGCAGATGGACAATGGTATTGCCATTGCCTTGATTAAAGCTGATCGCATATTGCTCCATCATCATGATTGAACGTTCGTCATCGGCGCGCGGACACTGCACGACGTCGTGACGCAATCCGGCTCGGTCGAGCATCCACTCGAATGCGCTATCGGCGTCGTCCAATGCGCCGCGCACCGGAAACGCGCCCGACATATAGATTTTGTGCTCTGCTTGCGATGGCGCGAGGCAGTATTGCCAATCGGTTGCCAGTGCCGTTTGTGAGCTTGCCGCTATCAGCGCGAGGCCGGCGAATAACTTCGTGAGCATTTTTCGAAACAATCCTTGGGCTTGTCAATGAAACAAGCACTCTTGGTCGCGCCCCCTTATCGCAACCACTAATATGTCTCGGTGCCGGATCGATTCGTCTAAAAATGCCGTAAAAAATATTGGCAATCACGCGCGGCAAACACACGGCTTGTGCCAAGACAGTCCGTAAAAAGGGTTCGTAGCGATGGCCGAAGTCTGCATGCGCGGTGTCGACACCGGATTCATGGCGTTGGGTTATGCCAAAGTCGCCGTCCTCGGCGTTGTGCAAGGCATCACCGAATTGCTGCCGATTTCTTCCACCGCGCACATGCGCTTGGTGCCCGCTGTGCTCGGCTGGCAGGACCCCGGTTCGGCATTTTCCGCCGCGATGCAGCTTGCGGCCTTGGCTGCCGTCGTCAGTTATTTTTGGAGTGACGTTCGCGGTTTGGCGGCGAATTCGCTTCGGGCGATTGCCCGCGGTCAATGGCGGGACCGCGACTTGCGCTTCTCTCTCTGGATTGCACTCGCGACGATCCCGATCGGCATCGCCGGTCTATTGCTGGCGAATGTGTTGAATGCCTGCAATTCGCCGCTTCGCACGGTCAGCCGTCATCGGCTGGGCGTGCGTGGCGATGGCGGTTCTCTTGGGGATCGCGGAGGTTCGCGCGCGCCATCGGCGCATGGTCGACGAAGCATCGTTTCTTGACGCGATGCTCGTCGGCATTGCGCAAGTTGGCGCGCTCATTCCCGGCGTATCCCGCTCCGGCTCGACGCTGACTGCGGCGCTCGCTCTCGGCTTCAAGCGGGATGAGGCGGCGCGGCTGTCGTTTCTTCTCGGGCTACCGGCCATTGCTTTGGCCGGCGCGAAGGAAATGTGGGAGCTCCATAAAATCCACCTCGACGGCCACGGCTGGTCTGTGCTGGCGCTCGGCCTGATCGTCGCGTCGATTTCCGCGTTTTTCGCCATCTGGGGGCTGATGCGGGTCCTCGAGCAATTCTCGACTTGGCCGTTTGTGGCTTATCGGTTCATGCTCGGCGTCGTTATTCTTGCCGGGGTCGCAACAGGATGGCTCGGGTGAGGGCGCGCGCGGTTCCCCTCATTGCCCGCGCTTGGCGGCGCTGGCAAATCGGCGGGCTTCCTCGGCGGCGCGGAACAAGGCCTTCGCCTTGTTGATGCATTCCTGCTGCTCGAAGTCGGGATTGCTGTCGGCGACGATGCCGGCGCCGGCCTGCACGTACATCTTGCCGTCCTTCACCAGCGCGGTGCGCAGCACGATGCAGGTGTCCATCTCGCCGGCGGCCGAGAAATAGCCGACGGCGCCCGCATAAAGCCCGCGCTTTTCCTTCTCCAGCTCGTCGATGATCTGCATGGCGCGCACCTTGGGCGCGCCCGATACCGTGCCGGCGGGAAATCCGGCGGCCAAAGCGTCGAGCGCGTCGCGGTTGCCGGCAAGCTTGCCCTCGACGTTGGAGACGATGTGCATCACGTGGCTGTAGCGCTCGACGAAAAACTGATCGGTGACGGTGACACTGCCGATCTCCGCGACGCGGCCGACGTCGTTGCGGCCGAGATCGAGCAGCATCAGATGCTCGGCGCGTTCCTTCGGATCGGCCAGCAGTTCGTCTTCCAAAGCTTTGTCTTCATGCGGCGTCGCGCCGCGCGGGCGCGTGCCGGCGATCGGGCGGATGGTCACCACGTCGCCGGCGACCTTGACCAGAATCTCCGGGCTCGATCCGGCGACCGAGAAGCCGCCGAAATCGAGGAAGTAGAGATAGGGCGACGGATTGGTCCGCCGCAGCGCGCGGTAGAGCGAGAACGGCGGCAGCGTGAACGGCGCCTCGAAGCGTTGCGCCAGCACGATCTGGAAGGCGTCGCCGGCGGTGATGTAGTCCTTCGCCTTGGCGACCATCGCCTTGTATTCGTCCGGCGTGGTGTTGGAGCGCGTCGGCACGTCGAGCGGGCCTTCGTCGTATTCGGCCAACGACTTGTCGAGCGGCCGGTCGAGGCTCTCCAGGATGCCGGACAGCCGCTCGACCGCACGCGTCAGCGCGGTCTTGGCGTCGACGCCTTTTTCCGGGCGCACCGGCGTGACCACGGTGATCGAATCCTTCACCGCGTCGAACACCACGATGATGGTCGGGCGCACCAGCACCGCGTCGGGAATGCCGATCGGGTCCGGATTGGGCGGGGCCAAATCTTCCATCAGCCGCACCATGTCGTAGCCGAGATAGCCGAACACGCCGGCCGCCATCGGCGGCAGACTGTCGGGCAATTCGATGCGGCTTTCCGCGATCAGCGTGCGCAGCGCCGCGAGCGGCGGCTCGGGGCAGGGCGTGAATGCACCCGGCTTCGCGCGCGCGCTCCGATTGATCTCGGCGCGCGCGCCATTGGCGCGCCAGATCAGATCGGGGTCGATGCCGATGATGGAATGGCGGCCGCGCACGGCGCCGCCTTCGACCGACTCCAAGAGGAAGCTCATCGGCTTGCCGCCGCCGAGCTTGAGAAAGGCCGAGACCGGCGTTTCCAGGTCGGCGACCAGCGTGGTCCACACCACCTGCGCCTGGCCGCGGCCGTAGCGTTCGGCGAAGGCGGTTTCCGACGGCTCGATCTGCATGGAATTAGAAGTCGCTGGTGTTGCCGGTATTGGCGGGAGCGCCGCCGATCACCTGATTCAGCGCCTGCTGGTTGAACGTGACGCCGAAGTCGGTTTCAAGCCGCGTGACGTAGGCGCCGACGGCATCGTCGGAGTAGGAGCTCTGCAGCGAGGTCGTCAGCTGCTTTGCTCGCAATCGGATCGAGCGGGGGATCCACCACATCGGTCACGCGGAACACGAAGCGCGCGGCTGCCTGATCGCCCTCGGCGCTGGCCGGCACGCCCTTCGGCGTCTTGAAGGCTGCCTCGACCAGCTTGGCCGGCGCGAAGCCGCCCGGCTTGCCGCGTTGCAGGTCGGCAGCGGTGACGACTTTAAGGCCGGATTCGGTAGCGAGCTGGTCGAGCGCGGTGCCGGCTTTGAGCTTGCCGACCATGTCGTCGGCCTTGGCTTGCAGGCGCTTGGCGATCTCGTCGTCGCGCCAGCGCGCCTCGACCTTGTCTTTCACTTCCTCGAGCGTGCGGTCGCGCGCCGGCGTAATGCCGGTGACGTCGAACCAGAGATAGCCGCCGGTCGGCAGTTGCAGCGGATCGTTGTCGACGCCGACGTCGCTGGAGAAGGCCGCGCCGATCACGTCCGGCTTGGTCGGCAGATCGGCGATCGGCTTTTCGTCCGGGCCGCGGCCGGAGCGGTCGACCGCATCGATGGTGCGCGACTTGAGGCCGAACTTTTTGGCGGCTTCGGCCAGCGTGGAGCCGGCGGCGCGTTCGTCCTCGAATTTGTCGCGCAGATTTCCGATTTCAGTCTTGGCGCGGGTTTCGGCGATCTCGAGTTTGATCTGCGGCGCCACCTCTTCGAAGGTCTTCTGGTTTCCCGGCTCGATTTTTCCGACGTGCAGCAGCACGGTGCCGAAACGGCCGCTGACCGGCGCGCTGACCTCGCCCGATTTGAGCGCGAAGGCAGCGTCGGCGACTGCCGGGTCGATGACTCCGGCCTTGGTCACCATGCCGACGTCGACATCGCTGTCCTTCAAGCCGCGTTCCTTGGCGATATCGGCGAAGCTTGCGCCCTTGGCGATGCGCTCATGCGCCGCCGCCGCGTCATCCGGTTTCTGGAACACGATCTGCTTCAGCTCGCGGCGCTCGGGCACACCGTAGCTTGCTTTGTGCTGCTCGAAATAGCTCTTGGCATCGGCATCGGACACCGCGTCCGGCTTCGCAAGGTCGGCCGGCGACATCGCGAGCACGGTGATCTTGCGGTATTCGGGCGCGCGGAACAGAATCTTGCGCTCCTCGAAATACTTGCTCAGCACTTCGGGCGTCGGCGAAGGGATGTCGCCGGCCTGTGCCGCGCCGAGGGCCAGGTAGGCGATGGCGCGTTTCTCATTTTGATATTGATTGATCGCCTTCATCGCCGTCACCGGCACGAGAAAATCGCCGCCGATGCTGAGCGCGATCTGCCGGCGCAGGATCACGCGCCGCTGCTCCTCGACGAAACGGGTTTCGGTAAATCCGGCTTGCCGGATGATCTGCTCAAAGCGGTCGCGGTCGAACGCGCCGGTGATGCCGCGGAAATTGGGGTCGTTGGTGATGCGGGTGGCGATCTCGGCGTTGCTGATGCCGAGGTGCAAGGCCTTGGCCTGCTCGTCGAGCGTGGTCTCGGCCACCAACTGGCCGATCACTTGCTGGGCGATACCGCGTCGCACGCGCCTGGTCGGTTGTGATCGGCCGGCCGACCTGACGCCCGAGTCTGCTGCAGGCGTTCGGTGTAAAACTGGCGGAATTGTTCGATCGATATTTCGGTGCCGCCGATTTTGATCGCCGAATTGAGCCCGAAGCCGCGGAAAATATCGCCGATGCCCCAGATCGCGAAGCTGATGACCAGGCCACCCATGATGACGGCCATGATGCCCCGGCCGAGCCAGGTCGAAGAGGCTTTGTGGATACCGCGGAGCATGGGCTGCGTTCTTCCCGGACGACGATAGCGGCTGAATGAAGGGTTGGACGCGCCCTTATAGGGAGCGGGCCAACTCCTTGCAACTCAAGAAGGATCGGCTTGCGGCGGGCCCACTCTGGCGCCCGCGCGCCGGGTCTGATAACCGCACGCGGAAAAGGACCTAAACATGGCGTCGGCCGATCTCATGCCGCTGGTGGCGGGCAACTGGAAGATGAACGGGCTCGCCGTTTCCGAGGGCGAGTTGACCAAGATCGTCAACGGCGCAGCCGGCATCAAGGCCGACCTGATGGTTTGCCCGCCGGCCACCCTGATCGCTGATTTTGCCGCCGCCGCACGCAGCTCCGCGGTGACCATCGGCGGACAGGATTGCCATGCCGCGGTGTCCGGCGCCCATACCGGCGATATCGCCGCCGAAATGCTCAAGGACGCCGGCGCGGTGGCGGTGATCGTCGGCCATTCCGAGCGGCGCACCGACCATCATGAAACCGATGCCCAGGTGCGCGCCAAAGCGATGGCCGCGCACCGCGCCGGTTTGATCGCGATTGTCTGCATCGGCGAACAGCGCGCCGAGCGCGAAAGCGGGCAGACGTTGGCGGTGCATCGGACGCCAGCTCGATGGCTCGCTGCCCGACGCCGGCGTCCGATCTGGTGGTCGCTTATGAGCCGGTCTGGGCGATCGGTACCGGGCTGACCCCGACCGTGGCCGATGTGGCCGAGGCCCATGCTTTCATCCGCAAGAAGCTGACCGAACGCTACGGCGCCGAAGGCGCCCGCGTCCGCATCCTCTATGGCGGCTCGGTCAAGCCGGCCAACGCCAAGGAGCTCTTGACCATCGCCCATGTGAACGGCGCCCTGGTCGGCGGCGCCAGCCTGAAAGCGGCGGATTTCCTTGGCATTGCGGCGGTTTACCGCTAGGCCCCGGCAGGGTGGAAATGCCGCGCCTGATCGTGTAGAGACCGCGACGAATTCCTATATAGCTCGCGAAGCGCCGCCTGGGCGGGCAGCCCGGACCGGCTGATTTGAACGGATTGAGGCCTTATGCAGCACGTCGTTATTGTGATCCATCTGATGCTGGTGCTCGCCTTGATCGGCGTGGTGCTGCTGCAGAAGTCGGAAGGCGGCGGGCTCGGCATCGGCTCGACTGCGGGCTTCATGACCAGCCGCGGCACCGCCAACGTGCTCACCCGCGCCACTGCGGTCCTGGCCGGCCTGTTCTTCGTGACGAGCTTGCTGCTGTCGATCCTGGCCGGCCTGAACCGCAAGCCGACCTCGATCCTGCAGGGCGGCCGACCGGCGCCGACCGCGCCGGGACCTGCCGCACCGCTCAATCCGGGCGGGATCCTCAATCAATTGCAGGGCACGCCCGCCGCGCCGCCGGCCGCCCCCGCGGCGCCGGCTGGGCCGCAGGTGCCGCAGTCGAAATAAAAGGAGCTGACGAAGGGCCGGGAAACCGGCCCTTCCGCGTTAGAGAGCCGAGTTGAGTGGCAAGGTCTACGCCCCTTTCAGGTGGAGCATGAAAATACCGATCCAACTGTCTTTGGTTGTGGAAATTTCCGGAATTGCGCACAGGCGCAGACCGGCTCTGAGTTTTTCGCGCTCGTCGAATCGATTCGCGGGGGTTAAAGGTTAAGCCCCATGGCGCGGTACATTTTCATCACCGGCGGCGTGGTCTCCTCACTGGGTAAGGGTCTCGCATCCGCGGCGCTCGGCGCGCTGCTGCAGGCGCGCGGCTACAAGGTGCGCTTGCGCAAGCTCGACCCCTATCTCAACGTCGATCCCGGCACGATGTCGCCGTACCAGCACGGCGAAGTGTTCGTCACCGACGACGGCGCCGAAACCGATCTCGACCTCGGCCATTACGAGCGCTTCACCGGCCGCCCGGCGACCCGCCAGGACAACATCACCACCGGCCGCATCTATCAGGACATCCTCAGCAAGGAGCGGCGCGGCGACTATCTCGGCGCCACCATCCAGGTCATTCCGCACGTCACCAACGCCATCAAGGATTTCATCCGCGACGGCAATGACGGCTTCGATTTCGTGCTGTGCGAAATCGGCGGCACGGTCGGCGACATCGAGGGCCTGCCGTTCTTCGAGGCGATCCGGCAACTGGGCAACGATCTGCCGCGCCACCACGCGGTCTACATTCATCTCACGCTGCTGCCGTTCATTCCGAGCGCCGGCGAGCTGAAGACCAAGCCCACGCAGCATTCGGTCAAGGAATTGCGCTCGATCGGCATCCAGCCCGACATTCTGCTGTGCCGCACCGACCGGCCGATTCCGGAAGGCGAACGGCGCAAGCTCGCGCTGTTCTGCAACGTGCGCGAAAACGCGGTGATCGAGGCGCGCGACGTCGACAACATCTACGCGGTGCCGGAGGCCTATCAGCGCAGCCGGCCTCGATACCGAGGTGCTGGCGGCTTTCGGTCTTGAACCCGAAAGCGGCGCCCGATCTCGCGCGCTGGCACACGATCAATGAGCGTATTCGCAATCCGGAAGGCGATGTCACCATTGCCATTGTCGGCAAATATACCGGCATGAAGGACGCCTATAAATCGCTGAACGAAGCGCTCTCGCACGGCGGCATCGCCAACAAGGTCAAGGTCAACCTCGACTGGATCGAGTCGGAAGTGTTCGAGAACGAGGACCCGGCGCCGTTCCTCGAGCACGTCAACGGCATCCTGGTGCCCGGCGGCTTCGGCCAGCGCGGCGCCGAGGGCAAAATCAAGGCGGCGCGTTTCGCGCGCGAGCGCCACGTGCCGTATTTCGGCATTTGCTTCGGCATGCAGATGGCCTGCATCGAAGCCGCGCGCAATCTATGCGGCATCAGTGAGGCCAATTCGACCGAATTCGGCCCGACAGCTGAGCCGGTGGTCGGGCTGATGACGGAGTGGCTCAAGGGCAATGAGTTGCAACGGCGGATGGACGGTGGCGATCTCGGCGGCACCATGCGGCTTGGGGCCTATGATGCGGTGCTCACGCGCGGCAGCCGCGTCGCGGGCATCTACGGCACGACAGAAATTTCCGAGCGGCACCGCCACCGCTACGAGGTCAACACGGCTACAAAGGCCGGCTCGAGCAGCACGGCATGCGCTTCTCCGGCATGTCGCCCGACGGCATCCTGCCCGAGATCATCGAATACGAGGACCATCCCTGGTTCATCGGCGTGCAATTCCATCCCGAGCTGAAATCGCGGCCGTTCGAGCCGCATCCGCTGTTTGCCTCGTTCATCGGCGCGGCGGTCGAGCAGAGCCGGCTGGTGTAGCCGCGGCGGCCTGCTAGATTTCGGTTATGCCCCGCGGCCTCGATCACATCGTCCACGCCGTGCGCGATCTCGACGCGGCCGCCGCGCTTTATCGCAGCCTCGGCTTCACCGTCGGCGCGCGCAATCGCCATTCGCGCGCCTGGGGCACGCAGAACCATATCGTCCAGCTGCCGGACACCTTCATCGAGTTGCTGGCGGTGACGTCTCCCGAGGGGATCGTGCCGCACGGGCCGCGGCACTTTTCATTCGGCGCCTTCAACCGCGATTTCCTGGGGCACGTGCAAGGCCTGTCCATGCTTGTGCTCAAAGGGCGCGGCGCGACCGACGTAGCGGAATTTGCGGCGAAGGGCATCGGCGATTTCGAACTTTACGAATTCGAACGCAAGGGCAAACGTCCGGCTGGCACAACGCTGACCCTTTGCTTCGCGCTCGCCTTCGCGTCCGATCCGAATGCGCCGGACGCCGGCTTCTTCACCTGCCAGCATCGCCACTCGCCCGAAGATTTCTGGAATCCGGAATTCCAAAAGCACGCCAACGGCGCGTCTGCCGTGGCCGGCATCGTAGCGGTCGCGGCGGAACCCGAGCACCATCGCGGTTTCATGGAGGCTTTCGCTGACGGCACGGCAGCCGCCGTTAAGGGCGGCTTCCGTATCGACACGCCCCGCGGCGCCATTGAAACGATCACCCCGGACGCTTTCACCGGCCGCTTCGGGGTCCAGGCGCCCGATGTCTCGCGCGGACTGCGGCTGGCAGCGATCCGGTTTACGGTCGCGGATGCAAGTCTGATGCAGGATATCCCGGAGCTTGCCGGAATTGCCGGGCTTTATGCAGGTAACCCCGCCGTTATCGGAGCCGACGACGCGTTAGGCGCGGTCTTGGTATTCGAACCAAGCCGTTGACCCTGCGCCTTGGCCGCTTCATGGTCGCGCCGCGAGGGCCGATTTTTTGGACCAGAAACCGAATTCAACCGTAACCGTCGGCGCCGTGCGCTTCGGCAATGCCTTGCCGCTGGCGCTGATCGCCGGCCCCTGCGCGCTGGAAAGCCGCGCGCATGCGCTGGAAATGGCGGCTGCGCTCAAGGAAATCGCGGCCAGCGTCGGCATCGGGCTCGTCTACAAGACCTCGTTCGACAAGGCCAACCGCACCTCGGCCAACAGCGCGCGCGGCCTCGGGCTCGACGCGGCGCTGCCGATCTTCGCCGAAATCCGCGACACGCTGAAAATCCCGGTGCTCACCGACGTGCACGACGCCGAACAATGCGCGCGTGTCGCGCCAGCGGTCGATGTCCTGCAAATTCCTGCATTCTTGTGCCGGCAGACCGATCTGCTGATCGCCGCCGCCAAAACCGGCAAAGCCGTCAACGTGAAGAAGGGCCAGTTCCTGGCGCCCTGGGACATGCAGAACGTGGTCGAGAAAATCACCGGCGCGGGCAACGCCAACGTGCTGGTGACCGAGCGCGGCGTGTCCTTCGGCTACAACACGCTGGTCTCCGACATGCGCGCGCTGCCGATCCTCAAGCGCACGACCGGCGCGCCGGTCATCTTCGACGCCACCCATTCGGTGCAGCAGCCGGGCGGGCAGGGCACGTCCTCGGGCGGCGAGCGCGAATTCGTGCCGGTGCTGGCGCGCGCGGCGGTCGCGGTCGGCGTCGCCGGCGTGTTCATCGAAACCCATCAGGACCCCGACCACGCGCCGTCCGACGGTCCCAACATGATGCCGCTCAAGGAGATGGAGCCGCTGTTGCGCATGCTGGTCGAATTCGACCGGCTGGCCAAGCGCTGATCTCGCGGCAGCCTGCGCGCAGGCGCATGATCCCGAAAAGCGGGAACCGGTTTCGGACAAGATCATGCGCAAGAAAAAGGCTCCATGACTCGCACGCTCAATCTCATCGCATTCGTCGTCTTCGCGTGCGCGCTGTTCATCCGCTCGACCGATCCGGTGATTCCGCAGATCGCGTCCGGGCTCAACGTCGAGCCGGCGACCGCCGCGCTGCTGTCGACCGCCTTCACCTTGCCTTATGCGCTGGTGCAGCCGCTGCTCGGCGCGCTCGCCGACATGTTCAGCAAGGCGCGGCTGATGCTGCTCTGCCTGTTCGTGGTCACCGCCGCGACGCTGGCCTGCGGCCTTGCGACGAATTTCCCGCTGCTCGTGGTCGGCCGCGTGCTCGCGGGTCTCGCCGCCGGCGGCGTGGTGCCGATCGCTTTTGCCTTGGTCGGCGACCGTATCCCGATCGCGGAGCGGCAGGTGGCGATGGGCCGCCTGCTGTTCGCGATCATGACCGGAAATCTGCTGGGCGCGACCTGCGCCGGCGTGGTGGGCGATCTGGTCGGCTGGCGCGGCGTTTTCTTCGTCACCGGAGCCTTGGGGCTGGTCGCGCTGCTGGCCGCCGGTCCCCGGCTTCCGCGGCTTCGGCGAGGCGACCGGCCGCTGTCGACCTGTCCACGCTCGGTGCCGAACTATCGCGCGATCTTCCGCAACCCGCTGGCGAAAATCTGTTTCGGCGCGGTGTTCCTGGAAGCCGTGTTCATGTACGGCGTTTTCCCCTACATCGCGACCATGCTGCATGACGCCGGCGAGACCCGTGCCTCGATCGCCGGCATTGTGTTGGCCGGCTTCGGCGTCGGCGGCGCGCTCTACGGCGTCCTGGTGTCGCGGCTGCTGCCGCGTCTCGGCGAGCGGCGCATGATGCGATTTGGCGGCGCCGCGTTGGGTTTCTGCCTCGCGGTGATCGCGGCGCGCGCGCCCTGGCCGGTGGAGTTCGCGAATTTCGCGCTGCTCGGCTTCGGCTTCTACATGCTGCACGGCGTCGTTCAGATTTATGCCAGCGAACTGGCGCCGGCCGCGCGCGGCTCGGCCATGGCGCTGCATTCGTTTTTCTTCTTTCTCGGCCAGGCGGTCGGACCCGTGGTCTACGGCGCCGGCCTGTCCACCATCGGCCTCACGCCGGTGCTGCTTGTTCGGCGCGGTCGGTATTGGTCGTTGTCGGCTTTACCTGCGCGCACTGGCTGCGGCGGCCGCACCCGTCGGCGGTCTAGCCGCGCCCGCGATAGGGCGCGACGCCCTGGTCGGGCACCCACAGGCCCTTCGGCAATCGGCCGGCCTGCCAGAACACGTCGATCGGCATGCCGCCGCGCGGATACCAGTAGCCGCCGATGCGCAGCCATTTCGGCTTGAGCCGCGCGACCAGCGTTTTGCCGATGGCGACGGTGCAGTCTTCGTGGAAGGCGCCGTAGTTGCGGAAACTGTTGAGATAGAGCTTGAGCGACTTCGACTCGACCAGGAACCGCGCCTGGCGCATAGTCGATCACCAGATGGGCGAAGTCGGGCTGCCCGGTGATCGGGCACAGCGTCGTGAATTCCGGCGCGGTGAAGCGGGCGAGATAGTCGGTGTCTGCGATGCGGATTGGGCACGCGGTCGAGCACGGCCTCATTGGGGGACGCCGGGATATGCGCAGGGCGGCCGAGTTGCAGCGTTTTCTTCGCCATTAGCGGACTATTGGCCCGCTTTCTTAAGGAATGACAAGACCCATCGCGGCCTGTAGAAACGCCCCCAAAACCGGGAACCGCCATGACCGCCATTACCGACATTATCGGCCGCGAAATCCTCGACAGCCGCGGCAATCCGACCGTCGAAGTCGACGTCATGCTCGAGGACGGCTCGATGGGCCGCGCCGCGGTGCCCTCGGGCGCCTCGACCGGCGCGCACGAGGCGGTCGAGCTGCGCGACGGCGACAAGAAGCGCTATGGCGGCAAGGGCGTGCGCAAGGCGGTCGATGCGGTCAACGGCGAGATTTTCGACGCGCTCGGCGGCATGGACGCCGAAGCGCAGGCCAAGATCGACGAGACGCTGATCGCGCTCGACGGCACGCCCAACAAAGGCCGGCTCGGCGCCAACGCCATTCTCGGCGTCTCGCTTGCCGTCGCGAAGGCGGCGGCGAATCGCCAAGCACGAGCCGCTCTACCGTTACGTCGGCGGCACCGCCGCGCGCGTCCTGCCGGTGCCGATGATGAACATCCTCAACGGCGGCGTGCACGCCGACAATCCGATCGACTTCCAGGAATTCATGATCATGCCGGTCGGCGCGCCGAGTTTCGCCGAAGCGCTTGCGCGCCGGCTCGGAAATCTTCCAGACGCTGAAGGCGCAGCTCAAATCGATGGGGCTCAACACCAATGTCGGCGACGAGGGCGGCTTTGCGCCCAACCTGAAATCGGCGGAAGCCGCGCTCGATGTCGTCATGCAGGCGATCGGCAAGGCCGGCTACAAGCCGGGCGGCGACGTCATGATCGCGCTCGATCCGGCGGCCAGCGAATTCTTCAAGGACGGCGCCTACGTCTACGAAGGCGAGGGCAAGACGCGCTCGCCGCAACAGCAGGCGGATTATCTCGCCGAGCTGGCCGGCAAATATCCGATCGTCTCGATCGAAGACGGCATGGCGGAGGACGACTGGGAGGGCTGGAAGATTGTCACCGATCTGATCGGCAGCAAATGTCAACTGGTCGGTGACGACGTGTTCGTCACCAACGTCACGCGGCTGGCCAAAGGCATCAAGGACGGCATCGCCAATTCGATCCTGATCAAGGTCAACCAGATCGGCACGCTCACCGAGACGCTCGCCGCCGTCGAGATGGCGCACAAGGCCGGCTACACCGCGGTGATGTCGCACCGCTCGGGCGAGACGGAGGATTCCACCATCGCCGATCTCGCCGTCGCCACCAATTGCGGGCAGATCAAGACCGGCTCGCTCGCCCGCGCCGACCGCACCGCGAAGTACAATCAGCTGCTGCGCATCGAGGAGGAACTCGGCGCGCAGGCGAAATATGCCGGGCGCGACGCGCTGAAGGCGCGCCGATAGCAGATTTTGCGGCGGGCTGTATTTACGTACAGAATTACCGTCAAATTCGGACCCGAAAACGAGTTTTCGCGATGGATCAGACCACGACCATTACCAGCCGCGACCGCCGCCAGGCCGTCGAGCGCCTGTCCGCTTTCATCGTGCAATCGATCGACGCCGCGCGCGCGGTCGAGAAGCCATTCTTCCATCTCGAATTCGACCGCGTCTTTCCGGACGACGTCTACGCGCAAATTCTCGCGCTGATGCCGGAGGCGACCGACTACCGCCCGATGCACGGCCGCAGCAAGGGCCACGATCTCACCGACGGCACCCATACGCGCGTGAAGATCGACCTGTTCCCGGAATACATCCGCAATCTGCCGCCGGAGAAACGCGCGCTGTGGGACGTGGTCGGCCGCGCGCTCTGCTCGGAGCCGGTCAAGCAGGCCTTTGTCCGCCGCCTCGCGCCCGGCCTGTCCAAGCGCTTCGGCGCCGACTTCGCCAAGGTCGGCATGTATCCGATCCCGATTCTCACCCGCGACATCCCCGGCTATCTGATCACGCCGCACACCGACACGAAGTGGAAGGGCATCACGGTCCAGCTCTATCTGCCGAAGGACGACGCCAACACCGACATCGGCACCATCTTCCACGAGCGGCTGCCCGACGGCTCGATGCCGAAGAAGGCGCAGATGCGCTTTGCGCCCAATAGCGGCTACGCCTTCGCGGTCGGCACCGACACCTGGCATTCGGCCGACCCGGTGCATGACCGCGTGAAGACCCGCGATTCGATTCTGCTCACGTATTTCGTCGACCAGGGATTGCTGCGGAATTTCCGCAACCGCGGCAAGCGGCTGGGCAATTTCGTGCTCAACGAATTGCGCCAATACGTGCCGATCTGACCGGGCGGCGCGCCGCATTAAAGACGCCTTAACGCGATTGCCGCATGTTCGGCGGCCATGGTCTCCCATCGCCGCCGCCATACCATCCTGACTGCGCTTGGCCTCTATACCTTCGCCGCGTTGTTCGTCGGCTATTTCGCCGTCAACGCCTTCACCGGCAATCACGGCCTGCGTGCGCAAGCCGACCTCGACCAGCAGATGGCGTCCATGCAAGGCGAACTGACCCAACTGAAAGCCGAGCGCGCGCTCTGGGAGCGGCGGGTGGCGCTGCTGCGCTCCGACCGCATCGATCCCGACATGCTGGACGAGCGCGCCCGCGCGTTGCTGGGGCTGGCCGACCCGCGCGACCTGATCCTGCTGACCCACCCGCGCTAGCGCGCGGCAGCGTTCGCACAACATCACGCGCCACCGCTTAAAACCCGTCGCGGGCGTTATCCACCGCGCGCTGGTAATTTTCAGCCAAATTCCGTGTGTATTCCGCAATGCCGTCCGGCGGCCTCGCGCTTTCGCCGCCATCCGATTTAAGCTATTGGGGGGGTCGCAAAGCCGAACCGAGCCCCGACACAATTGCCCGGACGCTTTCGCAGGGAGTGCCAATGGCGGTCGCCAAGAAAAACCCAAGCGCCGATGCCAAAGAAACAGGCACGCCGGTGGTCCACTTCAGCAAGGACGAAGAACTCGCCGCCTACCGCACCATGCTGACCATCCGCCGCTTCGAGGAGAAGGCCGGGCAGATGTACGGCATGGGGCTGATCGGCGGCTTCTGCCACCTCTATATCGGCCAGGAAGCCGTGGTGGTCGGCATGCAGATGGCGCTCAAGCCCGGCGACGGGGTGATCACCGGCTACCGCGACCATGGCCACATGATCGCCGACCGGCATGGACCCGAAGGGCGTGATGGCGGAACTCACCGGCCGCGCGCATGGCTATTCCAAGGGCAAGGGCGGCTCGATGCACATGTTCAGCGTCGAGCGCGGCTTCTTCGGCGGCCACGGCATCGTCGGCGCGCAGGTGCCGCTCGGCACCGGCCTCGCCTTTGCCAATCGCTACCGCGACAACGGCAACATTTCCGTCACCTATTTCGGCGACGGCGCGGCCAATCAGGGCCAGGTCTACGAGAGCTTCAACATGGCCGCGCTGTGGAAGCTGCCGGTCGTCTACGTGATCGAGAACAACCGCTACGCCATGGGCACCGCCATCACGCGCTCGTCGGCGGAAACCAATCTGTCGCGGCGCGGCCTGTCGTTCAATATTCCCGGCGAACAGGTGGACGGCATGGACGTGCGCGCGGTCAAGGCGGCGGGCGAGAAGGCGGCGGCCTGGTGCCGCGCCGGCAAAGGTCCCTACATTCTGGAAATGCTGACCTACCGCTACCGCGGCCACTCGATGTCGGACCCGGCGAAGTACCGCACGCGCGAGGAAGTCGAAGAGGTCCGCACCCACCACGACCCGATCGACATGGCGCGCCACCGCATTCTGGAAAAGAAATTCGCCAAGGAAGACGAGCTGAAGAAAATCGACGGCGAGGTGCGCGACCTGATCAACCAGGCGGCGGAATTTGCCACCCACGATCCGGAGCCGGACGTGGCCGAGCTGTACACTGACGTCTACCGGTAATTTTGCGGGTCTGAGTAGAAACCATGCCGATCGAAGTGCTCATGCCCGCGCTGTCGCCCACGATGGAAAAGGGCAACCTCGCCAAGTGGCTCAAGAAAGAGGGCGACCGCGTCAAGTCGGGCGATATCATCGCGGAAATCGAAACCGACAAGGCCACCATGGAAGTGGAGGCGGCGGATGAAGGCACGCTCGGAAAGATTCTGGTTCCCGAAGGCAGCGTGGATGTTGCGGTGAACACGCCGATCGCTCTGATCCTGGGCGAGGGCGAGGATAAATCGGCGATTGCGGCCAGCAAGCCGGCGCTGCAACTGAAAGCCGCTGCCGCTCCAGCACCGCAAAAGCCGGAAGCCAAGCCCGCGCCGAAAGCTGCGCCGGCTCCCGAGGCGCCGGCCGTGCACGCCGCCGCCGATCCCGACATTCCCGAAGGCACCGAGATGGTCACCATGACCATGCGCGAAGCGCTGCGCGACGCCATGGCCGAGGAGATGCGGCGCGACAAGGATGTGTTCGTGATGGGCGAGGAGGTCGCCGAATATCAGGGCGCCTACAAGGTCACGCAAGGCTTGCTGCAGGAATTCGGCGGCAAGCGCGTGATCGACACGCCGATCACCGAGCATGGCTTTGCCGGCTTGGGCGTCGGCGCCGCGCTCGCGGGCCTCAAGCCGATCGTCGAATTCATGACCTTCAACTTCGCCATGCAGGCGATGGACCAGCTGATCAATTCGGCCGCCAAGACGCTCTATATGTCGGGCGGCCAGATGGGCTGCTCGATCGTGTTCCGCGGGCCCAACGGCGCGGCCGCGCGCGTCGCCGCCCAGCACAGCCAGGATTATTCGTCCTGGTACTCGCACATCCCGGGCCTCAAGGTGATCGCGCCGTCGAACGCCGCCGACGCCAAGGGTCTCTTGAAGGCCGCGATCCGCGATCCCAATCCGGTGGTGTTCCTGGAAAACGAAATCCTCTACGGCCATTCCGTCGCCGGTGCCCAAGCTCGACGATTTTGTCTTGCCGATCGGCAAGGCGAAAATCGCGCGCTGCAGGCATCGGACGTGACCATCGTCGCCTGGTCGATGGGCATGAGCTATGCGCTGCAGGCGGCCGACGAATTGGCCAAGGACGGCATCGAAGCGGAAGTCATCGATCTGCGCACGCTCAAGCCGATGGACACCGACACCATCATCGCCTCGGTGCAGAAGACCGGCCGCGCGGTCACCGTCGAGGAGGGCTGGCAGCAGTCCGGCGTCGGCGCCGAGATCGCCGCCCGCATCATGGAGCACGCCTTCGATTATCTCGACGCGCCGGTCGCGCGCGTGTCCGGCAAGGACGTGCCGATGCCTTACGCCGCCAATCTCGAGAAGCTCGCGCTGCCCTCGGTCGCCGAAGTGGTCGAAGCGGCGAAAGCCGTTTGTTACCGGTAGCGCGTAATGCCCACCAACATCCTCATGCCCGCGCTGTCGCCCACCATGGAGAAGGGCAACCTGGCGCGTTGGCTCAAGAAGGAGGGCGACAAGATCAAGTCGGGCGACGTCATCGCCGAGATCGAGACCGACAAGGCGACCATGGAATACGAGGCGGTCGACGAGGGCACGCTCGCCAAGATCGTGGTGCCGGAAGGCACGCAGGATGTGGCGGTGAATTCGGTGATCGCGGTGCTGGCGGCTGAGGGCGAGGACGTGAAAGCGGCGGCCGCGGGCGCGAAGAGTGCGCCGGCGAAACCAGCAAGCGCTCCTGCCCCCTCACCCCATCCCTCTCCCACAAGGGGAGATGGAGTTCGTCCGAGTTCGCTGCCACGCACTAAGTCCACCTCTCCCCCGGTGGGAGAGGTCGCCGCGCGCAGCGCGGCGGGTGAGGGGGCATGGGCCTCTGGCGGAAACCGCATCTTCTCTTCCCCCCTCGCGCGCCGACTGGCGAAAGAAGCGAACGTCGATCTCACCCGCGTGCAGGGCTCCGGTCCGCATGGCCGGGTGATCGCGCGCGATATCGACGCCGCGAAATCCGGCCAGGGCTTGCGCGCGCCGAGTGCCGCTCCGGCGGCCGCGCCCTTGGCCATGGCGGCGTCGCCCTCCGACGCGCAGATCCGCGCGCTTTACGAAGACGGCTCCTACGACTTCGTGCCGCACGACACGATGCGCAAGATCATCGCGCAGCGGCTCACGCTGTCGAAGCAGACCATCCCGCATTTCTATCTCACGCTCGACTGCGACATCGGCAAGCTGCTGGCCGCGCGCGCGGAGATCAACGAGGCCGCGCCGAAGGACAAGAACGGCAATCCGGCCTACAAGATTTCGGTCAACGACTTCGTCATCAAGGCGCTGGCGCTGGCGCTGCAACGAGTGCCGGACGCCAACGTCACCTGGACCGATGCCGGCATGCTGCATCACAAGCATTCCGACGTCGGCGTCGCGGTGGCGATCCCCGGCGGGCTGATCACGCCGGTGGTGCGCAAGGCCGAGGCGAAATCGCTCTCGACGATTTCCAACGAGATGAAGGACTACGCCGCGCGCGCCCGCACGCGCCACCTCAAGCCGCACGAATACCAGGGCGGCTCGACTGCGATCTCGAACTTGGGCATGTACGGCATCAAGGATTTCGCCGCCGTGATCAATCCGCCGCACGCGACCATCCTGGCGGTCGGCGTCGGCGAGGAGCGCGCGGTGGTGCGCAACGGCCAGCTCGCGGTCGCCAATATCATGACGGTGACGCTCTCCACCGATCACCGCGCGGTCGATGGCGCGCTCGGCGCCGAAATGCTCGGCGCGTTCAAGAAGCTGATCGAAAACCCGGTGATGATGGTGGTGTGATCCTCACGCCGGATCGAAGCCCTTCGCCTTGAATACGGCTTGGGCCTCCGGCGACATCAAATATTTCACCAGCGCTTTCGCCGCATCCGCCTGCGCTGCGCCGGTCTGCACGCCCGCGTCATAGACGACGGTGAAGGCCATGTCGCCGGGCAGCGGACCGACCACCTCGACGCCGGGGACCGACATCAGTTCAGGTTTCGAGTTAATGGCGATGTCGGCTTGGCCGTCGACCAAAAGACTTCCCGAGAAGCCGCCGGCCGGCGGATGCTTGGTCTTGCCTTTCATCTGCTCGGTGATGCCCATCTTCTCGATCTGCTTGGCGGTATAGACGCCGCTGGCGCCGCCGGTGGCCGGGTCGGTGTAGCTGACGGCTTTTGACGCCAGCAACGCTTTCTTCAGCGCGTCGGGCGTGGAAATATCCGGCTTCGGCGCGCCGGCCTTTACGCCGACCGCGAAAATCGATTGCGAAAATATGACGTCGGTCCCGGGCATGATCTTGCCTGCCTTCTTCAAGGTCTCGATATTGCCCTTGATCAGGATCAGCGCGTCCGCCTGTTCGCCGTCCTGCACGCGCTTGGCGAGCAGGGCGGCCGTGCTCCAGGTGATATTGAGCTTGTTGCCGGTTGCCTTCTCGAATTTCGGAACCAGCTCTTCCAGCACGCTCTTGACGCCGACGGTGGCGAAGACCTTGATCTCGGCGGCGGCGGCCGCATGACTGGCCAGCATGACGGCTGCGAAACCGGCTGCTAGCCGGCGGACCGAAAAGAGCATGTTACCCTCCCTGAGCTTTTATCTTTGGAACGAATTAAATTCCGAAATTGGCTAGATTCAATGGGTACCTGGCAGAGCGCGCGGCTTGATTGACGTTCTCCCTTGTGGGAGACCGAAGGCGTTAAAACAGCCCGGCTGTGCCATTGGAGACTCTGCGTGGCGGATACTTCCTTCGACGTTCTGATCATCGGCTCCGGCCCCGGCGGCTATGTGACCGCCATCCGCGCCGCACAGCTCGGCTTCAAGACGGCCATCGTCGAGCGCGATTATCTCGGCGGCATTTGCTTGAACTGGGGCTGCATCCCGACCAAGGCGCTGCTGCGCTCGGCCGAGATTTATCACTACATGCAGCACGCCAAGGACTACGGGCTGAAAGCCGACAATGTCGGCTACGACCCGCAGGCGGTGGTGAAACGCTCGCGCGCTGTGTCGAAGCGGCTCAATGACGGCGTCGGCTTCCTGATGAAGAAGAACAAGGTGTCGGTCATCTGGGGCGAAGCCGCGATCGACGCGCCCGGCAAGGTGACGGTGAAGGCGTCGAAGAGCGAAGCGCCGAAGGGCGCGCTTGGCGCCGGCGCCTATCAAGCCAAACACATCATCATCGCCACTGGCGCGCGGCCGCGCGTGCTGCCGGGCCTCGAGCCGGACAAGAAACTGGTCTGGACCTATTTCGAAGCCATGGTGCCGCCGAGCATTCCGAAATCATTGTTGGTGATCGGCTCCGGCGCCATCGGCATCGAGTTTGCTTCGTTCTATCGCACGCTCGGCTCGGACGTGACCGTAGTCGAAGTGCTGCCGCAAATCTTGCCGGTCGAGGACCACGAGATTCAAACCTTCGCGCGCAAGAGCTTCGAGAAGCAGGGCATCAAGATCTACACCAATGCGAAAGTGACCAAGCTCGACAAGAAAGCCGACAGCGTCACCGCCACGATCGAAGAGGGCGGCAAGACGCAAGCCATCACCGTCGAGCGCGTCATCTCCGCCGTCGGCGTCGTCGGCAATATCGAGAAACTCGGGCTGGAAAAGCTCGGCGTCAAAACCGACCGCGGCTGCGTCGTGGTCGATCAATTCAGCAAGACCAACGTGCCGGGCATCTACGCCATCGGCGACGTCGCCGGCCCGCCGATGTTGGCGCACAAGGCCGAGCACGAAGGCGTGGTCTGCATCGAGGCGATCAAGGGGCTGCATCCGCATCCGATGAACAAGCTGATGATCCCCGGCTGCACCTATTGCACGCCGCAGATCGCGTCGGTTGGCCTCACCGAGCAGGCCGCGAAGGAAAAGAAACTTGACATCCGCGTCGGTCGCTTTCCTTTCGTCGGCAACGGCAAGGCCATCGCGTTGGGCGAGGATCAGGGCCTGGTGAAGGTCATCTTCGACAAGAAGTCCGGGCAACTGCTCGGCGCCCACATGGTCGGCGCCGAAGTTACCGAGCTGATCCAGGGTTACGTGGTCGCCATGAACCTGGAGACCACGGAAGAAGAACTGATGCACACCATCTTCCCGCATCCGACATTGTCGGAGATGATGAAGGAAGCGGTGCTCGATGCCTATGGTCGCGTGCTGAATATGTAGACGCGCATGATCCCGAAAAGTGGGAACCGGTTTTCGGATAAGATGATGCGCAAGTAAAAGCGGGAGAATATCGATGGCCAAGTTCGCAAATATTCTCGAAACCGTCGGCAATACGCCGGTCGTGAAGATCAACAAGCTGGCGCCGAAAGGCATCAATCTCTACGTCAAGATCGAGGCCTTCAATCCGCTCGGCTCGGTCAAGGACCGCCTGGCGCTCGGCGTCATCGAGGCGGCGGAGAAATCCGGCGAGCTCAAGCCCGGGCAGACGGTGATCGAGGCGACCTCCGGCAATACCGGCATCGGGCTCGCCATGGTGTGCGCGCAGAAGGGTTATCCGCTGGTCGTGACCATGGCGGAGACCTTCTCGGTCGAGCGGCGCAAGCTGATGCGCTTCCTCGGCGCCAAGGTGGTGCTAACGCCGGCCGCCGAGCGCGGCATGGGCATGGTCAACAAGGCGCAAGAGCTGGCCAAGACCCACGGCTGGTTCCTCACGCGCCAGTTCGAGAACGAAGCCAATCCCGACATGCATTCGCGCACCACCGCGCGCGAGATCGTCAACGACTTTGACGGCGAGAAGCTCGACTACTGGGTCACCGGCTTCGGCACCGGCGGCACGCTCAAGGGCGTGGCGCGCGTGCTCGCCAAGGAACGGCCCGACACCAAGATCGTGGTGTGCGAGCCGGCCGACGCGCCGATGCTGTCCAGTCACACGCCGCAGGAGCGCAACCCGGACGGGACGCCCGCCAAGCCCAATCCGGCGTTCAAGCCGCATCCGATGCAGGGCTGGAGCCCCGACTTCATTCCGAAGATCACCGGCGACGCCGTCGACATGAACGTGATCAGCCGCATCATCACCATTGCCGGCGCCGACGCGATGAAATGGAGCAGGGCGCTGGCGCAGCAGGAAGGCATCTTCGTCGGCATCACCGCCGGCGGAACCTTCGCCGGCGCGCTCGAAGTGTGCAAAAGCGCGGCGCCCGGCTCGACCGTGCTCGCCATGCTGCCCGACACCGGCGAACGCTATCTCTCGACCCCGCTGTTCGGCGATATCGGCGTCGACATGAACGAGGACGAATTGAAGATTTCCAATTCGACGCCGAACCACCGCATGCCGCCGAAAGCGGCCTGAACCCGGAGCCTGCCATGGGCATCATCGTCTGGATCGTCATCGGGCTGATCGCCGGCTGGCTGGCGACGCAAATCCTCGGCGGCCGTGGCGGGCTGTTTTACAATCTCGCCATCGGTCTGGTCGGCGCCATCGTCGGCGGCTTCCTGTTCGAGAAGCTGAACCTGCACGTCATGCCCGATTTCTGGGGCAATCTGATCACCGCCACCATCGGCGCCATCATCTTCTTGGCTGTCTGGCGCGCCATCCGAAGCGCGTGACCTTGCGGCGGACCCGCCGCAGCCGTAAGTAACAGCCATGGCCGTCGTCTACGACATCAACCAGCCGCGTCCGCGCCATCCGGAAAAAGCGCACCGGCCGGATTCGCCCCAGCCTAAAAAGCCCGACTGGATTCGCGTCAAGGCGCCGGTGTCGGCCGGCTATAACGAAACGCACGCCATCATGCGCGCCAATGGCCTGCACACCGTATGCGAGGAGGCCGGCTGCCCGAATATCGGCGAGTGCTGGGAGAAGAAGCACGCCACCTTCATGATCATGGGCGACACCTGCACGCGCGCCTGCGCCTTCTGCAACGTGAAGACCGGCTTGCCCGGCGCGCTCGACGGAAACGAGCCCGTCCATGTCGGCGAGGCGACCGCCAAGCTCGGCCTAGCGCACATCGTCGTCACGTCGGTCGACCGTGACGATCTCGCCGACGGCGGCGCGCAACATTTTGCCGACACCATCCGCGCTATTCGCGGCGCGTGTCCGCAGACCACCATCGAAGTGCTGACGCCCGATTTCCTGCGCAAGGACGGCGCGCTCGAGATCGTGGTCGACGCCAAGCCCGACGTGTTCAACCACAATCTGGAAACTGTGCCGTCGCTTTATCTCAGCGTGCGGCCGGGCGCGCGCTATTTCCATTCGCTGCGGCTATTGCAGCGGGTGAAGGAGCTCGACCCCGCGATGTTCACCAAGTCGGGGATCATGCTGGGGCTGGGCGAAGAGCGCAACGAAGTGCTGCAGGTCATGGACGACCTGCGCTCCGCCAATGTCGACTTCCTCACCATCGGGCAATATCTGCAGCCGACCCGCAAGCATCACGAGGTTGTGCGTTTCGCAGCCCCGGACGAGTTCGAGGCGCTCAAGACCATCGCCTACGCCAAGGGTTTCCTGATGGTGGCGGCGTCGCCGCTCACCCGCTCATCGCATCACGCCGGCGAGGATTTCGCGCGCCTGAAGGCCGCGCGTCACGCGCGCGCTTAGGCCATGCCGCAATTTTCGACGAAGCGCCGCGTCCAGCACAGTGCAGCGAACATGTTCGACCTCGTGGCCGACGGCGAAAGCTATCCGAAATTCGTCCCGTTGTGCAGCGCGCTCAGGGTGAAAAGCCGCACCGACAAAGGCGAGGGCATCACCGTGCTGGTCGCCGACATGACGGTCGCCTACAAGATCATCCGCGAGACCTTCACCAGCCGCGTCACGCTGGACCGGCCGAATTTGAAAGTCCTGGTCGAGTACCTCGATGGCCCGTTCAAGCGGCTGCAAAACCGCTGGACGTTTCGACCGACGGGCGAAAATGCTTGCGAGGTGGAATTCTTTATCGACTACGAATTCCACAGCCGCGCGCTCGCCATGCTGATGGGCGCGATGTTCGACACGGCGTTCCGCAAGTTCGCCGCGGCGTTCGAGCGCCGCGCCGACGAAATCTACGGCCGCAAGCTGTCCTGAGCCGCGGGGCCCGCTATTGCCCGAGCCGCTTGAGCTCGGATGTCGCGCCCGAATACTCGATGAAGCCTTTCGGACAAGTGTCGGCCGCCACCTTCAGCGTAGCCGTGGCGCGACCGCGGTTGTTCTGCAACAAGTTCCAAATGCCGCCATAATATTGCGCCTCGCATTCCTGGTCGTCGGTTGGCGGCGGCGACCATGGAGTCGAGGTCGCGTTTGCCGAGGAACAATTCGGCCATCGGGTAGGGCCACTCCGTCTGCTTGAGCTTGCGTGCGTCCACTTGCAGTTCGGTCAGAGCCGTCCCATTGCCCGCGCGCGCGAGCGCAACGTTGTGCCAAAGCACGGGATAGGCGTCGGCCGGGTCCTTTTCCACTATGCGCGTAAGATCCGCGGCGGCCGCCTCGTAGTGACCGAGATAGGAATTCGCGTAGCCGCGCGAACGGTAGCTGCTCATATTGCTGGGATCGAGTTTGATGGCGGCGTCGCGATCCGCCATCGCGCGGGCATAGTCGCCTTTGCCTTCGTAGGCGCTGGCGCGGTCGGTGTACGCGGAGATGAATTTCGGGTCCTGCTTGATCGCCATATCGAGATCGGCGATGGCCTGGTCGTATTGCTTCTTGTCCAGGAGCCCGAGACCGCGGTTGCGATAGCCGATGGTGAAATTGGGATCGATGCGGATCGCTTCGGTCCATTCGGCGATCGCACGGTCGTAGTCGTGCTTGGCAAAATAGGCGCGGCCGCGGTCGTTGTAGGCGTCGACATATCTGGATCGAGCTGATCGCCTGGTCGAGATCGAGGATGGCGCGGTCGTACTCGCCCTTTCCCACTAGAGCGAGGCCGCGGTTACGATAGGGAAAAGACGAACTCGGATTAATCTTCAGGGCTTCGGTATAGTCCGCGATCGCGCTGTCGTAGTCTTTCTTCTTGTAATACGAGCTGCCGCGGCTGTTGAAGGCGGCGGCGTAGCGCGGATTGAGCCTGATCGCCTGTCGTAATCGGTGATCGCCCGGTCATATTCCTTGATCGCGTTATAGGAGAGACCGCGGTTGCGGTACGCGATCGCATAGTCGGGATCGAGCCGCAGGGAGTGATCGTAGTCGGCCAGCGCCTGTTCGTATTGCTTCTTGTCGGCATAACCGTTGGCGCGGTTGTTGTAGGCGATCGAAAGATTTTTTTCGGGCCTCCTTGCCGGCATTGATGATCGTGGTGCAGCCTTCGATTTGGCGGTCGGTCGAATTGGCGTGACCCTCGTTCGTGCACCAGGTCCAATTCCGCGAAGTTGCCGCCTCAGCGGACGGAGCGGCAAGCAACAATGTAGAGGCAACACCGGCAATGGACGCCTAAAGACTGCGGATCGACATCGAAACACCCCCCTTGAACAGTTTCCGGCGCCATCATAGCAGGCGGCGGCGCCGTGGGGAGGGTGCACGCGGCGGAAGGTCGCGCCAATCCGTCGCATTTGCGGGCGCGTCAATTCTCCGTAAGAATCCGGGTTCGAGTGGCCACCCGTTCAGGCGAGCCCACCAAACTGGTTATTGCGGCGGCGGCAGCGGGGCCGCCTCGATCGGCGCTAGCAGGGGCGCCACCCCGGCAGCCTCGAATTGATCGGCTTGTATTTTTAGCGTCCCGATCAGCGTCGGCGTCAGCACGCGGACCGGCGCGATGATCGACGTGCCGGCGATCGGCGCAAACCAGAGTTCCATGTTGCGCCGGCCGGCGACGTACTTGACGATCATGCTGTCGGCCCGGTAGCCGGCGATCGGTTGCAGCACGACGTTGCAGACCAGGATCGGGCCGGAATAGCCGCGGCCGACCGTAACCTTGTCGATGCGGCCGTAGGCGAGCGCCAGGTCATAGCGTCGCCGCCCGTCGTAAATCTTCAGCGTGCGGTTGCAATCCGCCGCCGCCAGCGCGCCGCCGCCGAGCTTCGTGGGAAGCAAAACCGCGCTCAGCGGGTCGGCGACGCCGCGGCGGTCGTTGTCGGCGATTGGCACGCGATCGGCGTGCGCGGGCGGCTGCGGTGAGATCTGCTCGGTCGCGACACCGTCGGCGAACGTCATCTGCAATGTGATGGTGCCTTCGTCGTCGGTGATGGTGGACGTGTAGGACGACGGATAAAGCCGATCTGCGGCGAGACTGCCTTTCGCCGCGACCGAGCCTTCGCCGCTCATCAATACGCTGAGCACGCCGCTCGCCTTGCCGCTTGCCGACGTGCTGTAGAGCGTTTCGCCGATTTCGATCCGCCAGGCGATCTCGCCGATCGAAACGCCGGTCATCGAGATCGTATAGTGCGCGTTGACGCTGCCTTGCGCGCACGCCGAACCCGCGGCGAGCAGCACGCAGACCAGCGCGACCAGAAACTTGGCTGTCGCGCGCGAATGGTTTGCGCAGTTTGCAATCATCGCATCGACAGTTTGAGGCGGGATTTTGACATGGCGATTAAACGAACGACCCGTGCTTTGCCGCCATCTCCTTGAGCATCGACAGCGCTTGCAGCACCGACTTGTGCCGCACCTCAGCGCGGCCGATGTCACCGTAGCGCATTTCGCGATGGGTGAGTGCGCCGCTCCGTGACGCGGCGGCGAAATGCACCAGGCCGACCGGCTTGTCGGCGCTGCCGCCGCCCGGTCCGGCAATGCCGGTGATGGCGACCGAGAGATCGGCATTGCCGCGCCCGAGCGTGCCGCGGGCCATGGCTTCCGCGGTTTCGCGGCTCACCGCACCATACTTCTTGATCGTGTCGGCCGGCACGCCAAGCATCTGCTGCTTGGCTTCGTCCGAATAGGTGACGAAGCCGCGATCGACCACATCCGACGAGCCGGCGATTTCGGTGAGGGCGCCCGCCACCAGGCCGCCGGTGCAGGACTCGGCGGTAGCCACTTTCAAGCCGCGCGCGCGGCAGAGATCGAGTACGGCGGTGGCAGCGGCGCGGAGGTCCTCGCTCACGGCGAACCCCAGGGCAGGCGGACCGTTGCCGTCGCATAGGCCACGATGCCTTCGCCGCGGCCCGTGAAGCCGAGCTTCTCGCTGGTGGTTGCCTTAACGGCCACGCGCTCGACGGCGATGCGGGCCAGGCGCGCGATCTCGGCGCGCATGACGTCGCGGTGCGGGCCGATGCGCGGGGCCTCGCAGACGATGTTGATGTCGATATGGGCGATGCGGCCGCCGCGCCTGACGAGGCGCTCGATGGCGAAGGCGAGAAAGCGGTCGGAGGAGGCGCCGCGCCATTGCGGATCGCTGGGTGGGAAATGCACGCCGATGTCGCCGTCCGCCAGCGCGCCGAGGATGGCGTCGGTGAGCGCGTGCAGCACGACGTCGGCGTCGGAGTGGCCGACCAGCGCTTGAATATGTGCGATCCGGATGCCGCCGAGGGTGACGTGATCGCCGGGGCCGAACGCATGCACGTCGATGCCGGTGCCGGTGCGCAAATCGCCCAGCGCGGCGAACTGGGCGGCTTCGGCGCGCGCGAAATCGCCTTCGTTGGTGATCTTTGTGTTGCCGGGCTCGCCGGCAAAGACGCTGACTTTGAGGCCGGCCCATTCGGCGAGCGCGGCATCGTCGGTGAAATCCTCGCGGCCCGCGGCGGCCGCGCGGCGATGGGCATCGAGCAGCGCGGGGAAGGCGAAGCTTTGCGGGGTCTGCACCAGTCGCAATATGTTGCGGTCGAGCGTCTTGTCGACCATGCCGGCGGCATCGACGGTCTTGACCGTGTCGGTGACGGGCAGCGCCGGAATGGCCGCGCCGCTTCGCTCGGCCGCAGCGATCGCGCGCGAGACCAGGGCCGCGCTTGCGAACGGCCGCGCCGCGTCGTGAATAAGCACGATATCGGGGCGGCGGCGAGCGAGGGCCTCCAGCCCGGCGCGGACCGAGGCTTGCCGAGTAGCGCCGCCGAAAACCGGCGGCAGAACATCGAGGCCGGCCGCCGAGGATTGAAACATCGCCACGTCTTCTGGGTGGATGACTGGTTGTACTAGGCCGACGTTTGGATGTTCTAAGAGCATGACCAGGCTCTGCCGGATCATCGGTTCGCCGCCGATTGGCCGGAATTGTTTGGGCAGATCGCCGCCCACCCGCGATCCTCGCCCGGCGGCGACAACGACGACTGCGACCCCTGCCATGCTGTTGATGCTCCTGAACTCCCGCTTGGCTTTAGCGCGTTCCTGCAGTAGCGGGAATGGATTAGCCGCCCTGGGCCGTGTTTAAGCATGAACAACTTTTTGCAGTGCAGCACTTGCACGCCCTGTCGAAATGGCTAAACTCTGAGCAATGAAAGGGGCCGCCTAAATGATAGGCAATAATGCCTTGCGGGGCAAAATTAGGCACATTGTCGACGATTCTCTGCAGATCGGCCCTGTAATGGTGCCGAACCGCGTGATTTTGGCGCCAATGTCCGGCATCACCGACGCTCCGTTCCGGCGGCTCGCCGAACGGCACGGGGCCGGCTTGGTGGTTTCTGAAATGACCGCCAGCGCCGCGCTGGTCGAAGGAGAGCGCGAGGCGCGCGTGCGCAGCGAGGGGCAGGGCGTCGCCATTCATGCGGTCCAGCTCGCCGGCTGCGAGGCGCATTGGATGGCGGAAGGCGCCCGCGTCGCGCAGGCGCAAGGCGCCGACATCATCGACATCAACATGGGCTGCCCGTCCAAACAGGTGACCAACGGCGCTTCCGGCTCGGCGCTGATGCGGGATCTCGACCACGCCTTGACCCTGATCGAGGCGACCGTCGCCGCCGTGCGCGTGCCGGTCACCTTGAAAATGCGGCTGGGCTGGGATCGCGACAACATCAATGCACCGGAGCTCGCACGCCGCGCGGAAGCCGCCGGGGTCCGCATGATCACCGTGCATGGCCGGACCCGCTGCCAGTTCTATGACGGCGACGCCGATTGGTCGGCGGTGCGCGCGGTCAAGCAGGCGGTGACAATCCCCATCGTCGTCAATGGCGATATCCGTACGTGCGCGGACGCCACGCGCGCACTCGCCGCCTCCGGCGCCGACGCCGTAATGATCGGCCGCGCGGCGCAGGGGCGTCCGTGGTTCCCCGGCCAAGTGGCGCGCTATCTCGTGACCGGCGAGCGCGAACCCACGCCGCCTTTGGCCGAGCAATACACGCTGATCGATACGCTCTACGACGAGATGCTCGTTCATCACGGGCTGGCGATCGGCCGGCGGCACGCCCGCAAGCACCTGGCGTGGGCGCTCAATTCCGCGGCGGCCAGCGCCGGCGTATCGACCGATCTGCTCAAGAGCCATCGCGCCCGCGTGCTTACGGCGGAAGAACCGGTGCAAACGCGCCGCCTGCTCGCCGATGCCTACGATGCCTTCGCATGGAGGGCCGCCGCATGAGCCGGGCGCACGCGGTCTCCGCGACGGTCAATTCGCCGGCTGATGCAGTGCTGCATGCGCTGCCGCATCCGGTCATCATGGTATCGCCCGACGGCAAGATCGCCGACGCCAATGTTGCCGCCGAGCAATTCTTCGAAGCGTCGATCCCGGTGCTGCGCCGGCACATGTTGCGCGACCTGGTGCCGTTCGGCTCGCCCTTACTCACCTTGATCGAACAGGTCCGCCGCACCGGCGCCGCGGTGAACGAATACAAGGTCGATCTCGCCACTCCGCGCAATCCGGGCGAGCGGCTGGTCGATCTCTATGTCGGCCCGTTGCCGGAATATCGCGACCACGTCGTCGTGATGCTGCAGGAGCGCACTATCGCCGACAAAATGGACCGGCAATTGACCCATCGCGGTGCCGCCCGCTCGGTGATCGCGCTCGCCGCCATGCTCGCACATGAGATCAAGAATCCGTTGTCGGGCATCCGCGGGGCCGCGCAACTACTCGAACAGTCGGCCGGCGACGACGACCGTTCGCTCACTAAGCTGATTTGCGACGAGACCGACCGCATCGTGAAGCTGGTCGACCGCATGGAAGTCTTCGCTGATGAGCGACCGGTCGAACGCGAGCCGGTCAATATCCACGTGGTGCTCGACCACGTGAAACGGTTGGCTCAGACGGGTTTTGCTCGTCACATCAAATTCGTCGAAGAGTATGATCCCTCGCTGCCGCCGGTCCTCGGCAACCGCGACCAGCTTGTTCAGATTTTCCTCAATCTGGTGAAGAACGCGTCCGAGGCGATAGGCGAGGACGCCATCGACGGAGAAATTCAGCTGACAACCGCGTTCCGACCGGGCGTGCGGCTGGCGGTGCCGGGCAGCAAGGCGCGCGTATCGCTGCCGCTCGAATTTTGCGTCAAGGACAACGGGGAGGGCGTCCCGGAAGATTTGATGCCTCATTTGTTCGATCCCTTCGTCACCACCAAGCAGAGCGGAAGCGGGCTTGGGCTGGCCTTGGTGGCGAAGATCGTGGGTGACCACGGTGGCATAATCGAATGTGAATCGCAGCCGCGGCGAACGATTTTCCGCGTGTTGATGCCGATCTACAGCGGCAACGGCGCCGTGGCTGACGACGCGCCGCCGGTTCAGGGCCCGTGAGGTAACACCATGCCGACGGGAAGCATATTGGTTGCCGATGACGATGCCGCGATCCGCACCGTCCTCAATCATGCCCTTTCGCGCGCCGGCTACGAAGTGCGATCGACCGGCAATGCGGCGACGCTCTGGCGCTGGGTCAGCCAGGGTGACGGCGATCTGGTCATTACCGATGTCGTGATGCCGGACGAGAACGCCTTTGACCTAATCCCGCGCATCCGCAAGGCGCGTCCCGATCTGCCGATCATCGTCATGAGCGCGCAGAATACGTTCATGACGGCGATCCGCGCGTCCGAGCGCGGCGCTTACGAATATCTGCCGAAACCGTTCGACTTGAAGGAGCTCATCGCCATCGTCGGCCGGGCGCTGTCGGAACCGAAAGAGAAACGGCCGGCGAGCGCCAAGACCGAAGACTTCGACAGCATTCCTCTGGTCGGCCGTTCGCCGGCGATGCAGGAAATCTATCGTGTGCTGGCCCGGCTGATGCAAACCGATTTGACGGTAATGATCACCGGCGAATCCGGTACCGGCAAGGAATTGGTCGCGCGTGCGCTGCATGACTACGGCAAGCGGCGAACCGGATCGTTTGTCGCCATCAACATGGCGGCGATCCCGCGCGACCTGATCGAATCCGAATTGTTCGGACATGAGAAAGGCGCCTTCACCGGCGCCAACACCCGCAGCGCCGGCCGCTTTGAGCAGGCCGAGGGCGGCACATTATTCCTGGATGAGATCGGCGACATGCCGATGGAAGCGCAGACGCGGTTGTTGCGCGTGCTGCAACAGGGCGAATACACCACGGTCGGTGGGCGCACGCCGATCAAAAGCGACGTCCGCATCATCGCCGCATCCAACAAAGAATTGCGGCTCTTGATCCAGCAGGGCCTGTTTCGCGAAGATTTGTTTTTCCGCCTTAACGTCGTACCGCTGCGACTGCCGCCCTTGCGCGAGCGCATCGAGGACGTGCCCGATTTGATCCGCCATTTCTTCGCGCAAGCTCAGCGCGAGGGTCTGCCGCCCAAGCAAGTGGACCAGGCCGGCCTCGAGCGTCTCAAGCATCACCGCTGGCCGGGCAATGTGCGCGAGCTTGAAAACCTGGCGCGCCGGCTGGCGGCGCTCTATCCGCAGGAAACCATTACGGCGGCGGTGATCGAGGCAGAGTTGGCACAGCCTGCGCTGCCGATCAGCAGCGACGAGCCGCGCCCCGAAGAAAGCCTCAGCGCCGCGGTGGAGCGGCATCTCACCGCGTATTTCGCCGGTTTCGACGAGGGCTTACCGCCGGCTGGCTTGTATTACCGGGTTTTGCGCGAGATCGAATATCCCTTACTCACCGCGGCGCTTGCCGCCACCCACGGCAATCAAATCCGCGCGGCCGACCTGTTGGGAGTCAACCGGAATACCCTGAGGAAGAAAATCCGCGATCTTGATATTCATGTTTTCCGCGGCAGCTGACTCCCGGCGGCTTTACCCAACTGTGGTTATTGCGCCGCGATTTTGTCGCAATTCGGCAACATTGTTGTATAAAAGCATCAGTGCCTGGAAGAGGTAATGCGTCTTCATGGCCGGCTTTCGGGGGCGGCCAAGCCCCAGGCCATCCGTTGCCAGGGATCAATGAGCGTAGAACAGGCTACCAGCGCCGAGACCGCGCTTGTCGCTCCGGCCGCCAAGCGGGCGGAAGCACGGATGCTCGGACCGATCGCGGTCGGCCTCGCGCTGCTGTCAGCCTTCGTCACCTTTATCGTTCTTGCTGACTTCACACCGGTTTTGCCGACCCACAACGTGGTCGTCACCCTGCTGCTGGTGAACGCCACGACCGTGCTGCTGCTGCTTGGCGTGATCGTGCGGGAAGTCTGGCAGATGGTGCAGGCCCGCCGCAGTGGGCGGGCGGGCGCGCGGCTGCATGTGCACATCGTCGGATTGTTTTCCATCATCGCCGCGGCGCCCGCGATCCTGGTGGCGATCGTCGCGAGCGTGACGCTCGACCGCGGCCTCGACCGGCTGTTCTCCACCCGCACGCGCGCCGCCATTGAGAATTCGCTGATCGTGGCGGAGGCCTATCTGCGCGATCACGCGCAAATCGTGCGGTCCGACATCTTGGTGATGGGGACCGACATCGCGCGCTCGAAGCCGCTGTTCGAGCAAGACGATGCGAAGCTGCGGCAATACCTGACCTTCCAGGCGTCAGTGCGCGGGCTGGCCGCAGCGATCGTCATCGACAAGGACCTCAACATCATTGCGCGCGCCGATCTCAAGATTAACCAGACTTTCGCCATGCCGCCGCACGACGCGCTTCCGAAAATCGGCGAGACGGATCCACAATTGGTCCTGCTGCCGGATACCAATTATGTGGCGGCGGTCATTAAATTACATGATTTCGGCGGCGATTATCTTTACGTGACCCGGCTGCTCGATCCGAACGTCGTGCCGCAGCTGCAGGCCACCCGGGAGAGCGTCAGCGAATATGCCGCGATCGAAGCGCGCCGTTACGGCGTGCAGATCGCGTTTGCGCTGATGTACACCGTCATCGCGCTCACTGTGCTGTTGTCGGCGGTCTGGGTCGGCTTGGACTTCGCCAATCGCTTGGTGGCGCCGATCCGGCGCTTGATCGGCGCCGCCAATGTCGTTTCCACCGGCAACTTGCATGTGCGGGTGCCGGTTCACCAGTCGGAAGGCGATCTCGCGCAACTCGGCGAAACATTCAACCGCATGACGCAGGAATTGCGGAGCCAGCGCGATGATATCATGCGCGCGCGCGACCTCATCGACAGCCGGCGACGCTTCACCGAAGCCGTGCTGGCCGGCGCCAGCGCGGGCGTGATCGGTGTGGACGGCAGCGGCTGCGTGAGCATCCTCAACCGCTCGGCGGAAAAACTGATCGGCCGCACCGAGGCCGAGGCGCTCGGGAAGCCGCTGACGGAAGTGTTTCCCGAGCTCGCGGATTTTATGGTGGCGGCGCAATCGTACGCACGCACGCAGGATCAGGTCACCATCACCCGCAACGGGCGCGAGCGAAATCTATCGGTGCGCATCACCAGCGAGCAGTCGGCCGAATCCGATCACGGCTACGTGGTGACGCTCGACGACATCACTGAACTGGTCGCCGCCCAGCGCACCTCCGCCTGGGCCGACATCGCGCGCCGCATCGCGCATGAGATCAAGAACCCGCTGACGCCGATCCAGCTGTCGGCCGAGCGCATCCGGCGCAAATACGGAAAGATGATCGGCGAAGACCGCTCGGTCTTCGACCAATGCACCGACACCATCATCCGTCAGGTCGACGATATCCGGCGCATGGTCGACGAGTTCTCCCGTTTCGCGCGCATGCCGAAGCCGGTGATCGCCGCCGAGGACGTCGCCGATACTGTGCGGCAGGCCGTGTTCCTGATGCGCGTCGGCAATTCGGAAGTCGACATCGATGCCGAAATCGCCGAGGACCCGATGCCGGCGCGGTTCGACCGACGCCTGTTGTCGCAGGCATTGACCAATCTCATCAAGAACGCGACCGAAGCGATCGCAGCGGTGCCGCCGGCCGAGCTTAGCAAGGGCGCGATCTGGGTTTATGCCGCGCGCGACGGCGACGACGTCGTCATCGATGTGGTCGACAACGGGATCGGATTGCCGAAGGAAAACCGCAGCCGGCTGCTCGAGCCTTATGTCACGACGCGCGAGAAGGGCACCGGATTGGGCTTAGCCATTGTCGGCCGCATCGTCGAGGATCATGGCGGCAGCATCGAGCTGCGCGACGCCGCCGACAAAATTCCGGACCAGCGGGGTGCCTGGGTGCGTGTGCGGTTCGCCGCCGCCGGCCATGCTGGAAGCCTCCGAGCTAGATAATCAGAACACCACCAACGGGTAAGTGGGCATGTCCGCAGATATTCTCATTGTCGATGACGAGGCCGATATCCGCGATCTGGTGGCTGGGATCCTGCAGGACGAGGGCTACGACGCGCGCACCGCGCGCAACAGCGACGACGCGCTGGCGGCCATCGCGGCGCGCAAGCCAAACCTGGTGTTCCTCGATATCTGGCTGCAGGGCAGCCGGCTCGACGGGCTGCAATTGCTCGATATGATCAAACAGGAGCATCCCGAGGTGCCGGTCGTGATGATCTCCGGCCACGGCAACATTGAAACCGCCGTCGCCGCCATCAAGCACGGCGCTTACGATTTCATCGAGAAGCCGTTCAAGGCCGACCGGCTGGTACTGGTGGCCGAGCGCTCGCTTGAAACCTCGCGCCTCAAACGCGAGGTCAAGCAGCTCAAGCAGATGGCGCCGCAGCCGGCCACGCTGATCGGCCGCTCGGCCGCGGTCGCGCAGTTGCGCCAGATCATGGAACGGGTGGCGCCGACCAATAGCCGCATCCTCATCGTCGGTCCCTCCGGCGCGGGCAAGGAACTGACCGCGCGCATGATCCACCAGATGTCCGCGCGCACGAGCGGCCCCTTTATTGTAATCAATGCCGCCGCGATCACGCCCGAGCGCATGGAAACCGAATTGTTCGGCGTCGACCGTTCCAATGGCTCGGACGACCGCAAGCCGGGCGCTCTGGAAGAGGCGGATGGCGGCACGCTGTTTATCGACGATGTGGCCGAGTTGCCGCGCGAAACGCAGAACAAGATCCTGCGCGTGCTGGTCGATCAAACTTTCCAGCGGGTCGGCGGCAGCAGCAAGGTTGCGGTCGACGTCCGCATAATGTCTTCGACCGCGCGCAATCTCGAGGCGGAGATCGCCGAGGGAAAATTCCGCGAGGATCTCTATCATCGCCTGTCGGTCGTGCCGATCCGCGTGCCGCCTTTGGCGGAGCGGCGCGAGGACATTCCGGATCTGGTCGACTATTTCATGGACCAGATTTCGCAGGCTACCGGCCTACCGAAACGCCGCATCGGCGAAGACGCCATGGCCGTACTGCAATCGCATAACTGGCCGGGCAATGTCCGGCAGCTCCGCAACAATATCGAGCGGTTGATGATCCTGGCCGGCGGCGATCCGAATGCTGTGCTCGACGCCAGCATGCTGCCGCCAGATGTCGGCTCCATGGTGCCGGGCATGCCGAACGGCAATGGCGGCGAACATTTGATGGGCCTGCCGTTGCGCGATGCGCGTGAGGTATTCGAGCGCGAATACCTGGTGGCGCAGATCAGCCGGTTCGGCGGCAACATCTCGCGCACCGCCGAGTTCGTTGGCATGGAGCGTTCGGCGCTGCACCGCAAGCTCAAGGCGCTCGGGATAGGCTAGCGCGTGATCCCGAAAAGTGGGAACCGGTTTTCGTAAAAGATCACGCGCAAGGAATAAACATTCATGTCGCGCATCGCCTATGTCAACGGCCGCTATTTGCCGCGCAGCGACGCCAAGGTCTCGATCGAGGACCGCGGCTTTCAGTTCGCCGACGGCGTCTACGAAGTGTGCGAGGTGCGGGGAGGGCGCCTGGTCGACGAGCGCCGTCACATGGCGCGGCTCGATCGCTCGCTGCATGAACTGCGTATAGCCCGCCCGATGTCGCAGGCCGCGCTCTCGATCGTTCTGCGCGAAACCGTGCGGCGTAATCGCGTGCGTGACGGCATCGTCTATTTGCAAATCAGCCGCGGCGTTGCACGGCGTGATTTTGCATTTCCGCCGGCCGACACGAAGCCTTCCGTCATTGTCACGGCGCGCAGCAACAATCTCGCCCAGCTCGAAATATTGGTGGCCGAGGGCATCGCCGTGGTGACCGTGCCCGACATCCGCTGGCAGCGGGTGGATATCAAATCCGTGGCGTTGCTGCCGAATGTGCTGGCAAAACAGACCGCGCGCGACCGTGGGGCGCGCGAGGCCTGGCTGGTCGACGCGCAAGGCCGCGTGACCGAAGGCGCTTCGTCGAATGCCTGGATCGTCAGCCGTGACGGGAAGCTGATCACCCGTCCGCTCGGGCGCGACATCCTGCCCGGCATCACGCGCTCGGTCGTGCTCGATGTCATCCGCGCGCAGGGGCTGGTGCTCGAAGAACGCGCCTTCACGGTCGAGGAAGCCTATGCCGCGCGCGAAGCGTTCGTCACATCGGCGAGCCAAATCGTGCTGCCCGTGGTCAGCATCGACGGCCGCCCGGTCGGCAACGGCGCCCCCGGGCTGATCGCCGCGGCGTTGCGGCGCGATTATCACCACCACGCCGACATTGCATGATTTTGCCGCCGGCGAGCCGCGCGTGGGCAGGGTCCGTTTTGAGGCCGCGCCGGGGCTCTGGAATACCGCCGGCGTGACCACAAAATATTAGGTATTTCAGCGGTTTGGTGGGGCAGTCGCCAACTTCTGCTTGCGCCCGGCGACCGCCTGCCATCTAATAGCGGTTCCTGAGCTGGACACCGGTTTTGCGTGGGGCAAAGCGGGGCATGACCCGGAACTTGGATGCGGAAGGCTTAGGCAACGAAGGTCTCGCGCATAAGACGCGGGCAAAAAATGGAACACGGCCATGGCAGCCGAACGTGCACAAAATCTACAAGACACTTTTCTCAATCACGTCCGCAAAGCAAAAATCCCGCTGACCATATTCCTGGTCAACGGAGTTAAATTGCAGGGCGTGGTGACCTGGTTCGATAATTTCTGCGTTCTATTACGGCGGGATGGGCATTCCCAGCTCGTCTACAAGCACGCGATTTCGACCATCATGCCCGGTCACCCGATCCAGTTGTTCGAAGGCGGCGAAGAACCGTCGGCCGGGGATAAGGTCTAGCGCGTGATCCCGAAAAGTGAGGATCGGTTTTCGGATAAGATCATGCGCGAGGAAAATGTTAGGGGTGCACGGTGAAGCAATCTAACTGGGTCACCCTTTAGTTGGAACAACGCCAGCGTGACAAACGCTCCAATCTCCTAAGCCCGACGGCGTCGGGCACGGAGACGGGCCGCGCTATCGTCATCGAGCCGTGGGTCAAACCCGAGGTCAGGGGCGGCGGTGCCGGCGCGCGGGCGGAACTGCGTACGCCGGAAGCTCGCCTTGAAGAGGCCGTCGGGCTCGCGCGCGCCATCGATCTCAACGTGGTTGAGCAGGGCCTGGTCACGCTCAATCAGGTCCGGCCGGCGACCTACATCGGCACCGGCAAGGTCGATGAGATTGCCGGGCTGGTCAAAAGTCTTTCCGCATCCGTGGTGGTGATGGATTGCCCGGTCTCTCCGGTGCAGCAGCGCAATCTCGAAAAAGCCTGGGGCGCAAAGGTCATCGCCCGCACCGGATTGATTCTTGAAATCTTCGGCCGCCGCGCGCGCACCCGCGAAGGCGCGCTGCAAGTCGAACACGCGCATCTGAATTATCAAAAGAGCCGGCTGGTTCGCTCCTGGACCCATCTCGAGCGCCAGCGGGGCGGTTTCGGCTTTCTCGGCGGTCCGGGCGAGACGCAACTCGAAGCCGATCGGCGCGTCATCGAAGACCGCATCAAGCGCATCGAGGGCGAACTTGACAAGGTCAAGCGCACCCGCAAGCTGCATCGCGACAGCCGCAAGCGTGTGCCTTACCCGATCGTGGCGCTGGTCGGCTACACCAATGCCGGCAAATCGACGCTGTTCAACCGCATGACGCCGGCGAGCGTGCTGTCGGCCGACATGCTGTTCGCCACGCTCGACCCCACCTTGCGGGCGGTCGCGCTGCCGCACGGCAACCGAGTCATTCTTTCGGACACCGTCGGATTCATCTCGGATCTGCCGACCATGCTGGTGGCGGCGTTCCGCGCTACGTTGGAAGAGGTGATCGAGGCCGACGTGATCCTGCACGTGCGCGACATGTCGCACGAAGATTCCGAGGCGCAATCGCGCGACGTCGAAAAAGTGCTCGACGAGCTGGACATCGCGGCCGCCGATCCGCGGCTGATCGAGGCTCTGGAACAAGATCGACCGGCTCGACGCAGAAGCCCGCGCGCGGCTGTTCAATCTCGCCGAGCGGCAGCCGGAATCGCGGCGGCCGATCCCGGTGTCGGCCTTGAGCGGGGAAGGGATCGAGCGCCTCGTTGCCGCGATCGAAACGCGGCTGAACGAAAAGCGGCAAACCGTCGAATTGGCGATCGATCCGGCGGACGGCGCGGGCCTGAGCTGGCTTTACCGTCATGCCGAAGTGCTGTCGAAGGGCATGCGCGACGACGGGCGCCTTGGAGTGACGATCCGCGCGGATGCCGAAAAGGCGGCCCGGGTGAGGGCGAAGTTTCCCGCCTGACTGTCAGGTCTTTTCCGCCGCCTTGGCCTCGTCCCAAAGCGCATCCATTTCGGCCAAAGTGACGTCTTTGGGCGTCTTGCCGCGCGCGGCAAGAGCGCGCTCGATCGATCCGAAACGGCGCTCGAATTTCAGATTGGTCTGGCGCAAAACGTCTTCCGGATCGGCGCCCAGATGGCGGGCGAGGTTGACCACCGCGAACAGAAGATCGCCAACCTCCGCCCCGATCTTGCTGTTATTGGCGCCAGCAAGCTCAGCTTCGATTTCGTCAGCCTCCTCGCGGATCTTGGCGAGCACCGCGCGGGGGTCGTTCCAGTCGAAGCCGACGCGGCCGGCCTTGTCCTGCAGCTTTAGGGCACGGGTTAGCGCGGGCAGGGCGACCGGCACCCCGGCCAGCGCGCCCGTTAGTCTCGCCTCGCCCCGCGCGACCTTTTCCTGCGCCTTGATGCGCTCCCAAAGGCCTTCGACCGCCTCGGCGGTCCGGCCCTCGGCATTGGCGAACACGTGCGGATGGCGGCGCACCAGCTTGGCGGTGACCGTTTCGACCACGTCGCCGAAATCGAAAACGCCTTGTTCCTCGGCCATGCGGGCGTGGAAAGCGACTTGGAGCAGCAAATCGCCCAGCTCGTCCTTGAGGTCGGGGAAGTCGCCGCGCGCGATGGCGTCGGCCACCTCATAGGCTTCTTCCAACGTATAGGGCGCGATGGTGCGGAAGGTCTGTTCGAGGTCCCAGGGACAGCCGGTGCCGGGCGTGCGCAGAGCGGCCATGATCTCTATCAGCCGGGCAATATCTCGGGAGGGCTTCACGGGTCGGTTGCTCATTGCGGCGGGAGAAATTCACCGTAGCAAAGCCCGCCCAAAGCCGCGACCGCGTATATCTTGTCGGCACCATTTAGGGAAGTCACTTTCTGAGCCAGTTTCAAATGTCACCCCCTAGGGAGGTAAGATAGCCGCCTTTCCTGTTTGTTGTTCGGAATTCCTTGTGCCTATCCGACTTTGAACATGTGATTTGTCTGGCCACGACGCCTGGGGGCCTTGGCCGAACGGGACATATCAAGTTCTTTCTGCTTCTCGGCAATGTAGGCCAGAACCGGACCGAGCCGTTTGTTCTCAACGATTGCCGCCTGATTCACCCGCTGCCGTTTATCAAAGGCCCGATACGGCAGATCGACGCCGTTATGCCGGATCGCCAGCCGGCCGTCGGGATAATCGATTACCATGACCCGCTTGCGCGCCAGCGAACGGGTGATCTCGTTCGGTTCCAGAATGAACATCACCTGGTCGTATTGAAGCGTCAGGTTCACAGACACCGATCGTTCTTCCTTCCACGCGAAGGCGTCGTCCAGATCGTCATGGTCGGCGCAGGAACGATGCAGATCCCTGTCGCCGAAGGGCGGCTTGGCAAAGCGGGCGTTGTAGTCTGCCATGAATACCGGCAGGAACGCATTGCCGGCCTCCATGCTGCTGATGCCCAGAAGCCGCATCTCCTTGACTAGCCGGTCCTGCAGCGTCGCGTTTGCCCGTTCCACACGCCCCTTGGCCTGCGAGGAATTGGCGCAGATGATGTCGATGTTGAGCGCATGTAATGCCCGGCCGAACTGGGTCATGCCATCCCCGCCGGCGGCATCCTTCCTGTTGACCCGGAATACGCCGTGCTTGTCGGAATAGAAGGCGACCGGCTTGCCGTGCTGCTCCAAATAGGTCCGTGTCGCCTTGAAATAATCGAAAGTGCTCTCGCTCTCGACAAACTGCAGATGCATCAACCGGCTGGTCGCATCATCAATGTAGACGAGCAGGGTGCATTGCGGCCCACGGGTCTCGAACCACCAGTGTTGCGAGCCATCGATCTGGATCAGCTCACCGACACACTCGCGGCGATTGCGCGGCTGATGAACCGGCTTCATCCGCTGCTTGCGATCCTTCCAAAACCCGGCCGCCATCATCCATTGCCGGATCGTCTCGCGGCCAAGACGGATGCCATGCAGCTCAGAGAGCTTCTCGGCCGCAAGCGTCGGCCCAAAGTCGCTATAGCGCTCGCGAATGAGGCCAATGACCTCAGCCCGCAGGCCGATGGGATAGCTCCGGTTGCTCCGCTTGCCGCGCCGCTTGGACACCAACGCCGCGGGGCCGCGCTGCCGATAGGCCTTCGCCAGCCGTAAGACCTGGCGGCGCCCAAGCCCCATCAACCTCGCTGCCTCGGAAACCCTGATCCGGTCTTCCGCCAGATCGCGCAAAACGCTCATCCGATCGATCTCTGAACGGCTCATCGTAATCACCGTCATCGGCCGCTCCCCATGCCACTCCAAAAACTGCGCAGGGTGACATCTGTATCTGGGCCAAGGGTGACTTCTCTATCGGGCGTCTACAGGGATTCGCATAACACATATTATGGAATATCTATGGGCGATGTATCACTTCGCATACCCATATGCTATACGTTGATGGAGGCCCATAACGAATGAGCCTCTTTCAGTGGGCTATTGGGAGGCGCTTCGGCGTCTAGCCGAACCGCTTGAACTGATGAAATTCACGCTGATTTACGACGGCGATTTGCCATCGGCCGGCAACAAAGGCCAGCCAATCCCAGCCAGTATCATTCGCAATGAATTTCACCACCAATTGGCCGACCTTTGGGATAGCCACATTATCTTGCGGGAACTCGCAAACACCGCGCGATATCCACGCAGAACGTATCAATCTGAAATGTCAAAGGACTACAAATCTCCAGCGTGGGACCCGGATCACGTTGATCCATATAGAACTCCGGAGGATGGACAGGTTGATCTTTGCGCGCCAATTCCAGTGCCAAAAGTTGGCGCTTTCAAGCCCCTGATACGGCGATCTTTAAGTCTAGCCTGTGCCGTAGATGTTTTGTTTCTCCGTCACGAAGAACCCTTTGAATTGATGAGACATGGCGGCGATCTGGATGGTCGAATTAAGACACTATTCGACGCGCTAAAAATGCCAAATCCAAACGACGAATATAAAGGCACTATTCCAACTGACGATCCGTTATTCGTGGCTATGGAGGACGATGCTCTAATATCTGATATTTCTGTCAGGAGTGGCAGATTACTTGGAAATCGCACGAAGGATAAACATAGGGTCAGATTAACGATTGATATAACGGTCAAGGTTTTGCGCGTTTTCTATCAGAACCAGTGTCTCGTTGGCGGCTAGTAACTTTCTTAAAAGCCCGCTCCGCGCCCTCTTCCGTTTCATCCGCTTCAGCTTTGCGTGCGGCATCGATGAATCGTTTGGATTGAGCCTCATCGTCCGGTTTATATTTTCGCTTTTCTGGCATGGTGCATCCCTTCCTCAATGAGATTCCGGAAAATAAAAATATAGCCGCATGGCACCCTCATGGATTTGAAAGAGCACGCGCAACCAGCACGCCGAGGCCAAATAGCACCATGCCGCCAATCCAATATAAAAACCCAAGAGCAAGATAAGCCGATGTTCCTACACCGACATTGCCCTGTAACGCCAAATAGCCCGCGCTATTCGCGAGAAGGCCGCCGAGGCCCCAAACCCAGAACAACAAGGCCCAGATGAATCGCCCTGCCACAGATTGCTTGCGCTCCGGCTTTTCCGTGGAATGAATATCGTTTGGATGATCCATGGCCGCTTTCCCATAGCCCTACAATACTAAATTTAATCATCAAATGGCAGCCGCAGCTGGTGGGGTTCCACATAGAGTTTAGGCGCGATCAGTTGTTTCATAGGTCAGCCGCTTGCCCTTGAAGCCTGCAAGCGCGATGTCGGCACGCTCCACATCGTTGATGCCAAGCTTGGCGCGGGTGTTCTGGCGGAAATCAAACTCGGCCAAATAGCGATCAAGGTGCTGCTTATCGACGTGCTGGTAAACGCCGACCAGCCCGCGCTTGATGACCGAAAAGAAGCCTTCAAGCGTGTTGGTGTGAACGTCGCCACGCGTCCATTCAAACTTGGAATGGTCAACGCTCTCATGGCTCGCTACGGGCGGCAGGGCATAATGCTGCGCCTTATCGGTCACAAGGCGGCTATCCTTGTGCACCATGCGGCGCAAGTGAGCCGAAACGCCACGGTGATCAAGGGTCACGGAACGGATATTGCCGCCGCGCTCGACAAGGCTCAGCACGCGCGGGTTATCGCTGCGCCGATGCCCCGCAGGCCGCTTGGTCTTACGCGACTTAGCCAATTCGGTTTCGTCCGCTTCCACGGTCTTGCCAGTGCCGCCCAACGGGCCAGCGTTGGCGCAGCGGGGTCCATGGCATCGCGAATGCGGTGGCCAAGGTAACCACGCGGTTTTCATGCCGCAGTCGAGCATCCGCTGGAGTTGGCGGGTCGCAATGCCTTTCTTGCTGGCGCAAAGCAGGTGGATCGACTTGAAGCCACAGATGCAGCGGCAAGGTGGCTATCCTCGAAAATGGTGCCCATTCGCACGGTAAAGGGCTTCCGGCAGGCGTAGCACTTGTGCAGGCCGGGACGGGTGGTCTTGCCACTCAAACGCGCCAATTTTGTCGCCCGTGGCCTCGCAATGCGGGCAGACGGGGCCATTCGGCCAAAGCCGCTCCTCGACGTACTCGAAAGCGGCTTCCTCGCTCTGAAAATGCGGGGCGGAAAGGACCGATTTGGCCATGACTTACCTCGTATTTGTTGAGGTAGATACTAGGTCATGGAGGTGGGTATGTCAAGTGTAACATCGCCTATCTATGATGTGCTGATTGTGGGGTTTTCTTTAAGAAGAGCATCCATAAAACTGAAAAGACTGCTCTATTTATAAAACTGATCAGTCGTCTTGCGAAGAGCCAAGATGACATTATTCTATCGAATTATCAGCATCTTGCGGATATTATCGAAGAATCCAGATTAGCTTGTGAACGTCATCCCGTCATACGCCGGCTCGACACCGGACGGCAGACTAGCCCGCAGCGTCGCGTAATCCATATCGCTGTGCAGGTTGGTCAGGATGGCGCGTTTGGGCTTCACCCTGGCGATCCAGTCGAGCGCCTCGTCGAGATTGAAATGGCTGGGATGCGCCGCCCGGCGCAGCGCGTCCACGATCCAGAGATCGAGCCCGGCCATGGCGACCAGGCTGTCCGCGGGCATGTTTTTGATGTCGGCGGAATAGGCCACGTTGCCGAAGCGGAAGCCGAGCGAGGGGATGTCGCCATGCTCCTGCAACACCGGCAGGGCCTCGATCGCGCCGCCCTGCCCGTCGACGGTGACCCGGTGCCCGGGTAGCAGCCGGTGCTCGCTCAAGATCGGCGGATATTCGCTGCCGGGCGGCGTCATGAAGCAATAGCCGAAGCGGGCGTGCATGGAGCGCGAGGTCGCCTCGTCGAGGTAGACGTCGACCCTGCGGCGCTTGTGGACGAAAAGCGGGCGCAGGTCGTCGATGCCGTGGATATGGTCGGCGTGCTCGTGGGTGATGAACACGCCGTCGAGCCAGTCAACCTCCGCCTCGAGCAATTGCTCGCGCAAATCCGGCGTGCAGTCGACCAGCACACGGGTCCGGCCCTTGGCATCGCTGCGCTCGACCAGCAAGGCACAGCGCCGGCGTCGGTTTTTCGGATTGCTCGGATCGCACGAGCCCCAGCCGAGCGCGACGCGCGGGACGCCCATGGATGAGCCGCAGCCAAGAATGGTGAATTTCAAACTCATGCAGCGTTGGCCAAATTACGCGGAACTTTGCTGAACAAGCGAAAGAAATTTTCGGTGGTCTGGCGGGCGATTTCGTCCGCGGTGACGCCGCGGGTAGTCGCTAAAACTTTAGCGGTTTCCGCCACATAGGCCGGCTCATTGCGTTTGCCGCGATATGGCAGCGGCGCGAGATAAGGCGCATCGGTTTCGACCAGAATCCGGTCGGCTGGAAGTTCGGCCGCGATGTCGCGCAAGCCTTGCGAATTCTTGAACGTGAGAATGCCGGTGAACGACACGTAATGCCCTAAGTCTATGGCGCGCATGGCCAAATCTCTGCCGCCGGTGAAGCAATGCAGCACGGCCGGGAAGGCGCCCTTCGCGCTTTCGTCTTCCAGAACCCGCGCCATGTCGGCGTCGCAGTCGCGCGCGTGGATCGCCAGCGGTAACCCGGTTTCGCGAGCTGCCACAATATGTTGGCGCAAGCCGTGGGCCTGAGCGTCGCGCGGCGAGTTGTCGTAGTGATAATCGAGGCCAGCCTCGCCGATCGCCACGACTTTGGGATTTTTCGTCAACGCGATCAAAGCCTTCGCGTCAATGTCCAACTCCTCATGCGCGTTATGCGGATGGGTGCCGACCGAGCAGAAAATATCCGGAAATTTTTCAGCCACCGCAAGCACTTGGCTGAATTTTCGCACGCGCGTGCAGATCGTGACGATGCGACCGATGCCAGCCGCGCGGGCGCGCGCCACCACGGCGTCCAGCACGTTGGCGAAGTCGGGGAAATCCAGGTGGCAGTGGCTATCCACCAGCATCTTCAAGCCTTTGTTTCGGGCTCGACATAGCGCGGGAACACCGGTGCGGGCGGCGGCAATTGCCGGCCGGGAGCTATGCGTTTCGTGCCGTTAAGCTCGTAGAAGGACCGTTCCTCGGGCCGAACAGCGAGAAGCTCGAGAAGTTTCGAGGCCGAGGATGGGACGAATGGCTGAGCCATGATGGAAACGCAACGCAAGACCTCGGCGGTGACGTAGAGGATCGTCCCCTGCCGTTTCGGATCGGTCTTGGCCTTGGCCCATGGCGCCTCGGACGCGAAGTAGCGGTTGGCGTCGGCGACCACCGCCCAAATTGCGTTGAGCACCTGGTGCAATTGCTGCGTCTTCATGTGCTCGCGCGCGATGCCGATTATGGCGTCGGCGGCGGTCAAAATGGTTTTGTCCTCCTCAGTAAATCCGCCCGGCTCCGGCAGCACGCCGCCGAAGGCCTTGCCGACCATCGACAGCGAGCGCTGTGCCAGATTGCCGAGATCGTTGGCGAGATCGGCGTTGATGCGGTTGACGATCGCCTCGTGGCTGTAATTGCCGTCCTGGCCGAACGGGATTTCGCGCAAAAAGAAAAAGCGCAGCTGATCGACGCCGTAGGCATCCGCCATCGTAAATGGGTCGACGACATTGCCGACCGACTTCGACATCTTCTCCCCGCGATTGAACAAAAAGCCGTGCGAGAAGATGTGTTGCGGCACCTCGATGCCGGCCGACATCAGGAAGGCCGGCCAATAGACCGCGTGGAAGCGAACGATGTCCTTACCGATCACGTGCAGCGCGGCCGGCCAGTAGCGCTTGAACTTCTCGCTGTTGTGGTCGGGAAAGCCGACGCCGGTGATGTAATTGGTGAGCGCGTCGACCCAGACATACATGATGTGCTTGTCGTCGCCGGGCACGCGGATGCCCCAGTCGAAAGTGGTGCGCGAGATCGACAGGTCCTGCAAGCCGCCGCGCACGAAGCTCGCGACTTCGTTCAGCCGTTCTTTCGGCAGCACGTAGTTCGGCCGCTCGTAGAGCTTGAGCAATTTCTCCTGATAGGCCGACAGGCGGAAGAAATAGCTCTCCTCCTCCACCCACTCGACCGGCGTGCCGGTCTTCGACGCGACGCGCACCTTCTGTTCGTTCAGGTGCGTTTCGCTTTCGGCGTAATAGGCCTCGTCGCGCACCGAATACCAGCCGGCGTATTTGTCGAGATAGATGTCACCGTTCTTCTCCATGCGGCGCCAGATTTCCTCCGACGAGCGGTGGTGGCGCTCCTCGGTGGTATGGATGAAGTCGTCGTTCGAGCATTCCAGCCGCTCGACCATCTTCTCGAACAGCGGCACGTTGCGGTCGCGCAACTGACGTGCGGTCAGCCCCAGCTTGGCCGCCGTCTGCTGCATCTTCTGCCCATGCTCGTCGGTGCCGGTGAGGAAATAGACGTCGTAGCCGTCGAGCCGCATGAAGCGCGCGATGGCGTCGGTGGCGATCGCCTCATAGGCGTGGCCGATATGCGGCGCGCCGTTCGGGTACGATATCGCGGTGGTGATGTAGAAAGGCTGTTTGGCCGGCATTTTCGACTTTTTGAAAGACGGGAATGGCCGGGATTTGCCCAGCCAAGGCGAGTTAGGGACTAGGTATCAACCGCGCGCGACGGGGGCAAGCGAGGGGGAAATCAGTTCCCATCCCCGGGATCCAAGCGGGGACAGGCTTTTTCGAGATCAGACTCTAAGAGCAATTAAGCGCGTATAGTCCCGTGAACCGTTCGGGGCGAAAGCGCCCACCCGGCAACTCGCTCATTTGCAAACCAGTCAATTCCGAAAGGAAACCCCCATGGCTTTCAGGCCGAATTACGGGATGCAGCGCAATGACCGCCACCGCGCAGCGCAGGCCCGCAGCGAGGAAAAATTACGAAAGCGAGAGGAAAAATCCGCGCAACGCAAAGCCGAACGCTCAGGCGAGATCAAAAGCTCGGCCGACGATGCGAAGGCAGAATAAGGACAGATCGATGACTAACGCCGAATCCAAGGCCCTCAAGAAGGGTAGCCGCGTCTATTGGCAGGGCATTGCCGCCGACCGCGGCAGCATCACCGAAACAAGTTGGGATGCAGTCACGATCGCTTGGGACAATGGTCAGGTGGCCAGAGTGCACCATGGCGATATGCGCGAAATCCGGCAAACGCCGGCAAAGCCGGTGACCGCGCAGATATAACGCCCACCGGGTCGCCCAACCCTTCCCCGCAAGCGCGGAGAGGAAGAAGAACGCGATCATGCCGCCTCGTCAGCGCGGGTCAACGCCACGCCGGCACCAGGCGTTCGAGCAGGCTGACGATTTCCGCAACGAGCGCGGCGGCGTCACCGCGCACCGGGTCGAGTACGACCAGCGGATTGAGCCCATAGGGCGACAGCACGGCGATGTGATACTGGTGGCCGCCGCCGAGAAGGCGGACAGCGCCTCGGGAATCGCCCCGGCCTCGACCTAAAGCGCAGGAAATTCCTGGTGCAAGAGGTCGCGCAGCCGTGCGTTCCTCGGCATCGCCTGAAAGACCGCGCGCAGGAACGGGTACACCATCGGATCGGGATCGGCGACGAACAACAGGATCGGCCGCTCGTGTTGCGCAAGCTCGGCCTCTGTCTCCGCATTCCATTATTTCCAGACGATGCCGGCGTCGGGAAAATCGGCGAGGTCGGGCGGCGTGGCCATGGCCACCACACTAGCCAAACAGCGGTTTGCTTGAAGTCACACGCCCTGCCCCGCCGGCGCACAGCCGCTCAATAATTGGCGGCGAATCGATCGACTTTGTCGGGCGGCGTGCTGGCGGCGATGCTCGGCGGGCGCGGCCCGAGCGAGGAGACGACCACCATGCGCTCGACTTGCCCCTTCAAGAAGGCGTGCAGAAACTTGTCGTAATCGCGGAACGACACGCAGCCGTTCGACTGGCCGTTAGGGCCGAGCATGTAGGTATGCGCCAGCATGCCGGCGCGGCCGAACATTCTGTCGTCGTCGACCGGGTTGAGGCGGATGGCCTGCACGCCGTGGAAGGGCTCCTCGCGCAAGGTGAGATCGTAGACGTTGGGCGGCGTCGGACCGCGCATGCGGACGTTGACGTAGCGCGGGTCGTCCAGCTTGTCGCCCAGCCCGGAATGCGCCTCGAGCCGCTCGCCGTTGGGCAAATAAACGGTATGCGCGGCGATGTCGTACACCGCCGTGCGGCTGGTGGGCGCCGGCAGTGCAATCGGCTTGTTGTGGGCCTCTTGCAGCGGCGCAGCGCGTTTCTCAGGCGTCTCCGGCGGCGCGATGATCGCGGCGACCTGCGAGGCGACTTGCGCGCCGATTTGGTGGACCGTGGCAACCGCGACGTCCCGCTGCGCGGGATAGGGACGCGGCAGCGGCACACGGTTCGCCTGTTCAGCAGGACGCTTCGGCGGTAGCGGCAGGGCGGTGACGAGCGCGGGAGCCGCTGCGGGCGTGAGTTCGGCGAGCTGCGTTTGCGGCGTCACCAGTGGCATGGCGCGCGCCTGCATGGGCGCGGTCGCGCGCGACCATCGGTCCGCGAAGGTCACGGCCGGGGCGCTGGCCAAATTTGAGTCGTCTTGGACGAGCGCCAGGGCGCCCGGCCCCGCCGGCGCGCTCGCATGGATGATAGGGTTGGTCGCGACAACGGTGTTGACGATCCAGGCGGCGGCAAAGGTGACGGTCGCGATGAGCAGGCCGACGGTGCTGACGGCTGCAAGGCCGACGACGACAAAGTTGGTAATAGGCCGAACAGCCCGGCAGCAGGCGCGGAAAGAGAAAACACGACCGTCGAAACGAGGGACGGCATAGAACGCGGCGGTCGCATCCGTCATGATTTACGCCACTCACACCCGAACGCTTACATTGACGCCATGGCCGCTCGCGCCGGTTGGAGCGCGTCAGCCGTTCTTGATCGCTTGGACGAATCGGAACTTGACCCCGGTATCCCCATGCGCCGCCCCACGACATGCGAGGCGACGGGAAAATTATGCAGGGATTAGAGTTAAGCGGCTGTAAACGACCACTCGCGTGAGACGGCATCGCGTTCTACGGGCCAGATGATCGCCGCTGCGCTGTTGTAGAAACCGCTGCGGTACGCCATATATCCGCCGAGCACCCTTCCCCCCAGGAGCATGAATGAGCTTTCGAAGCCCCGACATTTTGGAACGTCGAACTAACGCCGCCGCCGTCAAAAAGGCGATGCTGGAGAAGTTTCGCGCCGCCAGCCAGGACCCCGCCCTCGAGGAGCAGCGCCTGAAGCGGATTGCCATCAACGAGGCGCGCGCGGGCCGCAAGGCCGAGCGCGAAGCCGCCAGGCAGGCGCGCGAGGCCGAACTGGCCGTGCAAGCCGCCCATGCCGCCGAGCTCGCCGCGCAGGCGCAGCGCGAGGCCGAGCAAGCCGAGGCGCTCGCCAAGGCCGAAGCGGCCGAACGCGCGGCCGCATTGGCCGCGGAGCAGAAAGCCGAACGAGATGCCCGCTACGCCGCCCGCAAGGCCGCCAAAAAGGTCCGCCGAAGAGGCTACTAAGGGCTGGAGCGCTCCGCCCTCCCCGACTTAAACTGGTCGGGGGCTCGGAGATCACGGCCATGGCGGACGAACTCATCACCCTGCGCAGCGCGCACGATTTCCCGACGACGCTCGACCGGTTTCTCAAGGTGCTCGAAGCGAAAGGTGTCACGGTCTTCGCGCGCATCGATCATGCCGCCGGCGCGGCGAGCGTCGGCCTCGCCCTGCGGCCGACGACGGTTGTCGTGTTCGGCAATCCCGCCGCCGGAACGCCGCTGATGCAGGCGGCGCAAAGTGCTGGCATTGATCTGCCGTTGAAGGCGCTGGTGTGGGAAGACGCTGGCGGCGCGGTCAATCTGAGCTATAACGATCCGGCCTGGATCGTCGCGCGCCACGCGCTCGGCGCAGGGGCGCAACAGGCGGTGACCGCGTTGAGTGGGGCACTCAAAGCATTCGCGGCGCACGCGACGGGCGGCTGACCGCATACGGGTTGCGCAATCGATGACCGCCCTCTCCCGCTGGCTGATCGCCTTGCTGCTCACCGCTGTGACGGTGGTCGTCTGTTATCTGTGGATCGACCGGCCGCTGGCACTGTTCGCGCACGCCCATAACGTGCAGCGCGAAACCTTCGCGAGCCTCACCCGCATTCCCGACCTGCTCAATCCGCTCGCCGCCGCGGCCTTCGTGATCTTCGGGCTGTGGGTGATGGCGGGGCGGCCGATGACCAATGCGGTCGCGGCCGGCGGGTTCTCGAGCATCAGCCTGATCGTTGCTGACGCGATCAAGAGCCAACTCAAATTCGCCTTCGGCCGGTTTTGGCCGGACACCTGGGTCGCCAACAATCCGTCGTTTATCCACGACGGCGCCTACGGCTTTAATTTCTTTCACGGCGGCCCCGGCTATGCCTCGTTTCCCTCCGGGCACACGGCGGCGACCTGCGCGGTGTTTTCAGTGCTGTGGATAACGTATCCGAAACTGCGCCCGTTCTACGCGGCGGTGGTGCTGGCGGTGGCGGTCGGGCTGATCGGCGCCAATTATCACTTCCTCAGCGACGTGATCGCCGGCGGCTTCGTCGGCACCTCGACCGGCTGGATGACGGTCGAGATTTGGCGCGCGCGGCAAACGCGCGTGGTTCCCCCGAGGGCGGGGGAGGCATAAGGGTGCACCGCAAGAATTTTTAGAATTCTGTCACGCGAATCACTTACCCTGTGCCCTCATGGCGGTTCGTCAGTTACGGATCGATCGGCAATCAGGCTATTCGGGGCCGCAACGTTCCGGGACGCCGGTTGCCCCGCCGTCTCGCGCACAAAACCCTCCCATTTCGTTCCTGACGGTTCCGCGTCCGCGCGCGGCCCGCCGGCGTGCGCGTTCACCCTGCAGTCCACCAGAAGGAGTCGGCCCTTGGGTAAGAATATCAATCGGAAAAAACGCCGCCATGAGCGCCAGTTCGGATCCGCCGAGATCATAAATTTTCTGGACCCCAAATTCGAAATCGAACGCGCGCTGCCCCCGATCAAGGCACTCAACCCCACCCAAGCCGACTATCTCGACGCCCTTCGCAAAGCTCCCCAGGTGATCGTTCTCGGGCCCGCGGGCACCGGCAAGACCTGGATCGCGGCCACCCACGCGGCTGACCTCTACCGCAACCGACGCATCGATAAGATCATCCTCACCCGCCCGAACGTGCCGTGCGGGCGCTCGCTCGGCTATTTCCCCGGCAGCCTCGAAGACAAGTTCGCGCCCTGGGCGGCGCCGGTCACTGAGGCGATCAAGGAACGCATCGGCAAGGCGGCCTATACCATCGCGCTGAAGAACGGCGGCATCGAGTTGGTGCCGTTCGAAGTCATGCGCGGCCGCTCGTGGAAGAACGCCTTCGTGCTGCTCGACGAAGCGCAGAACGCCACGCCGGCCGAGATCAAGACGTTCCTGACGCGCATCGGCGAAGACTGCACGGTGGTGATCAACGGCGACGTCAGCCAATGCGACCTCGACAAGGAGAGCGGTTTGCGCACCGTCATCGGCATGATCGACGCGCAGAATCTTCCGGTGCCGGTGATCGAGTTCACGCGCGCGGACATCGTGCGCTCGGGCATCTGCGCCATGTGGGTGAACGCCTTCGAAGAGGCGCAGATTTAACCAAGCGGCCGTAATACCGCCGTTTCGCCGGTAGACCTGGCCAATTGACGTGCGTCAACTTCGGTTGACGTGAAGTGTGGTTCTTGCTGGGCAGCCTCCCCGGGAGACGCGGCATGAACACCACAAACGAGCACGGCATCGACGCGCTGCTGCCGGCGGAAATCGCCGAAAAGGCGGAAGGAGTCGGCGTCAACAAGGCGCGGCTGGACGTGGTCAGCCTGGTGGCTCTCGCGGTGCTTGCCGGTGCCTTCATCGCACTCGGAGCGATGTTCGCTACCACCGTGCTGGCGGGCGCTGACGGCGTCATTCCGTTCGGCGTCGGCCGGCTCTTGGCTGGCATAGTGTTCGGTCTCGGGCTGATCCTGGTCGTGCTCGGCGGCGCCGAACTGTTCACCGGCAACAACCTGATGGTGATGGCCTGGGCCGCCGGCAAGCTGCCGCTGCGCGACATGCTGCGCGCCTGGACGATCGTCTATATCGGCAATTTCATCGGCGCGATCGGCACCGCGCTGCTGGTGTTCCTGTCCGGCCAGTATCTCGCCGGGCACGGCACGGTCGCCGCCGTCGTGCTCAACATCGCCGCCGTCAAAACGGCCCTGCCTTTCTGGAGCGCGCTGTTCCTCGGCATTCTCTGCAACGTGCTGGTGTGTCTCGCCGTGTGGCTGGCGCTCGGCTCGCGCACCACGACCGACAAAGTGCTCGCCGTGCTGTTTCCGGTCTCGGCTTTTGTCGCCGCCGGCTTCGAGCACTCGGTCGCCAATATGTATTTCATCCCGCTCGGCCTGTTCGTGAAGGCCTGGGGGCCGGCCGAGATGTGGACGCAGCTCGCCAGCAACGCTGCAGCTTATGGCGGACTCACATGGCTTTCGTTTTTCCGCAGCCTGATCCCCGTCACCATCGGCAACATCATCGGCGGCGGCGCGCTGGTCGGCGGCGTCTACTGGTTTATCTACCTGCGCCGGCGCTGACGGCTAGTTGCCGCACAGCTTGTCGAGTCCCTCCACCGTCGCAGCGATTTCCTGACCCTGCTTGGATTTCGGGTCGAGGCCCTGCAAGCCGTCCATCAGCGCGGCGTATTCGGGGCCGAGCTTCTGGCTCATGTCATCCATTTGCTTCGACAGCTCGTCGACCTTCTTGGTGTCCTTCTTCTGGTCTGCCTGATCCATCTGCTCGCCGATTTTGCTCATGTCGCAATAAATCTGCGTCTTGGCCTTGTCGGCGCTGATCATCTTGACGACTTTTTGCGCGTCCGCGTTGGTGATTTTGGCAGCGGGCTTTTGTGCTTGCGCGCACATCGGCACGGCGGCGAGGACGAATGCGGCAACGATGGATTTCAGTTTCATGGAGGCCCCGTTGTGGACTTGCGGGCGGGGCGAACGCGCCCCTTCCGCATATGCGGTGAATGATAGGACGTAACGCCCCGCCATGACAGAGGCAGATTGGCCGCCGGCCGGCGGCACCCTGTGCGGGCGTCTAGCGCAGCGGTTTGTGCGAGATGTGGTAGGACATCACGCCGGTCAAGAAGCTGCGGCTTTCGATGTCGACGAAGCCCACGCCCTTGAGCAGCTCGTCCATTTCGCGCGGCTTGTAGAAGTGCCGGATGGCGTCCGCGAAATAGCGCACGCATTTCATGCTTTCGGCGGAACTCCCGAACAGTTTGGCGGTGAACCAGACCGAGAACCGCAGATAGGCGAGATACGGAATCTCGACGATGCGCGAGGCCGGGCGCAGCATGTCGTCATGGCAGAAGATGCCGCCCGGCTTGAGCACCCGGTGGATCTCATTGAACGCGCGGATGATCTCGAGATGGCGCGAAGCGAATTGCAGCGTCACCGCGTCGAACGAATTGTCGGGAAACGGCAGCACATGGGCGTCGCAGACGCGGGCATGGATCGTCAGATGGCGCTCGCGGGCGCGGCGCTGGCCCTCGGCCGTCATGTGCGGGCTGCCGTCGACGGTATGAATCTCGAGCGTCGGATCAAGCGCCAACAGCTTGAGCGGAATTTCGTGGATGCCCGAGCAAACGTCGAGCACCTTGGCGCCCGGCGGCAGATGGCGGTGGACCGCCTGCGCGAAGATGCCGCTCCAGCACGCGCACGTCCCGAGCGAGGCGACGGCGTTGCCTTTATCGTAATAGGTCGGCACGTCCCGGAAGACTTCCGGGATTAAGGTCCGCCACGTCTCGCCAAAAAGCTGCGATCGAAGATCTTCCTTTTTCAAGAAATCTTCCGAGATGCTCATCCTGTTCCCCTAAGGATACGCGCCGCATGCTTTCAACATACACGAAGCGCAAGGACACCAGAAGCGCGCGACCGAGTGAGCGAACGGCTCCCGGCCGGCACCGCCGAACAACCCCGACGGATCGGGAATTCGATGGTTTTTAGGTCGATTTTACCCCCGGATTCTGATCTTGATCAAATTCTCCGGAAACAAAGCGGGTGAAATAGCTGGGCGGGTCTGCGCTGGTATTTTGATCCAGCGCAACGCGACGCGGCCGATCTATTGCAAGGCTTGAATATGAGCGTCCAAACGACCAGCGACCCAGATCGGTTCCGCGCGCTTTATGCGGCGAATCATGATCGCCGTGCATCGGCTGCTCGAGCGCGTTGCCGGCCCGCAAGACGCGGAAGATTTGGCGCAAATCGTCTTCACCAAAGCGGCGAGAGCTTTGCCGCGGTTCCGCGGCGACGCGCGGGCCTCCACCTGGCTTTACCGGATCGCCACCAATGTCGCGTCCGATTGGCTGCGTGGCCGTGCAGCACGCGAGGCAAAGCTGACGGTTCACTTGCCTGACGTTTCAGACGGAGAGACCGGCCGAGCCAGCGCGCGCGCCGCAAGTCTCGACCTTCAAACGTCGCCGGAGCACCGGCTTGCCCGCAAGGACATGCGCGATTGCATTCGCGGCGAGATCGGGCGGCCGCTCAGGAACAACCGCGCCGTGCTCATTCTCGGTGAACTCGACGGGCTCACCGACGAGGACGTGGCGCAGACCCTCGGCATCAGCCTGGCCAATGCCAAGGTGCGATTGCACCGTGCGCGGACGCAACTGAAGGTAGCGATTGCGGCGCGCTGCGACTTCTACCGCACCGAACTGTCCTGCGCGCCGAGTTCGCCGGGCTGCTGCCCGCCCGCGGTGCTGCCCGGCGCCACAGCCGATCGCTGATCGGAATTTCGAATTTTGCGCACGATCTTGTCCGAAAACCAACTCCCACTTTTCGGGCTCATGCGCGTGTAACCTTTTGCGATCGCGCTCCGTCTAAGGGCGACGAGCGGCTGAACATGGCCGCGCAGGACCGGAGCTCAACCCATGAAAGCCAAATGTTACGCGCCCTACGTGATGCTTGCGCTCGCGCTGGTGGGCACCGCTATCGCGTTTTATGATTCCTACGCGGTCTACAATGGCCAACTGCTATGGTGCCCGCCGCCGATCGACGGCTGCAACGAGGTCGCGAACAGTCCCTATGCCCGTATCTACAATCTGCCGGTCGGTTATTACGGCATCGTCTTCTACCTTTATATTGCGGGCTTGGCGGTGCTGCTGGCGTTCGGTCCGCGCGCGCTCGCGCTACGTCTGGGCGCGATCGGCTACGCCGCACTCGGCGTCGGCTTCTCGATCCATTTCATGATCCTGCAGGTCGCCTACATCCACGCGTTCTGCATCTACTGTCTCAACTCCGCGCTCACGACCGTGCTGCTGTTGATCGTGGCCTCCGCACGCACCCGGTTTATGCGGCAGCGTTAACGCGGCGATTACGATAGCGCGCGAGTTTTCGGAAAACCCCGTACGATGCCCGCTTATTAGGCTTAATGGGCAGAGGTTTATTTGTCGCGATTCTTAAATTGATAAGAATACCGGGTTACTCCGCACCATCCTGCCGCAAGGCGCGATGACGCAGAGACCGTTGCCTATGAACATCGCCATCAATCCTGTCCAAGCCAGAGAACGTTCCGGCGTCGCGGTCATCGGTGCCGGCCCCTATGGCCTCGCCGTCGCCGCGCATTTGCGCGCGGCCAGCGTCCCGGTCCGCATCTTCGGCGACGCGCTGTCGTTCTGGCGGGACAACATGCCGCTCGGCATGAAGCTGCGCTCGCCTTGGGCCGCCACGCATATCGCCGATCCGCGCGGCCAACATACGCTCGACGACTATCACCGCCAGGCCGGCATCGCGGTGCCGAAGCTGCTGCCGGTGGAAGATTTCATCGACTACGGCATCTGGTTCCAGCGCCAGGTAGCGCCGGATCTCGATACCCGCGCGGTCACCCGCGTGGACGCGCGCGATGACGGCTTCCGTCTCGTGCTGGAAGACGGCGACACGTTCTTCGCGCAGCGTGTGGTGATGGCCACCGGCCTGCTCGGCCACGAAGTTCGGCCAGCGCAATTCGACAGCTTGCCGCGCGCGCTGGTCAGTCATTCCTGCGAGCACACCGATTCCGATCGCTACCACGGCAAACGCGTGGCGGTGATCGGCCGCGGTCAGAGCGCCTGCGAGTCGGCCGCGCTGCTGCATGAGGCCGGCGCCGAGGTCGAGCTCATCTGCCGCGGCAACCTGATCTGGAACGCCGATCCCGGCCAGCGCCGCCCGCTGCGCAAGGCGGCGCGCGCGATCCTGGGTGACATGCTGATACCGCCGTCGCAGGTCGGGCCGTTCCCCTACAACTGGGTCAACGAAGTGCCCGGCATCATCCAGCATTTTCCGCAAGCGACCCGCGACCGCTGGAACAATCTAAACCTGCGCGCGACCGCGATCCTGTGGTTGCGCCCGCGACTCAAGGACGTGCCGGTCGATCAGGGCCGCAGCATTTTGGCCGTGCGCCGAACGGGCGATCGCGTTGCGCTGACGCTCGACAACGCCACCAAGACCTTCGACCACGTGATGCTGGCGACCGGCTACCACATCGACGTCGCCAAGATGACGATCCTAGAGCCGAAGCTGCGCGCAAAACTCGCGCGCCACGACGGTCTTCCAGTTCTCAACAGCGCGCTTGAATTGAACGTGCCCGGATTGCATTTCGTCGGGGCTGCCGCGGTCGGCAGTTTTGGGCCGCTGCTGCGCTTTATCGCCGGCGCTGGATTTGCAGCCCGCCGCGTCACCCGCGCGGCGGCCGCGCTGGCCGATCGCCGCCACGATGTTCTTGCCGAGCAGCGGGCGGCATTTGCCGCGGAGCGTAAGCGTCCATGACGCAGGTCGTTCCCGGCGCGCTGATCGTCGGCGGCGCGCATGTCAGCATTGCGATTGCGCGCAGCCTTGGACGGCAAGGGATTCCGGTTTGGCTTTTGGCCAATCATCCAATCCCGACCTATTCGCGTTACGTCACGCGCAGCTTTCCGTGGCCCGGCGCCGAGCATGCCGACGGCTTGTCGTCAATCATCAACCTCGCCCGGCGACACGGGCTGCAAGGCTGGGTGCTGATCGCGACCGGCGATCAGGACATGCGCCTGATCGCGCGCAAACACGAATTGCTCTCGCAGTATTTTCGCGTGGCGACGCCCAACTGGGACACCATCCAGTGGGTCTACGACAAGCGCCTCACCTACAGCCGCGCGGCCGAGCTCGACATCGATTTTCCGGCCAGCTTCGAGCCGCGTAGCCTGCGCGAGATCGAACGGCTCGATTGCCGCTTTCCGGTCATCCTGAAGCCGGCCTTCCGAGCGGGCGACGACGAGTTTACGCAAGCCAAGGCCTGGAAAGCGGAAACCCGCGAGCAGATGCTGGCGCTTTACAAGCGCGCCACGGCGCTGGTCGGCAGCGATGCAATCATCATGCAGGAGTGGATCCCCGGCAGCGGCGAAGCGCAATTTTCCTACGCCGCACTGTGCGAGCGCGGCGAGCCGGTCGCCTCGCTGGTGGCGCGGCGCACGCGCCAGCATCCGATCGATTTCGGCCGCTCGAGCACTTTTGTGGAGACCATCGAGCAGCGCGAGGTGGAAGAGTTGGCCTGCCGCTTCCTGAAGTCGATCGATTACACCGGCGTGGTCGAGGTCGAATTCAAGCACGACCGGCGCGATGGCCGCTACAAACTGCTCGACGTCAACGGGCGGTTCTGGACCTGGAACGGCCTGGGCGAACGCGCCGGCGTCGATTTCCCTCACCTGGCCTGGCGGCAGGCGCTCGGGCAGCGCGTTGCACCGGTGCGCGCGAGGGCCGGCGTGGCGTGGATGCATGGCAGCCGCGACATCCTCGCGGCTTATCAAGAAATCGCCCGCGGCACGCTGACCGTCGGCGGCTATCTCAGAAGTTTCCGGCAACCGCTGGCGTTTGCGACCGCCACGCTCGCTGATCCAATGCCGGCGCTCGTCGAACTTCCGGTCGCCGCCTGGAACCGTCTCGCGCTCAAGCTCAGCGGTTCGTCGCGGTCCTCGGCCGTGCGCAAGATTGCGCGCCGCCGTTTGGCGAAATAATCACGCGCCCGCGCGCGCCGCATCCGCCAGCAGACCGAACACCGCAAACACCAGCGGCTTGCGTTCGAGATTATAAGTTTCAACATCGCGCGCCGCGCGGTTGACCTTCTCCCAGATCTCGGCGGTGCGGGCGAGATGCGGCGCCGGGCGCGCGTCGGTCAGCCGCGCCGACAGCCAGCCATTGACCAAGTCCATGAAGGCGGCGAGCGTTGCCGGCTCGCTGCCGCCGAGTGCGTCGCCGAGCGCATGCAGCGCGCGCGGATCGGGATCGGGCAGTTGCGCGAACAGGTCGAGCACGCGCTGGCGCAGCGCGACCGCCGGCCCGTCGAGCAGGCTGATGGCGCGGGCGACGCTGCCTTCGGCCGCCGCGGAGGCGTCCTGCACCTCGGCGTCGTCTGCGTTGCGGCCGGTCGCCGCGGCGACCGCGCGGGCCACGTCGGCGGTGTCAAGCGGCCGCAGCAGCAGGCGCCGGCAGCGCGAGCGGATGGTCGGCAACTCGCGTCCCGGCGCATGACTGACCAGCAACAGCAGCGTGCGCGGCGGCGGCTCCTCTAGAACCTTGAGCAGCGCATTGGCACCCTCACGCTGCAGGTCGTCGATCGCATCCACGATGGCGATGCGCCAGCCGCCCTCGCCGGCGGTCGAGCCGAAGAACGGCACCGCCTTGCGCACGTCGTCGACGCGGATCACGGTGTAGAGTTTTCCGGTTTGCTCATTGAGCACGCGCTCGAGCACCAACAGGTCGCCTTGCGCCTGCACGGCGATGCGGCGCGCAACCGGATTGTCCGCAGCAATTGCAAGCGAAGTTGCCTTCTGGACCGCCGGCAGACGCGGATCGGGATGCGCGAGCACGAAGCGCGCCAGCCGATAGGCCAGCGTCGCCTTGCCAATTCCAGGAGGCCCGCCTATCAGCCAGGCATGGGGAATGCGGCCGCCTTGGTAGGCCTCGAGCAGTGCGCGCTCGGCCCCGCCGTGTCCGAACAGCACGCTGGTCTCGCGCGGCTGGCGGACGTCGCTGTCGGCCTCGTCGTCGCTCACGGTGTGATCGTCTCCACCGGAAGCTGTTGCAAGCCCGGCATGCAGGCGCTGTTCGACCGTGGTCCAGATGCGTTGCGCGACCACCTCGCGCGGCGCGCGGCCGTCGATGACCATGCAGCGCTTCGGCTCCTTTTCGGCGAGCGAGAGATAAGCGCGCCGCAATTCCTCATGAAAGCCGACCGATTCCGCCTCGAAACGGTCGGTCGCGCCGGTGCCACGCCGCCGCTTGGCGCGCGCCAGTCCGACGGTCGCCGGAACGTCGAGTATGAACGTGAGATCGGGCATGGCGGCGCCGACCGTCACGCGTTCGAGGCTGCGGATCAGCTTGGCGTCCACCTTGCCGAGCGCGCCCTGATAGACGCGGGTGGAATCGATGAAGCGGTCGCAAATCACCCATTTGCCGGCCTCCAGCGCCGGCTGGATGGTGGCGCGCACGTGGTCGTCGCGCGCCGCGGCGAACAAAATCGCCTCGGTTTCCGCCCCAAGCGGCTTGGCGACGCCGGACAGCAGAATATGGCGGATAATCTCGGCACCGGGCGACCCGCCGGGCTCGCGCGTGAGTACCACCTCGATGCTCGCGGCACTGAGCCGGTCGGCCAGCATGCGGGCATGCGTAGACTTGCCGCTGCCTTCGCCGCCTTCGAAGGTGATGAAACGTCCGCGCATTTATTCTCCGGTCATTCCGGCGCGCAGCGCGCGGGCCCGCATTGACAGTCGCATCATAGCCGCTCGGCCCCGGCGCGGAAAAGGTTGATCACCATTTCCGACACCGCGTCCAGCGCGCGCTCGGACATATTGCCCCGCCCGATACTGCCGGCGGCCTTCAGCGGCGTCTGCAAGACCAGCTTGTCGTCGCGCCAGACCTTGAGCTGGCCGATCGGCTGCCCTTGCGTGATCGGCGCCGGCACCGGGCCCTGATAGGCAATGCGTGCGATCAGCTTTTCGCCGCCGCTTTTCGGCACCATGATTTTCACTAGGCCCGGCGCCTGCAGCGGTACGGAGCCGCTTGAGCCGCCATAGACTTTGGCAAAGCCGACGACCTGCCCTTCGGCGAACAGATTGCGCGGCTCGAAGTTGCGGAAGCCCCATTCCAGCAGTTTCTTGGCTTCGTCGCTGCGCTCCTTGGCGCTCTTGAGGCCGTTGACCACCACGATCAGGCGCACGCCATCCTGCACCGCCGAGCCGACCAGGCCGTAGCCCGCCTCCTTGGTGAAGCCGGTCTTCAAACCGTCGGCGCCGGTGACCATGCCGAGCAACGGATTGCGGTTCGGTTGGCGGATCTTGTTCCAGGTGAAATCGGCTTGGCCGAAGATGCCATAGTACTCCGGATAGTCGAGGATGATGTGGCGCGCGAGCATTGCCAGTTCGCGCGTGGTGACGTGCTCGTTTGGATCGGGCAGCCCGTTGGAATTGGTGAAAACCGATTTGGCGAGGTCGATCTCTCGCGCGCGCTGGGTCAGCTTCTCCGCAAACTCATTTTCGGTGCCGGCGAGGCCCTCGGCCAGCACGATACAAGCATCGTTGGCGGACTGGATGATCATGCCGTGCAGCAAATCATCCACCGGAATCTTGCTGTGGATCGCCGCGAACATCGTGGAGCCGTGCGAGGGGGCCCCACCCTTGCGCCAAGCGTTCTCGCTCACCGGGTATTCGTCGGTGAGCTTGATGTGACCTTCCTTGAGCTCGTGGAACACGTATTCGGCAGTCATCAGCTTGGCGAGACTGGCGGGAAAGATGAGCTTGTCGGGGTCGCGTTCGTGCAGCACGCTGCCGCTTTCGGCGTCGACCAGGATGGCATGCGGCGCGTTGATGCCCGCTTCGTCCTTCTTGGGGGCCTCCTTTTTCGGCGCAACCGCGGCGGGCTTGGCCGGTTTTACGTCATGCTTTGGCGCGGCCACGGCGAGCGCGCCCAGGGCGACAAACAGCGCCGCCGCAGCCAAAAGCCGTCCAAATACGTTGTGCCGAAGGGTCATGGTCAAAAATCGCTGCCGCCACGCGGAAATCCGTGTGCCATGGCTTGATCGGCGGGATTAGACGGAAATTTGTGGCTCAGTAAAGGCCGCGGCCGCTGAGCAATCCCGCATGGCTATCGTAGCGCACCGGGGCATAGGCAGAAACCGGCGAAACCTCGGGCTCGACGGCGGGACGCTCGCCTTGCGCGAAGGGCGGCGCGGCCTGTGGACGAGCGGCGGCGGCAAGTTCGACGGTATGCGCGGGCACCACGGCCGGGACGTCGCGGGCGCCCTCGCCCAGCCGGAACGGCCGCTCCGGCGGCGCCGGGACCGGCGTTTGCGTCAGCGGCCGATTGTCGAAATAGGTCGGCGCGTAGTCTTTGTTGGAGGCCACCTGCACCGGCGGCAGCCCCATGCCTGGCTCGCGCAAGGTCGCCGCCAACTTGCGGTCGTCGGAGCCTTCGAGCGGCGCACGCCCGACATATTCGACCTTCACCCGGGCGAGGCCATTGCCGTAGAAGCCCAGCAGCTTCGCAGTCCGCACCGACAGATCGATGACGCGGTTACCGACATAGGGACCGCGGTCGTTGACGCGCACCACGATGGAGCGGTGATTGGCGAGATTGGTAACGCGGGCATAGGACGGCAGCAGCATGGTCGGATGCGCCGCCGAGATCGAATTCATGTCGAAGATTTCACCGTTGGCGGTGTAGCGGCCGTGGAAATCGTCGCCGTACCAGGAGGCCAAGCCCACCGCGCTGTAATTCACGTCTTCTTGCGGCACGTATTCGCGGCCCGCCACCACATAGGGCTTGCCGACCCGGTAGACGCCGCCGCCCTTGGGTACCGGCTCGCCCGGCTCGATCACGCGCTGGCTCGCTGAGACACCGTAGCGGGGATCGAGCTTGCCGGACAGGCCGCCCGAGCAATTGGCGAGCGCCAGGCAGCCAAAAGCGAGGCCAGAGAGGCGCGCGATTAGGCAGAGTCCGCTTTTGCCCCCGAACTCGCCCATGCTGCCTCAGGTCCCCGATATGAACTATTTAGTTTACTCTGCGGCCCCCGCTTCGGGAACCGCAGCTACGTGGGGTGGTAAATACTTGGTTCCACAGCCACAATTGCCGCACCGCGGCTATGAACCGAATACCCCAGGCGGCAGCCCGCTTGCAAGGGCGAACCGCATCGACCATTGGATTGTGGGTAGCAGGGTTGTGTTACGGAAGGGTGGCCGAGTGGTTTAAGGCACCGGTCTTGAAAACCGGCGTACCCGCAAGGGTACCGTGAGTTCGAATCTCACCCCTTCCGCCAGCCTACCCGGCTACGCTGCCATAGCGCCGCAGCTGCCGCCCAGGCACAAGCCGCCAGAATGGAAGCAACCAGAATACTCGCCGCGACGCTGGCGAGCACGACCTGGTCCTTGCCGTCGGCACTGTCCGCAAACATCGCCCGCGGCAAATAGCGCGACACGTCGCCGGTCAGAAAGATCGCGGTAATCGGAAGGAATACGAGTGCCAGCGCGACAATCGGGATCAGGTGCCAAGGCCTGCTGGCGGCGCGCCAAACGACGAATGCGGTCAAAGCCAGCAGCACCAGCCCCGGCGGTCGTCAGCAGCATCGCGTTAGTATTCGAACGGGAACAGCGTATCGAGCGGCAGGTACGGCCCGCCCCTGGTGCGGCAGGCGCGCTGGCAGGTGCGGTCGTCGGCGTCGGCGCGCTTGAGGCAGTGCCGTTGCGCGTCGCGGTCTAGGCAGGCCACCAGATTCCAGGTGGTGTAGGAGGCGCACTCGCTCCAACACGCGCCCGAGGCCCAGATCGCCTGCGAGCGATCGCTGAGCGGGAATGCCGGCTCCGGGCTGTGTTTGTTGTAGCGCCAGATTTGCGCGTCGCTGGCCATCGCAGGCAGCGACGACATCGCGCCGAGCAAAAGGCCAAAAGTGATCGCGCAAAGCTTCATGAGCGCTCTTTCCACGCGCCCAGCATAGTCCGCTCACGCCGGGACGCCAATCGGGGGGCTGGGACGGCCTGGAACTTCCGCTCGCCGGCGGCCATTGCTATTGTGACAACGTTGCGTGGCGCATGACCTGATCTGAAAACCGGTTTCCACTTTTCGGGGTCATGCGCTGCCGGGGGCGGGCTTTTTGGTCGCGCGAAGGAGTAGCCGGTTGACCACGATTGCAGAGCCGCCCGCCGAAACCGCCCCCAACCCCGTCCAGAATTTCGGCACCGCCGGCATCAAGCCGCTGAACCGTCCGGGCCTGGTCACGCGCGCGTTCATGGGCGTGGTGGCCTTCGTCGAGCGGCTCAATCTCACATACAGCAAGGTCGGCAATCCGCCGATTTACGACAACGCGGTAGTCCCCTGGACCAAGGAGATCGAGCGCGAGTGGCGCGCGATGCGCTCCGAGCTCGACCGTGTGCTGACCCGCAAAGACGACCTGCCCGGTTTCCACGAGCTGTCGACCGACGTGTCGGCCATCAGCCAGAACCGCGGCTGGAAGTCGTTCTTCCTGTGCGGATACGGTTTCCGCTCTGACAACAACATCAAGCTGTGCCCCGAAACCTGGCGCGTCTGCCAGAACATCCCCGGCCTGATCACGGTGATGCTCTCGATCCTGGAACCGAGCAAGCATCTGCCGTCCCATCGCGGGCCCTATAACGGCGTGCTGCGGCTGCGTCTCGGCCTGATCGTGCCGGAGCCGCGCGAGCAGCTCGGCATCCGCGTCGAGAAGGACGTCTACCGCTGGAAGGAAGGCGAAGCGGTCGTCTTCGACGACGCCTATGAGCACGAGGCCTGGAACCGGACGCCGCACACGCGCGTGGTGTTGTTCGTCGATTTCCGTAAGCCGCTGCGCTTCCCGGCCAACGTCTTCAACTGGCTGCTGCTCAGTCTCGCCGTGTTCACTCCCTTCGTCCGCGAGGGCATGGACAACCAAAAGGCCTGGGAAAAGAAGTTTTACGAAGAGGCCGAGGCCTGGCGGAACCGCTAGGCCTGCGGCCCTTGCGCTGGTGGGCGTTCGCGGTTAGCTCCATGCCCGCATGCGTGACCCCGACAGGAAATCCGCCGCGCCGAAAGTGAGCTTTGTCTCGCTCGGTTGTCCTAAGGCGCTGGTCGACAGCGAGCGCATCGTCACGCGGTTGCGCGCGGAGGGCTATGAGCTCTCGCGCGAGCACGCCGGCTCCGATGTCGTCATCGTCAACACCTGTGGCTTTCTCGACAGCGCCAAGGCGGAATCGCTTTCGGCCATCGGCAATGCGCTGAAGGAAAACGGCAAGGTCATTGTCACCGGCTGCATGGGGGCGGAGCCCGAAAGCATTTCCGCCGCCTACCCGCAAGTATTGGCGATCACCGGCCCGCAGCAATATGAAAGCGTGGTCAAGGCGGTTCACCGCGCGGTTCCGCCGCAGCACGATCCGTTCCTCGATCTGGTGCCGCCGGAAGGCATCAAACTGACGCCGCGCCATTACGCCTATTTGAAGATCTCCGAAGGCTGCAACAACCGCTGCACGTTCTGCATCATCCCGCGCCTGCGCGGTGATCTGGTGTCGCGCCCGGCCGGCGACGTGCTGCGCGAAGCCGACAAGCTCGTGGCAGCCGGCGTGAAGGAACTGCTGGTGATCTCGCAGGACACCTCGGCCTACGGGCTCGACATCAAATATGCTGCGAGCCGCTGGCGCGACAAAGAGGTGCGCGCGAAGTTTGTCGATTTGAGCGCTGCGCTGGGCGAGCTCGGCATCTGGGTGCGGCTGCATTACGTCTACCCCTATCCGCACGTCGACGAGGTCATCCCGCTGATGGCCGAGCGAAAAATCCTCCCCTATCTCGATATTCCGTTCCAGCACGCTGCGCCCGACGTACTCAAGCGCATGAAACGTCCGGCCGCGCAGGAGAAGACGCTGGAGCGCATCGCCGCCTGGCGCGCGATCTGTCCCGATATCACGCTGCGCTCGACCTTCATCGTCGGCTTCCCCGGCGAGACCGATGCCGATTTTGAATACCTGCTGCAATGGCTGGAGGAAGCCGCGCTCGACCGCGTCGGCTGCTTCCGCTACGAGCCGGTGCGCGGCGCCGTCGCCAACGATCTGGCGGCGCCGGTTCCCGATGACGTGAAGGAAAATCGCTGGCACCGCTTCATGCAGACGCAGCAGAAGATTTCGACGCGCCGGCTCAAGCGCAAAGTCGGCACGCGCCAGCAGGTCATCATCGACGAGGCGGGACCGACCGTGGCGAAAGGTCGCTCCATGGCCGACGCTCCCGAGATCGACGGCGCGGTCTATGTGGCGAGCCGCAGGCCGCTACGTGTGGGTGAGATCGCGACCGTGAAGATCGAGCGTGCCGACGAATACGACTTGCACGGAACGGCCGTCGGATTCTGATTTCTGTGGCTGCAACAAGTTCCCGCGGTTCCGCCTAAAGTTCCAGTTCCTCCACATGCAACTTCGGAACGCGCAAGTGCGCGGCGCGTTACGCATGCTTCCAACATAAGAAGGAGATCGGTCATGCAGTTCAGAAACACGATCTTTTTTGCCGCCATGACGGCGGCTGCCGCGCTGTCGAGCGCCGCCTCGGCCGCGATCGTTGCCTCGGCTATGACGCCGCTCAACATACGTTCTGGGCCCGGGCCGCAATACAGCGTCATCGGCGCAATCCCCAATCGCGGACAGGCGACCATCGTCGGCTGCATTCAAGGCAGCCTATGGTGCCAAGTAAGCTACAATGGCACGCAAGGCTGGGTTTACTCGCAATATCTGATCGCCACCTTGTCCGGCCGTTCTCTCGCCGTCGCCGAGACTGTGAACGCGATGCCGACGGTGACCTATCAAGCGCCCGTCGAAACCGTTGGCACCGCGGTTTCGGTTCCCACGATAACCGGTACACTGATCGCACCGCCGGCCGCGGCGCCGCTTGCGCTCGCCCCGCCGCCGGCCGTCAGCAGCTACGTGGTCAGCCACCCGGTCGCGTCGGTTTATCTGAATGGTGAGGTCGTCGAAGGCGTCGGATTGCCCGAGGACGTCGCTCTCGCTCCGGTGCCGGGCTACGACTACCAATATGCCTACGTCAACAGCCAGCCGGTTCTGGTCGAACCGCAAACGCGGCGGATCGAGTACATCTATCGCTGAGCGAATAGTCGTCAACGCGAAGGTGGGGGCGACAGTCGAAAATTACAGCCGGTAGAACTTCACTGCATTTTCGTGAAACACCTTGCGCTGATCGGCTTCCGTGTATTCTGACATGACTTTGCGATAAACGGCGAAGAAATCGGCGTAGCTGGCGTGCAGTTTCTCCAGCGGGAAATTGCTGCCGTAGATGGTGCGCTCGATGCCGAAGATCTGGATGGTGTCGCGGATCACCTGGCGCGCCTGCCCAAGCGTGATCCCGTTGCTGTACATACCGAGTCCTGACAGCTTGACGTGCAGATTGGGAAACGCCGCCATGGCGGTGAGCGCCACACGCCATTCGTCAATCGCGGCCTGCGTGCGCGCCGTCAGCATGCCCGCATGAACGAGAATCATGCGCACATTCGGAAACGCCTTAATCAACTCGATCGCATGCGCTGCCTGCCCAGCATAGACCTGAAGCTCAAAATGCAGGTTGTGTTTTTCGAGCAGCGCCAAGCCGCGGCGGAAATCGGGGTCGTTACAATAATCCGGTCGCGGCGCGGCGCGGCGCACCGGGTCGCTGTCCCAATAGAGCATCTGTCGGACGCCGCGCAGATTGGGAAATTGCTTCTGCGCCTTGAGCGCGGCCTCGGCGTCCGGCGCAGCAAGGTCGACATTGCAGACGATGCCGTGCGGAAAGCCATGCTTGTCGGCAGTTGCTTGCAGCCAGCGTGTTTCGTCAAGCGCGCGGCCCGGACCCCACATGGCGGTGACGTGCACCGACTTCACCGCACCCTCCGGCTCGATGTCGTTGATCCACTCCTCGACCGGATAGTCGCGCCGCAAGCCGAAATAGTCCCCGAACATGCGCGGGATCGGCGGATCGGCCAGCCACGCAACGTCCTTACGCAGCCAGATGTGGTGGTGGGTATCGATCACCGGACCAATGTAGGCAGGCATGTTTCCCCCGATTATCGTTTCAGTTCGTTCACGACTTTAACGACTGCGTCGGTCAGTGTCTTGAGCTCGTCTGATGCGATGGTGAAGGCGGGTGTCAGGTAGATGATATTGCCGAACGGGCGCACAAACACGCCCTCCTCCACGAAACGCGCGCGCAGCGCGTCGAGGTTGTCGATCCGCTCCGTTTCGACCACGCCAATGGCGCCCTTCACGCGCACGCCTTTTACGCCGCGCCCGCCCCGGCAGGGCGCGAGACCGTGCAACAACGCGGAAGAGATAGCGGCGACCTGTTGCAGCCGCGGCTCACTTTCGAACAGATCGAGCGAGGCATTGGCGGCGGCGCAGCCGAGCGCGTTCGCCATGTAGCTCGGTCCGTGCATCAGCGCCTTCTTGGGATCGTCCGACCAGAACGCGTCGAACACTTTCTTGGCGGCGACCGTGGCGGCGAGCGGCAGCGTGCCACCGGTGAGCGCCTTCGACAACGCGACGATGTCGGGCGTAACGCCGGCCGCCTCGCAGGCGAACATCGTGCCAGTGCGCCCAAAGCCGGTGAACACCTCGTCGAAGATCAGCAGCACTTCGTATTTATCGGCGAGCGCGCGCAGGCGCTTGAGCACTAATGCGTCGTGGAATTTCATGCCACCGGCACCTTGCACCAGCGGTTCGACGATGATGCTCGCGATGGTGTCGGCGTTTTCGGCGAGCAATTTGTCAAGCGCCGCCGTTTTCGCATCGTCGTCCGGCAGATCGACGATATGGTGTTGCGGCTGCAAGCCAACGAACAGCGCGTGCATGCCGTCTTCGGTGTCGCTCACCGCCATGGCGCCGCTGGTGTCGCCGTGATAGCCGCCCCTGAAGGCGACGAACTGCCCGCGTCCCTTCACGCCGCGATTGATCCAATATTGCAAGGCCATCTTGAGCGCGACCTCGACCGCGACCGAGCCGGAATCGCAAAAGAACACGCGGTTGAGATCGCCGGGTAGCAGCGCCGAGAGCCGCCGCGCCAGCGTCAGCGCCGGCTCGTGCGCCAGCCCGCCGAACATCACATGCGGCATCTGCTTGAGCTGCTTGGCCACCGTATGCCGTATGTGCGGCTGGTTGTAGCCGTGGCAGGCCGTCCACCAGCTGGCGACGCCGTCGATCAGTTCGCGCCCGTCGGCCAGCGCGATGCGCGAGCCTTGCGTGCGCGCCACCGGCAGCGGCGGCGCCGCGGTCTTCATCTGGGCATAAGGCAGCCAGACGTGGTCGAAGCCGTCCGCATACCAGTCGGGCGGCTGGTTTTTTCCGCTTGTGTCGCCCGCCATTTGGCATGTCCCTGCTGTGGCCTTGGCGAGCATTTAGCCTAATGTGCTAGTCAAGGTCACCATGCCGTCGCTCGACGAATTCGCACAGGCCAAGCTCGACGATCTGCAGCGCCGCCACCTGCGCCGCGCGCTGACCAAGACCGTGCGCGAGGACGGCATCTGGGTCGAACGCGACGGCAAGCGGCTGCTGTCGTTTTCCTGTAACGACTATCTCAACCTGACCCAGCACCCGGCCATCAAGCAGGCGGCAATCGCCGCGATCGAGGCCTATGGCGCGGGCTCCGGCGCCTCGCGCCTGGTGACCGGCAATCACCCGCTGTACGCACAACTGGAAGCGCGCCTCGCCCGCATCAAGCAGACGCAGGCCGCCGTGGTGTTCGGCTCCGGCTATCTCGCCAATACCGGCATCATTCCGGTGCTGATCGGGCGCGACGGCCTGGTGCTGGCGGATGAATTGTCGCACGCCTGCCTGTTCGCCGGCGCGCAATTGTCGCGCGGCACGGTGATGACGTTTCGCCATAACGACGTCGCCCATGCGCGCGAGCTGCTGACAGCACATCGCGCCGAGCACGACCATGTCATGATCGTCACCGACGGCGTGTTCTCCATGGATGGCGACCTGGCGCCGCTCCCCGAGCTGCTGGCGCTCGCCAACGAACACGACGCCTGGCTGATGTCGGACGACGCGCACGGACTGGGCGTGGTCGGCGGCGGGCGCGGCTCGAGCTTCGCCGGAAACACGTATATTCCGATCCCGTTGCAAATGGGCACGCTGTCGAAGGCGGTCGGCGCCTATGGCGGTTATCTGTGCGCGTCGGCGCCGGTCATCGATCTGATCCGCAACCGCGCGCGCACGCTGATCTATTCGACCGGCCTGCCGCCAGCGTGCGTGGCCGCCGCCATCGCCGCGCTCAACCTGATCGAGCGCGAGCCGGGTTACGCCGCGCTGCCGGTGCAAAAGGCGAAAGCCTTCACGCGCGCCGCCGGATTGCCCGAGGCGCAAAGCCCGATCGTGCCGGTGATCATCGGCGAAGAAGAAGCAACGCTCGCGGCCTCGCGCCTTCTCGCCGACGAAGGCTACCTCGCCGCTCCGATCCGCCCGCCGACCGTCGCGGCCGGCACCGCGCGCTTGCGCCTGACGTTTACCGCGCAGCATCCCGACGACCAGATCGCGCGGCTCGCGGGCCTCGTGCGCGACAGAATATTGGCGCATGAGACGTGAGCGCATATTTCGTCACCTCAACCGGCACCGACATCGGCAAGACCTTCGTCACCGCCGGCCTGATCCGGTATCTGCGCGAGGCGGGCCAGACCGTGCACGCGCTCAAGCCGGTGGTGAGCGGCTATGATCCGTCCGTGGTCGAAACCAGCGATCCGGCGGTGCTTCTCAAAGCGCTTGGGCGTTCCGTGTTGGCCGATGAAATTGAGTCCATCGCGCCCTGGCGGTTCCGCGCACCGCTGTCGCCTGATCTCGCCTCCGCACGCGAAGGGCGCAGCATCGACTTCGACCAGCTGATCGCCTTCAGCCGCAAGGCGATCGATGCGGAAACCGGCATGCTGTTCATTGAGGGCGTCGGTGGCATCATGGTGCCGCTCGACGCCGAACGCACAGTGCTCGACTGGATGGCGGCGCTGCAGATCCCGCTGCTGCTGGTGGTCGGCGGCTATCTCGGCACCATCAGCCACACGCTGACCGCGCTCGACGTGCTGGCGCAGCGTCATTTGAAGATCTCGGCCATCGTGGTGAGCGAGAGCGAGCGCAATCCGGTCGAACTCGACGACACCGTCGCCAGCATCGCCCGCTTCGCGCATGGCGTCGGCGTCGTCGGTCTGCCGCGGCTGCCGGGCGGCATCAACCAGCATCCGGCCTTTGCCAAGATTGCAGCGCTACTGTAGGCGCGCAAAGCGCTCGATGAAACGAATCAGCCCGGCAACCGCTGCGCCCATGTCGGCGGGCGCGCAGAATTCCGCCGGGTTGTGGCTGATGCCGCGGCGGCAGCGCACGAACATCATCGATGCTGGACAAAGCTTCGCCATCATCTGTCCGTCGTGACCGGCTCCCGACGGCATGCGAATGGCACGAAACCCAAGATCGCCGATGCTAGCCGCGAGCGTGTCCTGCAAACCGGCGTCGCAAACCGTCGCCGCCACGTCGTGGAAATGCTCGAAGGTCACATCGAGTCTGCGCGCCGCGGCAATTTTGCGGGCCGCATCCTCGACTTGCGCGACCGCGGCCTTGCGGCTCGAGTCGTCCATGCAACGCAGATCGACGGTGAACATCACGCGGCCGGGGATGATGTTGCCGGCACCCGGCTTCGCGTCGATGATACCGACGGTCGCGACCATTCCGTCTTGCGCGCGACCGATCCGCTCGGCGGCAAGCATCATTTCTGCGCCGCCGGCAAGCGCGTCGCGCCGCATATTCATCGGCACGGTGCCGGCGTGGCCCGCTTCGCCCGTGACGATGACGCGCCAGCGGCTCTGCCCGACGATGCCGGTGACCACGCCGAGCGGCTCGTTTTCCGCCTCCAGCCACGGCCCCTGCTCGATATGCAGTTCGACGTAACCCAGCGCCTCGCCGCGCCGGTACGCTGCCTTCTGGATTTCGGCGGGGTTCTTGCCATAGGCCTTCAACGCGTCGGCGAAGGTGACGCCATTACGGTCGGCAAGCGTCAGCGTTTCGGGCTCGAACACGCCGGCGCAGGCGGCCGACGACGACAGCGTCGAAGGAAAGCGCGAGCCCTCTTCGTCACCGAACGCGAGCACATCGATCGGCAACGGCGGCCGGCCGCCGAAATTCGCGATCGTGAGAATGCCGGCGATGACGCCGAGCGGCCCGTCGTAATTGCCGCCGTCCACCACGCTGTCGAGATGCGAGCCGATCAGCAACCGCGGCCCTTCACCGACGCGCCCGCGCAAGGTGCCGAGCGCGTCTTCCGAAACCTCGAGCCGCGCCTCGCGCATCCATTGCGCCGTCAGGTCGGCAGCGCGGCGATGCTCGCCCGACAGAAACAGCCGCACCAGCCGGTTCGGCTCGGCCGAAATCGGCGCCAGCGCCTTGATCATCGCCTCGGCGCGCGCGCCGAGGGCGGCCGGGTTCAGATCAGCCATTTCAGGTCCACGAAAGTTTCGAACATGCCTTCGGCGTTGATCAGCGCATGCAGCAGAATGGTCAGGATGGTTGAGCCGCTCGCCCAGCGCAGCCATCCGAGCAGCAGTCCGAACACGAAGATCTGACCGATCACGTACCAGTCGTATTGCAGATGGATGATCGCCCACAGCAGCGAGGTGACGGCGATGACCGCCCAGGCATCGCGCGGCGCGCGCAACCAGCCGCGAAACAGAAAACCGCGAAATATGATTTCCTCGCCGATCGGCGTGAACACCACGATCGCGAGCCACAACCACAGCAGCCACCCGCCCGCGCTCGCCGTGGTATAGATGTCGAGCTGAAACGGCGTGACCAGACTGCGCCCCAGCAGCCAGCTCAGCACGTTGCCGGCAATGATCAAGGCCGCCATCGCCGCGAACCCGAACGCCGCTTCGCCGCGCCGCGGCCAGATCAGCCCGAGATAGTCCGCCGCGCTCGCGCCGGTGCGGCGCGCAAACAGGGCAAGCAACAACACCTCGACCGGGGTCGAGACCGCGATGATCAGCGCGATGGCGGCGCCATCGCCGCTGAAATTCGGCAAATGCCCGATGCTTTGGCCGTACCACCAGGTCAGCGCGATGAGCGCAGCGAATTGCCCGGCCAGCAAGGCGAAAATCGCCAGCGCGAAGGTCGTTCCGCGTCCCCAAGGCTTGACCGCGTCATTCATGGCAATGCCTTCAGCCAGCGGCCGAGCGCGGCGCGCTCGTCCTCGGTCATACCGGTCTGATTGCCGAGCGGCATCGCCCTGTTCTGCACGGTTTGCGCGTAGATGCGTTGCGCATATTTCTTCAGGTCCGCGATCGTCTCCAGCGTGACGTTATTCGGCGCTTCCTGGAACGCCGGATGCGTCGGCTTCGCCGCGTGGCACGCCACGCAATGCTTGTGCACGATCGCCAAAGCTTCGGCATCGCTGACCGCGCCCTCGGCCCATGCGCATGGCGCGGCAACAACGAATACGGCCAGCGCCGCCGCTTGCGCGGCGCGGCCGTATTCGGTCGCTCGCGTCCGCAATCGTGGCTGCTACGGAATCAGGATCGACGACCCCGTGGTGTGGCGGGTTTCCAAATCGACGTGCGACTTGGCGGCATCCTTGAGCGCGTATTTCTGGTTAACCGGAATCTTCACCGCGCCGGACCCGACCACCTTGAACAGGTCGCTGGCCATATCGATCAGGTCGCTCCGCTTCGCGCCGTAGTGATTGAGCGTCGGCCTTGTGGCGAACAGCGAGCCCTTGGTTTGCAGGATGTTGATGTTGAACGCCTCGATCTGTCCCGACGCACTCCCAAAGCTCACGAAATAGCCGAGCGGGCGCAAGCAATCGAGCGAGGCCGGGAACGTATCCTTGCCGATGCCGTCATAGACCACGTCGCACAGCTTGCCGCTGGTGATCTCCTTCACCTTCACCACGAAGTCCTCGTCGCGATAGAGGATGGTGTGGTGGGCGCCGTTTTTCTTGGCGAGTTCGGCCTTGTCCTTGGAGCCGACGGTGCCGATCACGGTGGCGCCGAGATGATTGGCCCATTGGCAGGCGATCAGGCCGACGCCGCCGGCGGCAGCGTGGATCAGGCAGACAGTGCCCTTGCCGACCTTAAAGGTACGGTTGACCAGGTACTGCACGGTCATGCCCTTGAGCATCATGCCGGCGGCCTGTTCGTAACTGATGTTGTCAGGCAGCTTAATGGCGCGTTCGGCCGCGAATACGCGCTCGGCCGCGTAACCGCCGAGCGGTCCCACATAGGCGACGCGGTCGCCCACTTTCAGATCGGTCACGCCGGGACCGACCGCGATCACCTCGCCGGCGCTCTCGTTGCCGGCGATGAACGGCATGCCGACCGGCGACGGGTACATGCCCATGCGGAAATAACAGTCAATGAAATTCACGCCGCAGGCATACTGCTTAATTTTGATCTGGCCCTGGCCGGGCGCAGGAATTTGCACGTCCTCGAAGATCAGAGCTTCGGGACCGCCTGGTTTGTGAACGCGCACTGCCGCGACCATAGTTTCACTCCCTCAATAGACTTGGTTTTGTGTGGATGAGTTTCGGCGGCGATCATAGGCAGTCAGCCGCCGAAGACAAGGCGGCTATCGGGCGCCCGAAACGTTGAGCACGGCGCCGCTGATGTAAGACGCGGCATCCGAGAGCAGGAACAGGATCGCTTCGGCGATCTCGTCGGGCTGGCCCGGCCGGCCCATGGGCAGCAGCGGCGTGATGCGCTCCAGGCGGCCTGGCTCGTGGATGTCGGTGTTGGTCGGCCCCGGGCGGACGGCATTGACGCGGATGCCCTCCTTCGCCACCTCGCGCGCGAGCCCGTTGGTCAGCGCATCGATGCCGCCTTTGGCGGCGGCGTAGAACACGTATTCGCCGGCGCCGCCGGTCACGCTGGCGATCGAGGACAACAGCACGATCGACCCACCTGGCCCGCCTTTGGCGGTGGACATGCGGCGCACCGCCGCCCGCGCGCACAGAAGCCCGCCGTACAAATTGACGTCGATCACCTCGCGCAAGGTCGCGGCGCTCGCGGCCTCGAGTTTGGAATTCATGCCGCCGATGCCGGCGCTGTGCACGAAGTGGGTGATCGGGCCGAGGTCTTTCGCGGCCTGATCGAACACGCGCTCGACCACATCCTCCGACACCATGTCGCCCTGGATGGCGACCGCCTTGCCGCCGGCGGCCTTCACCGCATCGACCACGCTCGCCGCCGCCTTGGCGTTGCTCCGGTAGTTGACCGCCACGTCGTAGCCGCGCACGCCGGCCAGCCGGCAGGTAGCGGCGCCGATGCCGCGGCTACCGCCGGCGATCAGGAGAACGGGTCGTGCCATGAAAAACTCCCGGAAGGTTCAGACCAAAATCAGCACGATCAGCCAGTCCGGCGCAACAGGCCGACGCCGAAAAAATAAATCGCGATCGCGACCAGCGGCCAGGTCACGTAAGGTCCGGGCGCAAGATTGTGCATCACCGCCAGCAGCGCCAGCACGGCCCAGGCCGCCAGCAGCGCGATGTTGAGCCAGCGCAAACGCTTGACGCGCAGCGGATGCAGGAACTTGATCGGCACGAAGGTCAGCACGGCGAGCGCGGCAATCAAACCGGCGGCAAGCCACTCCGGCGGCTCCAGCAGATAAAGATAGAAGGCGCCCAGGTTCCATACGGCGGGGAAACCACGAAAAAAGTTGTCCGCTGTCTTCATCTGCCGGTCGGCGAAATAAAGCGCGCCGGTGATCACGACGACGATACCGGAGGGAATTGCCAGCGCCTTCGGCAACAGGCCGCTGGCGGCGATCGCGTAAGCCGGTACGAACACGTACGTCGTGAAATCGACGATGAGATCGAGCGTCTCGCCTGACCAGCGCGGCAAAACGTCCGCTACCTTGAATTCGCGCGCCAGCGGGCCGTCGGCGCCGTCCACCACGAGCGCCAGTCCCAAACTGAAGAACATTGCGGCCCAATGTCCGCCGGTCGCCAAGATCAGCGCCAGCAGTGCCAGCGCCCCGCCGCAGGCGGTGAAAACATGAACCGCAAACGCGCGCGCACTTTCAAAGCGCGTCGGTGAGCCCATGCGCTATTGATTGCCCCAATCCAATTTGACGATCTCGGCCGAACGCCCGGCCAGATTCCAGTTGCGTCCGAAACCGCGGAACCGCGACTTGTCGGCGCGCGAGACGATGACATCGGGGCCGATCCAGTATTCGCTGTTGCGGATCACGACGTTCTGCCCCTGCTCCTTGCCGCGCACCGGCGTGATGGCGCCATCGACATATTTCTCGATGCGCACGATGCGGGTCTCGCCTTGCGTCTCGTAGCTGATCGGCACCTGCCGCACGCCGAGGAATTGGCCGACCAGGATCGACAGCAGATGCGTGGTGCCGCCGACGCGGCCGGTGAAGATGCGGGTGAGGCCTTTCACCGCCAGCGCCGAGGCCTTGTCGTCAACGAACAGCGCTGCGGTCCAGTTGCCACGCGACATGATGCCCGGCAAATCCATCATCAACCCGACTCTCAGTCCGGATAGATCTTCGCTGTCGATATGTCCGTCGTCGATGCGGATTCCGGCCCAGGTCTGGCAGCGCTCCTCGGTCGGCGGATGATCGCCGAGCGAAAGCACGCAGGGGCAAAATACCGTGCAGCTGCACGACAGCGCCATCTCGCCTTTCAAGGTCCACGCTTCGGTCACTGATTCACCCCGGTCTTTCGGTTTTCTAGCTCAAATCGCGTGCAGCGGCCAATGGGCCGCGAACGCCGTTGCCACGAAGGCGACGCCGCCCGCGATCAACGCCACGCCGACCACGCAGGTGAAACGCTTGCCGGTGCCGATCTTCTCGAACGTCATCACGACGGCGAGCGCCGCCATCCAGATCACATTCATCACGCCGACCGCGAACATCACCAGCATCATCGCCCAGCAGCAGCCGAGACAGTAGAGGCCCTGTTTGACGCCGAGGCGGAAGACGCCGCGCGGCGTGGTCGCCCAGTTGGCGAAGAAGAACGGGAACGGGCTTTGGCATTGCGTCAGGCAGGCATGTTTGAGCGCGGAGAACTGATAGACGCCGGCGCCGATGAAGATGGCGCCGGAGAACAGCCCGCTCGCCGATGTCATGCCGCTGTCGAGCAGCGCGGCGCGCGTGAAGGCATATTGCGCGAGCGTCGCGATGGCCGCGAAGCCGAGCCACATCAGCGTATAGCCGGCGGCGAGTACGAACGGCGAGACGATGCGCTCGCCTTTGCGCGCGGCAGTGTCGGCGATCTCGGCGTAAGTGAGGATCATCGGCGCGGCGCTCGGCAGCATCATGGCGAGCGTCATAGCGCCCCACATCAGGGCGACGATCGCGAAGCCGCTCGCGTCCCAGACCGCACCCGACATCGCGAGCGGCCGGCACAGCGCTTCGAACGCGCCCATGCCGGAATAGATCAGGCCGAGCGCCAGCCATCCCAGACCCGCCAGCGCGACCACGCAAATCGCGGCCAGCATTTTCGGCCGCGCGAACATGGCGCCCAGCCGGCTTGCGGCCGGCGGCAGATGGGGCAGATCGTGGCGGGCGGTTTGCGTCATTGGCTTTGCGTCAGGCATAGCGCATCGGGCCCAACCCGTGTACCGCAAGTCGTGGTTTCCGTGCCGCCCTTGCGCATGCTAATCGGTTAAACCGCAACAGGATCAGGCGCTTTGATGCCGGACAAATATGGCGATCAGCCTTCGGTCATCGTGGTGGGCGGCGGGCCGGCCGGCCTGACCGCAGCGATCACGCTGGCCAGCGCGGGGCTTGCCACCGTGCTGGTGGGAAAGCGTCCCGCCCGCCCCGACAACCGCACTACCGCATTGTTCGCTGGATCCATCACCGCGCTGGAGACGCTGGGCGTGTGGCCCCTGTGCGCGACGCAGGCAGCCCCGCTGAAGATCATGCGCATCGTCGACGACACCGGGCGGCTGTGGCGGGCGCCGGAGGTGAAATTCGCGGCGCACGAAATCGGTCTCGATGCCTTCGGCTACAACATCGAGAATTTTCATCTGGTCGCGGCGCTGGAGCAGCGCGCCGGCACTCTCCCCGGCCTCCGCATCATCGAGGACGAGGTGCGCAGTGTCACGCCGGGCGACGACGCGGTCACTGTGACCCTCAAGAGCGGCCGTAAGTTGAGTGCGCCGCTGCTGATCGCCGCCGACGGCCGCCGCTCGCTCTGCCGCGAGGCGGCCGGCATCGCGGTGGACGAACGCGACTACCCGCAGGTCGCGCTCACCGTGTGTCTCAAGCACGCGCGGCCGCACCACGACAGCTCGACCGAATTCCATACGCCGAGCGGGCCGTTCACGTTGGTGCCGCTGCCGGGATTGCGCTCGAGCCTAGTTTGGGTGCTCGATCCGGCGCAGGCCGATGTCATTCGCGGGCTCGACGAGACCGCGTTGGCCGCGGAGATCGAACGCGCCTCGCATTCGATCCTCGGCAAGATCACGGTCGAGCCCGGGCGCGGACAGTTTCCGCTGTCGGTCGCAACCGCCCGGCGCTTGGGCGCCAAGCGCATCGCGCTGGTGGGCGAAGCCGCCCATGTGATCCCCCCGATCGGTGCGCAGGGGCTTAATCTCGGCCTGCGCGACGCCGCCAGCATCGGCGAACTCGCCGTCGCCGCGCAGCGCGACGGGGCCGACATCGGCGGCGATGCCGTGCTCGACGCTTACGAGAAAATGCGCCGCGCCGACGTGAGCACCCGCACGCTCGCCATCGATCTGCTCAACCGCACACTGCTCACCGATTTCGTTCCGGTGCAGGGCATGCGCGGCCTGGGTCTTTACATGATTGACCGTATCGGCCCGCTGCGCCGCGCGGTGATGCGCGAAGGTGTCGCGCCCGCCACCGCCCAGCCGCGGCTAATGCGCGGCGAAGCGCTTTAGCTTTTGTCCAGCGGCGGCGCCTTCTTGGCGCCCGGCTTGTCGCGAAACTCCGGCGCGATCGGCAACGGCAGCGCGGGCATCATCTTGCCGGAAGCGCTCTCGACCTTATGGTCGAACAGTCCGCGCCCGACGAAATGCGGATCGCGCATCGCCTGTTCGAGCGGCACCACGATCGTCGTGCAGCAATCGGCGGCGGCAAAGATCGGCCGCCATTCGTCGGACGTGCGCTCCGCAATCACTTTCGCGACGGCATCTGTGGTGGCCTTCGGATCGCGGAAATCGTTGACGAATTCCGCCGGCAGCCCGATCGCCTTGGTGAAAGCCAGCCAGAACTTCTGCTCGAGCGCGCCGCAGGCGACCAGCTTGCCATCCTTGGCCGGATAGAGCCGGTAGCGCGGCGAGCCACCCACCAGCCACAGCTCGCCCGGTTTAGGAAATTTGCCCGTCGCAGCGCCGATCGCCAGGGCGGCCCAGCCGAAGGTGAACATGGCGTCAGTCATGGCGATGTCGAGGCGGCAACCCTGCCCGCTCTGGTCGCGCGCGCGCAGCGCCAGCAGAATATTGATCACCGCCGGAAAACTGCCGCCGGCGATATCGGCCGCCAGCATCGGCGGCACCACCGGCGCATCGAGCGGACCCGGCTGCAAGTCGAGCAGTCCGGTATTGCCGATATAGTTGATGTCGTGCCCCGCCTCGTCGACGCGTGGCCCGCTCTGGCCATAGCCCGAGATCGAGCAATAGATCAGCCGCGGGTTAATTGCGCGCACATCCTCATACCCAAACCGTAGTCGGCCCATCACGCCGGGACGGAACTGCTCCATCAAAATGTCGGCGCGCTGGATCAGCGGCATCAGCTTTTCGCGGTCCGCTTCGCTTTTGAGATCGAGTGCGAGGCTCTTCTTGCCGCGCATTGAGCATGGCGAAGGCCGCGCTCTCGCCGTCGACAAACGGCGGGAAACGCCGCGCATCCTCGCCGCCCGGCCGCTCGATCTTGATCACCTCGGCGCCGGCTTCCGCCAGCATCAGGCTCGCCAGCGGCCCCGGCAGCAGCGTGGTGAAATCGAGAACGAGCAGGCCCGCGAGCGGTTGCATGGGGTCACCTGAACAAGAGTGGCGGCAGCGTACCGGTTTTCACCATCCACATCACGCTGGTCAGCGTAACCACCGACACCAGCGTGCCGATCAGCACCGCGCTCGAGGCCTGTTCGACCCAGACATCGTATTGCCGCGCGAACACGAACACGTTGAGCGCCGGCGGCAGCGCCGCCATCAATACCGCGGTGTAGACCCAGATCTGATCGAACGGCCCGAACAGCGACATCAGCAGAAAGACCAGAATCGGGTGCAGTACGAGCTTCACCAATGTGAGGAACGGCACCTCCCACGGCATCTTCTTCAGCGGCCGCAGCGCCACCGTCACCCCGAGCGTGAACAGCGCGCAGGGCGCCGCGGCGTTCTGCAGAAACTGCATCAAGCGTTCGAGCGCGACCGGCGGCTGGAAATGCAGCGCCGCAGAGACGACGCCGAGCGCGCTCGCGATGATCAGCGGATGCAAGGCGATGCGTTTCACGACTTCGAGCGCGGTGGTGGCGAGGCTCACCTGTTGCGGCTTGGCCAAGCGCCATCAGGAACGGCACCATGGTGAACAGGATGATGTTGTCGAAGCAGAAGATCAGCGCCACCGGCACCGCCGCCGACGGCCCGAGCGTCGCCAGCGCCAGCCCCGGGCCCATGAAGCCGATATTGCCGTAGCCGCCGGCCAGCCCCGCGATGGCCGCCTCCGCGATATTGCCGCGCCGGATCGCCATACCGATGGCGAAGGCCACCGCGAACGCCCAGAAGGTCGCCAGCGTGGTGGCGAAGATGAAGTCGACCCGCGCGAGCTTCTCGAGCGGGGTCTGGGCCAGGATGCGGTAGAACAGGGCCGGCAGCGCCACGTAGAGGATGAAAAAATTCATCCAGGCCAGCGCGGTATCGGGAATCTGCTTGAGCTTGCCGCAGGCAAAGCCGATGAAAATCAGCCCGAAAAACGGCAGCGCAAGATTGAGAACGTCGATCATCCGTGAGGGGCTCCGGCCGCCCAAAAACCCGGCCACTTGGCGCGGCCTTTGCATTCCTCTAAAGGGCAGAACGGCCATTTGGAAGGACCAGAGCCTTGAAGCTGCCGCGCCAGTTCTTCGCCCCCCTCGCCATCGGCGCGCCCGCGCCCATGCGCGAGCTGCCGGTCCGGCTCGAGCGCATGATCCATTTCGTGCCGCCGCACCTCGACAAGCTGCGCGCCAAGGTGCCCGAACTCGCGCGCCAGGTGGACGTCGTGCTGGGCAATCTGGAGGACGCCATTCCGGTCGAGGCCAAAGAAGCCGCGCGCAAAGGCTTCATCGAGATGGCCAAGGCGGTCGACTATGGGGCGACCGGATTGTGGACGCGCATCAACGCGCTCAATTCGCCCTGGGCGCTCGATGACGTGATCGAGATCGTCGGCCAAGTCGGCGACAAGCTCGACGTCATCATGCTGCCCAAGGTCGATGGGCCGTGGGACATCCACTATCTCGACCAATTGCTGGCGCAGCTCGAAGCGCGCCACAAAATCAAAAAGCCGATCCTGATCCACGCCATTCTGGAAACCGCGCAGGGCGTCAACAACGTCGAAGCGATCGCGACCGCCTCTCCGCGCATGCACGGCATGAGCCTCGGCCCCGCCGATCTCGCCGCCTCGCGCGCGATGAAGACCACGCGCGTCGGCGGCGGTCATCCCGAATACAAAGTGCTGGCGGACGCGCACGGTGACGCGCCGCGCGCCGCCTACCAGCAAGACCTCTGGCACTACACCGTCGGGCGCATGGTCGACGCCTGCGCCGCCGCCGGCATCAAACCGTTCTACGGACCGTTCGGCGATTTCTCCGACGCCGCCGCCTGCGAGGCGCAGTTCCGCAACGCATTCCTCATGGGCTGCCTCGGCGCATGGTCGCTGCACCCCTCGCAGATCGCGATCGCCAAGACCGTGTTCTCGCCCGATCCGGCGGAAGTCGCGTTCGCGAAAAAGATCGTCGCCGCCATGCCGGACGGCGCCGGCGCCGTGATGATCGACGGTAAGATGCAGGACGACGCCACCTGGAAACAGGCCAAGGTGCTGCTCGACCTCGCCAGAGCTGGTGGCCGCCAAGGATCCGGAGATGGGCGCCCGCTACGCCCTGTGAGCGTGGCCCTGGCGTTCGCCGCAATGGTGCATTATGTGGTTCCTGCCATGAACAAGATACGCATCGCCAAATACAAGATCGGCCAGGTGGTCAAACACCGCCTCTATCCGTTCCGCGGGGTGGTGTTCGACATCGACCCGGAGTTCGACAACACCGAGGAATGGTGGGAGTCGATCCCGGCCGACGCGCGTCCGAGCAAGGACCAGCCGTTCTATCATTTGTTCGCCGAGAACGCGGAGACCGAATACATCGCCTATGTTTCCGAGCAGAACCTGTTGCCGGATACCTCCGACAAGCCGCTGCGCCATCCGCAGGTCAGCGAAGTCTTCGTGCAGGACGACAGCGGCGCCTATCGCCCGCGCAACAGTCAGTTGAATTGATATCTTTGCCATTCCGGGTCGACGCTTTCAGCGTGCCCCGGAAAGACCAAACAAAAAGGCGCGGCCGAAGCCGCGCCTTTGTCATTTCAAACGAGCCGCCGAATTATTGCTTCGGCGCGGGCGCCGCGGCTGCAGCCGGCGGCTGTTGAGCCTCGAGCTTCTTGCGCGCCTCTTCGGCCTTCTTCTGCAGTTCTTCCTGCAATTTGCGCTGCTGCTCTTCGACCACCTTCGGATCGGTCGGCGGGCCGTCATAGGCCTTGGCGAAATCGGCGAGCGGCAGCGGCAGGCTGATCGGCGTGCCTTGCATATTGATCGCCTGCAGGGTGATGGTCTGCCCCTTCTTCATCTTGGCGATCATGTCGTCGGTGATCGGGTAATCGGACATGCAGCCGACCGGGAAGCAGATCTTGTAGGGCTCCTGCGCCGGCTGCTCCTGGTCGATGATCATGCGGGTGCCGTGCTGCAATTGCATGCCGAGCGGAACCGTGATGCGGAGCACCTTGGCTTCGCCTTCCGGCTCGAACAGCTGAACGACCGCGACCGGCATGCCGTTTTCCAGGCGTCCGTCCTTGGTGAGGACGCAGACCTGCTTGTTGTTGGTTTCCGGACCCTTGCCGCAGACCTTGATCCACGGCGAATACATCAGCTGCGGCGCGGCGGCCTGCGGCTGTGCCGGGGCGGCCGGCGCAGGAGCGACCGGTTTGGCGGGCGCGGGTTTCTGCGCCGCCGGTTTGGTCGCCGGCTTCGGCTGCTGTGCGAGCGCGGGACTTCCCGCGACCATGGCGACTGCCAGCAATCCGGTGACGAATGAGGCCGTCAGCGCCCGCCCCCATGGCCGGCCCGATGCGATCCGATGAACCATTGCAATTTGTCCTTTTTTCCCCGCACCGCTCGCGGCTGCGCGCCCAATCGAACGGTCGTCACTTTGCCCGGCTCTCTCCCCGCGAAATGCGGCGGGAGCGTGACTACCGGGCTGCCTGATAGCCGATATTGCTCCTGCAATAAAGCCACGAATGTGCCGAAAATGCGGGACCGCGCACGACGGCATCCCTGTGATAAATTGCGCGAAACCGGAAACGAATCGCATTCGAGCCCCGTCCGCGCCCCCCACTACCGCTCGCGCGCTGATGCAATGGCAGGCATCCCGGCGCTCGCTGATGCTTGGCGCGCTGCTGGCCGCCAGCGGGCTCGCCCGCTCGCCCGCGCGGGCCGCCGAGGCGCACCACGCCATCGCGATGCATGGCGAACCGGCCTGGGCGCCCAATTTCAGCCATCCGACCTACGCCGATCCGGCGGCGCCCAAGGGCGGCCAATTGGTGCAAGGGGTGCTCGGCACCTTCGACAGCCTCAACCCGTTCATCGTGATGGGTCTGCCGGCGGCCAATATCCGCAGCTACGTGATCGAGAGCCTGCTCGCCCGCGGCTATGACGAGCCGTTTACGCTTTACGGCCTGCTTGCCGAGAGCGTGGAGACCGATGCCGCGCGCAGCGCCGTCACCTTCACACTCAATCCGGCCGCGCGTTTTGCCGACGGCAAACCGGTGACGCCCGATGACGTGATATTTTCATGGGCCCTGTTGCGCGACAAAGGCCGGCCGAATTACCGCATCTATTACGCCAAGGTGGTCAAGGCGACGGCCACCGACGAGCGCACCGTGCGCTTCGATCTGTCCGGCTCCGACGATCGCGAATTGCCGCTGATCCTCGGTCTGATGCCGGTACTGGCCAGGCACGCGATCGATACCGCCACGTTCGAACAGACGACGTTCAAGCCGCTGCTCGGCAGCGGTCCCTATCGCGTGAGCGCGGTCAAGCCGGGCGAAAGCGTCACCTTGACGCGCAATGCGAATTATTGGGGGCGCGATCTGCCGATCAACCGCGGCCTATGGAATTTCGATCAGATCCGCTTCGACTATTACCGCGACGGCAACACCCATTTCGAGGCCTTCAAGAAAGGCCTCTACGACGTGCGCAACGAAACCGATCCCGGCCGCTGGCAGACCGCTTACGATTTTCCGGCCCTCGCGCAAGGCCGCGTGGTCAAGGAGGAATTTCCCTACGGCTTGCCGAAGGGCATGGATGGCCTGGTGTTCAACACGCGCCGGCCGATCTTTGCGGATATGCGCGTGCGCGAAGCGATCCTGAATTTGTTCGATTTCGAATGGATCAATCACACTTATTTCTTCGACCTCTACAAGCGCACGGCGAGCTATTTCGACGGCTGCGATCTCTCGGCGCATGGCGTGCCTGCCAATGCGCGCGAGCGCGAACTGCTGGCACCGTTTCGCGGCGCCGTGCGACGCGGACATCATGGACGGCACCTGGGCGCCGCCGGCCACCGACGGCTCGGGCCGCGATCACGATGGATTGCGCCGGGCATTCGCACTGTTCGCCGAGGCCGGTTACGCGCTCAAGGGCACGCAACTGGTGCACACTGCGAGCGGGCAGCCGTTCGCCTTCGAGATCCTCACCACCACCCGCGACCAGGAGCGCCTCGCGCTCGCCTTCGTGCGCAACCTGAAGCGCGCCGGCATCGATGCGCGGGTGCGTAGCGTAGACGCCACCCAGTTCGAACGCCGGCTCATCACGTTCGATTTCGACATGACGCAATACCGCTGGGAGCAGTCGCTGTCGCCCGGCAACGAGCAGAGCTTCTACTTCGGCTCGGCGGCGGCCGGCCAGCAAGGCAGCCGCAACTATATGGGCGTCGAGTCGAAGGCGGTCGATGCCATGATCGCCGCCATGCTCAGCGCCACCAGCCGGGCGGATTTCGTGGCCGCCACCCGGGCGCTCGACCGCGTGTTACTGTCCGGTTTCTACGTGGTGCCGCTCTACTTCCCGCCCAAACAATGGATAGCGCGCTGGACGCGAATCAAGCATCCCTCACAGACCTCGCTGTTCGGCTATTTGCCGGAAACTTGGTGGCATGGGGACGCCAAATGATTTTGAGCGGCTCGCAAACGACGGACGGCAACCGCGCCACGCTCGACGATTTGTTCCGCCGCGCCGGCGTGCGCCACGCGGACGCGCTCGCGCTAATCGATCCGCCCGATTGCGAGAGCCTGACCGGCCGTCCGCCGCGCCGGCTGACCTATGCGGAGGCCGACCGCGCTATATCGGCGCTCGCCACCCGGCTGCGTTCGTTCGGGCTGCAGACCGACACCGTGGTGGCCATTCAGCTCGCCAACAGCGTTGACAGCGTCATCGCCCTGCTCGGCGTGTTGCGCGCCGGGATGATCGCCGTGCCGCTGCCGCTGCTCTGGCGCATGCAGGACATGGTGCCGGCGCTTTCGCTTATCGGCGCCAAGGCGATCATCACCTCGTCGCGCATCGGTGCTTCCGCGCAGGCCGACATCGCGATGCAGGTGGCGGCTGAGCTGTTTCCGATCCGCTACGTCTGCGGTTTCGGCCAGGATCTACCCGACGGCGTGGTGCCGCTCGACGATTGCATCGATTGCGCAGCCACCGAATTCTTCCAGCCGTCCGCGCGGCCGGGCGATCCCGCCGCCCATGTCGCCGCGGTGACTTTCGATGTCACATGCGACGGCCTGGTGCCGGTCGCGCGCAGCCATCGCGAGCTGATCGCGGGCGGGCTCGCCGTGTTTCTGGAAGCTGACCTTGCGCGGGACACGACAATCCTGTCGGCAATCCCGATCGGGTCGTTTGCCGGGATCGCCCTCACGGTGGTGCCGTGGCTGCTCGCTGGCGGAACGCTGGCGCTGCATCACGGCTTCGATCCGGCCACGTTCGCCGAGCAAACCGGCGCGCACGAACCCGCCGCCGTCGTACTGCCGGGCCCGGCGCTGACGGCGCTGACTGACGCGGGGCTGCTGGGTGGCCCGATCAAAACGATCCTCGGGCTGTGGCGCGCGCCCGAGCAACTCGCCGCCGCGGCGCCGTGGCAACACGAAGCGGCGCTGGTGGACATTGCAGGCTTCGGCGAAATTGGTTTGCTGCCGGCCCGGCGCGGGACGGACGGCCAGCCGGCGCCGATCGCACGTGGCACGATCGCTGTGCCGCGCGGCGCTCCGGAAGCCGTTGCCGTGATAGAGACCGCACGCAGCAAGTCCGGCACCTTGACGTTGCGCGGTCCGATGGTGCCGACGCAGCCGTTCCCGCCCGGCGTGGAGCAAGGCAGCGAAGAGCGCGTCGCGCCGGATGGTTTGTTCGACACCGGCTATGCCTGCCGGATCGCGCGCGACCGCGGCACGATCGTGCTCACGGCGCCGCCCGCCGGCATCACCGCGACGGGCTTCTATCGCTTCCGCCAAAGCGAGGTCGATGACGCGGTGGCAGCCATCGATCCCGCCGCCGTCATCGTCGCGGTGCCCGATGCTCTGCTCGGCCAGCGTCTCGCCGGTAGCGCGCGCGACGGCGCCGCAATCACCTCCGAATTGGAAGGGCTCGGCGTCAATGCGCTGATCGCCGGCGCGTTCCGTTCGCGCGGCATTGCTGCCTGATCTTCACGATTTCGTTGACGGGGCATTAATCGCCCGTCCGTAGGCTCGCGCACCTGCCGCATGATCCCGAAAAGTGGGTACCGGTTTTCGGGCAAGATCATGCGCGCGTAAACTGTAACCGCGTGCGCTCCCATGTCGCTGCAAGGTCCGATGATCCTGGTCGCCGACAGTCCGGCGGCCGACTTGGTCGATGCGCTGGTCGCCGCCGGGGCTTTCCCGGTCATTGAGACGAAATGGGCCGACGCACCGGCCGCCTTTGCCTCGGTCAAGCCCACCGCCGTGGTGATCGCCGAGCCGGGCACCCCGCAGAACGAATCCGCCGCACGCAAGTTGTCCAAACAGATCGCTGCCGCCAACGAACCAATCGTTCCGGTCGTCGCGCGCGTTTCCGGCGACCAGGAGGCTGCCTTGCCCGGCGCGCTCGCGGCCGACGCCGGGCTGGCGGTCGAGCGGCTGATCGCCCGTCTGCAATCGGCCATGCGCGTGCGCGCCTTGCACGCGACCGTGCTCCGCCGCATCGAGACCTGCGCCTCGCATGACGGGCGGCTACCGTCGTTGCCGGTCGGCGACGCGCTCGACGACGCCACCGTGCTGATCGCCGGGCGCGGGCGGCTCTATCCCAAGCTCAGCGTGGCGATGGGCGAGCGCGTCAAGATGCTGGGCGCGCTCAGCGTCGAGAGCGCCGCCAAGCACCTGAACGCGCGCGATGTCGACGGCATCGTGCTGGGCGACGGCTTTTCGCCGCGCATGGTGCAAGCCTTCCTCACAGTGATCGCGCAGGACAATCGCTTTCGCGACATTCCGGTCGCGGTGATCGGCGAGGCGGTGCCCGAATTCATCAAGGAAGTGCCGAATATCGATCACGTCGACGGCGATCCGGCGCGGCTGGTCACGCGCATGGTGCCGCTGGTGCGCATGCATGCCTTCGAGGCGCGGCTCAAACGAATGCTCAAATCGCTCGATGCCGACGGCATGTTCGATCCGGAAACCGGCCTGCACACCCGCGACACGTTCTGGCATGAGCTCGGCAAGGCGGCGGCCGAGGCCGTCGAACGCAGCATGGCGCTATCGCTGGCGCGCCTGTCGTTCGACGGCTCGCTCGACCCGCGCGCGGGCAAGGACAACGCGCGCCTGTTGCCGCGCCTCATCCGCAATATCGATTTTGCCTGCCGCGACGACGACGGCGCGCTGCTGATCGCCTTCACGCAGACTGATCTGCGCAGCGCCCATGTTATCGCCCGCCGCATCGCCAGCGCGCTGAAGAACGCGTTGCTGGCGCCCAGCAGCCCTGACGCCAAGGTCGCCGCCAATGTGACGCTGGCTACGCTGAAGGTCGGCGACACGCTCGACAGCCTCATGACGCGCGTGATGGGCGGCCGTATGGTTGCGGCGGAATGAGCGCAAGCATAGTTTAGCTCCAACCTGGAGTGAGCCATGCCCGACCATCAACCCGTCCGCATCGACGTCGTTTCCGACGTGGTCTGCCCGTGGTGTTTTATCGGCAAGCGCCGCCTAGAAAAGGCGATCGCCCTCACGCCCGGCATCCCGGTCGAAGTGCACTGGCGGCCCTATTTCCTCAATGACTGGATCCCGCGCGAAGGCATAGCGCGCGAACAATACCTCACCACCAAGTTCGGCTCGACCGAGCGCTACAAGGGCATCGCGCAGCGCGTCACGGCGGCAGCGGCGGAGGAAGGTCTCGTTTACGCATCCGAGAAAATGAAGCGCCAACCCAATACGCTCGACTGCCACCGGCTGATCCGCTGGGCGGAAGGGATTGGCAAATCGGCCGAAATGAAACAGCGATTGATGGACCTCTATTTCACCGAGGGCGCCGATCTCACCAACCACGCCGTCCTGGTGCAGGCGGCCACCGACGTCGGCCTCGACCCGGAGGATGTGCGCGCGGCGCTAGAGAGCGACCAGGACGCCGAGCAGATCGAACGCGAGGCGCAGTCCGCCAAGGAGGCGGGCATCGAAGGCGTGCCCTGCTTCATCTTCGGCGGCAAGTTCGCGGTATCGGGCGCGCAATCGCCGGAATATCTCGCCGAGGCAATCGCGCGTATGGCGCAAGCCGGCCAAGACGCGGCAGAGTAGCGCTTACGCCGCCTTGGCCTGCTCGGCGATCGCGGCGAGGTTACGCAAAATCGCCGCGGTGCCTTTCAACCGATCCTCCGGCCGCTCCCAGTCGTCGTAGAACACGAGTTGCTGGCCCTTGGCATCCTTCGGATCGGCCCGCATCCGCACGCCTGAGCCCTGCTCGCGGATATAGGCAATGAGCCCTTCCGGATTGGCGAAAATATTGTCGCGGAACGACAGCACGACGCCTTTCGGCCCGGCCTCGAGCTTTTCCACGTTAGCGCGCCGGCACAGGGCCTTGATCGCCACCACCTGCAGCAGGTGCTCGACTTCGCCCGGCAGCGGCCCGAAGCGGTCCGCCATTTCCGCCGCAAAGCTGTCGATATCGCGCTCGTTCTCAACCTCGGCCAGACGCCGGTAGAGCGCGAGCCGCACCGACAGGTCGGCAACGTAATCTTCCGGGATAAGCAGCGCGGTGCCGATGGTAATCTGCGGCGACCAGCGGTCGGCGACCGGCGCACTGATGCCGGCCTTCAGGCTCAACACCGCTTCCTCCAGCATCTGCTGGTAAAGCTCGAAGCCGACTTCCTTGATGTGGCCGGATTGCTCCTCGCCGAGCAGATTGCCGGCGCCGCGGATGTCGAGATCATGCGAGGCGAGCTGGAAGCCGGCGCCGAGCGTATCGAGCGATTGCAGCACTTTCAGCCGCCGCTCGGCCTGGGCTGTGATCTTCTGCTGCGCCGGCAAAGTCAGCAGCGCATAGGCGCGCAGCTTCGCGCGTCCCACCCGCCCGCGTAATTGATAGAGCTGCGCGAGGCCGAACATATCGGCGCGGTGCACGATCAGCGTATTGGCGGTCGGGATATCGAGGCCGGATTCGATGATGGTCGTCGACAGCAGCACATCGTATTTGCCGTCGTAAAAGGCCGACATGAGGTCGTCGAGCACGGTCGGCGGCATCTGTCCATGCGCGACGCCGACGCGCACCTCCGGCACATTCTTGTCGAGGAAGTCCTTCGTGCCGGCCAAATCCTCGATACGCGGGCAGACGTAGAAGGCCTGGCCGCCGCGGTATTTCTCCCGCAACAACGCTTCGCGCACGGTGATCGGATCGAACGGCGAGACGAAAGTCCGCACCGCCAGCCGGTCGACTGGCGGCGATGCAATGATCGACAGATCGCGCACGCCGGTAAGCGCGAGCTGCAAGGTGCGCGGAATTGGCGTCGCGGTGAGCGTGAGCACGTGCACTTCCGACCGCAGCGTCTTGAGCTTCTCTTTGTGGGAGACGCCGAAATGCTGCTCCTCGTCCACCACCAGCAACGCGAGATCCTTGAACTTGATCGCCTTGCCAAGCAGCGCATGGGTGCCGATGACAATATCGACGCTGCCGGAGGCCAAGCCCGCCTTGACCTTGCTCAGTTCTGCTGCCGGCACTAGGCGCGAGGCCTGCGCGACGTTGACCGGAAAACCGCGGAAGCGTTCCGAGAAAGTCTTGAAGTGCTGGCGCGCCAAGAGCGTGGTCGGTACCACCACGGCCACCTGCTTGCCGTTGATGGCGGCGATGAAGGCCGCGCGTAGCGCCACCTCAGTCTTGCCGAAGCCGACGTCGCCGCAGATCAGCCGGTCCATCGGACGGCCGGAATTCAAATCCTTGATCGTGGCGTCGATGGCGGCGAGCTGGTCGTCGGTCTCCTCGTATGGAAAGCCGGCGCAGAATTCGTCGTAGGCGCCGGGCCCGACGGAAAAACGCGGTGCCTCGCGCGTCAGCCGTTCAGCCGCCACCTTGATCAGTTCGCCGGCGATCTCGCGGATGCGGCTCTTCATGCGCGCCTTGCGCGCCTGCCAGTTGCCGCTGCCCAGCCGGTCGAGATCGACGTTGCTCTGCTCGGCGCCGTAGCGCGACAGCAGGTCGACGTTCTCCACCGGCAGATAAAGCTTGGCACCCTCCGCGTAATGGATTTCCAGGCAGTCGTGCGGCGCGCCGGCAGCATGGATCGGCTGCAATCCGGCGAAACGTCCAATGCCGTGATCGACGTGCACCACCAGGTCGCCCGGCGCGAGGCTGGTGGCTTCGGCGATGAAATTGTCGGCGCGCCGCATGGCGCGGCGCGGCCGCACCAGACGGTCGCCCAGGATGTCCTGTTCGCTGACGATGGCCGCGTCCGCCGTCTCGAAACCGGACTCGATGCCGAGCACGGCCAGCGCCACCGCCGCCTTGGGCAACGCCAGCGCCTGCGGCCAGGAATCGACCGGGGTCAGATTGTGCAGCCTGTGATCTGAGAGCACGTGGTTCATGCGCTCGCGCGCGCCCTCGCTCCAAAGCGCGATCGCTACCCGCTTGCCGGACGATTGCAGCCCCGCCAAGTGCTGCGTGACCGCCTCGAACACATTGGCGCCCGGCACGGCGCGCTCCGTTGCGAAATTATGGCCGGCGCGCGCACGGACGTCGATCGCGCGCTCTGCATCGGGCACCGCGAACGGCGTCAATCGTGCCAGTGTCGCGGCGGCGAGCCGTTCCTTCCAATCCGCCTCGGCGAGATAAAGCCGATCCGGCGGCAGCGGCTTGTAGCCCGGCGTCACGCCGTCATTCAGCGCGTCGCGCCGCGCGTCGTAGTAATCGGCGATTTGGGTGAAACGCTCGTGCGCGGCATCTTCCGCCAGATGCTCGAGCGCGAGCGGTGTGCCGGGAAGAAAATCGAACAAAGTTTCCAGCGACTTGTGAAACAGCGGCAGCCAGTGCTCCACGCCGGGATAGCGGCGGCCTTCGCTCACAGCTTCGTACAAAAGATCGTCGGGCGCGGCAGCGCCGAACTCGGCGACATAGCCGGTGCGGAAGCGGCGGATGGTTTCGGTGATGAGCTGGAATTCCGCGACCGGCACCAGATCGAGCCCGCGCAACGGAGTTTCGCTGCGCTGCGTCTGTGCGTCGAAAGTCCGGATCGTCTCCAGTGCGTCACCGAAGAAATCGAAGCGGACGGGCATGTCCATGCCGGGCGGATAGAGATCGAGGATGCCGCCGCGCACCGCGTAGTCGCCGGGCTCGCGCACCGTGGAAGCACGCAAGAAGCCGTTGAGCTCCAGCCAGGTCACGATGCTCGCCATGCCGATCACGTTGCCGGGCGCGACCGACAGCGCGTGTGTCGCGACGAAGTCGCGCGCCGGCACGCGTTGCAGCGCGGCGTTCACCGTGGTGAGCAGCACCGAGGGCTTGTCGCGCCCTTTCACGCGCGCGAGCCGCGACAGCGCGGTCATGCGCTGCGCCACCACGCTCGCATTCGGCGACACCCGGTCGTAAGGCAGGCAATCCCAGGCCGGGAATTCCATGGTCAGAATATCCGGCCCGAAGAACGCCAGCGCGCGCGAGAGCGCCGCCATGCGCTGGCCGTCGCGGCAGATCACGGCGAGCGAGATCGCCGGCGCATCGGGACGCGCGGCGATGGCGCGCGCCAGATCGGCCAGCACCAGCCCTTCGGCGCCGTCGGCGACTTGCGCCAGCGTGAGCGGCGCGCCGGCCTGCAGCAGTGCGGCCGGCGATTTAGCCATGGCTGAGATGGAAGTCGCGCATACGGTGGAACAACGCGGTATCGAACTCGGGCGGCACCGCTTGCGCGCCGTTCACCCAGGTGAAAATCCGCTGGTCCGGTATTTCTAGCCAGCGCTCGTACTCGTCGAGCTCGGCGTCGCTCAATGTTGCGATATGCGCGTCGGCGAAGCGGCCGAGCACCAGATCCATTTCGCGGATGCCGCGATGCCAGGAGCGGAACAGCAGGCGCCGCCGGCGCGGGTCCAGTCCTTCGCTCGAAATCTGTGTTCCGCTCATCGAGTTGCTCCAACGCCAAAAACCCGGACGGGGCCGGGCCGGGTTTATATAGAGGGCTTACGGCTTGCTGTCAGCGGTTGCTTTGCACAGCCCCGCATTGCGTCCGCCGGACGCGCAAGTCAGCATGCCGCCCATGCGCCCGCTCGTGCTCAACCCGCTGTTCGCCTCGCTCACCAGCCTGCCCGGTGTCGGGCCCAAGCTGGAAAAGCTCTATACCCGGCTGCTCGACCGCGAGGTGCCGCGCGTCGTCGACCTGTTGTTTCACCTGCCCACCGGCGTCATCGACCGCCGCGCGCGGCCGAAGCTCAACGCGGTGCAGCCGGGCCAGGTGATCACCGTCGCGGTCACCGTCGACGAGCACCGGCCGGCGCCGCGCCACCGGCCCCGCGCGCCCTACCGCATCCTCACCAGCGACGACACTGGGCAAACGCTGACGCTGACCTATTTCAACGCGCGCGAAGATTATCTGCGCAAGCTGCTGCCCGAGGGCGAGACGCGCTACGTCTCCGGCACCGCCGAATTCTACGACGACATGCTGCAGATGGTGCATCCCGACCGGGTGGTGGACGAGCAAGGCTTTGCGAATTTGCCGCTGGTCGAGCCGGTCTATCCGCTGACTGAAGGCTTGGCGCTCGGCAATGTGCGGCGCGCGATCGACGGTGCGCTCGCCCGCCTGCCCGATCTGCCGGAGTGGCAGGACGAGGCCTGGCTCGCGCGCGAGCGCTTTCCCGCTTTTGCCGCCGCGCTGCGCCATCTGCACCGGCCGGCCGAGCCGCACGACATGGTGCCAGAGAGTCCGGCCTGGACGCGGCTCGCCTATGACGAATTGCTCGCCGGCCAGCTCGCGCTCGCTTTGGTGCGCGCCCACATGCGCCGCCAGGCCGGCCGCGGCTCGGCCAGCGAGGGCCGCCTGCGCGCGCGTGTCCTGAAGGCGCTGCCCTACGCGCTCACCCACTCGCAGCAAAAGGCAGTCGACGATATCATCGCCGACCTCGCGCGCCCGCAGCGCATGCTGCGCCTGCTGCAAGGCGACGTCGGCTCCGGCAAGACCGTGGTAGCGCTGATCGCGGCGGCGGCGGTGATCGAAGCCGGCCGGCAGGCCGCGTTCATGGCACCGACCGAGATCCTCGCCCGCCAGCACCTCAAGACCATCGCCCCGCTGGCGGAGGCCGCCGGCTTGCGCGTCGCCATTCTCACCGGCCGCGAGCGCGGCGGCGAGCGCGAGAGCATTCTCGACCGCCTCACCCTCGGCGACATCGATCTGTTGATCGGCACCCACGCGCTGTTCCAGGAGGAGGTCGCCTTCCACGATCTCGCGCTCGCCATCGTCGACGAGCAGCACCGCTTCGGCGTGCATCAACGGCTGGCGCTGGCGCAGAAAGGTGAAGCGGTCGACGTGCTGGTGCTTACCGCCACGCCGATCCCGCGCACGCTGGTGCTCACCTATTTTGGCGACATGGACGTGTCTGAACTACGCGAGAAGCCGCCCGGCCGCCAGCCGATCGACACCCGCGCGATTCCGCTCACGCGCAGCGAGGAGGTCGAGGACGCGGTCGGCCGCGCGATCGCGTCAGGCCAGCGCGCCTATTGGGTCTGCCCGCTGGTGGAGGAATCCGAAAAGATCGATATCGCCGCCGCGCAGGCGCGTTTCGAGGAACTGCGCCAGCGCTTCGGCAAAAAAGTCGATCTAGTGCACGGCCGCATGAAAGGCGCCGAAAAGGACGCTACCATGGCGCGCTTCGCGGCGGGCGAGACGCAGCTTCTGGTCGCCACCACGGTGATTGAGGTCGGCGTCGACGTGCCGGAAGCGACCGTCATGGTGATCGAGCACGCCGAACGCTTCGGGCTCGCGCAATTGCATCAACTGCGCGGGCGCATCGGGCGCGGGCCCGGCCACTCGACTTGTCTGCTGCTCTACAAGGCGCCGCTCGGCGAAACCGCCAAGGCACGGCTCGCCGTGCTGCGCGACACGGAAGACGGCTTCCGCATCGCCGAGGAAGATTTGAAACTGCGCGGCGAAGGCGACCTGCTCGGCACGCGCCAGAGCGGCCTGCCCGGCTTTCAGCTAGCCCGCATCGAGACGCACGGCAAATATCTGGGCGCCGCGCGCGATGACGCTGCGCTGATCCTGTCGCGCGACGCCACGCTGGCGACTCCGCGCGGCGAAGCGCTGCGCCAACTGCTCTACCTGTTTGGGAAAGACGAGGCGATCAAATTGATTAGGGCGGGGTGAAATCAGGAAGCCGAGACTCTTCTGCGGGTCTGAACCGTAGTCGTTGTCGCGATCGGTACCCTTCACACAGTCCCAATAGATCAGCAGCACAATTCCAATCCCGGTCAGGGCGATAAGAAGCCAATATCCGGTTCGATTAATGTCATGCAGACGTCGGATTGCGACCGCCCAACTCGGTACAAATAGCGCGATATCTGTCAGAGTCTCGATAGGATTCCACGCATTCGTTGGGAAAAGCAGGTAGTCAGCCGTGACCGCAACAAGCCCGACCAGAACATTAAAGAGCGTCCAATACCAATATTCGGACCGGCTCGTCCGTCCCGTAGCGCTGGCATATCTGGTAAAGCCCGATCGGACAGCCTCAAGGAAGCTCATAGTGTGGTCCTAGAGCGCAACGGGAGCGGTCTACTTCACCACATCCGTCGTCCGCACCGCCTGCGCCGCGCGCGCAGTGGCGGCGAGCGCCCAGAGATTTTTCTGCGCCGCATCGCCGCCATCGGGCTGCACCATGCCGGCCGAGATCAGCAGCGTCATCGCGTTCTCCACCGAGATGTCGAGCACGACGAGATCCTTGCGCAACACATAGAAAAAGAAACCGGTGGTCGGGTTGGGCGTGCACGGCAGGAACGCGGACACATGCTCGCCTTGCGGCAGCTTGTCCGCGAGATCGCCACTCGGCGGCTGCGACAGGAACACCAGCGACCACATGCCGGGCGCCGGAAACTCCACCAACGCCACCTGGCGGAAGCTCGATCCGGTCTTCGAGAATAGCGTCTCGAAAATCTGCTTCATCGTTTTGTAGACCGGCCGCACGATCGGCATGCGGTTGAGCAGGCCCTCGCCCAGTTCCACCAGCTTGCGCCCAACGAGGTTGGCGGTGAGGAACCCGAGCGTCGTGAGCACGACGACGGCGATGATGAGGCCAGTGCCCGGGATCGGCCAGGGCAGATAGGTTTCCGGCCGGTAGGTCGGTGGAATGAACGGCCGCACCAGGCTGTCCACCCAATTGATGAACGACCAGGTGAGCCAGGCGGTGACCAGCACAGGCCCCGCGACCACCAGGCCGGTCAGGAAATAATTGCGGATGCGGGCGATGATGCCGGTCTGCGGCGTCGCCGTCACGGCAGCTGCCGGCGTATCGGCAAGCTTCGGGTCAAAATTGGCCATGGGGGTAGTCTATTCCACCGTAACCGATTTCGCGAGATTGCGCGGCTGGTCTACGTCGGTGCCGATCATCGCCGCGGTGTGATAGGCGATCAACTGCACCGGAATGGCATAGACCAGCGGCGTCACGGTGGAGGCCATGTCCGGCAGAACGATGATTTCCGTCGAATCGACGGGGGCTTCCTTCGCCCCCTTCGCGTCAGTGACCAGGATGATCTTGCCGCCGCGCGCCGCGACCTCCTGCATATTCGACACTGTTTTCTCGAATACGCGATCGTGCGGCGCGATCACGATCACCGGCATGGCCTCGTCGATCAGCGCGATCGGGCCATGTTTGAGCTCGCCGGCGGCATAGCCTTCGGCGTGGATATAGGAGATTTCCTTGAGCTTGAGCGCGCCTTCGAGTGCGATCGGGAAGCTGGTGCCGCGGCCGAGATAGAGCACGTCGTGCACTTTCGCGAGGCCCTCGGCGAGCTTCTCGATCTGCGGCTCGAGTGCCAGCGCTTCTGCCATGAGCCGCGGAACTTCGATCAGCGCGCGCACCAGGTTCTGCTCATCGGCCGCCGACAATTCGCCGCGCGCGCGGCCGGCGGCGATCGCTAGGCACGCCAGCACTGCAAGCTGGCTGGTGAAGGCCTTGGTCGAGGCGACGCCGATCTCCGGCCCGGCCAGCGTCGGCATCACCACGTCGCTTTCGCGCGCGATGGTCGAAGTCGGCACGTTCACCACGGACAACACGTGCTGCTGGTGCTGCTTGGCGTAGCGCAGCGTCGCCAGCGTGTCGGCAGTCTCGCCCGATTGCGAAATGAAAATGGCGAGATCGCCCTTTTCGAGCGGCGCCTCGCGGTAGCGGAATTCCGACGCAATATCGATTTCCACCGGCAATTTGGCGAAGCGTTCGAACCAGTATTTCGCCACCAGCCCGGCATAAAAGGCGGTGCCGCAGGCCGACAGCGACAGCCGTTTCAGCGTCTTCCAGTCGAACGGCAATTCGCCCGGCAGCGCAATCCTTTCATTGATCATGTCGATGTAGCGGGCGAGCGTGTGGCCGACCACTTCCGGCTGCTCATGGATCTCTTTCGCCATGAAATGCTTGAAGTTGCCTTTATCCACCATCTGCGCCGAGGCCGTGGATCTGATCACCGCCCGCTCGACCAAGCGGTCCTGCTCGTCGTGGATCTCGACGCCCTTGTGCGTCATCACCGCCCAGTCGCCGTCCTCGAGATAACTGATGGTGTCGGTGAACGGCGCGAGCGCGATGGCATCGGAGCCGAGATACATTTCGCCGTCGCCATAGCCGATGGCGAGCGGCGAGCCCTTGCGCGCGCCGATCATCAGGTCGTCCTCGCCGGCAAACAGGAAGGCGAGCGCGAAAGCGCCGCGCAACTGCTTGAGCGCGGCGGCCACCGCCTCGACCGGCGGCTTGCCCTGTTTCAGCTCGGCGGTCACCAGATGGGCGACGACCTCGGTGTCGGTCTCGCTGCCAAACTTGGCGCCGCTCTTGATGAGCCGTTCGCGCAGCTCGCGGAAATTCTCGATGATCCCGTTATGCGCTACCGCGACGCGGTCGGTCGCGTGCGGATGGGCATTGCTTTCAGTCGGTTTGCCGTGCGTCGCCCAGCGGGTATGGCCGATGCCGATATTGCCGGCGAGCGGCTCGCGCGCCAGGCGCTTTTCCAGCGCGGCCAGCTTGCCCTCGGCGCGCCGGCGCCCAAGCACGCCGTGATCCAGGGTCGCGACCCCGGCCGAGTCATAGCCGCGATATTCGAGACGCTTGAGCGCCTCGACCAAATGGCCGGCGACCGGCTCGCGCGCGATAATTCCGACGATCCCGCACATCCGTTTGGATGGCCCCTATTCTTGCGGTCCTGCTTTAACCGGCACCGCCAAACATATGGAAATCAAAACGCATTTCGCCATGTGACAATGGCGGATGCGGGCCTCAAGGCTTATTTCGTGGGCTTTTTCGCGCTCTTCTTGCCCAAGCTCTTGCGGTCCCGCAAGCGTTTAGCCCAACCGGCCTTAACGGTCTGCTGCCCACGCGCGACCGCCAGCGCGTCGGCCGGCACGTTGCTGGTCACCACCGAGCCGGAGCCGACATAGGCGCCGTCGCCGATCTTGATCGGCGCCACCAGCGCCGAATTTGAGCCGATGAAGGCGCCTTTGCCGATGTCGGTGCGATGCTTGGTGACGCCGTCGTAATTGCAGGTGATGGTGCCGGCACCGATATTGGCGCCGGCGCCGACCCGCGCATCGCCGATATAGGCAAGATGATTGGCCTTGGCCCCGGCCTCGATCTTGGCCTCCTTCACCTCGACGAAATTGCCGATATGCACGTCCGCGCCGAGATCGGCCCCCGGCCGCAACCGCGCGAAGGGGCCGACACGGGCGCCCTTGCCGACATGTGCCCCTTCCAGATGTGAAAACGCGCGGATCAGCGCACTATCCTCGACCGTCACGCCGGGCCCGAACACGACATTCGGCTCGACGGTGACGTCCTTCCCGAATTTGGTGTCGGCCGACAGAAAAACCGTCTCCGGCGCGATCAAAGTGACGCCGGCTTCGAGCGCGGCGGCGCGCAGGCGGCTTTGCAGAACCGCCTCGGTCTCGGCGAGCTGCGCCTTGGTATTGATTCCGCGCATGTCGTCCTCTCCGGTTTCGATCGCGACCGCGTTCAAGCCCATATCGTGGGCAATGGCAACCGCGTCGGTGAGATAGTATTCGCCCTTGGCATTTTCGTTATTAATGCGGTCGAGGATGGCGAGCGCGCTCTTGCCGGAAAGCGCCATTAGGCCGCCATTGCAGAGCGCGATCTTGCGTTCCTCATCGTTGGCGTCACGCTCCTCGCGGATCGCCAGCAGTTCGTCGCCGCGCATCACCAGCCGCCCATAGCCGGCCGGATTTGCCGGCCGGAAACCCAGCACCGCCACGGCGGCGCCCTGCCCCAGCGCCGTGCGCAATTCGCGCAGCGTTTGCGGCCGCACCAGCGGCGTGTCGGCAAACATCACCAATATGTCGTCGGCACCACGCGCGATCGCCTTGCGCGCCGCCAGTACGGCGTGGGCGGTGCCGCGCCGTTGCGTTTGTTCGAAGATTTTCGCGGCCGGCGCCAGCGTGCGCACCGCGCGCGCCACCGCGTCATGATCGGGTCCGACCACCACGGCGATATCGCCGCCGCCTGCCTCGATCGCTGCGGTGAGCACATGCGCGAGCAGCGTGCGTCCGCCGATGGCGTGCAAGGCTTTCGGCGCGGCGGAGCGCATGCGGGTGCCTTCGCCGGCCGCCAGCACGATCGCAAGGCACGTTCGTCGTTGCGTCTTTTTCCCGCTCACCGAGTTGCCACCATTAAGGCGCTGTCGATGCATCGAGCCGGCCGTCGTGACCCAGCGTCGCTGCCTGCCTCTTCGCACTACGCAATGAAAGCCAGCTTTGCCGGATTCTGCTAACGTTTTCAATGATGTGATTCGCCCTCGCAAAGGCTGCCCATGGCGAACGAGATCGCGCCGCCGGAACCCGATTTGCCCAATATTGGCAAACGCCTTCGCAGAAGGCCAATCTGGCGCCTGTTCGGATGGGGCAGCGCCGCGTGCCTTGCGCTCGCCGCGGTCGCGCTCACCAGCCAAACCGAAGCCGGCAGCAAACGGCTCCAGCTTGCGCTCGCCTATACCGGCGAGCCCGTGCAGGTGGTCGCCGAGCTGCCGCCGAGCGCGGCCGATTCCGACGCCGAGTCCACGCGCCTCACCGCCCAGCTGCGCGATCTCACCGCCGACCGCGATCGGCTGACGGTGCGCATTGCCACGCTCGAGCACAATCTCGAGGACATGACCGGCTCCATCAAACGGCAAAGCGAGCAGATCGCCGCCGCGCGCGCCGCCTACGTTCCACCGCCCGCGCCGAGCACACCTGCCACCGCGCCGGCCGTCGTTGTCATGGCGCCGCCGCCCGCTCCCGCCGGGGCGCTGACGCCGCTCGCACGACCGGCGGTAGGCGAATCCAGCTTGCCCTGGTTTTTAGCGATGAGAACGCCGCAGGCAGCCGATCCCCCGGTACCACCGGATGCGTTGGAAGCCGCAGCCGAACCGGTTCCGCTGCCGCCAGTCCGCGTCGCGGCTGCGCCAGCGATCGTGCCGGCCGAACAGCTGCCTCCGCCGCCGGCCAAGGATGAATTCGGCATCGATCTCGGCGGCGGCGCCACCATTGAAACGCTGCGCGTCTATTGGGCGAGCTTGAAGGCCAATTATGGGCCTCTGCTGTCAGGACTGAACGCGGTCGTTGCGCAACACCCGAAGCGTCCGACCGGTGTCACCTACCGCTTGGTGGCGGGCCCGCTGCCAAATGCCGAGGAGGCAGCGCGCCTCTGCGCCCGCTTCCCGGCCATGCGGACAGGCTGCCACCCGGCCAAGTTCGAGGGCGCGCAACTGGCCGTGCATTAATTGTCGGCGCCCCGGTGGCGCGGCATAATCCAGTCTTTCGGAACCCGCGTCATGAAGTTGTTCCTGCCGAGCGCGCGCGCGACCAATTATTTGTTGATCGTGGGCTTTTGCTCGCTCGGCTATGCGCTCTACATCCGCTATCTCACGATCGAACAGTCGACCGTCGGCCTGGCTTGCGCGGCCGGCCCCGACACGTGGCTGTGTTTCGTGCGACGGACCGCAATCGTGCTGTTCGAGCACACGGTGTTCGGCTGGGCCGCGCTCGCCGTTGCCGCGCTCAATCTGCTGCGGCCGTCGCTGGTATTGCTCGCCGTCGCGCTCGTGCTCGCCTGCTTCGGCATCGTCCTTTACAACATTCAGTTGTCGGCGCTTGCCTTCGGCCTGCTGGTGCTCAGCTTTGCGCGTCGCGCACCCGAGCCAGACTGAACACGAGCGTTGCGAGCGCCGCGCATAGCCAGAGCGATTGCCAGTTCGCAAAACTTTCGTTGAGCGCGATGTAAGGCACCGACAGCGCGAGCATGCCGGCGGCGACCCATTCGGCGACGCCGGTGCGGCCGCGCGGCCGTGGCATCGTCACGCTGTGCATGAAAAACGGCACGACCGCCGCGGTGAGCGGCGCGAACGGAAAATCCCGGTAGCGCGGATCGAACACCAGGCCGAGCGCAGCCAATATGGCGAGCAGCACGGTTGCGATCATCAGCGCTCCGACGAGTCGCGCGAGCGGATCGCCGATACGCTCGGTGGCGGGACCGAGCAGGCGAAAAAACCGCGGCAGCGGCGTGCCGTACATCACCGCCACGCTGACGCTTGGCGGCACCAGCAACGCGACAGCAACGAAGGCGAGCGAGCGCAGCCAACCGCCGAGCCCCAAGGATTCCACCGGGACATTGGCGATGCTCCAGCCGATCAGCGCGCCGCCTGCGATCGCGTTCGCCGTCACCGCCAGCCAACGCCTGGCCGGCGCGGCACGCCGCGCAGCGAAGGCGGCACCGAACACGATCAGCGCGAACAGAATCCCGCCCGTCGCTTGCCAGGGCCACTGCGGATGATCGGAGACCGCCTCACCCCACCCGAATTTCGGCGCGCGTGTGGCATCGTCGAGCACGCCCCAATGGCCGCCGACCGTTCCTTCAAGCGCGCGTTTCCACGGTTCGTCAAAGGCCTCGATGACATTGACGCGGAAATTGTCGCGCTTGCCCAGCGCCAACACATCCTGAATGACGCGTGCCTCGTTCGCCGGCGACGGCAGCGCGCCCTCGCGCATGCGCCCCGTGCTCGGCCAGCCGACCTCGCCGATGATCACCTCCTTGCCGGGAAAGGCGGCCACCACACGGCGGCGGATCGAATCCACGTGGGCGGCGGCATCGCGCGCCGCTACTGGGAAGTCCTCCCAGTAAGGCAGGATATGGATGGTGATGAAATCGACCGCCGCGGCGACGTCGCGATTGCGCAGCCAGAATTCCCACACGTCGGCATAGGTCACCGGCACGCTGACCCGCGCCTTCACCGCGCGGATGGTGGCGGCGAGATCCTCGGCCGACATTTCGCCTCGCAGCAGCACTTCATTGCCGACCACCAGCGCACGGATCGTGCCGGGATAGCGATTGGCAAGCGCCACCGCGGTCTCGATCTGCACGCGGGTCTTGTCCGCATGGCTGGACAGCCAGACCCCCTGCAACACCTTGAGGCCGTGGCGGGCGGCGATCCCCGCAATCTGGTCTTGCCCAAACTCGGTCGAATAGGTGCGCACGCAATCGGTGATCTTGGCCAGGCGCGCCATATCGTCCTCAATCTGCGCGGCGGAAATCTGGGTATTGAAATCGAGCGGGGTCTGGCGGCCGCGGAACGGCGAATAGGACAGGCAATAGAGCTTCTCGCCGGCGGTCAGCGGGGATTGCGGCATTGGCACCGAGGCGCCAAGCCAGATCCAGACGCCGGCGATGACCAACGCCGACAGGGCGAGGCAGGCTAGACCAAGGCGCATCGGCTTGAACCCGTTCCGGCGGGATAAAAGAGCCACCGGATTATAGTGCGCGCCTTGCGCTGCCAAGGTCGCCCGCGTCTTAAGCAACCGGCCGCGAGGCGCTGGACAAAGCCGGGCCGTTGGGGCCAAGTCTTGCTGCTAGGAAATTCGGTCTAAGGCGGCGGTTGGGTCGAGCGTGCGTGTTTTTACCGCGAGCATTGCCGGGGTGGCGGGCAGAAATTGCCGCATTCGTGTCCCAATCCGGTCCCATAGCAGACCGGATATCGGGCGGGCGGCCTTCATCAAAACCGGCGGGACTATGCCGTTAATCTCGTTTTTGCGTCTAATCCGTGCTGCGCTCTGCGTCACGGCCTTGAGTTTCAGCGTGACCGCGGCGGTCGCCCAAAGCGGCGGCCCCAAGCCGCCCGAACAGCAGAAACCGCCCGGCGACACCGCCAAGGAAGGCCAGAAGAGCATCGACGAGATTGCCGAAGCGGCACGCGCCCTCACCGGCCCGGCCGGCAACCCGGAATGCGTCTGGCTCGGCCGCCGGGTGGTCAGCCTGCTCTGGCGGGACGACCTCGACACCGCCTTCCGCCACCTCGACCTCTATGACCGGTTCGGCTGCCCGAGCTCGCATATACAGGCCACTTTCCGCTGCCTGGTGCGGCAGGGCCATATCGATCCCAAGGCTCCGGACAGCCTGAATGGCCGGGTGCATGCCTGTTGGCTCGATCCGGGTCTTGCGCCGACCCCGGCGGCCGCAGCCCAACCGCCGGCCGCCGCCTCGGCTGGAACCGGTTCGCACTGACCGGGTTTATTTAAAGCGACGAAAATTTTTCTCGTTGCTATGCATGCGTCAAGGAATTGCCATGTCCGGTCTTTACTTGAATAACCACCTAACGTCGATATATGTTGCATTGCCGCAGAACAAGCATCGGCTGAGCCCAGGGGACGGGCTCGAGGGTCTGAAATCCCGCCCCATTTGGTTGTAAAGTTATGCGCTCCGTCGCTGCCGTGATCGCCCTCGTGGCGTGCGTGCAAGCCGGATTGTGGGCTCTCGCGCAGGATCACCTGAGCGCACCCAATTTCGAAGGCCAACTCGCAAGCGTGTCCTACGCGCCGTTTGCCGGCACGGCCCACCCCGATTCCGGCGCCCAGGCACAGGCCGCGCAAATCCGCGACGACCTCCAGCTGCTGGCGCCGCTGACGCGCGCGATCCGTACGTATTCGTCCACCGGCGGGGTCGAGCTGGTGCCCGGCATCGCCGCCGAATACGGCCTGCGGGTCACGATCGGCGCCTGGATCGACAAGCACCAGGAACGCAACGAGCGCGAAATCAATTCGGTCATCGAGCTCGCCAAGCGTCACAGCAACGTCAACGGCATCATTGTCGGCAACGAAACCATCTATCGCGGCGACCTCAAGGTCAGCGAACTGATCCCGCTCATCCAGCGCGTCAAACGGTCCACCAACGTGCCGGTCACCACCGGCGAAATCTGGAACGTGTGGATCGAGCATCCCGAGCTGGTGTCGCAGGTCGATTATATCGCCGCGCACATTTTGCCTTACTGGGAAGGCTTCTCCGACAAGCAGGCGGTCGATCAAGCAATCCTGATCTACGACAAGCTGCGCCAGGCCTATCCCGGCAAGCGCATCGTCATTGCCGAATTCGGCTGGCCGAGCGCCGGCTACAATCTCAAGGCCGCCGAGCCCGGCCGCCTCGAGCAGGCCATGGTGCTGCGCGACTTCGTCAAGCGCGCCGAGGCCTACGGCATCGACTACAACATCGTCGAAGCGATCGACCAGCCGTGGAAGATATTCGAAGGCGGCGTCGGTCCCTATTGGGGGCTGTTCGACGCGTCGCGCCAGCCGAAATTCGACTGGACCGGCCCACTCAGCGAGCCCGATCACTGGAAGCTTGCCGGCATCGCGTTGCTGGTGAGCGTATTGCTGTCGCTGCCCCTGCTGGCGATGAGCGCCGTGACGCTGTGGCAGTCGATCACGCTGGCCGCCGCCGCCAACGTAGTGGGCGCCTGGTTCGCCGCCGTATTCGCCTATTGGAGCGGACACTATTTCGTGCCCGGCGCGGCCATCGCGCTCGGCTTGGGCATGATATTGCTGATCCCGCTGATCGTGATCGCGCTGGCGCGCATCGACGAGCTCGCGGCCATCGTTTTCGGCCGCAAGCCGCTGCGGCTGATCGACGCCCCGCCGCTCGCGCCCGAGGCAGCGGTGGCGAAAGTGTCGATTCATATTCCGGCCTACAACGAGCCGCCGGACATGCTCAAGCAGACGCTCGACGCGGTGGCACGGCTCGATTATCCGAAATTCGAATGCGTGGTGGTGATCAACAACACGCCCGATCCGGCAATCTGGCTGCCGATCGAGGAGCACTGCCGCACGCTCGGCGAACGGTTTAAGTTTGTGCGCGCCGACAACCTGCAGGGCTTCAAGGCCGGCGCGCTGCGGCTCGCCATGGTGCACACCGCGGCCGACGCCGAGGTGATCGGCGTCATCGACGCCGACTATGTCGTGCAGCCGGAATGGCTCAAAGAGCTGGTGCCGCTGTTCGGCGATCCCAATATCGCGCTGGTGCAGGCGCCGCAGGATCACCGCGACGGCGACCGCAGCGTCATGCATCACGCCATGAACGGCGAATATGCCGGTTTCTTCGACATCGGCATGGTGCAACGGAACGAGTACAACGCCATCATCGTGCACGGCACCATGTGCCTGATCCGCCGCGCCGCGCTGGAAGCCGCCGGGGGCTGGTCGAGCGATACGATCTGCGAGGACACCGATCTCGGCCTCACGCTGCTCGAGCTCGGCTGGCGCGCGCACTATACCAACAAGCGCTACGGCTACGGCCTGCTGCCCGACAGCTTCGAGGCCTACAAAAAGCAGCGCCACCGCTGGGCCTATGGCGGTTTCCAGATTCTCAAGAAGCACTGGCACCGCTTCCTGCCCGGCGCCAGCCGCCTCAACAGCGACCAGAAGCGCGAATTCGCGCTCGGCTGGCTCAATTGGCTGGGCGCCGAAAGCCTGGGCGTCGCCGTCGCCATCCAGAACATCATCTGGGTGCCGGTGGTCGCGTTCCTCGACATCGCGGTGCCCGACCGCATTCTCACCATTCCGATCATCGCGAGTTTCACCGTCTCGCTCATGCATTTCGTGACGCTGTACCGGCTGCGCGTGCGTAGCAACGCGGCGCAGCTGACCGGCTCGGTATTCGCCGCCATGTCGGTGCAATGGACGGTGGCGCGCGCAGTCGGCTTCGGCCTGATCAAGGATCATCTGCCGTTCGTGCGCACCGCCAAAGGCGGCCTGCGGCGCTCGACGGATTTCCACGCCTTCTGGGAGGCGGTGCTGGCGGGCTTGCTTGTCCTCGGCGCCGTGGTGCTGGTCGCGACCAACATTAAGGACGTGCGCGAGATCAATATCTTCGCTGCCGTCCTGGTGGTGCAGAGCCTGCCGTTCATCGCGGCGGCTGGGCTGGCTTTGCTCGAGCGCACGCCGCTCAACGATTTCGCCACCTGGCGCGCGCTGGAAGCCCGCCTCGGCGAACTTGTCGCCGGGCGGCCGCAACATACGCCGGCGCCGGTGGCCAAGCGGCCTAAGCTGGTGCCGTAACTCTGTCAATCCCGACGGCCGCGCGAGCGGCGATCCGGAAAAACAAACGCTAGCCCGGCAGCGCCGTCTCCACCAACTTCACCCAATACGAGGTCCCGAGCGGGATCACGTCGTCGTTGAAGTTGTAGGCCGGATGGTGCAGGCCCGCGCTGTCGCCATTGCCGATCCAGATGAAGGCGCCGGGGCGTTCGTTGAGCATGAAGGAGAAATCCTCGCCGCCCATCATCGGCGGCAGTGCGGTGTCGACGTGGCCGTCGCCGGCGATTTGCTTGGCCACCGAGGTCGCGAAATCGGTTTCCCGCTCGTGGTTCACCAGCACCGGATAGTTGCGCTTATACGTGAGTTTGGCCTTGGCGCCGTAGGCCGCCGCCGTGCCCTCGACCACCTGATGCAAGCGCTTCTCCATCAGCAGGCGCACGTCTTCGGCCAGGCTGCGCGCGGTGCCGCGCAGTTGCGCCGTCTGCGGAATGACGTTGTCGGTATTGCCGGCGTGGAACATGCAGATCGAAACCACCCCCGACTTGAGCGGATCGATATTGCGCGAGACCACCGACTGGATGGCGTTGATGATCTGCGCGCCGACCAGCACAGTATCGACGCCGAGATGCGGGCGCGCGGCATGGCCGCCGACGCCCTCGATATCGATGTTCACAAAGTCGGTCGCCGCCATCATCGCGCCGGCGCGGATGCCGAAATTCCCAACCGGCATGCCGGGATAATTGTGCATGCCGTAGACCTCATTGATGCCGAAGCGCTGCACCAGCCCGTCGTCGAGCATGGCCTTAGCCCCGGCGCCGCCCTCCTCGGCCGGTTGAAAGATCACCACCGCGGTGCCGGCGAAATTGCGCGTCTCGGCGAGATAGCGCGCGGCGCCGAGCAGCATGGCGGTGTGGCCGTCATGGCCGCAGGCATGCATCTTGCCCGGCACCGTCGATTTGTACGGCAGGCCGGTTTCCTCCTCGATCGGCAGCGCGTCCATGTCGGCGCGCAGCCCGATCACCTTGTCGGATTTGCCCTTGCGGCCGTGGATGACGCCGACCACCCCGGTGCGGCCCATACCCGGCACCACCTCGTCGCAACCGAAGCTTTTAAGCTTTTCGGCGACCACGCCGGCCGTGCGCTGCACGTCATAGAGCAGTTCCGGATGGGCATGCAGATCGTGCCGCCATTCGGCGATCTCGGCCGTGAGGTCGGCGATACGGTTGACGATCGGCATGGTGATGCTCCTATAAGGGTCCAGTCTAGCAAACTCGCAAGGGCGAGCGCGAGTTCAAGAAACGGACGAAAAGCGCTTAAGGGGCGGGCAGACAAGCTTGACCAGGTGGATCGGCGCCCCTACACCCACGCCTGCGCATAATCCCGAAAAGCTTGTCCCCGACGCGACCCGGGATGGGGTACCGGTTTTCGGATAAGATGATGCGCCATTGAAAAGTGACGAGCGCGTAGCTCAGGCGGTAGAGCAACTGACTTTTAATCAGTAGGTCATGGGTTCGAGTCCCATCGCGCTCACCAAGTAAGGTATTGAATGCGTATCAGAATATTTGTTAAACTTAGTCTGGCGCGAACGCGAAGATGCTATTTGCCGATTAATAACGGATTAATAAGGCAAGGAGCCAATTCGGGGGTAATTGCGGTGCCGAGGGGCGTAGCCAATTCCTGCCCCACCGCCGCAAAGCGCGCCCTTGGCCTTGCCTGGGCGAATATGCAGGGGTTAACCGCGCCTCTCAGGTCGAGCGTTCTAGCCCGGGCAAGCCAATCAAGATCTTAGCCACGGATTGCAGCACAGTTCCCCGTTCCAGAACCATCTGGTGGTGTCCACCCTGACGTCAGACTTCCTCGGCTCGAGGTAACCGAATGGAATTGTCTCGCTGTTTTCGCTCCGAGCGAAAGCTGCAAAAGTCGCCCACACTAAGTGGCGGCAAAACCGGGTGAGGCGACCAGCGGTGCTATGAAACTTTGACATCGTCCCCTCCATTGCATTCCGGCGATTTGAAACTATTACGTCTCGGGCGAAATGCCTGTGACCGGTTTCACAAAAACGAGAAAATATTTGGCGGTGCGAAGGTTCAGCACCGCTGCCATTTGATCGCGCAATCAAACGCACGCCCCATGCCCCGCGACGGCGCGATCACCTTCAGCGACCTGATCGGCAAGCTCGATACGCTGGAGGTCGCCTGCGACAAGTGCGGCCGCAAGGGCCGCTATGCGCTGGCGCGCCTGATCGAACAGCGCGGACGCGAACATTGTTCAAAACTGGCGCGGAATGCATCGGTCGCGAACCGAAGCGATCAAAATAAAGAAAACATAAAACAGCGGTGTCTGACCCTTCTGCGACATTGAAGCCCCATTGACGTGCTGTGATGCGGAAATCACCCCCTATGCAACACCGCGTAACGTGACCTAGAATTTACCTAGCTGCCCATTGCAACGGGATTGCCGAAATCTCTGTTCATCCGAACGGGCAAGCAACAGTGCCATCGGCAGGCACAATGAAAATCAAAACAGACGCACAGTTGGCGCACGAACCGGCGGGCTTTTTTCGTTGGACAAACAACACGACGAGTTCGCGTAAAGCGTAAGTGCGCCGACATAGTTTCTCATCGCGAGGGAATCTCCCATGTCCGCTTATACGTTCACCACGCTCGACGATCCTTTGGCAGGCTCAGAAGGCACTTGGCCTTTCGCCATCAACAACCTAGGCCAGATCGTCGGTAACTACTTCGATAGCAAAGGCATCTCACACGGCTTCCTCTACAGTAACGGCACCTACACCACGCTCAGCGATCCTTTGGCTGATAAAGGCGGCACCTACGCCTGGGGCATCAATGACGCTGGCCAGATCGTCGGGTATTACGTATTACGTGAAAGGCACCTGATCCGCCCTCGATGAAGTGGTCCGACTTGAAGTATGTCTTTTGGCATCAAGGAGGACCGATATGCCGAGGAGGAGATACAAGCCCGAAGAGATCGTCGCCAAGCTGAGACAGGTCGATGTGCTGGTCTCGCAGGGTCAGAACATGGCCGATGCGATCCGCCAGATTGGCGTGAGCGAGGTGGCCTGCGAGACGAGCTGCTCAACGGAGAGATCTTCTACACCCTACGAGAACCTCAGATCATCATCGAGAGCTGGCGCCGTCACTACAACGCTATCCGGCCTCATGCCTCGCTCGGCTACAAACCACCAGCACCAGAGGTCTTTGTGCCCGCGTTCACCGCGTGGCCGGCTTCGCTACGTCACCGGCTCCGCCGACCACGCTGGCGCAGCCGCCAGCTCTCAACTAACATTCGACCTGGGCCACTCAATGAAGGCTGATCATTGCTTATGGGGCACCTTCAGCTCCTCGCGTCGCCAGATCCGTTCGACCCGCTTGTCGTTGACGATCCAGCCCGTCTGCTCCAGCAATCCGGCGATCTTGCGATAGCCGTAGCGGCCGTATTGCCGGGCCAGTGCGATAATGTCAGCGGTGAGCCGTTCTTCGTCATCACGGCCCCGCGGTACCTTGCGCTGCGTCGAGCGATGTTGCCCGAGCGCCGCACAGGCGCGGCGCTCGGAGACATGCATGACTTCTATAACCTGCTCGATACAGGCGCGTCGGCGCGCGGGGCTTAGAAGTTTCCCCGGGCAGCCTCCTGCAGAATAAGCTTGTCCAGCGTCAGGTCGGAGATCGCCCTACGTAAACGGGTGTTCTCCTGTTCGAGCTCCTTCAGGCGCTTCACCTGCTCATACCGAGTCCCATTGATCAGAACCCGTGCGCCCATTGGCGCAGTCCGATGGACATGATGCGCCAGGGTTGGTCGATGAGCTTGTTCCATGCTTCGCAGCAATGGTCGACGAGATCGTCGTAGGACTTGAAGATTCGGTTGGAGAGCCAGTTATCGCGCATGAATTGCCAGACGTTCTCGACCGGGTTGAGTTCAGGGCATTTCGGCGGCAGGGCGATAATGGTGATGTTGGACGGCACGACGAGGCGTGTCGATAGGTGCCAGCTAGCCTGATCGACCAAGAGGACGGCGTGGGCGCCGGGCGCGACGATCTCGGCGATCTCCGCGAGGTGCAAGTTCATCGCCTCAGTGTTGCAGGCTGGTAGGATGAGGGCCGCGCCCTTGCCATCCTTTGGGCAGACGGCGCCGAAGATGTAGGTGGAAGCTGTGCGCTGATCACGGGGAGCGCTCGGGCGGGTGCCGCGCTTGGCCCACCGACGGGTGATCTTGTTCTTCTGGCCGATACGAGCCTCGTCCGCGAACCAGATTTCTATTTTTTCGCTGTCGATCGCCTTCTCGCGCGCGATTGCGTCCAGACGCGTGGGGAAGTTTTTTTAAAAGTCTCAATCGCACCCGCGGCCTGCGCGTGATGACGTGGCCGAGCCGACAGCTTGCGATAGCCCATCGCCCGCAGTTCCCGGCTCAACGTCTGCTTGGCGATGGCGATGCGGAACTCTTCGTATATCCATTGTGCCAAATCGATCAGCCGCCAGCGCACCACGCCGTGAACCGCCGGGATCGGGCCGCTCTCGATCATTTGGGCAACTGCCTGGCGCTGGCCATCATTGAGCTTGGACGGTTGGCCTGGCGGCTTTCTGTCCAGCAGCCCGTCAGGGCCGTGCGCGTTGAACCGTAGTACCCAGTCCCGGATGATCTGTAGACCGACGCCGCCGATCTTGGCCGCCTCGGTGCGGGTCGCTCCGTCATAAATCGCGGCAAGGGTCAGAAGCCGACGAGCCTGCGGCCCATCCTTGGTCTTCTTCGCCAATCCGCGCAGCCGAGCCGCACTAAAATCCCGCCGCAATGGTATCGGAACCGACATGGCGAACCTCCTTGGCTCGCCACCTTGAATCAGACCGCCGCTGATTTGTGAATCCCCAACGAGTTCACGCCCTCAGAGACTTGGTATCAGTCTTCAGCCCGCCGTACTCTTGCCGCCACCGGTAATACGTAACCTCGCTCACCCCGATCTGGCGGATGGCGTCAGCGATGTTCTGGCCCTGTGAAACCAGGACGTCGACCTGCCGCAACTTCGCGACGATCTCTTCAGGTGTATATCGCTTCTTCGGCATTGCAGTCCTCCTTAATGTCAAAAGACATAGTTCAGGTCGGACCACTTCAAAGGGGGTGGATCACTAGCCGCCGTGATCCGGCAGCTTGCAATCGTGTCGATACACGAGAGCGGCAAAGCAATGTACGACTTCTATCGCAGCAAAAAGGAGCCGGACGTGCGCATGGCGACGTTGCCGGGCGCTGGCCTGCCCAGTAACGTTGATCCGAACGATTGGGAGTTGATCCCATCGGCCGCGCAGGAAATCTATGTTGTGGACGCGGCCGACATCGAAGAGCGAGGCTTCTTCTATTACAAGCTTGTCGAAGAGCGACCGCTAGACGGCGCCGCGTAAGCGACGAGTTTGCCGCCTGCTCTGATCATGACATGATTGGGCTTCTCAATAGTCACTGGGCCATTCTACATCCCATGTTGACCCTCAAACGCGCCTCCAAGAGCCGCCCCGACGGCCAATGGTCGGACGACGACTACGACGTTTTCGACGGCGACCGGCACATCGGCCGCATCTTGTGGACCTACGCCGCGCCGGAAGATCGCCGCTGGTTCTGGACGATCACGGCGCGGGTGCCGCAGTACCCGCATGATCGAGGCTACGCGGCGACGCGAGAGCAGGCGATGGCCGATTTCAAGGCGGCGTGGGGCGCTTGATGTTTGTCCGCTTCTCTAATCGGCCGTTTGGGGTCAAGCGCTTTCAGACTATAGCTACAGTGTCGATGTCGCTTACGGGCTCGTGCTTCTCTTCGGAATCGGCACCAAGGCCCTTGTATGGGGCTTTTTTAGTCAAGAAGTTTAATTCTGCCGCTCCGATCGAACCCGATTAATAAATTGCATCAGACCGATCATCGAGCGTTCTTGAGCCATATCGTGAGCGCGACGCAGACGATCGTAGGTTCGCCAATGCAAGCCCTTCGGCTTTTCGGGAAACGCCTCAAGCATATTCGGGCTTCCGCCCCGCCCGAATAGTCCATGCCGATAGTCCGGGCGAAGGCGGACATGGAATCAATCAGGAATCGTCATGGCTGCGTTTGACGAGCGGCATCGCCCGTTCGAGATCGTCGGGCTTTGTGAGCGTGATCTCAAGATCGCCGGTGCCGTAATTCCCAACCGCGCGTGAAGCCGGGCTCAAGCTGCACGCTGGCGGGATCAACCTTGACGTACACCAATATCTTGGCTGCCGTCGGTCGGAACTCGACGCAGGCAAAGTTCTTGATACGCTTGAACTGTTTTTCACGCATCGCAGGTGCCTCGATCGCGAGTGGCCGCCTACGGTAGCGGCGCCAATAAACTGGTTTTAAACGTGATTACGCCCAATCCGAGGGCGCGCCAGCGAAGGCCGCGAGCGATTGGGGCTTAGACGCCATACGACGATATCTTTTCACCTGAAGGTGGTTGCACCAGAGTCGCAGGATGCCACCGTCCAACAGTCCCATCTCATGGAATTGCCGGATATCGTCTATCAAACTTGCAATGTCACGATGACGGACATGCATGACCAAAGTCTTGGTTAGGAGATACTGTCCGAGTTTTCGAAATCGACCGACGTATTCTGGCCGCTCGCGAAAATAGGACACAAGATCGCGTCCCGCGCTCGACCATTGGTTTGACAGCCCGTCCATCGACCATGTCTTCTCGAACAGTACGTCGGGCAGAATTCGCGCCGCGCCGAGACGCGATAGCCGGATCAGGAATTCTCTGTCCTCAGTTCGTCGCAATGTCGAGCAGAATCCGCCCACTTTGCGCGCGTGATCGGTCCGCACCGTGATGCTCGTGCTTTCGACGCCGACGAGATCGCAAATCATCGCCCATTCGAACGCAGGTGAGGCTAGTTTGATGTCAGGCAACAGTGCGACGGTCGAGCCCCCATACTTGTCCTCTTTGCGCGCCGAGGACAATGTGCAAATCACATCGGGATCGCGATCAAACACCGCCAATGGCACCGACAACCGATCGTTGCAGTAGATGTCGTCGGAATCTAAAAACGCTAACACGGATGCGGCGGCCATATTGATTCCAATATTACGCGCCACACTAGGACCTTGGCTGCATTCCGATAGTGCCACGCGGATTCGGGGATCGTCGAGCGTTGTGAGCCACGCGCGCGTCGCGTCATTCGATCCATCGTCGATGATAATCAGCTCGAAATCTGGCTCGTTTTGTGCAATCACGCTCGCGACGGCGCGCGGCAATGTCGCCGCGCGATTGTGGGTCGGAAGGATGATTGTGCAACGCGGAGGCCGCTTCATGAGATCATTCGGCTGACAGCACTCGCCTCCTAAGTCGCTTCCGTTTCGTAGATCGCTTGCTTCGTAACAACGAAGTCGATGCGCCGATCGAGCAGAGCCTGGGCGCATTCGCGGGGCGTATTGACGATCGGTTCCTCGTGGACGTTGAAGCTGGTGTTTACCAGGACAGGTATGTCGGTGGCGCGCTCAAAGGCCGCGAGTATATCAAAATACAGGGGATTGGATTCGCGCACAATCGTCTGCGGTCGCGCAGAGCCGTCAACATGCACGACAGCCGGGATACGTTTGCGCCAACTCGGCCGCACGTCACATGTGATTGTCATGAACCGGCAAGCATAGGCATTGACCTTGTTCACATCGAAGACTTTGGCTGCCTTGTCCGCAGCGATCACGGGGGCGAACGGCATGAATTCGTTGCGATCGAGGCGCGTATTCAGCAGGTCGTGGGTCTCGCGCCGCAACGGACTGGCAAGGATCGATCGTGCTCCGAGTGCGCGGGGGCCGTATTCCATCCGGCCAGTATAGATCGCCCCGATCTCGCCCAACGCCAATCGCTTGGCCGCTCCCTCAATCGGATCGCCCGCAAGCCTCCGAATTCCGCGAATTCCAGACAGCGTAGCATCGGCCACGGCACTATAATCGCGGCCGAGGTAGACATCCTTAAGCAGCCGCCGCTGTTTGAGCCAATGCGAGATTCCATCTCGTTGTAACAGGTAAGCCAGCGATCCACCGACCGGCAGCCCTTCATCGCCCATCGGTGGAAATACGAAGATCTCGTCGAGATCGAGCTGTTCGGCGAGAACGCGATTTAGGCACACGTTAGCAAAAACGCCGCCAGCGACGCCGAGATGGCGCGCGGGATGACGTTCGAGCAGCCGGCCGACCGACAGCAGCATCGTGTCCTCTAGCACCTTTTGAATTGATGCAGCGACATCTTCGCGCCGGCTTTCCCTGGCGATCTCGGCCAACAGTTTGAATATCGCGGCGTTGTTGCGGAAGTCGGAAAAGATTCGTCCGGCTTCATCGACACGAAAATGCCGACTGATTCGCTCCTCGAAAACTGGCTCTCCTATGGCCGAGAGGCCAGTAAGCTTGCCCTCGTGGCGATTGTCACGAAATCCGATCGCACGCGTCGCGGCAGCGTAAGCCTGTCCTAGGCTGTCGATCGGGTTGTCCCCGAGCAGTAATTCATCGCCGCCATATATTTCATCGATTTTTCCATTGGCAAAGTGCCGATGGCTGTGATTGACGTTATCGCCACCGCCGTCTGAGGTGACCATCAGCGCGTCATCCCAATCGGTGTAGAACAGCGTCGGCAGTGCGTGCGCCTTATGATGGTTGTAGAAGTAAGCGACCGTATCGTCGCGGAAACTACTGTCGCGTAGAAACGAAGCTACGTCGAAAAAATCCGTCTCGCGCGTGGTTTTGGCGCGTCGCGCTTCTCGCGGGATGAAACGTGTCTTTTTGCCTTGGACATATGTGCGATAGTGTTCGCGTATCCAGCGATATCCGCGGAAATGATGGAAATAATGCACCGAAAAATCCGAACGGGTCAGAGCGAGCACGTCGACGTCGCGCCGGGTGGCGCCCACCATGTCCAGGAGTTCCTCAATACACAGGTCTGGATAATTGCGGCCGTCGCCCTTGAAACGCGTAAGGCGTTCCAACTGAACCGCGGCCTTGACTTCGTAATCCATAAGGACCGCGGCAGCAGCGTCGTGAATTCCGGTGTGAACGGCAAGAATCAGCTGGGACATGGGGGTCCGGGGAATGGGGGCGCGCCGTTTTTGAGGCAGCTGTCAGGTAACCAACGCGCTTGCGAAGATTAAATTCTACTGTGTGTGGTACTGGTTTTTCAAGCGCCGATGTCGCTTATGGCTCAATCGCTGCGTATCAATTCAGCGTCCGGGCCGACCAATGATCGCGGTAGGGACGCGAGTTACCTCGCGCCCCCCGCACAGATCCGTACGGGCCCAATTCAGGCATACGGCTTCTATGGGGCTTTCTTTGTCAAGGGAGCATCACGTCATTTTTGTTGTCCTTTGTAATTCCATTCTTTTGTTTGACCCGCGCCGCAAGCATTCTTCCGTCCCGACCGTATATTTCCATCGCCGTCGCACGCAGCGGCGGTCAAGGACGCGCTTCTTCAGCGCTGCTGAAGGGCTTGTCCTTGACGGACGCGAGCACGGCGGCAGGCTGCTAGCGATCGGGTGGTTGGCCGCGCGATGATCCGAGGGGAGCCTGCCATTGGCCGCGATCAATCGCGCGAACCACGCTTGTATTCGGTTGAACCCGTATGGGGTCCAGACCATGAAGCAGTCATACGCTTCTGCGGGCAAGGCTCCGAGGCGGCGGGTCCATTCTCTCAGCGGCATTGCAGCCATAGCCGAATGCGGATTGCCGCCACCTCGGATCGTCATCGGCTACCCGACGCATCAAGCGCAGTCAGGTGCCGAACCCTGTTTGTCCTTTCTCGTTCTAGAGTGTTGCTCACGCCGCCGGCCGCAGCTCGACACCGTCCGGCACCTCGCCGGTCGTGACCAGGCGCCACAGTGCGATCAGCAGCTTGCGCGCCAATGCCACGATCATCGTCGTCTTGCGCGCGCCGCTCGGCCCCCCGGTCCGCGAGCGATACCAGCGCGCCAGCGCACTGTCTTTTTGGAACATCAGGAAGCGCCACGCCAACTGGATTAGTCCACGTCGTACCCGCGCATTGCCGGCCTTGGCCAGGCCCTTCTCTCGGCGTTTCAAACCGCTCTCGTCGGGCGATCCCGTGAGCCCGGCGTAGCGCGCCAGCGCTCTTCGATCTCGAAGCTTCCGCGACAGGATCTCCTGCACCAGCATGTCCGCCGTCTCGATGCCGATACCGATCACCCTGGCGAGCAGCCGCACCATCGCATGCGGACCTGTATTCGGGGCCCGCTCGAGCCGCTCGGCACGTGTATTCTCAATCGAGATGATCTGTTCACGGACCAGTGCCAGCCGTGCCATGTCGCGCCGGAACTCCTCAATGATGTTCGGCGGCAGGCCCGTGCCCTCCGCTGTCCGCAGATCTGCCAGACGCTCCGGCGCTTTGCGCAGATGTGGCTTGAATCCCCGGACCCCGAGACGGGCGAGCGCACTCTTCATGCGATTGGTGATGCGTGAGCGCTCGTTAACAAGGCTCTCGCGCTCGCGGCTCGGGCGCCTGGCATCCTCCTCCTCCATCGTCGGGATCACTACCATCCCGCAGTGCCCCCGCTCACCGCGCAACCAGCCCAGGAATACGCGCATCAACATCGCCGCATCCAGTCGATCCGTCTTCGCCCGCTTGCGCTCGCGTGACACCGCAACGCTTGCCGAATGGATGACATGCGCCTCGATCCCGCGAGCAATGAGCCAGCGCGCCAGCCAGAAGCCGTCGCGGCCAGCCTCATAGGCCAGCGCGATCCGGCTGACCGGCCGGCCAGCACGCACCGCCTCGTTCCGCCACCGCTCGATCAATCGCAACAACGCTGTCGCATCCGGCTCCAGTTTCTTCAACGGCTGGCGCTCAACGCCGGGAACAGCGCCGCTCACCAGCCAGCTCGCCTTGCTCATCTCGACGACCACCACCAAGGTCGAGATTGGATCAAACACGGTCAGGCTTCGGCTGAGATCATTGACTTGGGCCACGGGGTAACCTCCATCAGTTCGTATGGACGATGAAGGTGCCACGACCTCCGCCGTCCGCCCCATAGCTTCTCCCACCTCGGGTGGGTAACGGCACTTCGCTATATTCTCGCGACGTGCCGTATGCGCCCCAGCGCCTGTGACACGCGCCCCCGGTACTGTGCCCGGTGCGTGCTTTGCTGGTTCGCATTCCCCTCGGCCTCCGCCCTTGGCTCCACCAGCTCCGCAGCGGATCACTCCGCCTTGTTCGTCGGCTTCGCAGCTACTATGGCGGAGTTTGACTCCCCATGTCCGTGCATCATCGGCTACGGCTCCTCGCCTTCCCGATGCGGACCAGATCGGCAACGTGCCTGTGGTCGGACGTGGGGTCTCCCGGTTCCCGCGCAAGGAACTTCCGCACATGCCAGTGTCTTCGACCACGCCGGGCCGTCTGAGCGCTCGCAATATCGCGCCCATCCGTATTGCTTTCCGTTAACGGAACAACGTCAGCGCCCGAAATGAGACTACTTTCGCGGCTCAATGGCTGGCCTATGCGCTCCCCTGTCAACGCTTCGCTGATGCCCTCGCGGACAGCCGCGCATGACTCGGGGTCGATGCGGTTTGCTACTCCTTCATCGTGATGGACTTGCACCATCTACTCCTTGCCGGTCTCCCGGCACACTCCGTTGTCAGTCCAATAGCCGACAAACGCGGATACGGTTGGTTTGTCCGGTATGTGCCAGAAGTGGAATCATGCACGCCCGAGTTACCGGTAAACCCTCTAGTGCGGCCCGATAAGGCGGTTCCGTCTAGATCAAATTGCGCCGGTTTTGATTACCCGACAATGAAACTTTGGGGCGCATGTGGGGGATGTGGGGGCTGTGCGCCGATGGTGACATCATGGCCGATTCTGCCATTGTCATAGTTGCCATGTTGGCTGTGATCTACCTGCCGCTGGTGGCATTAATAGTAGTCGTAATCCGGATCCAGGCCCACTTGACCGTTGGTGGCTCTCTATAAGTGATTTTCGAGGTCACGCAGCGTCCAGCCGCCTCTGAAGCGGAGCACGACGGCCAATGCAGTAGTCTCTCATCCGCTGGTTCAAAAAATCCGTCAGGTAAGTCCCGCTGGTGATCGCGCTCGCTCTTGCGCGTCATGCCGCCATCGTCTCGCGCATCGACAGGCGGCGCGCGCTGTGGCTCAGCTCTCCACTCCTCGTCACAGTGTTGTGGTTCGAGGCGCTGTCGAGCCACACCCAATATCATCTGACGGTGAGCTCACGCAGCGCCGCCATGGCCTTCGCCATAATCCTGTCGGCGATCGTCTTGTCCATGCAACAGCGGCCATCCCTGCGCGATTTGCGGATTCATATCGGAATGATGACAGCAAAGCTGCGGCGGCCGCGCACGAACCGGTCGCGCTGATTGCGTCAATGCTGACCGCTGTGTCCGTTGCCCTTTAACAAAATCGTCGAAAATCTGTTCGCCGCAGCGCAGCGTCACGTTGCAAAACTTTAACGTTCCGGCCGCCACAGTTTCACCAAATGGTCGCGCCCTCGCCACGATGCGCCGCTAATCCCCGGCGCGTGGACATGGATCACAGGAGACCGCGCCCATGCAGCTAGAGACCCAGTCGGCCAAGCTTGCCGGTATTCGCTCCTTCGCTTCGCCCGTCTGCTGCCCTTATTGCGGCGACTGGATGGTCGCCCCCATTCTGTCTGAATTCATCGAGGGCGGCGAAATCTGCCACCACTGGGAATGCGACTCCTGCGGGGAATCCTCCACCACCGCCATCCCGCTCACGAGTCATTGAGCGGTATCCCCCTGGAATAGGTGCTAGGGTGCGGTGTTATCCCAACAGGCTAACCACGGCCTGATCCAAGGAGGAGGAGCAAACATGACATCGACCATTCTGCGGTCCACGGCGGCCGCGATCGCCTTTGCCGGCGCCCTGGCCCTCGCCACGCCGTCCATGGCGGCCATGATCAACTTCAAGGCCGCCTTGAGCGGCAAGAGCGAAGTGCCCGCCAACACCACCGCCGGCACCGGCACGGTCACCGCAACCTACGACACCGACAGCAAGAAACTCACCTGGAAAGGCAGCTATAGCGGCCTGACCGGCCCGGCCACTGCAGCGCATTTCCACGGTCCGGCGCCGGAAGGCAAGAACGCCGGCGTGATGGTTCCGATCAGCCCGAACGGCCCCTCGTTCGAAGGTTCCGCTACCCTCAATGACGCCCAGGCCAAGGCTCTGATGGACGGCGACATATACGTCAACGTCCACACCGCAGCAAACAAAGGCGGCGAAATCCGCGGCCAATTGACGAAATAGTCCGTTGCAAGCCGCCGACTTCGGCGGTTACCAGAACGAACCGCCCGCCGGTCGCGCGACCGGCGGGTTTTCGTTGCAATGCAACGGCTCGCCGCCCTTGGCGGCAGGCATGCTGCCGTCTAAAACTTTGGGCAGAGACCATTCCGTCCACCACCGATTCCCCAAGGAACGATCATGGTCCGTTACGATGGTGACTCGCCTCCTATTCTGGTGGCCGGCGGCGGCATCGGCGGCCTAGTCGCGGCCTTCGCGCTCGCGCGCCAGGGCTTCCCGGTGCGCGTGCTCGAGCAATCGCCCGAATTCCGCGAGGTCGGCGCCGGCATCCAACTCGGCCCCAACATCTTCCGCGTGCTGGACAAAATCGGGCTCAAGGAGGCCGTGTTGGGCTTCGCCCACCGCCCGCCGGCGCAGGAAATGCGCGACGCGATCACCGGCAAGCTGATCACCCGCATTCCGCTCGGCGCCGAATTCAGCGCGCGCTTCGGCCAGCCTTATGGCGTCACCCATCGCGCCGACATCCATGGAATCCTGCTGAACGCCTGCCTGGGCAACGACCTGATCAGCATGGAAACCAGCCGGCGCGTCGACGGCTTCGAGGAAAGCGGCGATGGCGTCGCCGTCACGCTCGCAAGCGGCGAACGAATCGAGGGTCGCGCGGTGATCGGCTGCGACGGCATGTGGTCGGGAATCCGCGAGCGCATCATCGGCGACGGCAAGCCGCGGGTGTCCGGCCATATCGCCTACCGCGCCGTGCTCAAGCGTTCCGAGGTGCCCGAGGACTTGTGGCGGCCGGACGTAGTGCTGTGGGCCGGCCCGCGCACCCACTTCGTGCATTATCCGTTGCGCCGCGGCGAACTCTACAATTTGGTCGCGGTGTTCCACTCCGACCGTTACGAGGAAGGCTGGAACGAGGTCGGCAACCCCGACCTGCTCTGGCAGCATTTCAAGGGCCAGCGCCCGGAGGTGCTGCGCATGCTCGAGCGCATCGAGACCTGGCGCATGTGGGTGCTGTGCGACCGCGAGCCGGTGAAGGACTGGTCGCGCGGCCACGCCACTTTGCTCGGCGATGCCGCGCATCCGATGCTGCAATATCTCGCGCAAGGCGCCTGCATGGCGGCCGAGGATGCGGTGGCGCTGGCGGAGAAGGCGGCGGCTTCGCCCGACGATCTGCCGGCGGCGTTCAAGGCCTACGAGCAGGAGCGCTATCTGCGCACCGGCCGCGTGCAGATCATGGCGCGCGTTTACGGCGACTTCTATCACGCGCGCGGCGTCACCGCCGAATTGCGCGATCTCGCGCTCGCCGACCGCACCCCGCAGCAGGCTTATGACGGCATCGCCTGGCTGTACGGCGGGCCGTAGTCATCCCGAGATTACTTCTTCGCAATGCCGACCTTGGTGATGACCGCGTCCCATTTCGTGATGTCGGCTTTGAGCCGGTCCGCCAGTTCGTCCGGCGTGCTGCCATGCGCTTCCACGCCGACCTTTTCGAAGGCCGCCTTGAGCTCCGGCGTCGCCAGCACCTCGTTCATGGCCTTGTTCATGGTGTCGATGACCGCTTTCGGCGTGCCCTTCGGCGCGGCGACGCCGTTCCACGAGATCACCTCGTAGTATGGCACGCCGGCTTCCGCGACGGTCGGGACGTTCGGCATCCGCGCCGACCGCTTCGGCGACGAAGTCGCCAGAATGCGCACCTTGCCGTCGTTCACCTGGCCTTGCACCGCGGGCGGAAAGTCGATCATCATTTGCACGTCATTGCGGAACAACGCCACCACGATGTCCGGCGAGGTCTTGTAGACCACGACCTGAATGTTGAGGTCGGCCATCGACTTGAATAATTCGGCGCCGAGATTTTGCGTGCCGCCGAGCAAGGTGGTGCCGACATTGAACTTGCCGGGCGCGGCTTTGGCCGCCTTGATGAAATCGCCCAGCGCCTTGTACTCGGACCCGGCATTGACCGCGAACACTAGATCGAAGGTGCCGACCATCGACACCATCTGTAGGTCTTTCACGGGATCGAACGGCAGCTTGTTGAACGCGGCCACGCTGATCGACGTGCCGTTGGTGACGAGCGCCATGGTGTAGCCGTCGGGCGGCGCGTTGATCACGGTGCGCGCGGCGTTGATGCCGCCCGGGCCGGGCAGGTTCTCGATCAGCACCTGCTGGCCGAATTTGTCGGTGAGTTTGGCCGCCATGATGCGCGCGGTGACGTCGGCAACGCCGCCGGGACCGAAGGGCAGCACGATCTTTATCGGCTTCTCCGGCCATTTCGCCTGCGCCTGGCCGAGCGGCGCGAGCGCCAGGACCAAAGCCGCCGGCAGCGCCAGCAGCGCGAACAACTCCTTCTTCTTCATTGTGATCCTCCCTATCGTCTTCCGCTTTTCTTGTTCTTAGCCAAAACCATAAAGCCGGGCCGGATTGTCCACCAGCAGGCGCTGTTGCGCCAGCGGGGTTGCGGCAAATTGCGGCACCAGATCCACCAGATCGGCCTCGTCCGCTTCGTGCGTTGCGTTCGGATGCGGGAAATCGGTGCCCCAGAGCACGCGCGTCGGCGCCGCCTCGACCAGAGCGCGGGCGATCGGCACCGCAGCACTGTAGGGCGGCATCGAAATGCGCTCCGCGCCGCACACCTTGATCCAGCAATTTTCCAATCGCGAAAGCTCGATCAGCGCGCGCAACCCCAGGTGCTCGACGCCGGCCGCCGATGGCACGCGACCCATATGATCGATTACGAACGGCACCGCCAGCGCGCGGATCATCGGCGAGAGCGGCACGATATCGGGCGCGTCGAGATGCAGCACCACATGCCAGCCGCGCCCCTTGATGCGGTCGATGACGCGGTTGAACACGGCCATGTCGGGCGCACCGCCGAGGTGCTTGACGAAATTAAAGCGCACGCCGCGCACGCCGCCGGCATCGAGCCTGTCGTAATCGGCCTCGTTGGAGCTGTCGTCCACGATGGCGACGCCGCGATAGCGCTTGGGATCGGAAGCGATGCAATCGAGCATCGCCCGGTTGTCGGCGCCGTGGCAGCTCGCCTGCACGATTACCGCGCGCCCGATGCCGAGATGGGCATGCAGCGCCGCCAGCATCTCCTTGGGCGCGTCTTTCGGCGTGTAGCGCCGGTTCGGGGCATAGGGGAATTTGTCGCCCGGGCCGAAGACGTGGCAATGAGCGTCGGTGGCGCCGCCCGGCAGCTTGAACTGCGGCTTGCGGCGCTTGGCGAGAAAGGCGGGCTGCACGTTCATGCGCTGCGTTTAGCCAAGCGGGCTGAGCGAGACAACCCTTCTATAACGCTGGAATATCGCCCCGCTCCCAGCCTTCCTTGGTCGCCGCCATGAAATTCGCAAAACGCCCGGCCGCGATCGTCTCGCGCATGCCGGCCATCAGCGCCTGGTAGTAGGCGAGATTGACGGCAGAGAGCAGCACCGCCCCCAGCATTTCGTTGGCCTTGGTCAAATGATGCAGATAGGCGCGCGAAAACTCACGGGCGGCCGGGTGCGCGCTCTCGACGTCGAGCGGGCGCGGATCGTTTGCGTGGCGCGCATTCGCCAGATTGATCGCGCCAAACCGCGTGAAGGCCATGCCGTGGCGGCCGTTGCGAGTCGGCAGCACGCAGTCGAACATGTCGATGCCGCGCTTGACCGCCTGCATGAGATCGTCCGGCGTGCCGACGCCCATCAGATAGCGCGGGCGGTCTTGCGGCAAAATCGGCGCGGTCTCGCCGACGATCTTGAGCATGACGTCCTGCGGCTCACCCACCGCCAGGCCGCCGATGGCGTAGCCATCGAAACCGATATCGACCAGCGCCCGCGCGCTTTGCTCGCGCAAGCCTTGATCGTCGCCGCCCTGCACGATCCCGAAGAGGGCTCGCCCTCCGCGCACGCTTTCAAACGCGCGTTTGCTGCGCTCGCCCCAGCGCAGCGACAGTTGCATCGCGCGCTCGATTTCCTCACGCTTGGCCGGCAGTTTCAGGCATTCGTCGAGCTGCATGGAAATATCGGCGCCGAGCAGCGCCTGGATCTCGATCGCGCGCTCGGGGGAAAGTTCCACCATGGCGCCATCGAGATGCGAACGGAACGTCACGCTCTTCTCGTCGAGCTTGCGCAGATCCGACAGCGACATCACCTGGAAGCCGCCGGAGTCGGTGAGGATCGGCAGCGGCCAATTCATGAAGGCGTGCAAGCCGCCGAGCGCTGCGATGCGTTCGGCGCCCGGCCGCAGCATCAGATGGTAGGTGTTGCCGAGCACGATTTCGACGCCGGTCGCCCGCACGTCATCCGGCCGCAGGCCTTTCACCGTCGCCTGCGTGCCGACCGGCATGAAGGCCGGCGTCTGCACGCGGCCATGCGGCGTGACGATCTCGCCGCGGCGCGCGGCGCCGTCCGTTTTCAGCAGGCGGAAGGAAAAGGGTTCGCTCATCGGCTTTCAGGATAAAGCAGACACGCATCGCCGTAGGAATAGAAGCGATAGCCGCTTTGGATCGCATGGGTGTAGGCGCGCTTCATCGTCGCCAGCCCACTGAAGGCCGACACCAGCATGAACAGCGTCGAGCGTGGCAGGTGGAAATTGGTCAGCATCAGATCGACGGCGCGGAACCGGTAGCCCGGCGTGATGAAAATCGCGGTTTCGCCGGCAAATGCGCGTAATTGGCCATCTTCGCCGGCAGCCGTTTCCAGCAGCCGCAGCGCGGTCGAACCGACCGCCACGATGCGTCCGCCCTGCGCGCGCGCCGCATTGAGCGCGTCGGCTGTTTCGCGCGAAACGGTGCCGAATTCGGCGTGCATTTTGTGGCTTTCTGTCGCTTCGGTCTTCACCGGCAGGAAGGTGCCGGCGCCGACGTGGAGCGTGATCCGGCGAATATTGATCCCGCTGCGCGTCAGGCGCTCGGTCAGTTCCGCCGTGAAATGCAGGCCGGCGGTCGGCGCCGCCACCGAGCCCTCGTCATGGGCGAAAACCGTCTGATAGTCAGTACGGTCCTGCTCGTCGGGCGCACGCCGGGAGGCGATATAGGGTGGCAACGGCATCGCGCCGCGCTCGGCTATGGCCTGGTCGAGCACCGGACCATGGAAGGAAAATGAAAGGGTTATCTCACCTACTTCATCTTTCTGTGAAACTTGAGCATCGAGCTCGCCGAGGAAACAGACTTTGCCCTCGGTGCCGAACCGCAGCGTATCGCCGACCTGGACCTTCTTGGCCCCCAGGATGAAGGCGCGCCAGTGCGAGCCGTCGATGCGCTTGTGCAGTGTGGCCTCGATTTCCGGCTCGCTCGCGCCGCGCCCGATCCGCCGCCCCTGCAGCCTTGCCGCGATCACCTTGCTGTCGTTGACCACCAGGCAGTCGCCCGGCCGCAGCAGGCCCGGCAAATCGGAGACTGTGCGGTCTTCGAACTCAGGCGCCCCGCCCGGCCGCACCACCATGAGCCGCGCGGCATCGCGCGGGCTCGCCGGCCGCAACGCGATTCGGTCCGCCGGCAGGTCGAAGTCGAAAAGGTCGGTGCGCATGGCCTTCTTATGCCTCCCCCGGCAAGAGGGCGGGCCACACGGGAGGGCTCACGCCCCCATCGTCGCCTTGACGATCTTGTCCGGGTTCTGCACCGGCTCGCCGCGCTTGATCTTGTCGACGTTCTCCATGCCCTTGATGACATTGCCCCAGGCGGTGTACTGGCCGTCGAGGAAGCGGGCGTCGTCGAAGCAGATGAAGAACTGGCTGTCGCCCGAGTTCGGGTTCTGCGCGCGCGCCATCGAGACGGTGCCGCGCACATGCGGCTCCTTGTTGAACTCGGCCTTGAGCTTCTGCCCGGAGCCGCCGGTGCCGGTGCCCTCGGGACAGCCGGTCTGCGCCATGAAACCATCGATTACGCGGTGGAACATGATGCCGTCGTAGAAGCCTTGCTTGACCAGTTCCTTGATGCGCGCGACGTGGCCGGGCGCGAGGTCGGGCCGCATGGCGATCACCACCTTGCCCTGGGTGGTCTCGAGCGTGAGGGTATCTTCCGGCTTGGCCATTGGTCTGTTCCTTGTTGCTACTGCTTCGCGTCGGCGGCGACCTGCATCTTCATGATCTTGTCGGGATTGCTCACCGCGCCATTGGCGGCTTCCGGCCCCTTCTTGATCTTATCGATCGCCTCCATGCCGGACACCACCTGCCCGACCACCGTGTATTGCCCGTTCAGCCCGGAATTCGTCGCGTACATGATGAAGAACTGCGAATTGGCTGAATTCGGATCCTGGGTACGCGCCATGCCGACCACGCCGCGCACGAACGGCACATTGGAAAACTCAGCCTTCAAGTCGGGATATTTCGAGCCGCCGGTGCCGTCGCCATTCTGGCCGTCGCCGGTCTGCGCCATGAAGCCGGCAATCACGCGGTGGAATGGCACATTGTCGTAGAAGCCGTCGCGCGCAAGTTGCTTGATGCGCGCGGCATGGTTCGGCGCGATGTCGTTGCGCAGCTTGATGATGACGCGGCCGTATTTGGTGTCGAGCAGCACGGTGTTTTGCGGATCGAGCGCGGCCGGCAGTTTCACCTGCGCGAAGGCGGGCGCGGCGCAGACGAGCGCGACGACGACAGCGAGAATGCGGATCATGAGGTCTCCCGGCTGGATGACTGGATTGAGTATTAGCGCGCGAATTTCTTCTTCAGGCGCTCGGCTACCGCGGCCGGCACGAAGGCGGAAACGTCGCCGCCCATGCCGGCGATCTGGCGCACCAATGTGGCGGTGATCGGGCGCGCCGCCGGCGAGGCCGGCAGGAACACGCTCTGGATGCCGGGTGCCATCGCCTCGTTCATGCCCGCCATCTGCATTTCGTAGTCGAAATCGGTGCCGTCGCGCAGGCCCCGGATCAGCAGTGTGGCGCCCGCCTTGCGCGCGGCCTCCACCACCAGGCCGGAAAACGTGACGTATTCGAGCTCGCACTTGGCCTCGCGCGCGAGCGGCTCGCAGATCTCCTTCAGCATGGCCAGCCGATCGTCGGCGGAAAACAGCGGCGCCTTGCCGGGATTTACGCCGACCGCCAGCACCATCTTGTCGGCCAGCCGGACGGCGTGGCGGACCACGTCGAGATGGCCGTTGGTGACGGGGTCGAATGACCCGGCGTAAAGGGCGATCCGCGGCATAAGCGCGGGTCTAACCCGGGTTTTTGCCCCCGGCAAGGCCGGTCCGCGTTGAACCTCCTTCCCCGCCCCCGCGACCAACCGGCAAGACACCAAAACAGGGGGCCGTCATGCTGAAAACAACCACCGCCATTATGGTCGCAGCCACCGTCGCCGCCGCCGTAACCGTGATGTCCGCGCCGACCAACCACGTCGACGCCAGCCCGTTGGCCAAGACCGCGTCCGAGCCGATGACCGCCTGCGCGCAACGGGCCTGGCCCTACCTGCGCTGCGTCGGCACCGCTTTCGGCAACCCGCACATCCGATTGGCCACCACCGACCGGCTCAACTAGCCCCTGCCATGCCGCCGCGTTAGGCTCGTCCTTAGGGACAGCCAAGATCCCGTGAGGGAGGACGTCATGCGCCGGCTCGTGCTCGCGGCCTTTGTCTTGCTGCTGGCGGCGCCGGCTTGGGCGCAGTCTTATCCCGACCACCCGATCCGCATCATCGTGCCGACGCCGGCCGGCGGCCCGGTCGACGTGATGGCGCGTCTGATCGCCGGTGCGCTGCCGGCCGCTCTCGGGCAGAACGTGATCATCGAGAACAAGCCGGGCGCCGGCAACACGCTCGGCTCGCGCCTGGCGGCCGAAGCCGCGCCGGACGGCTATACGCTAATGGTGTCGGCGGCGAGCGGCCTGATCATCAGCCCGCTGATCTACAAAACCGCGGGTTATGACGCCGCGAGCTTCGCGCCCGTGGCACTGATCGCGGAGACGCCGCAGCTCCTGGTGATCAACCCGCAGCTTCCGTTCAAGTCCGTGGCCGACCTCGTCGCCTATGCCAAGGCCAACCCCGGCAAACTCGACTATTCGACCGGCGGCAACGGCACCTTGCCGCATCTCGCCGCCGAACTGTTCAAGCAGACGACTGGCAGCAACATCGTGCACGTGCCCTACAAGGGCGGCGGACCGGCGCTCACCGGCGTGGTCGCGGGCGAAGTGCAAATGACCTTCGATCCGCTCGCCACTTCGCTGCCCTTGATCAAGGGCGGCAAGCTGCGCGCGCTGGCGATCGCCGGCCCCGCGCGCGTGCCTGCGCTGCCCGATGTGCCGACCATGGCCGAAAGCGGCTATCAGTCGTTCACCGTCGGCGCCTGGACCGCGCTGCTGGCGCCAAAGGGCACGCCGCCGGCGATCGTGGCCAAGCTCAACGCGGCCGTCAACGCCGCCCTGAAATCCGAGCCGATGAAAAGCACGCTCGCCAAATTGGGCGCCGAGCCGCGCGGCGGCACGCCGCAGGCGCTCGCCGATTACATGGCGAGCGAACAGAAAAAGTGGAAGCCGATCGTCGCGGCGCTGAATTTGAAAGTGGATTGAGCGCGATTACACCGGCCGCCGCGCCAGGCTGAGCCAGATCCCGCCGCCGATCAGCACCGCGCCCGACAGCCGGCCGAGCCATTTCGCGTTGGCGCGCTGCAGGAAGAAGCTTCGCCCCGCCCCGGCAATCACCGCCCAAGCACAATCGGACAGCGCGGCCATCGCAATCGCGACCGGACACATCACCAGCAACTGATGTCCCGCCGGCAGCGCCGGATCGACGAACTGCGGCAGGAACGCGGTGAAGAAGGCGATGGTCTTCGGATTCGATATCGCCACCAGAAACCCGCGGCGGAAATAGACGTGGCCGCGCGGCGGCGCGACAGCGGCGGCGCTGCCGGCGTGCCGCAAGGCCTGGATGCCGAGCCAGATCAAATAGGCCGCGCCGATCCAGCGCAGCCATTCGAAGATTACCGCGGCATGTTGGATGACGATGCTCAAGCCGAGCGCGATGCCGCCGATCAGCAGCGCGTTGCCGGCGGTGCTGCCGGCCACCGTGATCAGCGCCGGCCGCGTGCCGCGCGTGGCGCCGGTCGAGATCACCAGCGTCACGATCGGCCCGGGCACGACCACCAGCACCAGCGTGATCAGCAGGAAGGCCGAAAACAGTTCGAAGTTCACTCGTCCTCTTCCTCGGAGAGCCGCTCAACCGACACCACGTGCTCGTCTTCCGCCGTGTTGAGCACGATCACGCCTTGCGTCGAACGGCCGGCGATGCGGATGCCGGAAACCGGCGTGCGGATCAGCTTGCCTTGGTCGGTGACCAGCATGACCTGGTCGCTCTCCTCGACCGGGAACGAGCCGACGATCTTGCCGGTCTTTCCCGTCAGCGACATGGCCACTATGCCTTTGCCGCCGCGTCCGGTGGTGCGGTACTCGTAAGAACTCGAGCGCTTGCCGTAGCCGCGCTCCGACAGCGTGAGCACGAACTGCTCGGCGGCCGACAATTCCACGTAGCGTTGCTCGCCGAGCTCAATGCCGCCGTTGGTGCCGGCCCCGTTTTCGCCGGGCTCTTGCGCCTCCTCGGTCTCCGTCGCGGCGTCTAGCTCGGCTCCCGTGCCGCGGCGGATGGCGCTGGCGCGCTTGTGATAGGCGGTGCGCTCGTCGGCGGTCACGTCCACGTGGCGCAGGATCGTGAGCGAAATGACGTGATCCTTGTCGGCGAGCGTGATGCCGCGCACGCCGCGCGAGGTGCGGCCCTGGAACACGCGCACGTCCGGCACCGCGAAGCGAATGCACTGGCCGCCATTGGCGGTAAGCAGCACGTCGTCCTTCTCGGTGCAGATGGCGACGTCGACGATCGCCTCGCCGGGATCGAGCTTCATTGCGATGATGCCGGACGGCCGCACGTCGACGAAGTCCGAGAGCTTGTTGCGCCGCACGGTGCCGCTGGTGGTCGCGAACATCACGTCGAGCTGTCCCCAAGTCTTCTCGTCCTCGGGCAGCGGCATGATGGTGGTGATGGTCTCGCCCGGATCGAGCGGCAGGATGTTGATCAGCGCTTTGCCGCGCGCCTGCGGCGCCGCCAGCGGCAGCCGCCAGACCTTTTCCTTGTAGACTTGGCCCTGCGAGGAGAAGAACAGCACCGGCGTATGCGTCGAGGCGACGAACAGCCGCGAGACGAAATCCTCCTCGCGCACCTGCATGCCGCCGCGGCCTTTGCCGCCGCGCCGCTGCGAGCGATAGGTCGAGAGCGGCACGCGCTTGATGTAGCCGAGATGCGAGACGGTGACGACCATGTCCTCGCGCTGGATCAGGTCCTCGTCCTCGACTTCGGCCTCCTGCTCGGCGATCACGGTGCGCCGCGGCGTGGCGAATTCCTTCTTCAGCGCCGCCAGCTCGTCCTTGATGATGGTCTGGATGCGCACGCGCGAGCGCAGGATTTCCAGGTAATCGGCGATCTCGCTGGCGAGCTTGTCGAGCTCGGCCTTGATCTCGTCGCGCCCGAGCGCCGTGAGCCGTTGCAGACGCAGATCGAGGATCGCTTTGGCCTGTTCGACCGACAGCCGCGCGGTGCCCTTGGACGAAACCTTGTGGCGCGGATCGTCGATCAATTCGATCAGCGTGGCCGCGGTGGTCGCCGGCCATTCGCGCGCCATCAGGGCCTCGCGCGCCTCGTTAGCGTCCTTCGAGGCGCGGATCAGCTTGATCACCTCGTCGATATTGGCGACCGCGATGGCGAGGCCGACCAGCACGTGGGCGCGGTCGCGCGCCTTGCCGAGCAGATGCTTGGTGCGCCGCGACACCACTTCCTCGCGGAAGGCGATGAAGGCCGCGAGCAGATCCTTCAGCGTCAACAGCAGCGGACGGCCGCCGTCGAGCGCCACCATGTTGGCGCCGAACGAGGATTGCAGCGGGGTGAAGCGGTAGAGTTGGTTGAGCACCACGTCGCGCTCAGCGTCGCGCTTGAGCTCGACCACCACGCGGTAGCCGTCTCGGTCGCTCTCGTCGCGCAGGTCGGCGATGCCGTCGATCTTCTTCTCGCGCACCAGGTCGGCGATACGCTCGACCATGCTCGCCTTATTCACCTGATAGGGAATCTCGGTGATGACGATGGCTTCGCGTTCCTTGCGGATGGTCTCGAAGCCGACCTTGCCGCGCATCACAATCGAGCCGCGCCCGGTCTCGTAAGCCGCGCGGATCCCGGCGTGGCCGAGGATGATGCCGCCGGTCGGGAAATCCGGCCCCGGCACGATCTTGATCAGGTCATCGATGGTGAGCGCCGGATCGCCGATCAGCGCCACGCAGGCGTCGATCAGTTCGCCCAGATTATGCGGTGGAATATTGGTCGCCATGCCGACGGCGATGCCGCCGGCGCCGTTGACCAGCAGATTGGGGAAGCGCGCCGGTAGCACCACTGGCTCGTGTTCGTTGCCGTCGTAGTTGGCCTGGAAGTCGACGGTGTCCTTGTCGATGTCGTCGAGCAGCGCCATCGCCGCCTTGTCGAGCCGGCATTCCGTGTAGCGCATGGCCGCCGCCGGATCGCCGTCGACCGAACCGAAATTCCCCTGCCCGTCGATCAGCGGCAGGCGCATGGAAAAATCCTGCGCCATGCGCACCAGCGCGTCGTAGATCGCCTGGTCGCCGTGCGGGTGATATTTGCCCATCACGTCGCCGACCACGCGCGCCGATTTGACGTATTTCTTGTCGGGCGTGTGGCCCTGCTCGTTCATCGAATAGAGGATGCGCCGGTGCACCGGCTTCAAGCCGTCGCGCGCATCCGGCAGCGCCCGCGACACGATCACGCTCATCGCGTAATCGAGGTACGAACGCTTCATCTCCTCGGTAATCGAAACCGGGCGTGTGTCGGTAGGACTGCCGTCCCCCGATTTGGGATTTTCGACGTCGGCCAAGATTGGTTTCCCGCGACTCTCTTACTGACCAATTTTCTTAACTGATTCACCCCCGCATTGCCACCCGAATTCGCGCCCAATACCATCTTATTTATTAAGATAAATCAATTACTTACATGATGTTCACCAGCCGCTTGGGCCGGCCGCAAAACGGCCACACAACGCCCGCCCGTTTGACCCTACGGCCGGCGGCCGCTACGCGAAGCTCATGCCGGTCGAGTTCCTGATCTCAGCCGTGGTGACCCTGGTCGTCGTGGTCGATCCGCTCGGCCTGGTGCCGACCTTCCTCGCAATCACCCATGGTCTGCCGGATCGTTCCCGCCGCACCGTGGCACTGCGCGCCTGCCTGATCGCCGTGGCGATCCTCGCCGGCAGCGCTCTTGATCGGAGATTGGCTGTTGCGCACGCTGTCGATCTCGCTGCCGGCGTTCCGCATCGCCGGCGGGCTGCTGCTGTTTTCGATCGCCTCGGAAATGGTGTTCGGCGTGCGCATCGAACGGCAATCGCGCGAAGCCGAGGAAGCAATCGAGGAACGCGTGCGCAATATCGCCGCCTTCCCGCTCGCCATTCCGCTGATGGCAGGTCCGGGCGCCATCACCGCCAGCGTGCTGCTCGCAGGCCGCGCCGGCGGCGACCCGTGGCATTTGGCTTGGCTGCTCGGCGTCATCGCCGTGGTGCTGGCGCTTTGCTTTATCGTGTTCGTCGCTCGCCGCGCGCATCGCGTCGCTGCTCGGCACCACCGGCCAATGTCGTGCTCTCGCGCCTGCTCGGCGTGCTGCTGGCCGCGCTCGCCGTGCAGTTCGTGATCGACGGCGTGCGCGTCGCGCTGGCGGGGTGACCCACTCGGTCAGCGGTGCACCGCATCAGGGACACGTCAGAACGGAATCTCGTCGTCCATGTCGGCCGATTTGCCGGCCCCGGCCAGCGCCGGCTTGCGCTCGCGCGACGCGCTTGGGCCGCTGGAGCCGAAGTCGTCGCTGTCAGCGCTCGCGCCGCCGCCGCCCCGCGTATCGAGCATGGTGAGCTGCGAATTGAAACCTTGCAGCACCACTTCGGTCGAGTAGCGCTCGTGGCCGTCTTTGTCCGTCCATTTGCGCGTCTGTAGCGCGCCTTCCAGATAAACCTTCGAGCCCTTCTTGAGATATTGCTCGGCGATCCGGCACAGGCCCTCGTTGAAGATCACCACGCGGTGCCACTCGGTTTTTTCTTTCCGCTCGCCGGTGGCCTTGTCGCGCCAGCTTTCCGAGGTGGCCACCCGCAAATTCGCGATCGGCCGCCCGTCCTGCGTGCGGCGGATTTCCGGATCGGCGCCCAGATTGCCGATGAGGATCACTTTGTTGACGCTACCTGCCATCGTTCTCTCCTTACTTTCCGACCACCCTACCCCGGCCTGACCCGAGGTTCGCGGCTGCTGCGCGCCGCGCCCGCACTTGTCCCCGTAAAACGCATTCCGGGATATTGTTCCTGATTTGTTCCTACCACGCTCATGCCCTGGCCGCAAGCGGATTAGGCCGGAAATGCCGGCGTTTCAGCCGATCTTGACCAGCGCCCCGCCATCGACCGGCAAGGCGACGCCAGTGATGAAATTGGCCTCGTCGGAGGCCAGGAACAGCGCCGCGTTGGCAACATCCCAGGCGGTGCCCATTTTCTGGCGCAGCGGCACATGGGAATCGCGCATCGCCGCCACCTCGGCGCGGCTCTTGCCGGAATGCCGCGCGCGGGTGTCGACCGCCATCGGCGTGTCCATCAACCCGGGCAGGATGACGTTGGCGCGGATGCCGTTGCCGGCTTCGTGGATCGCGAGCTGCTGCACATAGGCGATCATCGCCGCCTTGGTCGCCTTGTAGGTGACGTAAGGATAGTTTTCGATCGCCGCGATCGAGGAAATGCCGAGGATGACGCCCGATTTTTGCGCGCGCATCACCGGCAGCACGTGCTTGCAGGCCATCACCAGGCCGCGCAAGTTGATGCCGACGATGCGATCGAAGGCCTCCTCGGTGATCGCCTCGGGCGGTGCGTCGCCACCGGCGAGCGATACGCCGACGTTGTAATGCAGGATGTCGATGCGGCCCCACGCCTGCTTGGCGTGCGCGATCACCGCCTGCACCGATGCCTCGCGTGTCACGTCCGCCTCGAAGGCTTCGCATTTGCCGTTGCCATCCTGGCCGGCGATCTTGCAGGTCTCCTGCGCCGAGGCGAGATCGCGGTCGACGGCGAGCACGCTCGCGCCTTCCTGCGCGAAACGGATGACGGTCGCCCGCCCGTTACCCATGCCGCTGCCGGGTCCCTGCCCGGCGCCAATGACGACGGCAGTCTTGTTCGCAAGGCGCATGCTGTCCTCCCCGTGGATGCCCCGCCAGCATAGCCGCCCGGCCGGAAATTAACGATTTGGGCAGGGCCGTGGGCGAAGGCTGGACGATCGATATAGCTTGAATCCATCGGCGCTCTGATGCCGTTTAAGGAGTCGGAATAAATTCCTCTGCGGCGCGTTTATTCCGCTTTTGTTCAGGTCAAAATTAACCATTTATGCATTTGATTCTAAAGAATAAATTGTCTTTTCGTGGCGTAAAAGTCACAGCTCGAAATCAGCAATTCGATGTAGGGTCCGCGCCCTATGCAGGTTCGCGTCTGCCACACCAATCTCTGGAGGATATACGGATGAATCGTTTCACTCTCGCGGTTTGCGCGAGCCTGTTGGCGGCCGCTACCGCGGTACCGGCCTTTGCCGCCGACATGCCCACGCCCTTCAAGGCGCCAGCCTACGCCGCGCCGTTCAATTGGTCCGGGATCTATGTCGGCATCAACGGCGGCTACGGCTGGGGCAAATCGAGCTGGACCGATCCGGTCGGCGGCGGCACCACCGGCGACTTCAATCTCAGCGGCGCGATGGCTGGCGGCACGGCCGGTTACAATCTGCAGACCGGGCAGTTCGTCTTGGGCATCGAAGGCGACATCGACTACAGCTGGATGACGGGCACCGACGCCACCAGCTGCTGCCAAACCAGGAACGATTGGTTCGCGACCGCCCGCGGTCGCCTTGGCTACGCCTTCGATCGTTGGATGCCGTTCCTCACCGGCGGCGCGGCCTTTGGCGACGTCAAGATGAACACGGTCGGCGCATCGGAAACCGCGACCAAGATCGGCTGGACCGCCGGCGGCGGCCTCGAATACGCCTTCATGGGCGCCTGGTCGGCCAAGCTCGAATATCTCTATGCCGATCTCGGCAAGGCCTCCTGCAGCGCGGCCACCTGCGGCGTCGCCACCGACGTCACCTTCAAGGCCAACATCGTGCGCGCGGGCGTGAACTACCACTTCTAACCGCAACACCGCGCAAGACTTGAGCAGGGCCGGCCTCGCGCCGGCCCTTTTGCTTTGCTGCGGATAGTTGTCAACCGCAGCCCGGCCGCACTGGCAAAACCGCCCCGTTCTTACTACGTTCCAGCCGACGTACCCCAGCGACCCGTAATCCGCGGCGCCGCACGTGGATGCGTTTCCTCAGGTTCCATGACCGACCGCACTGACCGCCCTGCCCGCCACGACGCCCGCGTAATCGCGATCCGCGGCGCGCGCGAGCATAATCTCAAGAACATCGACGTCGCCATTCCGCGCGACCAATTGGTGGTGTTCACCGGCCTCTCGGGCTCGGGCAAATCCTCGCTCGCCTTCGACACCATCTATGCCGAAGGCCAGCGCCGCTATGTCGAAAGCCTGTCGGCTTATGCGCGGCAATTCCTCGAGATGATGCAGAAGCCGGACGTCGACCAGATCGACGGCCTCTCCCCGGCGATCTCGATCGAGCAGAAAACCACCTCGAAGAACCCGCGCTCCACGGTCGGCACCGTCACTGAGATCTACGATTACATGCGGCTCCTTTGGGCGCGCGTCGCCGTGCCCTACTCACCGGCCACTGGCCTGCCAATTGAAAGCCAGACCGTCTCGCAGATGGTTGACCGCGTGCTGGCGCTGCCGGAAGGCACGCGCATCTATGTGCTCGCCCCGGTCGTGCGCGGCCGCAAGGGCGAATACAAGAAAGAACTCGCCGAGTTCCTGCGCAAGGGCTACCAGCGCGTGAAGATCGACGGCGCCTTCCACGAAATCCAGGAGGTCAAGCCGCTCGACAAGAAATTCACCCATGACATCGACGTGGTGGTGGATCGCCTGGTGGTGAAAGGCGACATCGGCACGCGGCTGGCGGATTCGCTCGAGCAATGCCTGAAGCTGGCCGACGGGCTGGCGGTGGTCGAGCTCGCCGACACCAAGGCGACCGGCGCGATCGCCAATCGCGGGCGCAATGCCAACGCCGAACGCCTGATCTTCTCGGAGAAATTCGCCTGCCCGGTGTCCGGCTTCACCATTCCGGAGATCGAGCCGCGGCTGTTCTCGTTCAACAATCCGTTCGGCGCCTGTCCGGAATGCGGCGGGCTCGGCGTCGAGCAGCACATCGACGCCGATCTCGTCATTCCCGACCGCGACGCGTCCTTGCGCAAGGGCGCCATCGCGCCCTGGGCGAAATCGTCGTCGCCTTATTACATCCAGACGCTCGACGCGCTCGCCAAGCATTACCGCTTCACGCTCGATGCCAAATGGAAGGACCTGCCGAAGAAGACGCAGGACGCAATCCTGTACGGCTCCGGCGAGGACGAGATCAAATTCGTCTATGACGACGGTCTACGCGGCTACACGACCAAGAAGCCATTCGAAGGCGTCATCACCAATCTCGAACGCCGCTTCAAGGAGACCGAGAGCGATTGGGCGCGCGAAGATCTGCAGAAATATTTCACCGACGTGCCCTGCGCGGCCTGCCACGGCGCGCGGCTCAAACCGGAAGCGCTCTGCTTCAAAATCGCGGGCAAGAATATCTCGGAAGTCGCCGAGCTTTCCGTCAAGCGCGCCGGCGAATGGTTCACCGCGCTGCCGAAGGACCTCACCGCCAAGCAGAACGAGATCGGCGTGCGCGTGCTGAAGGAAATCCGCGAGCGGCTGAAATTCCTGGTCGACGTGGGCTTAGACTACCTCACGCTCATGCGCGCCTCCGGCACGCTGTCTGGCGGCGAGAGCCAGCGCATCCGGCTCGCCTCGCAGATCGGCTCCGGCCTCACCGGCGTGCTCTACGTGCTGGACGAGCCCTCGATCGGTCTGCACCAGCGCGACAATGCGCGCCTGCTCGAAACACTGAAAAGGCTTCGCGATCTCGGCAACACCGTGATCGTGGTCGAGCACGACGAGGACGCCATCCGCACCGCCGATCATGTGCTCGACATCGGCCCCGGCGCCGGCATCCACGGCGGCCACATCGTGGCGGAAGGCACGGTCGACGACCTGATCGCCGCGCCGCGCTCATGGACCGGCAAATATCTCTCCGGCGAGCTCAGCGTGCCAATCCCGGAACGCAAGCCGCGCAATCCGCGCCGCGCCCTGAAGATCGTCAACGCCCGCGGCAACAATCTGAAGAACATCGACGCCGAGATCCCGCTCGGCCTGTTCACTTGCGTCACCGGCGTCAGCGGCGGCGGCAAGTCCACGCTGCTGGTGGACACGCTCTACAACGCGGTGGCGCGCAAGTTGAACGGCGCCTCGCTCGCCCCCGCCGTGCACGACCGCATCGAGGGCCTCGAACACATCGACAAGATCATCGACATCGACCAGTCGCCGATCGGCCGCACGCCGCGCTCGAATCCGGCCACCTATACCGGCGCCTTTACGCCGATCCGCGAATGGTTCGCCGCGCTACCCGAGAGCAAGGCACGCGGCTACGAGCCCGGCCGCTTCTCGTTCAACGTCAAAGGCGGCCGCTGCGAGGCCTGCCAGGGCGACGGCGTGATCAAGATCGAGATGCACTTCCTGCCCGACGTCTACGTAACCTGCGACGTCTGCAAGGGCAAGCGTTACAACCGCGAGACGCTGGAGGTGCTGTTCAAGGGCAAGTCGATCGCCGACGTGCTCGACATGACGGTGGAAGAGGCGCTGGAATTCTTCAAGGCGGTGCCGCGCGTGCGCGATGTGCTGGCGCTGCTGCACCGCGTCGGCCTCGACTATATCCATGTCGGCCAGCAGGCCACCACACTGTCGGGCGGCGAGGCGCAGCGCGTCAAGCTCGCCAAGGAGCTGTCCAAGCGAGCCACCGGCCGCACACTCTATATCCTCGACGAGCCGACCACCGGCCTGCATTTCCACGACGTGGCCAAGCTGCTCGACGTGCTGCACGAGCTGGTGGAGACCGGCAATTCGGTGGTGGTAATCGAGCACAATCTGGAAGTGATCAAGACCGCCGATTGGATCATCGACCTCGGCCCGGAAGGCGGCGATGGAGGCGGCGAAATCGTCGCGGAGGGCACGCCGGAGAATATCGTGAAAGCGAAGCGCAGCTATACTGGCGAGTATTTGAAGCCGGTGCTTACGCGCGAGGCGTCAATGCGGCGGAAGAAGGGCGTGCAGGCGGCGGAGTGAGCGCCGCCGCGATCGGGGTTGGTTAACAAATCCCGCCGGAAACCATTCGATATTTCCAAAACCGCACGCCGGCATTTCAATGTTTTGCGGTCATCACTATTTTTACGATCGGGCAAAGCTCCCGTCCCTCTCATCGCTCACCGGCTTGCCTCGATTGCGCGCTTTTCACGCGGGCAGGAGTGCATGCCCATGTTTATTCGCCGCTACATTATCGCCGTGCTGCTGGGCTCGCTCGCTTTGGGTTGGGCGAGCGCCGGCGAGCCTGTGGTGCGCGGCACCATCCGCACCATTCTTATCCTCGGCAGTAACTGTCTCACCGCCCCGGCGGCGACCGAGACCTATCTGCGTCCGGGCACGCGCCTGGAAATGCGCCCCTGCCGCAACAGCCCCGAGCAAATCTTCGCTTGGAACGTCGTCACCTTCGAGATCAAATTCGGTGGCTTGTGCGTGGATGCATTTCGCGTCGGCCTGGGCCAGACGCAGGCCGCCGATCCGATCGGCTTATGGTATTGCAACCAGACCCCGCGGCAAAAATGGTTCCCCAGTCACAAGAATGAAAGCTGGCTGGATGCCATCAACATCGTCGGCGGCGGCAGCCCGAGCAGCGAGCTTTGCCTGAGTATCGCCGGCGACAAGAGCCTGGACGGCGCGCAATTGAGCATCCAGAATTGCAACGATAGCGACAGCCAGTGGTTCCGCCTTTTTCCCTGGCCGCCGATCAATGGTCCGGTGTCTTAGCGCGGGGCTTGGATTTCGCTCATCGCCGCCCGAGCCACCACCCGAGCGCCAGCATCACCAGGCCGGCAGCGCCCGCGACGATCCCGTGCTTCATGTGCACGCGCATTACGCCAGCCTTGTGCCCCAGGAAGAAGCTTGGCAGCGTGTCCGCCGGCGTCACGAAATAAATTCCGGCGATTACGATCAGGGCGATGCCGAGCACGTATTCCGCCCGACGGCGGCCGCCAATCGCCTTTGACCGGCTGGCGCGGGGCCGATGCGATGTACCGGTCACCGTGACCGGTGGCGAATGGCGCCTTGATAGTCTCTCGGGGCAAAAAAATGCGCCGTCACGTTGTCGCGTTGCTTTTCATGGTGGGCGGAGCGAACCAGCATTTGTTCAGGCATGAAGTATAATTTGGCCACGAATTCGCGCGAATAGTGCCTCCCTTGTGCGTCGCAATACGAATAATCGTCAGACAAGCGCGGCGAGAGGAGATATCACGCCGCCTTCGCCGCCAGTTCCTTATCCTTCGCCTCTGCGCGCTGGGCCGCCGGGCGCGCCGCAATCCGCACGGCGTAGTCGGTGAATTCCTTCCGTTCCGGAATCATCTTGAACATCATGCCAAAACGGATATTGGAGCCGATGATCACATCGGCGGCGGTGAACTTTTCGCCCATTAGCCACGGCCCTTTCGCCACCGCTTGCGCCGCCACGTTCATCACCGTGTCGAAATCGCCGTAGCCGAGCATGCCGCGCCTCGCCGTTTCCTTGCGCGGTGCCGCGCGGTCGATCACCGCCGGCTCGATGCAGCTAGGCCCGAAGAACAGCCATTTGAGATAGACGCCGCGGCCGGGCGCGCCGATCGGAATGTTGAGCCTGGCCTGCGGGAATTCATCGGCGAGATAAGTGCAGATCGCCGCCGCTTCGGTGATCACCGTGTCGCCGTGCTTCAGTGCCGGCACCTTGCCCATCGGATTGATGGCGAGATAGTCCGGCTTCAGGTTGTCGCCCTGCTTCAAGCTCAGCAGTTTGAGATCGTAAGGTTGACCGAGCTCCTCCAGCATCCACAAGACGACGGACGAGCGCGACGGCGAGGCGTGATAGAGCGTGAGGTTGGCCATGGGACACCTTGCAATAAGAACGGTTCGGAACAAACTTACGGCTAGAGCATGATTGTGCAGGGACCGTGACCATGTCCAATAACGTTCGCGACAACACCGAGCGCCACCGCTTCGAGCTCGACGCCGACGGCCACGTCGCGTTCTCCAACTATAGACGCGAGGGCGCCACCCTCACCATCCTGCACACCGAGGTGCCGGCGGCGCTCAACGGCCGCGGCATCGGCTCGGCGCTGGTGCGCGGCCTGCTCGACATCGCGCGCGCGCAAAACTTGAAGGTGAAGCCGCTTTGCCCATTCGTCGCCGGCTACATCGCCAAGCATCCGGAATACGCGGATTTGCTGGGCTAGCTGCGGTTTCCACGCATCGCCTAACGCAATCTTTACCCTTCGGTAAGACATTGGGCCGGCTGTCCCATGTCAGGAGATCGCGTTGGATTTTTCGGCCGGCATTGCATTTTTCTTCGGTCAGCTCGGCAAGCTGCTGTTCTCGCTCGGCTCGCATTTCTCGCTCACGTCGCTCGCCGCGGCCCTGGTGATTGCTGCGCTGTTCTTCGCCTGGCAGCGTTACAAGCGCGGCCGCCGCATCCGGTTGCGAACGGTCGCGCGCGCGCTGTTCCCGCGCCGCATCCTGGCGCACCGTTCGAACCAAGCCGACATCGGCTATCTGTTCTTCAACGTGTTCGTGTTCAGCGTGGTGTTCGGCTGGGCGATCCTGTCCTACCAGTTCATCTCGAACGGCATCGTCGCCGGCCTGGTCGCGCTCACCGGTCCGGCGACGCCGTCGACGCTGTCGCCTTACATCACCCGCTCGATCATCACCGTGATGCTGTTCCTGGCCTATGAGCTCGGCTACTGGTTCAACCATTGGCTCAGCCACAAGGTGCCGTTGCTGTGGGAATTCCACAAAGTGCACCATACCGCCGAGGTGCTCACCCCGCTCACCAATTTCCGCGTCCATCCGGTCTATACCTGGATCTTCGCCAATATCCTCGCCTTCTCGGCCGCGATCGCCAACGGACTCGGCAATTACATGTTCGGCGAAACGGCCTATCAATACGCGCTCGCCGACACCAACATAATCCTGGTGTTGTTCATCCACGCCTATGTCCACCTGCAGCACTCGCACATGTGGATTTCGTTCCGTGGACTGGCCGGGCGAATTTTCGTGTCACCGGCGCATCACCAGGTGCACCACTCGGCCGACCCGAAGCACTTCAACAAGAATTTTGGCAGCTGCCTGGCGCTGTGGGACTGGATGTTCGGCACGCTCTACATTCCGGCGAAGGAGCGCGAGCCGCTGGTGTTCGGCTTCCCGGATCACCCGAACGCGCACACGGTGAAGGGCGAACTGGTCGAACCGCTGATCAATGCCGCCGGCCATCTCAAGCCGCTGTTGCCGCGCCGCCGCAGTGAGCTAGCGCCTCTGCCGGTAACGGAACGGAAACAGGCGTAAATTTACCGGGCCTGATGCCCGAGTGCCTCGACCTCACGCAGCCATTGCTTGCGCGTTTCATCGCCGACCGCCTCGATCATGCCGTAGATTTTCGAACGCACGGGCGTGACGCCGGTGAAATGCAGGATGTTGCGCTTGAGAAGTTTGAGCGCGTAACCGCCGTAGTACCAGCGATAGAACCAGCCCGGCATGCCCATCGTCATGATGATGCGGGCGGACTTGCTCTTGAAGATCTTCCAGCGCGCCAAGCCGTGGCTGGCCTGCACTACCAGCAGATCCGGCTGCAGCACGCGCTCGATGAAGCCCTTCATGATCGCCGGCATGTCGCCGCACCAGAGCGGAAATATGAAGACGAAATGATCGCTGGCTTGCAACGCTTGGCGCGCGACAACGAGATCGGGCTCGAGCGGCTGCTCACGCCGGTAGCCCTCGCGCAAAATCGGGTCGAATATCATATCGGCGAGCAAAAACAGCTTCGCCTCATGCCCGCCTTCCCCGGCGCCGCGCAAATAGGCTTTGCCCAGCGCCTCGCAATAGCTGTCACGTTTCGGATTGCCGACCACGATGGCAATTTTTGTCATGGGCGTCCTTATACTGTTGAAAAAACGCTAGCCCTGCTTGCGCGGTTCCGCTTTGACATGGCGCAAGCGGCGCGGCATGGCTTTGCCGCCATTCGCAAGCGCACCGTCAATGACAAGTTGCAAAAGGGCTGCCGCTGCGTATTGGGCCCATGACCGCCGCAAAATCTAGCGCGCAATCCGGTCGAGCAACTCCGCCAGCAGCTTGGGACACGTGATGTGCGGGTTATGGCTTGAATCGATTTCGCTGGTGCTCCAGCCTTCCCGTTCGGCGCGTTCGTAGAACTGCCGGAAGCGGTCATCGGGTGCGTTGCGCGTGCAATAGATGTAGTGGCGCGGCAGCGTGAGCGCACCATTCCGCAATTTGAGTTTTTGTTCGAAGGTCTTGGCCGGTTGCGGCAAGCGCAGCGGATCGCACCAGGCGCGGTCTTCCGACAAGGTATCCGGCGGCATCGGCACCGGCGGGATCATGCCGTCGGCCGTGGCCTGGCGCTGCGCGCGTGCCGCCGGCGGCAGAAGATCGATCACGCTATCGCCGTCATCGCGGCGCAAAGGCGTCGATGTAAATAAGTTTGGCGATGCGTTCGCGCGCCCGGTCGGCGACGCCGGTCGCGACCATGCCGCCATAGGAGTGGCCGATCAGGTTGACATCGGTAAGGTCCTCGAATTTGAGGACGCCGAGAATGTCGGCAATATGCGTGTCGAGATCAATAGCGGGGCGCGCCAGATGCCCGCGCTCGCCCAGCGCCGGTGTAGGTCGGCGTGATCAGCCGGTGCCCGCGCGCGCTCATCAGCGGATGCATCTTCTTCCAAGCCCAGCCGGCGCTCCAGGCGCCGTGCGCGACGACGAACGTGGCCATCGGCCCCCTCTTTATCGCTTGCGAGTGATCTTATCCGAAAATCGCTTCCCACTTTTCGGGATCACCCGCTATTCCGCGGCGACCGCGCGCACCCGCGCCGTGCGATTGGACAATCGCCCGGTCACAACATCGATCGCGACCACCACAAGCCCTGCGGCAAGTACTTCCCATCCCGGCCTGATGCCGGCGGAGAAGTCGAACGCCACGTCCAGCACGCGCATCGGCGAAACATGGAAGGCGATGCCGATGCCGACCGCCTCGCCGATGAAGGTGAGCGCCGACACCGCGATGCTCAAAAAAAGCAGCGTCACGGTGGACAGTTCGCCGCTGCCTTGCCACCAAGCGACCAGCCGGTAGGCGATCAGCCACAGGAACAGGCTGGCGGCAAACACCGGCACCGTGACGTCGGCCTTGGTCTGCTGGAAATAATGGATGAGCGCCAGCAGCGCGATGCCATAGATCAACTGATGCAACCGCCGCCAACGCATGCCGCCGAGGCGCTTCACCATGCCGTCGGTCGAGGTCGCCGCCAGCGTCGCCAAGCCCAGCCAGGCCGTGCCGCCGACGATGAGATACCAGCGATGGCTGATCTCATGCGCCGCCTTGCCGAGGCTGAAGCCCTGGTCGGTGAAAAACAGAGACAGATGCGCGGCGATATAGCAAAACGCGCCGACGCCGAGCATGCGCCGCACGTCGATCAGATTGCCGTAGTGCGTGATGCGCCGGAATGGCGTCACCGCGAGCGTCACGCCGAGGAACACCAAGGCCCAGAAGCCGGCGCGATGGATCATGTCGTTGAGCGGGCGGGCGCCGTGCATAATCGCCTGCGCATCGACCAGCGCTTTCGCGAGCGGGAAACACAGCAAAGCCAGCACGCCGATGCGCAACGGCGACAAGCGGCCGCGCCGGTCGCGCCAAAGCTGCCAGGACGGTGTCATCGCTCGCGCCTACCACGCCGCCGGTGATCCAGTAAGAGCCGGCACCACTGCCCAAAATACAATCGATCGGCGCGAGAAATCGCGTCGTTTCCGGCCTGCTCAGGCTGCATGACTGTCATACTGCACTGCACAATTTTACCACCAGCTAGTGTGGGATCGTGCTAGCATTTTCCAATTCAGTCGATTCGTCACAACCGATCATAAGGTTGGGCGCAACGAGGCTGCCGGCGCCGGACAACGCCGGCGACCGCTACGGGAGAAGGAGGAGCAGACAAGAAACTTGAGTTACGCCGCGCCGGGCCACTTCGAGGAGGCCACCGATGTCGCGAAACTTGGTACGCTCACTGCTCGTGCTCGTTCTGTCCCTGTTCAGCTGTTGCCGCAATCGCCCACGACGCCTGGATCAGCCGTGGCGCATATCGCAATCCCGCCGGCGAATGGTGCTGCGGCGCCGAAGACTGCGGCGTCGTTGCACCCGGTGCGGTGAAGGCTGGCGCCGGCGGCTATTCGCTACGGGGGCCAGTCACCTATGGCATGGGCGTCACCGGCAATGAGGCGGACGGGCCGACGCGCCAGGAAAACGTCAACGAGGTCGTGCCCTACAGCCAATCGCTGCCTTCGCCCGATGGCGCCTATTGGCGCTGCAAGCGGCCGGACGGTTCGCCGCGCTGCTTCTTCGCGCCGCCGCCGGGAAGCTGATTGCTGGGCTAGGCGTTGGGATTGGCGCCGGCGCGCATGACCAGCGCGACGATGGCTGCTGTCCCAAACAGAACGAACGATGCGCCGATGCTATCGCGGCCGCCGAAATAAACGAGCGATGCCAGCAGCACGGCCGCCAGACCGAGCGACACCGACCACAGTCCGAGCCATTCGGTCGAACTCGTCGTCGGAACACGGCGCGCCCGTCGAGCCTCTGTACGGATCTTCTCAGGCAGCAAAGTCGGCACGACAATAGCTCCGATAGTTTCGAGCTATATTGTTCGCAATTTCCGTGCCGACATTGATCTAGCGCAAACGGCGTCTGCGCTTATAGACGCGGCAGCGGGCGTCCGCCGGACGCGCGCGAGGGCACCTTCACCCAGGCTTCGCCGTCGAGCACGATCTCGCCATCGACCGTGCAGGTGCAGGCAAGCCGCGCGCGAAATTTCTCCGGCATCAGTTCCACGACCGCGACGCTCACTTCGACGGTGTCGCCGATCTTCACCGGGGCGCGGAAATTCAACGTCTGCGAAATGTAGACCGCACCGGGACCCGGCAGCCGCGTGCCGAGCACCGCCGAGATCAGGCTCGCGGTATAAAGTCCGTGTGCGATGCGGGTGCCGAACGGCGTCTTGGCGGCGAAGTGCTCCGACAAATGAATCGGATTGCGGTCGCCGGTGACCTCGGCGAAGCCGACTACGTCGGAGGATGCCACGGTCTTGTTCAGCCGCTCGGTCATGCCGACCGAGAGATCCTCGAAGTGCAGTGTCTGCAAGGTCAGCATCGTCACGCGCCCGAAGCCTGCGGCCGGCACACCGCCCATAATAAGCCGATCAGCAGCACATTGATCAGCGCCAGCAGCGTCAATACCCCGATAGTCGCGTCGGCTCCACTGGCTTCGATCGCCAGCGCGCCGGCCGATGGCGCCAGCGCCTGCACGATCAGGCTTGGAAACGCCAGTTTACCCATCAGGCGCGGAAATCGCATCGGCCCGAACAACGCCAGCGGCAGCGTGCCGCGCCCGATCCAGGAAATGCCGTAGCCGGCGCCATAGAGCAGGATCACCAGCACCAGGACCGGAAAGCGGCCGACCAGCAGCAGCAACCCGACCGCCATCAGCGCGCAGGAGCCGACCATGGTCCAGATCGGGTGGTAGCGGCTGCCGAACAGCCGTTCCACCACGCGGGCGCCGACCTGCGCCGGGCCGAACAGCGTGCCGAGGCTGACGGCAATCGCGAAGTCCACGCCCCTCGCCTGCAGGAAGATCAGCAAATGCACGACCACGATCGAACCGATGCCGGCGGCGATCGAGAGCACCAACGCCAGCAGCGCGAAGATCAAGCTTTCATTTGCGATACGCGCCGGCGCTGCCGGCGGCGGCGCGTCGGCTAGCGCTGCAGTTGCGGCCACAGGCTTTGGCGCGCGGCGGATCACCGCCATTTGCAGCGGCAGCGCGACGAACAGATGCAGCGCGGCGTAGATGAAGCAGGCGGCGCGCCAGCCGGCATGCTCGATCATGAAGGCGCTCAACGGCCAGCACACCGTGCTGGCGAAACCGCCGAACAGCGTGAGATTGGTGATCGGCGTGCGCGCTTCGCTGCCGTAAAGACGGCCGAGCGCGGCGAACACCGCGTCGTAAAGCCCGGTGCCCATGCCGATGCCGAGCAGCACCCAGGCGAACAGATAGACCGGCAGCACCGGCGCCAGGCCGATACCGGCGAGACCCGCGGCGTAAAACAATGAGCTTGCGAACAACACCGGCCGCCCGCCGTGCACGTCGATGACTCGGCCGACCTGCGGCGAAATCAGCCCAGCCACCAGCAGTCCGACCGAGGTGCCGCCGACCACCCAGCCGAGCGACCAGCCGGTCTCGGCGACGATCGGCCCGGCGAACACCGCGGGAAAATAGAACGAGGTGCCCCAGGCCAGGATTTGCGCGATGCCCAGCGCGGTGATGACGACGCGGCGGTCGAGGGGGCGCGCCTCTGCTTGCAACGACAAAGGCGTATCCTTACTTCGCCGGCTCCATGCCCTTGGACTTGAGCACAGCGGCGGCGTCAGGGCCCGACAGATACTCGATCAGCTCTATCGCCGCGTCCTTGTCCTTCACCGACGCGCTCAAGGCCGCTGCATAAATGGTGGTGTTCTGGATTTCCTTCGGCAGTGGCCCGACCAGCGCCGCGCCCTTCACCGGCACGATCTCGCTGATCTGGTGGATGCCGAGTTCGGCCTCGCCGCTGACGATGAGATCGGCAACGTGTCCGCCTTTCTTGAGTTTGGCCTTCGGCCTGATCTGGTCGGCGATGCCGAGTTTCACCAGCAGCTTGTCGATATAGATGCCGCTCGAGCCGCCGCTCGCCGGATCGATATAGGCGACCGATTTGGCCGCCAGCAGCGCCTGCTTGAACTTGTCGACCGTGCTGATGTCGGGCTTGGGCGCGCCCTCCTTCACCACCACGCCGATTCCGACGCTGGCGAGCTTTACTTCGCTGCCGGCGGCGAGCTTGCCGCTCTTGATCATCTCGTCGACCACGGCCGGCGTGATCACCAGCAGGTCGAAGGCTTCGCCGCCCTCGATGCGCTTCTTCAATTGGCCGGTGGTGCCGTTGTCGACCGTCACCTGATGGCCGGTCTGCTTCTCGAACGCGGGCAGCAGCGCGAGCACGACCTGCTTATAGGCGCCGGCGGTCAGCACCTTGATCTCGGCCGCATTCGCCGTCGTTGCGGCCAACGCTAGCACCCCGGCGATGACTGCAGCACTGCACAGATGGATTTTCATCGTTTTCCTGCCCGTTCGGGCGGGCAATCTACACGATGTGGTCCCGATCTGGGGTTTTCGACGACCGGGATGCAGGCGACGCAGGGCAAACGGCCCATTCTTGCGGACGAACATGCCCGAAAACTGCCATTCCTCTTAAAAATCAGTTGCTTAAGGTATGCAATTTACGCATTGCTGCGGCGCAACATTATTGCTTTTCAAGTTCGCGAACATCCCTATTTTGCGGGCAAATCAAATCTCCGGCGCAAGGCCGGATTCACGAGAAAGAGCCTCGCTATGTTTGCCAATCTTGTCCGCCTGATCCGGCAGTGGAAGCGTTACAACCAGAGCCTGACCGAACTGTCCCGCCTGGGTGATCGCGAGCTCGCCGACATCGGCATCAGCCGTTCCGATATCCATCGGGTGGCGTGGAACGCCGCGCACCCCTACTAAGCGTTCCCTCATTCGCTTGAAAAGCGCCCGCGCTCGCCGCGGGCGTTTTCGTTTTACAGCCGTTGCCGTGGCTCTGCCCGACGCCTAGGTTCCGGCCATGACCATCAAGCCTGTCAATATCATCGGCGGCGGCCTCGCCGGCTCGGAAGCCGCTTGGCAGCTCGCGCAGGCCGGCGTGCCGGTGGTGCTGCATGAGATGCGGCCGCTGCGGGCGACCGCCGCGCACAAGACCGACGGCTACGCTGAATTGGTCTGCTCCAACTCGTTCCGTTCCGACGACAAGGACCATAACGCTGTCGGCCTGCTGCATGCGGAGATGCGCCGGCTCGGCTCGCTAGTGATGCGCGCGGCCGATGCCAATCAGGTGCCGGCCGGCGGCGCGCTGGCAGTCGACCGCGACGGATTTTCCGCCGCTGTGTCGGCGGCGCTGGCCGCGCAGCCGCTGATCACGCTGCAACGCGGCGAAGTCGTGCTGCCGCCGGAGGATTGGGACAGCGTCATCATCGCGACCGGTCCGCTCACCTCGCCCGATCTCGCCGCGACCGTCCGCACGCTCACGGGCGAAGACGCGCTCGCTTTCTTCGATGCCATCGCCCCGATCGTGCATCGCGACAGCATCGATCTCGAACAGGCATGGTTCCAATCGCGCTATGACAAAGCCGGTCCCGGCGGCTCCGGCGCCGACTACATCAACTGCCCGCTCTCGCGAGAGCAATATGACGCCTTCATCGACGCGCTGCTCGCCGGCGATAAGACCGTGTTCCACGATTGGGAAGCCGCCACGCCCTATTTCGACGGCTGCCTGCCGATCGAGGTGATGGCCGAGCGCGGGCGCGAGACGTTGCGCCACGGTCCGATGAAGCCGTTCGGCCTCACCAATCCGCGCCAGCCGGACGTGAAGGCCTACGCCGTCGTGCAATTACGCCAGGACAACAAGCTCGGCACGCTGTTCAACATGGTCGGCTTCCAGACCAAGTTGAAGCACGGCGAGCAGGCGCGCATCTTCCGCAGCATTCCCGGCCTGCAGAACGCTGAATTCGCCAGGCTCGGCGGCCTGCACCGCAATACTTTCCTCAATTCGCCCAAGCTGCTCGATGCGACGCTGCGGCTGAAGGCCAATCCGCGCTGGCGTTTCGCCGGCCAGATCACCGGCTGCGAGGGTTACGTGGAGTCCGCCGCCATCGGCCTGATCGCCGCGCGTTTTGCTGCCGCCGAGCGACGCGGCGAGGCGTTGACGTCGCCGCCGCCGACCACGGCGCATGGCGCGCTGCTCGCGCACATCACCGGCGGCCATATCGAGACCATCGACGCCGGCCCCTCCTCGTTCCAACCGATGAACGTGAACTTCGGGCTGTTTCCGCCGCTGGGCGAAACGCCTACGTACGACGCGCAAGGTCGCAAATTCGGCCGCGGCTCGGCCAAGAACCTGGCGCGCAAGAGCGGCCTCAGCCACCGCGCACTCGCCGATCTCGATCGTTGGATTTCCGGCGAGATATCTGCGGCCGCGGCGGAATGATCTTTCACAGTCGTCCCGGGCGAGCATAAGCGAGACCCGGAACCCATACTCCGTGTCCGCTCGAATTGCCGAGGCGTATGGGTCCCCGCTTTCGCGGGGACGACAGAAGAGGTCAATTCAACTTCTAAAAATCCGGCTCGGATCGCGCGCCGCGCGCCACAGCAGCCATTGCCGGCGCAACGGTGAAACCTGCTGGGCCGCGAACGGCTGATAGCCGGGCCGTTTCATGCGACGCAGCTGCGGACCGACCACCGCCACCGGCAGAAACGCTGGCAGGATTTCCGCCGGCGCCGATATCAGCTTTTCTTGCGCAGCGGCGAGATGGCGGCCTGCAATGGCGCGCATCTCGGCCAGCGCGGCAAGCAACGGCACGCTCACGCGCTCTGCAAAAATATCGGCCGGCTGGACCTGATGCCGGTCCATAATTTCCTGCGGCACATAAAGCTGCCGACGCGATGTATGCAGTCCAAAGTTTCGCAGAATTCCTGCAATCGTGGAGGCCACGCTGGCATCCAGCGTGAATAGTTCGGACGGCACAGCGCCGGCCTTTAGAATCCCGGCCGCCATGGCGAAAATCGGCGATTGCGTTCGGATCGCGTATAATTCCAGAGCGCCGATCGTCGCCATCGGCTCGTCGTAGAGATCAAATATGCGCTCGTCGATCAGTTCGAGCAGCGGCGTCGCAACAAATCGATAGCGTGACAGGGTTGCCATCAGTGCCGCCGCCACCGGATGCGCGGCGGCTTCGCCGGCGCGTTCGCCGGCGAGCGCCTCGCGCCACCATTGCAAGCGGATTTCCCCCGGCAACGGCTCGCGCGCCAGATCGCGCACCCGCGCGATTTCAACATTGAAGGCATAAAGCGCGAACAGCGCATCGCGATGTTCGGCCGGCGCGAACAGCGTGGCGAGATAGCGGTCGCGGTCGGCTTCACGCACCAGCGCGGCGCAGTATTCGAAATTGCTCTGCATAGCCGTAGTGTAGATCACTCGACCGCGATCAGTCCCGCGCCGACGCGGCGCTTTTCGCCCAGCAGGATATTGTAGGTCTGCGCCGCCGGCCCGGTGCCCAGGCAATCAACCGATATCGACAGGGCACGGAAGCGCGCCCGCAGCGGTTCCGGCAGCGCGAAAGGATCGCGCCCGGCGCCGATGAGGAACAAATCGAGCAACTGCGCCCGTTCGAATACCGGCGCCAGCGACGCTTCGGTGAGTTCGCTCACAGCTCTGACCGGCCAGGCCCAAATGCCGTCCGGCAGGCAGAGCAGCGAGCCGCGGTGCGACATGTCGGCGAAGCGGAAGCCGCCATTGCCATAGGCATCGATCAATGCCGGGTAAGGCAAATGCCGCGCGTCGACGCCAGCCGCCATCGTCAGGGCTTTTCTTTCGACGTGCCGGCCGCGCGGGTGAGCGCGTCGCCGCCGCGGCCGACGCCGAGATAGATCAGGATCGGCGATGCGATGAACACCGACGTATAGGTGCCGACCAGCACCACGCCGAACATCATGGTGGCGGTGAATGAGTGGATCGCCTGTCCGCCGAACAACAGCAACGACAGCAGCGCCAAGCTGACGGTCACGTGGGTGATCACCGAGCGCGACAGCGTCTGGTTCACCGAGGCGTTAAGCAGCTCCGGCATCGGCATCTTCTTGTAGCGCCGCAGCATCTCGCGGATACGATCGTAAATCACCACCGTATCGTTGAGCGAATAGCCGAGAATCGTGAGCAGCGCCGCGATGCTGGTGAGGTCGAAGTCGATCTGCGTGATCGACATGAAGCCGATGGTGAGCACGATGTCGTGCACGTTGGCGATCATGGCGCCGAGCGCGAATTGCCACTCGAAGCGGAACCACAGGTAAACCAGGATGCACAAGATCGCTAAGCCCAGCCCGATCACCCCATAGGACAGCAATTCGCCCGATACGCGCGGGCCGACCACCTCGACCCGGCGATAATCGACCGCGCTGCCGAGCGCGTCGCGCACCTTGGTCACCGCCTGCTGCTGCGCGGCGTCGCCGCCGGGCTGCTCGGCGATGCGAATCAGCACGTCATCGGGCGCGCCGAATTGCTGCAACTGCACCTCGCCCAGACCCAACGCACCGAGCGTTGAGCGCATAGTCGCGAGATCGGCTGCGCCTGCCTTGGTCTGCACTTCAATCAGCGTGCCGCCCTTGAAGTCGATGCCGAAATTCAGTCCATGGAAGAAATAGAGCGAAATCGCCAGGATCGACATCAGCGCGGAAATAGGAAAGCTAATGCGCCGGAAGCGCATGAAATCGAATTTGGTGTTGTCGGGTACGATACGAAGCAGGCGCACGGGCGTTTACCTCAAATGGGCACGCGTTGCGGGCGCCGCCAACGTACCCAGGTGGCGACGATCAGCCGCGTCAGGGTGAAGGCGGTGAACACCGTGGTGATGATGCCGATGCCGAGCGTGACGGCAAAGCCGCGCACCGGGCCGGTGCCGATATAGAACAGCACCGCGGCGGCGATGAAGGTGGTGATATTGGAATCGAGGATGGTGGCGAGCGCGCGGGTGAAGCCGGCGTCGATGGCGTTGATCGGCGTGCGGCCGCCGCGCACTTCCTCGCGGATACGCTCATAGATCAGGACGTTTAAGTCCACCGCGATGCCGACGGTGAGCACGATGCCGGCGATGCCGGGCAGCGTCAGCGTGGCGTCGAGCATCGACAACACGCCGAAGATCATGGCGACGTTGATCGCCACCGCGATATTGGCGAACAGCCCGAACAGCCCGTAGGTGGCGAGCATGAAGATGATCACCATCGCCGCCCCGACATAGGACGATATCTTGCCTTTGGCGATCGAGTCGGCGCCGAGGCCGGGGCCGACCGTGCGCTCCTCGATAATGGTAAGCGGCGCGGGCAAGGCGCCGGCGCGCAACAGGATGGCGAGATCATTGGCGCTCTGCACCGTGAAGCTGCCGGAAATCTGCCCGGAGCCGCCGAGGATCGGCTCGCGGATCACCGGCGCCGAGATCACCTCGTTGTCGAGCACGATGGCGAAGGGCTTGCCGACGTTTTCCTGCGTCACCTGCGCGAATTTGCGCGCGCCGCTCGTGTTGAAGCGGAACGACACGATCGGCTCGCTGGTGCGCTGATCGAAGCCCGGCTGCGCGTCGGTCAAGTCGCCGCCCGAGACCAGCACGCGCTTCTCGACCAGAAACGGCGTCTTGGCCTGGCTTGAGCTGAATAGTAGATCGTCGTCCGGCGGCACTTGGCCTTGCTGCGCTTGTTCCGCCGACGACCCGGTGTCGACCATGCGGAAATCGAGTTTCGCCGTCTTGCCGAGCAGTTGCTTGAGCCGGGTCGGATCCTGCAGGCCGGGCACCTGGACCAGAATGCGCTCGGTGCCTTCGCGCTGGATCAGCGGTTCCACGGTGCCGAGCTCGTTGACGCGCCGCTCGATGATCTGGATCGACTGATCGACCGACTGGCGCACGCGCTCGACGATTGCGGGGTCGGTCAGCGCGAGCCTGATCAGCCCGCCCGCTTCGCTGCTGACGTCGATGTTGCGCTGTCCGGTGGCGCTTAAGAGTCCGCCGAGCGGCTGCGACAGCGTGCGCAGTTTCTCGAGCGCCTGATCCGCATTGGCGCCCTCGCGGATGCGCACCTCGGCGCTGTTGCCGCGCACGACCAATCCAGTATAGCCGACGCGCGCTTCGCGCAGAACGCGGCGCATGTCGTCGCGCAGCGTCTCCAGCATCTCCTTGCGCACCGCTTTGGTATCGACCTCAAGCAGGATGTGCGAGCCGCCCTGCAGGTCGAGGCCGAGCACAACATGGCGCTGCGCCCATTTCGGCCAGCTCGCCACCATCTTATCGGGCAGAAAGTTAGGAACGGCGAACAGGCAAATGAACAATGCCGTGAGAACGATCGCCCCCGCCTTCCAGCGCGTGAAATAAAGCATGACGTCCCGACTTAATCCGGAAAACTGGCGTTGTAGACCGTCGCCGGCGGCGATTAGCCGGCCGCCGCCTCGTCCTTCACCGGTTCACCCTTGGCGCGAACTTCGGTGATCATCTGCCGCATCTGGCGGATGCGCACGTCGTCCGCAATTTCGATTTCGATCTGATCGTCGTCGATCACCTTGGTGACCTTGCCGACGAGCCCGCCATTGGTGATGACGGTATCGCCCCGCCGAACGTTCTTGACCAATTCCGCGTGCTGCTTCACCCGCTTCTGTTGCGGACGCAGGATCAGGAAATACATGATGACGAAGATCAGCGCGAACGGCAGCAGCGACATCATCATGTTGCCGCTATCGCCGCCCGCTCCGCCGAACAGCGATCCTTGCGCGAACGCGGTCGAAATGAACATCGAAGCTTCCCTTGCTTGGTTTTTAGGGGTGCGCCGGGCGCGCGTTTCCGGCCCGGCATCAAACGTGTAATTTCGCGCGGACTATAGCGGCCACCGCTCCAATTGCAACGCCGCAAGACCCCTTAAAACCGGCCATTTTTGGCCGTTTTCGCGGCTGCCCGCTTGCGGGGGCAACGCCACCCCGCTAAGAGCAGCACAATTCCCGAAAGTACGCTCCATGGCCAAATCGAAGTCAAAATCATCCGTCAAAGGTTAAAGCCAAGGCATCCTCCGCTGCTCGGCCGGCGGATAGCGGCGCCATTCTCGCACGCATTGCCGATGCGCTCGAACGGCTGGCGCCCCAACGTACGCTCGCGCCCGATTTCACCGGCGCCGACGCCTTCATTTGGCAGCCCGACGGACGCCGGCTCGCGCCGGTCAAGCGCGTCAACCGCGTCGAGATGTCGCTGCTCAAGGGCATCGACCGCGTGCGCGACGTGCTGGTCGAGAACACCGAGCGCTTCGCCAAAGGGCTGCCCGCCAATAACGCGCTGCTGTGGGGCGCACGCGGCATGGGCAAATCGTCGCTAGTGAAGGCGTCGCATGCCGGCGTCAACGCTACACTGGCGCGCCAAGGCAAGAACGTTCCGCTCAAGCTCATCGAGATCCACCGCGAGGACATCGAAAGCTTGCCGGACTTGATGGGAATTATTCGCGGCGCGCCCTATCGCTTCATCGTGTTCTGCGACGACCTGTCGTTCGACACCGAGGACACCACCTACAAGTCGCTCAAGGCGCTGCTGGAAGGCGGCATCGAGGGCCGTCCGGACAATGTGATTTTCTACGCCACCTCGAACCGCCGCCATCTGATGTCGCGCGACATGATGGAAAACGAACGCTCGACCGCGATCAATCCGGGCGAGACGGTGGAAGAGAAAGTGTCGCTCTCCGACCGCTTCGGACTCTGGCTCGGCTTCCACCGCTGCAGCCAGGACGAATATCTCGCGATGGTCGAGGGCTATATCGCGCACTACAAGATTCCGGCGCGCGGCGAAGCGCTGCACCGCGACGCGCTGGAATGGTCGACCACGCGCGGCTCGCGCTCCGGCCGCGTCGCCTGGCAATTCGTGCAGGATCTGGCCGGCCGCCTCGGCGTGGCGCTGAAGGACTAGCGCGCACATCCAATCGCTCATTCCCGCGAATGCGGGAATCCAGAAACAGAATGGGTCCCCGCTTGTGCGGGACAAGCGGTATGCGGATCAAGCCCCGCCGAGATACTTCTCCGGATCGACCGGGGTCGAGCCCTTGCGGATTTCGAAATGCAGCTGCGGCGAGGTCACGTTGCCGGTCTGCCCGGCATGCGCGATCACCTGCCCGCGCTTGATGGTGTCGCCGCGCTTGACCAGGATTTCGCTCGCGTTCGCATAGGCCGACACGTAACCGTTGGCGTGGCGGATCAGCACCAGATTGCCGTAGCCCTTCAGTTCACTACCCGCGTAGGCAACGATGCCTTCATCGGCTGCCTTGATCGGCGTGCCTTCCGGCACCGCCAGATTGATGCCGTCGTTCTGCCCGCCGTTCGGGCGCGGGCCGAAGCCGGCGATGATGCGGCCCTTCACCGGCCAGCGGAAGCTCGGCATGCTGCCCACCGCTTCCGTGGTCTTGGTCACGATTTCCGTGTTGGTGTGGGGTTCGGGCGTGGCGATGCGCGCATTCTGCACCGGCGTGCTGGCGACCCTCTCGACCGGAACCGTGCGCGGTTGCGCCACCTGCGGCGCGGGCGCCGCCGGCTGATGCGCGGCGAGCGGACGGCCGCCGGGAAGCTTCAAGCGGTCGCCCATACTGATCTTGGCATAGGGCTGAATGTTGTTGGCGCGCGCCAAGGCCATGAGTGAAACGCCGTGCTTGCGCGCGATGCCCATCATGCTCTCGCCGGGCTCGACCACATGCACGTTTTCGGCGATGCGCGGCGGCGCGGCTGCCGGTGGCACCGACACCTGCGGCGCCGGCGCATGGGCTGCGCTGGCCGAGACATAGCGCGGGATAACGACGCGCTGGCCCGGTCGCAGCGCGGCACCTTCGCGGAAGCCGTTGGTCTCCATGATGGCGGACGCCGGCACGCCGTATTTGCGTGCGATGGACTCAATCGTTTCGCCGGATGCGACCGTCACCGGTGAACCGCCGTCCCAGGTCCAATGCCCGGCCGGCGGCGTCGGCGGCGCGCGATGGGTGGCCACCGCTCCGGTGTACTCGGGTGTCGTCCCGGGCCGGTAGGCGCCCAGGCCCTGGGCGCCGCTGGCAACGCCCGTCACGGCGACCGTGGCGGGCCGGCTCGGCGCCGGCAGCGGCTGCGCCTCAACGCGGGACACTGGGCGCGGCGAGATCGAGCCGGTGACCTCTTGTTGCGGCGCCTGCGCATTGCTGGCGAAGGGATTGGAATCGAAGCGCGCGGAGTTCGAGCAACCGGCGGCGGCGACACCCACGAGAGCGGGGAGCACCACTCGCAGCCAGACACGCGAGCGAGACGGCACGTTGAAGTGCGACATGTGGTTACTCACTCATACGTAACAAAAGTAGACTTCGAACTAAACCAGCCGCGGGTAAATAAGGTTTTAAGGATTACTGTTTCGTTTCGTCGCGCTTCGCGCCCGGCAGAAATGCCACAGCAAGAGTCACAACTCTTGCGCTTGTCCGGGCAATAACGGCACGAATCGCACCCCAATCAGGTTTTCGCGGGCGATTCCCGTTTTCGATTTGGTAAGCTTGATAATGTGTTGCGATCCGCCATGCGGCCCGAGCGGTAAAACCATCATCCCATCATCGGCCAGTTGATCGAGCAAGGTCTGCGGCACCTGCTCGGCGGCGGCGGTGACGACGATCCGATCGTAGGGCGCCTTGGCCGGCACCCCGGCAAAGCCGTCGCCAACCACGACCTCGACATTGCCGTAGCCGAGCGCGGCAAGCCTGCCCCTCGCCTGCTCGGCGAGCGTGCGATAGCGCTCGATGCTCACCACCTCGCGCGCCAGGCGCGAGAGCACCGCGGCCTGGTAGCCCGAGCCGGTGCCCACCTCCAGCACGCGATGATGCGGCCGCACCGCGAGCTGCTCGGTCATATAGGCCACCACATAAGGCTGGCTGATGGTCTGCCCGCACTCGATCGGCAGCGCCTGGTCGGCATAGGCGCGGTCGGCGAATTCCGACTCGACGAACTGCCCGCGCGGCACCTCGTCCATGGCCCGCAACACCGCCTGATCGCTGATGCCGCGCCGCCGCAACGTCAGCAGGAATTCCATGCGGTCTTCGTCTTGCCCGTTATAGGATCCTGTCGGCACGGCCCACCCCTCATCCCGCGCGAATTTAGCACGTTCGCCGGCGATTCATGTAAACTTCCCGGCTGAGCGGTAGCGTCTTGCGTGGAACCCGGCGCTACGCACAGACGTTGTGGAGCGGGACCTTGCGATGAACGAAGCCGCGATAACGACCGCACGCTTTCTTGTGGTCGAGGATGAATATCTCATTCGCATGCTGCTGGAAGACATGCTCGCCGACCTCGGCTACGACGTGGCGGCCGCGGTCGGCACCATGGCCGAGGCGAACGAGCTGGCGGCCAACGGCGATTTCACCGCCGCCGTTCTCGACGTCAATCTCGACGGCGAGGAGATCTTTCCGGTCGCGGACATTCTGGCCAAGCGCGGCCTGCCGTTCGTGTTCGTCACCGGCTACGGCGAACACAGCCTGCCTGAATCCTATCGCGGCCACCCGACGCTGCAGAAACCGTTCCAGGCCGAGCAGCTCAAAGCCATGCTCGACGGTTTGCTGGCGGCGGATTGATTTGATGGGCGCATGATCTTATCCGAAAACCGGTTCCCATTTTTCGGGATCATGCGCTAACCAAAAACTTCTGCCAGTTTGGTCATGAACGGCTCGTCGGTGAGGTCGAGCCGCAAGGGCGTGATCGCGATGCGCTTCTCGTTGAGCGCGGCCAGATCGCTGCCGTTCGCCGCTCCGGCAATGCCGCCGCGGCCGAACGCGATCCAGAAATAGGGATTGCCGCGCCCGTCGTGGCGCGCGTCGATGCGCAGCAGTTCCTGGTCGCGCTTGCCTTGGGTGACGACGGCGACGCCGGCGACCTCATCCGGCGGACAATCGGGAAAATTGACATTGACCAGTACGTCGCGCGGCATGCCGGTCTTGAGCACGCGGCGGATCAGATCGGGCGCGAATTTGATCGCGGTCTCCCAATGCGGCGTGTGGCGGGTGGAGAACGCGTAAGCCTGCGACAGCGAAAACGACGGGATGCCGAGCACGGTGCCTTCCATGGCGCCGGCCACCGTGCCCGAATAGGTGACATCCTCGGCGGCGTTGCGGCCGCGGTTGACGCCGGACAGCACCAGGTCGGGCATGTCCTTCATCAGATGGCGCGCGCCCATGATCACGCAATCGGTCGGCGTGCCCTTGACCGCGAAATGCCGCTCGCTGATCTCGCGCAGGCGCAGCGGATCGTTGAGCGAGAGCGAATGCGACACGCCGGACTGATCGCTCTCCGGCGCGACGATCCAGATATCGTCCGACAGCGCGCGCGCGATTGTCTCGCAGGCATCGAGTCCCGGCGCGTGGATGCCGTCGTCGTTGGTGATGAGGATACGCATTACGCCCGCTCGATCTTGGTTATCCCGCCCATATAGGGCTTGAGCGCCTCCGGCACCACGATCGCGCCGTTCTCGTCCTGGTAATTCTCCATCACCGCGATCAGCGCGCGGCCGACGGCGACGCCCGAGCCATTGAGCGTGTGCAAGTGCTTGACGCCGTCCTTGCCGCGGTAGCGCGCGTTCATGCGGCGCGCCTGGAACTCGCCGCAGTTGGAGCAGGAGGAAATCTCGCGATACATGTTCTGGCCCGGCAGCCAGACCTCGATGTCGTACGTCTTTTGCGCGGCGAAGCCCATGTCGCCGGTGCAGAGCGTGACCACGCGATAATGCAATTCAAGTTTTTTCAGCACATCCTCGGCGCAGGCTAGCATGCGCTCGTGCTCTTCCTTGGATTTTTCCGGCGTGACGATCGAGACCAGTTCTACCTTGGTGAACTGATGCTGGCGGATCATGCCGCGGGTGTCCTTACCGGCAGCGCCGGCTTCGGCGCGGAAGCACGGCGTGCAGGCGGTGAGCCGTATCGGCAGCGCAGATTCTTCGACGATGGATTCGCGCACGAGATTGGTGAGCGGCACTTCGGCGGTCGGGATGAGCCAGAATCGGCCAGGGTCCGGCGTTAGCTGCACATCTGCAACTTTAATCGTTCTCGCCTTCTCTATCCCGTGCTGTTCGGCGAAATCGAGCATGTAATTACTTTGCCGTTCTAAGTCTCTGAGAAAATTTGTTCTTAAGATTGGTTCAGGAAAAGCAGCAAATTGGTCGTCGTGGAACTTCGGCAATTGCGCAGTGCCAAACATCACATCATCACGCACCAACAGCGGCGGATTGACCTCGGTATAGCCACCAACCTCAACTCCACCAGGATTCTTTTTGGCCTCAGCAGTGTGCGCGTCGAGCATGAACTGCCCGAGCGCACGCTCCATCCGCGCCAGTCCCCTCTGCAATACTACGAAGCGCGCGCCGGATAATTTGGCCGCCAACTCGAAATTCATCATGCCGAGCGCTTCGCCCAATTCAAAATGCTGCTTGGGCTTGAACGAATAGTCGCGCTTCGTGCCGGATTTGTGATGCTCGACGTTGCCGTGCTCGTCCCTGCCGTCCGGCACGTCATCGAGGGGCAGATTGGGAATTTCTGCCAGCGCCTTGTTTAACTCGTGGTCAGCCGCCTTCTGCTCCGCCTCAAGCCTTGGAATCGACTCCTTGGCTGCGGCCACTTCAGCCATCAACTGCCGCGCCCTGGCCTCGTCCTTGTTCTTTTTGGCTTCGCCGATTTCCTTCGACGCTGAATTACGTTTTGACTGAAAACCTTCGAGAACCCTGATGATAGCGCGCCTGCGTTCGTCAATCGATTTCAAGTGGTCCGACAGCGGCTCCAGCCCGCGCCGCGTCAGCCCACGGTCGAAAGCCTCCGGATGCTCGCGAATCCATTTGATGTCGTACATGGCGTGGCGTTTTACCTTGTCATGGCCGAGCTTGTCCCGGCCATCCACGCCTTTCTTGTGCGGAGCAAGGCGTGGATGCCCGGCATAAAGCCGGGCATGACGGAGTCAATACCGCCCTACTCCGCCGGCTTGGCTGCGGCCGCTTCGGCCGCCGCCTTGGCGGCTTCCTCGGCCTTCGCCTTTTTCTCCACGATGCGTACCGACCAGATCGAGCCCTCGAACAGCAGCATCAACGGCACCGCCAGCGACATCTGGCTGAGCACGTCGGGCGGCGTCAGGATGGCGGCCACGATGAAGGCGCCGACGATGAAATAGCGCCGCTTGGACTTGAGCTGGTCGGAGGTGACCAGTCCGACGCGGCCGAGCAGCGTCAGGATCACCGGCAGCTGGAACGCCACGCCGAAGGCGAGCACCAGTGTCATCATCAGCGAGAGATATTCGCCGACTTTCGGCAGCAGCGTGATGGTCGCGTCGTGCGCATCGCCCGGCTGCTGCATGTGCAGCGAGAAGCGCACCAACATCGGGAACACCAGGAAATAGACCACCATCGCGCCGAGCGTGAAGAAAAACGGCGTCGCGATCAGATAGGGCAGAAACGCCTTGCGTTCGTTGCGGTAGAGCCCGGGCGCCACGAACATGTAGATCTGCGCCGCAACCACCGGGAACGACAGGAAGGCGGCGCCGAACATCGCCAGCTTGAGTTGCGTGATGAAATATTCGAGCAGCGCGGTGTAGATGAATTTGGAATTTTCCGGCCCCGCCACCCACAGGAACGGCCAGACTAGGACATTGTAGATGTCCTTGGCGAACACGAAGCAGAGCGCGAACATCAGGCCGAAGGCGATGAGCGCCTTGATCAGGCGCGAGCGCAGCTCGATCAGATGATCGAGCAAGGGCGCCTTGGTGGCCTCGATCTCCGCTTCGTCCTGATCGCTCATGCGCCGCTCCCGGCTTTCTGGGCGGGCGGCGGCGCGGCGGGCGTGAAATCTTCAGCGGTGACGGAAACCGGCGGCTCCGGCGGCGGCAACTCGACTTGCGGCGGCGGGGCTGAGTCCGGCAGAGCGGCCGGCGCCGGGTTTTCCGCGTCCACGGCGGGCGTCGCCGATGCATGGACCTCCGCCGCCGGATCGACCGTCGCGAACTCGCGCTCGACGTCCTTCTGCACGTCGGCGAGCGGATCGATCTGCCCGATCTCGCTTACCGAGCTTGAAATATCGTCGGCGTGCTTCTTGAGGTCGGCGAATTCGGCCTCGCGCAGCGCTTCGTTGAACTGGCTCTGGAATTCGTTGGCCATGCGACGGACTTTGCCCATCCACTGGCCGAGCGTGCGCAGAACGGTTGGCAGCTCCTTGGGCCCGATCGCGATCAGCGCGACGATGCCGATGACGATGACCTCGCCCCAGTTAAGACCGAACATGGATAGATCAACTCCCGGGGCGCGGATGCCACCCGCTCGTCACCACGCCGCCGCTGCAAAGCGTCTCAGGAGCGCACGCGCTCGGTCTCCGCCTTCGGCGTTGTGCCGGCGGCCTCGATGGTCTTGGTCGGCTCGGGCTTGGCCTGCGCCGCGCTGTCGTCTTCCGACATGCCCTTTTTGAACGCCTTTATCCCTTGCGCGAAATCGCCCATCAGGTTGGACAGCTTTCCGCGGCCGCCGAACAGAAGCATCACCACGACGATGACGATCATCCAGTGCCAGATACTTAAGGAACCCATTGGCGAACCCTCCGCGGCGGCGGCTTCGAACGAGCGCGTCCCGCCTGTGATTGAACCTGAAACTAGGCTTCGGAAGCGGCAAAAACAAGGACTTCAGGCCTTTGTAATGTGGCCCTCATGTCGCACTGGCGGCGATATTTGCCTTGAGTTCTCGGACGTTAGGTCTCGCGCGCGGGCGTCGGCGCTAACCCTAAGTCGAGATCGCCCGGCTCCAGCGGATCCTCGTCGTCGCGCAAGGTGCTGTCGTCGGACGGCATTGGAACCGCGAAGCCCGGCGGCAGATTGCCTTCCAGCAGGCCTGCCCCTTTGAGCTCCTCGAGGCCGGGCAGATCGCCCACCTCCTCCAGACCGAAATGGGTCAGGAACTGCTCGGTGGTGCCGTAGGTGATCGGCCGCCCCGGCGCCTTGCGCCGCCCGCGCGGGCGGATCCAGCCGGTGCGCAAGAGCACGTCGAGCGTGCCGGCCGCCGCCACGACGCCGCGGATTTCCTCGATCTCGGCGCGCGTCACCGGCTGATGATAGGCGATGATGGCGAGCGTCTCGACCGCGGCGCGCGAGAGTTTGCGCGTCTCCACGGTCTCCTTGGTGAGCAGCCAGGATAAATCGTCGGCGGTGCGGAACATCCATTTCTTGCCGACGCGCACCAGATTGACGCCGCGCGTGGCGTATTCGGCCTTGAGCGCGGCCAGCGCCTCTTTCACGTTCACGCCGTCGGGAAGCCGGCGCGCCAGCGTCGCCTCGTCGAGCGGCTGGCCGGCGGCGAACAGCAGCGCTTCGAGCAACCGCAATCCTTCCGGCCGCGCGGCGGGTTCCGCTGACGCGGCAACCGCTTCGGCGGCCGGCGCGTCGTTGTTTTGGACAATAACGAGCTTCTTGGCCACGCTTGGCATCGACTCCGTCTCCTTATGCGTTTTCTTGCGCGTCATGCGTCGCAGCACTTCCGTTCATGCCAGCCCGCTTGCGCATGTAGATCGGCGCGAACGACTCTTTCTGATGAATCTCGGCGACCCCTTCGCGCACCAGTTCGAGCGCGGAAGCGAACGAGGACGCCATCACGGTCGCCGCCAGCGCGGGCTCGACCACATAGGAAATCAGGAACGAGTCGATGCGCGACCAGTCGGTCGACATGCCGATCAACCGCTCCAGCGCGGCGCGCGCTTCCGCCAGCGACCACACCGTGCGCTTCTTGAAGCGCACGCGCGAGAGCGCGCTGCGCGCGCGTTGCGTGGCATAGGCGCTGAGCAGATCGTACAGCGTCGCGGTCCATTCCGACTGCTTGATCTCGTCGATCGGCTCGGGCGCGCCGCGCGCGAAGACGTCGCGGTTGAGCTGCGGCCGCCCCATCAGGCGGGTCGCCACGTCGCGGAACGCTTCCAGCCGGCGCAAACGATGAGCCAATGCCAGCGCCATTTCCTCCGCGCTCGGCCCCTCGCCCGGCACCGATTCCGGCAGCAGCAGTCGCGATTTCAGGTAAGCCAGCCAGGCCGCCATCACCAGATAATCGGCGGCGAGTTCGAGCCGCAACTGGCGCGCCGCTTCGATGAAATTGAGATACTGGTCGGCCAGCGCGAGGATCGAGATTTTCGCCAGATCCACTTTTTGCGTGCGCGCCAGCGCGAGCAAGAGATCGAGCGGGCCTTCGAAGCCCTCCACGTCAACGATCATCGCCGGCTCGGTGGTGCCGCGATCGGTTTCCAGCGTGGTGTCAAAATCCTCGGGCGTCATGAACCGGTCTTCCGTTGCGGCGGCGGCTGCTCGCTCGCCACCATCTGCGTGAAAATCTTGCGCGCGGCATTCACGTCGAAGACCTCCGGTGCCTTGCGCTGCGCCAGCGCCGCCTCGGCACGCTTCGCCGCATCCCCCTGCAGCGCCGACGCCTCGCCGGCGACCGCGGCCATCTCGCCGAGCTCGCCGTTGCAGTGGAGCACGACGTCGCATCCGGCGGCAAACGCCGCGCGGCTGCGCTCCGCGATCGTGCCGGACAGCGCCTTCATCGAGACGTCGTCGCTCATCAGCAGGCCCCGGAATCCAATAAACCCGCGAATCACTTCGCGCACCATTGTGACCGAAGTGGTGGCCGGTGCATCGGGGTCGATGGCGGAAAACACAACATGTGCGGTCATCCCGAGCGGCAGGCCGGCGAGCGGCCGGAACGCGGCAAAATCGGTGGCTTCCAGGGTGGCCCGGTCGGTATCGACCACCGGCAGCTTGAGGTGGCTGTCCGCCGTGGCGCGGCCGTGCCCCGGCAGGTGCTTGAGCACCGGCAGGACGCCGCCGGCCAGCAGGCCTTCCGCGATCGCCGCAGCGATGGCCGCGACCTTGCCCGGCTCCGACCCATAGGCGCGGTCGCCGATCACGGGGTCGGCGCCGGGCGCCAGAACATCGGCCAGAGGTAGGCAGTCGACATCGATCCGAAGAACACTGAGATCTGCCGCGATCAAGTGACCTCCGAGCCGAGCAACCGAAAGACCACGCGAAACCTCTTGATCGTAGAGCGCGCCATAGCGCGCGCCGGGTGGATAGGCCGGCCAGTGCGGCGGGCCGAGCCGCTGCACACGACCTCCCTCTTGGTCGATCAGGACGGGCGCTTCCCAGCCAACTGCGTCTCTAAATGATCTTGTTAGTTCATTGACTTGATGTGGCTTATTAATGTTTCGCTTGAAGATGATCAGGCCCCAAGGCTGGGCCTCGCGGAGAAACGCGCGCTCATTGGCGGTGACGTTAAGCCCGCTCAAACCGGTAATGAATGCGCGCGCCGCCATCGGCGCGGATTACCCCGTGCCTACGTTAAGTTCAAGCAAAGCCGCGCTAATTTCGCTGGATAAGGCACTGCCCGCCGGCCGCCTTGAGGCCGTTGCACAACTCGCCCGCCTCGTTGGCGTTGGCGAACGGCCCCACCATGGCGCGGTAAAAGGTGCCCTTGGCTCCCAGATCAACTTTGTGGATCAAGGCTTTCCGGTCACCCAACTGTTTAGGGAATTTGGCTTGCAGATTTCGGAACGCGGCCTGTGCGTCGGCTTCGCTCCGTTGCGACGATACCTGTACGGCATAGCCGCCGGCAGCCTGGGCTGTCTTGGCCGCAGGCGCGGCCACCGCTGCGGTGCGCATGGGAGCCCTCTCAGGCGGCGCATTCGGGTTCAGCGAGAGCGGCGCGTTACGAGACACCGTCGCGGTCGTGCGGTGCGCGGGCGCAGCGGCTTGCGCCGGATTGGTTACAACGGGAGGATTGTTGGCGACCTGCGGCGGCGCGGCTGCCTGCTTGACTGGCGCTGGCGCTGGCGCCGGCGTCTGCGCCGGTGCGGGCGGCGGAGCCGGCGCGGCGGGCACCACCGATTGGTCGGCGCCCATGCCGGACTGGTCCGGACGGATGGCGATGGTGTGGATTTTCTTCGGCTCGCTGGAGATGACTCCGCTGCCGGGTGCCGGCTGGGGCGTGCCCGGCGCGACGCCGCCTTGCGGCGGCGGTACCACCGCAATGGCTGGATTGGTCTTAACCTCGGCCGCTGTGATCTCGACCGGCTTTTCCTCGCGCGACACCAGTTTTTCGTCCTGGGCGTGATCGCCGACACGATCGGTGATCAGCTTGTTGGGCGCTTTGCTGGCGGCCGCCGGCACGATCTTGCTCGGCGCGGTATCGGCCTTGATCACAGGCGGCGGGGTAGAAGAACGGGATGCGCCGAAGATCGCGCGATAGCCGAAGGCGCCGGCGGTTCCGACCACTGCCAATGCAAAGACGGCGGCGATTGCCATGATGCCCATGCGCCGTTTTGGCGGGTGTCCATCCTCGTAGAAGGTCTCTTCCTCGGCCCCGTGTTGCGCATTGCTCGGATGATAGGGCGCTGGCTCGAAGCCGGCGTGTTCGCCGGCGGGATGGCCGTCCGCCTCGCTTGCAGCCGGATAGAGACTGCCGGCGGCGTAAGGCTGGCGCGTGCGGCTGGGAGGAGCATCAGCGGGCGGCTCCAGCGCAGTTGGATGCGGGGGCGGTGCGGCGGCCGGTGCATCGAAATAGTCGGCGGGGCCGAAACTGGGCGGCGGTGGCGCGACCGGTGCAACCGGCGGCGTAGCGGCACGGCGCGCGTTCTGCCGATCGAATTCGGAGAACGGGTCGGTCTGTCCGATCAGACGGGCCAATTCGGCGAGCGGATCGCTGCCGGAAGCGGGTGCGGCGGACGGCGTGCCGCGCGCCGGCGGTTCATTCGAACGATAAAGTCGCTGCTTCTGATCGTCTGCCATTCGGTCCCCGGTCATCCCCTCGCCCGCTGGCTCAATCTCCCGGCCGGTCTGCGCCGCATCCGGTCAAATCAGATTTACCGCATTTCCTCAGGTGCTTCGACCCCGAGCAACGCTAGGCCGGAGGCCAGCACGGTAACGATTCCCTGCACCAAAGCGAGCCGCGCTACGGTGGTTTCTGGATCATTCTGGATAATGAAGCGTAAATGAGGCAAGTCTTTTCCCCGCGTCCATTGCGCGTGGAATTCGCTTGCTAATTCATAGAGATAGAATGCAACCCGGTGCGGCTCATGGGCCTGCGCCGCGGCCTCGACCAAACGCGGGTAAAGCGCGATCCGCCGCAGCATCGACAGCTCGCCAGAATCGTTGAGCCGGTCGAGCCGCGCATCTTTCAGCCACTGCGCGCGCTCATTCGCCGCAGCCGGCAGTGCGGGCATCTCCGCGCGCGCATTGCGGAACACCGACTCCCCGCGGGCGTGGCCGTATTGCACGTAGAAAACGGGGTTCTCGCGGGTCGCCTCGATCACCTTGGCGAGGTCGAAATCGAGTACGGCATCGTTCTTGCGGTAGAGCATGTCGAAACGCACAGCGTCCTTGCCGACCTCGTCGACGACTTCGCGCAGGGTGACGAATTCGCCCGACCGCTTGGACATTTTCACCGGTTCGCCGGCGCGCAACAGCCGCACGAGCTGCACCAGCTTCACGTCGAGTACGGCCTTGCCGGCGCTCACCGCCTTCACCGCCGCCTGCATGCGCTTGATGTAGCCGCCATGATCGGCGCCCCAGACGTCGATCAGGTTGCGGAAGCCGCGGTCGAATTTGGATTTGTGATAGGCGATGTCGCTGGCGAAGTAAGTGTAGCTGCCGTCGGACTTCAGCAGCGGCCGGTCGACGTCGTCGCCGAAATCGGTGGAGCGGAACAGCGTCTGCTCGCGGTCTTCCCAATCCTCGAGATTGCCGCCCTTGGGCGGCGGCAGGCGGCCTTCATAAATGAGGCCGCTTGAATACAGCGATTGGAGTGCTGAACCTAGGTAGTTCGGCTGACCAAGCTCACCATCGAGAATTCGTTCAGAAAAGCCGACTATGGCTCCTGCGTCGCCCGCTCTGGCAATCGCTCGGCGTGTAAAATAGCTACGGATGCCGCTGGCTGGCCCTTCCATCAAATTATAAGATCTAATTGCACAAAAGAACTTTGGCTTGCCTTCCCGCGGTGCAAATTCCAGCACTCTTTCCGATAGCGCCTTTTCAGAGAAGAAAACGTCGAATTCAATATTGAGCTTAGCCAAATCGTCCAAAATCATAACAATCATCGACTCGACGGCGGCTTGCCGGACAATTGGCAACCAATATTCTTCGGGCTGATCGAGAAGCGCGTCACGGTGATCGGATGCTAGTTGTAGGGCCACCGGTTTGAGGTAGTCGCCGGGATAGAGGCCGGCGGGGATCTCGCCCATGTCGCGCCCGCGAAACTCGCAGTAGCGGTGGTAAGCCGAGCGCGCCAGCACGTCGACCTGCGCGCCGGCGTCGTTGATGTAATATTCGCGCGTCACGGCATAGCCGGCGAATGCCAAAAGATTGGCGAGCGCATCGCCGAACACCGCGCCGCGGCCGTGCCCGACATGCATCGGCCCGGTCGGATTGGCCGAGACATATTCGACGTTGACCTTCTCGCCCTTACCCGTGTCGCTGCGGCCGTAATCGCGGCCGGCCGCCAGCGCGACGCGAAGCTCCTCGCCCCAGACATGGTTGTGCAGCGTGAGATTGATGAAGCCGGGCCCGGCGACATCGACCTTGGCGACGAGATCGTCGGCGCGCAGCGCAGCAGAGATTTTCTCGGCGAGTTCGCGCGGCTTCTGGCCGGCATCCTTGGCGAGCACCATGGCCGCATTGGTCGCCATGTCGCCATGGCTCGGATCGCGCGGCGGCTCGACCACGATGCGGGAAAGGTCGGCATTGCCCACGAGCGGCGCGGTCGCCGCGCGCACGCGATCGAGCATTTTGGCAAAGAGATGTTGGGGCGCGGTGGCGGGCATTGTGGCGCTGCGGGTAATTGAATTCGCGTAGGGAGTCAAAGCGCTATTGACGCGCGCCCCGCGCGTGCATTGCTGCACGATAGGCGAACACAATCGCCGGCCCAAGGGTGGTGCCGGGACCCGGATAGCTCCCGGCCATGACGGACGCCATGTCATTGCCGCAAGCATAGAGGCCCGGAATGGGCTTTCCATCGGTGCCCAGCACGCGCGCGTCGCGGTCCGTCGACAGGCCGGTGCTCACGGCGATGTCGGCCGGCCAGACGGCAACCGCATAGAACGGGGCCGCTGCAAGCGGACCGATGCAGGGATTGGGCCGATGGGTCCCGTCGCCATTGAAGCGGTTCAGCTCAGCCTCGCCCTTGCCGAAATCGACATCGACACCGGTCTCGGCAAAGCCGTTGTACCGCGCGACGGTTTTGTGCAATTGCGCGGGATCGACCGCGATTTTGGCGGCAAGCTCGTCAAGCGTGTGGCCGCTCATGAGATAGCCGCTGTCGACGAATTTTGCGACATTGGAATGTCCGGGATAGACGACCCCCAAACCATATTTTTCGATGAAAACGGAATCGCAGATCAGATAGGCCGGGATCGCCGGTGCCATCTTGTGGCTCTCGAACATCGCCAGCACGAAGTCATGATAGGAATCCGCCTCATTGACGAAACGTCGTCCGGCCGAATTCACGGCGATCAGACCGGGCTTGGCGCGGTCGAGCACGAGATGCGGAAACAGACCGTTGCTGCCATCGGGCCGCTTTGTGATCGACACCGGCGTCCACAGTCCGCTGCTACCGTGCTCGGGGGCGATGGTCGCGCCTAGCCGCTGGCCGATATCGACCCCGTCGCCGCGATTGCCCTCGTAGCTCATCGAATGCGCAGGAACCGGCCGGGGCATGAAAGCGTCGCGAAAGCGTTTGTTGTGCGCGTAGCCGCCGGTCGCGAGGATGACCCCCTTGCGGGCTCTGATCTCGATTTCCGTTCCGCCGACATTCACGCGCGCGCCGACGACGCCGTGTCGGTCGCCCATGGCATCCACGATCGACGCATCGAACAGGATCGGCACGCCGCGCCTGCGCAAGCTGTAGAACAGCCGGCCAACGAGCGCATTACCCATCATGAGGCGCGTGCCGCGCGGATATTTCAGACGATCGGCAAGGTAGCGGACGAACAATCGCGCGGAATGAATAAAATTGGCGATCGACCGGAAACGGCCGATGAGCGGTGCGATATCCGCTTTGCCGACCATCATGCCGCCGAACACCATGAACTCCGGAATCGGCGGACGAACGCGCCGGAATTCCTCGCCGAGCAGTCGGCCGTCGAACGGTTCGGGCACGATCGCGCGTCCGGCGATGGCCGCACCCGGCATGTTGCTGCGGTAGTCGGGGTGGGGCCCACAAGGAATAAACTGCACGTCGGTGCGCGCGCACAGGTAGTCGATCGCCGCCGGCCCGGTCTGCAGATAGGCGTCCCGAGTTTCCCGATTAGTTGCCCGCCCGATCAGCGCGGTCAGATAGGCATCGGCTTGTTCGGCGCTGTCGACGAAACCGGCGGCTTGGCTCTGATGATTGCCAGGAATCCAGAGCGTCCCGGCGGAGGTCGATCCAGTGCCCCCGACCTGATCCGACTTCTCGCACAAAAGCACATCGAGGCCCTCAAGCGAGGCAACCAGCGCGGCCGTCATTCCGGCCGGACCCGCCCCAGCAATCAATAAATCGACCTCGCGGTCAGTGTGCATCTCGCGTGCCGCTAAACGACCGTCGCGCCGCTATCGACCGACAGAATCTGCCCGGTAGTGATGGCGGATTCGCCCGACGCAAGATAAAGCGCCATGTCGGCGATGTGGTGCGGCAGGCCGAGCCCGAGCAGATTGGTCGCGGCGAGCTTGGAAATATCCTTTGAGCCCGCCATCAGCTTCTTGACGCGCTCCGACAGCACGACGCCGGGCGCAATCGCGTTCACGCGGATTTTGTGGGCTGCGTATTCGACCGCCATCGAACGGGTAAGCGCGGCGATGGCGCCCTTGGCGGCGGTGTAGCAATCGCGCCCCGGCAGCGCCTTCAACGCGACGATCGACGACATGTTGATGATCGAGCCGCCGCCGGCCTTGATGAGGTGTGGGATGCCCAACTTCGAGCAGAGGAACGTGCCGAACAGGTCGAGCCGGATCGCGCGCCAGAACTCCTCCTCGGGCGCCTCGGTCACCGGGCCGTCCGCCGGCGTCGCGCCGCCCGCGTTGTTGTGCAGAATATCGAGCCGGCCGTAGCGCGCGATCGTCTCGGCGAAGGCCGCTTCCACGCTCGCCCGCTCGGAGACATTGCAGTGTACGAAGTGGGCGTCGCCGCCGCTGTTGCCGCCGCGCGCGCGCGCCGATTGCGCGGCCTCTGCGCCGAGCGCCGCATCGATCTCGGCGATGACGACCTTAGCACCCTCCTCGGCAAAGCGTTCCGCGGTGGCGCGGCCGATGCCGCCGCCGCCGCCGGTGATGAACGCCACTTTTCCAGCCAATCGCGCCATGCGCGGTGAGGATAGCATGAGCCCGCAGGCGCGCCAGCCTAATGCAGCTCCGGCGTTTCCTTGAAATACTTCGCGTGTTCGACCAGCGCGTAGCGGTCGGTCATGCCGGCGATGTAATCGGCGATGTGGCGGGCGCGGGCGCCCTCGTCCGCGAGGGCGACGCCTTGCGCCCATTCCGCCGGCAGATCGGCGGGCGTCGCGGCATAATGCGTAAAAAGGTCGCGCACCACGTTCTCGGCCTCGCCCATCACCCGCATCACGCGCTCGTGCCGATACATGCGCGGGCGCAGGAAACCCTTGATTTCGGCATCGGCTTTTTTCATCGACGGCGAAAATTCAACCAGCGGGCCCTTGGCCTTGCGCAACTCGGCGGCCGAGGGCTTGTGCGTCACCGCCCGCCGGCCCGTCTCGGCGATGACGTCCTCGATCATGCGGGTGATCAGCCGGCGCACCACTTCGTGCGCGCGCCGCGCCGGCTCGAGGGCGGGAAATGCCGCGTCGATCTCGCGCACGATATCGCCAATGATGTCCACCGTGGCGATGTCGTCGAGCGTGAACAGATCGGCGCGCAAGCCATCGTCGATGTCATGGGCGTCGTACGCGATGTCGTCCGACAAGGCGGCCACTTGCGCTTCCGCGCTCGGTTGCGACCATAGCTCCATGTCCTGGATTGTGTTGTAGGCAACGATCGCCGCCGGCACCCCGTGTTGGGCGTAACCGCCGATGGCGCGGCCTTCGCGGTCGGTGAGCGGGCCATTATGCTTGACCAGGCCTTCTAGGGTCTCCCAGGTCAGATTGATGCCGTCGAAGGCGGCGTAACGGCGTTCCAGTTCGGTGACGATGCGCAGCGCCTGCGCGTTATGGTCGAAGCCGCCAAACCGACTCATTGCCTCGTCGAGCGCGCGCTCGCCGGCGTGGCCGAACGGCGGATGGCCGAGATCGTGCGCCAGCGCCAGCGCTTCGGCGAGGTCCTCGTCGAGCCCGAGCGCGCGCGCCAGCGAGCGGGCGATCTGCGCCACTTCCAGCGTATGGGTAAGCCGGGTGCGGTAGTGGTCGCCCTCGTGATATACGAACACCTGGGTCTTGTGCGCCAGCCGGCGGAAGGCGCTGGAATGAATGATACGGTCGCTGTCGCGGCGGAAAGCGTTGCGGGTGGGGCTCGCCGGCTCCGGCCAGCGCCGGCCCCGGCTCGCCGCCGGATCGGCGGCATAAACGGCTCGCGCGCGCCCGGTTTCGATCGCCATAGCCGCATTGACCTTGTTGCCTGGCGCACTTAACTATCGAGCAAGGCGTCTGCCAATAGGCTCGCATAAGCGAAGGCGGTCAATGGACACCAACGTCACAGTCAGCGAGCGGGCGGCACGGCGGATCGGCGAGATCCTCAAGGGCGAGCCGGCCGGTTCCATGCTGCGCGTGAGCGTGGAAGGCGGCGGCTGTTCCGGCTTCCAGTACAAATTCGGCGTCGAGCGCGCCAAGGCGGACGACGACATCGTCATCGCCCGCGAGGGCGCGGTGGTGCTGATCGACCCGGTCTCGGTCAACTACATGGCCGGCTCGGAGATCGATTTCGTCGACGACCTGATCGGCGCCTCGTTCAAGGTGAAAAATCCGAAGGCCACCGCGTCCTGCGGCTGCGGCACGAGCTTTTCGCTGTAGGCCTATTCCGCCGCGACCGCGGGCGGCGCTTCCGCCACTTCTTCCAGCTGCGGCTCGAGCCGGCGCTTGATCATGCGGTCAACGCGGTCGAGGTAGAGATAGATCACCGGCGTGATATAGAGGGTGAGCAGCTGCGACAGGCAGAGGCCGCCGACCACCGCCACGCCCAACGGCTGGCGCAGTTCGGCGCCGGCGCCGGTGCCAAGCGCGATCGGCAGCGAGCCGAAGATGGCGGCGAAGGTCGTCATCATGATCGGACGGAAGCGCAGGGTCGCGGCTTCGCGGATCGCGGCTTCGGCGGACAGACCGACGCGGCGGCGCTCGATCGCGAAGTCGATCATCATGATGGCGTTCTTCTTCACGATGCCGACCAGCATCACGATGCCGATCATGGCGATCACCGACAGATCCATCTTGAACAGCATCAACGTGAGGATCGCGCCGATGCCGGCCGATGGCAAACCGGAAATGATGGTGATCGGATGGATGAAGCTTTCATACAAAATACCGAGCACCACATAGGCGGCGAAGATCGCCGCCAGGATCAATATGCCCTGCCCGCGCAATGAATCCTGGAACACCTGCGCGGTGCCCTGGAAACCGGTGGTGATGGTGGCCGGCACGCGATCCTCGCGCTCCAGATTTTGAATCGCATCGACCGCCTGGCCGAGCGAGAAGCCGGGCCGGAGGTTGAACGAGATCGTCACCGCCGGCTGCTGGCCCTGGTGATTGACCTGCAGCGGCCCGACCGTCGGCACGAAACGGGTTACCGCGGAGAGCGGCACCACGGTCCCATTGGTGGACTTCAAATACACGCGCGCTAGATCGTCAGGGCCGACTTGATATTCAGGCGCGGTCTCGAGAATGACTTGGTAGTAATTTACCGGCGTATAGATGGTGGCTACCTGCCGTACACCGAAAGCGTTATAGAGTTCCTGGCGGACCTGATCGACAGTCACCCCGTAGACCGCCGATTTTTCGCGGTCGACCTCGATCGTCACTTGTGGATTTTTGACGTACAGGTCGGTGGTCACGTCGAGTAAGCCGGGGATTTTCGCGATCTTGTCGCGCAATTCCGGTGCCACGCGATACAGCGTCGCGGTGTCGTTGGATTGCAGCGTGTACTGATATTGGCTTTTGGACAGCTTGCCGCCGAGATTGATGTTCTGGATCGGCTGGAAAAAGATCGAAATGCCGGCGACCACATTGGCGGTTTTGCGCAATCGCGCCGTGATTTCGGACAGACTGTCGCGCTCTTTGCGCGGCTTGAGCGCCACCAGCATTCGACCGCTGTTGCCAACGGTATTGGGGCCACCGGCGCCGACCGTGGAATTGACGTAAGCCACGGCCGGATCGGCGCGCACGATCTCGGCGACCTTGCGCTGCAATTTCGAAAGCGCCGGGAATGATACGTCGGTGGCGCCTTCGGTAATGCCGATCACGTAACCGGTGTCCTCGGTCGGGAAGAATCCCTTGGGCACCACGATGTAGAGGAAGATCGTGCCGGCAATGGTCGACAACGTCACCACGAGCATGATTGACTTGGCCTTGAGCACGCGATCGAGCGTCCACTCATAGGTCCGCAGCAGGAACTCGAACAGGCGTTCGAAGGCGCCCAGTACGAAGTTCTGTTTTTCGCCGGGGTGATGGCTGTTGAGCACACGCGCGCACAGCATCGGCGTGAGCGTGAGCGAGACAAAGCCGGAGACGATGATCGCCACCGAAATCGAGACGGCGAATTCGCGGAACACGCGGCCAACCATGCCGCCCATCAGCAGCACCGGGATAAACACGGCGATCAGCGAGAAAGTAATCGATACGATGGTGAAGCCGATCTCGCGGGAGCCTTTCAGCGCCGCCTCGAACGGGCGCATACCGCCTTCGATGTGGCGCACAATGTTTTCCAGCATGACGATGGCGTCGTCGACCACGAAGCCCACCGACAGTGTGAGCGCCAGCAGCGTCATGTTATTGATCGAAAAGCCGAAGGCATACATCGCCGCGCAGGTGCCGATCAGCGATACCGGCACCGCCAGCGCCGGAATGATGGTGGCTGACACTTTGCGCAGGAACAGGAAGATTACCATAATCACCAGCGTAATTGCGATCGCCAGCGTCTCCTGCACGTCGCTGACCGCGGCGCGAATCGATATCGAGCGGTCGAACAGCGGCTCCATCTGCACCGACGGCGGCACTTGCGCGCGCATGGCCGGCAATTTGTCGCGCACCAAGTCGACGACTTCAACGGTATTGGCGTCGGGCTGGCGCTGGATCGCCAGCACGACGGCCCGCGCATCATTGAACCAGGTTGCGATCTGGGTATTCTCCACGCTGTCGATCACATGGGCGACCTGGTTGAGCTTGACCGGAGCGCCGTTACGGTAGGCGACGACCACATCGCGATAGTCGGCAGCATGCTCGATCGCGCCGGTGGCGGTGAGCGTCAGGCTTTGCTCCGGCCCGGTCAGCGTGCCGACCGGCGTGCTCGAATTCGCCTTAGCGACGACGCTGCGGATGTCTTCGAGCGAAATATTGCGGGACGCCGCCTCCACTGGATTGACCTGGACGCGCACTGCGAATTTCTGCGCGCCATAGACCAGCACCTGCGCGACGCCTGGCAATTGCGAAATCTGCGGCGCCAGCACGGTTTCCGCATATTCGTCGACCGTCGACAACGGCATCGTGTCGGAGCGGAGGCTGACATAGAGCACCGGGAAGTCGCCCGGATTCACCTTACGGAATGATGGCGGTATGGTCATTTCCACCGGCAACAACCGCGCCGCAGTCGCCAGCGCGGTCTGTACGTCCAGCGCTGCGCCGTCAATATTGCGGCCGAGGTCGAACTGGATAGTTATCTGCGCAATCCCGAGCGCAGACGACGAATTCATCGACGAGATGCCGGCAATCGTGGAGAGCTGCCGCTCGATCGGCGAAGCGACCGATGCCGCCATAGTTTCCGGGCTGGCGCCGGGAAATTGCGCGGTGATCTGGATGGTCGGGAAATCCACTGCCGGCAGCGCCGCCACCGGCAGCAGCCGGTAAGCGAACACGCCGAACACGATCAACGACGCTGTCATCAGCGTCGTCAATACCGGGCGGCGAATGCAGGTTTCGGAAATATTCATCGATCAGGTGCCGGCGGTTTTTGCTTTACGCGCATTGACGCGCGTGCCGTTCGACAGCAGCAATTGACCATCGGTGACCACGGTCTCGCCGCCCTTTAGCCCGCTACCGATCACGGAAAGTTCGCCGACCGTGCGTTCAACCGTTACGGGCTGAACCTTGGCCACGTTGTCATTGATCACGAACACAAAGCTTCCAGTCTGGCTGACCTGAACCGCATTTGACGGCACCACCACCGCCTGCTCGATCCGCAAGGTCAGTTCGGTGGTGACCAGGGTTCCTGGCCAAAGCAGTTCATCCGTGTTCGGCATGGTGGCGCGGATCGTCACCATGCCAGTCGCCGGATCGACGCTATTCTCGATCATCGTCACCTGGCCGCCGGCGTGTTTTTTATCGCCGGGAATGATCGCCTCGATGGTGGCGGTTTCCGCTGCTAGCGCCTGGCGGATCTCGGGCAGAATCTTCTGCGGCACCGTGAAGCTGACATAGACCGGGGCCATCTGGTTGATGGTCGCCATTGGCGCGGTGTCGGCCTGCCGAACGAAATTGCCGACCTTCACCGCCGCCGCGCTGATGCGGCCGTCAATCGGCGCGGTGACGGTGCAATAATCGAGCTGGACCTTCAGGTTTTCCAGCATTCCGGTGTCCGATTTGATGGCGGCGCGATAGACGTCGGCCTGTGTCTTGGCGTTGTCGAGATTGACCACCGGGGTGGCGCTTTTGGCGACCAGATCGGTATAGCGCCTGACATCGCGTTCGGCGCCCTCGAGCTGCGCTTGATCGCGCGCGATGGCGCCCTCGGTCTGCGCGATCTGCGCTTCGATGGCGCGGCCGTCGAGGGTAAACAGCAGCTCGCCCTTCTTCACCTCGGCGCCGTCGCGGAAATGCACGGCCATGATCGCGGTATCGACCCGCGCCTTAATGGCAACGCTGGCAATCGGGGTGACGTTGCCGAGCGATTCCACGCGCACCGGCACCGGTTTGCGCTCCGCGGTGGCGACCTCTACCGGAACTAGCTGCGCCTGCGCCTGCGCCTGTGAGCGCGCGGCCACGCCGTCGCTCGTCCAAAGGCCGCGGATAAGCAAGACAATGCCAATCAGGGCGAGCGCCGCCACCCCAAATAGCCACTTTCGCTTCGTCATCTACGATTGTCGGCCTGGGCTATTATGGGCCCTGTCCAGGCGCTCCCTAATTCCGCGGAATTACTCTGTCTTTCCTACACCCAAGAGGGCCGCGTTGGCCGCCTTCTAGCATATAAACGCCGCTGGGTGCATATCCCTGCGCTCGCTGGTAAACACCCAAAGCCGGGTCCTGTTCAGGGTCCGACGGCCGGAGCCGTGCATGCGCATCGCCACTTGGAACGTTAATTCGATTCGCCAGCGGCTGGACAACATGCTGGCCTGGCTGAAGGAAAGCACGCCCGATATCGTCTGCCTACAGGAAATCAAATGCGTGGACGCGGCCTTCCCGCGCGACGCGTTCGAAAGCCTTGGCTACAACGTCGCCGTGCACGGCCAGAAAGCCTTCAACGGCGTGGCATTGCTCTCCAAACTGCCGTTCGACGAGGTAGCGCCCGGCCTAATTGGCGACGATGGCGACGTGCAGGCCCGCTTCCTCGAGGCCCTGGTCTCGACCAAGACTGGTGTGCTGCGGGTGGTGAGCCTTTATCTGCCCAATGGCAATCCGCCTGACACCGACAAATATACATATAAACTCAAATGGATGGACAGACTTATTGCTTTTTCACATGAACGGCTGAAGCTGGAAGAGCCGATGCTGCTGGCGGGCGACTACAACGTCATCCCAACCGTGGCCGACGCCCGCAATCCGGCCGCATGGACCAAGGACGCGCTGTTCTTGCCTGCTACCCGCGAGAAGTTCCGCGCGCTGACCAATCTCGGCCTTATTGACGCCATCCGCGCGGTCAGCGACGCCCGCGACCTCTATACATTCTGGGACTATCAGGCCGGCGCCTGGGCCAAGGACGACGGCATCCGCATCGACCACCTGCTGCTGTCACCGCAAGCGGCCGACAAATTGGCGGATGCCGGGATCGACCGTCACGTGCGCTCATGGGACAAGCCATCCGACCACGTGCCGGTCTATGTCGATCTGGATATCGAAGGGCGTTAGCGCGGCAGACTATTCGCGGCGGGTTTCCAGCCAGTTCTTGAGATAGACCAGTGCCAGTGCGCGTTCGTCTTCGGTCGCCTGCTGGAAGGCGCTGTCGTAGAGCCGGTTGATCCAGGCCTGATCGGTGCCGGCGCCGTCCTTGGCGTTGTCCTTGGCAAGCGTGAGCCACATCAGCCCGCGCGCCGCCTGGCGCGGCACGTGGTCGCCGGCAAACAGCATGGCGCCAAGCATTGCCTGCGACTGGCACTGCCCCTTCTGCGCCGAGAGGCCGAACCAGCGCGCGGCCTGGCGCGGATCGTGCGGCGCGCCGACCCCGTCGAGATAAAGCCGCGCCAGGTAATATTGCGCTTCCGGATCGCGGAAATACGACGCCGCATAACCGAACATCTCGCGCGCGCGGTCGGGATCGCGCTTGATTGCAGTCTTCGGGATGCCGTCGAGATAATAGTGGCCGAGCGCCACGAACGCATTGGCGACAAAGCGCGCCTGCGGGGTGTCCGGGTTGTCGTCGGCATGGCTGTCGGCGATGCCACGGAAATATTCGAACGCCTTTAGGTCGTCCTGCGTCACGCCGTCGCCTTCGGCGTACATGCGCGCGAGCTTCCACTGCGCCAGCGCGTGGCCCTTTTCAGCGGCATATTCGAGCGAGTGAACGGCCTTGGCCTTCTCGCCGGCCTTGAGCCATTGCGCGCCGGAGCGGAACGCCTCCATCGCCGTCAACGGCGGCGCGGCCGCCATCGCGTTGGTGGACTTGGTGCCGTCGAACGCCATGGCGGGCGCGGCCATCAGGCAAGTGCCCAGAAGGCTTGCGCCGACACCACCGCGCGCGACAGGAACTCAGCTATCCGCATAGCACGCCTTCTCGCCCGCTCCGCCCGGATGGGTGACCGCCCCTTTGACGGCCGGCCCCACTTGCTGGGTGTATTTCCACAAATAGCCCGAGCCGTATTCGCTCTCGCGCGGCTTCCACTGGCTCTTACGCTTGGCCAGCTCGTCGGCCGAAAGCTTGACGTTCAGGGTACCTTTCTCGGCATCGAGTTCGATGATGTCGCCGTCGCGGATCAGCGCGATCGGCCCACCGACCGCCGCCTCCGGTCCGACATGGCCGACGCAGAAGCCACGCGTGGCGCCGGAAAAACGTCCATCGGTAATCAGCGCGACCTTCGCGCCCATGCCCTGGCCGTAGAGCGCGGCCGTGGTGGAGAGCATCTCGCGCATGCCGGGGCCACCTTTCGGCCCTTCGTAACGGATCACCAGAACGTCGCCTTCCTTGTAGGTCTTGCGCTTCACCGCCTCGAAACAGGCTTCCTCGGTGTCGAAGCAGCGCGCCGGGCCGGTGAACTGGAGCGTCGACGTCATGCCGGCCACTTTCACGATCGCGCCTTCGGGAGCAAGGTTGCCCTTCAAGCCCACCACGCCGCCGGTCGCCAGCAACGGCTTGTCGGCCGGACGCACCACGTCCTGGTCCGGGTTCCATTTCACCGACTTGAGGTTCTCGGCGATGGTGCGGCCGGTCACGGTCAGGCAGTCGCCGTGCAGATAGCCGTGATCGAGCAGCGTCTTCATCAGATTGGGCACGCCGCCAGCTTCAAACATATCCTTGGCGACATAACGGCCGCCCGGTTTCAAATCCGCGATATACGGTGTCTTTTTGAAGATTTCGGCGACGTCGAACAGGTCGAACTCGATGCCGCATTCATGCGCGATCGCCGGCAGATGCAGCGCGGCGTTGGTGGAACCGCCGGTGGCGGCGACCACGGCGGCGGCATTCTCCAGCGCCTTGCGGGTGACGATGTCGCGCGGCCGGATGTTCTTGACGATCAGGTCCATGATCATCTCGCCCGCTAGCATGCAGAGCCTGTCGCGGATTTCGTAGGGCGCCGGCGCGCCGGCCGAATAGGGCAGCGCCAAGCCGATGGCCTCCGATACGGTCGCCATGGTGTTGGCGGTGAACTGCGCGCCGCAGGCGCCGGCCGAGGGACAGGCGTTCTCTTCCAGCGTCTGCAGATCCTCGTCGGACATTTCCCCGACCGAATGCTTGCCGACCGCTTCATAGACGTCCTGCACGGTGACATCCTTGCCCTTGAACTTTCCGGGCAGGATCGAACCGCCATAGATGTAGATCGATGGCACGTTGAGGCGGCACATCGCCATCATCATGCCGGGTTGCGACTTGTCGCAGCCGGCGACGCCGATCAACGCGTCGTAGGCATGGCCGCGCATGGTGAGTTCGACCGAATCTGCGATCACCTCGCGCGAGGGCAGCGAGGCCTTCATGCCGGAATGGCCCATGGCAATGCCGTCGGTCACAGTGATGGTGCAGAATTCGCGCGGGGTGGCGCCGACCGCCGCCACGCCCTTCTTGACCGCCTGCGCCTGCCGCATCAGCGCGATATTGCAGGGCGCGGCCTCGTTCCAGCAGGTGGCGACGCCGACGAAGGGGGCGTGAATCTGCTCGGCTGAAAGCCCCATCGCGTAATAGAACGCGCGATGCGGCGCCCGGTCCGGCCCTTCGGTGGCATGCCGGCTCGGCAGCTTGGCTTTCAAATTGCTTTTGCTATCGAATTTGGCGTCCATAACCTTGCCGTGCCCCCGCCCCAATTATCGCCGCCGTATTGCCCAGGCGGCTTCGTACCAAGGCCCCCGGCCCGGCGTTGAAACCCTTAACGCCCTGCAACGGTTTGCACCGCCGCTTGGCGTCCTTCGATCTCGTGGAAGGGTATGGCCAAATCGCGGCGCGACGGGGATGATGATCGCGTAAAGCTTAAATGTTCTAAACGTGTTGCAGCCGAGCCACAGCCCGCAAATGCCTTTGCCACACAAGCTGCGGCGAAGCTTCTTCGACCGCCCGGTGCTCAAGGTCGCACCCGAGTTGATCGGGGCCACCCTGCTGGTTAACGGGATTGGCGGCCGCATCGTCGAGGTCGAGGCCTATCACCACACTGATCCGGCCGCGCATTCCTACAACGGCCGGACCGAGCGAAACGCCGTGATGTTCGGCCCCCCCGGCTACGCCTATGTCTACCGCTCCTATGGCATCCACTGGTGCCTGAATTTCGTCTGCGAGGAGAAAGGCAGCGCCAGCGCGGTGCTGATCCGGGCGCTGGAGCCGGTGGCGGGAATTGCTGCAATGCGGCGAAGGCGTGGATTGGTCGATGAGCGGGCGCTTTGCTCGGGACCGGGGAAATTGTGCGAGGCGCTCGGCGTCAGCCACCGCCACAACGGCCTGCCGCTCGACCGGCCACCGTTCGAATTGCGCGCGCGCAGCGAGAGCTTGGACATCGTCGTAGGCGTCCGCATCGGCATTACCAAGGCGATCGAGCATCCCTGGCGCTACGGACTGAAGGGCTCACGCTTTTTGAGCAAGCCTTTTTCGGTCAGTAGCAAATAACGAATTCGCAGCCGGCCGCGGTTTCAAATTGCCGCGTGACGCGGCCGCTTGCCAATTCGAACTCCAACGCGATCGCGGCGTCATGGCAGCACAGATAGCCATGGTGGCCGCCGGCGGCAAAGCCGAAGCCCATAGGCGCCTTCGGCGTCGGGAAACCTGCGATCTGGTGAAACCTGAAGCCGTCGTAGATGGCGGCGTAGTTGTCCACGTGCGACGACGCGCAGACATAGCGCCCGTCCGGCGATACCCGCACGCGGCGGAGCTGGTTGGCCTCGCCCGGCGCGCCCTCGATCGCCAGCGTCCGGTGCAGCGCCTGCGTGCGCGTATCGAACACGTGCACAACGCCCTTCCGGTGCGCGCAGACAAAAAGCGCCCATCCGTCGGGCGAGACCGCGATGCCTTCGGCGCCGTGCGGGATCGCGATGGTGCCGATCATCCGGCGCGCGGCGGTGTCGACCACCGCCACCGCTTCCTTGGTCTTGAACGAGGCGAACAGCTTACCGGTTGAATGGCTGACGGCGATCCAGTGCGGCGAGCCGCCGAGCGAGATCCGCTCGACGCTGCCGCTGTCGGGATCGATCGCCAGCACCGCATTGCCGAGTTCACCGGTGCACCAAAGCGTGCCGCGCGCGTCCATCATCACCGAATGCGGCGCGACCGTTTCGCCCACATCGATGGTGCGATCGAGCGTCTTCGCCGCGAGATCGATCACGGCGATGCGGCGGTCGGGATCCTTGTTCTTGCCGAAAATGCCGCCGCCGTAAACCGACGCATAGATCTTATGCCCGTCGGGCGAGCGGATCATTTCATGGGTGGAGGCCGGCATATCGATTTCGCCGGTCTTGGCCAGCGTGCCGAAATCAAAAAACTGCACCTTGTTGGCACTCTTGGCGGTGAGGATCAGCGCCGGTCCACCTGGGCGGTTGTTGGGATCGATCATTTTTCTTCCTTCCCTCTCCACTAGTGAAAGAGGGAAAGTGAGTAACGCTTGTTAGACTGCCAGCGGATCGGGTCCGTACTCGTTCGGCCCCTCCTGACCGACCCGCACATAGACGAAGATCAATTGCGCGAGCGCGATCAGGAAGCTGATCCCGCCAAGGACTTCGGCAAGCAGCCACGCCAGATCCAAAAACCGCGCGACCACCATCCCGATGGTGAAGACGACGGCCGCGGCGACGAGCGGGACGAGGTAGATCAGGCTGTACCAGCCCGGATAGCCAAGATCGTGAAACCGCTTGAAGCCGATGCAGATGCACCCCCATAGCAGCACCAGCGACACGATCTGGCCGATCACGGGAATCCATCCGAGCACGATGTTGCCCACAACGATCGGCAGCACGCCGTGCAGCCAGAATTGCCGGCGCGAGATGCGCCCCGACGGCGACGTAAACAGCTTGATCCAGTAATCGCGCGACGATGGGATCGCGCCGGCCGCGGTTACGGCCGCGGCATAGCCCGCCGGTGCAGCCGCGCCGCTCCCCGGCACGGAATTGTGGGCGGCGGGCGCGGCGGAAACGAAAGTCCGCTGCTGCGGCTGGGCGGAACGTTGCGGCGGTGCAGCATTCTGCAGCAGCGGATTGTTGACGACGAAAATGTCGATCGGCTGGCCTTCCCACATCTGGAATTCGACCGTTTGCCCAACCTTCACTTGGCCGTTGCGAACCTCACTGCTCCAGTAGCTGTGACGCTGGCCATCCTCGGCCGCGATCTGCCCATAGGTTCCATCGGGCACGATTCCAGAAACGACGCCCCGCATACCATCCCCTCTGACTTTTCTTATTTGATACTGCGCTCGTGCCTGGAACTGTCAAGGCTGGCGCGGTCGAGCGCGCGAACGGCGGCGCGGGATCACGGCGGCAGATGCTTGCGCGCCAACGCCATCAATTCAGCTTCGGTCGGTCGCCGCTTGCAGGCCACAATCCAAAGATCAAAGGCCTGCACGCGCCGTCCGCCGTAAGCGCCCATGAAGCCGTTGGCCAAAAACAATTGCGACAGCACCGAGTAGGTGAAGCCGCATTTGTGCGCCATATAATGTTTTCCGGCAGCCACCGACGCGCGGTGGCCGTACAGCACGTCGAGCGGCGCGATCGGACCCGCGGGCGATTGATAGAGCGGGTCCAGCAATTTGTCCTTGGCGACCGCCTCGCACACGCTTTGCAGATCCGGACAGGTCAACACCACGAATCCGTCGTCGGTCAGGACGCGCGCGAATTCCCTAAGCGCCAGCGGGGCCTCATGCGGGAAAACGTGCTCGATGTTGTGCGACGAAAATATCGCGTCGATCGAGCAGGTCGCGACACCCGACATGTCGACGATGGTGCCGACGATATCGGGGGCGCAGTCCGGATCGATATCGAAGCGCACCTCCTGCCAGGCGTCGTTGTTGAAGCCCGCCGTGGTGTGCGCCTTGGTGGCCGAGCCACATCCGACATGCAGAAACTTTTTCATCGTTATACCCGCACACCGAATATCTACTCCGCGCCCTTGAGCCGCTCTAGCGCTTCGGTAATTTTCGCTTTGCGGCGGAGCGCCTCCTCGCGCTTCTCTTTTTCTTCCTCGACCACCTCTTCCGGCGCGCGCGCGACGAAATTGGCGTTGTTGAGCTTGGCATCGACGCGGGCGATGTCGGCGTCGGCCTTCGCTATTTCCTTCGCGAGTCGCGCGCGCTCGGCGGCGAGATCGATCACGCCCTTGAGCGGCAGCGCGGCCACTTCGCCGCGCACGACGAGCTGCACCGATCCGGCGGGCGCGCTGGCCGCAGTTGAAATCTCCGACACGCGCGCGAGGCGCTTGATGAACTCGGCCCAGCGCTCGGCGCGCGCTTTCGTTTCCGCCGACGCCCCTGCGAGCACCAGCGGGATTGCGGCAGTGATGCTCATCTCGGCGCGGATCGAACGGATGGCGGTCACGAGGTCGATGACCCAGCCGATCTCGGCTTCGGCTTTGTCGTCCGCGAGGCCTTCGAGTGCCGGCCAATGCGAGAGCGCGAGCAGGCTGGAACGTTTCGGCCCCTGCTCTGCCGTCACGGCCCAAAGTTCTTCGGTGATGAAGGGCATAAACGGGTGCAACAATTTCAGAATTTCATCGAGCGCCCACGCCGCCATCGCGCGCGTCTCGTCCTTGGCCGCGCCATCGGGACCGGTCAGCAGCGGCTTCGACAGTTCGACGTACCAGTCGCAATAGACGTTCCAGACGAAGCGATAGGCCGCACCGGCGGCCTCGCTGAAGCCGTAGGCCTCGATCGCCTGCGTGATCTCGGTGGCCGCTTTCGCCGTTTCGTGCGCGATCCAGCGATTGAGCGTCTCTTTTGCGGATTTTGGATCGAAACCTTCGACCCGCGCCGCGCCGTTGAATTCGACAAAGCGCGCCGCGTTCCAAAGCTTGGTCGCGAAGTTGCGGTTGTTCTCGACGTCTTGCGAACCGAGCCTGATGTCGTGGCCGGGCGCGACGTTGCGCATCAGTGTGAAGCGCAGCGCGTCGGCGCCGAACTCGTCGATGAGGCCGAGCGGATCGACGACATTCCCCTTCGACTTCGACATCTTGGCGCCGGAGGCGTCGCGCACGAGACGGTGGATGTAGATGTCGTGGAACGGCACCTCGGACATGAAGTGGAGGCCCATCATCATCATGCGGGCGACCCAGAAGAAGATGATGTCGAAGCCGGTGACCAGCGCGCAAGTCGGATAGTAGCGCTTGAGCTCGGGCGTCGCATCCGGCCAACCGAGCGTCGAGAACGGCCACAGCGCCGAGGAGAACCAGGTGTCGAGGACGTCTTCGTCGCGCCAAAGCGGAATCTCTCCGCCGTTGAACACTTCATCTGCGAGATTCATCAACTCGCCGTCGCTTGCCGGATTTGAAGAGATAATCTTGGCCGGACGTTTGTAGTGCGCGAGCGCCAGGCCCACAGCATCCTCAGCGCTGTCCGCTACAAATATCTCGAACTCTTCCAACGAAATTTCCTTAGGCCCCACAAATTTCGGCCCATACCACGCCGGAATCTGATGCCCCCACCAGAGTTGGCGCGAGATGCACCAAGGCTGGATGTTTTCCATCCAGTTGAAATACGTTGTTTCCCAGTTCTTCGGCACAAACTTGGTCGTGCCGTCGCGCACGGCGGCAATCGCCGGCTTCGCAAGTTCATGCGCGTTGACGTACCACTGGTCGGTGAGGAACGGCTCAATGACGACGTTCGAGCGATCACCGTGGGGCACAACAAGTGGGTGCGGCTCTATTTTTTCGACGAAGCCCCGACCCTCGAGAAGGCCGACAAGTTGTTTGCGCGCCACAGACCGATCCTTGCCATCCAGATCATAGATAGCCGGGTCTGCCGAAATATTCGCCAAAAATGGCAAATTGCCCTGCAGCGCGATGCGGCCCTCTTTGTTGAGAACGTTGATAGCTTGTAGCTTGTGCCGCTTGCCGACCTCGAAATCGTTGAAGTCGTGCGCCGGCGTGATCTTTACCGCGCCCGAGCCTTTTTCGGGGTCCGAGTATTCATCGGCGATGATCGGAATTTTCCGCCCGACCAGCGGCAGAATCACGTTCTTGCCGACCAGCCCCTTGTAACGCTCATCGTCCGGATGCACCGCCACCGCGGTATCGCCGAGCATGGTCTCCGGCCGCGTGGTAGCGACGACGATGTACGTTGACGGATCGTTCGGATCGAACGTCTTGCCCTCGATCGGATAGCGCAGATGCCACAGGTGCCCCTTGGTCTCGACCTGGATCACCTCGAGGTCTGAGATCGCCGTGAGCAGTTTGGGGTCCCAGTTGACCAGCCGCTTGTCTTTATAGATCAGCCCCTCGCGATAAAGCACGACGAACACTTTGAGCACCGCGCGCGACAGCCCCTCGTCCATGGTGAAGCGCTCGCGCGACCAGTCGCACGACGCGCCCAGCCGCTTGAGCTGGTTGACGATGGTGCCGCCGCTCTCGGCCTTCCATTCCCACACGCGCTTGAGGAACGCCTCGCGCCCCATGGCGCGCCGGCCCGGCTCGTGCCGCTCCATCAATTGCCGCTCGACCACCATTTGCGTGGCGATGCCGGCATGGTCGGTGCCTGGCTGCCAGAGCACATCCTTGCCGCGCATGCGCTCGAACCGGCACCGCACGTCCTGCAGCGTGTTGTTGAGCGCATGGCCCATATGCAACGAGCCGGTGACGTTGGGCGGCGGAATGACGATAGAGTACGACGGCGCGCCCGCGCGTTCGGGCCGGCCGGCGCGGAAGGCGCCGGCCTGCTCCCAAGTCCTGTAGATGCGGCCCTCCACCTCGAAGGGCTGATAGGTCTTATCAATCATTGTCGTTTGTCTTGATCATGTGGCCGGGTAGAAAGCCCGCCACGCCACCGAGTGTCAACTTTGCCGGCAGGTCCATCCCAAACGAGCGGCAGCGCCACCAGCGCCATCACGCTCCTGGCGCTCGCCTCCTTCGCCGCCCAGGCCATGGTGCGGTCGACCGATTTGCTACTGCCGCAGATCGCCGCCGACCTGAACGTGACCGTGGGCGCGACCTCGGTCATCGTGACCTTCTATCTCTTGGCGCACGGCTCGGTGCAATTGGTGATCGGCCCGATCGGCGACCGCTTCGGCAAATACCTCTGCGTCGCGCTCGCTGCCGCCGGCGCGTCGATCATGGTGGCGTTGTGCGGGCTCGCGCCTTCGCTGCCGCTCCTGGTCGCCGCGCGGCTCGGCAGCGGGCTGGCCACCGGCTGGATCATTCCTTTTGCGCTCGCTTTCGTCGGCGACGTCATCCCCTACGCGCGCCGCCAGCAGGTGATCGGCCGCTTCCTGTCCGGGCAAATCCTCGGGCAGATGTTCGGCCAGGCCGCCGGCGGAGTGCTCGGCGACTATTTCGGCTGGCGAAACGTATTCTTCATTCTGGCGGCCATGCTCGCGACCGCCACCGCCGGCCTGTTCTACGAGCTGTGGCGCAACCCGGTCACCCATGCGGGTCATGCCTCGGCGCAGCCGGGCCGCGGCTTCATCGCCGACTATGCGGCCGTGCTGCGCTCGCCCTGGGCCCTTACGGTGATCGTCATCGCTTTCATCGAGGCCGCTGTGATGTTCGGCGCCTTCACCTATGTCGGCGCCGATCTGCATTTGCGCTTCGGCGTCGGCTTCACGCTGGTCGGCCTGTTCGTCGGCACCTTCGCGATCGGCGGCTTGATCTACAGCCTGTCGGTGCGCGCACTATTCGACCGCTTCGGCCAGATCGGCCTTGCCGGCGGCGGCGGCATGCTGCTGGCGCTCGCCTATGTCATGCTGGCATTCGAGCCGCATTACTGGATCGCGCCGGTTGCCATCACCGTCATCGGGCTCGGCTTCTACATGCTGCACAACACGCTGCAAACCAACGCCACCCAGATGACGCCGCAAGCGCGCGGCACCGCGGTGGCGATTTTCTCATCCGCGCTCTATCTCGGACAGACCGCGGGCGTCGCCGCCGGCGGCGTGGTGTTCGACCGCTTCACCGCGGTGCCGCTGTTTCTGTGCGCGGGGGGTATGCTGCTCGGCCTGGGAATTTGGTTTGCGCGCCAACTCGCGCGGCGGCGCGCCGAAACGGCGTGACCCGCTAACGGCCGCGCGAGACGCGCTCGATTTCGGCCCGCACGATGCGATCGACCACGCCAGGCAGGTTGTCGTCGAGCCACGACTTGAGTAGCGGGCGCAGCATCTCCTTCACCAGATCCTCGAGCGTGCGCGCGTTTTGCCCGATCACGGTATGCGCGAGCGTATTGAATGCGCTGTCCACCGCCGCCACGGTCGACGCCGAGATCAGCGGGCGATCGGGCGCGGCAACGGGGGGCGGGGGCGGCGGCGCTGCTTGGACTGGGGCTGGCGCCGGAGGTGGAGGTGGCGGCGGTGCAACCGGGCGACGCGGCTCCTCGATGATGCGCACTACTGGCTCGGCCGGCGCGTCGAGCGGCCGGTCGGTGAATATGACGTCGGACGCGGCGTCGATGGTCCGGAACATCGGCGCCTCATCTGACGCAGCGCCGGCCGGCGCGGCCATCGCCTCGGTCAGATCGAGCACGTCGGATGCGGGCTGCTCGGCCGCCCGCATATCGAGCTTGGCGAGCATGGCATCGATATCGTGTTGGCTATTGGCGACAGCCGGTGGCGGGGGCGCCGGCGGCAGCCCGGACGCGCGCGGCGTCGGTGCCGGACGCGCGGCAGCCGGCTCGAGCGGCTTTGTCACCTTGGTGGCATCGTCGTCGGCAATAATCCGCCGGATCGAAGCCAGGATTTCCTCCATCGAGGGCTCTTGGACCTTTGCCGTTTGCGTCATTCAAGTATTCCCGACCGCAGCTTTCGCACCCTGCCCGCCGCTACGCCCGACCGGCGTCAGGCCTACGCGAATCGTCGCCTGAGTTTCTTTTATACGCCAGGGACATACAGGTTTGGCAGGCCGAAATTCGGCGGATCGCAATGTCCTGTGGACACCTACGCCAAGCTAGTCTGGTCGCGTTCAGCGCCCGTCCGGCGTGCGCACGCCCGCCCAGCTGTCGCGAACCTGCTTGTAGTGGATCGCGGCATCGTAGGCTGGGACATGCAGCCCGAGCACCTCCGGCGACAGCCGGCCGACCGCTGATAGCAAAGTGTAAGACGCCACTACGCGGTCGTGCTGGGCGGTCACCAGCGCCACCCGCGCGTTCACCAAGGTCTGCTGCGCCGTCAACACATCGAACGTGGTGCGCTGCCCAACGCGGGCCTCCTCGCGTATGCCATTGAGCGCAATCTCGGAGGCCTGCACCTGGGCTTCCGTGGCACTGATGTTCGCCTTCGCCGCTTCGAGCTGGCCCCAGGCCTGCACCACGTTTTGGCGCACGGTGTCGCGCGCGGTGTCGAGGTCAAGACGCTTTTGCCCAAGCGTTTCCTTGGCCTGGCGGATCACGGAATATTCGGCGCCGCCCTGGTAGATCGGCACGCTTATGGTGCCCAGCACCGAGGCATTGTAGGAATTCATGATGCTGAGGCTCTGCGTGCTAAGCCAGTCTTGCGTGAAGCTGCCCTGCACCGATACGGTCGGATAGAGCGCACCCTCGGCCACCTTCACCGCCTGTAGTGCAGCATCGACATTGTATTCGCCGGTGGTGATTGCGGGATTATTGGAGGTGCCCACCGAGACCGCGCCCTGGCAGGTTATGCGGCGAGAATCGGTCGACCGGTGTGGCCGGCGACAGCTTGCCCGGCTCGATGCCGATCACCTGCCGATAGGTCGCGACCGAGGCGGTATAATTGGCTTCCGCGAGCAGCACCTGCGAGCGGCCGGCGGCCAGACTGGACTCCGCTTGCGCCACGTCGGTGCGCGTCACTTCGCCGACGTTGAAGCGGTCGCGGGTTTGCCGCAACTGCTCCTGCAGCACTTCAACGTTGCGTCGCTGCAAGTCGAGGATCGCGGTGTCGCGCAGCAAATTCATGTAGGCGGTCGCGGCGCTGAGCAGCACGGTCTGCTCGGTGACACGTAACGTCGCCCGCGCGGCCAATACCGTGCTTTCGGCTTGGCGAGTTTTGTTGGCGGTCTGGAACCCGTTGTAGAGCGTCTGCGTGATGGTCGCGCCGACCGAAGCCGGCGAGTTGTAGCCCGCGACCGTGCTGTAGGTGCCCAAGCCTACATTGCTGGTCTTGCTGGTCGTCGACGACGTCTGTTCGCCGCCGACCCCGGTGACCGCGATCTTCGGGCGATAGCCGGCGAGCGCCTGCGGCACACCTTCGTCGATCGCGCGCGTGGCGGCACGTTGCGAATTGAGCGAGGGATTATTCTGATACGCCTGCACCAGCGCCGATTCGAGCGTTTCGCCGCGCACCGGCGATGCCGTCAGCGGCATTGCCGCGCAGGCGGCCATACCGGCCGCAAGTCCGCCCACCCAAAAGCTTCGTGGCCCGTGCAACATCTCACCCTGACCAATACGCGACCGGCGCATGGGCACCCTTCACGCGATTCCGAGGAACCGGGAACCTTATTCGCCCCGGCGTGCCGTTAAAACCCCCTGACAGCCGCCGCCCACTTAAAAGGCCGCAGCTGGTGATTTTCCGCCACGTTTGGAACCGGCACTGGCGTTAGAACGCGAAAACCGGCGTTTTCGCAAAGCCCGGCAGCAGCGTCGCCGAGGCGTCGAACACCGGCCGGCCGGCGGCCTCCCCGTCGCTGCGGGTGTACAGCATAGCCTTGGAACCCGGGCCCGAGCCGAGCACGCAGACTAAACGGCCACCGTTCTTGAGCTGCTGGCAGAGCGCGTGCGGCGCAGTTTCTGTGGCGCCCTCGAGTACCACCACGTCGTACGGCGCGCCCTGCGCCCAGCCGTCGGCGAGCGCGCCGCTCACCACGTCGACATTGGGCTGCGACGACAACGAATCACGCGCCGCCTTAGCGAGGCCGGCGTCCTGTTCAAGCGCGACCACCTGGCTCACAATGCAGGCGAGCACGGCGGCGGTGTAGCCGGTGGCGCAGCCGACATCGAGCACGCGGTCGGTGGCCTCCAATTCGGCGGTCTGGAGCAGCTTGGCGAGCACCATCGGCCTGAGCAGACGCCGCGATCCCCCCACCGGGACGTCACGATCGAGATAGGCGAGCGCAGCCGAGGCCTGCGGCATGAAGCGCTCGCGCGGAACCTCCAGCATAGCGGAAATCACCCGCAGATCGGTGACATCGGTGGTACGGACCTGGCCGTCCACCATGTGGCGGCGCGCGGCTGCAAAATCGGTCATCGTTAACCTCGGCGAAAGCGGGGAAATGCGAGGCTTTTGTGCGGCAAGCTTTGGCAAAAGGCAAGCGAACCGGCAGCGTTGTCGTTGGGCGTTCGCTGCTATATAGGCTTGAATTCTGGGGAAGCGCGGCCTGCGCATGCGAGGGCTGCGTCTTCGAATGGCCACGTGGCGGAGTGGTGACGCAGCGGACTGCAAATCCGTGCACGCCGGTTCGATTCCGGCCGTGGCCTCCAGACTTCACTCCTGCGGGCGTCGGCTCGGCGAGACCTCTTGCGCAAAGACCGCCGCGCCATAGCTGCGCAACAGCGGCGGACGAACTGGCATTATTCACGCTTTGCAAAGCAAACGCGGCTTTGTTATAGGCCCCATGCGTAAAAACCCGGCTTGTTCCTCGGTAGCTCAGCGGTAGAGCGTTCGACTGTTAATCGAAATGTCGCTGGTTCGATCCCAGCCCGAGGAGCCATCTCCATATTTGCCGCTTTGATTTCTCATAGTTTTTTCCGCTTTTTGTCAAACCTCAGCGTCAGGTTTGACAGTCGATGTTCGCCACCTTGTCCATCGCCGCCACCGCGAGCCGCACCTGATCCGCCGCCTTCGTGTAGCGCACGATCTCGCGCAAGCTGGCGTGGCCGGTGATCGCCGCGATCTCATGCGCGGTGCATCCGGCTTCCGCCAGCCGCCGCGCCGCCGCCTTGCGCAGGCCGTGCGCGCTGCAGTGCGGCAGGCCCGCGAGGTTGCATTGCTCGCGGAACCAATTGCCGAAGCCCGCCGCCGTGAACGGCTTGCCGAATTGCGTGGTCAAGAACGTCAGGTGATCGCTCGGCGTCTCGGCGATGATCGCCCCCAATGCCGGCGTGCACCGGGATCGCCAGTTCGGCGCCGGTCTTCATCTTGGCGCACATGGATCGCGCCGTTCTTGTCGATATGCTGGCGGCCCATGCGCACCACGTCGGACGCGCCGCTGTCCGGTGTAGAGCAACAGCGCGAGCGCCAGGCGCGGCCGCGAGCCGATCGCGTGGTGCTTCTCGAATTGCGCGATCTCGGCATCGGTCCAGCTATGGAAGCCGTCCGACTTGACGCGGATCGCCTTCACGTCGCGCGTCGGGTCGTCAGCGCGCAAGCCGATCTCGACCGCGTGCTGTCATCATCGCGCGCAACACCTTGCGCAGCAGGTTTGCGCTTTCCGGCTTCTCGGCTTTCGCCGCCATCAGCTTGACGACGTGCTCGCGTTGCATCGTCGCCGCGCCCTTGTCGCCGACTGCGGCCTTCTGTCGCTCTTGCAGAAGCCGCTCGATGGCGTTGCGATAGACCGATTGCGTGCTCGGCTTCATCGAGCGGAAGCCAGTCGAATTAAAATAGCTGACGGCCAGCGCGCGGAACGTCCCAGGCTTTACCCGCGCGCTGCCGATCTGCATCGGCTGTCCGGCGAGCGCCGCCTCGTAAGCGGCCATGAACTCGGCGACCATGGCAGTCCCGGCAACGGCACACTCTTGAAGCCGGCGCCGACGGAAATAGAAACGCGGCTTGCCGTGGCGATCAATAAAACCTTGCACGAATTTCGGCGGGCGCTTCATTAGATGCTGTCCCATTCGTTTTTCTCGTCGCCATTACTGTTTGTCTTGCTTTCAACCTCATCACGCTTGGGAAATCCACCTTACAGCTGCGGTCCGGAAAGAACGTCACACTGCGGGCACCAGCCTTGGACGCCTGCTTCAGCAGACTCGAGAACGATGGCGATTTGTGCTGCGTGCCGTCGTGTCAGTCATGTCGTGGTTTTGAACCTTCGGGATTTTCGCCGACGAGGGATGAAGAAGCCATTGAGCGTAGGCGCGGACGAATCTCCAGCTCGAGCCGCCCGCTGAGACGGCGGAAACTATCTTCCGGGCCAGGTGACGCCGCGCCTGTGCAGAACTCAGATCGTGGTGTACAGATCCATCGACTTCGACATCGGCCTTGGCAGCGTCAGATCCTATGCGGAGCGTTATGTTTGAGAGGCGAGGCATGACGGCACCGCAGAACCTGCGCCGCGGAGATCCTTCTCGATCTCGGCAACGCGGTTTCAGGATGCGCCATCGGCCCATGAGCCGGACGCCAAAGCCTTCTCGCTTACACCACCGGCGAACGGTCGCGTCCGTCACGTCGAGACGTTTAGCCGTCTCGGTGGTGGAAATTCCGAAGCTGATATTTTTTTCATTTAGCGCCTTCCTTTAATGGGTTAGGCGCACCAGTGGTGAAAGCTATCAACAGGGCAGCCGCGGCTACAGAAATTTACGCAATTTGCGTTGACGCTGCGGCCCAAATCAAACTAGCTTCACACCACTGCGAGGAAAGTCGGAGCGGTCAGCTTCGTCTTTGCATCAAGATCAGGGGCCTAGGTTTGCAGACCTTAGGCCCTAATCTTTTCAGCATCCTCTGTGCGCTACGCACGCAAACAAACAAATCAGCCAAATCCGGCTAATACAAAAAGACTGACGGAGAGCGTCCCAATTCGCAAGCGCATACTCGCTGCTTATCCCGATTTTATACATAGGGCTTAAATCCTAGCCGCTCCATTGGTGTCGGCCTCTGGACCTGGCGCTCGATCAGGCACTGGCTGCCGCTGTTCCCGGCCTCGTTTCACCGCTGTGCCTCTCTTTTTTTCGCTGATCGGCGTCTCATTCGTCTTGTAACAGGACAACAATAAGCGTATTTAACATCCTGAAATGTTCGTTACAGATTGTTAGGGGCCGCCAATGACCAAATTCATCGGATATCCGCGTTTCCACCACCGACGGTAAGAACGAGCATGGCCTGGACGCCCAGAGAGCCGCCATGCGGCCTTCGTCGAGCGCGAGGGAGGAACGCTGGTCAAGACGTTTCAGGAGATCGAGAGCGGCTCTAATGACCACCGCGAGGTTTTCTGGAAGGCCGTCGAGGCAGCCGCCAAGGCCAAGGCAACGCTCGTTGTCTCCAAGCTCGACCGTCTGTCTCGCTCAGGTATCCGTTTCATGGTCGATCTGGACAAGCGGGTGTCTCGTATGTGGCAGCCGATAACCCCTCGATGACGAAGCTTGTGGTTCACATTCTGGCAGCCGTAGGCGAGGACGAGCGGCAGCGGATTTCCCAACGCACTAGAGAGGCTCTCAAAGCTGCCAAGGTCAAAGGCAAGCGGCTAGGCAATCCGCGCTGGCAGGACAGCATTGAGGCAGCCCGCGAGGCTCAGATCGCCAAGGCTGCTAAGCGAGCCAAGCTTGTGCGCCCGATCATGGAGTGCCGGATGAAGCGGCATCACCACCTACACCGGCCTAGCGGAAGCTCTCAACGAGCGCGGCATTGAGACACCGCAGAGCAGGCGGTGGCACCCCATGACGGTGAAACGAGCGATAGACGCGAGAGCCTGAACCTAAGCCCGCGAACGTCCCAATAGGCGATATAGCTATCAATATAGAGGCAACAAAAATTAGACGGTGATGACGGAAACCAATGGCGAGACGCAAGTCGAGCGTTTAGATCTTGGACGTGATGCTTAGGCAGCCAATTACATCGGCACAATCGGCGGTAAATTCTCGGCGCTGGCGTCTCTAAGGAACAGGTCTATTGGGGAAGGTCTACCTGCGCAGCGCTTGCTCTATGTCGGAATCGCGAGCGCGATTGATGAAATCGATAAAACGACGATATCGGTCTGAACTTTCTTCGTTGATCTTATTCTGTTTCGCGAACCTCGGCCTGTTTTTTCTTTGAAGGCCCAGACTTGTCTTCCAATCCTTTGGGCCGCGGCGGTGACTGTGTTTGGGACATGGTTGCTTCTCCCCAAAATCAGCTCAACCGAGCATTAAGACGCGCTAGATAACGCGAATTGAGCTCAATATCAAAGTAATGTTTTACTTTCACCCACACCAATCCTTCACTTTTTGTGATGACCGCAACGTCGATGGGGCCGCCGACTGATTCGGACCGTTTTGTTACCTTCTCTTTCAACGATTGTAGATTGATCAAAGTTTCCGCCAACTCCGCCATTTCGTCAACAGGTAGCACGCTAAGGACGCGGCGCAGGGGCATTGCATGATCTTTGCGCGCGCGCTCGAGGACGGATTGGCCCATGCCTTTTCTCGCCTCCGCCACGACGGTCTGGAAGTCTTTGATCTTCGCTAACTCGCCGCCGGAAGCTTTCGCTATTTTTTCGGCAAAACTTTTAAGCCCGTCATTGAGGGCTTGCATCATGGATTTATAAACGTCTTCACTCACGCCCAAAGCGAAGGTATCGCTCATCGCAGTTTGAGCGAATAATGCAACCACGCGGGGATTTCATCGGTGATTCCTAAATCCTCTAAAGAGATGTGTTTCCCACATACCAGCCCGCATGATTTGTAATTTACAAAGGCTGGGAAAATGTCGTAGTCCCCAAATCCGGCGAACACTAATCCAGTCGTACCGAAGTGTGTCGCCAGATTCTTGAAAACTTCCAGCATTCCGAGTTCTGCAAAGGCAGCCAAATCGGACGGAAACAATCGCTCAAACGATTGGCGCCAATTCTCCAGCATCTCCACCAGTCGTTGCGCCAGCGCGCCATGATATCGGTATAGAGTTCCTCCGTTAGCTTCGGAGCGAAGAGTTCGTTTTTTAGTCCATCTCGCCTTTTTTTACGAGCTCATCGCTTTCTGCGATCATTTTTTCAAGTGGAACCGTGTCATCATCGGCGCGCACGGTTACGTTAATCGCTGCTGATCTCGCATTCTCGAGGAAGATTCTCTTTTGAACTTCGGCGGGAAACAGTCTCGCTTCGGCCTCAAGGAACGCAAAGAACTCAAGGGCATATTCCTGGAGACTATTGAAGCTCTTTTCTTTGATCTGATTTCGAAAAGTTTTGACAACAGTTTCCCACGGGACGCGCATTATGTCAGCAGAATCGAAGATCATTAGCCCAACTGGATGATGATCCGAAAGTTGAAATATTTTATTGGCACCTTTGAAATAACGGTCCTCGCGGCCTTTTTCGGTCCACTCAGTGACAGTGGTAGCGCTGTCCGCTGCGAGGACGACCGCCAATCTGTTCATGATGCAGACTTCTGACGTCATAAAACTTACGCAGACTTAAAGTTATGGAGCGCGACGTATCGATAGGCAGAGAGTAAAACAATCAGAGCGTTGCGTGTTAGCTCGGCTAGCCGCGGCAGAATACGCTAAAACTCTCCCGGATGGGAGGTGTTTTGCTGATGTGTCTAGGGCTTGGCAGAATTGAAGTCCGAGAGACGCGATCGATCGGCCGTTGTGGTATGACCGGCGCCGACGTGCGCGTCAAACACTGTACACTAGCAATCTACTGGAGCGGCTGGAAGCCATAAGCCTGGGGTTGGGCGGATCATAATGCGCGCCAACGGCGTGCGCACTCTTGATGCGTGGTGCCTGGGCGCGCTCTAATGAGTATCTGCGTAAGAGCAAAGGCCATGAGAACTCACGCTAAAGCACGTCATCGCCGCCATCCTTTTGATGGTGACCTTTGCTGAGCCTGCTTGGCCCCAAACAAACGTTATGCAGTTTGCGGCATACCCGCCAGATCCGGACGCTGAAAAGTTCATCGGCGATCATGCATGGAGAATTTTTGCTACGGGAGAAATCGACGCTGCTGCCGGTAAACGGCTCGCAACCTTAATTGACGAGAAGCATATCCCATCGGCCTCAAATCTGTATCTGCATTCCCCCGGTGGCAGTCTCGCAGGTGGCATGGCGCTTGGGCGGGTGATCCGCGAAAATGAATTGAATGCATTCGTAGGCCAATTAGATCCCGCATTAAAATATGTTGGAAGCAAGCCAGGCTATTGTTATAGCGCGTGCGCCACTGCGTTTCTCGGCGGTGAGTATCGTTATTGGACAGATAGTTCTGTCTACGGTGTGCATAGCATTTTTCTGGAATGCGCAGTCCGGCGGCAATGCTGATTTAGCACAAATTGTATCAGCGGCAGTCGTTGAGTACATCCGTTCAATGGGCGTGGACACAAAGATATTTGCACTCGCATCACAAGCAGGCCCATCTGAGTTGATAACGCCATCGCATGAAGTGCTTTTGGCACTAAATGTTGTTAATGACGGTCGCAAATCAGTGACCTGGACAATCGAGACCCTTGCGGAAGGAATGTATTTGAAAGGTGCACAAGAAACCGCCTTCGGGATGAACAAATTTATGCTCACTTGTCCCGCACACGGACCGATGTACCTTTACGCAATTTTTGATGCTGGCCAAAATGCTGAAGAAGTCATGACGTGGTCTGTTAATTGGCTATTCATAGACAAGAAAGAGGTACGAATTGATAATCTGCTTTGGAAAAAGGCGAACGACCACGGACATATTAATTTATTTTACGCTGTTAACTCGGCACTATTGAATGAAATTGCGGGGGCCAAGAAGGTTGGCGTCGGCTTACAGAAAGGCGTAGGCGGCGCAGTGTTTAGTGGCTTTAGTAATATGCCCTTTGAAGGGGGCGCAGCGAAATGTTACCCGGATTTTTATCCGTGTGCCATCGTGGTGGATGAAGCGCACAGTGCAGACCGCCCGAAAACAGCCTCCAAATACAAACCTCAACCCCCACGACCATCGGCAACATGCTACCGGCGTGCGCACGCTTGCCGCGTGGTGTGAGAACGCCTACAGCAATAATCCCTCAGTGAGGCGGCCGAGTATTCTCAGACGTCGCGCTGTAGATTGCGACACGGAAGACGAAAAAATGATTGTGAAATGCTCAAATTGTTCGGCTGTACTAAGACCTTAATGCAGACGGGACCGATGCCCTCGCGGGCGGGTATAAGCTTTTCTGTCGTGTAATCAGGGAAAAGGTGATCAAAGAACGGGCGCTGCTTCGTAAGCTGGAATGCCGACACATGCGGGACGCGAGCGATGCTGAAATTAAGAAATTGAAGCATGGATGATGTTGCCGGATGGCGTCTCCGTAACGCTCCCCCCTCAAACGCGCGTCCAAGCACCGTCCCGGCGGCGAATGGTCGGATGACGATTACGACGTGTTCGACGGCGACCAGCACATCGGCCGCATCTCGTGGACGCACGCCGCGCCCGCAGATCGCCGCTGGTTCTGAACGATCACGGCGCGGGTGCCGCAGTACCCGCATGATCGAGGCTACGCGGCGAGCCGCGAGCAGGCGATAGCGGATTTCAATTCGGCGTTGGCTTGGGACGGAACTTTTCCTCGCATCCCGATTTATCGTCGCGACCAAGGAGATGCCTAGTTGCCGGGGCCGTAAAGTTAGCCCAGGATCGTAAGTGCAGAGGCGTAAGCCGGCGCCGGTCGGAGTTAAAGTCGGGCAAGCGATATCCGGAAATCAGTCCTGAAAGATCTGCATTAGTAAGGGGCTAAATCCAATCGAGGGAGATTGTCTACATGTTCAAGAACATCTACGTGCTTCCAATCGCCGTAGCTTTAATGTTTGTGCCGACATACATCGAACGGGCCGACGCTATTCCACTCATGCCGCACTGGCTGGCCGTAGCGGCCCCACCCTCCGGTGCACAGCCCGTATACTATCGCGGCGGGTACCGTGGCGGCGCGTATCGTGGCGGCGCGTACCGCGGCGGCGTGTACCGTGGCGGCGCGTACCGCGGCGGCGTGTACCGTGGCGGTGTGTACCGCGGCGGCCCATACCGCGTCGGTGGCCGCTACTACGGCGGTTACTGGTACGGGACTGGACGGCGTTGGTACGGCGGTCGCTGGTGGCCCTACGGCGTCGGCAGTTGCTGGCTGGCGTCTCCCATCGGCTACGTATGGGTATGTGGTTGAAAGCGCCGGATCTACCTGCGCGTTCCATTTCTTATTACATGGCATGAGTCCGAATTTGGCACTTCGCGTCAATTCGCACTCATGCCTTGAATGGTCGCTAATGGCCGGTCGATCCACTGAAAGCTATTTCATCAGTGCCACAGCACCCAGCCGACGAAGAGCACGGCCACGATCAGCACCAGCACGAACCAGATCAAGCGCGAGCGTGGGCGCGGCGGCTTTGCCCGGCGCCAGCCTTGCAGGTGGTTAAGCGGCATGGTCAGCCCTCACTGCGCGGCGACGATCCGCTGTACGACGCTCGTACCGACGCCGAGTTGCTTGGCGATTTTCAAAATACCGATGTTTTTCTTTCGCAGGCCGTCGATCTTCGCCACCATCTTCGGGTCATCGATCCGTGGGCGGCCTAGCGTTTTACCCTGCGCGACGGCGCGGGCCAGGCCGGCAGTGAACCTGGAATACGTTCTTGGCGATATCCAAACCGATCGTGGTAACTTGCATGTGGACGGCTCCTCTCATGTGATTCGTCTAACAACGATCACCCTATGGCACCTCGATGCCGGGAGCAGGCGCCGTCCACCACATCAATCGCTGCCGACCAATTCAGCCCCGGCGCTGACCTTTGTCCGTTGTTGTCCCAATAGGCGACAAACATGGACGCAGTTCGTTTGTCCGCGAAGTGCCATTAGCGACCAATGCACCGCAGCAAACAAAATCTCTATTCGATCACCTCATCGGAGGTAGCGAGCAGCGTCGGGGGCACTGTGCCACTCAGATCAATGTGAGATCCTGGTGAGCCACGGCATTGTTGATCCCGGTGATTGCAACAGTGACCGTGCCGGGGTCGGATGTTACCCCCTGAATGACCGCGACCGACGCGTTATAGGCCGCATCGCCAACACTATGTGCAGCAAGGATGCTGCCGCCGGTCTGCTGCGAAATGTTCGAGTAGCCCAGCGACACCGCAATCTTGTCGTTGATAGCGGCCTCGCGCGTTTGCGCCTGCTGATATTGTGCTGCGGTTAATCCCAGCGCCGTGGCACCGGGCGTAAGATCGAAGTCGATCAGATCGTGGACAAACTGCCCGACCAGGCCAGCGCGCGCCGCCTGCACGCTCGCGCCGCCAGCCTCGGCCTGCGCCAACAAGCCCTGCCAATAGGCAACCCCGCCGGGATCACCGGCATTGCCGCCGATGTTGACATAGAGCGCATTGATAAACTGACTATCGGTCAGGCTGGCATAGGTTGCATTGAAGAACGTAGCTCTGCGTATTGACGAAGGCTTGTCCCAGCACCGCGCATCGTTGAGCGTGACCGCAGTGGTGCCGGCATTGGCGACCGTCACTCCGCCTAGAGTCATGTTGCTGGCCATCGGTGCCGACCCAATACGAATAGCCGGGGAAATCGGCAGCGCGGTTGTAGAGCGCCGCATAGAGGCCAAGCACTTCCTGCTGGACCGAGGTGGCAGGCGTCGTCGTCGCAGGCGAAGGGTTGGCAAGGAAAGCGTGATTCGCGCCGCTGCTGTCAACGTAGACCCCGACGACCTGGCCCGCGTCGTTGATGCCTTGCGCCGTCGGTGCCCTTGGCACCCAACGGGTCATCAAGCTTGGTGTAGGTTCCGCCGCTATAAAGGAAGCCGTGCTCTGTGCCGCTGCTGTCTATGTAGTACCCGACGATCTGGCCCGCGTCGTTGATGCCGTGCGCGATGGTGCCGTTGGTGCCCGACGGATCGTCGAGCGTGGTGTAGCTGCCGCCGCTATAGAGGAAGCCGTGCACGGCGCCGCTGCTGTCCGCGTAGTCCCCGACGATCTGGCCCGCGTCGTTGATGCCATACGCTTCGGTGCCCTTGGCGCCCAACGGATCGTCGAGCGTGGTGTACGTGCCGCTGCTGTATTTGGAAGCCGTGCTGCGTGCCGCTGCTGTCGATGTAGACCCCGACGACCTGGCCCGCGTCGTTGATGCCGAAGGCCTACGGTGCCGCTTGGCGCCCAACGGATCGTCGAGCGTGGAGTAGAATGCCGCCGTTGAAAGGAAGCCGTGCGGCGTGCCGCTGCTGTCTGTGTACTCCCCGACGACCTGGCCCGCATCGTTGATGCCGGAGGCCGCCGTGCCATTGGTGCCGATGACGGATAGTCTAGCGTGGTGTAGGCGAAGCTACCGCTGTTATAGAGGAAGCCGTGCGCCGTGCCGCTGCTGTCCGTGTAGTCCCCGACGATCTGGCCCGCGTTGTTGATGCCATACGCACTGGCGCCGCCGGTGCTCGACGGAACGTTGTAGGGTAGTAAACGAATAACTGGTCGTCGTCGGAAGCGTAGCAAGGAAGCCGTGCGCCGTGCCGCTGCTGTCATTGTAGCTAGCCGGCGATCTGCCCCGCGTTGTTGATGCCGTACAATTGGTGCTCAGTGCCCAAAGCATCATCAATCGTCGTGTAGGTGCCGCCGCTGTAGAGGAAGCCGTGCATCGTCCCGCTGCTGTCTATGTAGTATCCGACGATCTGCCCGGCGTCGTTGATGCCTTGCGCGAAGGTGCCCTTGGCGCCCAACGGATCGTGGAGCGTGGTGTAGGTGCCGCCGTTGTCGATGAAGCCGTGCACCTCGCCGCTGCTGTCCGTGTAGTTCCCGACGATCTGGCCCAGATCGTTGATGCCATAAGCTTGCGGTGTCATGGGCGCCTGACACCGTATCATTGAGCGAGGTGTATGTGCCGCTGGTGTATAGGAAGCCGTGGACGCCTTCTTCAGTCCGTGGTAGTAGCCGACGATCTGGCCCAAGTCGTTGATGCCATTAGCTTGCGTGTCATTGGTGCCGTAGTCGATCGTGGTGTAGGTGAAGGTGCTGCTGTTATAGAGGAAGCCGTGCTGCGCGCCGCTGCTGTCTATGTAGTATCCGACGATCTGCCCGGCGTCGTTGATGCCATCCGCTAACGGTGCCTGGTGCTCGACGGAGCGTTGAGTGGTGGAGTGTAGGTGCCGCCGCTGTAGAAGAAGCCATGCAGCTTAGCGCTGCTGTCGTACGTAGGTCCCGACGACCTGGCCCAAGTCGTTAATGCCAACCGCACCAGTGCCGGCCCCGCCGGCCAACGGATCATCAATGGGAGAAAACGTATACGTTGTCATGTCTCCAACTCCTGCAATGCGAAGCCATGGATGTCGTCAGCGATTTTAGGGTTGCGCCGGATCGCCACCCCAAAATCGGTAACGCCAGATGCCTACCGAGGTAGTATCATGGTAGCGATTTCCTGGATCGCCCGAAAGCGTAGATTTGAGGGGGCAGCCCCCATTTATCGCGTAAATAGCGGGCAACATCTGCCGCGATAATGGCAGCCAGCCACGTTTCGAGTGGCCATGAAGATCGCCTCTACCCGCCGCGTTATCGAACCGGTGTTACGGTTGGGAGTTTAGTGTGTCTCTTGAAAAGCATCTCTATTCGACCACCTCGTCGGCCTCGGCGAGCAGCGTCCGCGGTACAGCACCCCTCAGATCAACGATAGATTCTGGTGCGCGACAGCGTTATTGATGCCGAGGATTGCAGCCGTGACCGTGGCAGGGTCGTAGGTGACGCCCTGAATAACAGTGCTAGCCGCCTCGTAGGCCGCATCCCCAACAGTGTGCACAACAAGGATGCTGCCGCCCGCTTGCTGCGAGGCGTTGGATAACGCCAGCGACACCGCAATCTTGTTATCGACGGTTGCCTGGCGCTGGTCCGCCGCTAGAAGTTGCGCTGCCGTCAGCCCAGTGGCGTTCGCCAGATTGTAATCGACCAAATCATGCACGAACTGCCCAACCAGTCCGGCACGCGCCGCCTGCACGCTCTGACCTCCCGCCTCGGACTGCGCCAGAATATTGGCCCAATAGGCGATGCCGCCGGGATCACCGGCATTGCCGCCGATGTTGACATACATCGCGTTGATGAACGCGCTGTCGTTCAGGCTGCCGTAGAGTGAGTTGAAGTAGGTGCTCTGCGTATTGACGAAGGCTTGCCCCAGCACGGCTGCATCGTTGAGCGTGACGGCGGTGGCCCCGGCATTGGCAGTCGTTACACCAGAGCCGTCAGGCTGCTGGCCCACAATACCCGTCCAGTATGAAATGCCGCCGAAGTCAGTGGCGCGGCCGTAAAGCGCCGCATAAAGCCCAAGTATCTCCTGCTGCACCGAAGTGGCGGGAACAGTTGTGGTATCGATTTGGATGCCGAGATCAGCCATGACTGAGCCTGAACTAAGACTATTGCCATTGCTATCGACGATGCTGGAGCCACTCGGCAGGTTCAGCCCCGTCACTTGCAGATCGGCCACGTTGTCGCCGGGGTCGCCGGTCTGCACTGCATAGGCGAAGGTGAGCGTGTTGGTGCCTGATCCGCCGGTATAGCCTGCCACTTCACCATCATTGAGTTGCAATGTTGGCGTGCCGGTCACTGTCTCCACCAAACTGGTCGTTAAAGTTATCGTGACCAGGTGGCCAGCGTTGAGGTACGTGCCACCAGTGTCTGTGGTAGCGGTGAGCGGAGTTGGAGATGCGAGGTTGGTCTCGACCCGCAAATGGCCATCGCTATCGGCTGTCGCGGTGAAATCCGCAGACGTGTACTGCCCGGCCAACGTGACCGAGGTCGACGCGTCACCGCCGCCACTGTTGAGGACCGAAAGCGTGCCGGTGCCTCCGTTCTGTTGGAAGATCGCATGCTCGCCGGACAAGAACGGTAGGTATATGGAAATCAAAACTGTCGCCGGTTCCGGTGCCGGAGACCGTGGTCTGTGTGCTGATCGGTGATATCAATGTCGAGGCAAGCGTCGCATGGCTGCCCGTGAATTGTATGGTGCCAATAACACCAGCCGCTCTCCAGGATAATCTCGCTATTGCTGCCGATATTGACCACGCCGCCGTTGCTGTTGGTGATGTTGCGGTACACATCGATCTCGCCGCCGCCCAACGCGGCAATGGTGCCTTGATTGGCAATAGGGCCTGCGATGTCCATCTGACCGCCATCGATGGCTTCCAGTACCCCTGTAGGCTGGATTGTCGTCGCGCCCGGAGCAAACGTCATGGTACCGGACGAGCACACGACATATGTCAGCGCTTCGATGACGAGCGTTAGATTACTGCATCGCCGAGCCGGCCGACGCCGTCCAGCGTGCCGCCGTCGAGGATGAGTTCGGCGGCATGTCCGTCATTCACGATGAAGTTGCCGGCAATATTGGAACCCAGACCCAGAACCTCGTGGTTTTGCAGGACTAGGGTGCCGGCGATCGCTATAATGCTCTAGGTGTTTTGAACGCTGTTCTGAAGCTCGATCAGATCATTGTTGATGATCTTCGACGTCTGGCCGTCCATGCCAAGAATGAGGATGCCGTTGTCGTCGGCAATGAGCAGATTTTCGTTGTCGAAACTGCCGCCCCCTGCGCTGCCATCGATCTGCATCGTGCCAGCAAGGAGAAGATTGTTAGTTTCAAATGTGCCGTGATTAATGATGTTCAGGTTGGCGCCGACGGTGCCGGTCCCCGAAATATTGTTGTCGTCATTGATGAGGTTTGAGGCGGCTTTACCTCCTTGCCCCTGGATGAAGGCATTCAACGTCTGATCGTTGCCATCCAGCACAACCATGCCGGCACCGTTGAGCGTCACGGTGCCACCACCACCATCGTCTGCCAAAAACAGGAAGGACCCGCCGGACGACTGGTTCGCTTTCACAAGGATCAAGCCGGAATTGTTGATGGTCCCGCCGAAGACGTGGAATCCCGCGTCCTCTAGGTCGAGGGTCCCAAAATTCCCATTCGGCATGCCGTTGATGAGGTTGAAAGAGCCGCTAAATACGCCATTAACTTCGCCGTTGATGGAAAGCTCGTCGTTCGGGGTGATCTTGAGGGTGTTGATAGTTATGCCACCTGTACTGGTCACCGTGGCGGCGCTGCTGCTTGAGCCGATAACAACGTCGTCCGATTGTCCGGGGAGGCTGCCGGTGCTCCAGTCCGTCGCTGTCGTCCAGTTCCCCGCGCCCGAGGCAATCCAGAAGTCCGTCGCCATGACACTTCCTCCATGACCCTGAACTTATGAAAACCGTATACGCTGGCAGCCGCCGCCTATCCGTAAAGCGCGAATTCGGTACGTCGCCGTTTTATTGGCAGCCATCAGAAATCCCGTCCCTTCATTGTTTTAGAGGGGATGGCCGCCGCAAACCCAAAGACGCCACTTAGTTCATCTTGCCCTATTATCAAGAGCACAGTATAGGGCTACTACCTATTTATCTATCGGTGCTGCATAGGGCACGGAGCATTGACCTAGACCGCGCAGCGACAACGCATTGCCTTTGCCCTCAGGCAGCAGCCCCTTTGCGCGCGCTTCTGAGCCTCGGCGGCCTCTCGCTCCTCGCGGGCACGCGCCATTTGAACCACCATCCTCAAGGTTTCCGATGCCCGCCGCGCCACCACGGAGTTGATGCGGCCGCGGGCACTGCGCCGTTACTGATCCCGCCACCAGCGCAGTGGGCGGACCGGCCGCTATGAACCCGGCCCGGACGACACGAGGCTAACCGATAGTCCGAAATCATCAGGAAGCTGAGACGCCCAATATTAATGGCGGCTCGATCCGTTTCCAGCGGCACTTTGCGTTGAAGCCGCGCGCTTGCGGCGAGCGCGCTCAAATAACTCCTCGTACATTTCTATATTTTCGGCCAATGCGTTTACAATTGACGCCGCACATTCTTCTGCGGTCTCGCCGCCAAATTCTCCAGGCTTACCCACTTCAGCTCTCTCAACGATCTGTCCCGTGACCTTTGCTTTGCCCATCGTCGCCGCCACCGCCGCCGAAGCTTGTTCACGCCGAATTGCCAACTGTCGGGCATCCTCAAGCTCATCCACCAACGAGCCGATAGTCACCTCAGCACGCATGGCACCACGGTTGTGCAATTCCTCAACCCGGCGACGGACTTCGTCATTTTTCGTCAGCCGTGTTGAATTGCGCGGATCCGTATAGCCAGCATCTCGCATGGCCTCTGAGGCGGTTTTGCCCTTTGCAAATTCCTGAGCAAATTTTTCGCGGCGCGAATTAGTGAGTACCGGCACCTGTAATTTCCCGAATAGGGTTATTCTGATTTGCCGACAAATATAGCAGGTTTCGCTTGCTAGCCCCAATTCCTTCTCAGAGGCGAATGATCGGGGACCGTGCTTTATGGATACGCCTTTCGACGATGATGCGGCTCATTTGTTGAAACCTAATTATGCCGTCAGGAAATATGCCTCCGGGGCCTATTTGCTTGAGACCCGACAGCCCGGCGAGGGATCGGCAAAAACCTCCACGCCATGACGCCGAAGGACCTGTTCTCGGCTTTGTCATTCATTGCTTACTGCCTGTTGTTTCAAGAACATATGGTGCGGACACGTCGGACAGCAGCCAAATGTCCGTCCTGTCCAGGATGTCCTGCCTTCAGTACACATGCGGACGGACGGACACCCCCCTATAGGGTGTCCGGATGTCCGATGTGTCCGGTCGATAAAACCACTTTGCGGTGCACGCGATCGTCTCGACTTTCATTTGATTTTCCAAATCCAATCGGCACCGTCTGCGGAACCGGCCCCAAACTGAGAGGGTGACAGATGATCGAGTGCTCGTTTGAATGCCTTCCGCTTGGCGTCGGCGGCTTTGACGTGATCTGCCTCATCGACTACGTAGCGGCGATCAAATTCCTCGCGCACGTCGATTACCTTGGCGGCTTTGACGGGTGGCATGGCGGCGCGCGGGGTGATGATAGTTCCTCTGCCGTCCAGCACCTCAGCGATTGCATCTAAGATGGCGCGCTGGCCCTTGGTGCGCGGCATGGTCTTATCGAAGCGGGATTGAGCCTCCGCCGGTACGACGCAACAGCTACCGTAGATTTCGCCGTCCGCGTCGAGTCCAAGTGCCACAAATTCAAGATCAAAGGGAGATATCGGCCCCTGCTCGCCGTCGCGCGCTTTGGCACAAACCAGTTCTCGGTTTGATACGTGACCCGTGTGTAGGTCAATGTCTGCGAGAACACCCATTACGAGGTCAGCGCTTCCTTTCCATGCCGAGGCACCGCGAAGTCCGGCATCCGCGCTCTTGCCGAAGTGGTGTACGGGAGCCATTAGAGCGCCGATTTCATTGCCAATCGTCCGCATAATGTTGCAGACCTTGGTCGCTTCGGCGTTGTCGTCTTCGTCCTTCATATTGAACGACGCCGCGATGGTGTCGATTGTGACCTGTCCCAACCGCGCGCCAAAGTCGCCCTGAAACCGCTCATTCAGCGCCTTAAGCTGCTGAATGAACATCTTGATGCCATCAACCGAGGAGAAATCTGGCAGTTGATTTATCCAGGCAATTGGCAATTTCTTTGTAATCGATTGTTTCGCTAATGCGGCACCGAAACGATTGGGAATAATTGCGCGCCCTTCTGCGGCAACAAACGCAGTTCCCACCCGCTCCACTATCTTGCGCCCGAAGAACGGCAAGTCTGCCGCTAGACAGACCGCCTTGTGCATCTCGATGAAGGTTTTGCCCGCGCTAGGCTGGCCGCCCGTAATGACGACCCCCTCTGCCGGAAGCATTTTCTTAATCAGTTCGCGCGGAGCGGCGGCGGGCACATCTCCAAGGAATGTAAAACTGGCGGCAAGATCGATTGCGGGCGGGGGTTTCGCTACCGTTCACCTTGTGCTCCGGTTCCTCATAGATCGAGCGCATACCGTGCCGGTGCAGCACTTCGGTGGCGTGGTCCCTATTCATGCCCGCGATCTCTTTTTTGAAATCTGCGCTTGCAACTTTTCAATTCGCTCGCTCAATTGCGCTTTGGCGGGATCATCGAATATCCTGAGACGCTGCAAATTTGCAGGCTCTTCAAGGGTCGCCAAGCCGCGCTCCCGCACGCAATACATGATCGCTTCGATGACGCTCTGTGGTGTGGACAATCGTTTCGGGTCGTTTAAGCGCCAATAGAGTTCGTCCAGGCCAATAGCGGGGTCGAATTTGTCGAATGGTTTCATGTCGGCCCTCGATTTATGCCGACAAAGGCGCAGGCTAAAACGTGCTGGACAAGGTCCGGTCCAACTCTATCGACCACGCCCGCGAACTCTGCGGCCGACCAACTCATATCGACCGCATCGAGGAAGCCTAGCTCGCCAGCGGCTACCCGGTCCGCCAATGTGCAGGACCGTTCATAAAGCAGATCCAGCGGATCAATCTTTTTTGCAAAGGCGGTCATGTGGCCCCCGCGATCAAATCGAGGGCACCACCGAGTGGCAGTGGTTGGCGATCACCGTTGGGTTTGGCGTCATACGGCGTTGTGATATAAAATGCGTTTTGCATGACGTACCTTTCCGGCCCTCGCAGACTGAACACTGCGGGGGTCGCTTCGTTTCGGGGTGACGCTGAAAAGTGCCGCGCCAAGGTTTGACAGCGCGCGAAATACCCGTTTGCGCCCAAAGGGCATCATGTGGGCGGTTTGACAGAATAACCCTCGGACAGTATTGGCTCCGGGCACCTCAGCCCGAGGAGCCATTCTTTTCCGCCCGACATTCCAAAAGCCCGCCCTTGCGAGAGGCCATGATGCCCTCGACCAGCCCCCTCCTCACCGATCTCTACGAACTCAACATGATCCAGGCCTATCTGGATCGCGGCGAGGACAAGGAGGCGGTGTTCGAATTCTTCGTGCGCCGGGTGCCGGCGCGGCGCGGCTTTCTGCTGGCCGCCGGGCTCGATGATGCGCTCGATTATCTGGAGACCCTGCAGTTCTCCGCCGCCGAAATCGACTGGCTCAAAAGCACCGGCCGTTTCCGCGACAATCTGCTCGATTACCTTAGCCGCTTCCGCTTCACCGGCGACGTGCACGCGATCCCCGAAGGCAGCATCTGTTTCCCCAACGAACCGCTGATCCGCATCACCGCACCGCTGCCGCAGGCGCAGTTGGTCGAATCGCGGCTGATCAACATCCTGCATTTCCAGACGCTGATCGCGTCAAAGGCCGCGCGCATGGTGCTGGCGGCGCCGGGCAAGATCTTGTCCGATTTCGGCCTGCGCACCGCGCACGGAGCGGAGGCCGGCCTCTATTCGGCGCGCGCAAGCTACCTCGCCGGGTTCGCCGGTGCCGCCAATGTGCTCGCCGGCGAGCGCTACGGCGTGCCGATCGTCGGCACCATGGCGCATTCCTACGTGCAGGTGCACGACGACGAGATGACCGCGTTCGAGAATTTCGCGCGCGCGCGGCCGCAAGGCGTGATCCTGCTGATCGACACCTACAACACCGAGCAAGGCGCACGCAAAGTGGTCGAGCTTGCGCCGCGTCTTGCGGCCGACGGCATCGCCATCCGGGGCGTGCGCATCGACTCGGGCGATCTGACCGCGATGGCGCGCAAGGTGCGTCGCATTCTCGACGACGGCGGTCTGCGCGACGTCATTATTTTGGTGAGCGGCGGCATTAACGAGGATGTGCTGCAAACGATGATGAAGGCCGACGCGCCAATCGACGGCTTCGGCATCGGCGTCAATCTCGCCGCCTCGGTCGACGTGCCCGCTCTCGACTGCGCTTACAAGCTGCAGGAATATGCCGGCGTGCCGAAACGCAAATTGTCCGAAGGCAAGGCAACCTGGCCCGGCCGCAAGCAGGTGTGGCGCAGCTACGACGCCAACGGCCGCATGCGCGGCGACATCCTGGCGCTGGAAAACGACAAGCAGCCGGGCGAGGCTTTGGTCGTGCCGGTCATGCGCGCGGGCAAGCGCATCGCGCCGGCGCCGACGCTCACGCAAATCCGCGAACGCGCAGCAGCCGATCTCGCGCGCCTGGCCGGGCCGCTGGTGCGCTTGGAAAGCGGCTTCGACTATCCGGTGCAAGTCGCGAACGCGCTGACCGCGCTCGCCAAAGAGATCGACGCCAAGGCGCGCGGCTGAGCGAGCGCTACGAACATCGGTGACCGAGGGTGTGATGGCGATCGCCTATGCTGTTGAGCCCGAATTGTCGGCGGAGGAGTTCCGCGCCGTCCTCGTTGCTTCGACGCTGGGCGAACGCCGGCCGGTCGACGACTTGCCACGTCTACACAAGATGCTGCGCAACGCCGACATCATCGTCACGGCACGCGACGGCGGCCGGCTAGTCGGCGTTTCGCGCGCGATCAGCGATTTTGCTTATTGCTGCTACCTGTCCGATCTTGCGGTCGACGCGGATTATCAGCAGCAAGGCATCGGCAAACGCCTGATTGAGGAGACGCGGGCCAAGGCCGGCGACAGCGCGACGCTGATCCTGGTCGCCGCCCCCGCCGCAGAAACTTACTATCCGCGCATCGGCATGCAGCGGCACAAGAGCTGCTGGATCATCCCCCGCGCGCGGTGACGGCGACGGCGCTGCCGCGGCTTCTCTCTTCCCTCCCCCGCAAGAGGAGGGTGAGGGGGGCATTGCTACGCCGAATTGACCCCACCCGCCGGCCGTCGCTGCGCTATGGCCGGCGACCTCCCCCTTTCACGGGGAGCGGGAGGTGGAAGTGGAAACGGCCGCGCCCGCCCTGTTCCAGCCGCGCGCGCCCTCGCCGTAAATCTCGTGGCCTTGCTCGGTCACCACCACGGTGTCCTCGAGCTTGATGAAGCCACGCGTCGGATGCTTGAGCGTGGTCTCCACCGACACCACGGAGCCGACTTCCAGCGGGAGGTCGGCGTCGTCGGCCGGATACGGCACCGGCCCGTGGTCGGTGAGCCTTGGGGCCTCGTGGCTGACCATGCCCATGCCGTGCGCGAGGAACTCGATGTTGTTGTGATGCCTTGACTTCATCACCAGCGGTTCGGCCGCGCCGTAGATTTCGCGCCCCAAGGCGCCCGGGCGCATGGCCTTGAAGCCGGCGCGCTGGATGTTTTCGATCTCGGCCAGCAATTCGTTGAGCTCGGCGTCCGGCTCGCCCTGGATCGCCATGCGGCAGATGTCGCCGATATAGCCGTGATAGTTGCCGCCCGAGTTGATCGACATGATGTCGCCCTTCTCCCATTTCTGGTCGGAGGGCGCGCGGTTCATGCTGGTGCCGCAGGTGATCAGACAATATTCGAAGGTGAGACCGCGCAGCGTCTCCTCACGCCGCAGCGTTTCGACCACGTCGGCCTTGGTCGTACCCGCCGGCGTTTTAGCAATCGTCGCCAGCATCGACTCGATCACTGCTTCCGAAGCGAATTTCAGCATCTTGAGCTCGGCCGCGGATTTCTTCAGGCGCTGGCGCTCCATCACATAGAGCGCATCGACCCAGTCGGCGTCGGGGAAAGCCGCGCGCAGCACCTTGGAGGCGTCATAGGGCAAGAATCCGAATTCGGCGGCGATGCGTTTGGTCTTGAGGCCCGCCTTGCGGACATAATCGACCGCTTTCTGCATGGCATCGACGGAGCCCGCCGTATTGGTCTGCGTCTCCGGCGTCCATAGCGGCTTGGCCTGATGTTGGAAGGTTTCCAGCCGGTGGCCGATATAGGCAGCCTTTTCCGGCGCGCCCTTCGGATAGACGAACACCGGCAGATAACGGGTGACGCCGGTGGCATCCATGTAATCGAAGAAATTGGCGCGGTGGCCGCCGAGCAGATACTGCACATTATGCTTGGAGGTCGCGAGCAAGACGTCGATGCCGGCCGCATCCATCAGCCGGTCGAGACGCGTGTGATCGAACGGAATCGCGAGGCCGCTACTCGGCTGGGCGCTGACATTCATGACATGGCTCCCTGATCGCCGGCTTCTTCCGACCGGTCAACGCACAGGTTAAGACCAGAGTTCCCTGCTCGCAAGCCGGGCGCCTTCGGCGAGCGCTTGCAATTTCGCCCACATGATCGACGGGTGCACGCGGCGGTGGAACGGCCCCTGCGCGAAACCGCAATCGGTGCCGGCGATGACGTTCTCGCGCCCGACGAACTTGGCAATGCGCACGATGCGCTCTGCCACCAGTTCGGGATGTTCCACCACATTGGTGGCGTGGCTGATGACGCCGGGGATCAGCACCTGCCCTGCTCCCAGCTTGGCGTTTTTCCAGACCTGCCACTCGTGCTCGTGGCGCGGATTGGCGCCCTCGATCACGTAGGCGCCGACCTTCACCTTCAGGATCAGATCGACGATGTCTTTCAGCGGCACGTCGCTCACATGCGGGCCGGGCCAGCTGCCCCAACACACGTGATAGCGAATGCGGTCGGCCGGCAGACCCGCGATGGCGTGGTTGATGATGTCGACCTGCGAGGCAAGCCAACGCCGGTAATCGGCGAATGTCGCCGGCGGTACCATGCGGTCATAGGTGACGGCGTTGCGCGCGTCGTCGAGCTGCACCAAGAAACCGGCGTCGATGATCATCTTGTATTCGGTGCGCATCGCGTCCGCGATCGCCGCCTGCAACTCGTCCTCGCTCTTGTAGAATTCGTTCTTGCGGTCCGGGATCACGCTCGCCGGCGCCGCCACCGGCAAAAACGCTTCGCTCACGTTCACGCCTTGCAGTGCGGCCTTGAAGTTATCGATGTCGCGCTGCAGTTCCGCCTGCCCGGTATATTTGATCGGGCTAACGCAGATCGCCTCGGTGGTGGTGGCGACGCCTTCGCGCGCATCGAGCTCGGCGTAGAATTCCGCGAAACGCTCGCGGTCGGCGCCGCGCTTGAACGGATTGGCGGCGTCATGCCTGATCGGCCGCCGCTCGAAGCCGGAAAGGCGCTCGAGCGCGTATTGCGACCAGCTGATCGATTTGCCGAACTCGCCGTCGCTCACCACGTCGATGCCGGCTTGCGCCTGCTCGCGCACGACGGCGGCGACGCTCTCACGCAGGCACTTTTCGTAAGCTTGCGTGTCGTACGGCTTGCCGGCCTGTTTGGCACGCAGGAAGTCCTGCAACGCCGGCGGACGGATCAGGCTGCCGACATGGGTGGTGAGAATGCGGCTGCTGCTGCGTTTCATGTCATCGCTATGCCTGCGCGGCGCGCCAAACGCAATGCATGGGCAAAATCGGCCAGCGTGGGCGGTACCCCAACGGCCGCTTCAATTTGACGATGCAGTTGAGGTAGTCGCGCGCGCGTCTTACGCGGCGCTTTTGGCGGCGACCGGCGGCGCCGCAGCGGCGGCGGCAGTATCGGCTTTGCGCTTGAGCATCATATCGAGGGATGCAACTTCGACGCGGTTGCGACCGTTTTCCTTGGCGCAATAGAGCGCCTGATCGGCCTGCGCCAACAGCTCGTGCACGTCGAGCACGAGATCCTGGCAATGCACCAGCCCGATGCTCACGGTGGCGCCGACCGGGCGGTTGTCGACCTCCAGGGCGGCTTGCGCGAAGTTCGCGCGAATCCGTTCGGCCACCATCATCGCTTTGTCGCGGCTGGTGTCGGCAAGCACGGCGGCGAATTCCTCGCCGCCGAGGCGCCCGAGCAAATCGTTCGACCGCACGGACTGGCGCGCGGTGATGGCGAAAACCTCCAGCGCGCGATCGCCGAGCGCATGGCCGAAGCGGTCGTTGATCGACTTGAAGTGATCGAGATCGATCAACAGGACGGCGGTCGGACGCGGATTGGCGGCATGGCGCTTCGCCAGCTGCGCGGCATCTTGCATGAACGAGCGGCGGTTTGCCATGCCGGTCAGCGGATCGACCATGGCGGCGGTGCGGTGGCGCAATTCGGTGCGCTCCTTCGCCATCGCCAGCAGGATGAAGGCGATCGAGATCGTGAACAGCAGCGCCTCGAACGACAGTACTGTCAGCCACACGCTGCCGTAAATGCGGTTGGTCACCGACCACGGCAGCATCGCGATTAGCGGCGTGCGCAGCAGAAACAACGAACCATGCGCGAACAGCATGAAGATCGCAGGCCAGCGTGACACCAGCGCCTCGCTGCGCCCGCGCCAAAATTCGTAAGCGGTGAGCCAGGTGTAAGTGGTGATGATGCCGGTGGCGATCATCGACCGCATATCGATGGCATCGGTGAGCACCGGCAGACGGCAGATCAAGAGCCAGAGCACCGCGCCGGTCACCAGATAGACCGGCTCGGCTGGGCGGCCGTCGAACACGCGCGCGCCAGTCCAGGTCACCGCGAAGGAAGTGAACAGCAGCGCGTTGGCCAGATCGATGGTGATCAGATCGGGCGCCGAACCGTACATGCCGAACAGCACGATCGAGCCGGCGCGGATCAGATGGGCGAAGCCCCACCAGGCAACGGCTTGGATCGCCGTATTCTGCACCCACACGAACAGCAGCAGCAATCCGAGGATGGCCTCTACATAGATCGTCACCATGAAGAGGGTGTTGACGTCGAGGCTCATCGATTGATACCGCCCAAACTATGCCCGGGGCCTGCTTTTTTTGTTATGTCCCTTAGCGTAACGATTAGACCGCCGCCCGGTAAAAAGTGGTGAATGTGCCCCATTACCATCGGCCAATGCGCCGATATGGTTTCGAGGACGTTTCCGGATAGCTTGGCATTCGAATTAAGCGGCCAATAATGCGCGCGGAAAGAGCGCGCGTGATTTCATGCGGTATCGGCGGCGCGCATTTTGCGTCGATTTCGGGCCTCGATTTCCGCCCGCGGGCGGCCTTGTCGCCCCAAAATGAGTCTACTAGGGTCGAGCCATGCAGATCCGTGACGCCATCGTCGAGGCCATCGGCCATACCCCCCTGATCAAGCTCGAACGCGCCTCCGAGGCCACCGGCTGCACCATCCTCGGCAAGGCCGAGTTCATGAACCCCGGCGGCTCGGTGAAGGACCGCGCCGGCCGACAGATGATCCTGGAAGCCGAAACGCGCGGCGAGTTGCGTCCGGGCGGACTGGTGGTGGAGGCGACCGCCGGCAACACTGGCATCGGCCTCGCGCTGGTCGCCAATGCGCGCGGCTACCGCACTCTCATCGTCATTCCGCAGACGCAGAGCGAGGAGAAAAAAGACGCGCTGCGCCTATTCGGCGTCGAGTTGGTCGAGGTGCCGGCACTTCCCTACAGCAATCCGAACAATTATCAGCACATCGGCCGCCGTCTCGCCGAAGAGCTGAAGAAGACCGAGAAGAACGGTTGCATCTTCGCCGATCAGTGGAACAACCTCGACAACAGCAAGGCGCACTACACCTCAACCGCTCCGGAAATATGGGAGGACACCGGCGGCACGCTCGCCGGCTTTGTATGCGCGGTGGGCAGCGGCGGCACGCTCGCCGGCGTGTCGCGGTATCTCAAAGAGAAGAACAAGGACATCGTGATCGCCGTCGCCGATCCGCGCGGCGCGGCGATGTACCATCTGTTCAAGGACGGCGAGGCGAAGTCGAGCGAGGGTGGGTCGATCACCGAAGGTATCGGGCTCGGGCGGGTGACGGCGATCGTCAAGCAAATGATCGTCGACAAGGCCTATCTCATTCCCGACGAAGAGGCATTGCCCCTGATTTTTGATTTGCTGCTGCACGAAGGTCTCTGCCTCGGCGGTTCTTCCGGGATCAACGTGGCAGGCGCCATTCGCTTGGCGAAAGATCTCGGCCCCGGCCACACCATCGTGACGGTGCTGGCCGATTACGGCACGCGCTATCAGTCCAAACTGTTCAATCCAGACTTTCTGCGCTCGAAAAATCTGCCGGTGCCGGAATGGCTGGAGCGCAAGACTGCGATTTCAATTCCATTTGAAAAGACGTGAGCCGTCCATGGCAACCGACTGCCTGTTCCGCGACAACTCTTATTTGAAGCAATGCGAGGCCCGCGTGCTCGCCGTGACCGAGCAAGGCGGCATCGTGCTCGACCGCACGGTGTTCTACGCCAACTCCGGCGGCCAGCCCGGCGACACCGGCGCGCTCACCACGGCGGACGGCACGCGCATCGCGATCGACAACGCGATCTACACCGACGCGGCCAAAAGCGAGATCGCGCATGTGCCGGCGGCCGGCTCCCCGGCCCTCAAGCCCGGCGACATCGTCACTGCGGCGATCGATTGGGACAAGCGCTACGCCCGCATGCGCATGCATACCGCTCTGCACCTTCTCTCCGCCGTGCTGCCTTATGCGGTGACCGGCGGCTCGGTCGGCGAAAGCGAAAGCCGGCTCGACTTCGACATTCCCGAAGCGGGCCTCGACAAGGACGCGATCACCGGACGAGTCAACGAGATGATCGCGAGCGATGCCGCGGTCAGCAGCCGCTGGATTAGCGACGAGGAGCTCGAAGCCAATCCCGGGCTGGTCAAGACCATGTCGGTGAAGCCGCCGACGGGCACCGGCCGGGTGCGGCTAATCGAAATCGCCGGACTCGATCTGCAACCTTGCGGCGGCACCCATGTGCGCAGCGTCAAGGAGATCGGCGCCGTGCGGGTGACGCAGATCGAGAAGAAGGGCAAGCAGAACCGCCGCGTGCGGCTGGCGCTGGCTTAGCCGGCGGCCTATGTAACGCTGAACGTTTACGCCACGTTGCGCATTGACCAGAAGATCGGCCGGACAAAAATGACCACAACCGCACCCACGAGCCCAAAGTCTTCTAGTCAGTGGCTCAAGACCCCCGAATGGCTCGCCGGCGAGTTGGGCAAGCCGAATCTCGTCGTGGTCGACGCCTCCTATTACCTGCCCAACCAGAACCGCGACGCCAAGGCGGAATATGTTGCCGCGCATATCCCGGGCGCGGTGTTCTTCGACCTCAACGCCATCGCCGATGACTCCACCGATCTGCCGCACATGCTGCCCGGACCGGATCAGTTCGCCGCGGCGGTGGGCGCGCTCGGCATCGCGGAGACCGACACGATCGTGGTCTATGACGCCACCGGCCTCTATTCGGCGCCGCGCGTGTGGTGGACCTTCCGCATCTTCGGTGCCAAGAACGTGTTCGTGCTCGACGGCGGCTTGCCGGCCTGGAAGGCGCAGGGTGGCGCGAGCGAAGCCGGCGAAGTGAAACGGCCCGTGCGCACATTCAAGGCGGCGATGGACACCGGCGCGGTGGCCATGGTGTCCGACGTGCAGATGGCGCTCAACGACGGCAGCGCGCAGGTGGTGGACGCGCGCGCGGCCGGGCGCTTTTTTGGCCGTGAGCCCGATCCGCGGCCGGGCCTGCGTGCGGGCCACATGCCGGGCGCGCTCAACGTACCGTTCGCCGATATCCTGGAGAACGGCCGCCTCGCCTCGCGCGAAAAAATCGCACAAGCCTTCGCCAAAGCCGGCGTCGATCTCGACAAGCCGGCGATCACTACCTGCGGCTCCGGCGTCACCGCCGTGGTGCTCGCGCTCGGCCTCGACGCGCTCGGCAAGCCGCTGCCGCGCATCTATGACGGCTCCTGGGCGGAATGGGGCGGAAGGCCGGATCTGCCGGTGGTGAAGGATTAGGGCGCGCACTCACAAATGGACGGCTCAATGCCGACGCGGGTGCGCCGACGACCGAACGTCATCGGACGCAAACTGCATTTCGGCGCAGCAGCACCGGTGCGTTCCAACGGCCGGCTGATCTTCCCTGCATGCAATAAACAAGTATCCAGGTACCCATCCTGAAAACTCGAATCTCGTTGTCCGCCTGACTCTGCTTGAGGTGGATCAACGCTCCCCGCGCAGTTATGCGCTAGCAAAAATAAAATTGACTATTTTCCTTTGCGAGAGGGGGCCCTCATGTCGACCGCCGCAATTCCGGCATCTGCCGATCGAAAGAAATCACGGCAGTGGTGGCGCGTTGCCATCCCTCTGCTGATCATCGTGATCATTGCAGCTCTGCCCCCGCCGCAAGGCCTCGAACAACACACGTGGTATTATTTTGCGATCTTCGCCGGCGTCATCGCCGGACTGGTGCTCGAACCGCTGCCGAATCCCGCGGTCGGGCTGATCGGCGTGACGACGGTGGCCGTCCTGTCGAAGTGGACGCTGTTTGGTGCGACTGACCTAGCCAAGCCGGGCTTCAACGCCGCGGGTGAAGCCATCAAATGGGCTCTGTCCGGATTTGCCAGCAGCACGGTATGGCTCGTCGGCGCCGCGTTCATGTTTGCGCTCGGTTACAAGAAAACCGGTCTCGGACGGCGCATCGCGCTCGTTCTCGTCAAGGCGCTTGGTCGCAGCACTCTGTCGCTCGGCTATGCGACCACGTTCGCCGATACGATTCTGGCGCCGTTTACGCCTTCCAATACCGCGCGCAGCGCGGGCACGTTGTTTCCGGTCGTGGTCAACCTACCGCCAATCTACGATTCCAAGCCGCATGATCCTTCCGCGCGCAAGATCGGCGGCTACGTGATGTGGACCACATTCGCCGCGAGCTGCATTACCAGTACGCTTTTCATGACCGCCTGCGCGCCGAATTTTCTTGCGCTCGAGTTCATTCGCAAGATCTTGCACGTCGAAATTACCTATCGGCAATGGATCACCGCATCGGCCCCGTTCGCCATCCCGCTGCTGCTGGCGCTGCCGGTGCTCGTCTATTGGATCTACCCGCCCGAGATAACGCGCAGCCCGGAGGTGCCGAAATGGGCCGCTGCCGAGCTTAAAAAGATGGGCGGCATGTCGGTCCATGAGATCATTTTGATGATCTTGGTGTTGATTGCGATCGCGCTATGGGTCGCCGGCGGCGATTATGTTGATGCCGCCACCGCCGCCTTCATCGTCGTCTCGTTCATGCTGGTGGCCGGGATCATCACCTGGGAGGACATGGCGAAGAACGATTCGGCATGGACGACCATCGCACTGTTGGCGTTTCTGGTGACGATGGCCGACGGCCTCGCGCGGTCCGGCTTCATCAAATGGTTTGCCGTGTTCGTTGCCAACCATGTCGGCGGCCTGTCGCCGACGGTGATGATCGTGGCCCTGGTGTCGGTCTATTTCTTCTCGCACTACATGTTTGCAAGTTTGACGGCGCATACCAGCGCGATGCTGCCGGTCGTGCTGGCCGTCGGAATGGGCATCAAGGATCTGCCGCTCGACAAATTTGCGCTCGCGCTCGCGCTGACGACCGGCGTCATGGCGGTGATCACCCCCTACGCCACCGGCGCGGCCCTGCCCTACTACAACAGCGGCTACATCACGCCGCCGGAGTTCTGGCGGTTGGGCACGATCTTTGGCCTCATCTTCCTGGCCGCGCTGCTGTGCATCGGTGTTCCACTGATGATGTTGTAAGACTGCGGAGTGCGGATTTCGGCACTATCGGCCAGCGACAACGCCTGGCCCTAGGCATCATGGCTGCCAGCGTTTATATATTATAAGTCGCATGTGAATCGACGCACCGGCGCGAGGCTTCGATGATCTTCCGCCAGCTGTTCGACAGCGTTTCCGGCACCTATTCCTATCTGCTCGCCAGCCGCGCGGGCGGCGAGGCGCTGATCATCGATCCGGTGTTGGAGAAGGTCGAGCGCTATCTGCAATTGATCCGTGAGCTTGACCTCAAGCTGGTCAAGGCGGTCGACACCCACCTGCACGCCGACCATATCACCGGGCTGGGCGCGCTGCGCGACCGCACCCACTGCATCACCGTGATGGGCGAGAACACCAAGGCCGACGTGGTGTCGATGCGGCTCGCCGAAGGCGACAAGCTTACCATCGAAGGCCTCAGCATGGACGTGCTCTACACGCCAGGCCACACCGACGATTCCTACAGCTTCTTGATGCGCGATCGTGTGTTCACCGGCGATACGCTCTTGATCCGCGGCACCGGGCGCACCGATTTCCAGAACGGCGATGCGCGCGCTCAATATGAATCGTTGTTCGGCAAGCTGCTGCGGCTGCCCGATGAGACCATGGTGTTCCCCGCGCACGACTACAAAGGCGACACCGTGTCCACCATCGGCGAGGAGAAGCGCTACAATCCGCGCCTGCAGGTGAAATCGATCGACGACTATGTCGCGCTGATGGCCAACCTCAAGCTGCCGAATCCGAAGATGATGGACGTGGCGGTGCCGTCCAACATGAAGATCGGGCTGGCGCAGCAGGAGATTGCGCGGCGCGGCTGGGCGCTCAGCCCGCTGCAGGCGATCCCGCTGGTCGGGCGGCCGGACGTCGCCTTCATCGACCTGCGCGAGGCGAGCGAGCGGGCGAAACACGGCAGTATCCCGGGATCCTTGCACGCGCCTTACGGCGACCTGCAGGACAACATTAGCAGCGGCGGCATCCTGCACGAGCTCGCGCGCTCGACCGATAAGCGCATCGTGTTCTACTGCGCCTTCGGAGAACGCTCGGCCATGGCGGTGCAGGCCGCGCAGGACGCCGGGCTGATCGCCGCCCTGCATGTCGAGGGCGGCATCGACGCCTGGAAGCGGTCGCAAGGCCCGCTTGTGCACTAAGATTGGGAATTGCTTCCACAGTCCGCTCATTCCCGCGCAAGCGGGAATCCAGAGCAACAATGACGGTACGAATGTCTGGTCCTGGGTCCCCGCTTTCGCGGGGACGAGCGGGTTGGGTCTGCGTTAGTGCAAAATCTGGCTCAGGAACAGCTTGGTCCGCTCGTGCTGCGGGTGGGCGAAGAACTCCTGCGGTTCGTTGGCTTCGACGATCTGCCCCTGATCCATGAATACGACACGGTTGGCGACCTGGCGGGCGAAACCCATTTCGTGCGTCACCACCAGCATGGTCATGCCGTCCTCCGCGAGACCGACCATGGTGTCGAGCACCTCCTTGACCATTTCCGGGTCCAGCGCCGAGGTGGGTTCGTCGAACAGCATGATCTTCGGGTTCATGCAGAGAGCGCGCGCGATCGCCACGCGCTGCTGCTGGCCGCCGGACAACTGGCCGGGATACTTGGCGGCTTGCTCGGGAATCTTTGACCCGGGCGAGGTAGTGCATCGCGATCTCTTCGGCCTCCTTCTTCGGCATCTTGCGCACCCAGATCGGCGCCAGCATGCAGTTGTCCAGCACGGTGAGATGCGGAAACAAATTGAAGTGCTGGAACACCATGCCGACCTCGCGGCGCACTTCGTCGATCTTCTTGAGATCGTTGGTTAGCTCGACGCCGTCGACGACGATCCTGCCCTGCTGATGCTCTTCGAGCCGGTTGATGCAGCGGATCATAGTCGATTTTCCGGAGCCGGACGGTCCGCAGATCACGATCCGTTCGCCGCCCATCACCTTGAGATTGATGTCGCGTAACACGTGGAACTCGCCGTACCACTTGTTCATGCCCGCCAGTTCCACCGCGACAGGCGTCGCGAGCGGCATCGGCTTGAATTGGCGCGTTGAAATATCGGCGGCACTCATGGCATTACCTCAGCGTTTGTCGCCCTTGCCGAGCCGGGCTTCCGTCGCGCGGGCATAGCGCGACATGGAGTAGCAGAAGATCCAGTAGAAGATGGCGGCGACCGCGTAGCCGGTCGTGCTGGTGACCGGCGTCGCCCATTTCGGATCGATGCGCGAGACCTCGACCGTCTGCAGGAAGTCAAAAATCCCAACGATGAAAACCAGTGTGGTGTCCTTGAACAGGCCGATATAGGTGTTGACGATGTTCGGGATTGTGATCTTGAGCGCCTGCGGCAGGATGATGAGGCGCATCATCTGCCAATAGCCGAGGCCGACCGCCATGGCGCCTTCGAACTGGCCCTTGGGGATCGCTTGCAAGCCGGCGCGCACAACCTCCGCCATATAGGCCGACGCGAACAAGGCGATGCCGACCAGCGCGCGCACTAATTTATCGGGAGAGTATTCCTCTGGCACGAACAGCGGCAGCATCACGCTCGCCATGAACAAGACCGTCACCAGCGGCACGCCGCGCACGAATTCGATGAAAAACACCGAAAACAGGCGGACGGCGGGCATGCGCGAGCGCCGGCCGAGCGCCAGCAGAATGCCGAGCGGCAGCGAGCACACGATCCCGACCGAGGCGACGACGATCGTCACCAGCATGCCGCCCCACAGCGCAGTATCGACCGGCGGCAGGCCGATCGCGCGCCAACCGGTCAGCAGGATGAACGAGGAAATCGGCAGCACGACGAAGAAATAAACCGAGCCGAGGCCGCGGCGCGGGGCTTCTAGCCAGAGCATCCAGAAAACGCCGATCGCCAGCATCGTGAAGAACACGTCGACCCGCCATCGTTGCGGGATCGGATACGACCCGTAGACGAAATAAGGCCAGCGCTCCCACACGAACGGCCAGCAGGCGCCGATTTCACGGTGCTGCACGAGTTCGCGGCAGGCGTCGCGGTCGCTGCCGGTCCAGACCGCGTCGATCAGCAGAAATTTGACAAGTTCGGGGATCGCCCAGGCCAGCAACAGCGCGATAAGGATGGTCAATACGATATTGAACGGGCTCGACAGCAGGTTCGCCCGCAGCCAGCCGAGCGGGCCGGTCATCGCCGCCGGCGCCGGCCTCGGCTCGATGGTGGCGCCGCGCACAAATCTGATTTCAGCAACGGCGAGATCGCCTTCGGACATGGTCATGGCGCCGCCCTCACCGTTCCACCAGCGCGATGCGGCTATTGTAGATGTTCATCAGCAGCGAGGTCGCGAGACTGATCGTGAGGTAGACCGCCATGGTGATGGCGACGACTTCGACCGCCTGCCCGGTCTGATTCAGCACCGTGCCGGTGAACACCTGCACCAGATCGGGATAGCCGATCGCCACGGCAAGCGAGGAATTCTTGGTCAGGTTCAGGTATTGGCTGGTCAGCGGCGGGATGATGACGCGCATCGCCTGCGGCACCACGATCAGCCGCAACGTGGGCCCGCCTCGCAAGCCGAGCGAAAAGGCGGCCTCGGTCTGGCCGCGCGACACCGCGGTGATGCCGGCGCGCACCACTTCGGCAATGAACGCGGCAGTGTAGATGGTAAGACCAAACAGCAAGGCGGCAAATTCCGGCAGCACTTCAATGCCGCCTTGAATATTAAAACGCCCGGCCGCCGGATAGTCGAACGCCAGCGGGAATCCGGCGAGTGCCAGCACCGCCAGCGGCAGGCCAATCACCGAGGCCAACGCCACCGAAAAAACCGGCGCCTGCTGCCCGGTCTGCTCCTGCCGCTTGCGCGCCCAAACATAAAAGGCCATCGCTCCGATCACGCCGACGGCGAGCGCGGCCAGCACAAAGCCGAATCCGCTTTTGAATATCGGTAGCGGAAGAAACAGCCCGCGATTGTTGAGGAAAATACCACCCGGGATGACAAGACTTTCCCGGATTGCCGGTAGCGCCTTGAGCACGGCGTTGTACCAGAACAGCAATTGCAGCAGCAGCGGGATATTGCGGATGGTCTCGACATAGCCGGTGGCGGTCTTGGCCACCAGCCAGTTCTTCGACAGCCGCGCGATGCCAATGATGAAGCCGAGGATGGTCGCGAACACGATGCCGAGCCCGGCGACCAGCAAGGTGTTGAGCAGCCCAACCCAGAAGGCGCGGCCATAGCTGGAGGTCGCCGAGTTCGAACTGAATCAGCGTCTGGCTGATGTCGAAGCCGGCCGTGTTGTTCCAAAAGCCGAATCCGGAGGCGATATGCGCGCGCTGCAGGTTGTCGATGGCATTGCGGGCGGCCGCGTAGACAAGAAATCCGACGACAGCGCAAAGCGCGACCTGATAGGCGATGCTGCGGACCTTGGGGTCGTTGTAGAACGCAACCCGCGCGGGGGGAGACCCCGTCGGAAGGTCTATCGACATTTACCCCTCGTCGGCCTCGCGACGCCCCCTGCTGGCGTCGACCGCCGAATCGCTGGGCCGCGCGCGGCTACGGCGATTCGGCATCAAATACCGGTCAGCGGATCGGCGGCGCATATTGGATGCCGCCCTTGTTCCACAATTTGTTCAGACCGCGGTCGATCTTGAGCGGCGAGCCGGAACCGACATTGCGTTCGAACACTTCGCCGTAGTTGCCGACCAGTTTGATGACGCGGACCGCCCAGTCCTTGGGCAGGCCGAGCTGCTCGCCGTAATTGCCCTCGGTGCCGACGAAGCGCTTGATGTCCGGATTGGTCGATTTCATCATTTCATCGGTGTTCTTCGAGGTAATGTTCAACTCCTCGGCATTGATCATGGCGAACAACACCCACTTCACGACCGTGAACCATTTGTCGTCGCCTTGGCGCACGACCGGGCCGAGCGGCTCCTTGGAGATGATCTCGGGCAGGATGATGTGGTCGTTCGGGTTGGCGAGGCGCAGCCGCTCGGCGTAAAGGCCAGAGGCATCAGTGGTGTAGGAGTTGCAGCGGCCGGCGTCGTAGGCCTTCACCGCTTCGTTCGCGGTCGCGAAGGTCACCGACTTCAGCTTCATGTTATGGGCGTGGAAGAAATCCGCCAGATTGAGCTCGGTCGTGGTGCCCTGCTGAACGCACACCGAAGCGTCGCCGAGTTCGAGCGCCGAATTGACCTTGAGCGATTTGCGCACCATGAAACCCTGGCCGTCATAATAGTCGACGCCGGTGAAACTCAGGCCGAGTGAAGAGTCGCGCGATGAGGTCCAGGTGGTGTTGCGCACCAGCACGTCGACCTCGCCCGACTGCAATGCAGTGAAGCGATCCTTCGCCGACAGCGGCACGAACTTCACTTTGCCGGCGTCGTTGAACAGCGCCGCGGCGATGGCGCGGCAGACGTCGACGTCGAGGCCGGTCCATTTGCCTTGCGCGTCCGGCAAGCCGAAGCCCGCCAGCGTGCCGTTGGCGCCGCAATTGAGAATGCCGCGATCGGTCACCGCCTTCAAAGTCTGGGCGGATGCGCTCTGCGCGGCGAAGACGAGGGCGAAAGCGAGCATACTGGCGAAGCGTTTCATGACGCGACCTCTTTCACGCAAATTCGGTTGTGGGATCGTGCGGATCGGCCAAACATTTCCGCCGTCGTCGGGTTCCACCCCCCCCACGGAGAAAATGTAACTTCCTGGCCTTTTTCCCGAGCCCTCGATGGGCAGCATCTCAGAACGATCGGGTTCCCAGGTCAAGGGGTTGACGCTCGCGGCGGATGCGTCCGTATATGGCGCCCGGCGCTGCGGTTCCGCGCGCGCCGCTAACGTGGACCTGCCGACCGCCATGGTGAAGCCTCCCAAAAACCCGATCAAGCCGGAAACCCGCCTAGTCACCGCCGGCCGCGACACCAAAGGCCAGCACGGCTTTGTGAATCCGGCGGTTTATCACGCCTCAACCGTGCTTTATCCCACGGCCGAAGATCAGGTGGCGCACCGCTCGCGCTATCAATACGGCCGCCGCGGCACCCCGACATCGGAAGCGCTGGAACAAGCGCTCGCCGCGATCGAGGGCGATGGCTGTGCCGGCGTCGCACTGCTACCGTCAGGCTTGGCCGCGATCTCGACCGCGTTGCTTTCGGTCGCCGGCGCCGGCGATCACATCCTGGTCACCGACAGTGCCTATCGTCCGACCCGTAACTTCTGCGAGGGCGTGTTCACGCGCATGGGCGTCGAAACGACGTACTATGATCCGCAGATCGACGCCGATATCGCCAAACTGTTCAAGCCGAATACACGCGCGGTCTTCGTCGAGGCGCCGGGCTCACAAAGCTTCGAGATGCAGGACATTCCAGCAATCGCGAATGTCGCCCACGACAAGGGCACCGTGGTGGTGATGGACAATACTTGGGCGACGCCGCTGTATTTCCGCGCCTTCGAAAAAGGCGTCGATATGTCGATCCAGGCCGGCACCAAATATATCGGCGGCCATTCCGACATCATGTTCGGCTGCGTGTCGGCGAATGCGAAAACGCTGCCGGCGCTCAAGACCGTCGTTACCACCATGGGCCTGTGTGTCGGACCCGACGACATGTATCTCGCGCTGCGCGGCTTGCGCACTATGGGTGTGCGGCTCAAGCGCCACAACGAATCCGGCCTGCGCATCGCGCGCTGGCTGGAGAGCCGTCCGGAGGTCCTCCGCGTGTTGCATCCGGGGCTCGAAAGCGATCCGGGCCACCAAATCTGGCGACGGGATTTTTCCGGCGCCTGCGGACTGTTCAGCATCGTGCTCAAGCCGACACCTGAGAAATCCGTGTACGCCTTCATGAACGAGTTGGCGTTGTTCGGCATGGGCTTCTCGTGGGGCGGGTTCGAGAGCCTGGTGATCCTGTTCGATTGCGCAGAATACCGCACCGCGACCACATGGGCGCCGGGCGGCCCAACGCTGCGCCTTCATATCGGCCTGGAAGATCCCGACGATCTCATCGCCGATCTCGAGCGCGGTTTTGCCGCAATGGCGGCAGCCAATTAAATTACGCCGGCGCGCCCTGCCCGCCGCTGCGGATCACGAACTGCAGATTGCGCAGATAGACGAACACGCCGAATCCCTGCCCGATAATGAACACCGGGTCTTTGCGGTAGATCGCGTAGCCGAGCAGCATCAAGCCGCCGCCGATCGAGAACACCCAGAATGCGGTCGGCACCACGCTGCGGCCAGCCCGTTCCGAGGCGATCCATTGCACCACGAAGCGCATGGCGAACATGATTTGCGCGACGTAACCGATCAGGATTCCCAAATCGACGTTACCGAGGAACACGTCGTGCAGGTAGCCGCCCAAGGCGCGCGTGATGTCGATCAGCATTTGAGTTCAGTCCTCTACAATTTCCGGAATTCGTTTCTTGCGGCGGATCAGCCACCACACGCCGGCGAGATCGAGGATGCCGACCCACAGGCGGTCCCACATCCCGTAATTCGACACGCCAGCGCCGCGCGGCCGGTCCACCACGTCCACATAACCGATCTCGTAGCCCTCGCGCTTGACCAGCGCCGGCAGGAACCGATGCAAGCCATCGAAATACGGCAATCGCAAGAACACGTCGCGGCGGAATGCCTTGAGCCCGCAGCCGGTATCGCGGGTGCCGTCACGCAGTACCGCGTCGCGCACCGCATTGGCGATACGCGATTGCAATTTCTTGAAGCCGCCCGACTTGCGTTTGACGCGCTGGCCGGCGACCAGCCCGATGCGCGGTGCGCCGGATTTGAGCCTGCGCAACAGCGCCGGAATGAATGCGGGATTGTTCTGCCCGTCGCCGTCGATCGTCACGATCAACGCCGCGCGCGCCGCCGACACCCCCGAGCGCACCGCCGCCGACTGCCCGCACGATTGCTGGTGCCGCACGCGGCGCAGCCAGGGGTATTGCGCCATCAGCCGCTTGAATTCGGCCTCGCTGCCGTCGGTCGAGCCGTCGTTGACGTAAACGACTTCGAACGACCATTGGCCGTCGAGCGCCTTGGCGATCTCACTGACCAGGGGCTCGATATTGCCGGCCTCGTTCCTCACCGGCACTACGACGGCAACGGCTGGTTCGTTCGCGTTCATTGTTAATGCCTCGCCGGCCGGCCAAGCGCCGACAGCGTCCGTTTCTTATTGAGCCAGCAGCGCGCGCGCAACCGCCTTGATCCGCCGCAGCGAGGGGCCTGGCTTTTGATGCAAAACGCCGTCCGGCGCTATGGAAAATCCCAGCCCACGCAGGGCGAACCAGCGGCGCACCATGAGCGCGCCCACCACGCCGACCGCGGCGCCCGCCAGCACGTCACTCGGATAATGCGCGGTCACCGCCACCCGGCTCGCCGCGATCAGTAAGGCATAGATCCAAAACACGGTGCGCCCGCACGGCCACAGCGTGCCAAAGGCAACCAGCGCCGCGAACGCTGTGGTGGCGTGGCCGGACGGCAGGCTGGCGTAGTCGGCCGTCCACTTGAATGGGCTGAACACGAAGGGATCGGCGATTCCGGTGACCAGCGGTCGCGCGCGGCCGATCATACGTTTGATGATAGTGTCGAACAGGCTGGGCACGCCGATTGCAACGAACAGAAATCCGACCCGCACCATGACGGCGGCCAGCACGAGCTGCGGCACGCGCGGCAAACCCGGCAGTGCAGCGAGGCCCAAGAACAGAATGCCAAGCGGCCACAGGAACCAGCCCGATTTGCCGAAGTCGGTGATTTGGTCGAACGACCAAACGATCCAACTCGGCAGATGGCCGACTCCATTGACCGCGGCGGCGTCGATCAAAAACATGACGGCCAGGAAAATCGCCACGGCCACACCGGCCGCGATGGCAAGCCGCTGCAAGGTCAGCGGCCATGGATTTTGTGCATGACGGCGCGCACGGCGCACCAGCATCGCGCCCGCCGCGGCCACTTTGGCGGCGCAACGGCGCAGCGCGGATTGCGCCGTGCCTGCCTCCCGATTGAGTCCGTTGGCCACGGTCATGGCTTTCCCGTCGAGCGGAACACGGTGAGCAGTACCGGCCGCCCGATGCTGATGTTGTAACCGTCCACACGCTGGCTGACCGCATAGCGCAATCCGATCGCATCGGCCCGCTGCACGAAGCTGCGCTCGCTGCGCGCATCGACCAGGGCGAAATGGCAGGGCCCGGTCCGCAGGAATTCGGCGGCGCCGGCGCCGTCGGTGAAGCGGGTGTCGGTGCCGAGCAGGAACACCAGACTCGGCTCCTCGTAATAGCCGGTCGAGGCCACGTGCGGCTCCGCGCATCCGCTGCCGCGCAACTCCTGGGCGATCAACGCGCTCGGGAACAGAGCGGGCAGCGAGGGGAACGTCACGGCATAGACGGTGACGGCGATGAACACCGACGCCATCATGCCGCGCAATAACGCGCGCTCAGGGCCGTCGACCTCATAAAGCCACCAGGCGAACAGACCGAAGATCGCCGCAGCGGCGGCGAAGGGCCAGGCCACGATACCGAGATCGCGCCCGATGATGATGAAGATCAGGACGACGCCGATGGTGACCCCCGCGGGAAAAACAAACCAGCCGGCCGTGCCGCGCAGCAGCCAGCGCCAGGTCACGAGCCCGCCGCTCTCAACGACGCCGGCAATTAGAATTGCAATTGCCGGATAGAGTGGCAGCACGTAATGCGGCAGCTTGGTGATCACCGCCTCGAACACCGCCCAGGACGGCAGCAGCCATGCCAGCAAGAAGCGCGCGCCCGGTTCGCGCCGCGCCCGCCATACCTGCGGCGCGGCCGCGCCCGCCAGAATGGAGCCCGGCCAGAACGTCAACCAGAACAGCAGGAAGTAGTAGCCCGGCGGCGCGCCATGCGATTCCTGTCCGCCAATCACCTTGGCCAGCATATCCTCGCCGACCGACTGCGCGATGAACGTGCCGCCGGACTTGGCGACGATCGCGGCGAACCAGGGCAGCACCAGCACGATCAGCCACGCAAAGCCGGCGAGCGGGCGCAGCGACCAGAGCCAGCGGCCCGAGCGGTCGGCGATCGACAGCGTGAGCGCGGTGAGCCCGACGAACATCAGGATCAGCGGCCCCTTGATCAGCATGCCGGCCGCCATGGCGGTCCACAGGATTGCCGGCAACCGCCAGCCGACATCGAGGTCCGGCGTGCGCCGGCTCGTCAGATAGATGCGCGCCATCGCGCCCATCGCAGCGACGCACGTGAACAGCAGCATGGCGTCGGTCTTGGCGAGCCGCGCTTCGACCCCGAGCAGGACCGAACTTGCCATCATCAGCGCCGCCAGCAGCGCGCTGCGGCGCGTGACGAAGGCGAGCGCGGTCCAGTACGTCAGCAGCACCGCACCGATCGCCGCGAACAGCGATGGCAGGCGGTAGAGCCAGATGGCGGTGCGCGCGCGCGGGATGCCGGCCGCCTCGCCGGCCTTCACCGCCAGCGCCTGCAGCCAGTAGATGCCGACCGGCTTCTTGTAGCGCACTTCGTCCTGGAAGCGGATGTCGATATATTGACCGCTCTCCAGCATCTGCTTGGTGGCTTGCGCGAAGCGCGCCTCATCGCGGTCGACCGGCGGGATCTGGAAGAAGCCCGGCAGGAACGCGATCAGCGAAAAGACAATCAGCAATCCGCAAGCGCGCCGGTGCGAGGCGCCGGCATAGTCCAGCGCCGCGGACAGGCCGCGCGCCGGTTGCAGCGATTGCCGCACGTCATTGGTGGCCGAACTCATCGGGTCGTTTCTGTCTTGATTCCGCGCCTTGGCCCGGACCATAAGCCCAAGCTCCCGCCCTGTCATTCAGCGCATGAGCCCGAAAAGCGGGAACCGGTTTTCGAAAAAAATCACGTGCACGCAAAGAGCTATTGCAGCCGGACGCTGACGCTGTCGGTGGCGCCGCGGGCATCCATGACCGTGAGCCGCACGAAGCCGGGGCCATCGGGCGCGAAGAACAAGCTGCGCCGGCTGCCCTGCGCGGGCAGCGGCACGCCGTTGACCATGACGGTGAGCGGCGCGGCGCCGCCGGCAATCTTGAGCGCGACCGGATCCAGGGTCGCGCCCTTGGCAAGTTCGATGCGCGCGCCGTCGGGCGGGAACATGATGCGCGGCGGCTCCGAGGCGGCGCCCACGCCGTCGCCGGAAATAAAGCGTTGCAGCGGCGGCGGCAATTTGTTGGTGGTGGCGAAGATCGCACCCTTGGGCGCGTGCGTCAGGGGCGCCGGCGCATTGCCGGTGCGCGAAAACGCATCGAACAGAATCGGCGCCGCCGACCCGCGGCCGTAGAGCCCGGGTACCGGCGTTCCGTCCGCCTGCCCGACCCAGACCCCGATGGTCATGCGGCCGTCGAAGCCGACCGCCCAGGCGTCGCGATAGCCGTAGGAGGTACCGGTCTTGAATGCGATGCGCCCCGGCATCGCATTGTCGGGCGGCGGTGCACCGATCAGGATATTGCCGACATACCAGGCCGCGACCGGGTCGAGCAGCCGGCGTGCGGACGATGCGGCCGCGTCGTCACGCTCCTTGAGCGGCACCGCCGCGCCTTGGCGCGCGAGCCCGGTATACAGCATCACGAGATCGGAAAGTTTGATGCCGACCCCGCCGAGGCCCACTGCAAGGCCGGGCGCTTCACCCTTGGGCAGCACCAAGACGGCGCCGCTTTGCGTCAGACGCGCGCTCAACCGGCTGACGCCGACCTTGCCGAGCACCGCGATGGCAGGAACGTTCAGCGACATTTGCAGTGCTCGCCGCACGGTGACGGTGCCCTGGAACGTGAGATCGAAATTCTCCGGCGTGTAGCTGCCGTAGCGCACCGGCTTGTCATCGATCAATGTTTCCGGATGCAGCAGGCCATCCTCGAAGGCGAGACCGTAGATGAACGGCTTCAAGGTCGAGCCGGGCGAGCGCATCGCCTGCGTCATATCGACTTGGCCGGAACGGCGTTCGTCGAAATAATCGGCGGAGCCGACGCGCGCCCGCACCTCACCGCTCTCATTGTCGACCGCCATGATGGCAACTGAAATCTTCGGCCCGAGCGCATGCGCGCGTTCGCGCGCCAGCTCCTGGAACACCTTCTGCAGGCTTGCGTCGATGGTGAGCCGGTGCACGCGGCGATCGGGCTCGGCGCCAACCACCTGATCGGCAGCATGCGGCGCGAGCACCGGAAGCGGCTTACGCTCGTGCGGAACCGGCTCGCGTTTCGCGCGCACGACCTCGCCGTGCGGCACGACACCGGCCGCCGCCGCGCGGTCGAGCACACGGTCGCGCGCCGCCCGCGCCGCGTCCGGAAAGCGATCCGGCCGGCGCAGTTCGGGCGACTGCGGCAGCGCCACCAGCAGTGCCGCCTCGCCAAGCGACAGCTTGCGCGGCTCCTTGCCGAAATAGCTGAGCGAGGCGGCGCGGATTCCCTCCAGATTGCCGCCATAGGGCGCCACCGTCAGATAGAGCGCCAGAATTTGCTGCTTGCCGAGCGCGTGTTCGAGCTCGATCGCGCGCGTGATCTGACGCAGCTTGGCGTCGAGGCTGCGGTGCTCGCGCGGTTCCAACAGCCGGGCGACTTGCATGGTGAGGGTGGAGCCGCCGGAGACGATGTGGCCGCTGCTGATGAATTGCATCGCCGCTCGCGTCAGCGCGGCGATGTCCACCCCATAGTGCGTCCAGAAACGCTTGTCTTCATAGGCGAACAGCAGCTTGAGGAAGCGAGGATCGACGTCGTTTTCGCTCGCCGGCAGCCGCCAGCGCCCTTCGGTCGTGGCATAGGCGCGCAGCAGATGGCCCTCGCGGTCGAGCACGACATGCGAGGTCTCGAGATCTTGGCCGAGCGGCGGCCGTCCGAGCGAATACACCCACGCAGCCCCGGCCAGCGCGGCCAGAAAAGCCGCGCCGGCAAGGCTCGCAAGAGTGAGACGCCAGGGTTTCATTTTGCCGCCGTGATGTCGATCGTCCCCGTCGCGGTGCGCCCGAAGCGGTCGGGCCGGTACATATCCTCGACCACCGCCTGCGGCAGCACGTAGTGGCCCGGCGACACCGCGCGCACCACGTAAGCCACCGTGAACACCGGCGGGGAATCCTCGCCGCGGTCGAACGCCGCGGTGAAGCGGTCATCGCGGAATTCGCTGTTCACCGGCTCGACGGCATCGGTGATCCACGCCAGCGTACCGGTGTCGCCCGACGACACCAGGCGCGGATTATCGATCTCGAAACCGGCCGGCAGATAGTCGGCGACGATCACGCGGCCGAACTGCGGCTCCGGCTCGGTCATCTTCAGCACCACCACGAAACGCTGGTTCTGCTTGGCGTTCGTCGGGTTGGCCGGTTCGCCGTCGAGCGTGAAATAGCTGCGCTCGATCTTGAAACCGCGCTCGGCGGCCGGTTCCGGCGTGAGCGGCGAGCCGCTCACGGACACCACTGTCTGCACCGAGCCGGCGCCGCGGTTGCTCACCGCCAACGGCGCATCGAGTTGGTCGGCGCGCAGGCTGCGGTAGAACGCACCCTGCTGGGTCGCACCGTTGACGCCGAGCGAAATGGCATTGACCTGCTTGACCAGCGCGCGGGCGGCCAGCACCAGCCAGGCGTCTTCCTGCGTTGAGGTTCGGCTGGAGAGTGCGCGGGCGGCGTCGACGCGCGCGACCGCGTCGTCGATGGTTCTTTGTGTCGCGCGCCCTTCCGAAGCGAGCGTCACCAGCGCGGCCGAGTTGCGCAACGTCGAACCGTAATCGACGCGGCCCAGATCGAGCTCGAGCTTGGGCTGCGGCGAAATCGCATCGAGCGCGGCACGATAGACGCGGTCGGCGCGCGTCTTGTCGCCGAGCATGGCGAGCGCGGCGGCCACTTGCGCCTTTGCAATCGGCGTCGCCAGGTCGTCGAGCTTGGTATCGGCGATGTAGCGCAGGTCGCCGACCGGCGCCACGCCGTTGCGCGCCAGCACGTAGAGCGCATAAGCGAGATCGCGGCCGCCATTCTTGCCCGGGTCGGGCGTGCTCGCCACGTAATTGCGCAGCCGGTCGAGCGCCTGGGTGAACGCCGCCTGCGGCACCTCGAAATTGCGCTCGCGCGCGCGGGTGAGAAAATCGGTGACATAGGCGTCGAGCCAGGGATCGTTGCCGCCGACCGACCACAGGCCGAACGAGCCGTTCGAATCCTGCCGCGCCAAGAGACGCTGGATGGCGTCCTTGATACGCTGGTCGATGTCGCCGTCGAGCGCGAGCTTCGCCTGCGCGGCCAGCTCGTTGATATAGAGCATCGCCACCGCGCGGCTGGTGATCTGCTCGGAACAGCCGAACGGATAGCGGTCGAGCTCGTTGAGCAGCGTGGCGATGTCGAGCGAGGCCGAGATCGCGACCGACAGGCCGACGCGGCCGGTCCCCGGCACGAAGTCGGCGAACATGTCTTTCGACAGCGTCAGCGTCTCGCCGGGCGCAAGCGCGCGCACGGTCCGCCGCGTCAGGATCTGGTTCGCCGGCCGCACGTCGAGCGCATAGGCGCGCTCGAGCGCAAAGCCGTTCGGTCCGCTCACGCTCACTTTCACCGTGCTCGAACCGGACCCCGCGGCGGAGACCGGCACCGCGACGTGGTCGCGCTGCTTGGCCGCGAGCTTGAGCGTGAATGGCTTGTCGCCGTCGAGCTTGACGGTGCCGTCGCTGCTCACGGCGAAATTGTAATCGCCGGCCGCGCCTTCGACGTTGTCGAGCTCGAGTTGTACCGCGCCGTGGTCGCCGGTACGTAGGAAACGCGGCAGCGTCGCGGTCAGCACCACCGGATCGCGCACCACCACGTCGCCGGAGGCCTTGCCGACCTTGTCCTTGCTCCAGCCCACGGCCATCACGCGCACGGTGCCGGTAAAGGCCGGGATGTCGAAATTCACCTGCGCGGTGCCGTCGGCCGCGACACTGACGATGCCGGAATAAAGCGCGAGCGGCGCCTGCGTCGGTGGCGGGCCGGTCAATTCGGCGCCAGCGTCGCCGCCCGAGCGGATCTGCCCGCGCGCGCCCTGCATGCCGTCGATCAGTTGCCCGTAGAGATCGCGGATCTCGGCGGTAAGCTGGCGCTGGCCGAGATAGTAATTGTCGGGCGCCGGCGGCTTGTAATTGGTGAGATTGAGAATGCCGACATCAACGGCGGCGACGATGACATGCGCCTCCTCGCCGGGGCTAAGGCCCGCGAGCTTGATCGGCACGGCGAGCGCGCTGTCGGGCCGCATGGTGCCCGGTAATTTCATGTCGACTGCGAGCGTGCGGTCGTTGCGGTCGATCGAGAACCACTGTACGCCGATGGCACGCCCCGGCATGCGTTGCGCCGGGGCATCGAGCGGACGGCGCAAGGTCGCGACGAGATAGGCGCCGGTGCCCCAATCCTTGCCGACGGTCAGCGGCACTTTCACGCCGCCTGCCTTGACGTCTTGCGACGCCGTGGCCACCAAGCGATCGGTGAACACGGTGAGCGTGAGGCGACCGGCCGTGCGCGCGGTCACCGACGCCGTCATGGCGTCGCCCGATTTGTAATCGTTCTTGTCGAGCGCGAGTTCCAGCAGATCGGGCGTATCGGCACTCGATTCCGCATAGAAGCCCGCGTCGAAGGTGTGCGAGGTGAGCGTACCGTTCTGCCCGCCGCTCGACACCTCCAGCCGGTAGCGGCCCCATTTCACCGGCAGCGAAATCCGCGCCGGCTTGTCGGCCGCGACGTCGACCGTGCCATCGCTGACGCGTTCGGTGCGCTTGACGGGCTCGAATTCCCAACTGCCGTTCTGGCGGTACCATTGATACGAGGTCTCGACCCGCAGCAGTTCGTAGTGCAGGCCGCCTCGCGCCTGCGTCTTGCCGTCAGGAGCGACCATCACCACGTCGAAATCGGCATTGGCGCCGTCGGCGAGCGAGCGGCCGGAAAACGCCGGCTTGACGCCGATCATCGGCGCCTCGGGGACGATCGGCAGCGTGATCTTGCGCTCGACCGCGCGGCCGCCGGATTCCGCCATGGTCACTGTTATCGTTGCTTCGAGCAGGCGCGAGGTGGTCGGAATCTTGTCGAGCTTGACCTGGAAGCTCGCCTTGCCGGTCGAGTCGGTCGTCGGCAGATCGTCGAGTTCCTGGCGAACGGCCGTGACCTCGTCGTCTTCCAGCCCGAACGAATAGCCGGCAAAGCCCGGCCGCTCCTTGGCGGCGGTGATCGTCACCGCGCCTTGCAGATCGAGACTAGAGGTCGGCGCGCCGTAGAGGAAATGTCCGTCCACGCTCAGTTGCGCCGGCGCGTCGCGCGGGATGATTTTGGCCGCCGCAGTAAGATTGAATTCGATGCGGTCGGGCACATAATCCTCGACCAGGAAACTGACGTCGCCGATCGGCGGACGCTTGGGATCGGTATAGGCGGTGACCCGCCAAGTACCGGTCGAGGCGGAGCTGACGAGCGGCACGCTCCAGCTATGACCGCCGAGACCCTGATCGGCCACCAGAGCACGGCGATATTCGACTCCGTCCGGCCGCGCCATCACCAAAGTGAGCGGCGCCGCGGCGGCAATGCCGAGCGCGTCACGCAGCAGCGTGGTCACGTGCACGGTTTCGCCGCTGCGATAGACACCGCGCTCGGTGTAGACAAAGGCGTCAAGCCCGGTCGGCACCTGGCGGCCCGCCACGCCGCGGTCGGAGAGATCGAAGGCCGGCGACTTCAGGCTGAGGAACGCATAGTCGGCCTTGTCGGCGGCGACGATCGCGGCCGGCGCCTGACCGCCCTCGCCGCGCGTCAATCCGGCCTCGAAATGCACGAAGCCGTCCTTGTCGGTCGACTTGTTCGCCAGCACCTCGTTGTTGCGCGCGATCAGCCGGACGCCGACTTGCCCGAGCGGCTCGGCGCTCGCCAGCGAATGAATAAAAATGTCGATGCCGTCGTGGCCGTTATAGGCGGTCAGCCCCAGATCGGACACGATGAACCATTGGCTGGCGCGCTGGTCGTAGTCGTTCGCTACCAGGTCTTTCGGCGCCGCCGTCATGACATAGACGCCCGGCTTGAGGTCGCCGAGCGCCTGGTCGACGGGAAACGCGGTGGCGACCTCGGTATTGAGCTTGGGTTCGACGGCGAGTTCCCCGCTCCACACCTTGGCGCCGCGCTCACTGGCCAGTCGCTCCGCCTCGTACTGGCTGAGATTGCGCTGGAAATCGTAGCCCAGCACGGTGTCGAGCAGATTGCGGTCGCCGATGCGATAGACCGCCATCACGACTGAGCTGGTGTTGACGGTAAGCACCGGAATGCCGCGCTGGCCGGTGCGCGGCAGCACATAGGCCTTGCCGGCAAAGCGCACGAACGGCTTGCGGTCGCGCACGAAGATGGTGAAGTCGGACGATTTCGCCAGCGTCTCGCGAACCGTCGACGGCAGGCCGGCGCGCAGCGTGATCTCGTAACGCTCGCCGTGCTTGAGGCCTTCCACGCAAAGCTGCCGGTCGTTGGCGGAGATTGCCGGTTTGTCCTGGCCTGCTACCGCAACGTATGGCGAGAAATCGGTGCGCTTGCCGGGCAGATCTTCCGAGAACTGGAAGCACACGCGCGGCGTGATGGCGTCGGAATCGACCGAGTAATCCAGCATCCGGAAGCCGTATTCACTGCGCAGCCGTTCGTATTCGCCGCGCAGGTCGGCGCTCTCATGCAGATCGAGCGCAAGCCGCATGGAGTCAAGCGCCGGGCGCCACTGCTTGCGGTCGGCGAGGGTCTTGCCGAGCAGCGCCAAGCTGTCGGCTTCGAGGTCGCGCCCGCTCGCGCGCTGATAGGCGATATAGGCCGCGGTCGAGGCGTGATCGAGCAGCAGCGCCTTTTCGCGGTCGTCGCGCGGGCGGATCTGCAACACGGTGCGCGCGAGGCGCAGCCAGTTCGTTGCATCGGTAGGCGCCACGGTGACGAGCTGGCCGAGCACCGTCATTCCGGTGCGGAAGTCGTTCTTCTGGAAGGCAGCGTCGGCGTCGCGCCGCAAAGTGGCGGCCGGCTTGGTCACCGTGCCGGCATCGCTCTTGATCTGCGCCTCGAGCTTGATTGCCGCGTCGTCGAGATCGCTCCGCTTGAAGGCCTTGTCGGCCGCCATGGCTGGGATGACGGCAAGGGCGATCAGTGCGGCGGCGAGGCCGGCGCGGACGGACGTGAACATCGGGGGAGCCTCCTAGGGTGGCGACGGGTCGTTATCGTTAGTGCGCCCGTCGCCACTATTAGTTCAGCGCTTGAAGGTGTCGAGGTCGTGGCCGCCGCGTGAAGCGATATTGGCGCCCCAATGCCGCGCGCGGGTGACAGGTGGGGTGACGGGTGAACGGGTGACGGGTGACGGCTTTGCACAAGAACAACGGACTTTTACAGGGTTTTTGGGCAAAGCGAGAGGTTTTTGGGCAACTGCCGCCCTAATCGGCATAGGGGCGCGGAGGTTAGGCCTCCGCGTCCCCTGCCACACCACCCGACATGCGGATCCGCACTGGGCGGTTCAATGGGTTGAGGTAAGTACCTGGGCGCATGTTTTCGTTTTTCGCCGATGACTTTCCCACACGCCCGGCAATCATTGCGGCTTCACCGCTTTGACTGGTGGTGCGCTCACCGCATTTGGCGCCTATGTCCGCGGCTTCACCTTCTGGCTGCGGCCATTCCTTCAACAACGACTGAGCGCTCTCGGATGGGAAATTCCGGTGCTGGAAGGTTACAGCTGCGCCATCGAACTGGCCAAGCTCATGGTCGACTTGAAGGTTGATGCCAGCGGGCTAACATTCCCGAACGATTCATCTAAGAAATGGCGACGCAAAAAGACGTTTTAGTGACCTGACCGGGTTTTTTAGACCAAGCGATGTGAGAAAATGAACCTGGAAAGCAGTTGGTCATGCCTAGTGCGGAGCAGATTGTGACGTTGCTTCGTCAGATTGAAGTGTCGACGGCGCAATGGCGAACTGAAGCTTTGCCTCAGACAATATTCGCGACCCACCAAGCCTCAGTGAGCGTATTGAGCACCGCTGAGTTCGGACAATAACTTTCCCACACCGGATTGTTAGGATCGCGTTTCAAATCGACGGCGCAGGCTTCCCGAAACTCACAATTCGCGCAACGTCGCTTAATTTGGTCGAACGTTTCGCGGTCGCCAGAACTCGATTACGGAGGAATCGAGACCAAGCATTGCCATCCGACAACATAAAAGTTCCTCTGGCTCGCCATGAACCAGAGCCTCATCGATCTCATCTTTGAGCTGTTCAAGATCAACAATATCCGCTGATTTCCTCATCTTACCCCAACTCCATTCGTGAACTTATTCAAGCAATGAGCGGGCGCTCTCGGGACAAAGGTCAGAGGTTGCTCATGATTTGGAGGGTGATGCCTCACACACTGCCCGAGTGCGTCCGCTCTTGTACGCATCGATGAAACTAAAGTCCTACAGCAGTAGTCTTCTTCGCGCACATTAAAAGCAGAACGGAAAATCGCCAAAATGTCTTTGACTTCGATCAGACAGCATTGCTGACCAATCTATCAACTTTGCATGTGGGGGTTAGGCGTGGGCTGCGCAGCGGTCTACCCGTCTTATCAGCGCAATAGTTTGGACGCATAATGTTGGGGCAAAATAAGATTATCCAGGGAGGACCTCCATGCCGACTTTTATGATGTCACTCAATTAGACCGATCAGGGAATCCGCACGATTAAGGATTCGCCGAAGCGCTCAGACGCAGCGCGGGATCTTGCCAAGAAAGTTGGAGTCGAGATTAAACATCTTTATCTCACTAGTGGCGACAGCGATCTCGTCATTTTCTTCGATGCGCCGAACGGCGATAATGTTGCCAAATTCGCGCTAGCAGTTGGTTCATTGGGCAATGTGCGGACTCGTACCGCCCGTGCATGGTCAGCAGAGGAATATCGCAAGATCGTCTCAGAGCTGCCCTGATTGGAGTTGCGGCAGCGCAATCTAGTTGCCGAGTGCGAAGGACGACATGATTGCTTTATGGGCAGCAGCCGGCATCGCTTCCGACGCCGGTAAGGTCTTGTTAACCATCCATTTATAGTGTGTCGCGGATCACTCAGTCCCCAAGATGTTTCCTAGGCCGCCAATGGGCCTGCCGACCTTGAGTGTAAGGTCGCGACGAGAGGGACTTGCATGCGCGTATTGGTCATCGAAGACGATAGCGCCACTGCGCAGTCGATTGAGTTGATGCTCAAATCCGAGAGCTTCAACGTCTACATCACCGACCTCGGTGAAGAAGGGCTCGATCTCGGCAAGCTGTACGACTACGACATCATTCTTCTCGACCTCAACCTGCCCGACATGTCAGGCTTCGAGGTGTTGCGCAGCCTACGCGTCTCCAAGGTGAAGACGCCGATTCTGATCCTCTCCGGCCTCACCGGCATCGAGGACAAGATCAAGGGGCTGGGCTTCGGCGCCGACGACTACATGACCAAACCCTTCCACAAGGACGAACTCGTGGCGCGCATCTATGCCGTCGTACGCCGCTCCAAGGGCCACGCCCAGTCGGTGATCGAGACCGGCGATCTCGTCGTCAACCTCGACACCAAGGTCGTCGAAGTCGGCGGGCAGCGCGTGCGTCTCACTGGCAAGGAATACCAGATACTTGAGCTCCTGAGCCTGCGCAAAGGCACTTCGGCGACTAAGGAGATGTTCCTCAATCACCTCTACGGCGGCATGGATGAACCGGAAATGAAGATCATTGATGTATTCATTTGCAAGCTGCGCAAGAAACTCGCCATCGCATCGAGCGGCAAGGACTACATCGAAACCATTTGGGGGCGCGGCTATGTATTGCGGCAGCCCAACAATGAAGAAGTGAAGATATCGGCCTAATGCTTCGGAATTGCGGCATTGTCGCCGCGAAGGAGACATTCACTTGAGCTCAGATGAGGCCCGAAAACGGGCAGAAAAAAGTTTCAAGCTGGAAGCGCGCGCATTAGATGGTCGAAAGGCGATGACCGAATATGAAGCTCAAGTTCTCGCCATTCGCGAAAAGACCGCACGTTTGAAAGCGCTTCGATTAGCTAAGGAAGCTAAAGCTCTCGCCATTCGCGAAAAGGCGGCACGTTTGACGGCCCAGCGCGGCGTGTGCCGTCCTTCTTCCGGTTTGATATACGTCGAAATATGCCGCACACCGGCAGTCTAACATTCGCCGTGATGTCGCCCCGCCCATAGTACTGGACGCGGTTGGATAAGGCGTTGAGTTGATTCATAAAAGCAATTCTTTGCCTGGCAGCGAAGGATCGCACTCATGCAATCGATATTCTCGAACGCCTTATCCAGGGCGGTAGCCAAACACATCGGTCTGTCGGCGACAAGGCGGGAGACGCTGTCGTGGCTGGCGCTGTTGATCATGCAACAAGGAACGATCAGCCTGTGGCGGCTGGCGGCCTACGTGGCAAGCGCAGCGCAGACGGCGTCGGTGCAGCGGCGGTTTTATCGGTTCTTCCAGTTTGTGCGGCTCGACGGTACGCACTCGGCGCGTGTAGTAGTCGAACTGCTGGGCCTTTCCGGCAAGCCGTGGGTTCTAGCGATTGATCGCACGAACTGGGATTTTGGGAAGACCACGATCAACATACTGATGATCTCGGTGGCCTGGAACGGCATGGGCATTCCGCTCCTGTGGACGCTGCTGCCAACGGCGGGAAACTCGAACACCTCGGAGCGCACCGATCTCCTGGATCGCCTGCGTGCGGCATTTCCGGACATGAAGATTGCGGCACTGATGGGCGATCGCGAGTTCATTGGCGATACGTGGATGGCCTATCTGCAGCGCGAGAATATCCCGTTTATCCTGCGTCTGCGCGAAAACCAGCATGTCCTGCGCGAGGGCTATGTGGCTCTACCGATTTCCGTTATCGCACAGCATCTCATGGTCGGCGAAAAGATGATCGTCAAAGGCAGCTGTCAGCTCGGCCGTGCGAACGAGACTTTGTCCGCGTCGGTGCGGTTGGTGATGACGCGGCTCGCGTCAGGCGAGCTGTTGGCGCTGGCCTGTTCCGGCAGGGCGCGTCATGCGCTCGCGCGTTATCGCCAACGCTGGACGATCGAAACCATGTTCGGCAATCTCAAAACCAAAGGCTTCGCGCTGGAGAGCACGCACCTGACCAATCCGGACAAACTGTGCACGTTGCTCGCGCTCTTGGCTTTTGCCGTGGCGCTATCGGTGAAAACTGGCGCCGCAAGGGCACGCCTGCATGCAATTCCTATCAAAACACACGGCCGCCGCGCGTGGTCGCTGTTCGCTCTCGGTCTGAACACGCTTCGCAAAATCCTTGCCGCCGGAAGTCCTGATCAAATAATGGCCTTCCTCGCCCAACTCCTGTCCCCAAAACTGCCCTTAAAACCCTTGCTCTCTTTGGCCTTTTGATAGGGAGTTGAGTACAGGGCGCCCCGCCACACATCCAAAGAATGTCAAGCCCGCAGCATTCGTTCCCCGGCGCTGTCTCCGCAATGTCCGCAGTGCCGTCCGCTCGTTCGCGAGCGGACTATAATTCACTTATCCATGTTTTAGAGCTGCTGGAGTTTACTCGCTGGATTTCGCGCATGTCCCCGTGGTGCACGATAGCCACATGGCCATTGTCCCAAGCGATCGTGACCGCATCCCAACTCCTTTGGGTAATAGTGCCCCTGTCAGCAATATCGCCCTGCCAGCAAACGCGAGTACCCTTCTGGAGGTCCTTAAATTCAGCGGGAGTCACGTGGTGCCTCCCTTTGCATGGGTTGGGCACATAGTAGGCCAAACAGCATGTCGCTGTCTTTCCTGCTTCCCCATCCAAATACTACACCCGCACCTCAGCGTTGGCGTAATCCTGCGAACTCAGCCCCGCCACTTCCGTGTGCGGGGCTTTTCATATGACGACCGGGAGGAGATCCTCCTCCGGCCTTACCGGCCGAGCAGCTTGCGCTTCCCCTCGAACTCGGCCTTGTCGATTAACAATTATGCCGCCCTCGCTTGTGTCGTTTTTATGAACCCAAGCACTCTCACCGATGGCAGCACAAGCCCAAGCAATTAAAGTGTTCACGCCAGTTCGGGAGCCATCCAGAAAATCCCAGTAAAATTCCTTGTATTATTTCGCTCATCACCGTCTACTAGGCGCGTGTTTCAATATTGGAGGAATGACCATGAATATTGACCGCAAGAAATGCAGCTATGTCGCAATCGTTTCCGCCGTATCCGCGGCGGTGATATTCGGTACCGCCGGCATCAGCCAAGCTAAGAAGAAAAAAGAAATGGCCATGGCACCTGAATATCACGCGATGTGCCTCGGCGGCACGCCGGTATGCGCGATGAAGGGTGGCATGAAGTTCACCTATGCCAGCTCCTGTTTTGCGGGCAACGACGGCGCCACGGTGGTGTCAGACATGGCATGCCAGGAGAAGCCGGCCAAGACCGCCATGGCCAAGCCAGCGAAGAAGGAGATGAAGAAGTAATGAGCCGCCGAACCGACCGTAGTATCTACATCGCTTCCAGCTCGTGGGGATAAACAGCTCTTTGAACTTCGCAGCTCGCATCAGCGCAACGCTGCAAACTCAAGCCCCGCCACTCACGTGTGCGGGGCTTTTCATATGACGACCGGGAGAAGATCCTCCTCCAGCCTTACCGGCCGAGCAGCTTGCGCTTTTCCTCGAACTCCGCCTTGTCGATCTCGCCCTTGGCAAAGCGCTCATCAAGAATGTCGAAGGCGGCGCGGCCGCGGCCGTGCCGGCCGCAACAGGGGCACTCACCATGGCCATGGTGAGTGCCTTGGCCATAAAACGGATAGCCATGGGTCGCCCAGCGCACCAGCCACACGAAGATAACCATGATGCCAATGATGGCGAGCAGCACGAAGAACAGCACGAAGATTGGGCCGATTACCGTGAAGGGATGCCAGCCCCACATCATGTGACCATAGCCGTAAGGCGCGACGGGGACGTTCGGCGCTGCCTGCCCCTGCTGCTGGGCAAGCGCTGGTAATGCCGCGACGGCGAAGACGAGTGAGACTGCGAACGCAGCTAAAGGTTTCGCGTGCGCGCGGATCGTATCTGTGGGGAGCATTTTGAGGAACATAGCACGACCTCCAAAAAAGTTATGCTTATCATCCCCTTATCATCCTGTCCGGCGCGCCGTCCATGATGTAGATCAACGCTGATATGTCTCCATCACCTGCCGACAAGCGTATGTCCATTTTCGCGTATGAAGATTACAGCACGCCGAACAGTATCGAGTAAATTTATTTCCGGCCGGTCGGCGATAGTCACGCGGCTCACGTCGAAACCTGTCGAAAAGCCGCTTGAAAATGCCCCACGATGCCTGATCACGTCATGGGATCGAAGGCGCTCTTCAGGACGTCCATGCGCTACGACGTGTTTGAACGCATGCGCAACTTCGTCCACGAGTTTGAAATCGTCCGATGCCTCGCCGAACGTTTTCCTCAGATTCCCGACAGTGCCTTTCGGTGTTGAGCGAGTAGCGCGGTCGTAAGCAAGATAGTCCACCGAATGGAACGCGGCCACGCAGGCGAGAAAGGCATGTCGTTCCGACGGGTTTTTGGCGAAGTCTTCTATGGTCGGCTCGACAATCTCATCCAGATAGCGCTCTAGGTCTTCCATGTCTCGCTCCCGCAATCCCCACTAACGAATTAAGCCGACTTCGGATGTGCTACCATAAATGATCCGCCCTCGATGAAGTGGTCCGACTTGAAGTATGTCTTTTGGCATCAAGGAGGACCGATATGCCGAGGAGGAGATACAAGCCCGAAGAGATCGTCGCCAAGCTGAGACAGGTCGATGTGCTGGTCTCGCAGGGTCAGAACATGGCCGATGCGATCCGCCAGATTGGCGTGAGCGAGGTGGCCTGCGAGACGAGCTGCTCAACGGAGAGATCTTCTACACCCTACGAGAAGCTCAGATCATCATCGAGAGCTGGCGCCGTCACTACAACGCTATCCGGCCTCATGCCTCGCTCGGCTACAAACCACCAGCACCAGAGGTCTTTGTGCCCGCGTTCACCGCGTGGCCGGCTTCGCTACGTCGACCGGCTCCGCCGACCACGCTGGCGCAGCCGCCAGCTCTCAACTAACATTCGACCTGGGCCACTCAATGAAGGCTGATCAGTTCGTCAACCGGATACGGCCCTGCACCTTGCGCCGCAGAACGATCAACTGATGTCGGAGAACCGCATTTTCAGCTTCAAGCCGGCTCTTCGACTTGAATGGCGCGCCCAAGACGGCAAGTACGAAACGCAGCAGCGCGATCATAGTGCGCTGACGTTAGGCGATTCTTTCGGTTAATCAATGCAGATGAGGTTTTCGGTACACACACCGGCCTTGAACACCGCGCGGGCTCCGACGTGCCGCCGCTTGTTCTTCTGCATGTAGTCGCGCGCCGCTTCGATCCCCTGCCCCGGCTCGGCCACGATTAAACCGGCGAATGCCGGGCATATGAGTTAGCGGCCCAAACGAGAAAGACACCAGTCAGTGCAAAAGTCGTAAGCAGACAATAACTCCAAGCATAGCTTAGCACGACTCCATGCACCGCGGAGAAGAGCGGAGGGCCGGTCACAACGCCCATGAAGGTGAAGAACATTGCAGCCCCTGTTGTAGATCCTATCGTTCGCGGCGGACTGAGCCGCGCAATTTCGGATAAATAAACACCGTTCCAACCTATAGCCGAAATGCCCAGCACCAAGAATACGCCCACGACCATAGACATTGGCCATTCGGATGAAAGTCCGACCACCGCGGCCGACGCGCCTGCCATAACGAGCCCCACTATGATAAGTACCAAAAGACCGTTGCCAACTCGGTCGGCGGCTATCCCCCAGATAATTCGGCCAAGCGCTCCTGTGACCTGTACCGCAGCCATTATCGCCCCGGCAGTTACGAGATCGAGGTGCACTTCCTGCACTAGTAAGACAACGAGAAAGGCGATCAGGCTGAGTTGGACAGCGGCAAAACAGAAAGAAGACAGAGCAAGCCAGAGAACCGGACGGTTTCTTGCGACGGAGCGGAAACCTTCAAGTGAAACGCCTGAGAGTCTTACAGAAGCGTCTCGATGGCTATCCCAGATAGAGCGGTTCGGCTGTGATGCCATCGCTAGGGCGGTCGAAGTTACCGCGACGATCCAAAGCGGTATGCTCCAACCGAAGTGAATTGCGGTCCAGGGCGCGATTAGACCAATCATCATGCCGCCCAAGGGCACACCTGTCTGTTTGATAGAAAAGAATAAGCTCCGCCGGTTGGATGGCACATTGCGCATCAGCAAATCCGATGATGCTGAGTTGATCAGACCATAGGCGGCGCCTATCACCAGAGATCCGAATATCAGCATGAACAAGGTGCCTATGCCAACCAAGGCGCATCCGACCGCCGTGAGTAGCATCGCAATTTGGCCAGTTCGGCAGGGGCCTAGCTTGACTACCAACGTTCCAGAAATGAGCGCGGATAACATCGCTGCGAGGTAAAGCAAACTGATCTGAAACCCGACCTGACTTGCCGGCACTCCGAGAATTTCTGATACTTTTGGTGCAATTGCAGGAATCACCAGGACGGCCATCGTACCCATCGCTTGGATAGCCGTCGTTTCTGCCAGCAGTAGGAGAATGTTGTGCTTACGAGCCATTTGTCCTCCAAGTCCGGGGAGGCAATGCCCCGGCTCGTAGAAACCATGGACACTCAAGGGGCGGTCACAAACTAGGAGACCACGAAATCGCCGCATGCTGGGCGAGCAAGCGGCGAGCTCGATCTAGCACGGGCTTATCAACCAACTTGCCATCGACAGCAATTGCACCACGCTCTCCTGAGCCTTCCGTAGCAATAACGACACGCCTTGCCCACTCGACTTCATCGGCGCTTGGCGAAAATCCCGTGTTGACTGAGCCGACCTGTTTCGGGTGTATGCATAACTTAGCACCGAAGCCAAATCGCCGTGCCCGCGCGACATCACGTCGAATGCGCTCCTCATCATCCAATACGATAGTGACACCATCAATCGGCGGTGGAAGGCTGGCGAGTTGAGATTCCAGGACCAGGTGACTGCGCACAAAATGCAGTTCTTCATCGTCCCCCTCGATCCCCGCATCGGCGCAAAAGTCCACCGAACCGAAAGCAACGCGCGCAACCCCAGAGCATGCTGTTAACTCACGCAGATGTAATAGGCCGCGAACGGTCTCGATAAGAGCAATCAAAGGCTTACCAGCTAGACGCGAGCAAACACCGCTAACAGCCTCGATGCTTTCCGTCTTTGGGAGCATCAATCCGATGACTGATTTGGATTGCGCGCCGAAGGCTGCCAGATCGTCCGCGTGCCAAGGTGTATCTACACCGTTGATGCGGACCAGGACGTCCGCATGCCCGGTCGCGCCGGATTTGCTAATCCAGTTAAGAACCGCTTCGCGGGCCGAAACCTTGGCGGCAGGCTGAACCGCATCTTCAAGATCCAAGATGACACGATCCGCGCCGCTGCCGAGCGCCTTGGCGAACCGTTCCGGCCGGTCACCCGGAACAAAAAGGTAACTTCGCTCGAAAGCCATTGTTAATCGACCCCGGAAAATCTAGCGTGCGCCTGCGCGCCGATCAAACTTGCAAGAATGCTCATGTGCCGGAGTTCCAATCGCGCACAAAATTCTCGGAATAGGTAAAACGGTCGGCTGGGTGGGTACTAATTGCCACTTCGATGATCTCGCCCCGACGGTTGACATACTGACGACAGATCCACAGAGCCGGCGATCGCGGCCGGGATTTCAGGACGCGGGCCATCCCCGCAGGTAGGGCTGTAGCACGGATCTGTTGGCGAACTTCGCCAACCTGCTCACCGAACTGCTGTTCAATGAGTACGTAAACCGAAGTGTGCAATCGTCGTCCCACCAGGCCCTGCACTGACCGGAATGCCGGGTGGATGTAAATCTCCGTAAAGCAGATCGGTAAACCGCGATCGCCAATTCTGCGGATTCCTTCCGCCCGCAGCCAAGTCTGCCCTGGGCTCGAGCGGAGTAAGTCGTAAAGCTCCTTGTCGGGTTGGATTGTCTTTGTGTCAGTGATTTCAAGCTCGGTCTGCGCGCTGTAGCGCTGCAGATCTGTCAGCCGTTGCATCACCTGCCGATACTCGGTCGAAGGTTGCGCAGTTTTGACACGTGTACCAACGCCCGCCTGACGGTCCACTAGACCTAACTGAACGAGCTGTTTGATCGCCTCGCGGACGGTGAACCGGCTGGTACCGAACTGTTCGCACAACTCGAATTCTGTAGGCAGGAGATTACCCACTGGATAGTGTCCGCTCTCAATTTCATTGATGAGCGTCTGTGCAAGTTGCCGATAGCGCGGCTGTGGACCGAGCAAAGTCATAGATCCACTCCTGTTCTGTAGGGCTCGCCTTTACGCTACTGCGCCCTGTTCACGCAGCGTGCTGATTGCCCCAGGGGCATAACCGAGCTCTTCGAGCAACGAGTTCGGTATCCTCCCCCAGCCGAGGCGCTGCCCGCCGCGGAAGCCTATCGCCATTATTGAGGCGCACCGGCGAGGCGACCCCACGAATTTTGCCGTGCTCGGGATGATCGAAATCAAGCACGAGTTGCTGCTCTGCTACGAATGGATTCTCAAGAGCCTGGCGCACGTCGTAAACTGGCGCGACTGGCACTTTGCCTCCCAAGCGTGACATCCATTCCTCGGTACTGGCGGTCATCAGAATGGCGTCTAGCTCTTTTGTAACCTGTTCTCGATTTCTCAAACGCGCCGCAAATGTCGCGTACTCCGGGTCCGTGGCCCACTCCGGCTTGCCTACAGCTTCGGCCAACGCGCCCCAGAACTTCTCTTTATTGCACATGACAAACAACCAGCCATCCTGGGTTTTGCAGAGCTGACTCGGGGTGAGTGACGGATGACTGGATCGCGGCTCGCGATTGGTGACAATACCTCCGTTCAGGTACCAAGTCGCAACGTAGGCGAGATTGTGAACTGCGACATCGAACAGGCTTACGTCGAGATCCCGTCCGCGGCCCGTCGCTCGTGCATCGATGAGCCCTGCCAGCAAAGCCATCGCCGCAGTAGTACCAGTCATAAGGTCGACAATCGATAAGCCAAACCGCGTCGGTGGGCCGTCCGGCTCTCCCGTCAAGGACAGATATCCGGCCTCCGCCTGCATCAGATAATCATATCCCGGCCAGGATGCGCGGCTACCACTGCGGCCGTAGGCTGACAGATGCACGCAGACAATTCTTGGGTTCACATTCGCTAATTGCGCATATGTTATCCCAAGCTTGGTTGGTAAATCGCCCCGGAGATTATCGAATACGGCATCGCTGCACTCCACGAGCTTGCGAAAAATTTCTTGTCCCTTCGTATGCTTCAGATCGAGCCCGAGACTCCGCTTGTTGCGATTGAATGCTTCATAAAATTGACTGTCTCCTGGTCCAAAAAATTGGGGTCCCACGGCTCGCCCAATGTCACCCCCCTCATTGAAATTCTCGATCTTGATAACCTCGGCACCAAGGTCGGCGAGATGCTGAGTCCCGAACGGTCCGGCACCATACTGCTCGACCGAAACGATACGTACCCCGGATAATGGCAGGGTCATACGCGGTTCCTTTCGATCAGCTGCTTGGCGATGATAATTCGCTGCATCTCATTGGTACCCTCGCCAATAACCAGAAGCGGTGCATCACGGTACAACCGCTCAACGTTGAACTCCTTGGAATAGCCGTATGCGCCGTGGATACGCATCGCCTCGAGACTATTCTCGACCGCAGCTTCCGTCGCAAAAAGTTTCGCCATGCCGGCTTCCATATCACAGCGCTCCCCCCGGTCATAAGTCTCGGCTGCGCGGTAGGTGAGTAGGCGGGCGGCTTCTAGGCGCGTAGCCATATCGCCGAGCTTCAGCTGGATCGCTTGGTGTTCACAGATGGCCTTGCCGAACGTTTTGCGCACCTGCGAATACGCGACCGCCTCTTTGAGAGCCGCGTCCGCAATTCCGACGCCCCGCGCAGCTACGTTGATTCGACCGAGCTCCAATCCGCTCAGGATCTGCTGCAGCCCCCGTCCCTCGGCGCCGCCGATTAGGCGGTTGGCCGGCACACTGTAATCGTCGAAGCTAAGCTCGCATGTATCGATGCCCTTGTAGCCCATCTTCTCGAGCTTCCGGTTGACCGTGAAGCCAGGCCCCTTCTCGGCGATCAGCAAACTCATGCCTTTGTGCCGCGGCGTGGCTTTCGGGTCGGTCTTGACCAGCAGGGCAAGACAGTTCCCGTACAGACTATTGGTTATCCAGGTCTTGCGACCGTTGACGACGTACTCGTCGCCCACGCGCTTGGCTACTGTTCGAATGCTCTGGAGGTCGGTGCCGCAGTCGGGTTCCGTCAGCCCCACGCCGCCACGCAATTCGCCCGTTGCGAACCGCGGTAGAAAAGCTGCCTTCTGTTCCTCAGTGCCGTTGCGCTGAACGGCCATGGACATGATTAGATGCGAGTTGATAATTCCACCGACCGCCATCCAGACCGACGAAATGTGCTCGATGATTTTTGCATAAGTGCTGGTGGACAGGCCAAGTCCGCCGTATTCGGGGGCAATAATGCAGCCGAACAGCCCCATTTCCTTCATCTTCTCGGCAATCTCGGCCGGGTAAATATCGTCGTGCTCCAGGGCTCGAACATGAGGCTTCACCTCCGTGTCCAGGAACTTGTCGACCATGTCGAGAATGAGACGTTCATTCTCGGCCGTTTCCGCTTTCTGAGTCATAGCGTCCATCAGTTCCTCCCATCACGGCTTGCTGAGAGCATCCGCGAGCGCGCACGCATCGTGGGCATCGAAACTGAGCACTGCATCACGAATACGTTCTGCACGATTACGCGGGACCGCACGATCGGCGTTGTCGAAGAACTTTGTGACGACCTCACCATTGCTTAGCGGCCGATCGGCGCACCCGCGATTGACGGCTTCCCGATGACGCAAGCTGCGCCCGTCTTCGGTTTCAACGATCACTTCACCAGTGTAATGTCGAGGGAAGGTCGAGGCGGGATCGACCTCGTAATCGACGCGAGACGCAAGGCTCAACACCGCCGGATCATGAAGTGCCTGATCTTCGAGTTCGGCAAGAGTAAAGCGTCCCTTTAGTAAGCTTGTCGCCACGATGTAGGGGATGCTGAACTGCGCGTCGTAACTATTGGCTGGATTGCGCTTGTTGGCAACGGGCTCGCAGACTGTCTTCACCACTTCCTGCGGCACCAGGACCCGCACGCGTCGGATCGCTTTAATAGGCAAGCCATGCTCCTTGTGCAGCATGGCTGCAGCATCGGCAGCTGCATGCGTGAAGTGGCAGGCGGGGATCGGCTTAACCGCAACCTCATTAATCTGCCAGCTACGGCCCAGATCTTCCGTGGCTAATCCAAGATCCGCGTTTTCGAAGTATTTCCCCAGGTGACTCGCATACAGACCGAAACGGCCATCGTAAGTACCCCGCGGCCCAATGAAACCATGCTTGGCAAGCGTTGCGGCCGTAATCCCTGCAACTCCGGCCCAGCCCGGGTGTAAACGCTTCGTCCAAGCTCCGTCCTGCAGAAATTCTAGACTGCCACTCGCCATTGAAAGTACGATGCCTTGCGCCATGGTCGTGCGATAAGGATCGAGACCAAGAATGCGCGCCGCGGCTAGCGTGCAACCAAACGCGCCGACCAAGCCGGTAGGATGAAAACCGACCTGATGAAAACCACCCTTGGCAACTGCGCCGAGCCGAGTCGCGACTTCCATCGCAGCTACGTAGGCGGACAGCAGAGTCTTACCATCCGTGCCTGCACGATCGGCGAGCGCCAGGGCACAGGGGAAGCTGCTCGAGGTCGCGTGGATAACGCCACGCGAATGCGTATCATCGAAATCGAGCCCGTGAATGAGGACACCATTCATGAGGACGGAGTCGCGCAGGGCAAGCCGACGGCCGATGCCAATAACCGGGGATGTTCCAGTTCCCAACTCTTCCAGTGCCGCCATTGAAATCGATGCGAAAGGATACTTGGTCGACGCCAGCGCTATACCAACCGCATCTAGGACTAAATGTTTAGCCCGTTCGCGAACCGCCGACGGAATCGCGTCATATGTAAGCTGCAAGGCGAACTGCGAAAGCTCTTCAGCGAGAGTATGGTCAACTTCGGTCGAGATTTCATGGGCTACGCTCATCGGACGTCTCCTCGATCTGGTTTTATTGATTCAAATTTTGTCATCCACGGCATGACCGCGTTTCGGGATCAGTGCGCTGCGGACAAATTCCATCACCTTAGTTCCGTTCTGGTTGAACGCACGGGTGTGCACGGTCACGATTCCCTGTGTGGGCCGCGACTTCGATTCCCGCTTCTCCAGCACTTCTGACTCCGCGTAGACCGTATCGCCGCAAAAGATCGGCGCAGTCAGTTTGATCTCTTTCCAGCCGAGATTGGCGATCGCCTTACCGCTAACGTCATTCACGGTCATCCCGAGCACGATCGCCAAAGACAGGCCGCTGTTCACCAACAACCGCCCCCACTCGCTTTTTGCCGCGAATGCGGCATCGCAGTGCATGGGGTGAAAATTCATGGTCATCAACGAGAAATGTATGTTGTCGGTTTCGGTGATCGTGCGGCCAGGTCGGTGCTCGTAAGATATCACCGACCGTAAATTCCTCCAGGTAGCGTCCGTAGGACGCGCGATAACGCTGGGCGGCCTTGGCCTGAGCTTGCATCGACATTGGATGGCTCCACTTTGTCCGGACAAAGCAACAAATTCTTATGCCTGCCGACGCCGGCTGTCAAGCTTTCAATCGGCAGAGGAAAAGGCCGAATCCGCAAAGTACTGGCGAGATTGTGCAAATTAGATTCTGTAACGAGCTTTGGCATGCTTTCTTCGATCGGGCCGATCCTCAAATCTCTACGTGTTACACGCGCTTTCTAGGGCTCGACGTAACTCAAAATCGGACGAATTTCGGCGGCATAGCAGCCGCGGTTTTAGCAGCACGCCGCTTGCAGCGGGACACGTAGCATTATGTCCGCGCAAGCTGATATGTTGCTTTGTCCAGACAATTATGCTACGCGAGCTACCACCGAGGCAGAAATCGTCCACATGCTTCAGCAAGCGCAAACTGAGAGTTTTATTCCGGCCGCTGATGCGGAACGCGTGTTTGAAGTGCTGCGATCCGGCGATATCGCTATTATTCCGCTCGATGTCGCCTACGCGATCATCGGCATGAAGACCAAAGCGATCGCCAAAATCTTCGAAGCTAAGCAGCGCAGCTACGACAAGCCTAGCGGGATGTTTGGCAATCTTTCCATCTCAAGCCAATTGCACATTTTATCTGCCGTTAAACAAGAAATTGCACAGGTATTAGTCGAAAAGTACAATCTGCCGTTCTCGATCGTCGCCGATTACAGGCAGGATCACCCCCTCATGCGGGCAGTGGAGCCGTTCGTCCTCGACAGCTCCACCAAGGCCGGCACGCTCGACATATTGATTAATGCCGGAGCATTGCACAACGAGATCGCTCGGCTGAGCGTTGAGCGCGAACTTCTAGTATTCGGGTCATCCGCTAATCGCTCGCTGACCGGGAGCAAGTACCGACTGCACGACATCGAGGAAACGGTCCGGAGCGTAGCGGCGTTAGCAATCGATTACGGCACATCTAAATATGCCAACCCGGAAGGACTCTCGAGCACAATCATCGATTTCCGAGATTATTCTGTTGTCCGTCGCGGAGTGTGCTTCGATCAGATCCGCAAAGTATTCCAACAGGATTTTGGAATCACGCTTTCTACCAGTTGAGCTGTGGCGGCACTCCGCAGCCCAATACAACCTCTGGGGAGATACATACCATGCAAGTAATGTCTGTGAATGCAGGTGCCAGGTTAGACCGATTACCCATATCGAAATTTCATTGGCGTATACTTGGCCTGATTGCCGGCGGCATGTTCCTTGATGCATTCGATATCTATTTGGCTGGTGGGGTCCTGGGCGCACTGGTCAAGAGCGGCTGGTCAGATCTGACGCACAATGCGCAGTTCATCTCTTTAACCTTCGCGGGAATGGTGGTGGGTGCATGGTTCGCGGGCATTCTGGGTGACCGATACGGCCGTCGGTTCTCCTATCAGGCCAATCTTCTGATCTTTGGTCTAGCATCATTCGCTGCAGCCGCAGCACCATCGATGACCTGGCTGATCGCTGCACGCTTTGTCATGGGCCTTGGTCTAGGCGCCGAGATTGTCGTTGGCTACGTAACCATGACTGAATTCGTACCGCCACAACAACGGGCAAAATGGTGCTCCGGTCTTTCGGCTTTGACCAATTCTGCACTCTTCGCCTCGTCTTTTTTGGGTTTTCTTATCATTCCGACGATCGGCTGGCGCTGGATGTTCATTATCGTCGGTATTGGGGCCTTGATCGTCTGGTATCTTAGAAAGGCGATGCCAGAATCACCGCGCTGGCTAAAATTGAAAGGCCGGAACTCAGAAGCCGAGCAAGTGATGCGCGCCATCGAGGCGGAGGTTGCCAAAACACACGTCATTCCGCCGGTTACGGAGCTGTCCTCGGTGGCTTCCACAGCCAACCGTTCCATTCTGGCGCTGTTCTCCAAGAAACTTATTACGCGCACGATCGTCGGCAGCGTCGTCCTGGTGGCACTCAACACCGTGATTTACGGGTTCGTCGCCTGGGTACCAACATTCCTGGTGAGGCAGGGGATGAGCGTTGTCTCCTCGCTTGGCTTCACAACGCTGATGTCGTTGGGAGGTCCTGTGGGAGCTCTCATCGGCATGTGGCTCGGCGATCGTATCGGTCGTAAGAGGGGCATTGTGGTTTTTTCGATACTGGCGATTTTTTTCGGGATCCTCTACCCCTACTCGAACGATCCCACGTTCCTGACGATCGTTGGGTTCGGGCTCGTCACAGTGCTCTATATCCTGGTTGCTCTGGCGTTTGCGCTCTATGTGCCCGAACTGTTCCCCACCGACGTCCGGATGCGTGGGGCGGGATTTTGCAACATGGTCGGCCGCATGATGACAATTGTTACGCCGTTCATGGTCGCGCCAATCTTCCGCGAGTACGGGATTACCGGCGTAGTGGCCCTCATGGTCGCCTTTTTGGCCCTCGAGACGCTCGTGGTCGCCGTTCTCGGAATTGAAACAAAGAAAAAGTCCCTCGAAGCGATCGCTCCATCGCACCCCGAGGAACCCATTTCCATCGAGAAACTCCGAAGAGCTTGATTGGCCGACTAATCCAATGAGGCGGAGCGGCCGTTAGGCCGCTCCTTATTGCTGAGTGCGAGCATTGAATCTTTTCCAGATCGAGGCAGATGCACGCAAGGCCTTTGATGCATTGAAGGCCGGTGGCATCACGATCGTTCCGAACGATATTGGCTATTCCATCCTTGGCGGTTCAGGCCCCGCGCTGCGACGCATTTTCCAGACGAAGGGCCGCGCACCGTCCAAGCTGAATGCGATGGTGGGTAATATGGATATCCATCGCGAGCTGCACGTCTGCAGCCAACGGGGCCGCGACATCGTCCAAGCGGTCACGGAAGATTATGATCTGCCGCTTGGCTGCATTGCCCCCTGTCGTATGGACCATCCGCTACTGGAAAACTCAATCCCGATTCTATTTTCGCGAGTACACTCAATAACACGCTCGTCATCCTTATGAATGCCGGAAAATTCCATGCGGCCATTACGCAGTTGAGCTTCCGTGAACGGCATCCCCTGTTCGGCTCCTCTGCCAATCGGAGCCTGAGCGGGACCAAATTCAAGGTTGAAGATATTGAACCGGAAATCACTGCGATCGCCGATGTAATCATCGACCACGGACTGCAGAAATATCACACATACGGGACATCATCCACGCTCATCAACGTGGAGTTCAACTGGAAGTCGTTCGTGTAGGTTCATGTTACGAGAATATCCGCTACGTGATCGAGCGGCACTTCGGCGTCGCATTGCCGTCTGCATCATTACATCCGTAACCAAATCGCATCGCGAGGTCAGGAGGTTAAAATTATGGCAAAGCAAATTCTGAGGAAGCTTCTTGAGAGTGGTGAGTTCATTATCGCACCGGGAGTTTTCGATCTGATCTCGGCGAAGATCGCCGATGCAAGTGCCGCAAAAGTGCTCTACATGACGGGGTATGGCACAGTGGCTTCCTACCTCGGGCTTCCCGACGCGGGCCTCGCGACCTATACGGACATGCTCAATCGCGTGGAACGGATGGTCCAAGGCGTGAGCAAACCGCTTATTGCGGATGCAGATACCGGCTATGGCGGACTTCTCAATGTTCATCACACCGTGCGCGGCTACGAGGCGGCCGGCGCCTCTGAAATCCGAGCTGGAAGACCAGGAATTTCCCAAGAAGTGCGGACATACCCCGAACCGACGAGTGATTCCGACCGAAGACATGGTGCGAAAGATCCAGGTAGCGTCCGATTTACGTACCTCAACCGACTTCATCATCGTTGCGCGTACTGATGCTCGAAGCTCTCTTGGGCTGGATGAAGCCTTACGACGCGGCGAGGCTTACGTTCGGGCCGGCGCCGATATCCTGTTCATCGAATCGCCTGAAAGCGAAGATGAGCTAGCCCGCATTGGTCGCACATTTGATGTCCCGATTTTGGCGAACATGGTGCACGGCGGCCGAACGCCGATACTCGCTGCGGAACAGCTAAAAGCACTTGGGTTCCAGCTTGCCATCTATCCGGTCGTAGGTTTTCTCGCTATGGCGGAAGCAGTTCGAAGGGCGTACGATAGCGTTGCGCTCGGTGAAGCAAAGTTACCCGTTCGGTTGTATGACTTTTCTGCTTTCAACGAGTTGATCGGTTTCCCAAACATCTGGGCATTTGAGCGCCGCTACTCCGAGGATGGCTCCCCGCAAAGAAATCGCTAGCACTCGTGGGTAGATCTATGGGTACCACAAGTTCTGCGATTGATCGCGAGTTGGATTAATGACTTGGCTCCATAATTCGACGGAGAGGGGCGCCGCCGTGGCCTAATCTAAGATCACTCCTCCTGGCGCCTGCCTCCGAGGAGGTGGCTAAGCTATCGGAGGGATAGCCGAATTTGTTTGGCACTGGCGCGCGATTTATCGGTAGCGTTTGACCCGACTCTGGACTCCAGACATTTCCGGTATTATGGCGCAAACGCCACCAGCATTCCGAAGCTAGACGATTACATTCCCACAAATGAATTGAGAGGTAGTCGGCCCCGGCCACTTGGATGCGCTCTTGGGGGGATGCACGCAGCGACCGGGGCCGTGTCATGGAAGCTAATCCTGACGCCCCAAGGTTATGCCCTTTCAATTCGCCTGCCAATCAGGGGAAAGGGCTATGGCCGAAATTCACGTTATCTCCGCCCTCCGCACTAAACGCGCTGAAATTGGCGGGTACATCCACGATCTCGAAAAGAAGATTAAACGCTTGCGGGCTAACCTGGCGCACGTTGATGCCACTATTCGACTATTCGCGCCGGGTTTAGACCCAGACGCTATCCTGCCCAAGCGAACCTACCAGCGGACGCGCTATTTCGCTAAGGGTGAGTTGTCGCGTCGGTGTCTCGATGTGCTTCGCGATACCGAAGGGCCGCTTACAACGGCTGAAATCGCCGCGGCTGTAATGGCGGACAAAGGTCCTTTAGCGAGCGACCCAGCCTTAATCGCTGCCGTTGCTGAAAGGGTGCAGGGCTTACTACGGAACCTCAGCAAACGTGGAGCGGTCATCAAGACCGGAATCAGCCGCGACGCCCAGTGGGCGCTGGCGAAGCAGATCGAAATTGATTAGATTTGACTTGATGGGCGGGGCAGCAACCCCGCTTGCATCCTTAGGCAATTCGAGGCTCTCCAGCCCCGAATCTGATCCATGCATGTGGACGGCCTACTCCGTCGCAATGTCGGCCGCGTCGAGAAATGTGACACGCGCGATGTGAGTCGGAGGTTTGCCACTCATGGATCACGATCCAAACCGAGTTACAGACGCCTTCGATGTTGCGAGGCGGCGATAGCAGATTATCGTCTGAAAAGCCTGCGGCTTCGGGGTCACGTCTCCTTGTTCTTGCGACGGCCCTCGACGGGGATCTTCGGCGGCTTCTCCGGCCTATCAGGTCCCCACAGCTGACTGTAATAGGTGTCGGCCAAGTTGAGGGCGCCGATCGGGTTGTGCGCCAGCACCCGATCTTTGGCCACCAGCACCGTGGTCAGCCCCTGGGCGTGTTTGAAAAACAGGCTGTCATGGCCGACGCAAAGGCCGAGCACGACGTTAAACTCGCAGCCGGCGCGCTTGAGCAGTTCGGCCTGCCCCACCGGGTTGCAGATCGCCTCATAGTTGCCAGGGCGGATCTTCTCCTCGTCCTTGATGCCAAGTTCCTCCTTGGGGATGCCGCCGTGCTTGCAGGCGACAGAAGCCACTTCGAACCCGTGACTCTCGAGGATGCCGCTCAGGACCTTGGCGTGATCGACAAAACTGATGCAGGTGGCGATGCCTATTTTCTTGAAACCCATTCGCTTGGCAAACTCACAAATCTCCTGGACACGGGTCCACTTGCAGTAGCCCGCTGCCTCGACCACGGCAGAGACCTGGGAGATGCGGCGAACCTCCGCATCGTCGTATTTGCCGGCCGCGTCGTTGATGCCGTCCGGATCCACCTTTGTGGGGCAATACCCGGGACCACGTTCAGCCGATTCACCCACGCGACAGGCGCGCACATTTTCCGGGCAATATGCGCATGCAGGATCTTCATACTTCATGCCGCGTCTCCGGCTTCGGGGCTCGATCGCCGCGACCGAGGTCTCCTAGGTGACCACTGAAATTTTTATCGGGCAGATTGTCATTGACATGGATCATACCCGCCTTTGACGTATCCATATGCACGCTCATCCCAATTCGGCCGTGCGTCGGTCTCATCGTCTACGTGTCACAGCACACCGAAGGCAATGGATCAGTTGAACTCTATTCTGCTAGACGGTTCCGTTCACTTTTTCATGGGGAGGGGTACATGGCGAAACGTAAACGGCGGGCTTGGACGAAGAAAGACTTTGCCGAGCTTAAGGCTCATTCAAAATCCAGAACGCCGGTCTCAAAGATTTCTAAAGTGATGAAAAGAACGGTTGGGGCGTTAAGACGGAAAGCTGGGATTGTGGGGATCAGATTGGGCCATCGTCGTTAGGTCACATGTATTAGACGGCACCGGCACATCTGGTCGTGGTGGCAGGGGTTTTTTTGCTAGGCGGTGGGGCACGTGACAGTTTCCCCGACGCTCGCTAAGTTTCCAGTTGTCGCTTCCGGAAACTAGATTCGCGCGTATCGATGATGGAGCCCACCAAGGATCGGGTGTGCAACAACATCTCCGAACCGCTCGATCGCGCGTGTGTAGGGCGCGTCCTTCCCGAGCGAAACATGAGTTCGTACGTCATTATAATAGGCGACGTATTTCGTTAGAATTCGTCGAAGGTGCTCTGCGTTGAACACGATCAGATGATCAGTGCACTCGCGCCGGATCGACCCGATCAAGCGTTCAACATATCCGTTCTGCCAGGGCGAGCGGAACGACGTGGGTCGGTCCCGGATGCCCATCGCTCGGATGCGAGCTTTGAATGCGCCGCCAAATGCTCTGTCATTGTCGCGAATAAGATATTTCGGCACCGTATCCCACGGGAACGCCTCGGTGATTTGGCGCGCCAACCACTCGGCCGTCGGATGGGCCGTGACGGCATACCAAATGAGCCTGCGTCGGCCATGGCCAAGCACCAAGAACCCAAATAGCTGCTCAAACGTCACCGTGGGGACCACAAAGACATCAATCGACGCAATCCCCTCCGCATGATTACGAAGGAAGGTCTTCCAAGTCTGCAATGGCCGACCTTGCCTCGGCACCATGTATTTCGAAACCGTGGACTGGGCAACGTCGATGCCGATCTTGAGCAGTTCACCATGGATCTTGGGAGCTCCCCAGAGCGGATTCTCAAAACTCATTCTTCGGATAAGGTCGCGCACCTCTTTTCTGATCCACGGTCGGCCACCGAGCGGACGAGACTTCCATCGCCAGTAAGCGGCGAAGCCCATTCGGTGCCAACGCACAACAGTTTCGGGCCTGACGATGGTTATGGCATCAAGAATGCGAGGAAAGCGACGATAGAGCCAAACGAACAGGGCGCGGTCGGCCCAGCGCAAATTCAGTCGACATGGTGCGCGCTGTCGAAGCACGTTCAGTTGATGACGCAGAACCAGAAGTTCAGCGTCAAGCCGCCGTCGCGACTTGAAGCAATCGCACACCATGCGGACGAAAAGGAAGGCGATTGCGATCATCAAAGGGGATCATGTTCTGATTCGGGAACAGCCGCCACTCCGGCGGATGGAGTTTTCGGAAGCGACAGGGTATTCCCAATACCGCGAGGATGATTGCAGACATAAACCCGACGGAAAGGAGAGCGCCAAATACTTCGAAAAAGCGATCCCTGTCCTTTCCGAAAATCATATCCGGACGTATTTATGATGTAGCCAGGCCAAGATCGGAATGGCGATAATGGCGCCAGACCGTTGGACGGCTCGACGTAACGGCGCATCTTTCTGTAATGCCAAGTGCGTAAAGCACCAGGATCTCCGCTTCCAGCGAGGCACGCGACCGAAACCGCCCGACGAGCGCGCACCAGATCAGTCTTCAAAGACTGCACATCGAGCAAAAGCATCACCCGATTCGCACTTCCTCACCAGATGTTTTAGGTTTCCGGTAGGGACTAG
>CAVTZC010000010.1:0-358524 GCA_963739075.1 uncultured Alphaproteobacteria bacterium | reverse complement strand
GAAGCCGCCGAAGATGTTGACCGAGGCGAAGGTGAGCGCGACGAAGCCTAAGCCCCGCGCCAGGATGGTGCCGTTGTCGTTTTCGATCAGCGCCACCCCCACCGCCAGCAGCGCGCCCACCACGATCACCGAGGAGATCGCGTTGGTCACCGACATCAGCGGGGTATGCAGCGCCGGCGTCACCGACCACACCACGTAGTAGCCGACGAACACCGCCAGCACGAAGATCGACAGCCGGAAGACAAAGGGATCGACCGCTTGCACCACATGTTCCATGAGTTGCTCCTTAGGCCGCCGTCTTGGGCATAAAGTTCGGATGCACGACCGCCCCGTCGCGGGTCAGCGCTGTGCCTTTGACGATCTCGTCGTCCCAGTTGATCGCCAGCTTCTTCTCTTTCTTGTCGATCAACGTCTCCAGGAAGGTCAAAAGGTTCTTGGCGTAGAGCGCCGAGGCCGAGGCCGGCAGCCGTCCCGCCACGTTGAGATGGCCGACGATCTTGACCGAACCGACCAACGCCACCTCGCCCGGCTTGGCGCCTTCCACGTTGCCGCCGCGCTCGACCGCCAGATCGATGATCACCGACCCCGGCCGCATCGACGCGACCATGTCCTTGTTGATCAACTTCGGAGCAGGCCGCCCCGGAATGAGCGCCGTTGTAATGACGATGTCCTGCTTCTTGATGTGCTCGGCCACCAGCGCCGCCTGCTTGGCCTGGTATTCCTTCGACATCTCCTTAGCGTAGCCGCCCGCCGTCTGCGCGTTCTTGAACTCCTCGTCCTCCACCGCCAGGAACTTGGCGCCCAGGCTCTCCACCTGCTCCTTGGTCGCCGGCCGCACGTCGGTCGCCGTCACGATGGCGCCCAGCCGTCTTGCGGTGGCGATCGCCTGCAAGCCGGCAACGCCCACCCCCATGATGAACACTTTCGCCGCCGGCACCGTGCCGGCCGCCGTCATCATCATCGGCAAGGCCCGGCCATACTCCTCCGCCGCGTCGATCACCGCCCGGTAGCCCGCCAAGTTGGCCTGGCTCGACAGCACGTCCATCGACTGCGCGCGCGTGATGCGCGGCATCAGCTCCATGGCAAACGCTATAACCCCGGCATCCGCCATCTGCTTGAGCGCGGCCTCGTTGCCATACGGATCCATGATCGCGACGACCAGCGCGCCCTTCTTGTAGCCCGCCAGTTCGCTGGCCGACGGCCGCCGCACCTTGAGCACCACGTCGGCGCCCTTGGTCACGTCGTCGCCAACCGTCGCCCCCGCCGCCTCGTAGTCGGCATCCAAAATGCCCGACGCCGTCCCGGCCCCGCGCGCAACACAAACCTCCGCACCCAATGCCTTCAACTTCTTAACGGTCTCCGGTGTCCCGGATACCCGCGGTTCGGAGGGGTCGGACTCACGTGCCACCGCAATCAGCATTTACGCCTCCACGTTGCGCCCGGTTTATGTCAATGCGGCGAAAGCCCAGCGAACGCGAAGATCAGAAAACATATCGCGAAAGCCACGACGCTCGACGTTTTCGAGCCACTGAATAGGGCCGGCACCGCGCCGACCAAGCCGATGACGAAGACCGCCGCCGCCAGCAACCAATCGCCGATCACGCCGCCGGTCGCCAAGCCGAACAGGATCGTGGTCACGTAGAGAATACCGACGGTGGTGAAATGCACGAAGCGCTCGTAGCTGCTCTCATGCGCGGGATAGTCGTTACCGGTCGCGGTGGCATATTCGACGGTGCCGTGGTCGGCCATGGTGGGATGTCTCCAGGGATCGCAGTGGTGGGAAGTAGTCAGGTAGCGCAATTGGGCGACTAGAGCAACGCTTGCGGTCCTCAGAGCGGTTGAAGAACTCCGATCAAATGCGGGCTCCCCATAACATCCCGGGCCGGCACGATTTTGATCCGGATCAACTCCGCGGCCGGCGCCATCAGGCGGCGGACGGCTTGAGCCCGACCTCGTTCAGCGCAGCGGTTTGCCGCGCGGTCACCTCGCGAATCGAGAAGCGTTCGATCGCCTCATTGAACAATCGATGGAAATTGAGCTCCGCCGCCAAATGCAGGAATACCGCGCCCAGGCCGATGGCGGCGCGGTCCATAAAGACGAATTCGCGCGGGACCATGACCGGGCCGCGCAGTTTCAGCGCCTGGTGCACCCGGAACGCTTCCTTGCGGCCGTATTCCGAGGGCTTCACCCCGTCGGCGATAGTACGCACGCGGTCGTCGAGCAGCGGGCCGTAGATGAAGCGCGCCCAGATATTGAGCGCATCGATCAGCTCGCGATTGAGCCGCTTGAAGCCCCAGACCTGGTAGGCATGCACCACCAGATCGTCATCGCCTTCCAGCAGGCCGCGATAGAGGTCGACGACGCCGCCGACGAAGCTGGGCGGGAAGATGCGGATACAACCAAAGTCGAGCAGGTTGATGCCGCCTGGCTTGCCCTTGGCATCGTCGAAGACTGTGTAGTTGCCGAGATGCGGGTCGCCGTGGATGACGCCGAAGCGGCTGAACGGAAACCACCATGCGGTGAACATGGCGGTGGCGAGCCGGTTGCGTACTGCAAGCGGATCGTTCTTGTGGTCGAGCAGCTTGCGGCCGGTCATCCAATCCATCGTGAGCAGGCGGCCGGTGGAGAGCTCCGGCCAGACTTCCGGCACGCGGATGGCATCCTCGTCTTTCAGCATGTTGCGATAGAGCGCGACGTGCTTGGCCTCGCGGATATAGTCGAGCTCCTCGCGCAGGCGCGCGGCGATCTCCTTGGCGATCTCGGTGGTGTCGAGCGCCGGATCGAAACGCTTGCGGATCGCGAACAGCAGTTTCAATTGCCGCACGTCGGCTTCGACGGCCGACTGCATATCGGGATATTGTAGCTTGCAGGCAAACTCGCTGTCGTCGAGCGCACGCGCGCGATGCACCTGGCCGAGCGAGGCGGCCGCCGCCGGATGGTGCTCGAAGCTTTTGAATTTACTTTCCCAGCCGGCGCCCAGTTCCGCGCTCATGCGGCGCTTGACGAAGGCCCAGCCCATGGACGGCGCCTGGCTCTGCAGCTTGGTCAGTTCGGCGGCGTATTCCGCCGGCAGCGCGTCGGGAATGGTGGCGAGCAGCTGCGCCACCTTCATGATCGGGCCCTTCAAGCCGCCGAGCGCGGCGGCGAGCCCGATGGCATTGGCGGCACGATCCTGCGGCACGCCGAGCAGCCTGGCGCCCGCCATGCGCGCGGCCACGCCGCCGACCTTGGTGCCGACATTCGCGTAGCGCTTGGCGCGGGCCGAGAAACGGTTTTTTTCGCGGTCGGTGGGAGGCATACCTTCGCTCCACGGCACCTTATCTAAGGGTGGTCGGCAAGAATATTAAGGCAGCCGGCGTCTAGGCCTTTGCCTTATTGAGCGCCTCCAACTCATCGATCAGCTTGGCCATCACGCCCAGTCCCCCGTCCCAGAATTTGGGATCGCGCGCGTCGAGCCCGAACGGTGCGAGCAGTTCGCTGTGGTGCTTGGTGCCGCCGGCCGAGAGCATCGCCAAATAACGCTCGGCGAAGCCTGAGGCCGATTGCTCGTAAACCGCATAGAGCGAATTCACCAGACAATCTCCAAACGCGTAGGCGTAGACGTAGAATGGCGAATGGATGAAGTGCGGGATGTAGCTCCAGAACGTCTCATAGCCGGCTTTCAGCTCGATCGCCGGGCCGAGACTCTCGCTCTGCACCGACATCCACAATTCGCAGATCTTGTCGGCGGTCAGTTCGCCGCCGCGGCGTTCGAGATGCACCTTCCGTTCGAACGTATAGAACGCGATCTGCCGCACCACCGTGTTGATCATGTCCTCGACCTTGGCGGCGAGCATGGCCTTGCGCTGCTTCTTGTCGGTGGTCTGCATCAGCAACTTCTTGAAGGTCAGCATCTCGCCGAACACGCTAGCGGTTTCGGCGAGCGTGAGCGGCGTCGGCGCCATCAGCGCGCCGTTGGGCGCCGCCAGCACCTGATGCACGCCGTGGCCGAGCTCATGCGCGAGTGTCATCACGTCGCGCGGCTTGCCCTGGTAGTTAAGCAGCACATAAGGATGCGCCGACGGCACGGTCGGATGCGAGAAGGCGCCCGGCTGCTTGCCCGGACGTACCGGGGCGTCGATCCAATTCTTCTCGAAGAAGCAGTTAGCGACATCTGCCATCTTGTGCGAGAACGCGCCATAGGCGGTGAGCACGGTCGAACGCGCCGTTTCCCAGGGGATCGTGCGCTGCACGACCTTCGGCAGCGGCGCGTTGCGGTCCCAATAAGCCAGCCGCTTCTGGCCGAACCAAGTGGCCTTCAAGGCGTAGTAGCGGTGCGAGAGCCTCGGATAGGCGGCGCGCACCGCCGCGACCAGCGCCTCCACCACTTCCGGCTCGACCCGGTTTGACAGATGGCGGGCGTCGGCGACATCTTTAAAGCCGCGCCAGCGGTCGGAGATTTCCTTGTCCTTGGCCAGCGTGTTGGTGATCAGCGTCAACGGCCGCAAGTTTTCCTTGAAGGTCTTGGCGAGCGCCCGCGCTGCCGCCTTGCGCTTAGCGCCGTCGGAGTCTTGCAGCATGTTCAGCGCCGGCTCGATCGAGAACGGCTTGCCGCCGATCTTGAAACGCAAGGATGCGATGGTCTCGTCGTAATTGCGGTTCCAGGCCGAATAGCCGGTGACGGACTTCTCGTGGAACAGCTCTTCGACGCGGTCCTCAAGCTGATAGGGCTTTTCCTTGCGCACATCCTCGATCCACGGCCGGTAATGGCCGAGCGTCGGATTGGCCATGGCGGCTTCCAGCACGGCGTCGTCGATACGGTTGAGCTCGAGCGTGAAGAACAAGAGGTGCAGCGAGGCGGCGGTGATGCGCTCCTGCATGTCGCCATAGAATTTGGCGACCGCCGGATCCGCGGTGTTGCCGGCATAGCGCAGCGAGGCATAGGACATCACCCGGCCGAGCGTGTCGTCGAGCGCCTCATAGCGTTTGACCGCCGCAGCCAGCGCCTGCCCGGCGCTAGGCCCCGCGGCAAGCGCCGCCAGCTTGCCCTTGAAGTCGGCCTCGAACGCCACGCAGCGGGTTTCGGCGTTCTCCAGGTCCCATTTCAATTCGGGGCTGTCGGGACCGGGATAGAGGTCGTTGAGATTCCACTCCGGCAGGGTGCCAAGCTTGGGCTCGGTTTTCGATATTTTCGAGGTCTTGGCCATGGGATGGGCGATGGTCGGGCGGGAGAAACGGACGGCTGGCGCATCATCTAGGCGGCCGCAGGCGTATTTAACAGCCCATCAAGCGAATCCAAGCTAAGCCCATGAAATCCCTGTGCTTGGTTTTACAGGGTCACCCAAGAATGGCCCCGGAAATCCTTGTAAATCTGGTCGAATTGTAAAATTTCCGGTGCATGCGGCGCAGTGACCGTCCGAATGAATTTTTCTTTCCAAAAAAATTCAATGGTGCGATTGATTAGCCGGAAAGTAAAAAAGGCCCGGGAGAAATCCCGGGCCTCGTCTTTTATGTCGATGGATTAATGGATCAGTAGTCCATCCCGCCCATGCCACCGCCCGGCATTGCGGGCGCTGCGGCCTCCTTCTTCGGCCGTTCGGCAACCATTGCCTCGGTGGTGATCAGGAGGCCGGCGACCGACGCCGCATCTTGCAGGGCGCAACGCACGACCTTGGTGGGGTCGATGATGCCCTTGGAGACGAGGTTGCCATACTCCCCTGACTGTGCGTCGAAGCCCCAGTTATACTGGTCCTTCTCGAGGATCTTGCCGACCACGACCGAGCCGTCAGCACCAGCGTTGGTCGCGATCTGGCGGGCCGGAGTTTGGATCGCCTTGCGGACGATGTCGACGCCGTGTTTCTGGTCCTCGTTCTCGGTACGCACACGCTTGAGCGCCTCGACCGAGCGCAGCAGAGCGACGCCGCCGCCCGGCAGAATACCTTCCTCGACCGCGGCGCGGGTTGCATGCATCGCGTCATCGACGCGGTCCTTGCGTTCCTTCACCTCGGTCTCAGTGGCGCCGCCGACGCGGATCACCGCAACACCGCCCGCGAGCTTGGCGAGACGTTCCTGCAGCTTCTCCTTGTCGTAGTCCGAGGTCGTCTCCTCGATCTGCGCCTTGATCTGGGCAACGCGCGCCTCGATGTCGGCCTTTTTGCCGGCACCATGAATGATCGTGGTATTTTCCTTATCGATCATTATCCTCTTGGCGCGGCCGAGCATGTCGATGGTGACTTTCTCGAGCTTGATGCCGAGATCTTCACTTATGGCCTGGCCGCTGGTCAGGATCGCGATATCCTGCAACATGGCCTTTCGGCGATCGCCGAAGCCCGGAGCCTTGACGGCCGCGACCTTCAGACCACCGCGCAGCTTGTTGACGACGAGGGTGGCGAGCGCTTCGCCTTCCACGTCCTCAGCTACTATCAGGAGCGGCTTGCCGGTCTGCACTACCGACTCAAGCAGCGGCAGCAGCTCTTGCAATCCCGAAAGCTTCTTCTCGTAGATTAGGATATAGGCGTCCTCCATCTCTGTGCGCATCTTGTCGGCATTGGTGACGAAGTAGGGAGAGATGTAGCCGCGGTCGAACTGCATGCCCTCGACCACATCGAGCTCGGTCTCAAGCGACTTCGCCTCTTCGACCGTGATCACGCCCTCGTTGCCGACTTTCTTCATGGCATTGGCGAGGAATTCGCCGATTTCGACGTCGCCGTTGGCGGAGATGGTGCCGACCTGGGCGATCTCTTCGTTCGAGGTGACCTTCTTCGAGTTAGCCTTGAGGTGCTCGACGATGGCTTCGACCGCGAGATCGACGCCGCGCTTGAGGTCCATCGGGTTCATGCCGGCGGCCACCGCCTTGCAGCCTTCGCGCACGATCGCCGCGGCCAGCACGGTCGCGGTGGTGGTACCGTCGCCGGCAGCATCCGAAGTCTTGGACGCCACCTCACGCACCATTTGCGCGCCCATGTTCTCGAACTTATCCTCGAGTTCGATCTCCTTGGCGACGGTGACGCCGTCCTTGGTGATGCGTGGGGCGCCGAACGACTTGTCGAGCACGACGTTGCGGCCCTTGGGGCCGAGGGTGACCTTCACCGCGTTGGCCAGAATGTCGACGCCGTGCAACATGCGGTCGCGCGCATCGACGGCAAATTTAACGTCTTTAGCAGCCATAGTTTGAGTTCCTTCAGTTGGATGTCGGCTAAGCGCTCAGGCGGCTTTTCTCTTGGCGGCAGCGCCGCCTTCGATCACGCCCATGATGTCGGACTCCTTCATGATCAGGAGATCCTGACCATCGATTTTCACTTCGGTCCCCGACCATTTGCCGAATAGCATGGTGTCGCCGACCTTGAGATCGATCGGGATCAGCTTGCCGGCTTCGTCGCGGCCACCGGGGCCGACGGCGATGATCTCGCCCTGCGAGGGCTTCTCTTTGGCGGTGTCGGGAATGATGATGCCGCCGGCGGTTTTTTCCTCGGCATCGATGCGCTTGACGACGACGCGGTCGTGAAGCGGGCGAAACTTCATGGTAGTCCTCCTAAGTGATTGAACAGACGTTTGTTTTTGGTAGCCGGCCGGTTCCAACCGCCGGCTCCCGGCGAGCAGATGGGTGGCATTTTTTTTCTCGCAAGGGATTTTGAAAAAATTTTGGCACTCGGGTCGCATGAGTGCCAATTGTTAAAATACATATTTTGTTCAATGCCTTAGGCGGCCGTCTCCGTCCGCCCTATCAATTGGGCGGCGCTGTTTCAGGTGCCTTCTTTCCGAGACCCCGCCTCAAGATACGCCCCAATCTATCGCCGAATAGCCGGGCATCCTCCGGGCGGTCCCCCTCGAGGATTCGCGCCTCATCAAACAAAAGGTGTGCGGCGTCCTGTTTGAAAGCGCGGTCGTCATCACCCAACGATGCGAGTGTCACGATGATGTCGTGACGCGGATTAACTTCCAATATCGGTTTCGAAGCAGTCGTAAGCCGTCCCGCACCGGCCAACAGCTTCTCCAGTTGGCGGTCAGGGCCATGTTCGGGGGCGACCAGGCAAACGGGGCTGTCGGTCAATCGGTCTGACGGACGGACATCGGCGACCGCCTCGCCAAGTGTTTCCTTGATGAAGGTGAGAAAACTTGTGACCGCCTTATCCGTCTCGGAGCTTTTCTCCGGCTTGGTATCGAGGCGCGGGATAAGCGCCAAATCAGCTGCCCCTTGCGTTACCGACTTGAATGGCTTGCCTTCGAAGGACGGCGCCGACGTTACCCAGAAGCTATCGACCGGATCAGCAAGAAGCAGAACCTCGACGCCGCGCGCCCGGAAACCCTCCAGATGAGGCGATGATTCGAGCCGCTTAATGTCGTTGCCGGCCAGATAATAAATCGCAGTTTGGTTCTCCTTGAGCGAGGCGGCATAGTCTTTCAGGCTCCGCCACGAACCGGCTGAAGCGGTCGTTCTAAAACGGGCCAATGCGAGAAGCGCATCACGTCGCTCAAAATCGTCGTAAATTCCTTCCTTCAGTACGGCACCGAAGTTTTCCCAAATCTTGGCAAAAAATTCTGGTCCCTTCTCCGCGAGCTTCTCAAGATCGCCCAACACGTGGCTTGTGACGCCCTTGCGGATCGCCGTGAGGATGGGACTTTCCTGGATCATCTCGCGCGAGACGTTGAGCGGCAGGTCGGCAGAGTCCACCAGCCCGCGAACGAACCGCAAGTAGCGCGGCAATATTTCGGCGTCGTCCGTTATGAAAACGCGCTTGACGTAAAGCTTGATGCGGCCTTTGCGGTCTGGATCGAAGAGATCAAACGGTCGGGAACCAGGCACAAAGGCAAGCGTAGTGTATTCATGACGACCCTCAGCGCGGAAATGGACTGTAAGTGCCGGTTCATCGAACTGCCCAGCAACGCTGCGGTAGAAGTCAGTATAATCCGCTAACGAAATATCGGACTTCGGCTTGGTCCACAGCGCGGCTCCGTCGGCTACCTCTGATGGCATTGCGCCAGGCTTATCGACGATCGCGATCGGCACCGGCACATGACCGGACTGTGCTTTGACGATCCGCTCTAATGTAAACCGTTCGGTATAACTCTTCGCGCTTTCCATAAGGTGCAAGACAACGCGGGTGCCACGGCTGGGAGCTTCGGTTAGTGCCACGGGCGATACCGAATAGGTCCCCTTACCATCCGACGACCAGAGCCATCCATCTGCGGCCCCGACGCGGCGGGAGATGACGTCGACGCGATCCGCAACCATGAACGCCGAATAAAAGCCCACGCCGAATTGGCCAATGAGCGTCGCGCCATCTCCACCCTTGGCAGCCTCAATACGATCCATGAAGGCCTTGGTGCCGGAATGAGCGATGGTCCCCAAAGCTTCGACCATTTCGGCACGGCTCATGCCGATGCCGTTGTCCTCAACCGAGAGGCGTCGTTGTTCGGCATCGATGGTGAGGGTGATGCGGGGTTTCGGATCATCTCCGAGTAACTCAGGATTAGCAATCGCTTCGTAGCGCAGCCTTTCCCAAGCATCGGCCGCGTTCGAAATAAGTTCTCGAAGAAAGACGTCTTTATCGGAATAGACCGAGTGCACCATCATGTGCAGCAGTTTGGCGACATCGGCCTCGAAAGCGTGGCTTTCGTGCTGGGTCTCATCAACGACGGTCATGGCGAGAAAAATCCCCCTAGCGCACCTGAATCGGGCAGGAGATGGCGCGATCGCGCCGTCAATTCAAGGTCGTATTTTCTGGCGGGTTTGGATCAGCCTGGGCGCCGCGCTGCTGCCACCGTTGGGAGCGATTTTGTTCGCGAGAATCGCTAAAACCCGCCGCTGATCCGTCAGGAAAAAATATTTAAATTCAATGATTTAAAAATTTTTTACCGTCCGAGAAACAGACCTCTTGAAATCAAACGGCGTTTTTCTAGATCATTTTGCCGTCGAGCGCCCAACCGGGCTCGACATACGGGCGCCGGCCGGTGTCCGGCGACCTTTGTATCCATGTTGCTCAACGGAGGATGTGGCTATGAGGAACCTGAACCTAGATCCCTTCTGGCGAACAAGCATCGGCTTTGACCGGCTGTTCGATCTGGTGGATGAAAGCCTTCGGTTTGAACCGGAGGACCACTACCCACCCTGCAATATCGTGCGGACCGGCGAGGACTCCTATCGGATCTCGCTGGCGGTCGCCGGCTTCAAGCCAGACCAGATCAATGTGACGGTCAACCAAAACATGCTGATTGTCACGGGTCGCGTAGACGAAAAACAGGACAAGGGTGAGTACCTGTATCGCGGCATTGCAGGTCGTCCGTTTGAACGTCGTTTTAACCTCGCCGACTATGTCGAGGTGAAGGGCGCTTCCTTTGAAGACGGCTTGCTCCAAATCGAACTGGAGCGCGAAGTGCCGGAGGCGATGAAGCCGCGTCGCATCGAGATCAAGACCGGGAAGGCTATTAGTCAGGGCGACAAGGTCCGGACTATAGATTCCAAGGTCGCATAACGAGAACCCTATCAAAGCCAGTTGAGGTGGTCCGCGCCTAAAGCCGGGCCACCTCCCTCAAGATGTGGAGGAATGGCCAATGGAAGATCAGACTAGAAACCCGGAAGCATCAACATTCGAAACTTCATCCGACGGTAAATTCGACCTCGATGCGCTCTTGCATCCAGCGAGAGCGTTTGCGCACCCGATGGACGTCGTGCGCGATCCCGATCTCTCACTCAACGAAAAGCGGGCCATTCTGGCATCGTGGGCTTCAGACGCGTGCGCTTTGGAGGCCGCGCCAGATCTTCGCGTTACCACTTCGGGCCGCGTTGTCCGGTGGGACGACATCATGGACGCCCTTCGCACACTCGATCGTGAGGCTGATGGTTATGGCAGGCCACTGCCGCACTATAAACGAGTGCTCGCCAAAAAAAGAGCCGGCCTGCTCGGAATGAGGTCTCGCTCGCGTGGCTCGGGCGATCAAGGGCAAGTGCTAAATTAGCGCAATGCTCAAGGGCTTCGCATTGTTACTAAAACCATCAATGGCTAGGTGAACGATGAACAGGCGTATCGCAGTAGAACAGCTTCTCGGATGGAGCGGCTTTCTCATGAGCGCGCTTTTCATCCTGGGATTGGCCTTCTCGCCCGGGCACTAACATCGCGTGACCGCGGGTCAGGCAAACAAAGGAAAGGACCCATCAAATCGGAAAGAGGTAGCTGTCATGACTAAAATACAGGACAGCGTTACAGCGCTGTGGCGGGATGCAATCAATCTTGTGCTTGGCATTTGGCTAATCGTGTCGCCATTTGCGCTTATTTATGCAGCGCAGACAACGCCGGCTTGGAACGCATATGCCGTCGGAATTGTTGTCGCCGTCCTATCGGCCGCAGCACTATGGCAGTTCCAAAAGTGGGAAGAGTGGCTAAGCGCGGTGCTTGGGGCATGGTTGATCGTATCGCCGTGGATATTGGCCTTCGGCGTTGGCCATGTTGCGACCTGGAACCAAGTTATCGTCGGGATCGTGGTTGGCATTCTCGGGTTTTGGTTGGACGTAACCGAACACGATATGCGCGAACTTACAGCCAAACACTGATGCGCGAGAGACCGTTCTCAAGGTGCATTATGCAACGTGAAAACAATCGTTTTGTGATTGGTCGTGAGAACAATGTGGTGCGGGTGGATTTCAGCCGCGACCCTGAGCCGCCCGCGCCAAGATTTCCTGGAGCCAGTGGGTTACGCGAGATTGGCGATGAAAGCACAAGCGCGACAAAGAATGTCGCTGCGGTAGCGTGGAGAGCAGCATTATCAAATTTTTCCAGAAGCCAGCGCCATGTCTTGTTGGGATTGAGGCGTATGCCTCGTCACACCATTGGTCTCGTGATCTCAAGGCGCTTGGCCACGCAAATCTTTACAGATGGTGATGCGGTACTTAAGGCAGATTGACCAGGAGGCGCTTGCCCGTCGTGGAAATGCCAAGCGTGAACGTGCCGCGAACAAAATTGTAAAACCGAAGGGCTCGAAATTGTAAAACCCGTGCGCTATCCTTTTGGCGCTCCTGGTCTTTCCGATTGAGCCATCTTAACAGCCCATTAAGCCGGAAGAGCGACATTGCACCAAATCGGCACAGCCGCCGAGCGCCGCGAGGTCCAATGTCAGTAACCGTGCTTATTGTCGACGACGACCCCGTCCAGCGCCGGCTGCTTGAGGCCATGGTCCAGCACTTCGGCTACCAGGCCCTCACCGCCGAGGGCGGCGACGCAGCCCTGACGATGCTCGGCGGGCCGCAACCGATCGACTGCGTGGTGCTCGACCTGGTGATGCCCGACCTCGACGGCCTCGGCGTATTGGAGCGCATGCGCGAAGCCGGCCTCGATATTCCGGTGATCGTGCAGACCGCCCACGGCGGCATCGACAATGTGGTGTCGGTGATGCGTGCGGGCGCCACCGACTTCGTGGTCAAGCCGGCCAGTCCGGAACGGCTGCAGGTGTCGCTGCGCAACGCGCTTGCCGCCAAGGCGCTGGCGGGCGAATTGCGGCGGCTCAAGCGCAGCCGCGACGGCACGCTCACCATTGCCGACGTGATCACCCGTTCGGACGCCATGCGTCCGGTGCTGCGCGCGGCGGAAAAGGCGGCGGTGTCCGCCATCCCCGTGCTGATCGGCGGCGAATCCGGCGTCGGCAAGGAACTGATCGCCCGCGCCATCCACGGCAGCGGCGCGCGCCGTGCCAAGCCGTTCATTGCAGTCAATTGCGGCGCCATGCCGGAAAATTTGGTCGAGTCGATCCTGTTCGGGCACGAGAAGGGCGCCTTCACCGGCGCCACCGAAAAACACACCGGAAAATTCGTCGAGGCCGACGGCGGCACGCTGTTCCTCGACGAGGTCGGCGAATTGCCACCGGCCGCGCAGGTCAAGCTGTTGCGCGCGCTGCAGGAGGGCGAAGTCGAACCGGTAGGCGGGCGCAAGTCCGTGAAGGTCGATGTGCGCATCATCTCCGCCACCAATCGCGACCTGATCGCCGACGTAAAGGCGGGACGGTTCCGCGAGGATCTGTTCTATCGCCTGCACGTCTATCCGATTTCCATTCCGCCGCTGCGGCAGCGGGCCGAGGACATTCCCGAACTCGCCCGCCATTTCCTTGCCCGCCTGTCGGCCGAGGAAGGCAAGCGCGTGCGCGCGATCGAGCCCGAGGCGCTGCGGCTGCTCGTGGCCTATCGCTGGCCGGGCAATGTGCGCCAACTCGAGAATGCCATCTTCCGCGCGGTCGTGCTGACCGACGGCGAGCAGATCGGCGTGCATGAATTTCCGCAAATATCCGCCCAGGTGGGGCTCGATGCCATGGCCACACAGCCGATGATTGCGCCTTCGCCGACGATCGCCGCCGCGTGGCCGGACATGCATGATGCCGCTGAGGTGGCCGGACATCATGCAGCGGCACTAACGACACCTTCGCTGCGGCTTACCGATGTGCAAGGCGAGGTGCGGCCGCTCAACGAGATCGAACGGGATGTGATCCGCTTCGCCATCGCGCATTACCGTGAGCAGATGTCGGAGGTCGCGCGGCGCCTAAAGATCGGGCGATCGACGCTCTACCGCAAGCTCGAAACCCTCGGTCTCGATGAAGTTCCGCTCGAGCCGGCGGAAAAGGAAGACGTGAAGGCGTGACGGGGCGCGATTTAACCATGCGGCTTAGCCCTGAGTGAAGGTTTAGGTAAACGACAGTCGAAATTCGTTCGTTTCGGAGCGCGTTCGGCTGCATAATTCCCGATGTAGCCTGGGGTGGGTCGTTTGTATGCGTAAAAATGAATTCGGCCATCTGCTCTCTGGTACCATGCTGGCGCTAGTCGTCGCGACGCCGATCTACGCCGCCGCGGGGACGGATCAGATCGATTCCGCGGCGCGTCCGGTGATGCCGGCCGCAATAACGCCGGTCACCGGCAGCGTCGGCACCCCGGCCGTGGTCGAAGCGCATCCGGACTCAATCGACACGCAGATTGCCGACAAGCTGCGCGCCGTCATCACCTCCGGGCAGTTCGACAAACGCATCGACCGCGCGCTCGAGCGCGAGGCGATGGCGGCCTTTTATGCCGCACGCAATTATGCGCCGCTGTGGATCGCCGACGGCCGGCTCGATGCGCGCGCCAAAGCGGTGATCGCACAGCTGGGAAACGCCGAGGCCGACGGCCTCGACCCGGCCGACTATCAAGTCCCGGCCTTCGGCGCCGCCAGCGGCGCCGAGGCGCTGGCCGATGCCGACGTCACGCTCACCTATTCAGCGCTCACTTATGCCCGCCACCTGGCGGCTGGCCGCATCGCGCCGACCCGGGTGCTGGCGGAAGTCGATTACGGCGATCACACGCCGGCGCCGGCCGCTATTCTGCGGAAACTCGCCGACGCCGTCGATGCCGGCGCCGCGCTCGAAAGCTTCAATCCTCTGCACCGCGGATTTCTGGCGCTGAAGGCGAAGCTGGCCGAGTTGCACGGCGCCCCGACGCGGCCCGAGCCGGTCGAACCGCCGGCCGCAAAAACTTCCAAAGGCAGGCGCGTCGAGAAGGCGCCGGCCCCTGCCGCCACGAGACAGGCGCAGATCGATCTCGTGCTCGCCAATATGGAGCGCTGGCGCTGGCTGCCGCAGGACCTCGGCAACACCTATGTGATGGTCAACGTGCCGGATTACTCGCTCAAGGTCGTGCACGACCACCAGGAGCAGTGGCACACCAAGATCGTCGCCGGCAAACCGCAGACGCCGACGCCGCTGCTGACCGCGTCGATGGACAACGTGCTGGTCAATCCGTCCTGGCACGTGCCGCAGTCGATCATCAAAAACGAGCTGATGCCGCGCTACGGTCGCGACCCGAACATTTTCGCCCGCATGGGCCTCGAGGTGAAGCGGCATCCGGACGGCACGCTGAGCGTGACGCAGCCGCCCGGCGCCGGCAATGCGCTCGGCCGCATCAAGTTCAACTTCCCAAACAAGTTTTCGGTCTACCTGCACGACACGCCGGAGAAGCGGCTGTTCGCCTATGACAAACGCGCGTTCAGCCACGGCTGCATGCGGGTGGAAAACCCGACCAAGTTCGGCGAGGTCATGCTGCGTTTGGCGATGAACGGTCCGACCCCGGATGCGCAGCAGCTCAGCACCCTGTTCGGCCGGGAGGAGCGCACGTTCAAACTCACCGACCGGCCGATGGTGCATCTCACCTACCAGACCGCTTTCGTCGACGATTCCGGCAAGTTGCAACTGCGCGAGGACATCTACGGCTTCGACGAACGCATCCGGACCATCCTGCACAGCGACGAGCGGCGGATTGCCGACCTCGCCCCGCCGGAGGACGCCAAGCGCGAGCAGGCCAACGCGCAGGCCAATCAGGACATTCTGCGCCGGGTCGAGCGCGGCGAGGCGCCCAACGCGTCCGAATTCTTTGACCATCTGCCCAGCACGCTGCTGCGCAGCGAGCAAAAACACGCCCTGGCCCACGCCCGGCCGGAGCCCGTGGCCGCTACCACCGGGTTCCATCCCGATACCACACAGTCGCCTTTCCCCTTTTTGGCCATTTTCGGTCGGTAGGAAACAGGCCATCAGGGCGGGGGGTGGATGCTAAGTACAGATTAACCCTTCCCGATAAGACTGCATGATTGTCGCTACCGCGGCCAAGCGCTGCGGGGGGAGCGGCTTTGGGACCGCGTAATTCACGGATGATGGCAGTGTCGGTTGGCGCGTGGCGCGAGCGTACTCTCGTTTTGTCCCTGGCGCGCGCCGGTGCGCGGCTTGGCGTCGCCGGACTGTTGCTGGTGGGCGGCAATAATTCCCTGCAAAACGCCGTCGCCGAAGGCGACACCCGCACCCTCTCCTTCCATCACGTCCATACCGGCGAAGACATCACCATCACCTACAAGCGCAACGGCCGCTATGACGAGGCCGCGCTGAAGAAGCTCAACTGGTTCATGCGCGACTGGCGCAAGGAACAAGAAACCCACATGGATCCGCATCTGTTCGATCTGATGTGGGAGACCTATCGCGAAGTCGGCGGCAAAGACCCGATCCAGGTGATCTGCGGCTATCGTTCGCCGGGAACCAACGCCATGCTGCGCGCGCGTTCGAACGGCGTCGCGCAGTTCAGCCAACACGTCAACGGCAACGCCATCGATTTCTATATTCCCGGCGTGCCGCTCGCGACAGTCAGGGCCGAGGGCCTGCGGCTGCAACGCGGCGGCGTCGGCTTCTATCCGACCTCGGGCTCGCCGTTCGTGCATATGGACACCGGCACCATCCGGCACTGGCCGCGCATCCCGCGTGAGGAACTGGTCAAGATCTTCCCCGACGGGCGCACCGTGCACATCCCAGCCGACGGGCACCCGCTGCCCGGCTATGCGCTGGCGCTGGCCGACGTCGAACGCCAGGGCGCGGTGCCGTCCGGGACCTCGCTGGAAGCCGCACGCGCGGCCGGCATGATCACCGCCGGCCAGGAATATGCCGCCGAGCGGCCCAAGCGCAGCCTGCTGGCCAGGCTTTTCGGCAGCGACAAAGATCAGGACGAGCAGAGCGAGCAACAGGCGCCCAAATCAGCGAACTTGCATGCGCCCGCGCCCCTGGCGGTCGCCAGCCTGAGCCCGCCCAAGACCGTGGCCGTCGAGCATATCGTGCCGCTGCCGGCGGCGCGGCCGAAGCCGGTCGCGGTGGCAGTCGATCTTGCCGCGTCCACGGCCGGCAGAGCAGAAGATCACGACGGCGTCGCTGGCGAACAATGTTTTCGACAATCGCGGCTATTGGCACGGCGCGGTCGAGCCGGGACCGGCTTTGCCGGCGCCGATCGCGGCAGGTACGCGGTATGAGACGGCGTCCGCCGAAACGATCAACACCGGCAGCGCAGGCGGCGATGCGCTCGCCTATGCGACGGATTCGGCGATACCGCTCGCCGCCCAGACCCGCCCGATGGGCTCGCGCCTACCTCACATGCCGATGGAAGCGAGCATCATCCCGACCTCGTCCAACACCACCGTAGTGTTGAAGCCGTCGCTAGCCTCGACCTTGGCCATGGGCGGCAGCGAGCGTTCCGACAGTCCGTGGCTGCGCGCCGCCATGCTGACGCCGAGCGTGCGCAGCTATATGACGGCGACGCGCGTGGGCGGCATCGATCCGCGCTGGCAGTACGAATTGCTGCATAAGCCGGCGCAGTCGCTGACGATGACCTTCTCGGCCGATCCGCATCTCGGCATGGTGGCCGACCGCTTCAGCGGCAATGCGGTGGTGTTCCTCGCCACCACCACGTTCGCGCCGCAGACCACGGCGTCGCTGCGCTAGTCCAGACGCGTTACTGCAACATCCCAAGCGCGTGCATGTAGGTCTCCAGCACGGCCTGCTCTTCCCGGCGCTCGTCGGTGTCCTGCTTGCGCAGGCGCACGATGGTACGAAGCGCCTTGACGTCGAAGCCGTTGCCCTTGGCCTCGGCGTAGACGTCGCGGATGTCGTCGGAGGTCGCCTTCTTCTCCTCTTCGAGCCGCTCGATGCGCTCGACGATAGCTTTGAGCTGGTCCTTGGCGAAACGGGTGGCCGGTTGTTCTTTTTCTGCGGTGGCGGTGGCGGGCATCGATCTCTCCTTGTCACGAACGTGACTGGAAGCTTTCGGAGTTGCCCTCTCTCAGGTCAAGCAAAGCGCGGCGTCATCCACGCTGTTCACATCCTGTGCAGGAATCAGTGCTGAGGCCTGGACTTTTCGAAGCCGGCCTTTTGCTCGGCCGACGGCCTCTTTCTGGTACTTCTTGCGCCATTCGTCATAAGGCATGCCGTAGACGATCTCGCGGCTCTCGTCCTTGCTCATGGCGACGCCTTTGGCGTCGGCGGCGTCCTTCATCCAGTTCGACAGGCAATTGCGGCAGAAGCCGGCCAGATTCATCATGTCGATGTTCTGCACGTCGGTGCGCGAGCGCAGATGCTCGACCAGGCGCCGGTAGACGGCGGCCTCGAGCTCGGTGCGGGTCTTGTCATCCATGGCGGCGTATCCTTCGTCCCTGTCGACAAGATAAGGGCGCGGCGCGCGACTTGCCAGCGCCGGTGCTTCGCTATTGCGCCTTGCGCAATTCCGGATTCGCCGCCAGCCGCGCTGTGTTCAGCCGGTGCACGATGAAGCATACAATCGCAGCGATGAAGAACGGCGCGGCGCCCCACAGATAGAGGTGCTCGACCGGCCAGCCGATCAGCAGCGCCCCGGCCAACGGCCCGACGATCGAGCCGATGCGGCCGATGCCGAGTTGCCAGCCCGAACCGTTGGCGCGCAACGAGGTCGGGTAGATCAGCGCCCCGACGCCGTTGAGTCCGGTCTGGATACCGAGCACGAGGAAACCGGCGAAGAACGTCGCCACCAGCAGCGCAGTCGGCGAGGTCAGGCCGGCATAACCGATGGAGGCGACCACCGGCACCGCGCAAGCGAACAAAACCGCAAGCGCCAGGAAGCGGTGACGCTGGAACCACCAGCACAATCCGATCGCGGCGACGGTGCCGCCCACTTGCAGCAGCGCGCCGGAGAGCGCCGCGGTGGCCGGCGGAAGCTTGGCCGCGGTCATCAAGATCGGCGTCCAGCTGATGAGGAAGAAGTAACCCATCAGGTTCAAGGCGAACAGCAGCCACACCAGCGGCGTGATCAGCGCCAACCCGTCGTGAAAAAGATAGCCCGGATTGAAGCCGGGAAACTGCTTCTCGTCCTCGATGACGAACTTGGCGTTGGCCGGGATCGCATAACCGGGCTGGATCGACTTGATGGTCGCTTCCATCTTGCCGCGCTGGCTTTCGTGCAGCGCCATGTATTTGATCGATTCCGGCAACCCCATCCAGGCCACCAGCGCGATGACGATCGGCGCGATACCGCCGATATAGAACAGGATCTGCCAACCGTGCGTTGGCACCAGCACGGCGGTCACGAAGCCCGGAATGGCGCCGCCGAGCGGAACACAGGCAACCGCGAGAATGGCCAAAGTCGCGCGCATCTGCCGAGGCGCGGATTCGGCGTTGATGGCGACCGCGTTGGGGATGACGCCGCCGATGCCGACGCCCGCCAGGAGCCGCAGCCAGAACATCTGCGTGAGGTCGGTCGAGAAGGCGGCGATCAGGGTGAACACGCCGAAGACGATGTTCGCCCAGACCAGCGCGGCCTTGCGGCCGTAGCGATCGCCCACCCAGCCGAACATGGCCGAGCCAAACAGAATGCCGACAAGGCTCGCTGAAAACACCGGACCGAGCGAGCCGGGCTTTAGTCCCCACTCCTTGACCAGGCTCGGCGCGGCGAATGCGATCGCGGTGATGTCGTAGCCGTCGATCAGCACCATGAAGAACGACCAAGCCAGCAGCTTGATCTGGAATGAGCTTAAGCCGCGCTCGTCGAGCAGACGCGAGACCTGAACGACCGATTGATCCGCCATGATTCCCTCCCCTGGGCTGTTCTTTGTTATAACGGGCCTTTACGGCCCTTACGCGAATGGTATGCCACCGATGCCGCCAGGGAAAGCGGGGGCGCGCGCTTTCAGCCCGCAGCGGGCGAGACCGGCAAAATCAATTCCGACGGATGCGCCGCATCGTGATGGATGGTGTCGCTGCCGATCTTGTCCGGCCGATAGTAATGCGGCCAGAGCGCCTCGCTGACGGGCGAGTCGCCGTTGACGATCTCGAGCCGCAGGCGGTGGCCCTGCTTGATCAGGTAGGCCATCGGCTCGAGGCTGATCTCGAACTTGTAGATTTCATTCGGCGTCAGCGGCTGCGGATCGGAATGGCTGTGATAGGGCACCATGTCGGTGCTCTGTGCTGGGATCGAGCGCGCGGTGCGAGGCGCGCAGCCAGCCGCGCGTAATCAACTCCGCGAACGGATTCAAGCCCTTGGCGCGATCGTCGGGAGCTTGCGGGAACTGGTCGGAGAGCTTGATGAAGAAATCGGTGTCGCGCGCGCTCGATGAGGCATAAAGCACGAGCTTGATCGGCCCGCAGATTTCCAGATCGCGTTCGAGCGGCGCGGTGGTGAAAGTGAGCACCCGGCGGACCGGATCGAAGCCGCCGGCCGGACCGGTCGGCCCGAAACCGACCACCCCGGCGACCCAGCCGGGATTAGGATATTGATAGCTCGTCGACGCCGCGCCGGCGGCGGCTTGCGGCGCCAGCCCGCCGTCGTTCAACGAGGTGACGCTGCCGGACGCCGAGCCATTCAAGAACCAACGCGTGTATTTGATGCCCGGCGGCGGCCAGGTCTCGGCGCTGCGCATGACATTGGCGCCGCGCACCGCGTATTCCACATTCGGCCGCGCCAGATAGTCGGTGCTCTTGCCTTTGAGATAATGATCGTAAAACGGCAGCATCACGCGCTTGTGGAAGTCCACGCTGGAAAATTCCGCCGCCGCCGCCCAGGCATTCGGCACGCCCGACATGCGCAGTTTTTTCGGCCCGCTGGCGCGCAGATAGCCGTCGATATTGCCGCGCGTGTGCAACTGCATTTTGCCCCACACGCCGCTCGAGTAGAGCGGGACCTTGATGCGGTCGAGCACTTCCCAGGCGCTGCGCTCGCGCCAGAAAGCGTCATAGGTCGGATGCGCGGCGAGCATTCCCGTCAGGTCAGTGTCCTGGTCGCGCGACGGACCGCTCGCCGGATAGCGGTTGATGAAACGGTTCTGATACCACCAGTAACCGGGAAAGAAATCGCACGGAATGCCGCCGTGGTAACAGCCGGCGCGGTAGGCGTCCGCCAATCCGTCATGGGCGGCAATGCAGGCGAGCGAGGGCGGCGCCAGCGCGCCCATGAACCATTGCAGCATACAGAAATACGACTGGCCGATGCCGCCGACCTTGCCGGAGGACCACGGCTGCTTGCCGATCCATTCGATGACGTCGTAAAGGTCGTTCTGCTCGCCGCGGCCGAGAAACTCGAACTGACCGCCGGAGCGGCCGCTGCCGCGCACGTCCATATGCACGTAGGCGTAGCCCTGCTCGACGTACCATTCGATCGGTCCGGTCTCGCGCCACAGAAATTGTGCGCTCGCGGGAAGGCTGTTGTTGTCGAAGCGATAGGGCGCCGCGCCCATCAGCGCCGGATAAGGACCGGCGCCATCCGGACGGTAGATGCGCACACCGATCGACGTTCCGTCGCGGGCGTCGATTTGAACGATGTTATCGATCATGGGCGATCGCAATTCGGCTCAAGGTTGGAAGTCATGATATCTATGCATGTTTCCGCCCCGCTGGGCAGCTAGGATTGAATGATGGACGCCCCGCCCGCGCGCATTTCTCGCAGACTTGTTTCGCACTGCGGTCGCGGCCGCGCACCCCTCGACCTTCCTGCCGCTCGCTGTTGCCGCCGCCGCCCAAAGGCCGGCTCATCCTGCTCGCCGCCGGCAAGGCGGCGGGCTCCATGGCCGAAGTCGCGGAAGCGCTTTTATCTCGATCGCCTGCGCATCGCGGCGGAGCGGTTGAGCGGCGTTGCGGTCGCGCGGCACGGCTACGGCCGGCATTTGCGGCGCGTGCGCATGATCGAAGCCGGCCATCCGATACCCGATGCTGCAGGGCTGGAAGGTGCCGAGCGCGCGCTCGCGCTCGCCGACGGCGCGGGCGCGGACGACCTCGTGCTGGTGCTGATGTCGGGCGGCGCCTCCGCCAACTGGATCGCGCCGGCGGCCGGCATCACCTTCGCCGACAAGCAGGCGGTGACGCGCGCGCTGCTGCGTTCGGGCGCGGGCATCGGCGAGATCAACACGGTGCGCAAACATCTCTCGCGCATCAAGGGCGGACGGCTGGCGCGTCATGCCCATCCGGCGAAGCTTGTTACCATCGCGATCTCCGACGTGCCGGGCGACGATCCTTCGGCGATCGGCTCCGGTCCGACCGTGCCCGATCCGACGACGCTCGCCGATGCGCGCGCCATCGTCGCCAAATACCGGCTCGATCTGCCGACAAATCGTCACCGCCGCGCTCGCCGACACGGCCAATGAAACGCCGAAGCCGGGCGATCCGATCTTCGCCGGCAGCCACGTTCGTGCTGGCGGCGCGGCCGGCCGATTCACTGCGCGCGGCGGAGGCCGCCGTGCGCGCCGCCGGCTACGAATGCGTGTCGCTGGGCGATCGCGTCGAGGGCGAGGCGCGCGAGGTGGCGGCGGCGCACGCCAAGCTCGCACGCGAGCTGCGCGCGCAAAGCGCAGCGCGCCGTGATCCTCTCGGGCGGCGAATTGACCGTCACCATCCGCGGCAAGGGCCGCGGCGGACCCAACCAGGAATACGCTTTGGCGCTGGCGATCGCGCTTGCCGGCATGCCGGCGGTGGCGGCGCTGGCCGCCGACACCGACGGCACCGACGGCGGCGTCGGCGCGGCCAGCGACCCCGCCGGCGCGCTGGTTGACGGCGGAACCGTGGCGCGGGCCAAGGCGCTTGGCCTCGATCCCGCCGCGTTTCTTGCCGACAATAATTCGACCGGTTTTTTCGCCGCCCTTGGGGATTTGCTCATGTCCGGACCCACTTACACCAACGTGAACGACTTCCGCGCCATCGTCGTTGACAGGCCGTGACCGATCACGCGACAAACGCAACGAATCGCAACCGACGATAGCTTGACCGCATTGCCCCGCCATTCCGCCACGCACTGCATCACCGGCACGGTTGCGCTCGCAGCGGCGCTGCTGAGCGCGTCGGCGCTTCCGGCCATGGCCGATTTCCGGCTCTGCAACAACACCGGCAGCCGGGTCGGCGTCGCGTTGGGCTATAAGGACGCCGAAGGCTGGACCACCGAAGGCTGGTGGAACGTGTCGGCGCGATCGTGCGAAACCCTGCTGCGCGGCGCGCTGGTTGCGCGCTATTATTACATTTACGCGGTCGATTACGACCGCGGCGGCGAATGGTCCGGTCACGCTTTCATGTGCTCACGCGAGAAAGAATTCACCATTCGCGGCACCGAGAATTGTCTGGCGCGCGGCTATGACCGCACCGGCTTTTTCGAGGTCGACACCAGCGAGCAGCGCTCCTGGACGGTGCAGTTGACCGACAGCGCCGAGCAGAAGCCGGCCCGTCCGTTGCCGCCACGCACGCCGCCCGCCGTCCAGCGGCCGCCGACCGCCGCGCCGTCGGCGCCAGCCGAAGGCGGCAAGAAATGAGACGCCTGCGCCGCGCCAAGATCGTCGCCACGCTCGGACCGGCCTCTTCCGACGCCGCCATGATCGCGCAGCTGTTCAAGGCCGGCGCCGACGTGTTCCGCATCAATATGAGCCACACCAGCCAGGACCGCATGCGCGAGCTGGTCGGCATGATCCGCGGCGTCGAGAAGCGACACCGGACGGCCGATCGGCATCCTGGTCGATCTGCAGGGACCCAAGCTGCGGCTCGGCACCTTCGCCGGCGGCTCGGCGATGGTGGCGAGCGGCGACAGCTTCGTGCTCGATAGCGATCCGGCGCCCGGCGACGCCACGCGCGCTTTTCTGCCGCATCCGGAAATTTTCGCCGCGGTCGCGCCCGGGCGCACGCTGCTGATCGACGACGGCAAGGTGCGGCTCACCGTCACCGAGGCCGAGCCCAAGCGCATGACCACGCGCGTCGAGGTGGCCGGCAAATTGTCCGACCGCAAGGGCGTCAGCCTGCCGGATTCGACGATTCCCGTTCTCCGCCTTGGCCGAGAAGGACCGCTCCGATCTCGAAGCCGCGCTCAATGCCGGCATCGACTGGGTGGCGCTGTCGTTCATCCAGCGGCCGGAAGATATCGCGGAGGCCAAGAAGATCACGCGCGGCCGCGCCGCGGTGATGGCCAAGATCGAGAAGCCGCAGGCGGTCACCCGCCTGCCGGAAATCATGGACCTCGCCGACGCGCTGATGGTGGCGCGCGGCGATCTCGGCGTCGAGATGCCGCTGGAGAAAGTGCCCGGCGTGCAGAAGCAGATGACGCGCATGGGCCGCGCCACCGGCAAGCCGGTGGTGGTCGCGACGCAGATGCTGGAATCGATGATCTCTTCGCCGGTGCCGACGCGCGCGGAAGTCTCCGACGTCGCCACCGCGATCTTCGAGGGCGCCGACGCGGTCATGCTGTCGGCGGAATTGGCGGCGGGCAAATATCCGGTGGAGGCGGTCGCCACCATGAACCGCATCGCCGAGGAGATCGAAAGCGACCCGATCTATCGCAGCATCCTCGACGCGCAGCGCGCGGTGCCGGAGGCGACCGGCGCCGATGCCATCGCCGACGCCGCGCGCCAGATCGCCGATACGCTCGATCTCGCCGCCGTGGTGTGCTGGACCTCGTCCGGCTCCACCGGCCTGCGGATGGCGCGCGAGCGGCCGCGGCCGCCGATCGTGGCGCTGTCGCCCAACATCGCCACCGGACGCCGGCTGGCGGTGGTGTGGGGCGTGCATTGCGTGATCACCGAGGACGCGCACGACCAGGACGACATGGTCGACCGCGCCAGCCGCATCGCCTTCAAGGAAGGCTTCGCCAAGGCCGGGCAGCGCGTCATCATCGTCGCCGGCGTTCCGCTCGGCACGCCGGGCGCGACCAACATGCTGCGCATTGCTTATGTGGGTTCGGAGGCGGCGGAGGATTAAATATCCCGGCCCTCGACCTTTTCCTGCAGCGTCTTCACGATGTCGGGGATGCGCTGCAGGCGCGGATAGATCGCGAGCGCGCGGCGATAGACTTCCAGCGCCTGCTTGTCGTCGCCGATGTCCTGCATGATCAGGCCGAGGCCGGACAGCGCGCCGAAATGGCGCGGCTCGCGGCGCAGCACCTCGCGAATATCGGCGAGCGCGCTGGCCGTAGTCCTTTTTCATGTAATAAATGGTGGCGCGCCGGTTCCAGGCTTCCACGTATTTCGGCTTGATCTTGATGACGGCGTCGAGCAGCTTGATCGCGAGATCGATATCGTGCTGCTCCATCGCGGTCTGCGCGCGCGCCATCAGCAGCGTGGTGGTGTCGCTGCGCGTGGCGGCCCACAGCGCCCAGATGCGTTCCTCGATCGCCTTGGCGGTGACGTCGTCGGGCGCGACCTTGAGCGCCCCGAACAGGAAATCGAGATTGTGCGCGGAATCGCCGCGCTGGACATGGGGCAGCTTTTTCGGCGGCGTCACCCATTCGCCCGGCGCGGCGGCGGCAGGCGCGGCAAAAGCCGTGGCCAGAGCGGCGGCAATAAAGGCTGCGATGAATCGCGAGCGCATGGGCGGAGTTTAATATCTCCGCCGGCTAAGGCAAATATGGGGCGACGAAAGAAACGCCCGGCCGAGAACGGCTCAGGCTCAGCTGGTCAGCCTTGGCGCGCCTTAAAGCGGCGATTGGTCTTGTTGATGATGTAGACCCGGCCCTTGCGCCGCACGATGCGGTTGTTGCGGTGGCGGCCGCGCAGGGATTTCAGGGAGTTACGGACTTTCATGACGATCTCTGGGTTCTCTGGTTGCCGGGTTCATAGCAGCCTTGCCGCCGCTGTCAACGCAAAGCGTACGGCAAAGCGACAGCGACGAATTGAGAAATACATTCTAGATCAATAGATTATGGGATGACTGGACTTACGGCGCGGTTGCTAAGACTATTCAAGGCGAAGACCAGAGCGGAGGCGTGAGAGGTCGGGTATTAAAAAAGCGGCGGTAATCATGTCGAAATTCAGTATCAAGATTGCAGTCATTTTCAACTTTCATCCAATGAAGCCCGGTTGAGGTTGCCCTGGGTTGAAATCCCTCTACGAGGTAAGGATAAACCCTATGAGTGCTGCACTCCACTTCGTCGAAACTTCGCACGGTACTCCGCGTCACAAGCGGAAATTTCCTCGAAATGTTCGACTTCTTTCTGTTTGGATTTTACGCTTCCTATATCTCAAAGGCCTTTTTCCCAGCGAGCAATGAATATTCCTCCCTGCTGTTGACCTTCATGACGTTCGGCGCCGGGTTTCTAATGCGTCCCCTCGGCGCGGTGGTGCTCGGCGCCTATATCGATCATGTTGGCCGTCGAAAAGGGCTGATCGTGACCTTAGCCCTTATGGCTACAGGCACGATTCTTATCGCGTTCGTGCCTGCATACGCGACGATCGGACTTATTGCACCGATATTGGTTCTGATTGGCCGCTTGTTGCAGGGGTTTTCTGCCGGCGTCGAGCTCGGTGGCGTGTCAGTCTATCTATCCGAAATGGCGACGCCAAACAATAAAGGTTTCTATGTGAGCTGGCAGTCGGGGAGCCAGCAAGTATCGATCATGTTCGCTGCTTTGATCGGTTATGGGCTCAGTAAATTTATGAGTCCTGCCGACATTGGTGCCTGGGGCTGGCGCATCCCGTTTTTCATTGGATCGCTCATCGTGCCTTTCATTTTCGTGATCCGACGCTCGCTCGCGGAAACCGAGGCATTTCTCTCTCGCGTCAAAAGGCCGACTGCGACTGAAAGCTTCCGCTCCATGATCGTGAACTGGCAGATTGTTCTCGCCGGCATGATGCTTGTCGTCATGACGACCGTTTCATTCTATCTGATCACCGTTTATACACCGACATTCGGGAAGAACGTGCTTAAGCTATCGGAGATCGATAGCCTCATCGTAACATTCTGCGTTGCTGTTTCGAATTTATTCTGGTTGCCGGTAATGGGTGCGGCGTCCGACCGCATTGGCCGCCGGCCTGTTCTCATGACATTCACGTTGCTGACCATTCTGACGGCTTATCCGGCGATGTCTTGGCTTGTGGTTGAGCCGACATTCGGGAAAATGCTCGCGGTCGAACTGTGGCTGTCTTTCCTTTATGGCAGCTATAACGGAGCTATGGTCGTAGCACTGACCGAAATCGTACCGGCAAGCGTTCGAACGACAGGCTTTTCCCTTGCGTACAGCTTGGCAACGGCGCTATTCGGCGGGTTCACGCCAGCGGTATCGACGGCGCTCATCGAGTGGACTGGAAACAAAGCCGCACCAAGTCTATGGATGACTTTTGCTGCCGTCTGCGGACTTGCAGCAACGTTCATGGTCTATCGACGCGGTGAGTCCAGCCGCATTGCGTTGGCGGCCGCAGCATAGAAGCCGCCAGAGAAAAGTCGATCGGCCGATCGAATAGGTTGATGACAGCTGCTGGCTAAGCTGCGAAATGAATAATAACGCCAACATTTGACGCGGTAGACGGGCTTAGCCGGCTTCAACGCCATCATTCATTACCCACTCTCTGGGGAAACAACCCAGGTAGCCAGCGTGATGCGGGCGTCGCGGGAAATGCGAGACAGAGCGGCGCGCGTGGCGGCAGAAGTTTGCAGAAAAAGGCGTCATCCGCGTGGTGGATTATGATGACATCCGGAAGCACCTTTCCCCAATGGCTCACTAAGATCGACGATCTTACGCGGCCAAATCACTATTACTTGATGGCTGGGGACCACTGCTATTTCCTGGGCGAGTACGATGAAAATGCTCAGCGCATATTTGCCGATGATCCGTATTCTACATGAGATGGTTCGAGCAGTGGCGCTGCCCGGCACCAATCGGTGGCGATTGGTAGCCCGGTGGTTGCCCGGACATTTCGCGCACGGACCAGACCTCGTCTAAGTCTTTGAATTGACTGGTGGGTGCGACAGGGATCGAACCTGTGACCCCTACCATGTCAAGGTAGTGCTCTTCCGCTGAGCTACGCACCCATTTGCGGATTTGGTCTTATCGGCTCCAAACTGGCGAGGCAAGCCGCCCGCAAGCGGCCTTCCGCCCCTCAGGCCGCCAGCATCTTCTGCACTTCGTTGACCAGGTCGCGCAGATGGATCGGCTTGGACAGCACCTTGGCGTGCTTGGGCGCGGTGGAATCGGCGTTGAGTGCGACCGCGGCGAAGCCGGTGATGAACATGATCTTGATGTCGGGGTCGAGTTCGGCGGCACGGCGGGCCAGTTCGATGCCGTCCATCTCGGGCATCACGATATCGGTGAGCAGAAGCTCGAACGGCTCCTCGCGCAGCCTTTGATAGGCCGATAGCCCGTTATCGTAGGAGGTCACGTCGAATCCGGCATTCTGCAGCGCTTTGACCAAAAAGCGCCGCATATCGGTGTCGTCTTCCGCCAGCAGGATCTTAGACATGGTCCCTGAAAGCCCCCCGTCCCGGCCGCCCATGCGGGGGGCCCAACCTCCCCATAAGACTTATGCCAGGTAAATAACGCGTGAACCAAAAGCATAGCTTGGCATAACGCCCCGGCGCATAGACAATAGTGCGTTATTGGGGGTTCGGCTGGACCCGCCCCACCGCGATACTACCGATCCTTGAAATGGCCATCCATGAGTGAAATCGGCGACGAGCTTGATCCACCGTTCGAGGTCCTGGACCCGGCCAAAGGCAAGGGCCCGGTGCTGTTCAACTCGCCGCATAGTGGCTCGACCTATCCGCGCGATTTCCTGGCCGTCTCGCGGCTTGATATCGCCACCCTGCGCCGGTCGGAGGACAGCTTTGTCGACGAATTGATCGCCGGCGTGGTCGAGCACGGCTTTCCGCTGATGCGCGCGCATTTCCCGCGCTGCTTCGTGGACGTCAATCGCGAGCCTTACGAGCTTGATCCGCGCATGTTCGAGGGCCGACTGCCCTCCTTCGCCAATACCCGCTCGATGCGGGTGGCCGGAGGCCTGGGGACCGTGGCGCGGGTGGTCGGCGACGCCCAGGAAATCTACGACCAGCGCATCCCGGTCGACGACGCGCTGCGGCGGATCGAAAGCCTGTACAAGCCTTACCACCGCGCGCTGCGCCGGCTGTTTTCGAGGCTGCATCGGGATTTTGGTGCTGCTGTTCTGATCGATTGCCATTCCATGCCTTCCACCGCCGGCCATAAGGACGAACGGCCGCGACCGGAATTCGTACTTGGCGACCGCTACGGCACCAGTTGCGTCGGCGTGGTGGCGGAAACCGTGGACAAGACCCTGCGCGCGCTCGGCTACAGCGTGAGCCGGAATAAGCCCTATGCCGGCGGCTTTATCACCGAGCATTACGGCAATCCGGCCGCCGGCTTGCATGCCATCCAGCTCGAGATCAACCGCGCGCTTTACATGGATGAGCGCCGCTACGAACGTTCCAGCACGTTCGGCCGGCTGGCGGCCGACCTGGAGACGCTGGCGCGGCGGCTGGGCGAGATTCCGCTGGAAGAATTGCGTCCCTATCGCGCGGCGGCGGAATAGACAAAAAAGGGCCGCTCGCGTTGGCAAGCGGCCCAAGTCTAGGGAGGAAACGCCCAAGGAGGGCAACGATAGCTCTCGCTACCGCATTGCAATAAATTACACCGCGACGCACAAAAATCAAGACGCATTACCGAAAATCCGATGTTTTTATGCATAGCTGGACCGCGGATATCAGGCGATAATTTCGTCGTTTCGCGGTAGGGGTAGTAAAAACATCACAATTTCAATGGGCTATGGAAACTCATCCCGTGAGATTTGCATTGCTTAAAGCTAAAGACTGTTGTGCCGCACACGACCCGATAAGAGGTTGCACCATCTTGCGGGAAAACCGGTTCCCTCTCTTCGCGATCATGCTTTAAGCAGGCGGCATGACAGCGATCGATTTCTCAAGCTTCGTCGACCAGCTTGCCGGCGCGTCGGGTGAGACCATCCTGCCGTTTTTCCGCACGGCCTTGGCGATCGACAACAAGAAGGCCGGCGGTTTCGATCCGGTGACCGCGGCCGACCACGCCGCCGAGCAGGCCATGCGCGCGCTTATCCGGCAGAATTTTCCAGGCCACGGCGTGATCGGCGAGGAATACGGCGCCGAGCGCACCGACGCCGAATATGTCTGGGTGCTCGATCCGATCGACGGCACCAAATCCTTCATCACCGGCATGGTGGCCTGGGGCACGCTGATCGGCTTGATGCGCTTCGGCGAGCCGGTGTTCGGCATGATGAACCAGCCGTTCACGCGCGAGAAATTTTCCGGCGACGGCGGCGCGGCGCGCTATCGCGGACCGACCGGTAATCGCGATCTGCACGTGCGCGCCTGTGCGTCGATCGATGACGCAATCTTGTCCACCACCAGCCCGTTGCTGATGAACGACGCCGACTGCGCCGCCTTCGGCCGGCTGGAAAAGAAGGTCAAGCTCTCGCGCTATGGCGGCGACTGCTACGCCTATTGCATGCTGGCGGCGGGCCTGATCGATCTGGTGATCGAGACCGAGATCAAGCCTTACGACATCGTCGCGATAATCCCCATCGTCACCGGCGCCGGCGGCATCGTCACCACCTGGGAGAACGGCCCGGCACAGGCCGGCGGCCGCATCGTGGTCGCTGGCGACGAGCGCGTGCACGCTGCCGCGCTGGAGATGCTCAAGGGTCAGTAGCGCGGCGTGCCGGGCACGAAGGCGTCGAAGGCCGCCCAGAACTGGGCACGATAATGATCCTGCTCCTGCAGGATCTCATGCTTAGCGCCGGCCAGGATGAGATGGCGCCCCGCCAACAAATTCATCCCGAAGGTCTCGATCGCAGGCGTCGAGACCACCTCGTCGCGGCCGGCCGCGACCAGCAGGATCGGCTGGCGGATCTGGCCGGCGTAACTGGGCGCGGCGAACCGTTTCATCAGCCGCAAAGCGGCATCAGCCCAGGCGACGGTCGGCTGGCCGATGCCAAGTTCCGGCGCTTCCTCCAACACCGCCATATTGCGCGCGTAGCGCACCGGATCGGAGGTCAGCACGTTGCCGATGAAATCCTCGGCGCCGATGGCTTTGCCGTTGCCGGTCGGCACATAGCCGGAGCCGCGTCCCGAATAGGCGCATGAAGCGCGCCAGCGGCCCGGCCACGGCAGTGAGGCGGCCCGGCCGCAACGCGATCATCGGCGCCGACAGCACCATGCGGTCGAACCAGCGGCTGCCGTCATGGCAGGCGCGGATGCCGATGGCGGCGCCCATGGAATGCCCGAGCGCGAAGATCGGCGGCGGGCAATCGGGCAGCACCACCTGGTCCATGATCGCCGCCGAGGTCGGCGGCGTATTCGGAAAAATTCCGCACATGACCTTTGTGGCGGTCCTTCAACGCGCGTTCCGACAGGCCCTGCCCGCGCCAATCGAACGTCGCTACCGCGAAGCCGCGCGCGCGCAGATCGCGCACGGTCTCAAAATATTTCTCGATGTATTCGGCGCGGCCTTGCAGCACGACGACCGTGCCTTTGCGGCCGGGCGGCGGCGCCCAACGCGCAAAACGCAAGCTGACCCCATCCGGGGTCTGGATGCTGCCGGTCACCACATCGTCGGGCACCGGATTGGCGGGAATGGAGATGAGTTTCATGAAGCCGAAAATGAGCCGGTGCGCGGAAGGCGCGGGGCCTTATAGCAGGGCGCGAGGCGGGCTCAATCGCGCTCGCGCAAAACGGATTATAATATTTATATTTCAATCACTTATGAACAGATGTGCCGGCCCCTTGCGAGCCCCAAATCACGTTCCCATATGATTTTCGCGCAGGCCATTCCGGCTGCGCTCGGGTTTTAGGTTCGGCCCTATGGCGGACCGCCCGCATGTCGCTCAACTCAAGGAGGATATGCCATGCGTACGTTTGATCTTGCTCCCCTTTATCGTTCCACCGTCGGCTTCGACCGGCTGTTCTCGATGCTGGACGGATTTGAATCCGCCCCGGGCTACCCGCCGTACAATATCGAGCGGACCGGCGAGAATGATTACCGCGTCACCGTCGCGGTTGCTGGCTTCGGCGAGAACGAACTTTCGATCGAAGCGAAAGAGAACACGCTGACCATCAAGGGCGCCAAGCAGTCCAAGGAAGAGCAGAACGGCCAAGTGCTCCATCAGGGCATCGCCGCGCGCGCTTTCGAGCGCGTCTTCCAGCTTGCCGACCACGTCATGGTCAAGAGCGCGAGCCTCGAGAACGGATTGCTGCACGTCGATCTCGTGCGTGAAATCCCAGAGGCGAAGAAGCCGCGCCAAATCCCGATCGGCAACGGCAATGCCAAGCCGCAGGTGGTCGAGACCAAAGTCGCGGCGTAACACCGCAGCTTCAGTGCAAAATACGGCAGCGCCCCGGACATCCGGGGCGCTTTCGTTTTGCGAACCTGGTTGTCCTCGGCTTTGACCTTAAAGCGCGGCAGCGCCCGGATCGGCGTCGGCCCGTCGAACAGCGCACGCGGATGGGCAGGCTGCACGTCGCCGCGCCGTTCCGGTTTCGGCGTCAAATGGGGCGGCGGAGCAAGGTCCGATGACTCCGGCTCATGTTCGGGAATGTGGATTATGCGCGGTCCGCGCACGTAAAGCTGCGCGTAAATGTTGGCCAGCGCGGGAGCGGCGTCCCGCCCGCGCTCAAGCGAACCGGCGACGACCAGCGACACGGTCGCAGTCAGCACCACGGTGGCCAAACCGATTGACCCCGCCTTTTTCAAACCGCCCGCCCTCGTCAGAAACCGATCAGTTGTCTGATTTTTCGGCACCATAGCCACCTACCCGCGGCCGGCGGCTTTCTCCGGCAACCACGGTTAAACGGTTCACCGGCCACGGAATCTGGCCGAGCGCGAACGGCGCAACGGCATTGCGTCCGCGGCCCGCGCGTGGTCCTCTTCTTGCTTGGTAAGAAGACGCCGCCGCAATAAAGCGAAAGGTCCAACCAATTCCGGCGTGGACCAGCCTTGTGTGGCGGTGCAAAATTTGGCATGGTCTATTAGGACAGCAATGCTGTCCTAATAGGTCGCGGCCACGATGCCGGCCTTTGAAGGCGGGGCTGATATCGGTGGCACCCAATCGGAGCAGCCACGGCGGCGATGAGCCGGACAAGGGGCTGCCCTTCACGAGATCGGTTGCGCGTTGACCGTGGCGCCTAACGGGCCTGCGAACGCGCTGAATACGCCGGAGGCCGCGGGCACCGGCGAGGCAGGGTAGGAATGAGCGAGGACCGGAACAGTGCAGGATTTGTCGAGCTGATCGCGGATCGCGGAGCGTGGCCGCGACGCCGATCCCGGCACGCCGCCAGTACAAGGTCTGTACGATCCGGCGCTCGACAAGGACGCCTGCGGCGTCGGGTTCATCGCCGACATCAAGGGCCGCAAGTCGCACCTGATCGTCGAGGACGGGTTGCGCATTCTGTGCAATCTGGAGCACCGCGGCGCGGTCGGCGCCGACCCACGCATGGGCGACGGCGCCGGCATCCTGGTGCAGATCCCGCACAAGTTCTTTGCCAAGAAGACCGCCGAGCTCGGCATCAAACTGCCGAAGCCGGGCGAATACGCCGTCGGCTATCTGTTCATGCCGAAGGACCCCAACTGGCGGCAGATCATCCGCGACATCTACGCGGAAGTGATCGCGCGCGAGGGGCTCTCGCTGCTCGGCTGGCGCGAGGTGCCGACCGACAATTCCACGCTCGGTGAATCGGTCAAGCCGACCGAGCCGATGCACCTGCAAGTGTTCATCGGCCGCGGCAACAAGAAAATCTCCGAGGACGAGTTCGAGCGCAAGCTCTACATCCTGCGCAAGTCGATTTCCGACGCGATCTACCGCCGCCGCGCGCGGCGCACCTCCGGCTATTACCCGGTGTCGATTTCCTGCCGCACGGTGATCTACAAAGGCATGTTCCTGGCCGACCAGCTCGGCGCCTATTATCCCGACCTGCATGATCCGGACTTCGAGAGCGCGCTCGCGCTGGTGCACCAGCGGTTTTCGACCAACACGTTCCCAACCTGGTCGCTGGCGCATCCTTACCGCTACATCGCGCATAACGGCGAGATCAACACGCTGCGCGGCAACAATAACTGGATGGCGGCGCGCCAAGCGTCGGTGTCCTCGCCGCTGTTCGGGGCCGACATCAACAAGCTGTGGCCGATTTCCTACGAGGGCCAGTCCGACACTGCCTGCTTCGACAACGCGCTCGAATTCCTCACCCAGGGCGGCTACCCGCTCGCGCATGCCGTGATGATGATGATCCCCGAGGCGTGGGCGGGTAATCCGCTCATGAACGAGGAGCGGCGCGCGTTCTACGAATACAATGCCGCGCTGATGGAGCCGTGGGACGGCCCCGCGGCGATCGCCTTCACCAACGGCCGCCAGATCGGCGCCACGCTCGACCGCAACGGATTGCGCCCGGCGCGCTATTTGCTCACCCGCGACGACCGCATCGTGATGGCGTCCGAGATGGGCGTGCTGCCGATACCGGAAAAGGACATCATCAAGAAGTGGCGGCTGCAGCCGGGCAAGATGTTGTTGGTCGATCTCGACGAAGGCCGGCTCATTCCGGACGAGGAATTGAAGGCGACGCTGGCGAAGAGCCATCCTTACAAGGAATGGCTCGGGCGCACCCAGATCGTGCTGGAGGAACTGCCGGAAACCGCCAACGAGGCGCCGATTTCCAACCTATCGCTGCTCGATCGCCAGCAGGCCTTCGGTTACACCCAGGAAGACCTGAAGTTCCTGATGACTCCGATGGCCTCGACCGGCGAGGAAGCGGTCGGCTCCATGGGCAACGACACGCCGATCTCGGCGCTGTCGGACAAGCCGAAGCCGCTGTTCACCTATTTCAAGCAGAACTTCGCGCAGGTCACCAATCCGCCGATCGACCCAATCCGCGAAGAGCTGGTGATGAGCCTGGTCTCCATCATCGGGCCGCGCCCGAACCTGTTCGATCTGGAAGGACTGTCGAACCGCAAGCGGCTGGAGGTGCGTCAGCCGATCCTCACCAATGCCGACCTGGAAAAAATCCGCTCGATCTCGCAGATGAGCGGCGATCACTTCAAGTCGCACACCTTCGACATCACCTTCCCGGCCGAGCATGGCGTTGACGGCATGGGCTGGGCCATCGACGCGTTGTGCGAGCGCGCCGAGGAAGAGGTGCGCGCAGGCTGCAACATCATCATTCTTTCCGACCGCAAGGCCGGCGCCGACCGGATTCAGATTCCGGTGCTGCTCGCCTGCGCGGCGGTCCATCACCATCTCATCCGCAAGGGCTTGCGCACCTCGGTCGGGCTGGTGGTGGAGACCGGCGAGCCGCGCGAGGTGCATCATTTCGCGTGCCTGGCCGGCTACGGCGCGGAAGCGATCAATCCTTATCTCGCCTTCGAGACGCTGATCGCCATGAAGGACGATCTGCCGCAGAAGCTCGACGAGAAGGAGATCGTCAAACGCTACATCAAGTCGATCGACAAGGGTCTGCTCAAGGTGATGTCCAAGATGGGCATCTCGACCTACCAGTCCTATTGCGGCGCGCAGATTTTCGACGCCGTCGGCCTGCGTCAGGATTTCGTCGACAAATATTTCACCGGCACCCACACCCGCATCGAAGGCGTCGGGCTGGCCGAGGTCGCGGAAGAAGCCGTGCGGCGCCATCGCGACGCCTTCGGCGATTCACCGATCTACGCATCGATGCTCGACGTCGGCGGCGACTACGCCGTGCGCATGCGCGGCGAGGACCATGTCTGGACCGCCGAGACCGTCGCCCGGCTGCAGCACGCGGTGCGCGGCAATTCGCAGGACCATTACCGCGCCTTCGCCAAGCTCGTGAACGAGCAGAACGAGCGGCTGCTGACCATCCGCGGCCTGTTCCGCATCAAGTCGCCGGAGGATGACGGCCGCATGTCGGTGCCGATCGAGGAGGTCGAGCCGGCCAAGAACATCGTGCGGCGCTTCTCCACCGGCGCCATGTCGTTCGGCTCGATCTCGCGCGAAGCGCATACCACGCTCGCCATCGCCATGAACCGGATCGGCGGCAAGTCGAATACCGGCGAAGGCGGCGAGGAATCCGACCGTTTCAAGCCGCTGCCGAACGGCGACAGCATGCGCTCGGCCATCAAGCAGGTGGCCTCGGGACGTTTCGGCGTCACCGCCGAGTATCTGGTCAACTCGGACGTGATGCAGATCAAGATGGCGCAAGGCGCCAAACCCGGCGAAGGCGGCCAATTGCCCGGCCACAAGGTCGACAAGACCATCGCCAAGGTGCGCCACTCGACGCCCGGCGTCGGCCTGATCTCGCCGCCGCCGCACCACGACATCTATTCGATCGAAGACCTGGCGCAGCTCATCTTCGACCTGAAGAACGCCAATCCGGCCGGCGACGTTTCGGTCAAGCTGGTCTCCGAGGTCGGCGTCGGCACTGTCGCCGCCGGCGTCTCCAAGGCGCGCGCCGACCACGTCACTATCGCCGGCTTTGAGGGCGGCACCGGCGCAAGCCCGCTCACCTCGATCAAGCACGCCGGCAGCCCATGGGAGATCGGCCTCGCCGAGACCCATCAGACGCTGGTGATCAACCGGCTGCGCTCGCGAATCTCGGTGCAGGTCGACGGCGGCATCCGCACCGGGCGCGACGTGGTGGTGGGCGCCCTGCTCGGCGCCGACGAGTTCGGCTTCGCGACCGCGCCGCTGATCGCGGCCGGCTGCATCATGATGCGCAAGTGCCATCTCAACACCTGCCCGGTCGGCGTCGCCACCCAGGACCCGGTGCTGCGCAAGCGCTTCAAGGGCCAGCCCGAGCACGTGATCAACTATTTCTTCTTCGTCGCCGAGGAAGTGCGCGAGCTAATGGCCGCGCTCGGCTACCGCAGCTTCAACGAGATGGTCGGCCAGATGCAGATGCTCGACCAGCGGGCGCTGGTGGAGCACTGGAAGGCCAAGGGCCTCGATTTCTCCAAGCTGTTCAACAAGCCGGAGGCGCTGCCCAGCACCCCTGTCTTCAAGTGCGAGGCGCAGGATCACAAGATCCACGACATCCTCGACCGCAAGCTGATCGCGGAGTTGCAATCGGCTCTCGACCGCGGCGCGCCGGTGCGGCTGCAAACCGTTATCCGCAATATCGACCGCACCGTCGGTGGCATGCTGTCCGGCGAGGTGGCCAAGCGTTACGGCCATGCCGGCCTGCCCGACGGCACCATTCACGTACGCTTCACCGGCACCGCCGGCCAGAGCTTCGGCGCCTGGCTCGCGCGCGGCATCACCTTCGAACTCGACGGCGATGCCAACGACTATGTGGGCAAGGGTCTGTCGGGCGGGCGCATCATCATCCGACCGCCGGTCGAGTCCGGCATCGTGCCGGAAGAATCGATCATCGTCGGCAACACTGTGCTGTACGGCGCGACCGAAGGCGAATGCTATTTCCGCGGCGTGGCGGGCGAGCGCTTCGCCGTGCGCAACTCCGGCGCCATCGCCGTGATTGAAGGCGCCGGCGATCATTGCTGCGAATACATGACCGGCGGCGTCGTGGTGGTGCTGGGCGTGACCGGCCGCAATTTCGCCGCCGGCATGTCGGGCGGCATCGCCTATGTGATCGACGAGGACGGCGCCTTCAAATCCCGCTGCAACATGGCGATGGTCGAGCTTGAGCCGGTGCCGGAAGAAGAGCAGATCGCCGAAAAGGAATTCGGGCACTACAACGATCTCGAATTACACGGCCGCGTCGACGTGATGTCGGACCTGACCAGCAAGGATGCCGAGCGGCTGCGCATGCTGATCGCCAACCATGCCCGTTACACCAATTCCAAGCGCGCGGCCGAGATTCTCGCCGATTGGCAGCGTTATCGCCCGTTGTTCCGCAAAGTGATGCCGGTTGAATATCGCCGCGCGCTTGCCGAGATGGCAAAAGAGAAGGCCGCCACCATGCAGGCCGCGGAGTAGCATGGGTAAAGTCACCGGCTTTCTCGAAATCGATCGCAACGACCGCCACTACGCTCCAGTCGCGGAGCGCATCAGGCATTGGCACGAATTCGTGCTGCCGCTGGCGGAAAACGAGGTCCGCAATCAGGCGGCGCGCTGCATGGATTGCGGCGTGCCCTATTGCCACGGCACCAGCCGCCTGACCGGCGCGCCCACCGGCTGCCCGGTCAACAACCAGATTCCGGACTGGAACGATCTGGTTTACCGCGGCCGTTGGGACGAGGCCGCGCGCAATCTGCATTCGACCAACAACTTCCCGGAATTCACCGGCCGCGTCTGTCCGGCGCCGTGCGAGGCGTCCTGCACGCTCAACATCGACGACAATCCGGTCACCATCAAAACCATCGAATGCGAGGTCGCCGACCGCGCCATCGCGCAGGGGCTCAAACCGGAAATGCCGGCGCACAAGATCGGCAAGAAGGTCGCCGTCATCGGCTCGGGGCCGGCCGGACTTGCTTGCGCGCAGCAGCTTGCGCGCGCCGGGCATGAGGTGCACGTGTTCGAGCGCTGGGCCAAGGCCGGCGGCTTGCTGCGCTACGGCATTCCGGACTTCAAGATGGAGAAGATCCACATCGACCGCCGCGTCGAGCAGATGCAGGCGGAGGGCGTGCAGTTCCACTACAGCGCCGAAGTCGGCGTCAATGTCCCGATCGAAAAGCTGGTCAAGGAGCACGACGCCGTCGTGCTCGCGGGCGGCGCCGAGAAGCCGCGCGACCTGCCAGTGCCCGGCCGCGAGCTCAAGGGCATTCATTTTGCCATGGAATTCCTGCCGCAGCAGAATCGGCGGGTGAGCAACGAGCCACCGGGCAGTGCCGAGCCGATCCTGGCCACCGGAAAAAAGGTCGTCGTGATCGGCGGCGGCGATACCGGCTCCGACTGCATCGGCACCTCGATCCGCCAGGGCGCGGTATCGGTGACCAATTTCGAGATCATGCCGCAGCCGCCCGAGCACGAGAACAAGATGATCGTGTGGCCGGATTGGCCGCTCAAGCTGCGCATTTCGTCGAGCCACGAGGAAGGCGTCGAGCGTGAATTCGCCGTGCTGACGCAGAAGTTCAGCGGCGAGAACGGCCAGGTCAAGAAACTGCATTGCGTCCATGTGGACGCAAAGTTCCAGCCGGTGGCCGGAACCGAATTCGTGATCGAGACCGATCTGGTGCTGCTCGCCATGGGCTTCGTGCATCCGGTGCACGAGGGCATGATCAAGGCGCTTGGCGTGGCGCTCGACCAGCGCGGCAATGTGACCGCCGACACCAACGCCTACGCAACCTCGGTGCCCAAGGTCTTCGCCGCCGGCGACATGCGGCGCGGCCAATCGCTGGTGGTATGGGCGATCCGCGAAGGACGCCAGGCCGCGCATGCGGTCGACAAATTCCTGATGGGATCGACGACGCTGCCGCGTTGAGCGGTTGCTAGCGCAACCAGCCAGGCGATCTGGCGGCCTGCGGAATATCGGCCGGCGGCCGCAGGGTATCGCTTTGCGGCGACCGCGGCTTGGTGTCCACCCGATGCTCGAAGCGAGGCGGCTTGGCACCCGTGGTCTGCGGGGTCTTCGCGGTGACGCCGCGCTTGGGTTCTTCCACGGGCTTCACCGCCGCTCCGGCTGGCTCGGTGCGGGCGATCGCATTGGGCTCAGGCGCCGCAGCCGCCGCAGGCATGACGGGGGCCGCGGGCGTACTCGCCGCCGGCGGGACACCCTTCCCGTCGCTGCCCGGCGGCCAAACGAAATCGTCGGCGCGTCCGGGCGGAGCCGGCACCGGTTCGCCTTTGACCAAGACGCGGTTGGCGGTGACATCGGCGTGCACCGGCTGACTGCCACCGCCGCCCAATAGCTCCTCGGCATTTCCTGGCGTCACGGTCAATGGCACCACCGGTCCGGCCACCGGGCGCACTTTCGATTTGGTCTCGGCCGGCACCGGCCCGACCGGCCCGGCGGGGAACGCCACCGGCACGCGATTGCTCATGTAGCGGCGTATTTCACGTTCGACATAATGCGCGAGCTTGCGCGCGCCGGACTTGGTGAAATAGACGCCGTCGTTCGAACGTAGCCGCCGCATCTGGCCTTCATAGTCCGGGCCGAAATTCGAGTACTTGCCGGCCTCGTCCACAAAGCCGTCCCACACGTCGATATAGTTCACGCCGGCGCGTTCGGCGCGCGCCCGGTAGAGATCGTTGAGGTAGCTGACGTCGGCGGTGGACTTGGGACCGCGGATCGACGGCAGGCCGACCCAGAATACCGGTACGCCCTTGCTCTTGAGCGCCGCGATCGTTTCATCGATGCGCTTCGAGTAAACCTCGGCCCATTTATCACTGCGAAATTCGATGATGCCGTTGGCACTTTTGCCGCGCTCCGGCTCGGGCACCAAGACCCTCGGCTGATCCTGGTCGTCCACCTGATCTTTGGTGTGCCCGTTCTGGTCGAGGTTCTTCTTGTCCTGCTCCTCCTTGGCGGTCTTGTCGGCCTCTTTGGCCAGATCGCGCTCGCGGATATTCTGGCGGTCGCTGACGCCGAGCATCATGATCACGTAATTGGGCTTCTCCTGCGCCAGCAGATCGCGCGCGACGTGCCACCAGTCGAGATCGCCCTTTGTCTCGTAGCGCAACAGCCCGGAATTGATCTTGTTCTTGCGGAGGATGCCGATTTCCGGGGAATCCGAAAACGCTTCCTCCAGTCCATAGGCGAGCCAATCGGCCATGCCGTCGCCCATCACCATGATCGAGGTCGTGGGCGCCGGCGCGTTCGGGTCCGGTTTGTGCGGCGCCGGCGCGTGCGATGACTTGTATTGCGGTTGCTGCGGCGGGTTTTCGCCCGGAAAGGTCCGCGAATTGTAGCCGCCGCCTCCGAAGAAACCGCCGAACCCGAAGAAGCCGTTTTGCTGGCGCTGGCGGCTCAGAAAGGGATAGCGGTCATCGGCCCGCTGCGCCTGGGCCGGAAGCGTGAGCGCGAGATCGATCGCGGCCACGCTGGCGCACTCGGCCACGGCCAGAATGACCGCCCCGACGAGCCACCGCGAAAAACGGATTTTGCCAAACATGCCGATCACTCAAGACCTTAATCTACAAGGGAAAAGGCCGGCCGCGAAGGGGACCTTGACCCGAGACTTAAGTCAATTGCGCGTAAAAAATGTCAACTCGAAGGTGGCCGGGCGATTATCCGGCCAGCTCACCGGGAGCGCAGCTGGTCGAGGACGCCTGCCGAGGCAAAGCCGTCGGGAACCCGCCCGATCCTGGTCTGGAAATCGCGGATCGCGGCCTTCGTCCTGGCGCCGAGCTGTCCGTCCGGTTCGCCGACATCGTAGCCGTGGTGTTCCAGCAATTGTTGCAATTCGAGCCGCTCGCCGCGCGACAGCACCCGCTCGTAACGCGGCCAGTTTTGCGCGAATGGCGGAGCCCCGCGCAGGCGGTCGGCCAGGTAACCGATCGCCAGCGCATAGGCGTCGGCCGGATTGTACCGCATGATGACACGAAAATTTGCCAGCATGAGAAAGCCGGGCCCCTGCACGCCGGCCGGGATCAGCAGGAACGCACGGTCGTCCGGGCGCGGGAACGGCTTATCGCCGGGGCGCGTGATCCCATCGCGCTCCCACTCGCGGATCGGCAGCCACTGCGCACGATCGGCGAGCATAAAATTGAAGGTCGCCGGGACCACGACTTCGTAGCCCCAGGTCTGCCCCGTCGCCCAGCCGTCCTTTTTCAGGTTATTGGCAGTCGACGCGATAATGTCGGGGATCGAATTGACCACGTCGCGGCGGCCGTCGCGATCGAAATCCACCGCATAGCGCTTGAACGCGGTCGGCATGAACTGGGTGGGGCCGAAGGCGCCGGCCCATGAGCCGACGAGGCGGTCGGGCTTGACGTCGCCGCGCTGGAGGATTTCCAGCGCCGACAGGAATTCCTCGCGGAAATAGTTCTGCCGACGGCCGATGCAGGCGAGCGTGGCGGTGGAGCGGATCACCGGACGGTCGCCGCCGAGCGTGCCGTAATTGGTCTCCACGCCCCAGATCGCGGCGATGATGTAGCGGTCGACGCCATAGGCGCGCTCCACCGCATCGAACGTCGTGCGATGGCGATTGAGCAGCGCGCGGCCTTGCTCGATACGCGCATCGTTCACCAGAAGATCGAGATAGTCCCACAGCGACTTGGTGAATTCCGGTTGGGAATCGAGCAGATCCATGATGTGCAGGTCGGGCATCAGCGCAGCGGTATTGGCCGCATAGACATTTCGCGAGATGCCGCGCCGGGCGGCCAGCGGCCACAGGCGATCGAGACAGCCGGTGAAATTCGCCGCCGCCGCGCGGATCGCCTCGGCGGTCATGCGGGGATCGCCGGACGAGCCCGACTCGCCGCTCCAACCCGGCCCGCCAGCTGGCGAAGCGATGGCAGCCGGCGGGATACTCCCGGTCACGCTGGGATAGCGGGCGTCGCGCGACTGCGCCGTGGCGGCGCCGCCGGTGGCCACCATCAGGAGCACTGCCAGATGACAGCGGTGGAATAGTCGCATTGCCGATGCCGCTTCTATTTTTGTCGCCCTTCAGTTTCCCTTATGGGTGCCCGGATATCGTTTCGACGGCGTTAATAGTCTAGCGGAACCCATCTGGACCCGCGCCCGCCGCCATGCTTTCTGCTCGCTTGAACGAATCAAAGCCCGGCAACCGACATCAATCTCGCATGACCCGCATCCGCAAAGCCATATTCCCGGTCGCTGGCCTGGGCACCCGCTTCCTGCCGGCGACCAAGGCCATGCCGAAGGAAATGCTCCCGGTGGTGGATCGGCCGCTGATTCAGCACGTGGTCGACGAGGCGCGCGAGGCCGGCATCGAGCATTTCATCTTTGTCACCGGCCGCAACAAGGCGGTGATCGAAGACCATTTCGATCGCCAGTTCGAGCTGGAGTTCACCCTGGTCGAGCGCGGCAAGAAGGCCGACCTCGCCCTGTTATCGCAGGATTTGCCGGAGCCGGGCACCTTCAGTTTCACCCGCCAGCAGTCGCCACTTGGCCTTGGCCACGCCATTTGGTGCGCGCGCGAACTGGTCGGCCATGAGCCCTTCGCGCTGCTACTGCCCGACGTGCTGGTCCAGCATCCGCGCGGCTGCCTCGCTCAGATGATCGACGCCGCCAAGGGCCTCGACGACAATGCCAATATTCTCGCCGTGGAGGAAGTGCCGGCCGACCGCATCCACATGTACGGCGTGGTCGGCGTCGGCCAACCCAAGGGCAAAGCCTTCGCGATCACCAAGATGGTCGAAAAGCCGAAAGCGGCCGAAGCGCCGTCCAACCTTTCGATCACCGGGCGCTACATCCTGCAGCCGCAGATCTTCGACATCCTGGAAAAGCAGGCGGCCGGCACCGGCGGCGAAATCCAGCTCACCGACGCGATGGTGGCGCTCGCGCGCATGCAACCGTTCTACGGGCTCAAATTCGAGGGCCGCAGCTTCGACTGCGGTTCCAAGATCGGGTTTCTCGCCGCCAACGTAGCCTATGGCCTCGAGCGCCCCGACATCGCGCCCGAATTCCGCCGCGAACTGCACCGCCTGCTCGCCGATAAATAGCACCCGCACTAGCGCTGCAGCCGCAGCCCGAGCAGGAAGATATTGGAGATGTAGTCGTTACCGGCGACATTGGAACGCAACCAATCGCGACGGACCTCGCCTTTGATCTGCACTTCCCGGCTGAGCTTGTAGGTCAAGCCGAAGCCGATTTCGTAAACCAGGTCTTGGCGGTCGGGGCTGGTGTCGCCCAGCGTCGAGATCACGCAATCGCAAATCGCCGCCGAGCCGGTCGACGTGTCGGTGCCGCCTTTATAGGTATTCACGCCAAATCCGAATTTTGCCGTCGCGATCAGCCAGCGCCGTAGTGCGTGGTCGATCTGCAAGCCGACATCGCGGTAGATAATACCTGACACGCCGGGAATGGTGGATTCGCCCACCACCGATGTGGCGCTGAGTTTGACCGTGGTCAGCGCGGTCGCGGTCCAGATCAGCGAGGCATTGCCGATCGGGGTGTCGAGGGTATCGAAGCGCGGGTCCACATAATTGCGCCGCTCATAGCCGACCGCAATTTCGCCGGTGAGCCGGTCCGTCAGGTCGAAGGTTGCGCCGATCTTGCCGATCAGGCCCGTTGAATCACGCTGAAAGCCGTTAAAGTCGGTCGCGAGATCGTGCACGCGGCTGTCGGTACTGACTTCGACAAACGGCTTTACGCCCGGCATCAGCTCGTAACCGCCGCGCAGCGTGCCAGTGTATTGGTTGTAGTTTTGATCGGCGTTGCTGGCGATGGTGCCGTCGGTCAAGGTCGAGTCCTGATAGACGGTCCGCTCGACATCACCCTTCACGCCCAATTCGAAGCGGTTGAATTGATGCGTGACCCCGCCGCTGCCGCCGAACGTGGCAAAGACCGGCAGCTTGGCGATTCCCTCCTGCAGGTTCGGGCTGCCGGGATTGTCGGTCGAGATCAGCAAGCGGGTGTCAAGATCGATGTGCGTGTCCCGGGTCGCGTCGATGCGGCCGTCAACCTTGCCGTTGAAATAGGGACGGCTCAGCGTCGGCGTCTCATCGGGGCTGTAGCCGGTGTAGCTGCCGCGCAAGTCGACCTTGAGCTCGTGGCGCGACCAATCCGACTGTGCGCGCAATTCCGGCGCCACGATATAGACTGCGGCGCCCGCGCCGCCGGCGACGCGCCCAGGGTTGGTATCGTAACCGCCGATCAGCTCGACTGCCGGAAATAGATCGAAGGCTCCCGCGCGTACGCCGAGCGGCTCGTAAGGGTCGTCGGGCTCGGTATGCGCCTTGCGCTTCGGCGGCAGCTTGCGGATCGGACCAAGTTCGACCGGCGGCGCGCCCGGCGCGGCGGCAAAGGCGCCGGTATCGGGCGGCGGAGTCTGGTAGCGCGGGACGACGTATGGCGCGGCCACGCCGGGCGCGATCGCCTGCGCATTGGCCGCCGCCGCTTTCGGGTCGATCGGCGGCGGGGGCCCATTGGGCGTTGCGGCGTGTGCACCGGCCGTCGGCGCTACCGGATTGGACGCCGGCACCGTCCCTTTGAGTTTGGTTCGCTTGCGGGCATTGGTGGAATCGTAGCCGGTATTGCCGGCGCCTGACGCCGGGGCCAAGAAATTAACCGGCGGTCCCAATTGCACCAGGCCCGGTCGGGTGAATCTCTGGAAGCGCTGCGGATGGCGCGGATCGGTTTGCAGCGGCGGCGCCAGTGGATCGGGGAACGGCAGCGGCGCCGTTTGCGCGACCGCGTCCGCACTCCACAGCGCCACACAGACCGCCATGAGCAAGCGTGCGCTGCGCGGCGTGACCGGAGTTAGGGGACGTAAGCGCGGCACGGCTGTCTCGGCTCTCCCGACCACGGCGGAACACCGGGCGGCCGCGCCTTTTCAAAAGGAGCGCTCGCCCGCCGGTCCGCAGACTTTGGTTAACGGAAGTTAAAACCGTATGGTTAACGAGGCGTTGCCAGGCGGCGCGTGATCCCGAAAAGCGGGAACCGGTTTTCGGATAAGATCACGCGCAAAGCGAAAAACGGAGCTAATCCGGCCTCAAATCCAGCCCTTGAGCTCGCGCAGCACCACGTCCCAGATCACCGCCATGCCGGGATCGGAATCATTGAGGCACGGGATGGCCGCGAAATTCTCACCCCCTGCGTGCTTGAAGATCTCGGCATTCTCCATGGCGATCTCTTCCAGCGTCTCCAGACAATCGGCGGCGAAGCCCGGCATGATGACGGCGAGGTTCTTCACGCCGCGCTCGCCCAGCGATTTCATGGTGGCGTCGGTATAGGGCTTGATCCATTCCGCCGTACCGAAGCGCGACTGGAAGGTCATGAGTAGCCGGTTGTCGTCGAGCTTGAGTTTCTTGCGCAGCAGCGCCGTGGTCTCGGCGCAGTGGCCATAATAGGGGTCGCCCTTGGCCACATAGTCTTCCGGCATGCCGTGGAACGAGGCGACGATCAGGTCGGGCTTGAACTTCAGCTTGGCAAGCTCGGCATTGAGCGAGCCGGCGAGTGCGCTGATATAGGCGGGCTCGGCGTAATAGGGCGCTGCCACCCGCAGGCTGGGCTGGAAGCGCATCCTGGTGAGCGCGCGGAAGGCTTCGTCGCAGACGGTGGCTGTGGTCGCCGCCGCGTATTGCGGATAGAGCGGCACCAGCAGGATGCGTTCGCAATCCTGCGCGACCAGCGCGTCGAGCCGCGAGCGGATCGACGGATTGCCGTAGCGCATCGCCCAATCGACGCGGATGCGCCAGTCGACTTTGCCGAGCATTTCCTCGAGCTTGTCGGACTGCGAGCGCGTGATGGTCTTGAGCGGCGATTCATTGCGTTCCCGGTTCCAGATCTTGTCGTAATCGCGGCCTTTGCGGCAGGGGCGCACGGTCAGGATGATGAGGTTGAGGATCAGCCACCACTTGATCGGGTTCTCCTCGATCACGCGGCGGTCGGAGAGGAACTCCTTTAGGTAACGCCGCATCGACCAGTAATCGGTGGCGTCGGGCGTGCCGAGATTGACCAGCAGCACGCCGATGCGGCCGCCTGCGGTTGGGACTATGGTCGGGCTCATGGCTTGCGTTCGTCGGCGATGACCTTGCCGTCATTGGGCAGCGCGCCGGGGGTGACCAGCTTCACCGCGCCTTTCAGCTTGCTGACCGACTGTAGCGTGGCCGCAACCGCTGCTTCAAGCGCGGCATCCGGCGCCGCGCATTCCGCCATCAGCGTCATGGTGTCCTGTTCGGCTTCGCGGCCGACCACCAGGCGCAACCGTACGAGCTGCGGATGGCGCGCGGCAACCTCGGCGATCTGCTTGGGATGCACGAACATGCCCTTGACTTTCGCGGTCTGATCGGCGCGTCCCATCCAGCCCTTGATGCGCGCATTGCTGCGCCCGCACGGCGAAACGCCGGGCAGCAGCGCCGAGAGATCGCCGGTGCCGAGCCGGATCATCGGATAGTCCGGATTGAACGAGGTGACCACCACCTCGCCGACCTCGCCTTCGGCGACCGGATCGCCGGTGCCCGGCCGCACGATCTCCACAATAACCGTCTCGTTGACGATCATGCCTTCGCGTGCCTCGCTTTCGTAGGCGATCACGCCGAGTTCGGCGGTGGCATAGCATTGCAGCACGGCGACGCCGCGTTTGCCGAGTTCCTCGCGCAGCGACGCCGGGAGCGCCGCTCCCGACACCAGCGCACGCTTGAACGAGACGGCGGGTTTGCCGGTCTTCTCGGCGGTATCGAGCAGGATTTTCAGAAAATCCGGCGTGCCGACATAGCCGGAGGGCTTGTAATGCGCGATCGCCTCGAGTTGCTGCTCGGTATTGCCGACGCCGCCGGGGATGACAGCACAGCCGAGCGCCTGGCAGCCCGATTCCAGAATGAACCCGCCGGGCGTCAGGTGATAGGCGAAGGAATTGTGCACGATGTCGCCGATGCGAAAGCCGGCGGCAAAACAGGCACGCGCCGCACCCCACCAGTCGACACCGTCGCCTTCCGGCTCGAAGATCGGCCCCGGCGACATCAGCAATCGTTTCACCCGGTTCGCTGGCGTGACGTTGAGCCCGCCGAACGGCGGGCTCTCCTTTTGCAGCACCGCGAGATCGGACTTGCGCAACACCGGTAGCTTGGCCAGCGCCGCGCGCGAATTGACCGATTTCGGATCGATGCCCGCGAGTTGCCTCGCCCAGCCGGGCGCGCTCATGGCGCGCGCGACCACTTCGGGCATGCGGGCGAATTGCTCACGCTCGCGCGCCGCCGGTGCGCGGGTTTCCAGGGCGTCGTAGTGGTTGGACATGCCTTACGCCAGCCAGCGCTTGCGCCGGCGGTAATGCTTGCCTTCGCGGAAGCTCTTGCGCCGGCCGCCGGAAATGCCGAGGTAGAATTCCTTCACGTCCTCGTTCTCGGCCAGCGACTTGGCGTCGCCGTCCATCACCACGCGGCCGTTTTCCAGGATGTAGCCGTAGCGTGCGAAGCGCAGCGCCATGTGGGTGTTTTGCTCGGCCAGCAGGAACGAGACTCCCTCCTTCTCGTTCAGGCCATGCACGATCTCGAAGATCTCCTCGACGATCTGCGGCGCCAGCCCCATCGACGGCTCGTCGAGCAGGATCATTTTCGGCCGCGACATCAGCGCGCGCCCCAGCGCGCACATCTGCTGTTCGCCGCCGGAGGTGTAACCGGCGGTCGAGTTGCGCCGCTCGGCGAGCTTGGGAAAATAGGAATAGACCAGATCGATGTCCTGCCGGATCGCCGCCCGGCCGTCGCGCCGGGTGAAGGCGCCGGTGAGCAGGTTCTCCTCGACGGTGAGATGGGCGAAACACTGGCGGCCTTCCATCACCTGGATACAGCCGCGCCGAACCAGCTCGTTCGGCGAAAGATCCTGCACTTCCGCGCCCTCAAACAGGATCGAGCCCTTGGTGACGTCGCCGCGCTCGGCGTGCAGAAGATTGGAAATCGCCTTTAGCGTGGTGGTCTTGCCGGCGCCGTTGGCGCCGAGCAGCGCGACGATGCCGCCCTTCGGCACATCGAGCGACACGCCCTTGAGCACCAGAATGACGTGATCGTAGATGACTTCGATATTATTGACCGAAAGGATGTTCCCCGCCATCGCGGAGGCCGTGGTTTCGGTCTGCGTTGCCGCCGACATGCGCGCTCCAGACAACAACCTCTCCCCGCCATCGCGGCGGGGAGAGGGATTGTTCGCTTAAGTTACGACGACTTGTCGCAAGCTTCCGTGCGCTTCGGCCAGGGCTGGTTCTTGGTCACGTAGTCCTGGGCCGCCGAATCGAGCAGAGGCATGACCTTGTCCTTCATCGGCGAGATCCAATCGGAGACCTTCGTCCACTTGGCGCCGTCCCACTGCTGCATATAGGCGGAGTGGTGCCCGCTGTGATCGGTGCAGCTCACCGAGATCGGCGACGCGAAATCGGGAAGCCCGATTTCCTTCCACCGTGCCGCCGAGATTTGCAGCGACTCCAGACCGCGGCGCATTTCCTCGCCGGTGATGTCCTTCTTGCCGGTGAGTTTCTGCGCGTTGCGGATCGCCTCGGCGATGACGACCGAATTCATCACGCCGCGATTGTAGAAGTTCTCGCCGACTTGGGTCGCGGGAGTTTGGCTATCCTTGCCGATCACGTATTTCTGGATGTCCTTGATCGCCGGGTAGTCGGCGCCCACCGCGTTGAAGTTAAGCGAGAGATAGCCCTTGGCGGCCGCGCCGGCCGGACGTGCGTCGTCCTCGCTACCGGACCACCAGACGCCGAGGAAATGATCCATCGGATAGCCGGTCTTGGCGGCTTCCTGCACCGCGGTCGGGTTCATCGCGCCCCAGCCCCACATGATCATGTAGTCCGGACGGTCGCGGCGAACGCTCAGCCAGAGGCTCGACTGGTTCTGCATCTGGGCCGGCGGCACCGGATACTTCTTCACGGTGAAGCCGTAATCCTTGGCGAACTGCTCCAGCAGCGGGATCGGTTCGAGACCGTAACCGCCATCGAAGTAGATGTAGCCGATGGTCTTGCCCTTGAGCTTGTCGAGCCCGCCTTCCTTGCCACCGATATAGCGCAGGACGATGGACAGACCGTCCCAATAGGTCGCCGGCGGATTGAAGATCCACGGGAAGTCCTTGCCGACCGCCGAGGCCGAAAGGCCGTAGGCCATCGACAGGATCGGAATGTGATCGACCGCCGCCTTCGGGATTAGCGCCAGCGTGATGCCGGTCGAATAGGGCGTGATCACCGCCGGATGCTGGTCCTTGAGCGATTCATAACATTCGACGCCTTTTTCGTTCTTGTAGCCGGTCTCGCATTCCACGAACTTGATCTTGGACCCGCCGATGCCGCCGTCGCGCGCGTTCAGCATGGTCATGTAGTCATGCATGCCATTGGCGATCGGGATCCCCGAGTTCGCGAATGGACCGGTCCGATAGGTGAAAAGCGGTACGAGGGTTTCCGCGGAAGCCTGCGAAACCAGGGCGGAAGCGCCGACCAGGCTCGCGACAGCCGCGCCGAGAACTATGTGTTTCAAGCGCATCGTGTTTCTCCCATGTGCTTCTGCCGGCGCTTTGTTGCCCCGGCTTTTACGTCCGTCCCTCGATGAGGAGGGCTACCTCCGCCAGGCCCTTACGCCCGGGCGGGGGAATTGGTCCAAGTGTGCCCTTTCAGTAAGGGAAAGGCCACACCCTCAGCTTCTGCTTTCCGATCTGCCAAAGCCGCGCCAAGCCATTCGGCTCCGCGATCAGGAAGAAAATAATGAGCACCCCCAACGTTATGAAGTTGATGTGCTCGACGTTCGCCGAGGTGATCGAAAGGCCCAGCAAGCCCTTAATCATGCGCAGCACGATGGGCAAGCCATAGATCAAGGCGGCGCCGAAATACGAGCCGAGCAGACTGCCGAGACCCCCGATGATCACCATGAACAGGATGATGAACGACTGATTGATGCTGAAGCTTTCAGACTCGGCGTTGCCGAGCCACAGGAACACCAGCATGGCGCCGGCGACGCCGCAGTAGAACGATGAGACCGCGAAGGCGAGCAGCTTGGTCGGATAAAGCTTGATGCCGATCAGCTCGGCGGCGATGTCCATGTCGCGCACCGCCATCCAGGTGCGGCCGATGCGCCCGCGGATTAGGTTGGAGGCGAGCAAGGTCATCACCGCCACGATCGTGAGCACGATGATATAGCGGGTGATCGGCGTCGCCGTCGGGCCGGTGATCGGAAGGCCGAACAGGGTCCGTGTCGGCACTTCGATCGAAGCCGAAATATTATAATTGTAAAGCCATGGGATGCGGATGAAGCACCACGACAGAAAGAATTGCGAAGCGAGCGTCGCGACCGCCAGATAGAAGCCCTTGATGCGCAGACTGGGCAGGCCAAACACGATTCCCGCCGCCGCCGAGAAAAACCCGGAGCAAATGACCAGCACCACGATATTGATGCCGGGGAAATAGGTTGCAAGCTTATAGCAGGCGAACGCGCCGACCCCCATGAAGCCGCCGGTGCCGAGCGACAACAGTCCGGTATAGCCGGTGAGCAGATTGAGCCCGATGGCCGCAAGCGAGAAGATCAGCACCGGGATCAGAACCGAATCGATCACGAAATCGGACGCCATGAGCGGCACCGCAATGAAAGCCGCCGCCAAAATCAGTATGATGCCGATCTGGTCTTGCCGGATCGGAAATAGCGCCTGATCGGCCTGGTAGCTCGTCTTGTACTGGCCCGCTTCGCGGTAAAACATGCCGCCCTCAAATCCGTTCAATGATGCGTTCGCCGAACAGCCCTTGCGGCCGGAACAGCAGGAAGACCAGCGCGATCACGTAGGCGAACCATTCCTCGATGCCGCTGCCGAACAGAGGGCCCCAATAAAATTCGCCGATCTTCTCGCCGACGCCGATGATGACGCCGCCGATGATGGCGCCCGGGATCGAGGTGAAGCCGCCGAGGATGAGCACCGGCAAGGCTTTCAGCGCGATGACCTCCAGCGCGAAGGACACGTTCGAACGCGCGCCCCACATGATGCCGGTCGCCAGCGCCACGATGCCGGCGGCGAACCAAACGATCACCCAGATATATTCGAGCGAGATACCGACCGAGAGCGCAGCGCGGTGGCTATCGGCGACGGCGCGCAGCGCGCGGCCGATGCGCGTCTTCTGGAAGAATACGGCCAGCGACGCCACCATCACCGAAGCGATGACCGCGGCGGCAATGTCGATTTTCTGCATCTGCACGAAGCCGCCGAACATCTTGACGGTGTAGGACCCATTCGGCAGCAGCAGCTGGTCGGCGATCATCACCTTCGGATCGCCGCCGAAAATCAATTCGCCGGAACCGATGAGGATATAGGTCAGGCCGAAGGTCGCCATAAACAAAATGATGTCCGGCTGGTTGACTAGCGGCCGCAGCACGAAACGTTCGATCGCGAGCGCCAGCAAGAACATGACGCCGATGGTCATGGCGAGCGCAAGAAAGGCCGGCACGCCATGCGCATACAAGCCGACCAGCGTGAGCGCGGCGAACACCACCATGATGCCCTGCGCGAAATTGAATACGCCAGAGGCCTTGAAGATCAGCACGAAGCCGAGCGCGATCAGCGCATACAGCACGCCCGCGACCAGGCCCTCCCACAGCGTCTGCACGAGCAGGTCGGGCGCGGTGCCCATTTGCACGAAGGGATCGATGAAGATCATATAGAGGAGGTGCATGCGGTCTCCTCAGTGCGCCAAATTCTTCAATGTGCGACTCCGAGATAGGCGTCGATCACGCCCTGATTGCCTTTGATTTCATCGGGCGTGCCGTCGGCGATCTTGATGCCGTGATCGAGCACCACCACCCGGTCGGACAGGTCCATGACCACGCCCATGTCGTGCTCGATCAGCGCGATGGTGGTGCCGTAGTGGTCGTTCACGTCGAGCACGAAGCGCGACATGTCCTCTTTCTCTTCGAGATTCATGCCGGCCATCGGCTCGTCGAGCAGCAGCAGATCCGGCTCCATGGCGAGCGCGCGGCCGAGTTCGACGCGCTTTTGCAGGCCGTAGGGCAGCCGGCCAACCGGGATGCGGCGGATTTCCTGGATCTTGAGGAAGTCGATGATCTCCTCGACCCGGCGGCGGTGCTCGACTTCCTCGGTCATGGCGGGCCCGTAGCGCAGCAATTGCCAGAAGAAGTTTCGGTGCATCTTCAGCGTCCGACCGGCCATGATGTTGTCGAGCGCGGTCATGCCGCGGAACAGCGCGACGTTCTGGAAGGTGCGCGCGATGCCGCCGTGGGCGGCGTCGTGCGGGCGCATCTTCGAGCGCGTCTGCCCTTTGAAGCTGATGCGGCCCTGCTGCGGCTGATAGAAGCCATTGATGATATTGAGCATCGAGGTCTTGCCGGCCCCGTTCGGCCCGATGATGGCGCGGATTTCGCCTTTGCGGATGTCGAAGGAGACGTCGCTCACCGCGTTCACGCCGCCGAACGACAGCGAGACGTTCTCCACCGACAAGAGCACGTCGCCGACCGAAACGTCCGGGCCGCTCGGCGCTCTCATGCCGCCTTCCCCATCGGCGCGGCGGCCGGCTCGGTCTGCATGTCGCGGATTTTCACGCGCGCGCTGATCGTCCCTTTGCGGCCGTCCTCGAAGGTGACTTCGGTCGAGATGTCGGCTTCCTTGGAGCCGTCATAGAGCGCCTTGACCAGCGGGCCGTAACGATCGGCGATGAAGCCGCGGCGGACCTTCTGGGTGCGCGTCAGCTCGCCGTCGTCGGCATCGAGTTCTTTGTGCAGGATCAGGAAGCGCTTGATCTGCGCGCCCACCATCACCTTGTCCTGGGCGAGCGAGCGGTTCACTTCGGCGACATGTTTCTCGACCATGTCGTAGACCCGCGGATGGCCGGCGAGTTCCTGATAGGAGGCGTAGACTACATTGTTGCGCTCGGCCCAGCTGCCCACCGCGGTCAGATCGATGTTGATCATCACCGCGACGAAATCTTGTTTGTCGCCATAGGCGACGACTTCGCGGATGTTCGGATAGAATTTAAGCTTGTTCTCGATGTATTTCGGCGGGAACAACGTGCCGTCGTTGAGCTTGCCGACGTCCTTGGCGCGGTCGATGATTTTGAGGTGGCCGGTCTTCTCGTCGAAGTAGCCGGCATCGCCGGTCTTCACATAACCGTCCGGCGTCATCGCCTCGGCGGTTTTTTCGTCGTCCTTGAAATAGCCGGAGAACATGCCGGGCGACTTGAACTGCACCTCGCCATTATCGGCGATGCGGATATCCACGTTTGGGCAGGCCGGACCGACTGTGTCGGAATAGATTTCGCCGTCTGGCTGGGCGGTGACGTAAAGAAACGCCTCGGTCTGCCCGTAGAGCTGCTTCAGATTAAGACCGATCGAGCGATAGAAGTTGAACAGGTCCGGGCCGATCGCCTCGCCCGCAGTGTAGGCCACGCGCACGCGCGAAAAGCCCAGCACATTCTTGAGCGGGCCATAGACCAGGATATTACCCAGCCAATAGAGCAGCCGGCCAGTGAGCGGCACCGGCTGGCCGTTGAGGATGCGTTCGCCGTATTTACGCGCCACGCCGATGAAGTAGTGGAACAGCTTGCGCTTAAGGAAGCCGGCATCCTCCATGCGGATCATCACGCGCGTGAGCAGAAGCTCGAGCGTGCGCGGCGGCGCGAAATAGAAGCTCGGGCCGATCTCGCGCAAATCCTGCATTGCGGTGTCGGAGTTTTCCGGGCAGGCCATGCAGAAACCGGCGACCAGGCCCTGCGCGTAGTTCAAATAGTGGTCGCCGACCCAGGCGAGCGGCAAATAAGCGAGCGCCACGTCGTTCTCGTTCAATTTGTCGAAGATGACCGTGTCGGTCGCCGCTTTGATCGAGCGCTCGCCGGTCAGAACAACGCCTTTCGACGTGCCGGTGGTGCCGGAGGTGTAAAGAATAATGGACGGATCGCTGCCTTTTCCGGCGGCGATCTCCGTATCGATCCAGGCGGCAACGGATGGATCATCGGCGAGCGCCTTGCGTCCTTCCGCGATGACGTCGTCGATCGGATGCAAATGGCTGTGATCGTAGTCGCGCAGGCCGCGCCGCTCGTCGTAGACCATCTGCTCAAGCTTGGGCAGACGATCCATGACCGACATGATCTTATCGATTTGCTCTTGATCCTCGACCGCGGCGAAGCGCACCTCGGCATGGGCGAGCACATAGGCGAGTTCGTCGGCCACCGCGTCAGCATAGACCGGCACCGGCACCGCGCCGAGCATTTGCGCCGCCATCACCGACCAATAGAGCTTCGGCCGGTTGGCGCCGACGATGGCGACGGTTTCGCCGCGCTTGAGGCCGAGCCGGTGTAGGCCGACCGCGTAGGCGCGCACCACGTCGAGCACCTGTTCCCATGTCCAGGTTTGCCAGATGCCGAGATCCTTTTGCCGCATCGCCGGCCGCGCGCCATACAAATTAGCGTTACGAATCAATAGTTTAGGAAATGTATCCGCCGAAGCGGCGGCGATCGGCGCCACAGTCTATCCCTCCCTCACGGCCGCGCTCGTGTGTGGCGCGGCTTCTTAACCCCTCGCCGCCTGACGGGCGGTCTTGTTGCCACGATATGAAAACACCGATGCAGGCCGGTCAAGCCTTGGGCCGGTCGGTATTTGGTCGCAGACTGGGGCTAAATTATTCCGCCGCCTTCAGAAACGGCGTGGAACCGGCGCCGAATTGCTCGCGTAAAGCGGCTTTCTCGGCCTTGGCGGCGACAAGGTGACGCTGCTTGACCGGGCCAAACCCACGAATCTTTTCCGGAATTGACGCCAGTTCGACCGCGACATGATGATTGTCAGGCGTGAGACGTTCGATAATGTCGCCGAGAAGTTTCTCGTATTCTGCGACTAATCGGCGTTCTGTTCTGCGCTCGGCGGTGTAGCCGAACGGATCGAGCGGCGTACCGCGCAGCACCTTGAATTTCTTCAGCACGCGGAAGGCGCCGAGCAGCCACGGCCCGAACGACATCTTCTTCGGCTCGCCGGTCGCCTTGTCGAAGCGTGCCAGCAGCGGCGGCGCGAGGTGGAACTCGAAGCGCAGATTGTCGCCGTCGAAGGTGGACTTCACCCGCTCGACGAACGAGGTGTCGGTGTAAAGCCGCGCCACCTCGTATTCGTCCTTGTAGGCCATCAGCTTGAATAGATAACGGGCCACCGCTTCCGACAGCCCGCAATGGCCCGGCGCCTTAACCGCTTCCGCGTTCTTGATCTTTTCGACCCAGCGGCGATAGCGCCGCGCGTAGCGCGCGCTCTGATAGGCGGTGAGGAATTCGACACGGCGGTCGACCGTCTCGGCGAACGACTGCGACAGCTTAGTTGAATCGTTGACCAGCCCCGGCGCCGGCTTCACCAGCGCTTCGAGTGCGGCGGGATCGACCGCCGCGCGGCGGCCGTAACGGAAAGCCGCGACGTTCATCGCCACCGCCTCGCCGTTCATTTCGATCGCGCGTTCGATCGCTTCCGCCGACAATGGCAGCGCGCCGGTCTGATAGGCGTAGCCGAGCATGAACATATTGCCGCCGATCGAATTGCCGAGCAGCGCGGTGGCGAGCCGGCTGGCATCGACGAAATGGCTTTGCCCGGGACCGGCGGCGCCGTTGATCGCGCGCTTAAGCCGTTCGGTCGGAAGCGAATAGTCGGCATTGCGGGTGAAATCGCCGGGCAGGAATTCCGCGGTATTGACCACGACCCGCGTGTGGCCCGCCTTGATCGCGCCCAGCACCTTTTTGCTGCCCACCACCACGCTGTCGCCGCCGATCACGAGATCGGCGCTGCCGGCGGCCACGCGGATGGCGTGAATCTCATCCGGCGTATTGGCGATGCGCATGTGGCTGTAGACGGCGCCGCCTTTCTGCGCGAGCCCGGCCATGTCGATCACGCCGACGCCCTTGCCTTCCAAATGCGCGGCCATGCCGAGGACGGCGCCGATGGTGACGACGCCGGTGCCGCCGACGCCGGTGACAATGATGCCGTAAGGGTGATTGGTCAGAGGCAGCTTCGGATCGGGCGGCGGCGGCCAATCCGCCGGCTCGGCGACGCTCTCGCCTTTCTTCAGCTTGGCGCCGTGCACGGTGACGAAGGACGGGCAGAAGCCCTTGAGGCAGGAATAATCCTTATTGCAGCTCGACTGGTCGATAGTGCGCTTGCGGCCCCATTCGGTCGCCAGCGGCTGCACCGAGACGCAATTTGATTTAACGCCGCAATCGCCGCAGCCTTCGCAGACCAGGTCATTGATCACCACGCGCTTGTCGGGATCGGGAAAGGTGCCGCGCTTGCGGCGGCGGCGTTTCTCGGCGGCGCAGGTCTGGTCGTAGATTAGCACGCTGACGCCCGGCACCGTGGTGAGCTCGCGCTGGACGGCATCCAGGTCGTCGCGATGATGCACGGTCAGGCCGCGCGGCCAATCGGTACCTTTTGGATATTTCCATGGCTCGTCGGTGACCACGACGACTCGCTTGGCGCCTTCGGCCGCGACCTGGCGCGCGATCTGGTCAACGGTGAGGCCGCCGTCATTGGCCTGCCCGCCGGTCATCGCCACCGCGTCGTTGAACAGGATTTTGTAGGTCATCTTCACGCCGGAAGCGATGGCGGCGCGGATCGCCATATTGCCCGAGTGGTTGTAGGTGCCGTCGCCCAGATTCTGGAACACGTGGTCGCGTTTGCTGAACGGTGCCTCGCCGATCCAGTTAGCGCCCTCGCCGCCCATCTGGGTGTACCCGAGCGTTTTGCGGTCCATCCACTGCGCCATGTAGTGGCAGCCGATACCGGCATAGGCGCGACTGCCATCGGGCACGCGGGTTGAAGTGTTGTGCGGGCACCCGGAGCAGAAATAGGGAATGCGCTGGGCGACATCGACGGTTTCGCTGAGCGCGCGCTGCGCCGCTTTCAGCCGCGCGACATTGGCGTTTAACTCGTCATTGGCGCTGGTGCGCAGCAGCCGTTCGCCGATGCAGATCGCGACGTCGTTGGGATCGAGCGCGCCCTTGACCGGGAACAGCCAGTTGCCCTGCTCGTCCTTCTTGCCGATGCAGATCGGCTGGTTGGCGTTGCCGTAAAGTTCCTCGCGCACCTGCACTTCGATCAGCGAACGCTTCTCCTCGACCACGATGATGAGGTCGAGCCCTTGCGCGAACTCGGCGAGCTCCTGCCGGCCGATCGGCCACACGCAGCCGATCTTGAACAGGCGCAGGCCGAGGTCATTGCATTTCACCTCGTCGATGCCGAGCTCGTCGAGCGCCTGGCGTACGTCGAGATAGGCCTTGCCAGTGGTGACGATGCCGATCTTCGGATTGCGCCCACCCGAGGTGATGATCTTGTTGATTCTGTTGGCACGCACGAAGGCGAGCATGGCGTCGCGCTTGAAATCGTGCAGGCGCGCTTCCTGGCCAAGGATGGTGTCGGCGAGGCGGATGTTGAGCCCGCCCTCCGGCATGCGGAAATCAGCGGGCGTGACGAGCTTAATGCGCTCGAGGCTGCCATCCACGACGCCGGTCGACTCAACCGTCTCGTGCATGCATTTGAGCGCGGTCCACGCGCCGGTGAAGCGCGACATCGCCCAGCCATAGAGCGCGTAGTCGATGATCTCCTGCACGCCGCCCGGATTGAGGATCGGCATCATCACGTCGACGAAATGAAATTCCGACTGATGCGCGGTGGTGGAGGATTCCGCGGTGTGGTCGTCGCCCATCAGCGCGAGCACGCCGCCGGTGCGCGAGGTGCCGGCAAGATTGGCGTGGCGGAACACGTCGCCGGAACGGTCGACGCCCGGGCCCTTGCCGTACCACATGCCGAACACGCCATCGAACTTGCCCTCGCCGCGCAGCTCCGCCTGCTGGGTGCCCCAGAGCGCGGTGGCGGCGAGTTCCTCGTTGATACCGGGCTGGAATTTGATGTCGGCCTGGCTGAGCGGACGCCCGGCGCGCATGAACTGCTGGTCGAGGCCGCCGAGCGGCGAGCCGCGATAGCCGGTCAAATAGCCGGCGGTGTTGAGGCCCGCGCGGCGGTCGCGCTCTTTTTGCATGAGGCAGGCGCGGATCAGCGCCTGATAGCCGGTCACCAGGACGCGGCCCTGTGCCAGATCGTATTTGTCGTCGAGGCTGACAGGTCGGAGCGTCATCAAGTAACCTTGGGCTGGCGCCGCGGGCCCTTCAGAGCGGTGGCCCCGGCACCACTCATATAGGCTGCGACGGTCGGACGCAAAACCGCGGAAAACTTTACACCGCAAGGGCCTGCGGTCAATTTCGTTTTGGGCGTGCCGGCGAGAAGGAAATTTCGGGCGGGCGGCGTTTCGCGCATTTTGGCGCAATGCAGCAGACAGGGCAGTTCTTCGCCGCGCGCGGGTGGTCAAATCTTTTGCAGTCTGTAAAAGGGTCCGTCCGCCGGGTTCTTTGAATGCTGCAATCGCCTTCCGCCTCGATCGAGAGCCGAGCATCCTGGGTCGTCGCCTCGGTGGCGCTGTGCATCATGGCGATGGCGTTCGGCGCCGCCTGGATCACCGCGGTCGCGCTCAAGGACATCGCCGCCGAGGTCGGCGGCACACGCTCGATTCCGGCGCTCGCCAGCGCGCTGGCCTGGCTCGGTTCCGGCGCCGGCGGCATCATGATGGGCCGCATTGCCGACCGCGTCGGCGCGCGCTGGACCGTGATCTGCGGCGCGCTGATGATCGGACTGGGTCTTACGATCTCGACGCTCGGCCCGCCCTGGCCGCTATGGATCGGGCACGGACTGTTCATCGGCCTGATCGGGCTTGGCGGCATCAATGCGCCGCTCTACGTCTATGTCAGCCGCTGGTTCGACCGCCGGCGCGGCTCGGCGCTGGCGCTGATCTCCAGCGGCGGGTATCTGGCCGGCGCGATGTGGCCGCCGGTGTTCGAGCGCGCCATCGCCGCTTTCGGCTGGCGGCAGGCGATGCTGTGGTACGCGCTCGCCGAGATCGTCATCATTGTTCCGCTGGCGGCAATTTATTTCCGCCATCCGCCGGAAGTGATTCATCCGGCCGCGGCCTCGTACGGTGCGGACAGAAAGACACGCGTGCTGGGCTGGCCGCCCAACGTGGTGTTCGCGCTGATGTGCTGCGCGGCCGTGCTGTGCTGCATTCCGATGGCGATGCCGCAGGGCCATCTGGTCGCTTTCTGCAGCGATCTCGGCATCAGCCGTTCGGTCGGCGCGCTGATGCTGTCGGTGCTGCTCGGCACCGCGTTCCTCAGCCGGCAGATCTGGGGTGCAATCTCCGACCGCATCGGCGGGCTTTCAACCGTGCTGATCGGGTCGGCCTGGCAGGCGGCGGCCATGACATCGTTTCTGCTCACGCAGAACGAAGTTGGGCTGTTCACCGTGGCCGCCGCGTTCGGACTCGGCTTTTCCGGCATCATCCCGGCTTACGTGCTGGCGCTGCGCGAATTGTTTCCGGCCGTGGAAGCGTCATGGCGGATTCCGACGCTGCTGCTGTTCAGCGGGCTGGGCATGGCCTCGGGCGGCTGGCTCGCCGGCCTGTTCTACGATCACTTCGGCTATTACGCGCCCGCCTTTGCCGCCGGCATCGGCGCGAACATCCTCAATTTGATGGTGGTCGGGTTGCTCGTGGCACGCCAGCGCTATCGCGCGGTTTATGCCTGAGGTTTGGGACTAATCACCCGCACGCCGACCAAAATGCCGACGGCGATCAGCGCCGGACCCAACGCCATCCAGGTTCCCGCCGCCGCTAGTGCCGAGGTCGCGGCCCAGGCGATCGACGAGAACGCTTCCGCGAAGGTGGCGATGCGTGAGGAGGTCTGCCGGCGGCGGAACTGGCTGCGCCTGGCCTGGGTGCGGAAGCAGATCTGGATGAGTGTGGCGGCGGCCGCGGCGGTCAGGATGCCGAGCGCCGAGACGAAAGCGGCGAACGGCGCTTCTAAAGCCAGCACGGCCACGATCGGCGCGAACACCAGCGCGATCATGCCGATCACCGCTTCGATCTTGGCCCGCAGAACGCGGCCGGGGGCGATCGGCGCGCTGGCGATCAGATCGGGCGCGTCCTCGCCCGAGATCGACAGCCAAGCCAAGCCGCCGGCGAGCTGGCCGGCCGCCATCACCACCACCGGAATCAAGATGACATAGGAGCCGGTGGCGTCGCGGAAGGTGACCCACAGCAGCAGTGCGGGCGGCAGCAGGTAGAGAATCTGCATCAGCGTCTGCGAGACCAGCCAGGGGTCGCGCGCGAGCAGCGTCCATTCCTTCTGCCGCAGCACGCGGGCGGCGGAGCGGCGGCGGAAGGCGAGCCGCCAGCGGCGCTGGCGCACGACGGCGCTCCCGACGCCGGCCGCCGCCATCGCATGATCGCCGAAGCGCCCGGAGAACAGCGCGATCGCGATGCCGAGCACGGCGAAGCTGATCGCGACCACGGCGACGAGCGCGCGCGGATCGCCGAGCACGGCATGCGCGGGCCACCAGAACGCGCTGCCGGTATCGGGCGCGTGCGACAGCATCCATTGCGATTGCAGCGCCGCGAAGCGCGAGATGCTGCCGGAAGAAAAAATCGCCGCGATCTGCAAGCCGATGACGAAGGCGGCGCCGATCACCGCCGCCACGATCTGCGCGATCAGCCGCGTGCGCTTGGCGCCGACCAGACGGAACAGCGCGATGGTGAGCGCGAGCGCGGCCGCCGTCGCCACCGCGCCCATGCCGGCGACCACGCCGTAGGCGGCGAGCCAGCGGGCGCCGCCGCGCATCGCCAACACATTGATGAAGGGCGCCGCCAGCAGCACCGCGACGATGACGGCGGCGCCCGCGATACGGCCCATGCGCACCGAGAACACTTTGCGCGCCGACGCCGGCGAAGTCAGGATCAGATCGAGATCGAAGCGCGCATAGAACGCGCGGGTGACCGATTCCATAGCCTGCGACAACAGCAGCGACCAGGACAGCACCAGCGTGCCGGTGACGCCGACCAGTGTCGCGGTGTCGGAGGCGACCGTGGCGTCGGCATAGCCCGCCACGATCCAATAGGCGAATAAGTGCATGAAGGCGGCAAAGATGATCAGCGCGACCGCGACCGTGCGCGCGCGATTGCGGCGGCCCGCCGTCATCAGCGCGACCCAGTCGCGCCAGCCGAGCCGCAGCTCGTGCCCGGCGAGCCAGGTCAATGTCGCCGGCTGGCTCACTCGGCAGCAACCGGCTCGGCCACCAGCGTGAGGAAAGTGTCTTCCAGGCTGGTCGCGGTTTTCCCGGTCTTGTGGCGCAATTCGTCGAGCGTGCCCTCGGCGATCAGGCGCCCGCTAGCGATCACGCCGATGCGGTCGGCCATGCGCTCGGCGACTTCGAGAATATGCGTGGTCATGATCACGGTGCCGCCGGCGGCGACGCGCTCGAGCAACACGTTCTTGACCGTGCGGGCGGAGCCGGCGTCGAGGCCGGTGAGCGGCTCGTCGAGGATGATGAGTTTGGGATCGTGCACAAGCGCGCCGGCGAGTGCCACCTTCTGCCGCATACCGCGGGAAAATCCCTCGCAGCGTTCATGCGCGTGCGGCTCGAGCCCGAGCCAGCCGATCAGTTCGCGCGCGTGGGCTTCCGCAGCCTTCGTGTCGATGCGCCAGAGCCCGGCGACGAATTCGAGATATTCGAACGGCGTGAGCTTGTCGTAGATCATCGGCTCGTCCGACAGCCAGGCGGTGATCTGTTTGGCGGCGACCGGGTCGGCGAGCGCGTCGATGCCGTCGATTGCGATCGAGCCGGCGTCGGGCCTCAGCAAGCCGACCACCATGCGCAGGGTCGTGGTCTTGCCGGCGCCGTTGGGGCCGACCAGCGCGTAGAATTCGCCGCCATAGATAGTGAGGTCGAGCGCATCGACAGCGGGCCGGTCGAAGCGCTTGCTTAAGCCGCGAACCGCGAGCGCGATGGGACGTTTGGGGGTTTGAGAATGCATGCCCGCTCTCTACAAGAGAGTGGTTTCGGTGGCGTAAACCGCCGGATAACCGCGATCACGTGGTTAAGCGCCCGGAAACCATATTCATGCGGCGCTCACCGCCTCGCCCCAGGCGCCCAAGGTGTGGGCTTTCTCTTGCGCCAAATCCACGCGCGTTTCCAGCGCGCCGGCGGCGGGCTCATAAGCCTTCGGCGCGACCGACAGCAGACCGGCCCGGGCGTCGGGATCGTTGAGCGCGGCGGCGAAGCGTGCCTCGTCGCGCCAGACCCACTTGCCGCGTTGCAGCCGCGCATAGACTTCGCCGGTGTCGTAGTCGGCGAAATTGATCGCCGGAATCCAGCGCGCGCATCGTTTGAGGAAATCGACATTGTACTCCGGCGCCAGATTCTCGTTGGCATAGACCTCCGCGGGCTTCTGCGCGCCGATGTTGATTTTCCGGAAACGTTCGATGTCGAGCATGCGCTTGATGTCGAGCACGGTCATCTCGCCGTTCCAGCCGAACGCCACCGTGCGCGGCGGGCGGCCTTCGGCGACGCTGTTGTCGAGAAACTCGTAGTGGACCCGCTTGCCGGCGCTCAGCGCCCAGGTGAAGAACAATTCCGGCATGCCGGTATAGGCTTCGACGTTATGCGCGAGGAGATCGTCGACCGCCTTGTAGCGCCCGACCTTCAGCCCGCGGATCCACGCGCGCTCGACGGTCATTTCCGGCGGCGTGATCATGAAGAACATGTAGACGAGGTTGCCGAAGCGCGTGAGCAGCCTGGTCGAACCCTTGCCTTCCAGTTCCGGCTCGAAACTGTCGAAGCGGAAGCGGTCGATCAGGAGATGCGGCATTTCTCCCCGGGCGGATCGCGCCGCCATGCGTCGATCGAGCTTCTTGTCGATGATCTCGACCTCGTGACCCGACAACGTGCCGGCATATTTGTAGGCGACGCCGAGCGAGCCGTAGTCGAGCAGAAATTTCCGCCAGATGTCGGGGCTGATCAGCGCAAATTCGTCCCACGGAAATTTGAGCTTGCCCGCCAGGATTTTCTGCAGCGGCCGCATCGTGCTTTTGCCCGAGGCCGACGCGCCCTTGACGTTCATGACCACCGGCCGCGGCTGCCGCGGCAATGCACGGTAGCGTTCGCGCGCGATCGCTTCTTGGACAAACGGGGCGATGGCGTCGCCGATGACTTCGCTGCCGTATTCGTTGCAGACCAGCGTGACGGCAAGCTCGGTGAGCAGCGCATTGTCGCCGAACAGCCGGCCGCGCCGGCTCATCACTCCCGTTGCGATCCTGTGCAAAGCATCGAAACAGGCTTTATCCAACCGGTTGCGGGCGGTCAGCGATTTTTTCCGCCATTCGGAAACAATCCGTTGGTCGCGCCCCGCGGCAGTCTCGGTCGGCGCAATCGGCCGTTTGGTTGGCGTGTGAATGGCGAATAGCCGGCGCCATAGGCTTCTTTGCTCGGCTTCGACCGCCGGTTTCGGCTCGGCGAACGCCTTTGCAAGCTCCCGCTCGATCTTGACGGAAGCTTCGCTTTTCGAGCTGCTCGAATACTTGCGCTAATTCCGCTCGGTGGGGCGCGATATATCGATTGAGAATGGTCGCCGCGATTTCACGAAAGTTCCTGCCCAGATCCTCGTAGTCGCGGCCGTCGGGGACGGAAATACCGGTGATCACGTGAATGAGCAATTCGTGAACGATCAACCGGTCGGCGCGAAACGCGACCAGCTCATGCACGGGCAGGCCGCAATAATCGCTCAGCTCATACGCTTTCGCGATGCCGGTCGAGACGTTCTCGGGGCGAAAGATCGTCGCGAGCGGCAAATACTCACGCGGCAACTCCGATTCCAAACCGGGGTTCCACGCCCCGTATTCGGCAGGCCGCGACTCAACAACGATCTCGCCCGCCTGTCCCATGGTCACTCCAACACGCCGCGCGAGGCGCGGCCGGAGCACGAAGGCTAAACCTTTGCCACCATCTTGAATATCTCCTCGCCGTACATCGTGCGCGCGTCGGTGAGCAGCGGCTGCACCGCGGCCACGAAAGCCGCGTGTTCCTTGGGCGTAAGCTCGACGATCTCGCAGCCGGCCTCCTCGATGATCTTGCGCGATTGGTCATGCTCCTCGACCGCGAGCCGGCGCTGGAACGCGACCGCCTCGCTGACGGCACTCTGCATCGCGCGCTTGAGGTCGTCCGGCCAGGCGTCGAACGACGCGCGGTGCAGGAAGATCGGGCGCGAAATATAGAAGTGATAGGTGAGCGTGTGGAACTTGTGGAACTTGTGCACGCCATAGGTGACGGTGTTGGCGAGCGGGTTTTCCTGCGCGTCCAGCGTGCCGGCCTTGATCATGGCGATCGCTTCGGTCAGATCCATGCGCATCGCGATGGCGCCGAGCAGTTCGAACGTGCGCCGCTGAATCTCGCTCGGCAGCACGCGGATTTTCATGCCCTTGAAGTCGGCGGGCACATGCACCGGACGTAGCCGGTTGGAGATGTGGCGGAAGCCGTTCTCGAACCAGCCGAGGATGCGGTAGCCGATTCTCTCCTCGGTCTTGCGCACGAGATAGGTGCCGAGCTCGCCGTCCATCGACGCGCGCGCCTGCGCGTTGCTGGCGAACAGAAACGGCAGATCGACGAAGCCCAGTTCCGGCACGCGGTCGGTCAAATAGCTCGACGACTGATAGCCGAGCGTCATCTCGCCGTTCTCGACCAGCGTGAGAATCTCCTCGGCCTTGTAGCCGTGGTCCATGATGTTCCACACGTAGTCGATGGCAATACGGCCGCCGAATTCAGCCTGTAATTTGTCGCCGATGAATTTCAGCGCCTTGCTGAAGCCGGTGGTGGGCGGGCCGTAGCCGCCCATGCGGATCGGAATGGGTGCCGTCATTTTCACGTCCTGAAAGCGGGGAAAAGCGCGGAAAGCGCGCGGAGCATAGCCGCACAGCTTGCTCGGTGAAATGCCCGTCCGGATGCGTTATAGTGCAACCAACAGTCAGGGAGAAAATGCCATGAATAAGCCGACCAAGATGGCCGATATGAAACCCGCCGGCGTATCGCCGGAGGAATGGCAGGCGCGCATCGATCTCGCCGCCGTCTATCGGTTGACCGCCCATTACGGCTGGGACGACGTGATCTACAACCACTCCTCCATGCGGGTGCCAGGAGAGCCGCGCAATTTCCTGATGAAGAAGCACGAGTTGCTCTACACCGAGGTCACCGCGTCCAATCTGGTGAAGGTCAACATGGACCATGACTTGGACGAAAAGTCTGGCGTCAACCGGCCGGGCTTTACGCTGCACGGCGGCGTGTTGAGCGCGCGACCGGACGTGAACTGCGCGGTGCATGTCCACACCGAGACCGGCACGGCGTTGTCGGGCTTAAAGCACGGCTTGCGCATGGTGTCGCAGCAGGCGCTGCGCTTCTACAAGCGCGTCGGCTATCACAAATATGAAGGCATCACCGAGGACTTCGACGAGCGCCAACGCATCAACAAGGACCTCGGGCAGAACCGCGCTTTGATCATGCAGCATCACGGCATGCTCACGGTCGGCAAGAGCGCGCGCGAGGCTTTCGTGCTGATGAAGTACCTGCTTACCGCCGCCGAGATTCAGTTGCGGATGGAAGCGACCGGCGGAGAATTACTCGAGATTCCGGCGGATATCTGCGCCAAGACCGCCGAGCAGTTCGAGCATCACGACTCAGGCCGCGGCAGTGCCGATTGGCCGGCTTATCTGCGTGTGCTAGACGGGATCGATCCGAGCTACCAGAATTAAAGCGTAATCAGAGAAAAAAAATGGTGACTTTTGGTAAGAAGCTGCTCGCGATGTCACATCGCGTGCTGCACCGCGCTGCCGTACCGGCAATCCTGATCGCCGCCATCGCTTCGGCGCATGCGCAATATCCCAATCGCCCGATCCACGTGATCAGCCCCTACCCGGCCGGCAGCGCGTCGGACACTGTGACCCGCGTGGTCATGGACCAGGTTTCGCAATTGATCGGCCAGGCCGTCGTCATTGACTTGAAGCCGGGCGCCGGCGGCGCCACCGGATTTGCGACCGTGGCAAGATCCGATCCGGACGGTTACACGCTGGCGACCAGTTCGTCGTCGATGGCAACCGAAAGCGTGCTGCACACCAAGCTGCCCTACGATCCCAACAATGATTTCGTCCACGTGGTCCTGCTCGGCACCTCGCCGAACATCCTGGTCGCGTCGGTCAAGAGCGGCTTCAAGACCGTCGACGACCTGGTCAAGGCCGCGAAGGAGAAGCCGGGCACGTTGACATTCGCGTCCGCCGGCATCGGCTCGTCCTCCCACATGGCCGCCGAGCGCTTCCGTCTGGCCGCCAACATCGACGTGCGCCATGTGCCGTTCAAGGAAGGCGGCCTGGTGCAGGTGATGAACGGCAATATCGATTTCTATTTCATTCCGCTGGCGGCAGCGTCCTCGGCGCTGCACAGCGACAAGCTCACCATTCTGGCGGTGAGTTCACCCAAGCGCGTGCCGGTGATTCCCAACACGCCGACCGTCGTCGAAGCTGGCTATCCGAGCGCGGTGTTCCGCTTCTGGAACGGCATCTCGGCGCCGGCGAAGACGCCGCCCGACGTCGTGAAAAAACTGCACGACGTGACCGAAGAGGCGCTGAAGATGCACGCCGTGCAAGAGAAGCTCGCCAAGCTCGGCGTCGAACCGGCGCAGATCAGCACCGAGGAATTCGGCAAATTCTTCAAGGAAGACTTCGACGCGACGGTCGACCTCGCCAAGAAAGCCAACATCAAATCGGTCGATTGAGTTTTCGGCCGGCGGCTCTCCAGGACCTGGAGGACCACCGGCCTCGCATTCTTCATCGTTGGAACCTCCACAATGACTATCACTCCGCCGCGCATCGGCCCGCAGCCGTGGAATGTCGTGCGCACCAAGCTCGACCAGTCGCTCCCCTTCGCCAATATGCGCGACACGCCCTATTACCGCGATGCCGTGTGGGAGCAGTTTTCCAAAGCCGAATACGAGCGCCGCTATCGTGCGCTACGCGCGAAAATGCGCGAGCAGAAACTCGACGTGCTGATCGTGCCCGGCGGTCCGAGCCATTGGAGCTTCGGTGGCGGGATGCTGTGGCTGACCGGCCATTGGGAATGGCACGCGCTGTCGAGCTACGTGCTCGTCCCGCTCGAAGGCGAGCCGACGTTGATCTATTCCATGGGCGGCACGCACGCCGAAGCCGTGCGCCGGCAGGTCGAGATCGCGGTCAAGGACGTCCGCCACAGCCGCAGCGGGCGTTACGCGGATATCATGGTCGAGCGCATCCGCGAACTCAAACTCGAGCGCGGCCGCATCGGCATGATGGAGATCGATCCGCGGCACGGCGACTATCTTCCGGTGAATCAATACAGCGTGCTGCGCGAGAATTTGCCGGACGTGGAGCTGATCTTCACCAAGGGCTTTTTGCACGAGCTGCTTTCGATCCACAGCGCCGAGGAGCTCGACTGCGTGCGCAAGGCGGGCGTGCTGTGCCAACGCGCCATGGAAGCGATGGTCGCGCGCGCGCGTCCGGGGGTGAAAGAATACGAGCTGCGCGCCGCGGCGGGCGCGGCCATCCTCGAAGGCGGCGGCGATATCGACTTTCTGATCATCGGCTCGACCCCGATGGCGAACCCGGCGATGATTTTCGGCAACCCGCGTCCCTCGGCCCGCGTGCTGCAAAAGGGCGACATCATCAATATGGAGCTGGCCGCCGGCTATCGCGGCTACACGGCGCAGATCGGCTCACCCATCTGCGTGGGCGAGCCAACCGACATGGTGAGAAACTTCTGGAACGACATCACGCTACCGGGATTTCGGCGCATCGTCGCCGAGATCGCGCCGGGAAAACCAGTGGAAGCCATGCGGACCGCCAGCAAATTCTTCCGCGATCAAGGCTATCAATCGCGGCCGACCCAGACCCACGGCATCGATCTCGTCACCGACAAGCCGCACGTCGTGGCCGAGCACGTCGCCGCCGAAAAATTCGAAGAGGTGCTGAAGCCCGGCATGGTGATCATGGCCGAACCCAATCCGATCACGCCCGACGGGCTGTTCGGCATTTTCCTCGGGCACACTTACATCGTCACAGAGACCGGAAACGAGATCTGCGACGACTTCCCGCTGGAGATCGCGGTCGCGCGGGGCTGATTACCCCCAACGCCAGAAATCGCGTCCTTCTTCGCGCATGAAGCGCGCGAGCACCATCTTGTGCACTTCGGAAGCGCCATCGACCAGCCGCGCCGAGCGGCCGTAGCGGTAGATCCATTCCAGGATGGTGTCCTTGGAATAGCCGCGCGCGCCGTTGAGCTGGATCGCCACGTCGGCGGCGTTGTGCAGCGTATCGGCGACCTGCACCTTGGCCATGGAGACTTCCTTGCGCGCGCGGTCGCCCTGATCGAGCTTCCAGGCCGCGTGCATGGTGAGCAACCGGCCGATCTCGATCTGGTGTGCCACCTCGCCGAGCTTGATCTGGATACCCTCACGGCTCGCCAGCTTGCTGCCGAAGGCGTCGCGCTTTTCGACATATTCCTGCGCGATCTCCATGCAGCGCTTGGCGAAGCCGAGCCAGCGCATGCAGTGGGTCAGCCGCGCCGGCCCAAGCCGGATCTGCGTGACGCGCAGGCCGTCGCCGACCTTAAGCAGGATATTTTCCTCGGGGATTTCCAGCCCGTCATATTCGATCTCGCAATGGCCACCGTGCTCGTGCGGCCCCATGATCGGGATGCGGCGCAGGATGCGCCAGCCGGGCTGATCCTTGTGATAGAGGAACGCGGTCAGGCCGCGGCGTGGCTCGTCCGAGGTGCGCGCCATCAGGATGAAATGCGCGGCGCCTTCCGCGCCGGTGATGAACCATTTGTGTCCGCGGATGATGTAGCGGTCGCCTTTCTTCTCGGCGCGCGTGAGCATCATGCCGGGATCGGAGCCGGAGCCGGGATGCGGCTCGGTCATGGCGAAGGCCGAACGCACCTTGCCGTCGACGATCGGCTTGAGCCATTTGTCCTTCTGCGCCTGCGTGCCGGCGCGCGCCAGCAGGTTCATATTGCCGTCGTCGGGCGCCATGCAGTGGATCGCGAGCGGGCCGAAGATCGAGCGCGCCGCCTCCTCGTAGATCGCCGCCCAGGCCACAATCGGCAGCCCCATGCCGCCGTATTCCTTCGGCGCCTGCGGCGCCCACAGGCCGGCCTTCTTGGCCTTCTCACGCACCGGCGCCAACCGCTCATGCGGGATGTTCTCGTGGTCGGCGAAATTGGCCGGATCGGATTCGAGCGGCAGCACGTGCTCCTCGACGAAGGCGCGCACGCGCAGGCGGAGATCCTCGATCTCGGACGACAGCGTGAAGTCCATGATGCGTTTCCTTATCCTGAAATCATCACCACCTGGCCGCCATCGACTACGATGGTGGCGCCGGTGATGTAGCTGCCGGCGTCGGAGGCGAGCAAGAGAAGCGCGCCGTCGAGATCGCCGTCCTTGCCGAAGCGACCCGTCGGAATCTGGCGCTTGAGCGCGTCGCCCGCCTCACCCATCAGATACTTGTCGTTGATCTCGGTGACGAACCACCCTGGCGCGATGGCGTTGACGCGTACGCCCTTGAACGCCAGTTCGACCGCCAGCGCCTTGGTCACCTGCACCACGGCGGCCTTGGCGGTGGCGTAGGCCGCGACGCCCTTGGCGACTCCGAAACCGAGCACCGAGGCGATGTTGATGATGGCGCCCGGCTGCTTGGCCGCCAGCATGCGGCGCGCCGCCTCCTGCGCGTTGTAGAACACCGCGTCGAGGTCGACGCTCAGCACCTTGCGCCATTCCTCGGCCGTCACCTCGACCGCACGCCGGGACGACTGCGCGATGCCGGCATTGTTGACCAGGATGGTGACGGTGCCGAAGGCTGCCTCAGTGGCGTCGAAGGCGCGCGTCATGGCGGCGCGGTCGGTGACGTCGGCTTCGATGGCGATGGTGCGGCCGCCGGCCGCTTCGATCGCCTGCTTCACGTCCGCCAGCCGGTCCACCCGCCGCGCCACCAGAGCGACCGCGGCGCCGTTATCGGCGAGTGCCTTGGCGAATTGCGTGCCCAGCCCGCTGGAGGCGCCGGTCACCAGCGCCACGCGGCCCTGCAGGCTGAACATCTCGGCAGCTTTCATGGACGCCCCCCTCACCTTCCATAAAGCGCATGCGGCAGCGCTGTCGCAAGCCCCGGCGCGGACCAGAGTACTACCAGCGCGAATAGCTGGATCAGCACGAAGGGAATAATGCCCACATAGATATGCCGCGTGGTGATTTCGGGCGGCGCCACGCCGCGCAGATAGAACAGCGTGGGCCCGAGCGGCGGGTGCATGTAGGAGGTCTGCAGGTTCACCGCCATCATGATGCCGAGCCAGACCGGATCGACGCCAGGCATCTGCAACAGCGCCGGCGCCACGATCGGCACCACCACGAAAATGATCTCGAAGGCGTCCATCACGAAGCCGAGCAGGAACATCGCCAGCATCACCGCCAGCACCGCACCGTCCGCGCCGCCCGGCAGGTTGCTGAGCGCGCGATGAACCATCTCGTCGCCGCCGAGCGCGCGGAATATCAGGCTGAACACGGTGGCGCCGATCAGGATGAGAAAGATCATGGCGGTGATCTCGGTGGTCTTCTCCACCACCGGCCTCAGCAGGCCGCGCAACGGCGACTTGCGCACGGCGAGCAGGATGGTGCCGACCGCGCCGACCGAGGCGGCTTCCGTCGGCGTCGCCACGCCGCCGAGGATCGAGCCGAGCACCGCCATGATGAGCAGCAGCGGCGCCACCAGCACCGCGGCGAGCCGGCGCGCGAACGCGAAGCCGCGTGGCGCCTCTGGTTCGGGCGGCAAGGCCGGAGATGCCTTTGGCCACACGACCGCGACCGCAATCAGAAACAGGAGATAGAGCGCGACCAGCGCGAAGCCGGGCACCAGCGCGCCGGCGAACAGGTCGCCGACATTGACCGAGCGTGGCGCGAAGTTCCCCTGCGCGAGTTGCGCCGCCTGGTAGGCATTGCCGAGTTGGTCGCCGAGCAGAACCAGGACCGTTGCGGGCGGGAAGATTTGCGCGAGCGTGGCGGTGGCTGCGACGGTACCGGCGGCAAGGCGCGGATCGTAACCGAAGCGCAGCATCGCCGGCAGCATGATCAGACCCATGGTCACCGTGGTGGCGCCGACCACGCCTTTCGCCGCCGCCAACAGCGTGCCGACGATCACCACCGAAATGCCTAAGCCCCCGCGCAGCGTTCCGAACAGGCGGCCCATCGTCTCCAGCAGTTCCTCGGCGACGCGCGAGCGCTCGAGCATGACGCCCATAAAGATGAAAAGCGGGATCGCCAGCAGCGTTTCGTTGGTCATCACCCCGAAAATGCGCTGCGGTAATGCTCCTAGAATCCCCAATCCCATGGCCCCGAGCATGTGTCCGAGCACGGCGAACATCAGCGATACGCCGGCCAGCGTCAGCGCCACCGGATAGCCGGCCATCAGCGCGGCGATCACCGCGACGACCATGAGGATGGCGAGGGCTTCGGCGAGCGGCATCAGCGCGGCCTCGAAAGCGCGGCCAGCGCACGGATCGCCTGGGCGATGCCTTGCAGCGCCATCATCACGGCGAACAAGGGGATGAGCGTCTTGAGCGCGTACACCAGCGGCAACCCGCTCGTCTCCTGCGATCGCTCGAGGACCGCCCACGAGCGCGCGGCATAGGGCACGCTCAGCCAGATCAACACAGCCGCGAACGGCAGCAGCAGCAGCAGGCTGCCGGCGAGATCGATGATGGCTTTGGAGCGCGGCGAAGCCTCGGCATAGAACACGTCGACCCGCACATGGCCGCCCGCGCGCAACGTCCAGGCCGCCGCCAGCGTGAACAACGTGGCGTGGGCGTAGATCACCGTTTCGGTCAGCCAGATCGAGCCCAGCCCGAATAGATAGCGCGCGACCACCAGGGTGAACTGCAGCAGGACGATGGCAAGCGCCAGCCATGCCACCGTCCGCCCCACCGCCGTGGTCAGGCGGTCGATGCGGTCGGCCAGGGCGGTCGCAAGCGCAAAACGCATGGCGCGGATGATGGCATAACCGCGTGTCTTTTGCTTATAGTACGCCCATGTCCGGACACGACCATCACCATGACCACGATCATTCCGAACTCACGGAAACCCAACTGCGCGTGCGCGCGCTGGAAACCGTGCTCACCGAAAAGGGCTATGTCGATCCGGCCGCGCTCGACCTGCTGATCGAGACCTATGAGAAGAAGGTCGGGCCGCGTAATGGCGCCCGCGTGGTGGCCAAGGCCTGGGCCGATCCGGCCTACCGCGCGCGGCTGTTCAAGGACGCCACGCCGACAATCGCCGAGCTTGGCTATGCCGGCCGCCAGGGCGAGCACATCGTCGCGCTGGAGAACACGCCGACGCGGCACAACATGGTCGTGTGCACGCTGTGCTCCTGTTATCCGTGGCCAGTGCTCGGCCTGCCGCCGGTCTGGTACAAGTCGGCGCCCTACCGCTCGCGCGCGGTGTCCGATCCGCGCGGCGTGCTCAAGGATTTCGGCGTCACGCTGCCGCAGGACACCGAAATCCGGGTGTGGGATTCGACCTCCGAGATCCGCTATCTGGTGATCCCGATGCGGCCGGCCGGCACCGAGGGCTGGAGCGAGGACAAGCTCGCCGAACTGGTTACGCGCGATTCGATGATCGGGACGGGATTGCCGAAGTCACCGGGGGATTTGAAATGAATGGCGCGCAGGACCTCGGCGGCATGCAGGGCTTCGGCCCGGTCGCGCCGGAGCCGAACGAACCGGTGTTTCACGCCGACTGGGAGAAGCGCGCCTTCGCGCTCGCGCTGGCCATGGCCATGCCAGGCCAGTGGAACATCGACATGTCGCGTTTCGCGCGCGAGAACCGAAGCCCTACCGAATATCTGTCGATGAGCCATTACCAGATCTGGTTTGCCGCGCTGGAGACCATGGTGACGGAGCGCGACTTGGTCAGCGACGACGAGATCGTCGTCGGTCATTCGCTGCATCCGCCGAAACCGGTACCGCGCATCCTGTCGCCCAGCGCGGTCGCGCAGGTGCTCTATCGCGGCGGGCCGACCGAGCGCGAGTCGAATACGCAAGCGCGCTTCAATGCCGGCGACCGCGTGCGCACGAAAAATATCAATCCTCCCACCCACACGCGGCTGCCGCGTTACGTGCGCGGCCGGCTGGGCACAATCGAGCGCGTCATCGGCTGCCACGTGTTCCCCGACAGCAACGCGCAAGGCGCCGGCGAAAATCCGCAATGGCTCTACACCGTGCGCTTTGACGGCCGCGAATTATGGGGCGCCGATGGCGATCCCAGCGTGACGGTTTCGGTCGACGCCTGGGAGCCATATTTGGTACCGGCCTGATAGTGCGTTTATAATTTCGCCATGGCCCGCGATCACGACCACCATCACGAGCACGGCTCGGAACTCTCCGAGATGCAATTGCGCACGCGCGCGCTGGAAACGATCCTGCTCGAAAAAGGCTATATCGAACCGGCCGCGATCGACGTGCTGATCGAGACCTATGAAAAGAAGATCGGCCCGCGCAATGGCGCGCAGGTGGTGGCGAAGGCCTGGGTCGATCCGAGATTCCGTCAATGGCTGTTCGAGGACGGCACCGCCGCGATCGGCTCGCTCGGCTTCGGCGGTCGATCCGGCAATCACCTGGTGGCACTCGAGAACACGCCGTCGGTGCACAACATGGTCGTCTGCACGTTGTGCTCCTGCTACCCGTGGGCGGTGCTTGGGCTGCCGCCGCTCTGGTACAAGTCGGCGCCCTACCGCTCGCGCACGGTCGCCGATCCGCGCGGCGTGTTGGCCGATTTCGGCGTCACGCTGCCGAAGGACACCGAAATCCGCGTGTGGGATTCGACCGCCGAATTGCGCTACCTGGTGGTGCCGACGCGGCCCGCCGGCACCGAGGGCTGGAGCGAGGAGAAACTCGCTGACCTCGTGACCCGCGACAGCATGATCGGCACTGGGCTGGCGAAGTCGCCGGGGGATTTGAAATGAACGGCGCGGCCGACATGGGCGGAATGCACGGCTTCGGACCGGTGGTGCCGGAGCCGAACGAGCCGGTGTTCCACGCCGAATGGGAGGGACATTCGTTCGCGCTCAACATGGTGACCGGCGTCGCCAAATTGTGGAATCTCGATGCCTTCCGCTTCAAGCGCGAAAGCATTCCGCCGGCGGAATATCTCAACCTCAGCTATTATGGCCTGTGGACCAGGACGCTCGAGCTGATGATGCTCGAATATGGCGTGGCGACGCCGGCGGAAATCGCGGCTGGCCACGCGATCGCGCCGATCAAGAAAGCGCCGCATGCGGTGACCGCCACCCAGTGCGCCAACATGGTGCGCTGCGGTTCGCCCTATAACCGGCAGGCGCCGGCGCCCGCGCTGTTCAAGGCCGGCGACAAAGTGCGCGCCAAGAACATGCATCCACAGACGCACACGCGGCTGCCGCGCTACGCGCGCGGGCATGTCGGCGAGGTGATGCGTATCGTCGGCTGCCACGTGTTCCCCGACAGCAATGCCAGCAATCTCGGCGAGGATCCGCATTGGCTCTACACTGTGCGCTTCGACGGCCGCGAATTATGGGGCGCAGATACAGATCCGACGGTGCGCGTTTGCATCGAGGCCTGGGAGCCCTATCTGGAGCCGCTATGATCGACCAGGCCGCAGCAGCCCGCGCCGCTAGGGAAGTGCCGAGCATCCCGCGCGATGCCGACGGGCCGGTGTTCCGCGAGCCGTGGGAGGCGCAGGCCTTCGCCATGACGCTGGCGCTGCATGAGCGCGGGCTATTCACCTGGACCGAATGGGCGGCCGCGCTTGCCGCCGAGATCAAGCGCGCACAAGGCGCGGGCGATCCCGACACCGGCGAGACGTATTATTCGCACTGGCTTGCCGCGCTGGAAAAGCTGGTGGCCGAAAAAGGCGTCACCACCGAAGCGACATTACATCGCTACCGCGACGCCTGGGACCATGCCTGCGACAGAACTCCGCACGGGCAGCCGATTGAGCTGCGCGCGGAGGACTTTGGTTAGACCCCCACCATCTGCTCGCTCACCATGTAGCCGGTGAGTAGCGCGACGCCGAACACGATGATCAGCAGCGCGGCGGCGGTCTCCACGCCGCGCAGCAGCAGCATGCCGGCGCCCGGCTTGCCCTTCGCCAGCCGCCCGGCAAAGCCGCGCGCGGCGACGGCGATGGTGGCGACAACCGCGACCGTGATCGCGGTGCCCAGCCCCATCACGAAGGTCGAGGCGACGCCGATCCAGAACAGCCCCTGCGCCAGCGCGAACACCAGCACGATGATGGCGCCCGAGCAGGGCCGCAAGCCGACCGCGACCACGGCCGACAAGCCGCGCCGCAGCCAGTGCCGGCCCTTGAGCTCGCTCGGCTCCGGCGCGTGGGCATGGCCCCAGGCATGCGCTTCATCGGCGTGGTCGTGAGCATGGGCATGATCGTGCACATGGCCATGCGCATGGCTGTGCCCGTGGTCGCGATCGTGCGCATGAGCATGAGCATGGCCGTGCGCGTGGTCATGATGGTCATGGCTCTGCGGCCGCAACAGCTGCAGGAAGGCGCGGCCCTTCACCCAGAGCAGCCGGAGGCCGATCAGCACGATCAGCCCGTAGCTTACCATCTCGATCACGCGCACCGCATTGCCCATCACGTGCGCGGTGGCGCCAAGCAGCACCGCGGCGATGCCGACGATGGCGACCGCCGTGAAGGCTTGCAGGATGGCGGAGGCGAACGACAGCGCGATGCCGCGCCGCCAGGTTTCGTCATTGGCGACCAGATAGGACGAGATCACCGCCTTGCCATGGCCGGGGCCGGCGGCGTGGAAGATGCCGTAGAGGAACGAGATGCCCATCAACCCCCAGGCGGCGGTGCCGTCGGCCTTGGCGGCGCGGATCGCGCCCGACAGCATGCGGTAGAATTCCGCCTGCTTGGCAAACATCCAGCCGGTAAACTCGCTGAAGGCGCCGAACGCGGGCGGCGCCGAGCCGCGCGTCATGCCGAACGGCTGCGCCAGCGCGGCGTCGAATGCACCGACCACGAGCAGCATGCAGATAATGAACAATGCGCATTGCACCGAAATCAAACGCCGGCCGGACGTCATATGAACAATTCCCCGTGCACACGCCGCCCCTGCGAATTGATTCGGTATTTTCTACTACGGACAGTGAACCAGGATCTTGTTGGCGAACATCGCGCCCCAAGCCATCGTCGTGTTGACCTGGTCGGCTGGAATGTTGCTCAAGGCCTTGCCTTCCGCATAGGTCATTTCGCGCGGCAACAGCACATCGGCCTTGCAATGCGGCGCGCCGATCAGATGCACCGGCTCTTTCTTCGCCCATTCGAAGTCGACGAAGATGGTCGGATCGTAGACCTCGATCTTCAGCTCCTTCGCCTTCACCGGCTCCTTGAACGGCAGTGTGAAATTCAGCGTGAGGATGGAGTCGTTGAAGTCGAGCCAGTAGTCGGGTGCGGGGTCGGTCAGCGGCGCTTTCTTGCCGTCGGCGGTGGCGTAGGTGAAATAGTCGTATTCCTTCAGCGACTCGACATTGACCTTGGCGAGCGGCGCCAGTTCTTCACGGCTGAACTTGCCCTTTTCCTTGCTCTCCAGCCCTTGCGTGGCGAAGGCGGAGAACATGTCGTCGAACGCCCAGTGATGGCGCACGCCGGTGATGCTGCCGTCCGGCGCATAAACCAACTCGGTGTGCATGGTCACCCAGACATGCGGATGCGCGTGCGCCGGCACGGCGAACGTCAAACTCAGCAGGGCGATGAGGAGGAAACGGAGCGAAGCGGTCATGGAGCCGCACCATACCACGGACTGCGGCACAAAGGTGGCATGTAACAGTGTTACGGACATCCGCCGCTAATTGACACGTCGGTTATTTGGCGCTGATGCCGGCGGCCTTGATCAGCCTGCCGTTGGAGGCGAGTTCGCTGGCGACAAATTTATCGATTTCCGCCGGCGTCATCGGCATCGGATCGACCGCGAGCTTCTTCAGCTTCGCCTTCATCTCCGGCGTCGCCAGAACCTTCATGGCGGCGGCGTGGAATTGCTCGACGATGTCGCGCGGCGTCTTGGAGGGCATGAAGACAGCGTACCAGACGATGGTTTCGGCATTGACGAAGCCGAGGTCGCGCGGCGTCGGCACGTCCGGCAGGTCGGAGGCGCGCGTCGGCGTCGAAACCATCAGCGGCACGACGCGGCCGTCGCGGATCAGCGGCAGCGCGGTCGAGATCGGCGTGAACAAGAAGTCGATTCGGCCGCCGAGCAGATCGGTCAGCGCCTCGGCGCCGCCCTTGTAGGGCACGTGGGTTGCTTCGATGCCGGCCGCGAGGCGGAGCCGTTCGCCGCAGATATGGGTCGCGGTGCCGACGCCGGCGGAGCCGAAATTCATCGCGCCGGGCTTGCCCTTGGCCGCCGCGATGAAGTCCTTCATGCTTTTCCAACCCTTCGACGGCAGCACGAGCATCACATTGGCGTTCTGTCCGATCATCAGGACGCCGGACAGGTCCTTGGCGACGTCATAAGGGAAGTTGGGAACGATAAAGGGCGCGATGGCCTGGGCGGAGGAGTTGGCGAGGATGGTGTAGCCGTCGGGCTTCGCACGCACGACTTCGCCGATGCCGAGCGTGCCGCCGGCGCCGCCCTTGTTCTCCACGGTGATCGGCTGGCCGAGCTCCTTGGAGAGCGCATCGAACACCGTGCGCGGCACGATGTCGGTGGCGCTGCCGGCGCCGAACGGGATGTAGGCTCTGATCGGTTGGGCCGGCCAAGTTTCGGCCTTGGCGGCGAACGACAACGCGAAGCTCAGCGCGACGAGCGCGATGCGGCAGCCCAGTTTCATAACATGCCCTCTTCTCTCTTGCGGCGACGCATTATCGCCGATCCCGGTCCGGCGTCCACTAGACGCCCGCCGCGCCGCCGTCGGCGCGCGGATCATGGCCGCCTTCGAGTGTGCCGTCGGAATGCAGGATGACGGCACCAGCGTGGCCCATGGTGTCGGAGTAAGCTTCTTCGAGCACAGCCACGTCATGGCCGGCCGCCATCAGCCGGTCGATCAGATTGCCGTCGAATCGCGATTCCAGCCGCAGGTTGGCGACCGAGGAGCCCCAGGTGCGGCCGAGCAGCCAGCGCGGCGCATCGAGCGCCTGCTCGAGCGGCTGGCGAAAAAGAAGGTGGCGCGTGAACACGGCTGCTTGCGTTTGCGGCTGGCCGTCGCCGCCCATGGTGCCATAGGCGATGACGCGGCCGTCCTTGAGCGCGGCGAGCGCCGGATTGAGCGTGTGAAACGGACGGCGTCCGGGCGAAAGCGCGTTCAATGCCTTGGGATCGAGCGAAAAGCTCGAGCCGCGATTCTGCATCAGCACGCCGGTTCGCGGCAGCACGCAGCCGGAGCCGAATTCCCAATAGAGCGACTGGATGTAGGAGACGACGAGGCCCGACGCGTCGGCCGCGCCCATCCAGATGGTGTCGCCTTCGCCATTCGGCGCCGGCCAGCGCGCGGCTTTCTTAACGTCGATCTTGGCGGCCTCGGCGTCGAGGAACGGGGGCGACAGGAATTGATCGAGATCGGCGGTGATCTTGTCCGGGTCGGTGACGACGCGGTCGCGTACCCGGAAGGCGCGCTTGGTCGATTCAACGATGCCGTGAATGTGCTCAAAACTCTCAGATTGTGTGACCCGCAGGCGATCGAACAGCGCGAGGATGATAAGCGAAGCCAGCCCCTGCGTCGGCGGCGGCGCATTGTAAAGCGTGCCGGCCTGAATGCGCGCGCTGAGCGGTTCGGCGACGGTGGCCTCGAATTTTTCCAAATCGGCGCGCGTCACCGGGCTACCGATGCGCTCCAAATCGGCGGCAATTTCGCGGCCGACATCGCCGCGATAGAAATCGTCGAGCCCGGCGCCACTGAGATGTTCGAGCGTGGCGGCGAAGGCGCTCTGCTTGAGCTTGGCGCCGGCCTCCGGCGGTTTGCCATCCACCAGGAAGGCCTGCAGGAAGCCCGGCGCGGTTTCCAGTTCCGCGTATTTCTCGACCGTCAGCCGGGCCTGGCTACGCGTGACCGTGTAGCCCTCGCGGGCGTGCTTGATGGCGGGCGCCAGCAGCAGGTCGAGCGGCAGCTTGCCGCGATTGGCTTTGGCGGCCTCGGCCGCCAGCATCCAGGTGGCAACAGCGCCCGGCACGGTAAGCGCGGCGAGTGGCCCACGCGCCGGGATCTCGTGGTGGCCGGCGTCGCGATAAAGCTGCAACGTGGCTTTGGCGCCGGCCCGCCCTCCCCCCATGATTGCGCGCACGCGGCCGGACGGCTCGCGGATCAGCCAGAAGCCATCGCCGCCGACGTGATTCATGTGCGGATAGACCGCGGCGATTGACGCGGCCATGGCGATCATCGCCTCGATGGCATTGCCACCTTCGGCGAGGATGGCGCGGCCGTCCTCGACGGCGGCGGCATGCGGCGCGCAAACGACGCCGCGGCGATGTCCGGCGGTGTGGAGGCTCATGCGCTCATGTAGCCTTAATCGCAGCGAACGCGAAGCCCGCGCCGGCGGCAATCAAGGCAATGCCGATGGCGACGCGCCAGAATTTCGCGCCCGGCAGCAGCTTTTCGGCGGTTACCAGCACGGTCAATCCGGCAACCCAGCGCAAATCCATGACCGCGACCGCGAACAGCAGCGCCATCAGCGCCGCGCAGCAGCCCATGCAGAACAGCCCGTGCCGCAGGCCCATGATCATGGCGCCGAGCGCGCCATCGCGCCATTCCGACAAAATAAATCCGTCCGGCGAGCGGCAATAGGCCAGGCAATGTTCCTTCAGCGGGCTGAACTGGTAGAGCCCGGCGGCGAGGAACAGCGCGGCGGAAAAATAGAGCGACGCCGATTGCATCATGGTGGTGACGAGGCCGGTGATCTGCAGCAGCCATTGCAGCGCGGTGGCGATCAGCGAGAAGCCGGCCCAGGCGACCAAATAGCCGAGCAGGAAAATCGCGGTCGGCACATGCGGCGCGCTGCGCTCGCGGCGGCGGCGGTTGATGGTGGCGAAGGCCGCCACCATAGGGCTCGCGCCGGGCACCATCATCGCCGCCATCATCGCCGACCACATCACGAACAGCAGCAGCGCATCGACCGGCGTCCAGGACTGCTCCATGCCGTTCATCGACATGTTCATGTCGCGCCACATGGCGGCGTCCATGGCCTCCATGCGGTTGGCCTGGTCGATGGCGAAGGCCCAGGCCAGCGCAGCCACGAGCACGAGCAGGCCGCCGACAATGAGGCGATCGCGGCGCGTCGGCGCGCCCGCCATTTCCGAGGTCTCGCTCATTGGCCTGGCAACGGCTGCCGCCAACTGAAGGTCTTCGGCCCGCGCAGGTCGAAGGCGATATGTTTGGAGCTGCGCTCCGACCAGTCCCAGTGGCGGCCGAAGGCGCCGGTGACCACGTTGCGTTTGGCCTGCCCGACGGTGAGGAAGCCGGGCACCACTTCCGGGCGCGGCGCGTTGTAGATGCGGCAGGTGTCGCCCGGCGGCACCATGTATTTGCGGAACGGGCCACCGAGGCCCTCGACCATGCCAGGCACCTCGACGCGCCAGTTCTCGGCGTCGTGCGTGACTTTCATCGACACGAATTCGACGCCATCGAGGCTCAGCGTGAGATCGCGCCAGGCGGCAAAGGCGCCACCGGCATAGCCGGTAAAGATTTTCTCGAGCGCTACGCGCTCGGCCGGATTGGCGCGGTCGTCGATCAGGAAACCGAACTCGCGGTTCTTCTCGAAGACATTGCCTTCCCAGTGGATGATGAGGACCACGGCGAGATCTTTGGTGATTTTCAGGTCGCCGTAATTGCCGTCGCGGATCAGCCAGGTCAGCACACCCTCGCAATAGCCAAGCGTCGGATCGGAACCGAAATTGCACGGGCAGCCGATGGCGCAATTGCACAGGTCCCACCAGTCGCCGGTCAGGCGCCAGTCGGGGATGTCGTTCGCTTGCGCAGGTGTCGCGGCCATCGCCGCAACGGTAGCATCGGCTTACGGCGAGGCAAGCGCCGGCGCGCTGTCGAGCCCGCGCTTTTTCAACAGCGCATCGACCGCCGGCAAGCGGCCGCGGAAGGCTTTATAGGCCTCGGCCGGATCGCGCAGATTGCCGGCGCCGTAGATGAAATCGCGCAGGCGCTGGGCGGTGGCGGGATCGAAGGCGTCGCCGGTTTCCTCGAAGGCTTCGAAGGCGTCGGCGTCGAGCACCTCCGACCACATGTAGGAGTAATAGCCAGCCGCGTAGCCGCCGCCAGAAAACAGATGCTGGAAATGCGGCAGGCGATGACGCATGACGATCTCCGCCGGCATGGCGATGCGTTCGAGGTCGTCGCGCTCGAACTGGCTGACATCGAGTTTGCCCGCATCGGGCAGCGCGTGGATGTCGAGATCGACCAGCGCACAGGCGGTGTATTCCACCGTGGCGAAGCCCTGGTTGAAGGTGCGCGTCGCCAGCAGCCGGTCGAGCAAAGCTTTCGGCATCGGATCGGAGGTCGCGGCGTGGCGGGCGTATTTTTGCAAAATCTCCGGCACCTCCAGCCAGTGCTCGTAGAGCTGCGACGGCAGCTCGACAAAATCGCTCGGCACCGACGTGCCGGCGAGCAGCGGATAGGTCACATTCGACAGCAAGCCGTGCAACGCGTGGCCGAATTCGTGGAACAGCGTGCGCGCATCGTCGAATGACAGCAGCGCCGGCTCGGCCGCTGCCGGCTTGGAGAAATTGCAGACGTTGAGGATGACCGGCCGCACGTCGCCTTGGAGCTTTTCCTGATCGCGCAGCGAGGTCATCCAGGCGCCCGAGTGCTTGGAGCCGCGCGCGAAATAATCGCCGATGAACAGGCCGACATGGCGGCCGCTCTTGTCGTTGACCTCCCAAGCGCGGGCGTCCGGGTGATAGAGCGGCACGCTGACGGGCGTGAAGGTCAAGCCGAACAGCCGGCGCGCGGTCTCGAACGCCGCCTCGACCATTTTGTCGAGTTGGAAGTAGGGCTTGATCTCCGCCTCGTCCAAATCGAATTTCGCTTTACGCAGTTTCTCCGCGTAATAGCGCCAGTCCCAGGGCGCCAGCGCGAAGTTGCCGCCCTCCTCCGTGATCACTGTCTGCAACGCGTCGCGCTCGGCATGGGCCTTGGCGCGCGCGCGGCCCCAGACCTCGTCGAGCAGCTTGCGCGCCGCTTGCGGGGTCTTGGCCATCTGATCGTCGAGCCGGTAGTCGGCGTAAGTCTTGAAGCCGAGCAGCTTCGCCCGTTTGGCGCGCAAACCCACCATCTCGGAGATCAGCGCGCGATTGTCGGTGCCGCCGCCGTTCTCGCCGCGCTTGATCCAGGCCTGGAAGATTTTCTCGCGCAGATCGCGCCGCGATGAGAATTGCAAGAAACTCTCGCACGACGAGCGCGCCAGCGTGATCGCGTATTTGCCCGGCTGGCCGCGCTCTTGCGCCGCTGCGCGCGCCGCGGCGCGGGCGAAATCGGGTAGACCGGCGAGATCGCCTTCCTCCAGCATCAGCACATAAGATTTCTCGTCCGCGAGCACGTTCTGCCCGAATTGGGTGCCGAGGCTCGCCAGCCGCTCGTTGATCGCCGCGAGGCGATCCTGCGCCGGCTTGTCGAGCGCCCCGCCGGCCCGCACGAAGCGGGCGTGATAACGGTCGAGCACGCGCGCCTGCTCGGCATCGAGACCAAGCGTTTCGCGCCGCGCGTAGAGCTCAGCGATGCGGGCATAGAGAGCGCGGTTGAGATAGAGCGCGTTGCTGTGGCGGGCCAAGAGCGGCGAGACGTCGCGCTCGATGGCTTCGATGTCGTCGCCGGTATTAGCGCCGGCCAGCACGAAGAAAACATTGGCGACGCGCTCGAGCTCGCGCCCGCCCGTCTCCAGCGCCACGATGGTGTTGTCGAAGCTGGGTGCCGCCGGGTTGGTGGCGATGGCGTCGATCTCGGCGCGGTGGCGGCTCAGCGCGCGGTCGAAGGCGGGGCGGAAATGCTCCGGTTTGATCGCGGGCAGCGGCGGCAGGCCGAACGGGCCGGTCCAATCGGCAAGCAGCGGGTTTTGGTCAGCGGGAGCGGAGGGCGGTGGGGTCATGCGCTCTATCTAGAGGGCGGACGCAGAATCGCCAAGCCATGGCGTTCAAGTTCCTCCGGCCGCGCGGGGCAACACGTCGCCGCCGCGCAAAACGCGCCGCCGGACCGAGCGCCTCTTCGATGCGCAAGCCTTCGTTCCATTTCGCCATGCGCTCCGAACGCGCGAACGAACCGACCTTGAGCTGGCCGGCATCCCAGCCGACAGCAAGATGGACGATGGTGACATCCTCGCTTTCGCCCGAGCGCGCGGAGACGATGGCCGCCAGCCCGGCTGCGCGCGCGGCCGTCAACGCCGCCTGGGTCTCGGTCAAGGTGCCGGCCTGGTTCGGCTTGATCAGCGCCGCGGTCACCGCGCCGGAGGCCGCCGCCTGCCGCACGCGCGCGGCGTCGGTCACCAGAAAATCGTCGCCCACCACTTGCACGCGCGCGCCGAAGGCTTGCGTGAACCGTCGGAAGCCTTCCGCATCGTCTTCCGCCACCGGATCTTCGACCGAAACGATCGGGTAGCGTTCAATCCATCGCCCGAGCAATTCGATCAGGCCGTCGCTATCGAGCTCGCGATCTTCCAGCGCGAGCCGATAGCGGCCGCTTTTGCCGAACGACGAGGCGGCGATATCGAGCGAGATCGCGACGTCGGCGCCGGGTGCGAACCCGGCGCGCTCGATCGCGCGCAGCAACATGTCGAGCGCCTCCTCATTGGAGGAAAAGGCCGGCCAATAGCCGCCCTCATCGGCGACGCCCTGCAACAGGCCGCGCTCGGCAAGCAGCTTTCCGGCCGCGGCATAGACCTGCGCGGTGATGTCGAGGGCCTCGGCGAAGCTCGCCGCGCGCGGACAGACGATCATGAAATCCTGCACGTCGACGCGGCGCGCCGCGTGAGCACCGCCGCCGAAAATCTGGATCTCCGGCAGCGGCAGGCGGCCGGGCTTGCCGTTCGACAGGTAATGCCAGAGCGGAACGCCTTGCGCGTTCGCCGCGGCATGCGCGACCGCCATCGAGGTGGCGATCATGGCATTGCCGCCGAGGCGGCGCTTGTTCGGCGTGCCGTCGAGCGTGAGCAGGATGCGGTCGACCGCCGATTTGGTCGGCGGCGTCGGCGCCGCGCAAGGCGGCGGCAATCTCGCCGGAGATATTCGCCTGTGCCCGCCGCACGTCGAGGCCGTTGAAGGCAGCGCCGCCGTCGCGCAAGTCGAGGGCTTCACCGCTGCCGGTGGAGGCGCCGGCTGGCGCGATCGCGCGTCCCCGCGCTCCGCCCGCAAGCGTAACCTCGGCTTCGACCGTGGGCCGGCCGCGCGAATCCCAAACCCGCCGGCCATGAACCGAAGCAATCGTCGTCGCGTTCATAGCGCAGGTTCCTTGATGTCGATCTCGCGGGCCCAGGCGCTGCGGATGTCGGAGAGCCGGTCCGGTGGCTCGGCAAGAAATTTCAGAGCCACGCGCCGGATCTGCGCCTTGTCGCTGTCCGCGGTCACGTATTCCGCCGGCGACTTGCCGTCCACCCGGGCGAGGAACAGCCCGGGCAGCAGATGCGCCGTGCGCCGTTCCATCACCTCCGGCGGCTCCCAGGTGACGCCGGCGAGATAAGTCCGCGCGAGGATATCGAAGAGCCCGAGGAAGCGCGCCGCCGCCCCAGGCGTCCACAGGCATTTCAGCAGCATGTGGTTGAGGCAAAACGCCAGATCAAAAGCCGGATCGCCATACCAGGCGCATTCGGCGTCGAGAAAGATCGGCCCGTCCGGCCCGACCAGGATGTTCTTCGGACTGACGTCGCCGTGCACCAGCGTCAGCTTGGTGGCGAGCGTCAAGCGCGACAAGGCCATCAAAGCGTCGGCGGATTGCGGGTGCTTGGGTGCGGTTGCCTCCAGATAGGCGGCGAGCCGGATGGCATGGAAGGTCTCGTCGGTCGCGAAAGCCGCGGCGATGGCCGCGTTTTTCGCGGTCGCCGCGTGGATGCGCACAAGGCAACTGCCGACCGCGGCGGCAAAGGCGTCGTCGGTGCGGCCGTCATGCAGATCGCTCTTCCAATTGCGGTACTTGGCCGGGTCGAGATAGGCCATGGCGAACAGGCCGGCGGCGGGATCGTGACCCAGCAGTTGCGGGACGGCCAGCGGCAGGATGCCCCGCACCACCTCCATCCATTTCACTTCGAAGGCATTGCGCGCGACCGGCACGTACCAATCGCTGGCGACCTTGAGCTTGGGCAGCGCGCGCTTGACTGCAAAGGTCTTCTTGGCCGTATCGACCTTCCAGATGTCGGAGGCGACGCCGCCGGTCAGCGCGGTGTAATGCGCCCGCTCGCCGGGCGCGAGCAGGCCCATGCGCGCGAGCGCGGCATCGAGGGCGGCACGGTCGGCGGGTCCGGCTTCGGTCATCGCGGCCGGATTAAAGCCCCCTCGCCCGGCGATGTCATCTCACCCGCGCAGCGCCCGCAGCGCGTTGAAGATGACCGCCACGTCGATCGCTTCCTGCAAGAGCGCGCCCTCGACCGGCGGAAGAAAGCCGAGCGCCGCCGCGATCATCGCCAGGAACGAGAGCCCCATGCCGGCGATCACGCTTTGCAAGGCGATGAAGCGCGAACGCCGCGCGATTCGGATGGCCGGCAGCACGCGGTCGAGTTGATCGACCAGCAGCACCACATCGGCCGCCTCGGCCGAGGCCGCCGCCCCCTTGGCGCCCATCGCCAGCCCGATATCGGCCGCCGCCAGGGCCGGCGCGTCGTTGATGCCGTCGCCGATCATCATCACCGGGCCGTTCTTGCGCTCCGACAGCACCACCAGGATCTTCTGGTCGGGCGCGAGCTCCGAGCGCACCAGGTCGATCGGCAGGCCGGTGGCGACCGCTTGTGCGACCTCGTGGCGGTCGCCGGTCGCCAGCACGATGCGCTCGATGCCGAGCGCGCGCAGATCATGCAGCAGTTGCTCGGTGCCGGCGCGCAGCCGGTCGGACAGGATCAGCACGCCGGCGAGCCTGCCGTCGACCGCCACCGCCGCCGCCAGCGCGCCGGGTGCGCGCTCGCGCGGGAGCATCGACGCGGCAGCGTCGCCGATGATGCCGGCAATGTAATGCAGCCCGCCGACCAGTACCGGGCGGCCGTCGACCCGGCCGGCGATGCCCTCGCCCGGCGTCTCCACCACGTCGGTCGGGATCGCCAGCGCCAAGCCTTTGTTGCGCGCCTCGGCCACGATGGTCTGCGCGATGATGTGCTTACTGGCCTGGTCGAGCGACGCGGCGATCCGCAGCAGCTCGTCGGATGTCCTGCCCTCGCTCACCCGAATGGCGACGATCTTGGCCTCGCCGTGGGTCAGCGTTCCGGTCTTGTCGATGACCAGCGCGCGCACCTGCGCCAGCGTTTCGATCGCCTTGCCGCCCTTGATCAAGATGCCGAGCTTGGCCGCGCGCGACAGTCCGGCGACGATCGCGACCGGCACCGCCAGGATGAGCGGACAGGGCGTCGCCACCACCAGCACGGCCACCGCCCGCACGGGATCGCCGGTCAACAGCCAGGCCGCGGCGGCCAGCAGCACGGTCGCCGCCAGGAAGACGATGGCGTAGCGGTCCGCCAGCCGCGACATCGGCGCGCGTGAGCGCTGGGCGGCCTCCACCAGACGGACGACGCCGGCGTAGGTACTCTCCGCGGCGAGCCGCGTAGCGGTGAGATCGAAGGCGTCGCCGACATTGGTCGAGCCGCTCAGGACGGTGTCGCCGAGGCGCAGCTGCACCGGCAGCGATTCGCCGGTGAGCGCCGACTGGTCGAGCACCGCCAAGCCGTCGGCCACCGTGCCGTCGACCGGCACCACATCGCCCCGCCGGACCAGGAGCCGGTCGCCGGGCGCAACGAGGTCGAGCGCGACCTCCGCTAGCCGGCCGTCCTGGTGCCGCACGGCGGTGCGCGGCACCCGCGACAGCAAGGCGGTCATTTCGCGCCGGGCCGCCCGCTCGGCGTAGCTCTCCAGGAACTGGCCGCCGGCATACATCAGCGCGACGATGGTGGCGGCGAGGTTCTCCCCGACGGCAAGCGCCCCGGTCATCGACAGCGCGGCGACGATGTCGAGCCCGAGGTCGCCGCGGCGCAGGCTGGTGACGATTTCCGCCAGCAGGGCCAGCAGCACCGGCACGGTGACCGCCGCCCAGACGATCGGCGACCAGGCGCCGAAGCCGGCGAGCCTGGCGGCCAAGCCGGCGGCGAGGCCGAGCGCCACCAAAGCGGCGAGGAACTGGCGGCCATTCTTGAGCGCGCTTGCGATCGACATGGCCGATTCATCGCCGCCCCCGGCGACCACGGCCATGACCAAAATCAAACGCCGGCTGTTCCCCTATGGACTTGATCTGCCATGCGGATTCGTGGACATTGCGCCCGCCAAAGGGAGACCGCCATGGCCGCTCGCAGCCGCCGCATCGTCTGGCTCAACGTCGTCACCGTGATCAGCGCCGCCATCCTGATCGGCGCCGAGGTGTTCGGCGCCGCCTTCGCCGGCTCGTGGGCGCTCGCCACGCTGTTCGATCTCGGCAGCATCGGCCAGCGAATCCTCGACGCCGTGTTCGTGCTCTGCGGCATCGCCGTCATGGTGCAGTTCATCCGCAACGCACACCGGATCGAGCCGTTCACCGCGCGCGGCTGATCGCGCACGCGCCGACGCGGGCCTGCGCTTGGGAAAAAGTTAAGGAAGTTTTGCCCGGCGCGAACTAAATCTCTTGCATCGCGCGAAAAAATTATTTATTTCAACGGTGCCCAACTTCGCACGTGCCTGTGGCCGTGTGTCGGTCGGTAGGTAGCCGGACAAGAGGCCGGCCAGCCGCCTGGAGAGAAAAGCCAAGCTCTCCAAGAAATCTGACCGGCAGCCGGAGGCGAAACCGGCAAACCCTGCTCTCAGCAGGGGACGCGGCTTGAAGCAACGACGATCGGGCTTCCTTGGTCTCTGCCGGTCTCCACCACCGGCGCGGGTCACCGAAGAGGCTTGTTCATCCTTGCCGGCCGTGCGGACGGGGGTCTCCCCTATCCAATCCAAGGCAGCACAGCGGCTCCTGGCGTAAGCGTCTGCGCGTCCCCATCGCGCGCAGGCACAAGCGCAAGAAGCCGCGGCAAATGGGGCTTTAGCAGCCCCCTTGAGTTCTGGGGAATAGCGTCAATGACCACGCGCATCCGAGAATTTCTGCGTAACCGCACCGACGAAGGCCCCTGCCTTGTCGTCGACCTCGACGTCGTAAAAGACAACTACAATACCTTCGCCAAGGCGTTGCCCGACACCCGCGTGTTCTACGCGGTGAAGGCCAACCCGGCGGCGGAGGTGCTCTCGCTGCTGGCCAAGCTCGGCTCCTGCTTCGACACCGCCTCGGTCGCCGAGATCGAGATGGTGTTGGTGGCCGGCGCCACGCCCGACCGCGTCTCCTACGGCAACACGATCAAGAAGGAGCGCGACATCGCGCGCGCCTTCGCGCTCGGCGTCCGCCTCTTCGCGGTCGACTGCAAGGCCGAGGTGGAGAAGGTCGCCCGCGCGGCGCCCGGCTCCCGCGTCTTCTGCCGCATCCTCTCCGACTGCGTCGGGGCGGAGTGGCCGCTGTCGCGCAAGTTCGGCTGCGAGCCGGCCATGGCGGTGGACGTCCTCGAACACGCCCTTAAAGCTGGCCTGGAGCCCTATGGCGTGTCGTTCCACGTCGGGTCCCAGCAGCGTAACCAGCATGCCTGGGACCGCGCGCTCGCCTCGGCGGCCGCGGTATTCAAGGAGTGCGGGGAGCGCGGCATGAACCTGTCGATGGTCAACCTGGGCGGCGGCTTCCCGACCAGGTACCTGAAGAACGTGCCGACGGTAAAAACCTACGGCAACGCCATCTTCAAGGCGCTGCGCAAGCATTTCGGCAACCGTATCCCGGAGACCATCATCGAGCCGGGCCGCGGCATGGTCGGCAATGCCGGCACCATCGAAGCCGAGGTCGTCCTCGTCTCCAAGAAGAGCGAGGAAGATGACGTGCGCTGGGTCTACCTCGACATCGGCAAGTTCGGCGGCCTGGCCGAGACCATGGACGAATCGATCCGCTACCCGATCCGCACGGCGCGGGACAGCGACCCGATGAGCCCCTGCGTGCTGGCCGGCCCGACCTGCGATTCGGCCGACGTGCTGTACGAGAAGGAGCCGTATCCGCTGCCGGTGAGCCTGGAGATCGGCGACAAGGTGCTGATCGAAGGGACCGGCGCCTATACGGCGACCTACTCGTCGGTGGCCTTCAACGGCTTCTCGCCGCTGAAGACCTACCACATCTGACATCGACGGGAGGCGGTTCGCCGCCTCCCCTTCCCCCTCACCGCGACTGAATGCGTCCAGTCAGCGCGCGCCTGCGCGCGCGGCCGGACAGGGAAGGACCTGAAATGATCTCTTTGCGTCAAGAACGGCCGAGCGACGTCGAAGCGCGCGAGGCGCTGCTCGACGATGCCTTCGGCGACACCCGCACCCGCAAGACCTCGCAGCGCCTGCGCGACGGCCGGCTGCCGGCCGAAGGCCTTAGCCTGATCGCCGCCGACAGCCGGCGCGTGATCGGCACGGCACGGCTCTGGAGCGTGGCCTGCGCGACCGGCCACTCCGCCTTGCTGCTGGGACCGGTGGCGGTCGAATCCTCCTGCCGCAATCGCGGCATCGGCGCCAGTCTGGTGCGCCGCGCGTTGCGCGACGCGCGCCGGCTCGGCCACGGCGCGGTCATCCTGGTCGGCGATGCGCCCTACTACAGCCGCTTCGGCTTCACGGGCGAGAAAGCCGCAGGGCTGACGCTGCCCGGCCCATTCGAGCGCCATCGCCTGCTCGCGCTCGAGCTCGTTCCAGGTGCGCTCGACGGCGCCGCTGGGCGGGTGCGCGCCGCCGGCCGCCTCGAGCAAGCGCGCCAAGCCCGCGCGGCTTAAGCAAAATCGCGAGAATTTCGTGGACGCCGCGTAGGAATCGCGGTGGCGCCCTTCCGTTTGCGCGCCGCGGCGGATATCACCCAAAGATTGTTGGAGGCTTTGAACAATGACGAATTGGCCCGTTCACGCCAGCATCACCGGCCCCGTCGTAATGATCGGCTTTGGCTCGATCGGCAAAGGCACGTTGCCGCTGATCGAGCGTCATTTCGGCTACGACAAGTCCCGCTTCGTGGTGATCGACCCCGAGGACAAGGACCGCCACCTGCTCGACGAGCGCGGCATCCGCTTCATCCATCAGGCCGTCACGCGGGACAATTACCGGCACCTGCTCACGCCGTTGCTCACCGCCGGCGGCGGCCAGGGCTTTTGCGTGAACCTGTCGGTCGACACCTCCTCGCTCGACATCATGGAACTCTGCCGCGAGATCGGCGCGCTCTATATCGACACCGTGGTGGAGCCCTGGGTCGGTTTCTACTTCGATTCCAAGCTCGGGCCGGAGGCGCGCTCGAACTATGCGCTGCGCGAGACCATCCTCGCCGCTCGCCGCAAAAAGCCGGGCGGACCCACCGCGGTGTCCTGCTGCGGCGCCAATCCCGGCATGGTGTCCTGGTTCGTCAAGCAGGCGTTGCTCAATGTCGCCGGCGATCTCGGCCTCAAGTTCAAGGAGCCGAAGACGCGCGAAGAATGGGGCCGGCTCGCCAAGAAGGCCGGCGTCAAAGGCATCCATATCGCCGAGCGCGACACCCAGCGCGCCAAGCAGCCCAAGCCGATGGACGCCTTCGTCAACACCTGGTCGGTCGAGGGCTTCATCTCCGAGGGGATGCAGCCGTCCGAGCTCGGCTGGGGCACCCATGAGAAGTGGATGCCGGCCAACGCCCACAAGCACAAGACCGGCTGCCAGGCGGCGATCTATCTGACCCAGCCGGGCGCCAACACCCGCGTGCGGTCCTGGACGCCGACCGCGCAGGCGCAATACGGCTTCCTGGTTACCCACAATGAGTTCGATCTCGATCGCCGACTACTTCACGCTGCGGCAAGGTCGCAAGACGCTCTACCGGCCGACCTGCCACTACGCCTATCACCCCTGCAACGACGCGGTGCTGTCGCTGCACGAGATGTTCGGCCATGCCGGCAAGAAGCAGAAGGACATCCACATCCTGGACGAGAACGAGATCGCCGACGGTATCGACGAACTCGGCGTGCTGCTCTACGGCCACAAGAAGAACGCCTATTGGTACGGCTCGCAGCTCTCGATCGACGAGACCCGCGACGTCGCGCCCTATCAGAACGCGACCGGCCTGCAGGTCACGTCGGCCGTACTGGCCGGGATGGTGTGGGCGCTGGAGAACCCGAATACCGGTATCGTCGAGGCCGACGAAATGGATTTTCGCCGCTGCCTCGAAGTGCAGACGCCCTATCTCGGCCCGGTGATTGGCGCCTACACCGACTGGACGCCGCTTGCCGGCCGGCCGGGTCTGTTCCCCGAAGAGATCGACAAGCGCGACCCCTGGCAGTTCAAGAACGTGCTGGTGCGCTGAGCGCAGCGACGTGAATGAGCAACGGGCGGTCTCGCGGCCGCCCGTTTCGTTTTCATCGATCGCGCCAGGTTACTTCGGCGGCTCGGGCGGCTTCTCGCCCGGCTTCGGCGGAGGCCGATTCGACGACGCTGGTGGCGCCTTGGGCGGAGGCGGTGGCGGTGCATGTACCGCAGGTGGCGGTGGTGCATGCACGGCGGCCGGCGAAGGCGTGTGCACAGGTGGTGGCGGGGGCGGCGCATGCACCACGGGCGGGGGCGGCGGAGCCGCATGCACGGGTGGCGGCGGCGTTGGCTGTTTCGGCGGCGGTGGCGGCGAAACCGGATGCACGACATTCGGTTGCGGCGGCGGTCCGCCGGCTGGAGCTCCGGCGCCTCCGGGCGGTGTCACCACGCGGCGTTCCTCGTGCCGTTCTGGCGTCTGCACTTTCGGCGGCGGTGGCGACGTCACCACGGGCGCCGGGCCGTTATGCTGGATCGCGGCCGGGCCCTTCGGCGCCGGCCCGGCCGGCGTTTGCGGTTGCGGCGCCACGATGCCCTGCACGGCGCGCGGCGGATGACTGCCGAGCTGGCCGTGCTCACCCTTGCCGAGCGGCTTCGGCGGCGGCGCGCCGACGATCGGCGCAATCGCCGTCGTCGTGCGCTGGATGGTCACCGGCGCGACGCGCCGGATATCGCCTTTGTTGCGCAGCTCGTCGCGGCGGATGGTTACCGCGCCTTGCACGCCGGAGGTGCCACCGAACACTCGCGGGCGCACGCTATAGGAATGCAACGTCACATGCGTGCGGCCGGAGATGAAGCCGGGCGCCAGGCCCGGATTGACCCAGAGCCGCCGACCCTCGATGTGCACCGGCCGGTTGATGATGCGGGTGTCGCGCAAGAGGACCGTGCGGCGGTCGCGCGGCACATAGTAGCGGCGCAGCTCCGGCTCGCCGATGTAGCGCAGCGGCACGAAGCTCCAATACTCGGCGTTGTCGTCATAGGCGTCGACCAGGTCGTCGGGCGGCAGCGGCGCCCAGCCGATGTCGTCACCGCCGTAGCGCCAATCGACCCAGGCCGGCGCCCATTCGTCGCCCGGCACCCAGAACCAGCCGAGGCGGGGATCGTGCGCCCAGCGGCCGTAGTGATAGACGACCCAGCCCCAGTCATCCTCTTGGTCGTCGGAGACCCAGTACCAGCCCCAGTCGTCGGTATAGACCCAGTGGCCGTATTCATAGGGCCGCCAGTCCGGCGGCACACCGTCCGGCACCCAGACCTCGCCATAGGGCGCGTGGCTGACCCAATGACCGTAGGCGTCGAGCGCGGCGGCCATGTCGTCGGAGGTTTGCGCGATGGCCGGCGTCAGCGCGCCAGCGACGATCGGCGCGGACACGCCGGCGACGGCAAGTGCAACGCCCGTCGCCGCGCCGAGCAAGAGGCGGCGCACGATAGATTGGTTGATCATTGAGCGGTCCCCATGGGCAATCGATTGATAGCAGGCAACGGACGATAGACCGGAAAGTTCCCGAATGTGGAACAAGCAAGCTGAACGGCAGCCGAACTGTTTGGACGGAATACCGCCGCAATTAAAACGACAAAGCGCCGGCTTCCCCCGCCTCGGTGCCGAAGGCGAGCGTCTGGCCGTTGGTATCCCAGCCAAGCGCGGTCACCGGCGATGCACCCTTCGCCTTCACCTCGATCAGCGCGCCGTCGTCGATGCGCACCAGCACAACCGCGCCGTCGGCGTAGCCGACCGCGATCACCGGCTGGCGCGGATGGCAGGCCACGACGGCCACGCGCGCCGGCGACGGCGCCTGCAGCTTCGGCTGCCGGCCCATGGGGCCGTCCTTGCTGTCGAACGGCCAGAGGATGAGCTGCTCGGAGCCCGAGGTGGCGAGGAAGTCGCCGTCCGCGGTCCATGAGAGCGAGCGCACGCGCGCCGAATAGCCCGACATGCGCATGTGCTTGGCATCGGCCAGCCGCCAGCCGTGCAGCGTCGGCTCCTGCATGGCGGTGACGAGAAACTTGCCGTCCGGGCTGAAGACGACGCTCAGATGCGAGCCTTTCCACTCCAGTCTTTCCGGCGCGGCGCCGGCGGCGTTGGGAAACCAGAGCGTGACGCCGTTGTAGTGCGCAACGCCCAAGCGGAAACCTTTGGGCGCGAAAGCGAGGCCGGCGACCGTCGAGGGCGCCTCCAGGCTCCGCGGCTCGCCCTTTTTGGTGAGCACGTGCGCGGTTTTGCCGGCCGACCAGGCGACGGCGCCATCCGGCCCGAGCGCGATCTGATCGATCCATCGTTTCTTGTCGTCGGTGGCGAAGATGCGATGTTCGCCGTTGTGTTCGGTGGCGACCAGCGTGCCGTCATCGCCGCCGGTGACGATGCGCTTGCCGTCAGACGCGCTCGCGAGAATCCCGCCGGCATGGATGGCGACGCGCGGCTCGTTCTCGCCGGCAAACAGCAGCGCCTCCTCGCCCAGCACGAACACCGGCGTCTTGCCCAGAAAATGCACGCCGACGATCGTGCCGCCCGCCGCGATCGGGCGGACGCGGTCGGCGAGCGAGGGCATGGAGGCGGAGGTGTCGGACATTCTAAAATTCGCGGGCGTTCCGGCGGGTGATCCCTCCCCCGAAGGGGGAGGGATCAAGCCACGCAGCTTTCGAAGCCGGTGCGGATTTTTTCTTCCGGCAAATTCCGTCCGATGAAGACGATGCGGCTATAACGCTCCTCGCCCTCTTTCCAGGGACGCTGGTGATCGCCGTCGAGAATCATGTGCACGCCCTGGAACACGAAGCGCTCGGGATCGTCCTTGAACGACAGGATGCCCTTGCTGCGCAGGATGCTGGGCCCGTCGGTGGCGACCAGATCCTGCACCCAGGGGAAAAACTTGTCCGGGTTGAGCGGCTTGTCGGTCTTGAGCGCGACCGACTGCATGTCCTCGTCGTGGTAATGCTTTAGGCCGTGGTGAACGTGGACCTCATTGTGTCCTTCGCCATGATGATGAACGTGAACGTGATCGTGATCGTGGCCATGTTCATGCTCGTGCACGTGCTCTTCCTCGGCCTCGAGGAAGGCGGGCTCGATGTCGAGAATGCGATCGAGGTCGAAGGCGTTGCGGCCCAGCACCTCGGCGATGTCGATCTGGGCCCGCTCGGTGCGGTGCAGGCGGGCATAAGGATTGATGCCGCGGATGCGCGCCTCGATCTCGGCAAGCTCGGCCGGCTCGACCAGGTCGGTCTTGTTGAGCAGGATGACGTCGGCAAAGGCGATCTGGTTCTTGGCCTCGGGCGCGTCCTTAAGCCGCTCCTTAAGCCACTTGGCGTCGGCGACCGTCACCACCGCGTCGAGCTTGGTCTTGGCGCCGACCTGCTCGTCCATGAAGAAGGTCTGCGCCACCGGCGCGGGGTCCGCGAGGCCGGTGGTCTCGACGATGATGGCGTCGAACTTGCCCTTGCGCCGCATCAGCCCGTCGATGATGCGCACGAGGTCGCCGCGCACGGTACAGCAGATGCAGCCGTTGTTCATCTCGAACACTTCCTCATCGGCGTTGACCACCAGCTCGTTGTCGATGCCGATCTCGCCGAATTCGTTGACGATGACGGCGAATTTCTTGCCGTGCGGCTCGGACAGGATGCGGTTCAAGAGCGTGGTCTTGCCGGCGCCGAGATAGCCGGTGAGCACGGTAACGGGGATTTTGGCGGGGGTCGCGGTCGCGTCGGTCATGAAATGGGGGCTCCGTGAGGGGGAGATATAGGGGGTCTGGGGCGGGGGTGCAAAAGGGCGGGTGCCCCGCCCTGCGATCCGGCTTTTCTCCGTATCGGGGGAGGAAGCCGACGCGCCCATTTGATTTAGGTCTAATATCTCCCGGCGCGCGGCTGATCGACACAATCAGGCGTCCTTTCGCCCCGTCAGGATCGATGGCCCTGCGACGAGTTTCGCGCGATTTCTACCCGGTGCCGGCAATGGAGACGAGCGCGTGGCGCAACACGGCCGAGCCGCCTTCACGTCCCTCCTCGCTCGGCTGTGGCGCCGAGCGCCGGCCGCGCCCGAAGGCCTGGCCGCGAGCGGCGTGAGCCTCGGGGAGATCGCCGGCCTCGCGCCGGAGGAAGCGCTGCACCGGCTGCGCGGAACCGCGGAAGGGCTCACGCCCGACGAGGTCGATGCGCGGCTGCGCGCGGTCGGTCTCAACCAAATCACGCATCAGGCGCGGCACACGATCGTCGGCGAGCTGGTCAGCCGGTCCATGAACCCGCTCAACCTGCTGCTGCTGACGCTCGCGGCGGCGTCCTACATTACGGGCGATCAGCGGGTCGCCATCGTGATCGCGGTCATGGTGGCCCTGAGCATCTCACTGGGCTTCGTCCAGGAACATCGTTCGAACAAGGCCGCCGACGCGCTGCGCCGGATGGTGCTGATCACCGCGACCGTGCGCCGGAACGTCCCCGGCGCGGCGAAAGAGCACGACGAAGTCCCGATCGAACAGCTGGTGCCCGGCGACATCGTGCTGCTGTCGGCCGGCGACATGATCCCCGCGGACGTGCAGGCTGATCTCGGCGAAGGATCTCTTCGTCAACCAGTCGACGCTGACCGGGGAGGCGATGCCGCTCGAGAAGAACGCGCAACCCCATGCCGGCGCCGCGGAGACGCCGTTCGATCTCCCCAACATCTGCTTCATGGGCAGCGTTGTCGTCAGCGGCGTCGGCTCCGGGGTGGTCGTGCTCACCGGCGCCCGCACGGCTTTCGGTCAAGTGGCGGGCGCGATCGCCGAGCAGCGCGTGCTGACCAGCTTCGACAAGGGCATCACGCGGATCACCTGGATGATGATCGCCCTCATCGCGATCATGGCGCCGCTCGTGTTCGTGATCAACGGCCTGAGCAAGGGCAATTGGTTCGAGGCGCTGCTGTTCGCGGTCGCCGTGGGCGTGGGGCTGACGCCCGAGATGCTGCCGATGATCGTGACGGTCAATCTCGCCAAGGGCGCGATGGCGATGTCGAAGAAGAAGGTCATCGTCAAGCGCCTCAACGCCATCCAGAACTTCGGGGCGATGGACGTTTTGTGCACGGACAAGACCGGCACGCTGACGCAGGACTTGGTCGTCCTCAAGCGCCATCTCGACCTGAACGGCAAGGATTCCGACCGCGTTCTCGAATACGCCTACTTGAACAGTCTCTACCAATCCGGCCTCAAGAACCTGCTCGATGTCGCCGTCCTGAAACATGTCGAACTCGAAGAGAAACTGAAGGTCGAGGAACGCTTCAGCAAGATCGACGAGATTCCCTTCGACTTCGAGCGGCGCCGGATGTCGGTCGTGCTCAAGCGCGGCGACGACGCCCACATTCTGATCTGCAAAGGCGCCGTCGAAGAGATTTTCGCGGTCTGCACGCGCTACGCCGACAATGGCGAGACCGGCGCGCTCGACCCGAGCCACTTCGCCCAAGCCAAGGAGACGACGGCCAAGCTCAACGCGGATGGCTTTCGCGTGATCGCCGTCGCTTTCAAGGAAATGCCGCCCGCGCAGGCGACCTATTCCGTCGCGGACGAGGCCGGCCTCACATTGCTCGGCTATATCGCGTTCCTCGACCCGCCGAAGGAGACCGCCGGTCCGGCCATTGCCACGCTGAAGGCCCGTGGCGTGCAGGTGAAGATCCTGACCGGCGACAATGACATTGTCACGCGCAAGATCTGTCACGACGTCGGGCTGCCCGTCGATCATATCGTTCTCGGCAGTGAGATCGAGACGCTGTCGCCCGATCAACTGGCGGATTTGGCCGAGACCGCGACGGTGTTTGCGAAGGTCTCGCCGGCCCAGAAGGCGGCGATCATCGATGCCCTGCACCGCAAGGGACACGTCGTCGGCTATTTGGGTGACGGCATCAACGATGGACCGGCGCTCAAGGCGGCGGACGTCGGCATCTCGGTGGAGAGCGCCGTCGACATCGCCAAGGAAACGGCCGATATCATCCTGCTGGAAAAGAGCCTGGCGGTGCTCGGCGACGGTGTGATCGAAGGGCGCAAGGTCTTCGGCAATATCACCAAGTACATCAAGATGGGGGCGAGTTCAGGCTTCGGCAACATGTTCAGCGTGATCGGCGGCAGCGTCTTCCTGCCATTCCTGCCGATGGCGCCGATCCAGGTGCTCACCAACAACCTGCTCTATGACTTCTCGCAGACCACGATCCCGACCGACAACGTCGACGCCGAATACCTGGCGGTCCCGCGGCGGTGGGACATCGGCAACATGTCGAAATTCGTGCTGCTGATCGGACCGATCAGCTCGATCTTCGATTACGCCACGTTCTTCGTGATGCTCGCCATCTTCCATGCGTGGGACAAGGCGCCGCTGTTCCAGACCGGCTGGTTTGTGGAGAGTTTGCTCACCCAAACATTGATCATCCATATCATCCGCACCGCCAAGGTGCCGTTCTTCGAGAGCAGGGCTAGTGCGCCGGTGATTGCGACAAGTCTTATCATCGCCGCGGTCGGGATCGCGCTTCCGTTTTCGTGGTTTGGCGGCGCGTTGGGCTTCGTGCCGCTGCCGCCGACTTACTGGATCTACCTCGGCCTGATTCTCGTCAGCTATGCCGTCCTGACGCATCTCGTGAAGACGTGGTGCACGCGCAGGTTCGGACTGAGTTGAATGATGGAGCGTCATCCGCCCTATCAAAAGTGTCTGACGGGTCCCGCTTTCGGCTAGCCCGCCCTACGCGCTGATTGAACGGCCGGGGGCCGCCGCCCGAGACGGACCGGCCGATGGGCCAAAAGCAGACAAGGCGCGGGCGCTTAAGCCGCGGTTACTGCAAAAAGATAAACGCGAGGATGCCTAAGACAACGACGCCGGCGACGACTCCATACGTCACACGGTCAGCCATGCTCATGGTGTGAGGCGGAGCGATGATTTTGGTCATGTCCAGAACCTTTTCAATGAAACGATGCGACGGCACGCGCCCCGCAGCCGCACAATGCAGGTCGTCACGAGCACAATAAAATGAAGAGGTCTTACGTAAGCACCTTGGTCATATAGGCATCATAAACACAAGCGCATCAGGCAACCGGACTTAACGTTCACACCCGCGCCACCCCCCTCCCCAACCCTCTCGCGCAAGAGGGGGCAGGCTGCGGCACGGTCTTTATGCCTTCCTTATAAATTGGCGGCGCTTTCCCAATCGAATCCCTATGCACCCGTCCGCATATATCGGGCGTTAGTGGCGTGAGGAGATCGTGCCATGGGACAAGCCAACCCGACCCGTTCAGCGCTGCGGTCGCTGTGCATGATCGGCAAAAACCGCGACGGGAACTGGGTGGTCCAGGGTCCGCACGGGCACTACGGCAGACTTTTCGTCAACCGCGCCGAAGCTTTGCGGTTCGCGATGTTCGACAACGGAAGCCCGCACGCGGTCGTCATGGTGCCCGGCCCGTTCGAACTGAACACGACGCAGGGGATGTAAAAAATGGTCCGCGTCCTTTCATTTCTCGTGTCGGCCGTCGCGCGGCGATGGAAAGCGGCGACCGCGTACAATCCCGAGCGGCACTATATGCGCGGCCCGGGTCCGAAATGGCGGGAGAAGCATGCCGTTCAGGGCGAGCCCGCCATGCGGATCGACGGCATGGACCGGGTCGTTTCGTCGCGCTGACCAACTCATTGAGATGATGTCATGTTGTCCGATCCGAAACACCAGGAACGTCTCGACCGGCTGACGGCGCGGCTTCGGCTGGCGCCGGCGATCACGTCCGATCTCATTGCCGATGTCGTCGCGGACGCCTGCACGCGGGTCCAGGTGCTGCACAAAGCCGGCAAGGCCGCCCGCATCGATCGATTGATCGAGGCCGCCGCCTGGAGCGACGTGGCGCTCGCGCTGATCGAGATCGAACTGCCGGCATGGAAGCTGCGCCGCCTCATCCATGACGACGGCGAATGGTTCTGCTCGCTCTCCCAGCAGCCCGATCTGCCCGTGGAATTCGATGACACGGCGGACGCCAGGCACGACGTGCTGGCGCTGGCCATCCTCAGCGCGTTCATCGACGCGCGCCGTCGAATCAGCGGTGCGCGCGAAATCGGTTCGCCGACGGTGCCGCAAGTCGGGCTGACAGCCGCCACCGCGATCTGTTGCGACAATTTCGCCTGAGCGACCGTCGAGCTGGAATGCGGAAAACTCCCGATATCCCCCACTTCGGGTCAGCCTATGCGCTGACCCGCTTTTTTATGCGGCTGGCAATCTTCAGCGGCTTCGCCGCGCTCGGCCAGCAAGAATTCGGCAAGACGCTGGCGAACATGCTGATCCTGGCCTTCGCCTACTGCGTCGTTGCGGCGGCGATCCGGCGCGAGGAGCCATTCGGCCTGGAGCTCACGCATTTCGACGAGGCCGCGGCCTATGCCGTCATTGCCACTTTGGCGACGCGGATGTCGTGATCGAAGCGGCGGGCCGCGCCGCACGCGGCTGCAGAGATCGACGATGGTCCGATTGGACAGGCGGATGCAGCCGCCCTACTTCGGCGGAATCACCGGCAGCAGCAAATAGGATTCCCGCTCGCCGCCCGCATAGACGGTGTTGGCGCCGGTGTTGTAGTCGGCGTGATAGTGCATGTAGGACTGGCTGCCGACACCGTCGCGCGGCTGGATGTCGAGCCGGATGCGATGGCCTTTCCGAAACACCATCGAGGTCGGCCAGATCTCGACGTCGACCTTGACGATCTCGCCGGGCTTCAGGAACAGCCGGCGCTTATGCCTGTGATAGGGGCGATAGGGCAGCGTCAAGTCGGGGTCGAGCTCGCGGTGCGAGACGCGCAGCCAGCCCTTGGCCACCGGCACCGGCGTGCCCTGCTGGCCGGTCTCCAGCACTTCGTTGCCGTCAGCGTCGAAATTGCGCAGCGTGAGGAACAGGTCCATGTCCTCGCTCTCGCTCGAGACCCAGAACGAGGCGGCGAGCGGGCCGGTGATCTCGGTGTCGCGCTCGAGCGGCGGCGTCTCCAGCGACACGCCCATGCCCGGCTTGATGCCGCCGCCCATCACCTGCGACGAGGCCGCCGAAGTCGAGCCCATCGAGCCGAGGTTGAACGACGGATAGCTGCACGAATTTTCCTTGGCCGGCTTTTCGCGCACCAGTGCGCCGACGCGTGGCTCCTTGCCGTCGACGGCTTTCGACAAATCGAAATAGAATTTCGTCCACTGCGTGCGCGCGAGCGGCCATTCGTGCTCGTGGCGCCATTCGATCTCGTCGCGGCCCTTGCGGATCGCCAGCTTGACCGGCGGCTCGTCCATCACGCCGTTGTCGATGTCCTTCAGCCAGTAGTCGAAGAAGCGCAGTTGATCCGCCCGCCCCTCCTCGGTGTAGAACGGATGCACGTGGGTGCCGGCCTGCATGCGCAGCTTCTTGTGCTTGGAGGCGGCGCGCATGAAGGCTTCCGTGTTGCCGCGCAGGTGCAGCGCCATGCCCGACCAGTTGCCGACCGAGAGCATCGGCACGGTGATCTTGTCCCATTGCGCCTGCGCGCCGCGGAACGCGCCGCTGTCGAGATTGTTGCTCAGCCAGAAATGCAGGGTGTTGGTGGCCCAGGCGTTGGGGATCTGCTGTGAAGCGCGGCCCACGGTATGATGCATCAGATGCGCGGTGAACCAGTTGGTCATGAACACGCTCAGGATTCCGCCGTGGAACAGCGCATCGCGGTAGAGATCGGCGAAGCCTTCCCATGGGATGATCGCCTTCAGCGACGGCGGCTGCTGGTTGGCGGCGAACCATTGGTTGATGGCGAAATAGGAAATGCCGCTAAGGCCGACCTTGCCGTTGCACCAGGGCTGCGCCGCCGCCCATTCGATGGCGTCGTAGAAGTCGATCGACTCGGCGAGCGACCACGGCTCGCACTGGCCGGGCGATCTCCCGCTGCCGCGCCCGTCCACGCGCACGGCGGCATAGCCGCGCGGCACCCACCAGAGCGGATTGACGGTCTCCCAATTCATGTAAGGGTTCGGCTTCTCCTCCAGCGTGTCGGGCGGAATCCAGACTTTGTCCTTCTGATAGGGCCCGAGATTAAGCATCGCCGGCACGCGCGCGCCGGCTTTCGGGCGGAACACGTCGGCCAAAAGCCGCGCGCCGTCGCGCATCGGCACTTCGACGTCCTTCTCGATCAGGATTGTCTCGCCGGCCGCGCTGGTATGGACGTTCATTCGCTCAATTCCCGTGAGGTGCGGCTCGGACGTGAGGGCGGCCCTGAATTGGAGGCCGGTTCGGGGGCTCATATAAGAGAATTTGGGGTCGGAGCACAAAGACCGATTCCGAGCCGCCCGGCGCTATTGCTTCTTCAGCGTATAGACATAGTCGTTGAGGCCGATTTCCGCCGTGCCCTCGTCGACGAAATGGAAGTCGAACTCGCAGCCGGTTTCCAGCGTCTTGAAGCTCGCGCCCTTGAAGCCCAGCGCGGCGGCGAGCTTGTTCGGATCGACCGACTTGTCCTTCGACCGCATTTCCTCGAAGGCGCCCTGGAACAACAGGCCGGCGGTGTAATCCTTGATCGCGTAATGCGCTCCCTTGCAGGGGAACGGCGGCGGGCCGGCGATCGCTTTGGCGCCGATAGTGATGGTCTTGCCGATGAGACGCGCGCGCTCCTTCTCGTCGGGCTTGCGCTGCTGCGGATCGGCCCACGGCGCGACCACCGCGCCGGTGAATTTCCAGGTGCCGATGTAGGCGGGCTCGGCGGCGGAGAGCGATGTCACGGACGCCGCGGCAAATGCCGCGCAAAGAGCGGCCAGGTGCAAGCTTCGCAAATGCAGCCCCCCTTAATCTCGCAGCGTTCGCCTCAACCCTGCACCACCGTCACATGAGTGCCGACCGGCACGCGGTTGTAGAGGTCGATGATGTCCTGATTGAACAGGCGGATGCAGCCGCTCGACACCGCCTGGCCGATGGACTCCGGCTCGGTGGTGCCGTGCAGGCGGAAAAATGTGTCGTGGCCGTCGCGGTAGAGATAAAGCGCGCGGGCGCCGAGCGGATTGTCGGGACCGCCGTCGAGCCCGCCGGCGTAGGGCTTATAGCGTGGCATCGTCGCCATCATGTTGGCGGTCGGCGTCCAGTGCGGCCATTTCTCCTTGCGGCCAACGATCGCGGACCCGCGGAAATTCGTGCCCTCGGTGCGGCCGACGCCGACGCCGTAGCGGATCGCCTTGCCGCCGGCCTCGACCAGATAGAGGTGGCGTTCCGGCACGTTGACCACGATGCTGCCCGGCTTCTCCTTGCCGTGCCAGGCCACTTCCTGGCGCAGCATGCTGGAGTCGACGGCGGTCATGTCGATAGGCGGGGTAATGAAGCCGCTATCGCTCACGGCGCCATAATCGGCGGTGACGCAGCCGGCCAGCAACAGCGGCAGGCCGGCGAGCACCGCACGGCGGCTGAGGCAATGGACGGTACGGTCCTCTGGGGGAACAGGTTTCTGGCTGGAACTCTTACGCATGCTGCACGCTGTTGTTGAACCGCATTGTGCGCAGCATCGGACATTCATGCAACAGGACATTGACGGAACTCGCACGCGCGCTGTGCTAGTCTCACCCCCATGATCCCTTCCGAAGAAAAACCGCTCCCGGCCGTCGGCGTCTATTGGGTGGACGAGGCCGACTATCCGGCGCTGCTGACGATTTTCGAGGACGGCAACACGATGCCGCGCAGCTGGGCCGAGTGGCGCAAGATGGCCGTCGAGATGGAGACGGGGCTCAAGGCCTACGGGCACCCCGTCATGCGGGTGCGCATCGATCCGGCCACGTTCGGGGCTTGGTGCGCCGCGCATGGCACGACTCCCGGCCGACAGGGGCGCAAGATGTTCGTTGCCGCCGCAGTCGCGGAACGATACGGCGATCAAACCTGATCGATGGTGTCGCGCCTTCGCCCGAGAGGCTTTCCCCACAATGCTGAACGCCGCCTTCATCCTGCTCTCACTCGCCGTACTGCTGGGCTGCGTTCTGGCGGTGCTGCATTTGCGCGAGGGCGCCGCGCCGCCTCCCTGGCCGCTCGGCGCGCTGCACGGGCTCATCGCGGTGATAGGCTTCGGGATACTCGCGCTCGCGTTGCGTGGGCCGCCGCGCGGCGTGGCTCAGGGCGTCGGGTCCTTCGGCATGATCGCCGCCGTGCTGCTCGCGCCGGCCGCAATGATCGGGCTTATGCAACTGGCGGCGCGGCTGCGCCAAAAGCGGCTTTCGGGGGCCTTGATCGGCGCTCACGCCACGCTGGCGGTCGGCGGCTTCGTCATCCTGCTCGTATACGTGCTCGCGGGCTAGCGCGCAGCTTTTGCGACGCCCTCGCCGTCTGTTATCGTCGGCGCGAGTAAAATCAGCGTGCGAGAAAAGACCATGCAGCCCGATCCACAGCCGGCCTACGACCACACCTTCCGCGCCATCCACGACGACGAGATTCCCTGGCAGGAGGGATCGAAATCCGTTCTGAAATTGCCGGAGGGCGTGCAGGTCAAGATATTCGCGCACGACACGGCGATGGGGCGGGTCGACATGAAGGTCAAATTTCCGCCCGGCTATGTCGAGCCCGAACACGCGCACAAGAGCTGGCACTCCATCGTCGTGCTCAAGGGCCGCATGTGCGTGGCCGGCAAGGATCTGCGGCCGGGCGACTACGTGTTCGGCTGGGACGAATTGCACGGCCCCTATGAATACCCCGACGGATGCGAGGTGTTCGTCGTGTTCATGGGCGACAGCGTCGCGCACGAGTGGGACGAAACGAAACACAAAGCGCACCAGAACATCTGGATGGCGGAAACCGAGGAAGGCCGGCAAGGCGTCGACCGGCACATCGCGCAGCGCAAGATCGGTTAGACAAATGGCCGATGCGCCGCCGCAACGAGAGCGGACGCGCATGCACATGCGATGTCTGGATTTCGCAACAAAGGCGGGATGCGCGTCGGGAACGGCCGAATTGGGGTCTTGCCTGACTGATGCGACCCGCGACGGCCGCTCCCGGCGTGCCGTCCGCAAATCCGCCGCTATGCTGCCGCCCGGACGTTTGCGACAGCAATCATCGCGGCCCTCTGACCCGGTGGTGTCATACAAACCTCCGTGCCTATCTCGCGATGCTCATACTCGGACCGCGCCGAGCGCGCTGTCAAGGCGAAAGCACGAAGGCATGTGAATTGGAACCGCGTCCGCAAAACGAAACGCCCGGCGCAAGCGCCGGGCATGACGTCACAAATCGGATGAGAGCGATCGGCGCCGTTCACGTTCAGCGATAATGTCGGCGATGACGCCAGTGGCGATGATGATACGGCGTCTCCGCCACGTAGTAGCGCTGATCGGTGCCGAGCACGCCTTCGACGCCGCCGATCACGCCACCAACCGCGGTGCCAACGACCGCGCCGACCGGACCGGCGATGCGATTGCCTTCATCGAAGCCATGCGCGGCGCCGCCGGGGACACCTTGCGCGTGTGCGGCCAACGGCATGGCGAGCGCCGCGACAAACGTGCTCGCAATCAGCAAGTGCTTTTTCATAAGATTCTTCCGTTTTGCGTAGGGGGATATGAGTCGGTGAGACGGCACGGAATTGACAAGACTATGCGGCTATTCGGTGGCGGCCGGTGTTGCCGCCGGTCGCTGCGCGGCGGCGGCTACGCTCGCGGCTTCCTGCGCCGCTCGGGCAAGCTTTCGATGCCGATCGCACGCTTTGCATAAATGCCGCGGTCGCCGCAATGCGTGCAACGCACGGAAAATTCGTCGGGCAGCGATTTCAATTTGTAGACATAAATCGGCGCCGCACATTTTACGCAGGCGACCACGCCGCGGTCATAGGTGGATTTTTTCGGACGTTGCGTTCGCAGCAGCAATGACATCGGATCCCGTTCCCGGTTTGTCACTGCGCGGTTTGCCAGAAAATCGCTGTATGATCGTTAAAAACGCGCTGGCAATTTCGTAAAAATCGATTAGCAATGGCCTGACGAGCGGTCATACCCTATCGAAATACCGCAGCAGACCGTTTCGGGCCTCTACGCTTCGGCTTTCCGGTCTTAATTCGGCAGTTCCCGGCGCGACTGGCAGGCTTGCCAATAACCGAGCAGGCGCTCGGCCGACTCGGTCGACAGCCGGTCGTACTCCGCGCACATCTCTTCGAGCTTCTCCTCGCGCTCCTCGCTGATGCCCGGGAGATTGTCGAGCACGGAATGCGCGATCATCCATTCCAGCCCGATCGCCTTGCACAGCGCCATCGCGCCAAACGGCTCGCTATCGCAGATCAGCCGCGCGACCAGCGAGATCGGCACGCCGCTCAGGATCGACAGCGCGGCGACCAATTCCGCGATGCGGTTGCCGTCGGCGAATTGCAGCACCTTGGAACGGGTCTGCTCGGTGTCCTGGCTGAAGGAATGCACCAGACGCTCGGCGGCAGCGAATTCCTTCGCGGATACGGTCATGGTGCCGGCCTGCGCCGCGATCTGCGTGAGCACGCGGTTGATCGCCGCGCGTTGGTCCGGCCCGGCCGCGGCCAGCATGCGCTGGCGCGCCTCCTCGGTCGCGTGGCTGAGCAGCCGCTTGAACAGCGCGGGCGAGATATCGGGGCGCCGGGTCATCGCCTGAGTGAGTTCGTGGTCGCCGCTCGCGCGCATCGCCAGCATCGACATGCCGGTCGACGAGAACCGCGCGCCGATATTGTCCGCGACCTTGGTGACCACCTCGCGGTCGCCGCGATCGACCAGCACGTCGGTGACCACCGGGCTGAGTTGCGCGCGCTCAGCGATCTTGCTCAGGTGCGACTGGCCCTTGCTCTCGGCGATCTCGACCAGGTTCGCGTCGGTCAGCCGCGGCGACTGCGCCAAGACCGGTCCGGCGACGGCGATGTCGTCGTCGCTGGCGAGGCGCTGAATGACGTTTTCCGGCGCGTTGGCGAGCGGCGCGACCTCGCGGCTCAGCTCGACCCGGGCGCGGCTTTCGACATGCTCGATCAGGCGCACCATGACGCCGTCGAACACCGCGGAGACTTCCTCGGTGAGGCGATCGTGGCCCGCCAGAAACAGACCGGTGACGCTCTTCAAGATCGAGAGGTGGCGTTCGGTCGAATTGCTTTTGAGCGCAACTTCGAGTTCGTCGATAATTTGCAGGGCTTGAGACAAATTCGGTCCCTCTTCAGCGGAAATTCTTCCCGCCGTCTCGGCCGCGCAATCGATTGGTCATTCAACGAATTGCGATTACGTAAAGCTACGTAGGAAAAATTAAAGTTGCTTTAATCAATTCTGCCCGGGTTGATTGCGCAATGCGGTCGGCACAAGCCGGTCCGCCGGCCGCCCGGCGGCGGCCTTGCCATGCGATATGTTATAATGTTACATATTGCGCACGGGTACCCGTTTCCGCTCACACCTGCAGGCTTTCCACCGATGAAAACCGCCGCCGGGCTCGCCGCCATCCTCGCCCTCGCCGCGCTGACCCTCGCCCCGCCGCCGCGCCGCCCGCGCCGCCGACGGCAAGATTGCTGTGGTGGCGGCGGAGAATTTCTATGGCGACATCGCCCGCCAGATCGGCGGCGACCGGGTCACGGTCGTCAGCATCATGAACAACCCCGACCAGGACCCGCATCTGTTCGAGACCACGCCGGGCATCGTCAAGCAGATCGCAGGCGCGCAGGTCGCCATCGTCAACGGCGCCGACTACGACCCCTGGATGGAGAAGCTGCTCGCCGCGGCGCCGCGCGCGGGCCGCCTCACGATCAACGTGGCCGCGCTGACGCGCCACAAAGCGGGCGACAATCCGCATCTGTGGTACGACCCTTCGGTCATCATCGCCGTCGCGCGCGCGCTCGATGCGGACTTCGCCAAAGCCGACCGCGCGCACGGCAAGGACTATGACGCGCGGCTCGCCGCGTTCGAGGCATCGCTCAAGCCGCTCAACGACAAGATCGCCGCCATCCGCGGGAAATACTCAAACGTCGCCATCACCGCCAGCGAGCCGGTGTTCGGCTACATGGCGCAAGCGCTCGGCTTGCAGATGCGCAACGAGCGCTTCCAGCTCGCGATCATGAACGACACTGAGCCGAGCGCGCGCGACGTCGCCGCCTTCGAGCAGGACCTCAAGGACCACAAGGTCCGCGTGATGTTCTACAACAAGCAGGCGTCCAGCAAGATCGTGCAGCACCTGGTCGAGCTGGCGCGCGCCGCCAAGATCCCGGTGGTCGGCGTGACCGAGACCGCCCCGCCCGGGCTCACCTATCAGGACTGGATGCTGACGCAGCTCAATGATACAGAGAAGGCGTTGGCAGGTCCGTCTTCATGAATGTCGTTGAACTGGACCGCGCAACCATCGGGATTGCCGGCCATAGCGTCCTGTCTAATGTGAGCTTCGCGATTCGCGCGGGCGAATTCATCGGCGTGCTCGGACCGAACGGCGCCGGCAAAACCACGTTGATGCGCGCCATCCTCGGGCTGCTGCCGCCGAGTTCCGGAATGTTGCACGTGTTCGGCCGCGCGCCGCAGCGCGGCGACCGGACCATCGGCTATCTGCCGCAGGTGCGCACCGTACTGCCGGATCTGCGCGTCCGCGGCCTCGATTTCATCGCAAGCTCGCTGCACGGCGAGCGCTGGGGCCTGCCGTCGCTTGCGGCCGCCGACCGCCGCATGATCGAGGCGACGCTCGATTCGGTCGGCGCGCGCGATCTGGCCAGCCGTCCGCTCTCCGATATTTCCGGCGGCGAGCGGCAGCGATTGCTGCTGGCGCAGGCGCTGATCGGCTCGCCGAAATTGCTGCTGCTCGACGAGCCGCTGATCAGCCTCGACGCGCGCCATCAGGAGGTGGCGATCGACGTGGTGCGCAAGGTCTGCCGCGACCGCGGCATCACGGTTCTTTTCAGCGCGCACGAACTCAACCAGTTGCTCGGCACGCTCGACCGCGTGCTTTATCTCGGCAGCGGCCAGGCGGTGCTCGGCACCGTGGAGGAAGTCGTCACCGCGCCGGTGCTGTCGCGCCTGTTCGGCACCGACATCAGCGTGGTGCGCGCCGACGGCCACATCTTCGTGATGTCGCGCGGCCGCGACGTCGAGCGCGTCGAGCACGTGCACGAGCATGGTCACGATCACGGCCACGAGCACTGACATGTTCCAATACGACTTCATGAACAATGCCTTCGCCGCCGCCGGCATCGTGGCGGTGGTGTCGGGCATTGTCGGCTATTTCCTGGTGATGCGCGGCCAGACTTTCGCCGGCCACGCGCTCTCCCATATCGGCTTTGCCGGGGCGACCGGCGCCGGGCTGATCGGCCTTGCGCCGCTCTGGGGCCTGCTCGGCTTCACGCTCGCCGCCGGCGTGGTGATGGGCGCTTTGAGCGAGCGCATCAGCAACCGTGACATCGCCATCGGCATCGTGTTGTCGCTGGCGCTCGGCTTCGGCCTCCTCTTCCTGCACTATTATACGTCGTTCGCGACGCAGGCGACCGCGCTGCTGTTCGGCAACGTGCTGGCGGTCGATCATGAAATGATCGCGACGCTGGCGGTGCTCGGCGCCATCACCTTGCTCACGCTCGGGGCAATTATGCGGCCGCTGATCTTCGCCAGCCTGCAGCCCGAACTGGCGGAAGCCAAAGGGGTGCCGCTGCGCTTCGTCTCGACCGCGTTCCTCGCCATCGTCGCGCTGGCGGTGTCGGAATGCGCGCAGATCGTCGGCGTGCTGCTGGTGTTCACGCTGATGGTCGGCCCTCCCGCCGCCGCGCAGCGGGTGACCACCGGCTTGTGGAGCGGGCTCACGCTCGCAGCAGCGCTCGCCCTCGGCGAAGCCTGGCTCGGCCTCACCATTGCCTATTACACCGACTGGCCGGTGAGTTTTTGCATCGCGGTACTCAGCGCGCTCGGGTATTTCACTTGCCTCGGCGTGCCGGCCCTGCGGACGAGACGGTCGCAGGACGACCGTGCTAACCAGTCGGCATGACCGAATCCGCCAAACGTACGGTGTGCATCGGCGAGGCGCTGGTGGAGCTTGCGCGCGGCGCCGACGGGCGTTTCGCGCCGGCGAGCTCCGGCGACACCTTCAATACGGCGATCTATTTGGCGCGCGCGGGCGCGCCGGTCGCATTTGCCAGCGCGCTCGGCGACGATGCTTATTCCGATGCGATCGTCGCGCTCGCGCAAGCCGAAGGCATTGCGACCGACCTGATCCTGCGCGTAGCTGGCCGGCTTCCCGGCCTCGCGCTGATCGATGCCGACGACAAGGGCGAGCGGCGCGTTCATTATTGGCGCGACGCGGCGCCGGCACGCGAGCTATTCGAACTGCCGCAATGGGTCGCCATGGCGGAAAGTCTGGTCGTGGCGCGGCTGATCTACTTTACTGGCATCACGCTCTCGCTCTATTCGAACGCGGGACTGGGGCGACTGCTCGCGACACTCGAACTCGCGCGCAACAACGGCGCCAAGATCGCCTTCGACGGAAATTTCCGCCCGCGCGGCTGGCACGGCGATCTCACGCGCACGCGCACCGTGTTCGCCGAGGCGCTCAAGCGCGTCGACATCGCGTTGCCGGCCTATGACGACGAGGCGGTGCTGTGGGGCGATCCGTCGCCCGAGGCGACCATCGAACGGCTGCAGGCCTTCGGCGTCGGCGAAATCGTGGTGAAGAACGGACCCAACAGCGCGCTGGTCGCGGCGGCCGGGGCGCGCGATGCCGTGCCGGTGCCCGAAGTCGTGGTGCCGGTCGATGCGACCGCCGCCGGCGACGGTTTCAATGCCGGTTATCTGGCCGCGCGGCTCGGCGGACGCGGGCCCGTCGAGGCGGCCAACGCCGCGCATCAACTCGCCGGGCAAGTGATCCGCCATCGCGGCGCGATCACACCGCGCGCCGGCGGGGCCGTCCATTAAACCAGGACTTGAAACACCATGACGCACAAAACGATCGCCGGAATGGCCGCCATAATCGCGCTGTTGACGCTCGGCGCCGGGACGGCGCTCGCGGCGCCGATGCTGTGCAGCGGCGAGCAGAAAAACTGCATCGCCGCCTGCCAGAAAAATGCTGCCGCGTTGGTCGCGGACTGCATCGCCGGCTGCCGCGCGCGCTTCAACTATTGCAAGCACACCGGCTGCTGGGATAGCGGCACCAGCCGGTATTGCGGCTTGGGAAGACAGTAGGCGCGATGAAGCGCGCGCCGCGGCCGTCGCGCTAATTGACGACCAGCCCGAGCTTCTTGATCAGCGCCGCCCACTTTCCTTCCTCGCGCTGGATATTGGCCGCGTATTCCTCCGGCGTTGAGGCGACCGGGCCGCCGCCATCGGCGATAATGCGCTGCTTGACGTCCTCGGACGACACGATCTTGCGCAGCTCCTTGTTGAGCCGCGCGACGATGGCGGGCGGCGTTCCGGCCGGCGCGACCAGCCCGTAGTACTGCACGATATCGAGACCGGGCATTCCGGATTCGGCGGTGGTCGGCACGTCCGGGATCGCCGCCAGGCGCTGCGGCGCGGCCACCGCGATGGCGTTGAGCTTGCCGGCCTTGATGTTGCCGATCGCCGGCGGCAGCGTGTTGAACGCCAGCATCACATGGCCGCCGAGCAAATCGGTGGTGAGCGGTCCGGTGCCTTTGTAGGTCACGATCGTCATATCGGCGCCCGCCATGCCCTTGAATTGCTCGGCGCCGAAATAATTCAGCGTCGGCGCCGGCGGCGTGCCGACCGTAAGCGTGCCGGGCTTCTTCTTGGCCAGCGCAACGATGTCCGACATGGATTTCACAGGCACCGACGGGTTCGCCATGATCACGATCGGGATCGAGGCGATCAGCCCGATGGGCGTGAAGTCTTTCTGCAAATCGTAGCCGGTGTTGGCCGGCAGGCTCGCCCCGGTGACCAGCATCAGGATGGTGTAACCGTCCGGCGCCGCCTTGGCGGCGTCGCGTACGCCGATCACCGAGCCTGCGCCCGGGCGGTTCACCACGATGACCTGCTGGCCGAGCGCGTCGGACAGTTTCTGCGCGATCACGCGCCCTTCCGTATCCACGCCGCCGCCGGGCGGGAACGGCACGATCAATTGCACCACGCGGTTGGGATAATCCTCGGCCGCCGCCGCCTTGAACTGCAAACCGAATATTGCCGCGGCCAATAGCGGGACGATCGCCGCGCGCCTAAATGGTGCCCAATGCGCATGGTGCGCCATCGTGTCCTCCCTGTTTCGTTTCTTGCCGACGATTTTGGCAGGTCTCGCCACGGTTTGAAACCGGGGGCGCTCCCGCTTACGGCTGCGCTAGCAGCATGGCCAACCCCGCGGCGATGAACGGCAGCGGCAGCGAGACCGCCGCGCGCAGCCAGACCACGCGCGCCGGCATCAGCGGCACTTCCCAGATCACCAGCCGGTGGATGGCGTAGAGCGCCCAGGCGGTGGAATAGGCGATCACCTGCGGCGCGCCCGCCCCGCTCTTGAGCGCCGCCGACCCGATGGCAAAGCCGACCACCGGCCCGCCCGGCGTGAGCGCGCCGCCGAGCGTCGCGATCACGACGCCGAGCAAGCCCGATTCCGGCCCGATCCACGAGGCGACCAGCGCCTTCGGCAACACCTCGGCGATGAAGCCGGAACCGATGACGCCCGCGCCGATGCGCGGCAGCAGGCGCAGGAATTCCAGCACGCCGTCGCGCGCGCCTTCGTTGAACAGCACGCGCCCGTGCAAGGCGGCGACAAACGCCAAACCCGCCACCACCAGCCACAGCAGAATATTGACGGCGATAAACATCATTCGCCTGGTTTGACCGTGACACTGACGCCGGCACGCACCGCGATGCGCGCCAGCAGCCCGGCGATCAGCGGCAGCGGGATCGCCTCGACGATGCGCCAGATCACGAAGTGCGGCCCAAAGAACGGCAATTCCCACACCAGCGCGCGGGTATAGCCGCACAGCGTCCAGGCGGTGATGAAGGCAACCACGGCGCCGGCGTCCGCGCCCATGACCAGAAAAGCGCCCGCCACCGGGTAGATCGTGATCGGCCCGCCCGGCAGCAGGAAGCCGAAAAATGCCGCGACCGCCAAACCGGTGAGACCGGATTCGTGGCCGACCCAGCGCGCCACCAGTTCACGCGGCAGGATCATGGTGACGAAAGCGCCGATCAGGCAGCCGGCCAGGACCTTGGGCAGCATCTCGCCGAACAGCGTGAGGTCGCTGCCGAAGATCGCGAGGAAATGCTCAGCACCGTCGCGCGCATAGACGGCGGCGGCGGCGGCACACGCCACTGCCGCGATGACCGCGGTGGACCAATCGAAGGCACGCCGGCGGCGGCGGGGAGGGATCGGATCTGAGGACAATGCAAAGCCGCGGGCTGGCGTTAAGGCACGGCATCCTGCGCGGGTGACGCATAGCTTTCAAGCCGTTGACCCTGCCCACTGCCGCCGGTACCTTTCGTCGCGATGGGGATGGAGTCCCCCGAAACCGCCTGTCGAGGCTGATGACTCCTACCGTGGAAACAGCGGTAGGCGTCCGTCCGAGACCCGCCGCAAGGCGGGTTATTTGTTGGCGACGGCCGGCACGCTCGGCCGAAGGCGGTGAGGTTGATATGACGAGTGTCTGGGCACTTGCGGCGCTATGGCTCGGCCTGGCGCTGATCGCGTCGCTGATTTCAATCTGGCTTCGCATTTCCACCGCGCTGTCCGAAATCGTCGTCGGCACCGTCGCTCAATTGATCATCGGCGCCGCCGTCGGCTCGGCGGTGCTCGGCACGGACGAATCCTGGGTCAAATTCCTTTCCGGGGTCGGCGCAATCGTTCTGACCTTTCTCGCTTGCGCCGAACTCGACCCGGCAGTGTTCAAGCGCAAATGGAAGGAGGCAACCGCAATCGGGCTCGTCAGCTTCTTTTTTCCATTCCTCGGCTGTGCTGCTGGCGCCTATTACGTGCTCGGATGGGACGTGATGCCGAGTTGGCTCGCTGGCGTCGCGCTATCGACGACATCGGTCGCGGTCGTTTACGCGGTCATGATCGAGTTCGGTTTCAATACCACCGACTATGGCAAGACGGTGCTCGCCGCCTGCTTCATCACCGACCTCGGAACGGTGTTGGCCCTTGGCTTCATCTTTGCGCCGTTCACGCTGAAGACCTTGATTTTTGCCGTGGTGACCGCCGCCGCATTTGTCGTGCTGCCGTGGCTGACGCCGCGCTTCTTCCGCCTCTACGGTGGCAGGCCGTCCGAACTCGAAACGAAATATCTGCTGCTTTGCCTTTTGGGCCTGGGCGCGCTGGCGGGCTGGGCCGATAGCGAAGCCGTGTTGCCGGCCTATCTCATCGGAATGGTGCTGGCCGGAACGGTCGGCAAGGACCACGCCTTGATTCGCCGCCTGCGCACGCTGACATTTGGCCTGCTCACGCCATTCTACTTCATCCGGGCGGGTTCCTTTGTTCTCATACCCGATCTTATCGCTGCTCCGATCGCATTCGGCTTTTTTTTGTTGGTCAAGATCGGCAGCAAAATTATCGGCGTCTATCCGGTGACCAAATTCTTCAAGGCTCCCAATCAGGAGGCGATGTATACGACGCTGCTGATGTCCACCGGGCTGACCTTCGGCACAATCTCCTCTCTGTTCGGGCTCTCGCACGGGATCATCACCCAATCGCAGTATTCGATCCTCGTCGCCGTCGTGATCGGAAGCGCGGTCATTCCGACATTGATCGCGAATGCATTCTATTTGCCGAGACATTTACTGCCGAAATCGGCCGGTGACGGGTCTGAGCCCAGCAAGCCGTCACCTGCTGGCATCAAGCAAAATGCCCCAGCCGAATAGCGCGAAAGAGGCAATTCATGTTCAAGAAGATCCTGCATGCCAACGATGGATCCGATCACGCATTCAAAGCCTTGTCGTATGCGCTCGATATCGCCAAGCAGAACAAGGCCGAGCTTCATATGGTGTCGATTGAAGAAATTCCCTACATGCCCGAATACATCGAAGAGGTCCGCGAGGAGAAGGGGACGGCCGCGCGCCGCTACCATGCCGTTATCCAGCGCGCGACAGCGATGGCCCAAGAGCACCATGTGAAGCTGCATGCGCATGTCCTGGCCGGCCACCCGGTGCGCGATATTGTCGAAACTGCGGTCGAACTGAAGGCCGATCTGTTGGTGATCGGCGCCACCGGCCATTCGGCATTTTACGAGCGCATGATCGGCAGCCGGGCCGACCGGCTGATCCAGCTCGCGCCCTGCCCCGTCCTGGTCATAAAATGACGAGTGCGTGAGCGTGGCTAAAATGGGGGGTGACGATGCAGCTTGTTCGCGATGCCGTCCTGCTCCGCGTCTTTTTCGGGGAAGACGACAAATATAAGAGCCTGCCGCTGTACGAGGCTATCGTGCTCAAAGCACGCGAGATGCACCTTGCGGGAACGACGGTGCTGCGTGGCAGTGTCGGCTTCGGCCATTCGAGCCGCATTCACACGACAAAAATCCTGCGCTTGGCGCAGGACCTTCCGATCGTCATCGAACTCGTCGATACGCAAGACAAGGTCGATGCCTTCCTGCCGGTACTCCACGAGATGATGTCCAGCGGGTTGGTGACTCTGGAAAAGGTGCAGGTGCTGCAATACGGCAAGCCGCCGCGCACTGCGCCGTCATGACATTGGCCGCAGGCCCAGCTTGTCCAACAGCCGCATGTCGCGGTCGCGTTCGGGGTTGGGCGTGGTGAGCAACTTCGGGCCGTAGAAGATCGAATTGGCGCCGGCGAGAAAACAGAGCGCCTGCGTCTCCTCGCTCATGTCCTCGCGGCCGGCCGACAGCCGCACCACCGAAGCCGGCATCGTGATGCGCGCCACCGCGATGGTGCGCACGAAATCGAGCGGGTCGAGCTTGGCAGCCGCGGCGAGCGGCGTGCCTTCCACCTGCACCAGCATGTTGATCGGCACGCTTTCCGGATGCACCGGGAGATTGGCCAGCGTCGCGATCATGCCGGCGCGGTCGTCGAGCCCCTCGCCCATACCGACAATGCCGCCGCAGCAGACATTGATGCCGGCATCACGCACGTGGTCGAGCGTGTCGAGCCGATCCTGGTACGTGCGCGTGGTGATGATGGCGCCGTAAAATTCCGGCGAGGTGTCGAGGTTGTGGTTGTAGTAGTCGAGGCCCGAGGTCTTCAGTTGCGCCGCCTGCTCGCCGGTCAGCATGCCGAGCGTGGCGCAGGTCTCCAGGCCGAGCGCCTTGACGCCCTCGACCATGGCGCAGACGGACGCAAGGTCGCGGTCCTTGGGTTCACGCCAGGCCGCGCCCATGCAAAAGCGCGAGGCGCCGCCGGCTTTGGCCGCGCGCGCCTCGCTCAAAACGGCGTCGAGGCTCATCAGTTTCTCGGCCTTGACGCCGGTATCGTATTGCGCGGATTGCGGGCAATAGGCGCAATCTTCCGGGCAACCGCCGGTCTTAATCGACAGCAGGGTCGAGATCTGCACCTCGGTCGGATCGAAATACTCCCGGTGCGCGACGGCGGCGCGGAACATCAGCTCCGGAAACGGCAAATCGAACAGCGCGCGCACCTCCGCCCGGGTCCAATCGTGACGGGGCGGAATCGGGCCGGGACGCGGCGACGCGGCGTGTGCAAGCGACATTCTTTGACCTCTATGCGCTAAATTTCATCATTGATTCCATCAGATTGTAGCGGCAGATGCTACCGTGATAAACATGTCCAAAGCCAACTGCCGGGTATCGCCATGAAAAGACTGATCGCCGTTGTAATCGCGCTCGCCGCGCTGACGGGCCCCCTCCACGCGCAAGCGTCGATGAAAAAGTCGGGCGAGAAAACCCTGCTCCAGATCGAGGATGAACAGAAGAAAAAAGAGGCCGAAAGGGTTGACCAGGAATACAAGGCGGCGATTAAGAGAACCCAAGGGGCGGCGCCCGAAAAAACCGTCACCGATCCGTGGCAGAATATGCGCGGGGCCGACGATTCCAAAACCAAACGCTAGCGGCAGGCTGGGATGAACCGGTTCGCGATCGGTCGAATTGTCTCGGTGCTGGTCGGCGCCGCTGTGCTGTTTGAATTGGAGCACGGCCTCGGCATGCAGCTCTATTTCGCCATTCCGGTGGCCATCGTGGTCTATTTCGCCGTCAAGGTTGCGATCGGCCTGATGCTAGGCGCCGGCGACAAGCCGACGTGACGACCGCCGATCCGGCGGCGTTCACCACCAGTGCCGGCCCCAACCCCAATACGGACGGAAATAGGGGCCGCCATAATAGACCGGCGGCGGCGCGTAGTAGACCGGCTCTTCATCCGCGATATAGGCCCCGCGCGGCGGATAGGCCGGCCCGGCCGCAGGGCGCGGAACGCGGCCGCTCAGATCGAGCGCGGTCTGGATCGCGAAACCGCTTTTGTCCTGCCAGGTGACCTCGCACCAGCCTTCGCTGCAATCCTTGGCGTCGATCAAGCTGCCGCCGGGAATCTTGGCGACGATTTCGCTTTTGGTGCCCGGTGCGGCGCGCAGGTTGACGGTGGATGGAACGTAAGCCGGCTTCGCCAGGACGCCGGTTGCGGAAAACACTAGGACGCCGAGGCCGAATAAAATTCGCGCATGTTTCATGGCGCTGCCCTTTCGTTCAGGTCGCGGCGCGTGGCCGCCGCGGACGGCTTGAGAATTCCAGCCTGCAAAAGCGGCGGGATCGGGGCAGAGGCCCGCGCGCGTTGACTTGAATCAATGTGCCGATACGGCTCATCCTGCCGTTGTTCATGATCGCGTTCGGGTTTCGTCCGCGGAATTCCGGCCGAGGGAGAAAACCATGTCCAGGCTGGCCCAGGCGGCTGCGCTGCTCGCCTTGCTGCTGCTGTCGTTCGGCCCCACCCAGGCGGAGACTTGGCCGAACCGGCCGATCAAGATCATCGTCTCGCAGGCCGCCGGCGGCACGCCCGATCTGATCTGCCGGCTGATCAGCGACAAGCTGTCGGATTTGCTGGGACAGCGGGTGCTGGTCGAGAACCGCCCCGGCGGCGGCAATGTGGTCGGCGCGTCCGCGGCCGCGCACGCTGCGGCCGACGGCTACACATTATTCTTCGCGACCGCCGCCGCGCTGGCAAGCAATCCGCACACGTTCAAGAAACTGCCTTACGATCCGGTTAAGGATTTCGTGGCGGTTTCGATGGTGGCGAAGAATCCGTTCCTCATTCTCGCCAACGCTAAAGTGCCGGCCGACAATCTTCCCGAGCTGATCGCCTACGACAAGGCAAACCCGGGCAAGCTCGCCTTCGCGACCGACGGACCGCGGAATTTCTCCGGCATCCTGGCCACCTGGCTGAACAAGGTCAGCGGCGCGAACATTCTGCAAGTGCCCTACGCGACAATGCCGCAGGGCGTGCAGGACACGCTGGCCGGACGCACGCAGCTCACGATCCTGGCGATTCCATCGGCGGCGCCGCATATCGCCAGCGGCGCGCTCAAGTCGATCGCCATTAGCTGGACCAAGCGCCTGCCGCAATACGCGCAGGTGCCATCGATTTCCGAAACTTTTCCCGGGGTCGAACTCACCGGCTGGTTCGTGATCGCCGCGCCGGCCGGCACCCCGGCGGACGTCGTCACGAGGTTGAACCGGGAGATGGACAAGGTTCTCAAGACGCCGGAGATGGCGAAACGGCTGGCCGAAGTCGGCTTCTTCACCGAAGGCGCCGATACGCCCGAGGCAACCCGCGCTTTCGTGCAGGCGCAATACGACCTGTGGGGCAAGGTCGTGCACGATATCGGTCTTGAGCCGGAGTGACGAAGGCGCGTTGACGATCGGCGTCCGGATCGCGCAGCATTCGGGCCATGGATGACGAGGTTTCCGGCGAGGACATCGCGCGCATCGAGGCGCGTATCGAGGAGCTCAACGAGGCGATCGAACGTTGCCGCAAATTTTCGATCGCCGCCAAGCTCGCGATCGGCGCAGGCAGCGCCTGGTTCGTGCTCACGCTGCTGCTGGTGATTCCTTACGTGCCTTACATGACCATCGGCGCGCTGGCGGCGATGATTGGCGGCGTGGTGCTGCTCGGCTCCAACGCCACCACCTGGGAGCAGACCGAAAGCGCGCTGCGCGCCAGCGAGGCGATGCGGGCGGAGATGATCGGCCGGCTCGAACTGCGCGTGGTCGATGACGGCGTGAAGCGACTGCATTGAAGGCGGTTGTGGCGCCTCGCCCCCGTTTCTGCGGGCGACGATGCGCCGTCGTGCTACTCCACCAGCCTCTGCCTCGCGTCGCCGCCTCCGATCCTGTGGCGCCCGGCGCATGCAACGTCCGACGCGCCTTGGCGAAGGACGCGCCGCCGACGGCGCTCCATCGCAGCGTCTTCTGTGCCGGGCTGCGCTTCCGCGACGGATATGGCCGGCCGCGCCGACCACCGTCAGCGAACTCCGGTCGCATGAGAACCATAGCACCCTCCGGGGCGGATGCCCCGTCGCCGGCCGCGAGTGCGAGGTTACGAGCCTCGCCCGCGTTCGCCTCACCCTCCCCCGCCCTCGTTTGCGTCTCATGAGAACACCCTCGGAATATGTACGATATGTAGTAATATAATCCACTAACAAAGTAAAGTCAAACAAATATAAGAATACCGCCAGCGTATAACAACTATAGCTTCAACTTTTATTTCTACTTACTCCTTCATTTTACTATTTTACTCTATCTCTTAAATATAGTTTTTTGTCTCTCCAATCATGACGATGACTGGGGAGTTCTAGCCCGCATAGTTTCTTTTCTTCTCTCTTTTCTTCTTTCTCTCCTATTTTTATCCATTTTATCTTCTTTCTCATCTTATTTTACTTATTTCTTTTCACTAATCTCCTATTATTGAATATTTCATTTTCAATTAAGCGACTAGCGCTGTTAAAGTTATTTTATAAATAATATAATATTATACTAAAATAAATCTCTTACTATAATATATATTACTTTACTCATATTTTATCCTTTTTCATATATATTTTATTATACATTCTACCATTATATCACATCTTATTTTTTTATATATATTTCTTTCTTATCTCTTATTATTCTTATACTTACACTAATCTTTTTATATATTCCTATTTTTTTCTCTCTATTCATCTTTTCTTTTCATTTCTCATTCACTTTCTCCTATACATTATATCCTATCTCCCTCTTATTTCATATTTTATTATTTATATATATTTATTTATTCTCTACATAATTTTTACCCTATTTTTCTTTTAACATTCTTTTATCTCTTTTTTTTATACATTTTTCCATCTCTTATCTCTTACTATCATCTTATTATTTTTATAACTATAAAACTTTCGGTTCTCCTCTACTAGCCGCCTACCTCTTCTCCGTTACCTCTTCGGCTTCATTTCTTTTACTATAAGCTCTATCTTTGCCGTCTCTCTCTTTCATCTCTGAAGCCTACTTTCAACTATTTCAGTAGTTTCTAAAACTATTTGTCCCCTGAATTAAGGCTACTAAACTCTCACCTTCTAAAATTATTTCTCTATTATTTTTCTTCTCATATCCTTCTTTCTTTATTATCTTTCTATATACTATTCTAAAATATTATTATTTATATCTTAATTTCACATATCTTCTCTTTCTTCTATATCTCCTCTTCTCTTCCCCTCATTCCTGAAAATCAGCATCACAAATGCCGCGAACAGCACCACGTGCACCGCGCCCTGCAAGATGTTGGTGCGGCCGCTGGCGAAGGTCACCACGCTGACGACGAGCGTCACCGCCAGCAACAGGTCGTTGGCGCTGCTAAGGCCGAGAAAGACCTCGTGCGCGGTCAGATAGCTGATCACCAGCATCACCGGCACGGTCAGCCCGATGGTCGAGAGCACCGAGCCGAGGAAAATATTGATCGAGCGCTGCACCTTGTTCATCCAGGCCGAACGCGTGGCGCTGATCGCCTCCGGCGTCGCCACCAGCATGGCGATGATGACGCCGCCGAGCGGCGCCGGCACTTTCAGCGTCTCGATCAGATAATCGATCGGATGCGCGAGCTGCTCCGCCAGTAGCACCACCGGCAGAATGTAGGCGATGAGCAGGCCGGCGTGCCAGGCAAGCCCGCGCGCCGCCTTTCGCCGGTTCCGTTGGCTCTTCGGCTCTCCTCCTCGGTCATGAAGTAGCGGCGATGCCGGCCGGTCTGGATAGCGAGGAAGGCGCAATAAAGCCCGATCGAGATGACGACGAGAAACGCCTGCTGCGCGATGGAGAGCGTCGGCCCCGGCGTGGTGACGGTGAAATTCGGCAGGCTCAGCGTCAACAGCGCCAACGGGATGATGACGCTGAGATAGGTGTTGGCGCTTTGCAGGTTGTAATGCTGCTCGCTATGGCGCCAGCCGCCGGCCAGCAGCGACACCCCGACCATGCCGCCCAAGATGATCATGACGATCGCGAACAGCGTGTCGCGCACCAATGTCGGATTGTTGTCGCCGTGCAGCATCACGGCGGTGATGCTCATCACCTCGATGGCGGTCACCGACAGCGTGAGCACCAGCGTGCCGTAGGGCTCGCCGAGGACTTCGGCGACATGGTCGGCGTGCCGGACCACGTTGAGCGCCGAGCCCATCACCGTGCCGAACAGCCAGATGAAAACGAGCGCGAACCAGAACGGATTGTCCAGCCGCGCGTACATCGTCTCGCCGGAGAGCGCGAAGACCGCCGTGGTCGCCAGGCTGAAGGCGAGGAACCATTCGGCGCGCAAGACGTGGCCAAGCGTGTCGCCGCTTTTGGCTTTCCGGCACCGTGTCATGGAAATGTTCGGTCGGGTGGGCACGCGGCGAGCGTACCACGGCGGACCGAGCATCGTCATTGCCGGGCTTGATCCAGCGCCACGCAGCGTTTCAGCCGCCCTACTCCGCCGCCTCGTGCCTCGGCGTCGGCCGTCTCGACCTTGGCCGCGCAGAACTTGAATTCCGGGATCTTGCCGAACGGATCGAGCGCCGGGTTGGTCAGGATATTGGCCGCCGCCTCGACGAAGGCGAAGGGGATGAACACCACGCCGTCGGGGATGGCGTCGTCCTGCCGCGAGTTGAGTTCGACCTCGCCGCGCCGCGTGGTCACGCGCACCATGTCGCCCGGCTTGATGCCGAGCTTGACGAACGTGCCGCGCGAGAGCGAGGCGACCGCCGCCGGCTCCAGCGTGTCGAGCACGGAGGCGCGGCGCGTCATGGCGCCGGTGTGCCAATGCTCGAGCTGGCGGCCGGTGGTGAGGATGAACGGGTAATCGTGGTCCGGCGTCTCGTTCGGCGGCGTGAGCTTGGCCGCCACCAGCTTGCCGAAGCCGCCCGGGCGCGGGAAGCCCTTGTCGAACACCACGTCGCGGCCGGGCTTGTCGGGCGCGTCGGTCGGATAGGTGACGTGATCCTCGCGCTCGACGCGCTCCCAGGTGATGTTGTCGAGCGCCGGCATCAGCCGCGCCATCTCCTCGAACACTTCGCTCGACATGCTTGTAGTTCCACGTCTCGCCCATGCGCTGGGCGAGCTCCTGCATGATCCACAGATCCTGCCGGGTGTCGCCCGGCAGCGGCAGCGCCTGGCGGCCCATCTGCACCTGGCGGTTGGTGTTGGTGACGGTGCCGTCCTTCTCCGGCCAGGCCGAGGCCGGCAGGATCACGTCGGCATAGGACCAGGTCTCGGTGAGGAAGATGTCCTGCACCACGAGATGTTCGAGATGGGCGAGCGCCGCGCGCGCGTGGTTCAAGATCGGGGTCGGACATCGCGGGGTTTTCGCCCATGATGTACATGCCCTTGATCTCGTTGGCGTGCACGGCGTCCATGATCTCGACCACGGTCTTGCCGCGCTTGGGATCGAGCTTCTTGCCCCAGGCCTTTTCGTACTTGCGCGATCTGCTCCGGATTTTCCACCGACTTGTAGTCGGGGAAGAACATCGGAATGAGGCCGGCGTCGGAGGCGCCCTGCACGTTGTTCTGGCCGCGCAGCGGATGCAGGCCGGTGCCCGGGCGGCCGACCTGGCCGGTGATCAGCGCGAGCGCGATCAAACAGCGCGCATTGTCGGTGCCGTGGGTGTGCTGCGACACGCCCATGCCCCAGAAGATGATGGCGCTTTCGGCGCGCGCGTAAGAGCGCGCCACTTCGCGCAGCGTGTCGGCGGGAATGCCGCAGATCGGCGCCATCTCCTCCGGCGTGAAGTCCTTGATGCTCTCGGCGAAGCGGACGAAGCCTTCCACGTAGGTCTGCACGTATTGCTGGTCGTACAGCTTTTCGGTGACGATGACGTTGAGCATGGCGTTGAGCATCGCAACGTCGGTGCCGTTCTTGAACTGCATCATCTGCCAGGCGTGGCGCTTGAGCGCCTGCCCGCGCGGGTCCATCACCACCAGCTTGGCGCCGCGCTTGGCCGCCTGCTTGAAGAAGGTGGCGGCGACGGGATGGTTCTCGGTCGGATTGGCGCCGATCACGATGATGAAATCGGAATTCTTGCATTCGTTGAAGGTCGCGGTCACCGCCGCCGAGCCGACGCCTTCGAGCAGCGCAGCCACCGACGAGGCGTGGCAGAGCCGCGTGCAGTGATCGACATTGTTGGAGCCGAAGCCGGTGCGCACCAGCTTCTGGAACAGATAGGCCTCTTCGTTCGAGCCCTTGGCCGAACCGAAGCCGGCGAGCGCGCGCGGGCCGTCGCGGTCGCGGATTTTCTTCAAGCCGGAAGCGGCGCGGTCCATCGCCTCTTCCCAGGTGGCTTCGCGGAAATGCGTCCACGGATTGGACGGATCGACCAGATCGTGCGGCGCCTTCGCCACGCCGTCCTTGCGCACCATCGGCTTCATCAAGCGCTGCGGATTGCTGACGTAGTCGAAGCCGAAGCGGCCCTTCACGCACAGCCGGTTCTGGTTGGCCGGGCCGTCGCGGCCGGTGACGTAGAAGAGCTTGTCGTTCTTGATGTGGTAGGTGAGCTGGCAGCCGACGCCGCAATAGGGACAAACGCTGTTCACTTCGCGATCGGGGAATTCCGTGCGCACGTTCTTGGTGTCGACCAGCGTCGCCGGCATCAGCGCGCCGGTCGGGCAGGCCTGCACGCATTCGCCGCAGGCGACGCAAGTGGAGGCGCCCATCGGATCGTCGAAGTCGAACACGATCTTTTCGCCATGGCCGCGGCCGGCCATGCCGATGACGTCGTTGACCTGCACTTCGCGGCAGGCGCGCACGCACAAGTTGCACTGGATGCAGGCGTCGAGATTGACCGCCATGGCCGGATGGCTGCGGTCGGCCTGCGGCGCATGACGCTGGCGGAAGCGGCTGGTGGCAACGCCCATGCGGTCGGCCCAGGCCCAGAATTTCGACTGCGGATCGTGCGCGGTCTCGCGCGCCGGCTGATCGGACATCAGCAGCTCGAACACCATCTGCCGCGCGGTCTTGGCGCGCTCGGAGTCGCCTTCACCTTCATGCCCGCGCTCGGCTTGCGGATGCAGCTTGCCGCCAGCACGCGCTCGCCCTCGATCTCCACCATGCAGGCGCGGCAATTGCCGTCGGCGCGATAGCCGGGCTCGGGCGAATAGCACAGATGCGGGATGTCGGTGCCCAGGCGCTTCGCCACCTGCCAGATGGTCTCGCCTTCCAGCGCCTCGACCTCCTTGCCGTCGAGGATGAATTTCACAGTCTTGGCTGCGCCGTTGCCTGTGGTCATGGGTGTCAGCCTTTTGTCACCAGGTTCCCAGCGGCTTGTTCAGTTCTTCGGGAAAATATTTTAGCACGCATAACAGCGGATTGGGCGCCGCCTGGCCGAGGCCGCAGATCGAGGCATCGCGCATGGCGGTCGAAAGTTCCGTCAGCAGCGCGGGGTCCCAGGGGCCCTGCGCCATCAGCTTGACCGCCTTCTCGGTGCCGGCCCGGCACGGCGTGCACTGGCCGCAGCTCTCGTCCTCGAAGAACTTCATCAGATTGAGCGCCACCGCTTTCATATCGTCCCTGTCGGACAGGATGACAACCGCGTGCGACCCCACGAAGCAGCCGTATTTTTCCAGAGTTCCGAAGTCGAGCGGCTCGTCCGCCATCGAGGCCGGCAGAATGCCGCCGGAGGCGCCGCCCGGCAGATACCCCTTGAAGGTGTGGCCGTCGGCCATGCCGCCGCAGAATTCCTCGATCAGCTCGCGCGCGGTGACGCCGGCCGGCGCCAGCACCACGCCCGGCTTCTTCACCCGGCCCGACACCGAGAAGCTGCGGAAGCCTTTGCGCTCCTTGCGGCCCTGCGAAGTCATCCAGGCCGCGCCCTTCTCGACGATGTCGCGCACCCAGAACAGCGTCTCGACGTTCTGCTCCAGCGTCGGGCGGCCGAACAAGCCGACCTGCGCGACGTAAGGCGGGCGGTGGCGCGGCAGGCCGCGCTTGCCCTCGATCGACTTGATCATCGCCGACTCTTCGCCGCAGATATAGGCGCCGGCGCCGCGCCGCAGATGCAGCTTGGTGTGCGGCGAAAGACCGGCCTTCTCGATCTTGGCCATCTCCTCGGCCAGCATCAGCCGCAGTTCGGGATATTCGTCGCGGATGTAGAGATAGGTCTCCGGCGCTTCGACCACCCAGGCCGCGATCAGCATGCCTTCGATGAAGCGGTGCGGGTCGCGCTCGAGATAGTAGCGGTCCTTGAAGGTGCCGGGCTCGCCCTCGTCGCAATTGACCGCGAACAGGCGCGGCGCCGGCTCGGCGCGCACCAATTGCCATTTGCGGCCGGTGGGAAAGCCGGCGCCGCCAAGGCCGCGCAGGCCGGCGTCGCTGACGATCTTGATCAGCTCGTCGCGCGTGCGCTTGCCAGCGAGACAATCTTTCAGCAGCGTGTAGCCGCCGGCTTTTTGGTAGGCGGCGAAATCGGCGCCCGGCTTCCAGGAGTGCGCATGCTTCTTCGCCTTCACGTCGGCCGCGATGGTTTCCGGCGTCGCCTTGAAGGTCTGCAAATGCCCGACCGCGGCGACCGGCGCGCGGTCGCAGGCGCCCATGCAAGGCGCGCGCACCACGCGCACGTCCTTGCCGAGGATCGCCGGCAATTTCTTCAGCAGCGCCTCCGCGCCCGCCATGGCGCAGGACAGTGAATCGCACACGCGCACCGTGATCGCCGGCGGCGGCGGGTCCGTCCTTCACCACGTCGAAATGCGAATAGAAGGTCGCGACCTCGTAGACCTCGGTCTGCGCCATCTTCATCTCGGCGGCGAGCGCGGCGAGATGCGCGGCGGACAGATGGCCGTAATGATCCTGGATCAGATGCAGATGCTCGATCAGCAGATCGCGCCGGCGCGGCCGGTCGGTGAGCAGCGCGCGCACTTCATCGAGCGCCTGCGGATCGACCTGGCGGCCCTTGGGCGTACGCGGCGGCCGGCGGCGGCCGCCTTGCGCGGCGGCGCCTTCACGTCCTGCTCGGCAACGCTCATTTTCGCTCTCCCGCGACGAGAAAAGCCGCTTCTGAATCACTGGAAACAAGGCCCATTCGTCAATGGCTTGATAGAGTATTCTCTATCAATATGATAGTTATCCTTGTAAATTCCGATTATGACCGTCAAAAGGCGGTGCCGAGATGCATGTTTCCGCTAGTCGACTTTCGAAGCCAACGCAGATTCGACGCGAATAGGCCGCCGTGATCGACAAGCTCGAATTTCTGCTCGCCCTGGCGCGGGAAAAGCATTTCGGCCGCGCCGCCGAGGCCTGCGGCGTCACCCAGCCGACTCTGTCGGCCGGCGTGAAGCAGCTCGAGGATAGCTTCGGCGTCCTGCTGGTCAACCGCGGCTCGCGCTTTCAGGGCTTCACGCCGGAGGGCGAGCGCGTGCTCGACTGGGCGCGCCGCATCGTCGGCGACACCCGCGCCATGCGCGAGGAAATGCACGCGCTCAAGCACGGCCTGTCCGGCCGCCTGCGCATCGCCGCCATCCCGACCGCGCTGGCGATGGTCGAGCGGCTCACCACGCCCTACCGCGCGCGGCATCCCGAACGTTCAATTCACCATCTAGTCGCGCAACTCGCTCGAGATCCTCGAGCTCCTGGAAAATCTCGAGATCGACGCCGGCATCACCTATGTCGAGAACGAGCCGCTCGGCCGCGTCAGCACCGTGCCGCTTTATCGCGAGCGCTACCGGCTGCTCACCTCGGCCGACGCGCCGCTCGGCAACCGCGACAGCGTCACCTGGGCGGAGGTCGCGCAGGTGCCGCTCTGCCTGCTCACGCCCGACATGCAGAACCGCCGCATCATCGACCGCCTGCTCGAGAGCGCCGGCAGCGAAGCGCGGCCGACGCTCGAATCCGATTCGATGATCCTGCTGTACTCGCATGTGCGCACCGGCCGCTGGGCGAGCGTGATGCCGGCGCAGCTCGCCGATGACGCTGGGCCTCACCGATACGCATTCGCGCCATCCCGATCACCGAGCCGGAAGCCGTGCAGACCATCGGCCTCGTCGTGCCGGCGCGCGAACCGATGACGCCGCTCACCGCCGCGCTGGTGGCCGAAGCGCGCCGCGTCGCGGTTTCGCTCGACGATTGAGTCAGCGCTGCATTAGCCATTAGTCGTAGACGCGCGAGCAATGCCGTCGCACGCTGCAATTTCGTGCTCAGAAACATTCATCGCGAATCATCGTTCCGAATCGACAATAGTCGTTCGCTATTGCGTCATGTGAATTTTCTATCGGCCCATAGGAACACGTTTATTGATTCAACAAATGCCCATCCGCACTCTGCAAATAGCAGACTCTGGGGGCAACGTTCTCCGCGGTCTGTCAGAAAAAATGAACGACAGGAGACCAAGGGAGGACGACGCGATGAGCTTGCTCTCGATACTCGATCGCAATCACACGATTGCGAAACCCGGGTTCAGCCGGTGGATGGTGCCGCCGGCGGCGCTCTGCGTGCATCTGTGCATCGGCCAGGCCTACGCGTTCAGCGTGTTCAACCTGCCGATGACCAAGCTGCTCGGCATCACGCAATCGACGCCGGCACGACTGGAAGCTGACCGATCTCGGCTGGATCTTCTCGATCGCGATCTTCTTCCTCGGCGTCTCGGCGGCCGTGTTCGGCCGCTGGGTCGAGGAAGGCGGACCGCGCCGCGCGATGTTCACCGCCGCGCTGTGCTGCGGCGGCGGCTTCCTCGTCTCGGCGCATCGGCGTCTACGCGCACAACTCTGTGGCTCGTCTATCTCGGCTACGGCGTGCTCGGCGGCTGCGGCCTCGGCCTCGGCTACATCTCGCCGGTGTCGACGCTGATCAAATGGTTCCCCGACCGCCCCGGCATGGCGACCGGCATGGCGATCATGGGCTTCGGCGGCGGCGCCTTCATCGCCTCGCCGCTGTCGGTCTGGCTGATGAGCAAGTTCTCGACGCCGACCCATGTCGGCGTCGCCGAGACCTTCATCGCGCTCGGCGTCGATCTACTTCTGCTTCATGATGGTCGGCGCGGTCGATCGTGCGCGTGCCGGCGCCGGGCTGGAAGCCGGAAGGCTACGCGCCGCCGGTGGTGGCGCAGAAGCTGATCACCAAGAACGACGTCTTCGTCTATGACGCGCTGAAGACGCCGCAGTTCTGGCTGATCTGGTGGGTGCTCTGCCTCAACGTGACCGCCGGCATCGGCGTGCTCGGCCAGGCCTCGGCCATGAGCCAGGAAATGTTCCCCGGCCACGTCACGCCGGTCGCGGCGGCCGGCTTCGTCGGGCTGCTGAGCCTGTTCAACATGGGCGGCCGCTTCTTCTGGGCCTCGACGTCCGACTATCATCGGCCGCAAGAACACCTACTTCGTGCTTCTTCGCGCTCGGCATCGGTGCTCTACTGCGCTGGTGCCGTGGACCGGCTCGATCGGCAGCGTCGCGGCTGTTCGTGCTCTGCTTCCTGGTGATCATCAGCATGTACGGCGGCGGCTTCGCCACCGTGCCGGCCTATCTCAAGGACATGTTCGGCACGCGCTACGTCGGCGCCATCCACGGCTGGCTGCTCACCGCCTGGTCGATGGCCGGCATCTTCGGGCCGGTGCTGGTGAACTACATCCGCGAGTACCAGATCGACCACGGCGTGCCGAAGGCGCAGGCCTACAACATCACCATGTACATCATGGCCGGGCTGCTGGTGGTCGGCTTCATCTGCAACTTCATGATCAAGGCCGTGCACCACCGCTTCCACATGAAACCCGACCACGAAGCCGAACGCGCGCAGGCGGCCGTCGCCGCCGCGGGCGAACCGGCCGGCGCATAAGGGAGGAACACGACAATGGCTAGCGAAACACAAGACAGCTCGATGAGCCTGAAGCTCGCTCTCGCCTGGGGCTTCGTCGGCATCCCGCTCGCCTGGGGCGTGATCCAGACGATCATCAACGCGATGAAGCTGTTCCACTAGACTCAACGCGTAGCGCGGGCGCCGCCTCCCTGCACCCGTTCGGGAAGCGGCGCCCGTTCGTTTTCAGGGGCGGCATGCGATGCAGCGCAGCTATGTCTACGGCACGGTGCGCGACACGCGGCGCAACGCGATCTACGTGATCCGCGTCAAAGACGACGTGATCGATCCGATCGAGGCCGACGAGATCGCCGAGCTGCATGCGCGAGAAGATGCTGGTCGCGCGGCGACTTCGCCGCCGACGTCGTGGTCGTCGCAGGGCGAGGCCAAGGAAACGCTGCGGCTCTACGGCGCGCCGTACGCGGTCGCGCGCGTGCGCACGGCGATGTTCAACGCCGCCATCAGCTGGCAGCCGATCGCGCTGGATTTACCTGCAACGAGCGCCTCAGGCCACCTTTACTGTCATATGCTGGAACATGGCCTTCTTGGCTTCCTCGTCGAACTCGGTCTTGAACTTGTGCTTGGTCCGCAGTTCGTTCGCCCGCGCCGCCGCCGGCCGCGCCGAAATCTCGTCGACCAGCCGCTTCAGGTTGGGGAACTTGGCCCAGTATTCCTCGCCCAGCGCGTTCGGGATGAGCCGCGCCCAGCCCCAGACCGCCATGTCGACAATGCCGTAAGCATCGCCAACCATGTATTTCTGCTTGGCCAGACGCGCCTCGAGAATGCCGAAATGGCGCTGCGCCTCGTACATGTAGCGGTTGATGGCGTACGGGATCTTTTCCGGCGCGTATTGGCGGAAATGCACCGATTGTCCGGCAAACGGCCCGACGCCGGAGGCGACGAACATCAGCCATGACAGCAATTCGCCGCGCAGCTTCGGCGTGTTTGCGGGCAGGAATTTTCCAGTCTTCTCGGCGAGATAAAGCAGGATCGCATTCGAATCGAACACGGTGGCGTCGCCATCCACGATCGCCGGCACCTTGGCGTTCGGATTTATGGCGAGAAATTCCGGCGTGTGCTGCTCGCCTTTGCGGGTGTCGACCGGCACGGCCTCGTACGGCAGACCGGTTTCCTCGAGCATCAGCGCGACCTTCATCGGATTGGGCGCGCCGCTATAAAAGAATTTGAGCATCTGTCGTCCTCGTCTGCTGGGAGTTCGCCGCGTGGTGCGGCGAGCGAATTAGAACAATCCGACAATGCGGCCGTCCGGCCCGACGTCGATCGAATCCGCCGCCGGCACCTTGGGCAAGCCGGGCATGGTCATGATCTCACCGCAGATCGCCACGACGAATTCGGCGCCGGCGGACAGCCGCACTTCGCGCACGTTGATGGTGTGATCGGCCGGCGCGCCCTTGGCGTCCGGATTGGTCGAGAACGAGTACTGCGTCTTGGCGACGCAGATCGGCAGCTTGCCGTAACCCATCTCTTCCCATGTCTTGAGCTGGTCCTTGACCGACTTGTCGGCGGTGACGTTCTTGGCGCGATAGATTTCCTTGGCGATGGTCTCAATCTTCGTAAACAGCGGCATGTCGTCGGGATAAAGGAACTTGAGCTTGTTCTGGCCCGCCTCGATCACTTTGACCACAGCCTTGGCGACGTCGGCGGCGCCTTCGCCGCCCATCGCCCAGTGATCGGCCATCAAGGCCTCGACGCCGAGCGCCTTGCACTTTTCCTTCACCAGCGCGATTTCGGCGTCGGTGTCGGCCGAGAAGCGGTTGATCGAGACGACCACCGGCAGGCCGAATTTCTTCACGTTTTCCACGTGGCGCTGCAAATTGGCCATGCCGGCTTCCAGCGCCTTCAGGTCTTCCTTCTTGAGATCGTCCTTCTTGACGCCGCCGTGCATCTTGAGCGCGCGGATGGTGGCGACCAGCACCACGCAATCGGGCGTCAGCCCGGCCTTGCGGCACTTGATGTCGATGAATTTCTCGCCGCCAAGATCGGCGCCGAAGCCGGCCTCGGTCACCACGTAATCGGCGAGCTTGAGCGCGGTGGTGGTGGCAAGCACCGAGTTGCAGCCGTGCGCGATGTTGGCGAACGGCCCGCCGTGGATGAAGGCGGGCGTGCCCTCCAGCGTCTGCACCAGATTGGGCGCCAGCGCCTCTTTGAGCAGCGCGGTCATCGCGCCATGCGCCTTGAGATCCTTGGCGAGGACCGGCTTACGGTCGCGGGTATAGGCGACGATGATCTTGCCGAGCCGTTCCTTGAGGTCGTCGAGGTTCTTGGCGAGGCAGAAGATCGCCATCACTTCGGAGGCGACGGTGATGTCGAAACCGGCTTCGCGCGGATAGCCATTGGCGACGCCGCCGAGCGAACAGACGATCTCGCGCAGCGCGCGGTCGTTCATGTCCATGACGCGGCGCCAGGCGACGCGGCGCGAATCGATGCCGAGGCCATTGCCCCAATAGATGTGATTGTCGATCAGCGCCGAGAGCAGATTGTGCGCCGAGGTGATGGCGTGGAAGTCACCGGTGAAGTGCAGATTGATGTCCTCCATCGGCACCACTTGCGCGTAGCCGCCGCCGGCCGCACCGCCCTTCATGCCGAAGGACGGTCCGAGCGACGGCTCGCGCAGGCACAGCATCGCCTTCTTGCCGATGTAGTTGAGCGCGTCGGTCAATCCCACCGTGGTCGTGGTTTTGCCCTCGCCCGCCGGAGTCGGCGTGATCGCGGTGACCAGGATCAGCTTGCCGTTGGGCCGGCTTTGCAGCGATTTGACGTAGTCCATCGAGACCTTGGCCTTGTAGTGGCCGTAAGGTTCGAGGTTTTCCGCGGCGATGCCGAGCTTTTCCTTGGCAATGTCCATGATCGGCCGCTTGGCGGCGGACTGGGAAATTTCGATGTCGGACTTCGGTTTCTGATGTTGCGAGGCGGGCATGGGTCTATCCGTTATGACAATTCGGTGAGCCGGCGATTGCGGATTTTGCGTGCGGAGTAATCAATTGAATTTGGCACCAACGGCGACGTTGGCGGCCTTGGTCCATTCGGACGCATCAATCTTTTTGCCACCCTCGGGCTGCACGCGCGTGACCTTGAAGCGGCCGTCGGCACAGACCACGGTGAAGCCGTCGGCGTCGACGGCGACGATCTCGCCGAGCTTGCCGGCGATGCCCTTCGGGTCCTTGGCCGGCAGCGGCTTGGCGTCGAATATCTTGATGGTCTTGCCGTCGAGCGTGCACCAGGCGCCGGGCGCCGGATTGCAGCCGCGAATGAGGCGGTCGATCTGCTCCCACGGCTTGCCCCAGTCGATCTTGGCATTGCCGGGGCCGCAGCGGCCTTCATAGGTCGCCTTCGACTCGTCCTGCTTGATGCGCGGCGCCTTGCCCGCCTTCACCAGGTCAACCGATTCGAGCATCGCCTCGACGCCGAGCGGGAACAGGCGGTCGAAATAGACGGTGCCGAGCGTATCGGTCGCCGAGATCGGCGTCTTCTTCTGCATGAGGACGTCGCCGGTATCGAGGCCGTTGTCGGGCCAGAAGATCGACAGGCCGGTTTCCTTCTCGCCTTTTATGATCGGCCAGTTGATCGCGGAAGCACCGCGATAGGCCGGCAGCAGCGACGGATGATACTGAATCGAACCGTGGGTCGGGATGTTGAGGAAATCCTCCGGCACGAACAACGTGACGAAGGCCATCACCTGCAGATCCGGCTTGAGCGCCTTGAACTCTTCCCAAACCTTCGGGTCTTTGTAGGACGCCGGTTGATAGACCGGAAGCTTGGCGGCGATAGCTGCTTCCTTCAGCGGATCGGCCTTGGCGCCTTCCTTCTCAGGCGCCACATAGACGGCGACAACGTTCTCGCCGCGCTTGAGCAGCGCCTCCAGCACGGCCTTGCCGAAGGCCTGCTGGCCGTGGACCACGATACGCATTGACTCACTCTCCCTGAATTTTCTTGGCTGTCCCGGGCACCGAGCGCGCGACGGCCCCGGAACTGCGGCGCACCGCTTTTGCGACGCACCGCATCCGGGACACGGCGTTTGTTATGCCGCCGCTTTCGACTTGTCCGGCGCGGTGATCGCGCCGGACGCCTTGATCTCGGCGATCTGCGCCCCGCTGTAGCCGAGCACCTTGGACAGGATTTCCTCGGTGTGCTCGCCGAGCAGCGGCGAGCGCCGCACGTCGGCGGGCGAATCCGACAGCTTGATCGGATTGCCGACGGTCAGGTACTTGCCGCGGGTCGGATGGTCGACCTCGACGACGGTGCCGGTCGCGCGCAGCGATTGCTCCTCGGCGATCTCCTTCATCGACAGGATCGGCCCGCACGGGATGTCGTGCTTGTTGAACAGGTCCATGGCCTCGAACTTGGTCATGGTCATGGTGAAGGCCTCGATGCGGGCGAAGATCTGCTTGAGCCGGGGCAAACGCGCCTTCGGCGTGGCGAAGTCCGGATCGGTCTTCCAGGTCGGCTCGCCGATCACGTCGCAGATTTCGTTCCACACCGGCGCCTGGGTGATGAAATAGAGATAGGCGTCGGGATCGTTCTCCCAGCCCTTGCACTTGACGATCCAGCCGGGCTGACCGCCGCCGGAGTCGTTGCCGGCGCGCGGCACCGCCACGCCGAACGGAACGCCCTCGCCGTACTGGCTGTACTCGGTGAGCGGGCCATGCGCGAGGCGCTGCTGATCGCGCAGCTTGACGCGGGCGAGATTGAGCACGCCATCCTGCATCGCGCACAGCACGCGCTGGCCGCGGCCGGTGCGGATGCGCTGATACAGCGCCGAGACGATGCCGAGCGCGAGATGCAGGCCGGTGCCGCTGTCGCCGATCTGCGCGCCGGTGACCAGCGGCGGACCTTCGCGGAACCCGGTGGTGGAGGCGGCGCCGCCCGCGCATTGCGCGACGTTCTCATAGACCTTGCAGTCCTCGTACGGCCCGGGGCCGAAGCCCTTGACCGAGGCGACGATCATGCGCGGGTTGAGCTTGTGGATGTACTCCCAAGTCAGGCCCATGCGATCGAGCGCGCCGGGCGCGAAGTTCTCGACCAGAATGTCGCAGGTCTTGATCAGCCGGTTGAGGATATCCATGCCCTTGGGATGCTTGGAGTCGATGGTGATCGACCGCTTGCTGCCGTTGAGCATGGTGAAATAAAGGCTGTCGGCACCGGGCACGTCGCGCAGCTGGCCGCGCGTGATGTCGCCGGCGCCCGGACGCTCGACCTTGATAACGTCAGCGCCCATGTAGGCGAGCAACTGGGTGCAGGTGGGTCCCGACTGCACGTGGGTGAAGTCGAGGATGCGCACGCCTTGCAGCGCCAAACCGGCCTGCCCGTAGGGCTTGTTGCTCGGTTTCGGCAGACCGTTGCCGTTCGCCTTCTTCGCCGGTTTCTTCACGCTGGCGAGCTTTACCACTTTGCGCGCGGGCTTCTTGGCCGCGGTGCGGCTCTTCGGTTTTTGACGTTTCGTCTTGGTCGCCATTGGCATTTCCCCCCTTACTCGATCGGTGTGCGGACGCGGGCGGCATGAACGCCGCCCGCATGGAATTTCATTTCTTCTTCAGCGCGCTTTGCGGATTGAGATTGCCGATGCGGCCGCTCTCGCTGCCGGCCGCCGGGTCGAGCACCGCGTTGATGAGGGTCGGCTTGCCGGAATCCATAGCCTCGTTCACGGCGCGCTTGAGCTCGTCGGGCGACGTCGCATTGACGCCGACGCCGCCGAACGCCTCCATCATCTTGTCGTAACGCGAGCCTTTGACGAAGACGGTAGGCGCCGGATCCGAACTGCCGCTGCGATTGACGTCGGTTCCGCGGTAGATGCCGTCGTTGTTGAAGATGACGACGCAGACCGGCAGCTTGTACCGGCAGATCGTCTCCACCTCCATGCCGGAAAAGCCGAAGGCGCTGTCGCCTTCGATCGCCAGCACCGGCTTGCCGGTCTCGATGGCGGCGGCGATGGCATAGCCCATGCCGATGCCCATGACGCCCCAGGTGCCGACGTCGAGCCGCTTGCGCGGCTGATACATGTCGATGACGCCGCGCGTGAGATCGAGCGCATTGGCGCCTTCGTTCACCAGGATGGCGTCAGGGCGCTCCTTGACGATGGTGCGCAGCACGCCAAGCGCGCCGTGGTAGTCCATCGGCACGTTGTTGTTCATCAGCCGCGGCGCCATCTTGGCGACGTTCTCTTCTCTCTTTTTGCTGATCGCACCGGTCCAGTCGGCCGGCGGCGCCGGCCACTTGGCGCCCATGCCGTCGAGGAACGCGGAGACGCAGGAGCCGATATCGCCGACCACGGGGGCGGCGATTTCGACGTTGGAGTCCATCTCCCTGGGCTCGATGTCGATCTGGATGAACTTCTTCGAGTGCGGCTCGCCCCAGTTCTTGCCCTTGCCGTGCGACAACAGCCAGTTGAGGCGCGCGCCGATCATCACGACGACGTCGGCGTCCTTGAGCACGGTCGAGCGCGCCGCCCCCGCGCATTGCGGATGCGTGTCGGGCAACAGGCCCTTGGCCATGCTCATCGGCAGGAACGGAATGCCGCTCTTTTCGACGAAGGCGCGGATCGCATCGTCGGCCTGCGCGTAAGCCGCGCCCTTGCCGAGGATGATCAACGGGCGCTTGGCGGTCTTGAGCAGGTCGAGCGCGCGCTTGACCGCGGCCGGAGCCGGGATCTGCGCCGGCGCCGGGTCGATAACTTTCACCAGCGACTTCTGCCCGGCCTCGGCGTCCATGACCTGACCGAAAAGCTTGGCCGGCAGATCGAGATAGACGCCGCCGGGACGGCCGGACACGGCCGCACGGATCGCGCGCGCCAGGCCGATGCCGATGTCGGCGGCATGCAGAATGCGGAAGGCCGCCTTGCACAGCGGCTTGGCGATGGCGAGCTGGTCCATCTCCTCGTAGTCGCCCTGCTGCAAGTCGACGATCTCGCGCTCGGACGAGCCCGAGATCAGGATCATCGGGAAGCAGTTGGTGGTGGCATTGGCGAGCGCGACCAGACCGTTGAGAAAGCCGGGCGCCGACACCGTCAGGCAAATGCCGGGCTTTTGGGTCAGATAGCCGGCGATGGCCGCCGCGTTGCCGGCGTTCTGCTCGTGCCGGAACGAGATGACGCGGATGCCCGCGGCCTGCGCCATGCGGCCGAAGTCGGTGATCGGGATGCCAGGCACACCGTAGATCGTTTTGATGTCGTTGAGCTTCATCGCATCGATGATGAGATGAAAGCCGTCCGTCAGCTCGCGTTCTGTTTCGGGCGCCGTGGCCGCCGGTTTCTTTTCTTGTACTGCTGCATCAGCCATGGGAATCCTCCCTAAGGTCTCGTTATCGGATCTTCAATCCAGATAGTCGGCATAACGCGACACGTGATCGGCCAGGCCGAGCGCGTGGTCGCGCACCAGTTCTTCGGCGCGATCGGTGGCGCGCGCTTCGAGCGCTTCGATGATGCTGATGTGGTCGCGGATCGAACGGTCGGCGCGATCCTTCTCACCGATGGTCTTGCGGCGGATCATGCGCATGTGGGTGAAAAGATTTTCGGCGAGATCTATCAGCACGGCGTTGCGGCTGAGCCGGATGATGGTCTGGTGGAATTCGATGTTGACGTCGGAGTACTCGTCGAGACGGGCGCGCACCTTGCCGTTTTCGAAGGTCGCGAACATTTTGCGCAAGCCGGCGATTTCCTCCTGGGTGGCGACTTCCGTCATCAGACGCGCCGCCATGCTTTCGAGCGCCGCCCAGACGGTGATCATCTCGATCACCTCGCGCTTGGTCTTGCGTACTACGTAGATACCGCGGCGCGGCACCGAACGCACGAAGCCTTCGCTCTCAAGCTGCGCCATCGCCTCGCGCACCGGCGTGCGGCTGATGCCGAAATTCTGAGCGAGTTTGCGTTCGTCGAGGCGGATGTCGTCGCGGCTGCGGTAGATGTCCATCGCGACAATGGCGCTCTTCAAGGCGGTATAGGCCTTGTTCTTGAAGCTCGGCGTGTCGTTGATGGACATCAGCGCCGGGTGCGGCGCGACGGCTGCCTTTGGTGGCGACGGCCGATTACGGGCACGCGGGCTGACGCGACGGACCGAATGATCGTGGGTACTCATGACTGGTATACAATATGCCAGAGACGGACCCGCGCCTGCAACACGATTCTCGACGCGCTCGGATTGTCCTGCCTCTGAAGCGAAAATCCCCGCCCGTTTGACCCGGGCGGGGATTCTATTTGTCAGGCTCGGTTGCTCTCGGCCATGATTTTGCGCCGCATCGGCTTGAGCACGAACAGGGCCAAAGCGACGACCACGATATTCATCAAGGCGGTCACGACGAACACCGCGTGCCAACTGCCGTAATGCGTCTTCATCACGTTGGCGATCGGCACCAGAAAGGCCGAAGTGCCCTTCGCCGTGTACAGCAGGCTGAGATTGACCGTCGCGAATTTCGTCCCGAACGTGTCGGTACAGGTCGAGGGGAAGAGACTGAAAATCTCACCCCAGGTCAGGAAGATGAGGGCGGCGAAGACCACGAAAAACCAGGGCGTGGCGCCGAGTGAGCCCAGCAACCAATAGGCGACGGCACCCAAGCCGAACGCGATGGCCATCGTGTATTCGCGGCCAATATGGTCGGACACCCAGCCGAACAGCGGGCGCGCACCGCCGTTGCATATGCCGTCGACAATGAGCGCCACGGTCAGCGTCGATGCGGTGCCGAACAGGATCACGTTGCCGACGTTGAAGTCCTTCGCGATCGGCGCAATCTGCGCGGTCGCCATCAGGCCGCTGGCCGAGACCATCACGAACATGATGTAGAGCAGCCAGAAGACCGGCGTCAGCAACACTTCCTTCGGAGTGTAGCTGCGCTTCGACATGGTCACTTTCGCCGCCGGTGCCGATGCCAACTCTCCCGGTTCGGGCGCGCGGATGAACCATGCCAGAACAAAAACGACGGCGCCTTGGACAATGCCGAACCAGAGGAACGCCGCTTCGTAGCCATAAGTGTCGATGACGTAACGGATCGGAATGACCGTGAGGACCGCGCCGGCGCCGTAGCCCGCTGCGGTCAGGCCGACCGCGAGTCCGCGCCGGTCGGGAAACCATTTCACCGCCTGCCCGACGCTGGTCGCGTAAACCGCGCCGCCGCCGGTGCCGCCGATCACCGCGCCCAGATAGAGCATTTCCAGCGAGCCGGCGTAAGCGTTGATCACCCAGCCGATGCCGACCATGATGCCGCCGAACGCGATCACGATCTTCGGTCCGATCACGTCGGCGATCCAACCCTCGATCGGCGTGAGCCACGTTTCAAGAGCAATGAAGATGGCGAAGGCCAACTGAATCGACGCGATCGACCAGCCGTGCGCCTTGTTCATCGGATTGACGAAGAGTGTCCAACCATATTGCAGGTTGGCGATCATAATCATGCAGACAATGCAGAAGATGAGGTTGACCCAGCGCGTCGATTCCGACACGCGCACCGGCGCGACAGTTCCGGTAGCCATAGCCATCGCGTCCTCCCGTCGTGTTTGGCCGACCCGGCCGAACAACTGTTATTGCGCGTTCCTCGGCATCACCGCCTTTTAGGATGATGCTTGCCCGTCTTGGACCGTTGACCGCATTTAAAGTAAATACAGGGCAAAACTGTAAATCAATCATATCAAAGTTTGAAACTGCGGAAAAAGGTAAATTGTCGCAATAGCTGTAGGTGCAATGCAGCAATTAGGACTGCGCTACCACAAGGGCTGTTCCGCAAGGGAACATAATGCGCCCTCCCGCCAAGGCATTTCGCGATCGGACAACCCGGCGCGTTCCGCGTCACGGTGCATGCCGGATTTCAATGCGCGCGTCGATGGCGCCGCGGCGATTCTCCGGCAAACCGCGTCCGCGAGCCGGCGCTTATTTGGCCAAAGCGGATGTTATGCGCTACATACCGCGCCAATTATCGGTCACGTGCGGGCACGATCGTTGAACGACTTCACTCCGTCCTACGCGCCGCGTCTGACTAATCCGGGATATTGATCCGAACGAGCGCCGCCGCATGCGTCCAGCAGCATTTCTCGATCGCGACGGCGTGCTCAATGTCGATCACGGCTATACGTTTCGGCTCGAGGATCTCGAATTGATGCCGACCGCCGCGGCGGCGGTGCGGTTGTTGAACGACGCGGGATATTACGTGATCGTCGTCACCAATCAGTCCGGGGTCGCGCGCGGACTTTATCCCGAGGCCGCGGTGAAATTGTTCAACGCGCATCTGCAAGACGCCTTGCTGGCCGACGGCGCGCGGATTGACGCGTTTTACTATTGCCCGCATCACCCGGACGGGAAGATCAAGGAGCTGGCCATCCGGTGTCATTGCCGAAAGCCGCAACCGGGCATGCTTGAGCAGGCGGCGCGGGACCGGCCGATCGATCTTAGCCGCAGTTTCCTGATCGGCGACAAAGACCACGACGTGGCGGCCGCCCAGGCCTTCCACATTCGCGGTATTAAATTCGATGCCAATGCCGGCACGCTGCTGGATCTGGTTCACAAGGAGCTTGCGCCGGGCCGCGGCTGACAAGTTCGGCAGTCGATGGTGCCCCTGGCCGGACTCGAACCAGCACGATGTTTCCACCACCTGATTTTGAGTCAGGCGCGTCTACCAATTCCGCCACAGGGGCATTAATCGCGGCGACTATAACCGCGCAAAGCCAAGGGTCAACGGCAACCGGCGGCGGGCTTTCAAAGCCAGGATCCGGGCGCTTTCAGGCCCGCCGCGGCGCGCCTATGATCGGCGCCAACACAGCCGTTCGCAAGGAGACCGCGATGAACGAAGAAGCCCTCAATATGTCGCTGCGCAAATTCCTCAAGGTCGTCGGTGTGACCTCGCAGCAGGAAATCGAAAAGGCGATCCGCGCGGCGGTGGCCGACGGCCGCCTCAAGGGCAACGAGACGGTCGAGGCGCAGATGGTGCTCACCATCGGCAAAGTCGGCCTGAGCCACAAAGTCGACGGCACCATCGAGCTGGCGTAAGCGCCGCTACGCCGTCGCCTCGGCATTCCGCCGGCCGAAGGCCGCTTCCATCTCGCGCCGTACTTTCACCGCGGCGTCGTTTGGATCGTAAGCGACGTCCGCCCATTTGAGCGCGCCGCCTTCGGGGATACTGCGCTTGAGCTTGACGTTGTGGGCGAGGCCGAGCGGCAGCAACTCGTCGCGCAGCGAAACCTCGGCCGGCGTCTGCTTGCCCCAGACGCAGAAGCCGCCCTCGCCGTCGAGCATCTCGCCGGCTTTCAGGTCGCGCTTGGCGGTCGCCACCACGTCGGAGCGGAAGCCGGTGGGTGCGCCGGTCGGCTCGTTGCGCACGGCGCAGCTTGCCACCGAAATGCCGAGCTCGAGCCCGATCATGTGGATCGGCCGGTACAGTGCGGCGTATTTACCGCTTCTGTCCGGCAGCATGGCGTATTCCTTGAAGCAGCGGCGCGCGTAGTCAGTCTCGCCCTCGAACACCACGTAAGTGCCGAGCGCGAGATGATGCGGCACGTCGCTTCCGTCGCGGTAAACTGACGATGTCACCTCGGTGACGCCGGCTTTTTCCAGCGTGCCACCGTCAGCCTTCGGCTTGCAGATCTCGGCGAGCTCGAAGCGTGTCGCCGGCGGAAAGTGCAGGCCGTCGCTTTGCGGTATGAGGCCGGTGGCGTTGCACACCGCCGTCATCTCGATGCCGGACTTGGTACCGTCAACGAATGAGTTGAACATTTTCGGATTGATCGACTTGCGGTCGGAGATGTTGAGATACTTGTCGAGAATGTCCCAGACGTTGTTCGGATTGGATTTATGATAGTGCGGCTCGTAGCGTGTGCCCTTGCCGGCGCAGATCACTTTGAAGCCGGCGGCGCGCGCCCAATCGACATGGTCGCAGATCAACGCCGGCTGGTCGCCCCAGGCGAGCGAGTAGACCACGCCGGCCGCCTTGGCGCGGCGCGCGAGCAAGGGACCTGCGACCGCGTCGGCTTCCACGTTGACCATGACGATGTGCTTGCCGTTGGTAATTGACGAAAGCGCATGATGAATGCCGGCGCCGGGCACGCCGGTCGCCTCCACGATCACTTCGATGCGCGGATCGGCGATCAACGCTCCGGCGCTGTCGGTAACAAAGGTCGTGCGCGCCTGGTGCGCATCGTCAAGCGATCGGGCGGCGTAAGCGCTATCCGGCCAGCCGGCGGTCTTGAGCTGGCTGTGCGCGCGCGACACGTCGAGATCGGCGACGCCCGCGACATGCATGCCGCGCGTCAGCCGCGCCTGCGAGAGAAACATGGTGCCGAACTTGCCGGCGCCGATCAGGCCGACGGTGACCGGCTTTCCGTCGGCCTCGCGTTCCAACAGTTTTGCGTAGAGGTTCACGCCCGGCGCTCCTCTTCAGGACGCGACGGAAACACAGGCCGCGCTGGCGCACAAGCGCTACTGGCAGAGCGCGCTGGAGACGAAGGTTTCGGTGTGGCAGCCCTCGCCGCTGTTGCGGCCGGCCAGATAGACGGTCGCCGGACAAATCTCGGCGGTCGTCATGTCGACGCTCTTGCCGGATGCGAAGCCCTTGCTCTTGCAGATCGCAATGGCCGCGACCACGCAGTCGGGCGCGCCGTTCGGCGCGACCGTGCATTTCTCGTGACCGGTGACCACGCGCGCGCCGGGGATCCGCGTGACCGTGCCGGCGGCATCCTTGGCGCCTTCGACGGTCGACTTGGCGGCGATGCCGGCTTCGCGGCTGATATTCTCGACGCCGGAGCGGGCGCCCCGGAAACCGGAGCCGACCTTGGACGCCTGCTCGTCGAACCAGCGCACGATCGTGCCGAAGAAGCCGGGCTCCTCGGCCGCCACGCGGCCTTGCTGATTGCCGCCGTCCTGTGCGAACGCCAGCGCGGCGGTGAACAGGATGATGCCCGCACCGATAGATGCGAGCGGCGCGCGAGTCGCCGTTCCGCCGGTGATCCAGTTCGAAATGCGCTTGCTGCCCATGCCCTGCCAAATTGACGTGAGAGCGGCCGCCGCGCGGCTCGCCCAGCGGCATTTGCGCCGGCAGGCCCCTTTAGGGCCGACAGGTGGCGAAAATGAGGAACGCCGATTCGTCAGATCAAATAGAGGGCAACCACGATGCCACCAACGAGGACAACGCCAAACAGCAAGGTCCACAAGGCCAGCCGTTTCTCGATGATGTGGCGCGCCGGCTCGCCGTAACGGTTGAGCAGGAATGCCAGCAGGAAAAACCGCATGCCGCGCGTGATCACCGACAAGACGACGAACAAACCGAAATTGTAGCCGGCAAACCCTGACGTGATCGTGACGATCTTGTAGGGGATGGGAGTGAGCCCCTTGAGCAGAATGATCCAGGCGCCCCAATGGGCGTAAGCGGCGCGGAATGCCTCGACCTTGTCGCCGTAGCCGTAGAGGTGGATCAGCCAGGCCCCCACCGAGTCATAAAGCAGCGCGCCGATGCCGTAGCCGAGCATGCCGCCGGTGACCGAGGCAACCGTGCACCAGGCGGCGATGCGAAAGGCCCGGTCCGGCCGCGCCAGCGACATCGGCACCAGCATCACGTCGGGTGGGATCGGAAAGCACGAGCTTTCGGCAAAGGCGACCGCGGCCAAGATGCCGAGGGCATGCGGCTTGCCGGCGGCTGCGACGCACCAGTCATACAAACGGCGAAGCAAAGAACGCGGCTCGGCGGCCTGAACAGTCATATGAAACTCTCGGGAGAATGAAGGAGACGGATCAGCGGCGCTTGCGGATGCGCCTGCTCTCCAGCGCCACGACCTTACGCCGCGCCGAGGTCTCTACTAAGTCTTTTGGCACTTTCTCGGCAATGCCAAACATTTGCTCGCGCCGGCGCATTTCGGTCCACACATCGTTCGGATGCACCCCGGAATGGACCCAGAGCACCACCAAATTGTATAGCAAATCGGCGCTTTCGCGGACCACCGCTTCGGGCTGGCCGTGCATGGCGTCGATCACCACCTCGACCGCTTCTTCCGCCAGCTTTTTGGCCATTTTGGCGCGGCCGCTGCGTAAAAGCCGGGCTGTTCGCGATTTCGTCGGGTCTGAGCCCCGAGCGGCGATCACGGCGTCATAAAGCCTGCCGACCGAATCAGTCATTTGCCTACCTTACCCGATCTGCGCACCAAACCGGTTAACGCCCACTAAATATGGTGGTTCGAAGGGGGTGGTGGAGGCCGCCGTTATTCGTCCTCGTCCGCCAGGAGTGTCGCGTTACCTCCGGACGCGGCGGTGTTCACCGTCACAATCTGCTCGATTGCGAACCGATGCAGATAGTTCGGGCCGCCCGCCTTCGGTCCGGTGCCGGACAAACCGCTGCCGCCGAACGGCTGCGAGCCGACCACGGCGCCGATCATGTTGCGGTTGACGTAGACATTCCCGTTGCTTAGCCGCGCGGCGATGCGCTCGACGGTCAGGTCGATGCGCGAATGGATGCCGAGGGTGAGCGCGGTGCCATTGCCGGTGAGGTCGGCGAGCAACCGGTCGAACTCGTCTGTTCGCCAGCGCACAACATGCAGGACGGGCCCAAACACTTCTTCTTTCAACTCTTCTGCGCGATCGAGTTCTATGAGCGCCGGCGCGACGTAGGTTCCGCGCGGCGGCATGGCGCCCTCCCAGCGGAAGCGCAGCGCGCCGTGCATGTCCGCGATCCAGCGCTCGAGTTTGTCGCGCGCCTCGCCGTCGATCACCGGGCCGACCTGCGTTGCCGGATCGCGCGGATCGCCGAGCGTCAATTCGCGCGCGGCGCCGATCACCATCGCCAGCACGCGTTCGGCCACGTCGTCCTGTACGCACAGCAAACGCAGCGCTGAGCAGCGCTGGCCGGCGGAGCGGAAGGCGGACGCGATGACGTCGTCGGCCACCTGCTCCGGCAGCGCAGTGGCGTCGACGATCATGGCGTTGATGCCGCCGGTCTCCGCGATTAGCACCGGGATCGGGCCATCCTTGGCGGCGAGCGCGCGGTTGATGATACGGGCGACATCCGTGGAGCCGGTGAAAGCGACGCCGACCACGTTCGCATGGCCGGTCAGCAGGCCGCCGACCCTGCCGTCGCCCGGCACCAGATGCAGCGCGCTTGCCGGCACGCCGGCCAAGTGCAGCAGCTTGACGGTTTCATAAGCGATCAGCGGCGTCTGCTCGGCCGGCTTCGCCACGACGCTGTTGCCGGCGGCGAACGCCGCCGCCACCTGGCCGGTGAAGATCGCCAGCGGAAAATTCCACGGGCTGATGCAGACGAACACTCCGCGGCCGCGGTAGCGCAGCTCGTTGCTTTCGCCGGTCGGGCCGGGCAATGGCTGTGGCACCAGCGTACGGCGCGCTTGGCTCGCGTAGTAGCGGCAGTAATCGGCGGCTTCGCGCACTTCGGAAACGCAATCCTCGAGCGTCTTGCCGGCCTCGCTTTGCAGAAGCGCGATCAGCCGTCCGCGGTTCTGTTCGATCAAATCGCCGGCGCGCTCCAGCGCCGCGGCGCGTTCGGCCACCGGCGTTGCATTCCATGCCGGAAAACCGGCTTGCGCCGCGGCAACCGCCGCCGCGACGATCGCTTGGTCGCCCTCCTCGACAATGCCGATGGCTATTCCGTCGATGGGCGAGATAACGCTGCGCGCGCGCCCGGCCACCGCAACGCCGTCGATCAGCGGCGCAGCCTTCGCATGTTTCGGCGCCGTTTTTATTTCCGCGAGCAGCGCATCAAGCGCCGCGCTGTCGCCGAACTCGACGCCCATCGAATTGCGCCGTTCGGGCGCGAACAGGTCGCGCGGCAGCGGGATGTGCGGATGGCGCGCGGCAGCGGGACCGGCGATCCAGCGCTGCGGCCGCCGCAGCACGGTTTCGATCGGCACCGCCGGATCTGCCGCCACCGACACGAAGGACGAATTGGCGCCGTTCTCCAGCAGGCGGCGCACCAGATAGGCGAGCAGATCGGCATAGCCGCCGACCGGCGCATAGACGCGGCAGGTCAGGTCCGGCATTTCGGCGAGCAGCGCGTGATAGAGCGCCTCGCCCATGCCGTGCAGGCGCTGGAATTCGTAGCCTTGCGTGCCGCCGGCATCCTCGATCGCGCTTGCCACCGTGAGCGCGTTATGGGTGGCGAATTGCGGATAAAGCCGCGGCCGCGCCTCGAGCAATTTGCGCACGCAGCCGAGGTAATTGAGATCAGTCATCGCCTTGCGGGTGAACACCGGATAGTCGGCCAGGCCGCGCTCCTGCGCACGCTTGATCTCGCTGTCCCAATAGGCGCCCTTGACCAGCCGCACCATCAGGCGGCGGTCGAGCGCGGCGGCCATGTCCGCGATCCAGTCGATCACCGCGGCGGCGCGCTTCTGGTAGGCCTGCACGGCAAGCCCGAAGCCATCCCAGCCGGAAAGCGACGGATCGCGCAACACCGCGGCGATCACCTCGAGCGATAATTCGAGCCGGTCGGCCTCTTCCGCATCGACGGTCAAATTGAGCTCGTAGGTTTTCGCGCGCCGCGCCAGTTCGAGCAGCTTGGGCGTGAGCTCCTTGAGCACGCGCTCGCGCGACAACGGCTCGTAGCGCGGATACAGCGCCGACAGCTTCACCGAGATGCCCGGCCGCTGGGGGAGCGCGGCATTGCCCGCACCATTGCCGATGGCGTCGATGGCGCCGGCGTAAGACACGAAATAGCGCTCGGCGTCGTCCGCCGTGCGGGCGCCCTCGCCCAGCATGTCGAAGGAATAGAGGAACTCACGCCCGGCATCGGCGCGCGTGAGTGCCTCAGCAATCGTCTGCCCCATCACGAAATGCGAGCCGAGCAGCCGCATGGCCTGGCGGGTGGCGGCACGCACCGCCGGCAGGCCGAGCCGCTTCACCAGCGCCCCGACGATGCCCTCCGGCGTCTCGCCCGGATGGATGACGCGCGCCGTGATGCCGAGCGTCCAGGCCGAGGCCGACACCAGCAGCGCGGTCGAGCGCGTATCGTGATGCGCCCAGTCGCCGGCCTTAAGCTTGTCCTCGATCAGGCGGTCGGCGGTGTCGGCGTCGGGCACCCGCAGCAGCGCCTCCGCCAGCACCATCAGCGCCAGGCCCTCCTTGGTGGAGAGCGAGTAGGCGTGCAGGAAATCTTCCACCCCGCCGACGCCGCCAATGCGGGCGCGGATCGCCGTCACCAACCGTGTGGCGCGGGCATCGATGCGCGCCTCGGCGACCTCGGAACGGCCGGCGGAGGTCAGCAGCGCGGCGGCCAAGCTTTCATCCGCCGGCGCATAAAGCGCGCGGATCGACGGAAGCTCGCGGATCGCGGCGGCTGGCTTTGCCGGCGGCATCGAGGGCCCTCCAAACTCACGCGGTCAGATCAGGCCGTGTATTTATAAAACAAACGGCGCGCTACGTCCGCTTTGTGTCCCAATAGCGGACATTCATCGGCCGCACGCGCGCGTCCGCTTCGTGCCAGAAGCAGACATTCAGACCTGAACGGCGGCGTTAAAGTTTGTAATACTCTTTGTCAGCTGCGGTAACGAAATGCATCAACAAGAACAGCAAAGGCTGGCGTTTGTTGTCGACGGCTCGGATAGTAGAGATGGTAGCCCGCAAAGGGCGCGCACCAATCCTCGAGAACGCGGATAAGGCGGCCGTCTGCGACGGGCTTTATCACCTGATCTTCCGGCAGATACGCAAGGCCAACTCCGGCGAGCGCCGCTTTCAACCGCAGCCCGAGATTGCTGAGAACCAACTGCCCTTCCACGCGCACGTTCAGTTCACGTCCGCGTTTTTCGAACTCCCAAACATAAACTCCCCCGCGTGTCGGCAGACGTAGGTTAATGCAGTCGTGCGCAGTTAGGTCTTGCGGCTGCTTTGGTTTTGCCCGCTTCGCGAAATAAGACGGCGCGCCAACAACAGCCATGCGCATGTCCGGTCCGATCCGCAAGGCAATCATATCCTTGGCAACCTGCTCGCCTAAGCGAACGCCGGCGTCATATCGCTCGGTGACAATGTCGGTGAGACCGTAGTCGATCGCCAACTCGACCTTCACATCGGGATAGCGCAGCAGCATTTTGCATAGCGCCGGCCAAAGGATGGTCTCTGCAGCGTGCTCACCGGTCGTAATGCGGATGGTGCCTGATGGCTTCTCGCGCAGGTCGCTTAACCCGGCCAGTTCTGACGCGATCTCATCAAAGCGCGGCCCAACGTTTCTAAGGAGGCGTTCACCGGCTTCGGTCGGCGCCACACTTCGCGTCGTGCGGGTCAGCAGCCGGACACCGAGATTTTCTTCAAGGGTCCGGATGGTGTGGCTTAGTGCCGATTGGGACACGCCAAGCCGCGCCGCCGCCCTTGTGAAGCTTCGCTCCCGTGCGACGGCGAAAAAGGAAACAAGGTCGCTGAGATTATCTCGGGCCATTCATGAACTTTCCTCATAACCTCATACAGAATCTAGCTACTAGTAGCAACAGTGGCCTCTCCTACATTCTGAGCACGCAGGGAAGACCACCGGAACCCCAGCCGGCGTCATGAGGGAGGCGTCATGCTCATGCGCACGAAAACAAAAGCTGAAGGGAGACAGGTCATGAAAAATGTAATTGTCGTAATCGGAGCCGGCCAGATTGGTCAAGCTATCGCGCGGAGGGTTTCGGTCGGTAAACATGTCTTGCTGGCCGACATGCGCCCCGACAATGCGAACGAGGCAGCGGCGGTCCTAGCAAATGCCGGATACGAGGTGAGTGTCGCCAGGGTCGATGTATCCTCGCGCGAGGCGGTGCATGCGCTCGTCGAGACAGCGACGGGTCTGGGCGATGTCACCGGGCTCATCCATGCTGCCGGCGTCTCCCCCTCGCAGGCGTCACCCGCGACCATTCTCAAAGTCGATCTCTATGGCACGGCGCTTGTGCTGGAAGAATTCGGCAACGTCATCGCGCGTAATGGCGCTGGCGTCGTCATCGCGTCGCAGTCGGGACATCGTCTCCCGCCGCTCACCGTCGAACAGAATAAGGAATTGGCCACAACACCAGCAGAAGAGCTGCTCAGTCTTCCCTTCCTTCAGCCCGACAAGGTGACGGATTCTCTTCACGCGTACCAAATCGCGAAGCGCGGGAACGTGCTGCGTGTGATGGCCGAGGCCGTGCGCTGGGGAAAGCGCGGTGCGCGGGTCAACGCGATTAGCCCAGGCATCATCATAACCCCGCTTGCCAAGGACGAACTGACAGGGCCGCGCGGCGCGGGTTACCAGCGCATGATCGAGCTGTCCGCGGCTGGACGCCCCGGCACTCCAGACGAAGTGGGAAATGTCGGCGCGCTTTTGATGGGCCCGGATGGAGCTTTCATTACCGGCAGCGACTTCCTCATGGATGGCGGAGTGACCGCTGCCTACTGGTACGGCGAGCTTGCTCCGCAATAAGGCTCCCGCAACCGGGTATCGGGGCGGGCAGCGCCAACGCCGCGGAAAGTCTGGCTACGCAGGTAATTCAAAGTTTCCTAAGGAGGCGAGAATGCAGAATATCCGCGATAAAATCGTTGTCATTACTGGCGCCAGCAGCGGTCTAGGCGAAGCAACAGCGCGCCTTCTTGCGCAGTACGGCGCAAAACTTGTGCTTGGCGCACGTCGCCTCGAAAGACTTCAGCAGCTCGCCAATGAGCTCTCACTGGGCCGCGGTGCAGCCGTTCAGACAGACGTTACGGATTGGGATCAGGTGCGCCATCTGGTGGATCACGCCGTGCAAACGCACGGCCGCATCGATGTTCTGGTCAACAATGCCGGCCTGATGCCGCATTCGCCGCTGGAGCGCGCCAAAGTCAAGGACTGGGAGCGCACGATCGATGTGAATATCAAAGGCGTCCTTTATGGCATAGGCGCCGCGCTACCTCACATGAAGGCCCAAAAAAGCGGACATTTCATAAACGTGTCTTCCGTCGCGGGGCACCTCGTGCGCCCCGGCAGCGCAGTCTATGCCGCAACGAAACATGCGGTGCGGGTCATCTCGGAAGGTCTGCGGCAAGAGGTGAAGCCTTACAATATCCGCAGCACGATCATCTCACCCGGCGCAGTGGCAACGGAATTGCCTGATAGCATCACCGAGCCAGATGTCGCCAAGGGAATTCGTGACTACTACGAAAAATACGCGATACCGGCCAACTCATTTGCGAACATGGTTGCGTTTGCCATGAGCCAGCCGGAGGACGTTGACATCAACGAAATCCTGTTCAGGCCGACAAGGCAGGAACTCTAAAGTGCCCAACTAAGCCAATTGCGACAGCTACGTAAACGCAATTGGGCTATATACTGAAAAAGCTCGTTGCAAGTTTCCTCACAACCGGAGCGATGATGATGGCCGACGACATACCAACCGCTACAGCGCAAACGGTACCATCTACGCAGACACCGATCCAAAAGCGGTTCGGCAGCCTTGCGCCGAAAATGGCAGACCTTACCGACAATGTACTCTTCGGTGATGTGTGGGAACGCCCGCAACTCTCAAAGCGCGACCGCAGCTTGGTGACTGTCAGCGCCTTGGTCGCTTTGTATCGCCCGGACCAATTGCGTTCGCATCTCAGTCGCGCGCGTGACAATGGCCTTACGCAGGAGGAGTTGGTCGAAGCCATCACGCACCTTGCGTTCTATGCAGGCTGGCCAAGTGCCGTCACGGCGCTGGACATCGCCAAGGAAGTCTTCGCGAAGAAGTAGTAAAATCATGAAAATCACACCGAACGCTTCTGAAACCTCAAGGAAAGGCTCGGCAGAGTATTTCACCGGCTCGGTGCGAATTGATCAGCCATTTCAGGGAAGTGCGCCCGCTCGCGTGGGTGGCGCGTTCGTCACCTTTGAACCGGGTGCTCGCACCGCTTGGCATACGCATCCGCTCGGTCAGACGTTAATCGTAACGTCAGGGTGCGGCTGGGTGCAGGTCGAGGGCGGTCCGAAAGAGGAAATACGGCCCGGCGACGTGATCTGGTTTCCAGCGGGTGAAAAGCATTGGCATGGCGCCACAGCTAACAGTCCCATGATCCACATAGCCATCGCTGAGTCCCTCGACGGGAAAACCGTCGACTGGCTGGAGCAGGTATCTGACGAGCAATATGGCCAATAGCATCACCGGGTGAACCTACATCCGGTTCCATGATCGTTCTGGGCATGTCCGCTTCGGGTCATTCGCTGCGTATCTATTCAGCGTCAGAGCGGACTCTTGTCCGTTGTTGGTCCGATAGCGGACATCGGGCGATGCACCGATTTAAGCCTATATGCGTCCGCTTATAATTTTACGGCCACGAATGTTGGCATCAGGCCGCGGTGTTCGCCTTGCGCGCCGCGGCGGCGCCGGCGAGCGATTTCGCCGCGTCTTCGGGCGAATTGAAGATCAGCGCGGCGATTTCGTCGGCCAGTTGCTCATAGATGGCGTGAGCGCCGCCCTCGCGAATATAGATGCCGCTGTAAAGATCCGGCAGTTTCGGCAGCGGCGCGTCTTCCCAGACGGTCAAGCCGACCGCGTTCGCGCGCGAGCGGGTAACCGCCATGACGCCGAGCCCGGCATTCACCGCGCTGCTCAACGTGTTAACGCTTGGACCGGTGAACACGTCTTCCCAGTCGAGGCCGGCTGACTGCAAGGCCTGCACCGCGAGCCGGTGATAGACGCATAGCTCGCCGTGCGACACCAGCGGCACCGGGCGATGGCCGTCGACGCGGGTGGCCGCGCTGTGCACCCAGACCACCTCTTGCGCGCGGCTGTGGCGAGCGTCGTGCGGCGGCGTCATCGATAGGCCGATCATGATATCGAGGTCGCCGCCGCGCAGTTGGCGCGCCAGCGGATCGTAGAAATCGGTGCGGACGACGAAACGCACGTCCGGCCAACGTTCGCGCAACTGCGCCAGGACGCCGGGCAGGATCGACGCGATATATTCGCTCGGCGTGCCGATGCGGATCACCAGTTCGGGCCGCGGGCCGCTGTCGCCGATATGCACGATCTGATCGTTGATCGACAGCAGACGGCGCGCGTAGCTGACCACCAGTTCGCCCCGCGGCGTCAGGCTGATGCCCTGGACGCTGCGGTCGAACAAGTCACCGCCGAGCAGAAATTGCAGGCGCTTGATTTGCGCGCTCACCGCCGGCTGCGTGACGCCGAGCTTGGCCGCGGCCTTGGTGAAACTGCGCAAGTCGACGACGGCGACAAGCGTGCGCAGCAGGTCGGTTGGAATGTTGGTCATCGGCCGTGCCGCCTCCGCCCGCGTTCAGGGCATGAATTGTATGCGCACCAACGACTGTAAGAAGAGTCACATACAACTGTAACACGTCTCGCCTCGCAATCAATTTTTGCGCCGCTGCTCAAACAGCGGCCTTGCCTTTAATCAATCGTCGTATCGGAATCCAGCCCGGCGGCCAATGCGGGTACGGTAGTGGCCGGCTACTTGATGCGCTCGAGGATGCTGACGTAATTCGCCACCGCGGTACCACCCATATTGAAGATGCCGCCGAGGCGGGCGTTCTTCACCTGCAGATCGCCGGCGGTTCCGGTGAGCTGCATTGCGGTCAACGCATGCATCGAAACGCCGGTGGCTCCGATCGGATGGCCCTTCGCCTTCAAGCCGCCGGACGGATTAACCGGCAATTTTCCGTTCTTTTGCGTCCAGCCTTCCTTGATGGCGCGGGCGCCCTGCCCTTCGGCCGTCAGACCCATGGCTTCGTATTCGACCAGCTCGGCGACGGTGAAGCAGTCGTGCGTCTCGACGAATGACAGATCGGCGAGCGTGAGCCCCGCCTGTTCAAGCGCGCCATGCCAGGCATGGGCGCAGCCTTCGAACTTCAAGATGTCGCGCTTGGCCATCGGCAGGAAGTCCTGCACGTGCTCGGCGGCGCGGAACGCCACCGCCTTTTTCAGCTTGAGCGCGGTGTCGACGTCGGCGAGCACGACCGCGGCCGCGCCGTCCGACACCAGCGAACAATCGGTGCGCTTGAGCGGGCCGGCGACGAACGGATTCTTCTCGCTCTCGGTGCGGCAGAATTCGTAACCGAGATCCTTGCGCATCTGCGCGTAAGGGTTACCGACGCCGTTCTTGTGGTTCTTGGCGGCGATCATCGCCAGCGCGTCGGACTGGTCGCCCCATTTCTGGAAATACAAATCGGCGATCTTGCCGAAGATACCGGCGAAGCCGCCGTCGATCTCGGCTTCTTCGCGCACGTAGGACGCTTTCAGCAAATTGCGCCCGATTTCGGGGGCCTGGCGTGGTCGTCATCTGTTCGACACCGACCGCCAGCACGATGCGCGCCGCGCGCGCCTCGATCGCCTTGAGCCCCTGATGCACGGCGGCCGAGCCGGTGGCGCAGGCGTTCTCCACCCGCGTCGCGCGCTTGAAGCGGAGATCGGGCGAGGCTTGCAGCACGAGCGACGCGGTAAAATCCTGCGCCGAAAAACCGGCGTTGAAATGGCCGAGCACGATCTCGTCCACGTCCTTCGGCCCAATGCCGGCATCGGCCAGCGCCTCAGCCGTAACCCGCACGATCAGGCTTTCGACGCTCTCGCCGCTCAGTTTTCCGAACGGGGTATGGGCCCAGCCGACGATACAGGCGGTCATCGAAGCCTCCTTTGCCGAACTTTGGTCGCATTGGTCGGCGATGTACGGCTTGTCACCATGATACAAGCCGGGTTGCGGCGGACTTGGCGTCGCGTATAAAGCTTAGATAGCTTAGCGCCGCCGCCTATGGAACCCACCTGTTTTCTTGGGTCTTTGCTTTGGCCCGAGGCCTCTGAACCGGACCGCGACCATTGCCACATTTCGCTAGCCCCCGCTCTCCGATGCTTGGCCTTGCCGTCGTGGCAGCGCTGGCGCTTGCCGGCACGACGCAAGCCCGCGCCGAAGCGCAGCTCCTGATCGAAGCCTCCACCGGCAAGGTGCTGCACGCGGAAAACGCCACCTATCCGTGGTATCCGGCCTCCGTCACCAAATTGATGACCGCCTACACCACGCTGCGCGCCATCAAGGAAGGCCGCGTCGGGTTCAACACCTTGCTGACCGTATCGCGCAACGCGGCGGCGCAGCAGCCGACCAAGATGGGCTTCAAGGTCGGCACCACCGTCACCGTCGACAACGCGCTGAAGATGCTGATGGTGAAATCGGCCAATGACATGGCGGTGACGATCGCCGAGGGCGTCGGCGGCTCGATCGAAGGCTTCGCCGACATGATGAACGCCAACGCCCGGCGGCTCGGCATGACCGAATCGCATTTCGTCAATCCGAACGGGCTGCCGGCAGAAAATCACGTCACCTCGGCGCGCGACCTCGGTATCCTCGCCCGCGCGCTGATCCTGGAATTTCCAGAAGACGATTCCTACTGGCATATCCACGCGATCCAGTACGGCAATCGCGTGCTGCACAATTACAATTCGCTACTCGACCGCTATCCCGGCGCCGACGGCATGAAGACCGGCTTCATCTGCGCGTCCGGTTACAACGTGGTGGCGTCGGCGACCCGCAACGGCCGCCGCCTCATCGCCATCGTGCTCGGCGCCTATTCCGGCGCGGTACGCTCGCAGAAGGCGGCGCAACTGCTCGAGAACGGGTTCAACAGCGGCGGGCTGTCCTGGCTGACGCCGTCGCTCGGCACCGTCGACGCCTTGGCGCCGATCGATGCGCAGCCGCCCAACTTGCGCGAAGAAATGTGCGGCGGCCATCGCCGCAAGCCGCCGTCGGAAGCCAACGACGAAGAACAACAGGACGTCGCCAGCGGCGACACCGGATCGGCGCAGAGCGTCATGCTGTCCAGCCTGCGGCCGCCGAACGGCAAGTTCGTGTTGGGGCCGCCGATCGAGACCGAAGCGCCGGTCAAGGTATTCACCGGCCCGGCCGACCATCCGGATCCGGTGCAGATTGCGGAGCCGCGGGCGAAGAAGAAACGGCATGTCGCCAAGAAAGGCGGCGGCGAAAAGAAGGAATCCGGCGCGACCAAAGACGCCGGCGCGAAAACCGCAAGCGCGCCCAAGCACGCCAAACATGCGGCGAAGCCGAAGGTCAGTTCGGCAAACTAATGTCCGAGGCCGGCCATAGCGCTGATCGGCGCGGGCCGCCGGTGCCGCTGCCGCTCACCGTCCTCACCGGCTTTCTCGGCGCTGGCAAGACCACGCTGCTCAATCGGCTGCTCAAGGACAAGGCGCTCGCCGACACCGCCGTTATCATCAACGAATTCGGCGACGTCGCGCTCGATCATCTGCTGGTGGAATATATCGGCGACAACATGGTGCTGCTGCAAAGCGGCTGCCTATGCTGCACCATGCGCGGCGACCTGGTCGACGCGCTGGAAACGCTGCTGCGCGATCTCGACAATAGGCGCTGCACGTTCCGCCGCGTGCTCTTGGAAACCACCGGCCTCGCCGATCCGGCGCCGGTGCTGCACACCGCCATGGCGCATCCTTATCTGGTGATGCGCTACCGGCTCGACGGCGTGGTGACGGTGGTCGACTGCGTCAACGGCGAGGCAACGCTCGACGCCCATGCCGAAGCGGTGAAGCAGGCGGCGGTGGCCGACCGCATCGTGCTCACCAAAACGGACCTGGCGAGCGCCGAGCAGCGCGACCGCATGGTGGCGCGCCTGCGCGCGCTCAATCCGGCGGCGCCCATCCTCGACGCCGCACAGGGCGAGGCGACGGCGGAGCAACTGCTGAACTGCGGGCTCTACGATCCGGAGCGCAAAATCCCCGACGTGAAGAAATGGCTCGCCGCCGAGGCCTATGCGGACGATCACCACCACCATCATCATGACGTCAACCGCCACGACGAGCATATCGGCTCCTTCGTGCTCACCGCTGATGCGGCGATTCCGGCCGGCACGCTGGAGATGTTCCTCGAGTTGCTGCGCGCAACTCACGGCGCCAAGCTGTTGCGCCTCAAGGGCATCGTGAAGCTGGCCGAAATGCCCGATACGCCGGTGGTGGTGCACGGCGTGCAGCACGTCTTCCACCCCACCGCGCGGCTGGAACGCTGGCCGGACGACGACCACCGCACCCGGATGGTGTTCATCACCCGCGACCTGCCCGAGCGCACCGTACGCGAGCTGTTCGCGGCCTTTATCGGCGCCGCCGCCGTCGACCGGCCGGACCGCGCCGCCCTGACCGACAACCCGCTGGTGCCTTTCGGCGGGACGGATCGTTAGCCGCCCTTGCGCGGTCTCTCGACTCGACTAATGCTGACCCGGTCCGCCGGCCATGCCGGAAAAGAGCCCGGCGGCATATGGGGAAAACGCCATGCTACGGCCCTGGCTGCAGCATTATCCGCCGGGTGTGCCCGCCGACATCGACCCGACGCGCTATCCGTCGCTGGTGGCGATGTTCGAGGAAAGCTTTGAGGCGAACGCCGCCAGGGAAGCCTGCGTGTGCATGGGCAAGACCCTGACCTATGCCGAGCTCGAGGCGGCCTCGCGCGCCTTCGCCGCCTGGCTGCAGAGCAAGGGTCTGCAACGCGGCGCGCGCGTCGCCATCATGATGCCGAACGTGCTGCAATATGCGGTGGCAATCGCTGGCATCCTGCGCGCCGGCATGACCGGCGTGAACGTCAACCCGCTGTACAGGCCGCGCGAATTGGAATTCCAGCTCAAGGATTGCGGTGCCGAGGCCATCGTCGTGCTGGAGAATTTCGCCGCGGTGCTGCAGGAGGCGTTGCCGTTGACCGATGTAAAACACGTTGTGGTCGCCAGCATGGGCGACATGCTCGGCGCGCTGAAAGGCACGCTGGTCAATGCCGTGGTGCGGCACGTCAAGAAGATGGTGCCGGCCTACACACTGCCGGGCGCGACCAAATTCAACGATGCGATCGCTGCCGGCGGCAAGCTGCCGTTCACGCGCGTTGCGGTCGGGCCCGACGACATCGCCTTCCTGCAATATACCGGCGGCACCACGGGCGTCGCCAAGGGCGCGATGCTGCTGCATCGGAACCTGGTCGCCAATGTTTTGCAGGTGGTGGCGTGGAACGAACCGATGGTGGCACTGCCGCCCGTGATCGACCGGATCATCGTCGTCACCGCGCTGCCGCTCTATCACATCTTCGCGCTGACCGCGTGCTTCCTGTTCAGCATCCGCACCGGTGGCATGTGCATTTTGATTCCGAACCCGCGCGACATCGGCGGCCTGATCAAGGAATTGAGCCATTACAAGGTGAACCTGTTCCCAGCGGTAAACACGCTCTACAACGCGCTGCTCCATCATCCCGACTTCGACAAGCTCGACTTGAGCATGCTCAAATCCGCGGTCGCCGGCGGCATGGCGGTGCAGAAGCCGGTGGCGGAAGCCTGGATGAAGGCGACCGGCAAGCCAATCGTCGAAGGCTACGGCCTGTCGGAAACCTCGCCGGTGCTCACCTGCAACCGCGGCGACATCGCCGAATGGACCGGCACGATCGGATTGCCGGTTCCCTCGACCGAAATTGCGATCCGCGACGAGAACGGCCATGACGTGCCGATCGGCGAGCACGGCGAGATTTGCGCGCGCGGGCCGCAGGTCATGCCGGGATACTGGCAACGTCCCGACGAGACCGCCAAGGTGATGACGGCGGACGGCTTCTTCCGAACCGGCGACGTCGGGGAGATGGACGCGGCCGGCCGCGTCAAGATCATTGACCGCAAGAAGGACATGATCTCGGTGTCCGGCTTCAAGGTTTACCCCAACGAGGTGGAGGACGTCGCGATGATGCAGGGCGGCGTGCTGGAATGCGCCGCGATCGGAGTGCCGGATCCCCATTCCGGCGAGGCGGTCAAGCTGTTCGCGGTGAAGAAATCGCCGGAGCTGAACGAGCATGACCTGCGCCAGTACATGCACAGCCAGCTCGCCGGCTACAAAGTGCCGAAGCAGATCGAGTTCCGCAAAGAGCTGCCGAAGACCAATGTGGGCAAGATCCTGCGCCGCGCGCTGCGGGACGATCCGTGAGCGAAGCGCTCGCTCAGCCTTCGCCCGCCGACGTGGTCGCGTTCTGGCGCGCGGCCGGGCCGGAGCATTGGTTTAAGAAGGACGCTGGTTTCGACGCCGACGTCCGCCGGCGTTTCCTCAAGCTGCACGAAGCAGCCGCTGCCGGCAAACTCACCGATTGGGAAGCGAGCGCGGAGGGCGCGCTGGCGCTGCTCATCCTGCTCGACCAATTCCCGCGCAACATGTTCCGCGGAGAGGCGCGCGCCTTCGCCAGCGATCCGCTGGCGCGCGCCGTTGCCAGCCGCGCCATCCTCAACGGCTTCGACGGCGCGTTTCCGGATTTACGCGGCTTTTTCTATCTTCCGTTCGAGCATTCCGAGGATCTCGCCGATCAGGAACGTGGCCTCACGCTTTACAAAGCGATCGGCGATGCCGCCGGCGTGAAGTGGGCCGAGATTCACGCCGATATCATCCGCCGCTTCGGCCGCTTCCCGCATCGCAATGCGGTGCTCGGCCGCGTCAGCACGCCGGAAGAACAGAAGTTTCTCGATGACGGCGGCTTCGCCAGGTAACTGAATGACTGACTTCCACGGCGTCTTTCCCTATCTGGTGTCGCCGATCGACGCGCAAGGTCGCATCCTGACCGATGTGCTGGGGCGGCTGGTGTCCGATCTGATCGAGGCCGGCGTGCACGGGCTCACGCCGCTCGGCTCGACCGGCGAATTCGCCTACCTCACGCGCGAGCAGCGCGCGGCGGTGGTGCAGGCGACGATCGAAGCCGCGGCCAAACGTGTGCCGGTGGTGGCGGGTGTCGCCTCGACATCGACGGCCGGCGCGGTCGCACAGGCCAAGCACTACCAATCGCTCGGCGCCGACGGCATCCTCGCCATCCTGGAAGCCTATTTCCCGCTCAAGGATGCGCAGATCGAGTCGTACTTCCGCGCCATCGCCGACGTGGTCGACATTCCGGTGGTGCTCTACACCAATCCGCAATTCCAGCGCAGCGATCTCACCCTCGACGTAATCGGGCGGCTGTCGGCGCATCCGCGCATCAGGTATATCAAGGATGCCACCACCAATACCGGGCGGCTGTTGTCGATCATGAACCGCTGCCCGGGCATGAAGGTGTTCTCGGCCTCGGCGCATATTCCGGCCGCGGTGATGCTGATCGGCGGCGTCGGCTGGATGGCGGGGCCAGCCAACATCATCCCGCGCCAGAGCGTAAAACTTTACGAGATCTGCCGCGCCGGCAAATGGCCGGAGGCGATGGCGCTGCAACGCGAGCTCTGGCGCATCAACGAGGCCTTCGCGCGCTTCAATCTGGCCGCCTGCATCAAGGCCGGCTTGCAGATCCAGGGTTACCCGGTTGGCGATCCGGTGCCGCCGCAGGCCGCGCTCAGCCCTCAGGAGCGCGAGGCCGTCGAGCGCATTCTGGCCGACGTGGCCAAGCTCGAAACGCCTTGATTCAATGGCACAAACGGCCCCGCCCAACCGATTCTTAACGGTTCCTTGCTAAGAAACCGCGATGGCTTTGCCGTCGCTCGCAGTCCGGCCGCCGCCGGCGCAGAAGGAACCTGTGGCGCTGGTCGGTTCCGAAAACGTCGCCCCCGCGCCGCCGTCCGCAGCGGCGGGCCTCGTCGCGCGCCTCAAAGCCATGCTGGCCGACCGCAGCGACAACCGGCTGGCGCAGCTGTTCGCCGGCAAAGTCTTTCTGGTGCGCGTCGGCAGCGCGGTCCTCGCGCTCGCCAGTCAGGTCCTGCTCGCGCGCTGGATGGGCAGCTTCCAGTTCGGCATTTACATTTATGTGTGGACCTGGGTGCTGATGATCGGCGCGCTCTCGGACGTCGGCCTGTCGTCGTCGGCCCGGCGATTCATTCCGGAATATACCGAGCTCAAGGCACCCGATCGCCTGCGCGGCTTTCTGAGCGGCAGCCGCTGGCTCGCCTTCGGCATCGCCACAGCGATCGGCGCGGCCGGCGCCATCGGCGTGACGTTGCTGGAGCCCTGGCTCGATCAATTCACCATGGTGCCGCTCTACCTCGCCTGCCTCACCATTCCGATCTACGGCCTGGTGCAGGTGCAGGCCGGCATCGCACAATCCTACAATTGGCCGAACCTCGCGCTGATGCCGTTCTACATCTGGCGGCAACTCACCATCACCGTGCTGATGGGCGCGGCCTATCTGTTCGGCGCACCGACCAGCGCGGTGACCGCGATGATGATCGCCGTCGTCACCACCTGGGCGGTGACCATCGTCCAGCTGGTCGTGCTCGATCGCCGCCTCAAGAAGACGGTGCCGGCCGGCCCGAAGCAGTACGAGGTCAAGACCTGGCTCGCCACCTCGCTGCCGATCTTCGTTGTGGAAGTCTTCTACCTGCTGCTGACTTACGTCGACATTCTTACGCTCGAGCATTTCCGTTCGCCCGACGAGGTGGCGGTCTACTATGCCGGCGCGCGGCTGCTGGCGCTGGTCGCCTTCATCTATTTCGCCATCGCCGGCGCCACCACGCACAAGTTCACCGAATATCACGTGGCCGGCGACAAGCAGCGCCTCGCCTCGTTCTTCGCCGAGACCATCAAGTGGACGTTCTGGCCCTCGCTCGCGGCCTGCGCGCTGATCCTCGCTTTGGGCCGGCCGCTGCTGGCCTTGTTCGGCGCCAATTTCGAACGCGGCTATGACGTGATGTTCATCCTGGCGATCGGTATGCTGGCGCGCGCCGCGGTCGGCCCCGCCGAGCGGCTGCTCAATATGCTGGGCGAGCGCAAGCAGTGCGCGCTGATCTACGCCGCCGCCTTCGCGCTCAATCTGGTGCTGTGCATAATCCTGATTCCGCACATTGGCATCGAGGGCGCCGGCGTCGCGACCTCGAGCGCGCTCGTGGTCGAGTCGATCATGCTCTATCTGGTGGCCAAGCGGCGGCTGGGCTTCCACGTGTTCATCATGGGCGGCGGGCAGACGCCGTAAATCACGCCCGCTCGCGCAGCAATCGCCTGATCACCTTGCCGGTCGTTGTCATCGGCATGTCGTCGATGAAGGCGACCTCGCGCGGATATTCGTGACCCGACAGCCGCGTCTTGACGAAACTCTGGATCTCGGCGGCGAGCGCGTCCGACGGCGCTTGGCCTTTCTTGAGCACGATGAAGGCCTTGACGATCTCGGTGCGCAGCGGATCGGGCTTGCCGACCACGGCGGCCAGCGCCACCGCCGGATGGCGGATCAGGCAGTCCTCGATCTCGCCCGGCCCGATGCGGAAGCCGGACGAGGTGATCACGTCGTCGTCGCGGCCGACGAAACTGAAATAGCCCTCCTCGTCCACCACGCCCTGGTCGCCGGTGGTCATCCAATCGCCGATGAACTTGTCACGCGTGGCGTCCGGCTTGCCCCAATATTCCAGAAACATCACCGGATCAGGACGTTTCACGGCGATCTGGCCGACCTCGCCCACTTTAAGCGGGCGGCCATCGCGCCCGATCACCGCCACCGTGTGACCGGCGATCGCTTTGCCGATCGCGCCCGGTTTCGACACGCCGAGTGCCGCGCATGAGCCGAGCACCAGATTGCATTCTGTCTGGCCGTAGAATTCGTTGATCACCAAGCCGAACTCGGACTTGCCCCATTCTAGCGCCTCCTCCCCGAGCGACTCGCCGCCGGAGGCAAGCGTGCGCAGCGCGAAGGCAAAACGGCGGCGCGCACTCGGCGCCGCCCGCATCATGCGCAACGCGGTGGGCGGGATGAACGCGTTGCGCACCTGCGTCTGCGCTATCAGCGCGATGGCTTCGCCCGGATCGAACTTGTCGAACTTGCACGCCACCACCGGAACACCTTGCTGCAGGCTGGGCAGCAGCACATCGAGCAGCCCGCCGGCCCAGGCCCAATCGGCCGGCGTCCAGAAGCGGTCGCCGGCCTGCGGGAACGGGAAATGCGGCAGCGCGATGCCCGGCAGATGCCCGAGCAGCACACGGTGCGCATGCAGCGCGCCCTTGGGCTGGCCGGTCGTGCCCGAGGTGTAGATCATCATCGCCGGATCGTCGGCTCCGGTATCGACGGCGTCGAACTCGGCCGAGGCCCGCGCCAGCAAATCCGGAAAGCTGCCGGCGCCATCGCCGGCGCCGTCGACCGACAGCACGCAGGCAAGATCCGGAATCTCGCCACGAACCCCGTCGAGCTTGGCGAGCCCTTGCGCATTAGTCAGCAGCGCCTTGGCGCCGGAATTTTGCAAGCGGTAGCTCAGCGCATCGATGCCGAACAGCACCGCCAGCGGCAGTGCCACCGCGCCGAGCTTGTAGATCGCGACATGGGCGGCGACGACTTCGGGCGTCTGCGGCAGCAGGATGGCGACGCGGTCGCCGCGCGCGACGCCGTGCGCGCGCAGCACATTGGCGAGCCGGTTCGATGTTTTGCGCAAGGCACCGTAGCTGACGGCGTCTTCGCCGCCGTCCGGCCGCACATTCACGATGGCGAGCCGGCCGGGCTCGTGCGCCGCCCAGCGGTCGCAGACATCGACGCCGATATTGTAACGCGCCGGCACCTGCCAGCGGAATTGGCGGCAGATGTCGTCATAATTGTTCAGGTCAGGCAATATCGGCATGGGGCGCAAAGCTAGTCAGAGGAACGCACCAGGTCCAGTGCCGCGCCTTTCAGAGGCCCGGCAACTGGGATAGTTTTGCTGCCGTCAGAAAACATTGTCGGGAGGAATTGTCATGAAGCTTTTCCGCCGGGAATTTCTGCATCTGGCCGCAGGCGCAGCCGCGCTCCCTGTCATCTCGCGCGCCGCAAGCGCGCAAACCTATCCGACGCGGCCGGTGGTTTTGGTCGTCGGCTTCGCCCCCGGAAGCACGACCGACATTCTCGCACGCCTGATGGGGCAATGGCTGTCGCAACGGCTCGGCCAGCAATTCGTCATCGAGAACCGGCCGGGCGCCGGCGGCAATGTCGGCGCCGAAACGGTAGTGAAGGCGGTACCCGACGGCTACACCCTCCTGATGGTCCCGCCGGCAGTCGCGGCCAATGAAACGCTCTACCAGCATCTCGACTTCAATTTCATCCGCGACACGGCGCCGGTCGCCGGCGTGGTGCGCGTGCCCAACGTGGTCGAGGTCAATCCGGCGGTTCCGGTGAAAACCATTCCGGAATTGATCGCCTACGCCAAGGCCCATCCACTCAGCTTTGCCTCGGCCGGTATCGGGACCGCGAGTCACTTGGCCGGCCAATTGTTCAACAAGATGGCCGGCGTCAACTTACAGCATGTGCCTTATCGCGGCGACGGGCCCGCGATGACCGATCTCGTCGGCGGCCAGGTCCAGGTCGGGTTCGCGACCATGACCGCATCGATCGGATTTATCCGCGCCAACAAGCTACGGCCACTGGCGGTGACCACGGTCAAACGCTCCGACGCGCTGCCGGGCATCCCAAGCGTCAGCGACTTCGTGCCGGGCTTCGAGGCGAGCTCGTGGTTCGGCATCGCCGCACCGAAGGGAACGCCCGCCGACATTGTCGACAAGCTCAACCGGGAGACCAACTCAGGCCTCGCCGATGCGACGATCAAGGCGCGGCTCGCCGATATGGGCGGCATGCTGCTGACCGGCTCGTCGGCCGACTTCGGCAAGCTCATCGCCGACGAAACGGCTAAGTGGAGCAAGGTGATCCGGGAGGCTCACATCAAGGCGGGATAAAATCCCGCAGCGTTAGCGCTTCGCCGCCTCGGTCGTTGCGATCCAGATGCCAGCGAACACCGCTAGCAGGCCGATCACCAGGTTGAGGGTTATCGCCTCGCCGACCAGCTGATGCGCGAGCAAGGCTGCCGCGATCGGGTTGACCGTCATGGTATTGGCCACGCGCGTCGGGCTCGCCCGCTGCAGCGCGAGCACCCAGAGAATGAAGGCCAAGGCGCCGCCGCCGACACCGAGATAAATGCCGGCGATCCATTGCGGCACGCCGAAGCTTTCCAGCACCGCGACCCGCCCCGTCAACAGGCCGACGAAAACCAGTGCCGCCGCGCCGGACCCCATGCCGACCGCAAGAAATCCCAGCGCGCTCGACCTCTGGATGAAGGCGCGCGACCAGACATTGTAAAACGCCATGCAGAGAACCGCGCCGGTCATGATCAACTCGCCGCGCCAGGCTCCGGCCGGCGCGGCCGCAAGACCCGACGCCAGCGCGGCAAACACGCCCAGCACCGCGATGCCGACGCCGACCGATTTGCGCATGGTCAGCGGTTCGATCCCGAGAAGTCCACCGACCAACATGGTCTGCAGCGGCAAGGTCGACAGCGCGAGACTGGCGCGCGCGGCCGTCGTGTAGCCGAGCGCGATATTATAGAGAATGAAGAACAGACCGAAAAAGCAAAGCCCCAAGGCCGCGACGCCGAACCAGTCGCTGCGCTGCGGCCATTTCACGCGCAGCGCCAGCGCGATCGGCAGCACGAAGAGAAATCCGATCCCCCAGCGCAGAATGGCGAGCGTGAGCGCGTCGGCATTGCCGACCAGATAGCGCGTGACGGCGGCGGCCGTTCCGCCCAGACAGCTCGAAACGATCGCGATCAGCACCCCGATCAATTCGCCCACGCGCGTCACCCGTCGTGCCGGGCCGGACTATGGCATGTTCGCGCGCTTGGGCCGCTAAAAATTAAACGAGGATAAACCCGCCGGCCGCTAGCTCTTCTTGTCGTCCGGCGCGGCCAGGATTAGGGCCCAATACACTTTGTATTTCGAGGTCGGCGTATAGATCGCCGCGATGCCGATGCGGGTCGCGCCGGCGAGCAGCATATTGGTGCGGTGCGGGCCTGAGTCGCGCCAGCCGGAGAAGGCCTCGGCCAGCGTGTGATAGCCGGCGCCGATATTCTCGGCCGCCACCTTGGCGTCGTAACCCGACGCTTTCAGCCGCACTACGAACGGCTTGCCGGCGTTGTGATCGAGCCTGTCGCGCTTGGCCATGATTGTGGCCTGCGCCTCGGCCAGCCGCGTGAGCTCGGGATCGAGCGTCACCGCCGGCAGCCCGTTATTGGTGCGGTAGCCGGAAATCATCGAAGCGGCGGCGTCGGCGTCGAGCTGCGCGCCCGGCTGCGCCAGGTTGCGGTAGAAGCTCGGCTCGGCCTTCGGTACGTAGTCGGCGGCGCAGCCGGCGAGTGCCAGCAGCGCCAGTATCGCAACAAGCGAACGAAGCATCGGCGGCGATCTCCGAATCGATAACACGCGGGCGCCAGCTTACGGCCGACCATGGCCGAACGGTGGTGACGGACGCGTTTCGTCCCGCCTGGCGATACAAGACTGCGTCTACTGGCGCGGGCAGTGTCGGTCAACTAACATTGCCACAACAACAAGCCGTTAACCGCCGCTTCCGGGAGTATGCACGATGTCCACTCAGCCCACCCCGCGCACGCCGGGCGCCACGCGCGCCGCCGAGGGCGAATACGTCTTCGATCTCGGCACCGTCGCCAAGATCATGGGCGGCCCCTCTTATTCGACCGCGCACGGGCCCTGCGTGGAAGGCGACCGCATGATCGTCGGCCTGATGCGGATGAAGGCCGGCACCGGCGCCGAGCCGCATTCGCATCCCAACGAGCAGTGGATCTACATCCTGGAAGGCACCTTCCGCGCCATCGTGGACGGCAAGTCGATCGAGGCCAAGCCCGGCTCCGTTCTCTACATCCCGGCCAACACCATTCACGCCGGCATGGCGTCGCCGGAGGGCGACGTGGTGTTCTTCACCTGCAAGGACGCCTCGCACAGCCTGCACGGCATCAAAGCTACCTGACCATCATCAGCGCGGGGGCGCCAAGAACTCCCGCCTTAAACCAGCATCTGCCACGGAGGATTTTATGAAACGTCTGACCGCGATCCTGTTGTCCGCCGCCTGCCTGGTACTCGGCATGGCGGCCGCATCGGCGCAGGACAAATATCCGAACCGGCCGGTCAAGGTGCTGGTGCCCTACGCGCCGGGTGGCGCCACCGACATCACCGCGCGCATCCTGGGCGACGAGCTGCAGAAGATCACCGGCCAGAGCTTCCTGGTGATCAACAAGCCGGGCGCCTTCGGCCTGCTGGCGATCGACGAAATGGCGAAGTCGGCGCCGGATGGCTACACGCTGATGATCGGCAATGTCTCCACCAACGCAATCACGCCGATCATCTACAAGAGCAAGCTCAACTTCGACTACATGAAACGCGTGACCGCGGTGAGCAACCTGGTGGACGTGCCGGCGTTCCTGCTGGTGACCACCGCTAATGATTTTCCGGTCAAGACGCTGCCCGAGCTGATCGATTATGCCAAGAAGAACCCGGGCAAGATCCATTACGGAACGGTCGGCAACGGCTCCTATCCGCATTACGACATGGCCTATTTCGCCAAGCGCGGCGGCGACCTCGATATGTCGGCGCTGCCGAACAAGAACGGCGCCTCCGGCGTGATCCAGGACATGCTGCGCGGCGACGTGCAGGCCGCTTTCCTCAACGTCGGCAGCGCCGGCGGCCAGGTGAAGGCCGGAAAATTCCGCGCGCTGGCCATGGTCAATCACGCACGCCTGCCGGACTACCCGGATATCCCGACCATGCAGGAGGTCGGCTACCCGGATGTCGGCACCATCGCCTGGAACGGCTTGTTCGCGCCGGCGGACACGCCGAAGCCGGTGCTCGACGCGCTCTATGCGATCGTGGCGAAAGCTCTCGCCTCGCCCGAGACGCAGGAAAAGTTCAAGAAACAGAACTACAACATCGTGCCTAGCAAGTCGGTGGCCGATGCGCAGCAATGGCTCGCCGGCGAAATGAAGCATTGGGAGACCGTCACCAGTGCGGTGAAGATCGAAACGCAATAATGCCCGTTGTCCCCGCCTCGGCGGAGACGAAAACTATTTCGCCGCTTGCAGCGCTTTCCAGATGCGCTCCGGCGTCGCCGGCATATCGAGCGTGGCGCTTTTCGGCAATGCGTCGAGGATGGCATTGATCACCGCCGGCGGAGCTGCGGTGGTGCCGGCCTCGCCGGTGCCCTTCACGCCGAGCGGATTGGTGCGGCAGGCGGCGGGGCGGTGCTCGACCGTCATGTCCGGCATCAGGTCGGCGCGCGGCAGCGCGTAGTCCATGAACGAGCCGCTCACCAGCTGGCCGGCGGCGTCGTAGATCGTGTCCTCGGTCAGCGCCTGGCCGAGCCCCTGCACCACGCCGCCGTGGATCTGGCCCTCGACGATCGTCGCATCCAGCACGTTGCCGCAATCGCCGACCGCCACATAGGACTGAATTGAAACCGCGCCGGTTGCCGCGTCGATCTCGACCTCGGCGACGTGGCAGCCGTTCGGAAATGACGGCGGCGTCTTGACGTTGGCTTGCGTGTCGAGGCTCTCGGGGATCACGCCGGTGCGCGCCAGCTCGGCGGCGCGCTCGGCAACCTCGAACAGCGACACCTCGCGCGCCGAGCCCTTCACGCCGAACTTGCCGTCGCGGTATTCGACGTCGCCCTCCGCCGCCTGCAGCAGCATGGCGGCGACGCGCTTGCCTTTCTCGACCACTTTATCCGCGGTGACGGCAATGGCGCCACCGACATACATGGCCGAGCGCGAGGCGACCGCGCCGAAGCCCGGCACGTCGCGCGCCGAGTCGCCCGCCGTCACCGTCACCGCCGCGGGTGCAACGCCGAGCCGGCGCGCCGCCACGCTGCCGAACACGGTCTGGTGCCCCTGCCCGCTAGCGCCGGCGCCGATACTCACCGTGACGGCGTTGCCGCCGGGAAATGAAATACGCGCGGCTTCCTCCGGGAAGGCGCCGGCGATCTCCAGATAGCAGCCGATGCCGATGCCGCGCAGCAGACCTGCCCTCTTCGCCGCCTTGCGGCGCGCCGCGAAGCCGGCGTAATCGGCGAGCGTCAGCGCGCGCTCGAAGATCGCCGGAAAGTCGCCGCTGTCGTAGTTGCTGCCGAAGGCGGTGGTGTAGGGAATTTTGTCGGGCGTGATCAGATTGCGCCGGCGTAATTCGGCGGCGTCAATGCCGGTTTGGTCCGCAGCGGCATCGATCAGCCGCTCCATCAGATAACTCGCCTCCGGACGTCCGGCGCCGCGATAGGGGCCGGTCGGCAGCGTGTTGGTGAGCACGCAGCGCGAATTCACCTGCGCGTGCGGGATGTCGTAGACCGTCGGCAGGCAGCCGGAGATGTGCGTGGTGAAGACGAAATGCGCGACGCCGGTGATGTAGGCGCCGACATTGCCGAGGCAGTCGACGCGCAGGCCGAGAAATTTTCCGCGCTTGCTGAGCGCCAGCTCCGCGCTCCAGAACGAGTCGCGGCCCTGGTTGTCGGAAACGAAAGCTTCCGAGCGGGTCGAGACCCAGTGGATCGGCTTTTGCAGGAGGCGCGCAGCGTGCAGCATCGGCACGTATTCGGGATAGCACCAGCCCTTCATGCCGAAGGCGCCGCCGAGATCGTCGGTCAGCACGCGCAGCTCCTCCGGCTTGATGTTCATGGCGCCGGCGACCTGGCCGTGCACGGCGGCCACACCTTGCGTGCCGCAGCGCAGGGTGAACCGCTTCGGTCCGGCGTCGTAGCTCGCGGTCGCAGTGCGCGGCTCGAGCGAGGCGACCACCAGACGCTGGTTGATAAGCTCGACGCGCACCACATGAGCCGCGTCCTTGAAAGCGTGCTCAAGTGCGGCTTGCTTTTTGCCGTCGGGATCGGCCGGCGCACTCCAATCGAAACCGATATTGCCGGGCGCTTCCGGCCATAGTTGCGGCGCGCCGGGCGCAATAGCTGTGCGCACGTCGGTGACAGCATCGAGCGGCTGGTAATCGACCGCGACTTTTTCGCCGGCGTCCTGCGCGGCCTGCGCGCTCACCGCGATCACCATCGCCACCGGCTCGCCGACATGCAGCACGCGCTTTTCCGCGAGCGACGGCCGGTGCGGCGCGACCGCCACCTTGCCGCCGCGGCCGGGGATCGGATGCGGATGCGAGATCGAATGGTAATGCGCCACGGCGAGATCGGCAGCGGTCAGCACCGCCACCACGCCGGGCGCGCGCTTGGCGGCGGCAACGTCGATGTGCTCGATCCTGGCGTAGGCGTGCGGCGAGCGCACGAAGTACGCCGCCAGCGCGCCCTCCGGCTTGACGTCGTCGCCGAAGCGCCCGGCGCCGCGCAGCAGTGCGTCGTCCTCGATACGCCCGGCCCATGCGGACGGGCCGGCTTGGCGAGCGACAGTCGATTCCATTATGGTACTCCGGCATCGGTTGACGTCACGCCCGCGCTCGTCGCGGGCATCCACGCCTTGGCTGAACACTAAAGGCGTGGATGGCCGGGACAAGGCCGGCCATGACGAGACATTAGAGCTTGCGGTCGGTGATGCCGGCCTTGGGGTAGAGCGCGTTGATGTGCTCCTTCACGCTCGCCTTCAGCTCGGCGGATGACTCATGCACCCAGCCAACTCTGGCGCGGGCATGGAGCGCCATCTCCTCGTCCTGCTGCGAGGTGCCGCCGGAAATGCCATAGGCGCCGACCATCTCGTCGCCCTTGAACACCGGCGCCGCGCCGCCTGAGGCCGCGATCTTGCCGTTGGTGAGCGCCGCCAGGCTGACCAGCAATTGCGGATTGCGCTCCTTGAACCACTGCTGGATCACCAGCCCGTCGGGGAAGCGCGGGCTCATCGAGCGGAACGCCGCCACGGTATAGGCCTTGGCGATGGCGGTGTCGGGGGTGATGAAGCCGGCGTCGTCCATGCGCTCGACCGCGATCAGGTGGCCCTCCGGCCCGACCACGGCGATCGAGACCGGCACGCCCATCTCGTCGGCCTTTTCGATCACCGCCTTGATGAATTCGCGGCACTCGACCGCGCGTAGCTTCGCCATGCTTACTGTCCTGCTGTCTGATCGGCCGCCCCGCCGGCGGTCACTTGCTCATCCCGGCCGCGGTGACGACGTGTTCCCATTGTTTGGTTTCGCTCGCGATGTACGTCGCGAACTCGTCCGGCGAGCCGCCTTTGACGTCGAAACCGGCGGCGTGCAGCGTTTTCACCACCTCGTCGTTCTTGAGCGCCGCATTGATCGCGCCCGCCAGTTTGTCGACGACGGGACGCGGCGTTCCGGCCGGCGCCAGGACACCGAACCAAAGGCTGGTGTTGAATCCGGGCAGCCCCAATTCGGCGATGGTCGGCAGATCCGGCGCGCTGGCGGTGCGCGTGAGCTCCGAGGTGGCGAGCGCGCGAATTTCGCCGGTCTTGATATGCGGCAGCACGGTCGACGGCGGCGAGAACATGGCCTGGATCCGGCCGGCGAGCAGATCGGTCAGCGCCTGCGCGCTGCTTTGATAATGCACCGACACGATCTTGGTGCCGGCCATGATGTTGAACAGCTCGCCCGACAAATGCGGCGAGGTGCCGAAGCCCGACGAGCCGAAGTTCAACTGGCCCGGCTTCGCCTTTGCCAAGGCGATCAATTCCTTCACGTTGCTCACGCCGGTGGACGGATGCACGACCAGGATATTCGGTGTCGCGGTCGCCAGGGTGACCGGCGCGAAGTCTTTGCCGAAATTGACCTTCAACTCGGGCTTCAGCAGGGTGTTGATGATGACGCCCACCGAGCCCAGGAACAGCGTGTAGCCGTCCTTCGGCGAACGGGCGACCTGATCGGCGGCAACCGTGCTGCCGCCGCCGGGCTTGTTTTCCACCACGAAAGGCTGGCCGAGCGATGTCGACAGTTGTTGCGCCAGCACGCGCGCCGTGATGTCGGCGGCGGAGCCCGCGCCGAGGCCGACGATGAGGCGCACCGGGTGGTTCGGATAGTCGCTTTGGGCGAGCGCCGCGGCCGGCCAAACGGCCAGCAAGGCGCAGCACAGCCCAAGCAGCCGGCCCATCCGCATCGCGTTCGCTCCCCGTTTTTGGATTTTGTTAATAACTCGATCGGCCGACATTAACCGCAAAACAACCGGTAGGGGAATAGCGTGCCGCCGACCCGGGCACGACCATGGCCGCAGCTTCCGCACCTGAAATCGCGCGCGATTGGCGTTTCGTCGCGCTCGTCGGCTGCGCCTGCTTTCCGGCGGGCTTCGCGCTGTTGCATTATGCCGTGCCGCTCGCCGCGTGGACGGCCGCGATGCCCGAGCTTCTAGTCTCAACCTTCGGCGCCGGTCTGTTGTCGGTGCTGGCGATGCTGACCGCCGGCATCGGCATGGTCCGGCGGATGCACGTCGACAACAAGCGCATGGGCGTCGCGATCAACAACATGTCGCAGGGCCTGTGCATGTTCGACGGCAACGAGCGGCTGGTCATCTGCAATCGCCGCTACCTGGAGCTTTATCAACTCAGCGACGACGTCGTGAAACCGGGCTGCACGCTCACCGCTCTGCTCGAATACCGTATTGCCAACGGCAGCTTCTCGCATGATGCCGCCGAATACCGGCAAACGCTGGTGTCCGCCATGGCGCAGGGCAAGACGACCACCGCGGAAGTCAAATCCGCCACCGGACGCGTGGTCGCCGTCAGCAACCGGCCGATGGCGGGCGGCGGCTGGGTGGCGACGCACGAGGACATTACCGAACGGCGCGACGCCGAGCGCGAACGCGCCGCGATGCAGGAGCAGCAGCAGCGCCGCTCCATCATCGAGCGGGCAATCGCCGTGTTCCGCCAGCGCGTCGAGGATCATTTGCGCACGGTGACCGACGGCGCGATGGCCATGCGCTCGACCGCCACCGTTCTGCTGGCGAGTTCCGGGCAGACCTCGCAGCGCGCGGACGGCGCGGTATCGGCGTCCAACGAAGCGAGCGCAAACGTACAGACCGCCGCGGTCGCCGCCGACGAATTGAGCAGTTCGATCGGGGAAATCAGCCGCCAGCTCGCGATGACCACCACGATCGTGCGCGCGGCGGTCGCGGAAGCGCAAGGAACCAATATGCAGATCAGCGCGCTGTCGCAGGCCGCGCAGAAGATCGGCGACGTGGTCAAGCTGATCCGCAGCATCGCCGGGCAGACCAACCTGCTGGCGCTCAACGCCACCATCGAGGCCGCGCGCGCCGGCGAGGCCGGCAAGGGCTTCGCGGTGGTCGCCTCCGAGGTCAAATCGCTGGCGGTGCAAACCGCCAAGGCGACCGAGGACATTTCCAGGCTGATCGGCGCGGTGCAGACGTCGACCGGCAGCGCGGTCGACGCGATCGGCCGCATCGCGACCCGCATGCAGGAAATCGACAGCTGCACGACCGCCGTTTCGACCGCCGTGCAGCAGCAGAGCGCGGCCACGTCTGAGATTTCGCAGAACGTCGCCGGCGCCGCCGACGGCGCCAAGCTGGTGGTGTCCGTGCTCGGCAACGTCACCGGCGCGGCAAGCGAAACCCGCCAGTCGGCCGAAAGCGTGCTGACCGCCTCGCAGGCGGTGGAAGCCGCTGCCGCCGAATTGCGCCGCGAGGTCGAGGGCTTCCTCGCGCGCGTGGCGGCCTGATCAGCTCAATAAGCCGGATAACCAGTAAAACAGCGCGGCAAGCAAGCCGGACGCAGGGATCGTAATGATCCAGGCGGTCACGATTTCCTGCGCCACCACCCAGCGCACCGCCGACACTTTCTTCGCCGCACCCACACCGATGATCGAGCCGGTGATCGTGTGCGTGGTGGAAACCGGGATGCCGAAATAGGTCGCTGTAAACAGCATGACGGAACCGGCGGTTTCCGCGCAGGAGCCCTGCATCGGGGTGAGCCGCGTGATTTTCGAGCCCATGGTTTTGACGATGCGCCAGCCGCCGGCCATCGTCCCGGCGGCCATCGCGATCTGACACGCGATCACCACCCAGAACGGCACGTAGAAATGCGCGCCGAGGATGCCCTGCGAATAAAGCAGCACGGCGATGATACCCATCGTCTTCTGCGCGTCATTGCCGCCGTGGCCGAGCGCGTAACACGATGCCGATACGAACTGGATGCGGCGGAAAAGATTATCGACGCCATACGGCGCCGAGCGCACGAAAACCCAGGACACAATCAGCATGAGCAGCAGTGCGAGCAGCAAGCCCAGTCCCGGCGACAGGAAGATGGCAGCGACGGTCTTGCCGACGCCGGACCAAACCACCGCGTGGATCCCCGCCTTCGCAAAGCCGGCCCCGACCAGCCCGCCGATGAGCGCGTGCGAACTCGACGATGGAATTCCCAGCCGCTGCGTGACGATCTGCCACACGATCGCGCCGGCCAGCGCGCCGAAGATGACGTGCGAATTGACGACATCAGCCTCGACAATCCCCCGGCCGACCGTTTCGGCGACGTGCAATCCGAAGAACAGGAAGGCGATGAAATTGAAAAATGCCGCCCAGATGACCGCATAATGCGGGCGCAGCACGCGCGTCGATACGATGGTCGCGATCGCATTCGCGGCATCGTTCATGCCGTTGAGGAAGTCGAACGCCAGCGCGACCGCGATCAGAGCGAGCAGGAATGGCAAAGCGAGCGCAGCGGCATCCATCGTCGTTTGGCCTTGCAGTGGTGCTTATACGTGCTCGATGACAATGCCGTGCATCACGTTGGCTACGTCGTCGAAACGATCAACGACTTTTTCCAGATGGTCGTAGACTTCGTTGCCGATGAAGAAGGCGATCGGATCGGCTTTGGCCTTGGTCTGGTAGAGCTCCCGCAGGCCGATATCGTGCAACTCGTCGGCGCGGCCTTCGAGCTGCGAAATCCGCTCGGTCAAGGTACTGATGTGCACGGCTTCCAAACTGATCGAGCGCAGCAGTTGCACGCCTTCCTGCACCAAATGGGCGCACTTCACGATCGCGTCGGCCATCTCCTTCATCTGCGGCGTGAACTCGGTCACGTCGAACAGCACGATGCCCTTGGCGGTCTTCTGCATCTGGTCGATGGAGTTGTCCATCGAGGTGATCAGGTCGCGGATGTTGCCGCGGTCGAACGGCGTGATGAAGGTGCGGCGCACCGCGATCAGCACCTCGCGCGTCACGTCGTCGGCGTCCTGCTCGCGGTCCATGACGATTTGATAGTTGGGCTGCAGCGCCGCGTCGCCCTCCAGCATGGCGCGCAGCGCCTCGGCGCCGGCCAGCACGGCCTGTGAATGGCGCGCGAACAGGTCGAAGAAACGCTCCTCCTTCGGCATCAAGGCATGAAACCAGCGCATCATGGACGTCACTCCAGCAGCCCCGAATCGGCACTGCCATGGCGCACCCTAGTCGTTTGCCGGGCCGCTGCCGAACGGGCATCTACGACCTGCGGGTACCGCCACGGCGGCCATTTCCATGATGGCCTATTTTCGCCATTTCAAATTTGATTTTTGTCACGCTTGATGCATCGGCGCGCCGGCTCGGCTAGTTTGTCGGCAACAGATCGAATTCAAGCCGGAGAGACAAATGCGGTTGGGCTACTTCACGATGCCGGTGCACCCGGTGGGCCGCGACTGGTCGCAGACGCTGCGCGAGGACCGCGAGGCGATCATCCTCGCCGACAAGCTCGGCTTCTACGACGCCTTCGTCGGCGAGCACCTGACCGATGCGTGCGAGAACGTCACCAACAGCATGCTGTTCCATGCCACGCTCATCCACGACACCAAGACCATCAAGCTGGCCACCGGCACCTGCAACCTGTCGCAGATGCACCCGGTGGTGATCGCGGTGAACGCGGCGATGTTCGACCATTTAGCGCAAGGCCGCTTCATCCTCGGCGTGTCCGCCGGCGCGCTCGGTTCCGACGCCGAGTTGCTCGGGCTGCTCGACGTCGACCGCAACAAGATCTTCGCCGAGGCGATCGATGTGATCCTGGCGATCTGGGAGCGCGATCCGCCCTACAACATCGATTTCCCCGACAACCGCTTCAAGGTGACGATCGAGCGCGCCGCCGCGCTGCACCTCGGCGTCGGCATCATGGCGAAGCCCTTCCAGAAGCCGCGGCCGGAGATCGTCGGCACCGTGGTGGCGCCTTTCTCGCCCGGCGTCGTGCTGATGGGCAAACGCGACTTCCATCCGCTGTCGGCGAACTTCTTGCTATCGAAGCATCTCAAGTCGCACTGGACCAACTACGTCAAGGGCAAGGCCGAAGCGGGGGCCAAGGCCGAGGTTGCCGACTGGCGCATCGCTCGCACCATCTTTGTCGCCGACGACGACAAGACCGCGTTGCGCTACAGCCGCGAGGACGCCAAAAGCCCGTATCGTTTTTATTTCGGGCAGATGCGAGCCAAATTGCAACGCGCCAACCGGATCAATGTGTTCAAGAGCTACAGGGAACAGCCGGACGAAGAAATCACCGACGATTGGGTCATGCACCATTGCGTGGTCCACGGCACCGTCAATAAAGTCGTCGATCATATCCTGGCATTGCGCGAGGAGACCGGCGATTTCGGCGAGTTGGTCTATGCCGGCATGGACTGGGTCGATCCGGCGCTCGCCAAGCGCTCGATGCAGCTGATGGCCGAACAGGTGATGCCGCGCGTCAACGCGGCGATCGGCAAGAGCGCAAGCGCCGCAGCGGTCAGCGCGGCGGGGTAAGCCTCAGCCACCGTGCACGATGCGCAAGATGATCCCGACCAGCGCGCCGATCAGCAGCGCGCCGGAGGCGAAGGCTTGAATCGAAAAGCCCTGGTGACGCTTGTCGGCGGCCTCGCTGTAACCGCGGATATAAAGAACGCGCCCGCCAATCCAGACCAGCCCCAGCACGGCGGCGGCCCAGTCGTTGACGTAGAGCGCGAACAGCCAGAGCGCGGGCAGGAAGATCGGCATCCATTCCAGCGTGTTCATCTGCACGCGGAACACGCGTTCGAAATCGGGATTTCCGGTCGTGGCCGGCGCCGACACGCCGAATTTCCCGCGCGCCTTGGCGACCAGCAGGCCGGTGTAGAAATACAAAAGCAGGGCCACCAGTGTAACCAGCGCGGTGTAGTTCGGCATGCGAATAATGTCTCCGTTTGATCGGGATGACGTGCGGACCAGCTTCTAGACCGACAGCGGCTCGGTGCCCAGTTCCGCATAGAGCCCATGCTTGGCGCCTTCGCTGAACGAGACCCCCTGCCCAAGCTCGATCGCCACCGAGCGCACGCGCTGCGCGGCCGGTTCGGTCGCCGGTACCGGCTTGCCTTCGGCCGCCGCTTTCGCCGCGCGCAGCATCAGCTTGCGCGTCATGATGATGCCGGCGTCGGTCGCGCACAGGTGCTCGTTGGTGCGGTCCTGGATCGCGCCCATGCTTTCCTGGATCGAGGCGTCCTGCATGGCGATGCCGTCGACGCCGGTGGCGGAATGACCGTGCCGCTGCGACTCGCGGTCCATCAGATAGTTGTTCGACTTGTTGGCGAGCGGAATGAAGGTGCCGGGCACGTATTTGACGTGAATGCCCTCGCCGTCCTGCATCGCCGAGACTTCCGCTTTCGTCAGCGCACGCTTGGGATGATAATTGATGCTCCAGGCCCAGCAGGTCTCGTCGTCGATCGGCACCCAGGCGTGCGCGCCCAATGGATGTCCAGCGCGCGGCGGGATGATGGTGTACCAGGGCATGATCCAGGGCGTGATGCGCCAGTAATATTTGCCGGCCTCGGCATTGCGGCGCGCGCCGATTAGGAGGCCGCCGGAAAACTCCTCGATCTCGAACAGCGGCATGCGGTCCTTGGCATTGTACTCGTTGCCCTTTGAGCCCTTGAACAGTGGGTCCTTGTTGAGTTCGCTGCCATGCAGCCATGACACGTGGCTGGAATCGATGCCGCCTTCCATCGCTTGCAGGTAATTGCATTCCTGCAGGCGCTTGGACACGAAGCGCTGCTCGGGTTTCACTTCGATCCATTCTAGCGCCGGCGGCGGCGGCTGCAAGGCGGACGGACCCATATAGGCCCAGACGATCCCGGCCTTCTCGATGCAAGGATAAGATTTCAATTTGATGTTCTTGCGGAAACCCGAGTCCTCCGGCTCCGACGGCAGATCGGTGCACTGGCCGGTCACGTCGTATTTCCAGCCGTGATAGTGGCAGCGGATGCCACAGTCGGTGTTTTCGCCGAACCAGAGCGAGACGCCGCGATGGGCGCAGAACTCGTCGATCAGACCGATGTGGCCCCTGCTGTCGCGGAACGCGATCAGCTTCTCGCCCATCAGCTTGACGCGCACCGGCGGGCAATCCGGCTCGGGGATTTCCGACGCCAACAGAAACGGCGCCCAATAGCGGCGCAGCAATTTACCCATCAGCGTGCCCGGACCAATGCGGCTGAGCTGCTCGTTCTGTTCACGCGACATCATGGCGACGTTTCCCTGACAAGTTTTTAGTGGCGCATGATCTTTTCCGAAAACCGGTTCCCACTTTTCGGGATCATGCGCTAGGTTATTGTTCGCTACCATTATAGGCAGTCGCGTCTGCCGGGGAAGAGAACCACCATGCCTTTGCCGCGGATTGCCATCGCCACCGGGGACCCGGCCGGGATCGGCCCGGAAATCGCGTTCAAGGCCGCGCTTGATGCCCGCGTCACGGCGCTCTGCCGGCCGCTGCTGGTGGGCGATCCCGCCGCGGTGGACTTGCATGCGCGCGCCGCCGGCCTGTCGCCGCGGTTCAACGTCGTCACAAATGTCGGCGACGCCGACTGGTCGAACGGCGCCGTCAACCTGCTTGATGCCAGCGATGCAACCGACGCGCCGGTGATGTTCGGCAAGGTCGATGCCGCTTACGGCCGCGCCTCGCTCGCCGCCGCCCGCCGCGCGATCAAGGCGGCGCTTGCGGGCGAGGCGGACGCCGTGGTGGCGGCGCCGCAGACCGAGCGCTCGATCGCAGCGGCCGGCATCGTCTTCGACGGCTATCCGTCGTTCGTCGCGCGCGAGACCGGCACGCCGGTCAACGACGTCTATCTGATGATCTGCTTCGACGACGCGCGCATCGTGCATGCCACGCTGCATGTCAGCGTGCGCCAGGCGATCGATTTGATCACCCGCGAGCGGGTCGAGCGCGTGATCCGGGTGACCGACGCCGCGCTCAAGAAACTCGGCATCGCGCGCCCGAAGATTTTCGTCGGCGGGCTCAATCCCCATGCCGGCGAAGAGGGAATGTTCGGTTCGGAAGAAATCGACATTATCATTCCGGCGATCGCGCGCGCCGCGCGGGCCGGCATCGAGGCGTCCGGCCCGTTCGGCGCCGACACCATGTTCCGCAAAAAAGGCTGCGACGCCTATATCGTGATGCTGCACGACCAGGGCCACATCGCTGCCAAGCTGCAGGCCTTCAACCGCACCGCCGGGTTTTCGATCGGCTCGCCGATTTTGTTCTCGTCGGTGGCGCATGGCAGCGCGCACGACATCGCCGGCAAAGGCCAAGCCGATGCCGGCGCGATGATCGAGGCGATCACCCGGCTGGCGAAAGTGAGTGTCGCGGAAACCGCGCGCGCTTAACGCGCCGGCGGCAGCGGGGCGCCAGAAATCGCCGTGCCGGGGCGCGTCGGCGGCGCCATCGGGTTGGCCGGCGGCGGCCCGGCGCCGGTCGCGGCGACCGTTTCCGGTGCCTTGCCCGGCAGCACGACGACCCGCGTTCCGACCTGCACGCGGCTGAAGAGATCCTCGATGTCTTCGTTCACCAGCCGGATACAGCCGGACGACACGAACGTCCCGATGGTCGACGGCTGGTTGGTGCCGTGGATTCGGTAGAGCGTGTTGCCGAGATAGAGCGCGCGGGCGCCAAGCGGATTGCCCGGCCCGCCCGCCATCATGCGCGGCAGGTAGGGCTGGCGGTCGATCATTTCCGGCGGCGGGAACCAGTCCGGCCATTCCTTTATCTTGGAGATGCGCTCGGTGCCGGCCCAGGTGAAGCCTTCGCGGCCGACGCCGATGCCGTAGCGCAGCGCCTGGCCGCCGCCGAGCACCAAGTAGAGATAGGTGTTCGGCGTATCGATGATGATGGTGCCGGCCGGCTCCTTGGTGGACAGCGTGACGATTTGTTTCCGCAGATTGGGCGGCAGTTCCTTGGGCGCGCCGATTTCGGGCTGATCCTCCGGCGGCAGCACGGCGGTGCCCGCCGGCGGGACGGGCGGCTGCGCGGCGACCGGCGCCGGGCCGATCGCGCCGGGCGGGCGGATCACGTTGGGGTCGTTGGCGCCCGCCGGTTCCTCCTGATCGAGCTGATGCCCGTAGACCGGCGCACGCCCGGGCGGCGGCGCAAAGCCCGGAGGTGGCGGTGCCGCTTCGTCTTCTTCCGGATAGGGTAAAATGCGGTTGGAGGAACCGGTCTGGCCCCGCGGAACCTGGCTCCACTGCGGCGAGCGACCCGGCCGGCGAACCGGCTGATCGTCGTCATCGTCATCGGACCAGAACGCGGGCGGCGCCGTGCGGTCGTCGTCGTAGCCGCCGGGCGGCGGAGCGTCCCGATAGTATCCAGGCGGGGGCGACGAATAATACTGCGCGGCGGCCGGCGCGGCCGCAAAGACCGCCGCGAGCGGCAGCGCGAGCATGAAGAGTCCGTAGCGTCGAATCATCGTCCACCTGCGAGGGCAAGCTTTGCCGGAATCGTGCGCGGGCCGGAGCGTAATGCCCCAGCCCTCCCGCGGCATGGATTGCCCCGGGATGAAGGCACATTCAAGACATTAATACGGCTATCTCAATAACGTGATTTTACCGCGCTGCCTGCGATTTCCATCAGGTCTTCTTGGCTTCCCCCGCCAAAACCTGCTTGGCCACGCGGTGGCAGTCGACCGCGGCGGGGAAGCCGCAATAGATGGCGACTTGCCGGAGCGCGGCGGCGAGTTCCTTGGGCGTGACCCCGTTGCGCAGCGCGCCCCGGAAGTGCGCCTCGAACTCGTGCATGCGGCCGAGGCAGGCGATCATGCCGATATTGAGCAGGCTGCGGTCGCGCGGCTTGAGGTCCTCGTCGGTCCACACCGCACCCCAGGCGAATTCGTTGAGCAGATCCTGGAATTTGCGGTTGAAGTCGTCGGTATTGGCGACCGCCCGGTCGACATATTCGTCGCCGAGGACCTTGCGGCGCATCGCCATGCCTTTGTCGTAAAGCGCCTTGTCCATGGTGTTCGTACCTCCCGTGTTGCGCGGCGCATGATCTTTTCCGAAAACCGGTGTCCATTTTTCGGGATTATGCGCTTTGCCGGCTCATTCCGCCGATTGTGCACAAAATGGCACGCTCGCCGGGAGCGCGAAAGAGGCCGTACATGCGGCCCCGTTCCGGCTTGCTAAACGACGATAATTCAATAGGTTAAGCTTAAGTCTGGGCGCACTTATCCCCGCTGTTCCCGCTTTCCGTCCCGCACAGGATTCCGCACAGCTGCACGTTTAATGGTCAGGCTAAGGGCTACAATGGACGGGAAACGCCGATGGCGGTCGCACGGCTGCGATGGATGACAGCGACGAAGCGCTCATGGCCCGGATCGCGCGCGGTGACGAGCCGGCGTTCCGTGTGCTCGCCAGCCGCCATCTGCCGGCCATGCTCGGGCTCGCCCGCCGCATTCTCGGCAATGCCGCCGATGCGGAGGACGTGGCGCAAGAAGCCATGCTACGGGTCTGGACGCACGCGCCGCGCTGGCAGCCGCTCGCGCTGTTCCGCACTTGGCTCACGCGCGTGGTGGTCAATCTCTGTCTCGACCGCAAGCGGCGTGCACCCTGGGTCGTGCTGGACGCAGCCGGCGAAATCGCCGATCCGGCGCCGGGCGCAAGTGAAAACGCCGAACGCGACGAGCGCGACAGGATGGTCGCGGCCGCGATCGCCGAACTACCCGCGCGCCAGCGCGCGGCGATCGTGCTCACTTACGGGGACGGCATGAGCAACGCGCAGGTGGCGGACATCCTCGACACATCGGTGTCGGCGGTGGAGACATTACTGGTGCGCGGCAAGCAGAATTTGCGCCGCACGCTCGACAACGTGATCGACGAGGACGAGTAAGATGACAAAAAAGCAGTCCGACAATTTTCTCGAGGACGCGCTCAAGCGTCAGACGCAGGCGCGGCCGGCCGATGACGCGGCGGTGGCGCGCGTGCTCAAGCGCCTGGCCGGGCCGTTGCCGCGGCAGAAGATGTCGCTGTGGCGCCTGCCGGGCGTGCTGCTCGACTGGCAGTTCGCGCCGGCCTGGCCGCGCGTCGCGGCGCTCGCCTGCTGCGCGGCGCTCGGCTTCGTTATCGGCATTGTCGGGGTTGACCGGCGCTTCGACGGGGGCGGCTCGCCGTTCACGATCGCTAGCAGCGCCGACATCGGCTCGATCGTTTTCGAGCCCGAACCGCTGACCGGAGCGCGCCCATGACCATCGCCCAATACGCTCCCGCGGTTACGCGCGGCTCGTCGCGCTGGCTGCTGCTCGGCTCGCTCGCGCTCAATCTATTCTTCGTCGGCGTCGCGGTGGCGATGGCGATCCGCGTGCCGGCGCCGCCGACCTGGGACCGCAACGTGTTCGTGCGCGTCGAGCACATCGCCGACACCTTGCCGCCGGCCGACGCCGACCTGCTACGCGGCCAGATCAACGCCAACCGACTGCTGATCGACGAGGCGCAGACCAAGTACCACTCGGCGCAGGACGAAATTCACGAGGCGCTGCGGCATGAGCCGTTCGACGTCAATGCCATGCGCGCCGCCATGGCGCAGACGCGGGCGGCGCGCCAGGCCTTCGATCAGGTCATCCAAGGCGTGTTCGCGTTCTCGGCCGCGCAGATGTCGCCGGCCGGCCGCCACGCCTTGGCCGACTGGCCGCCCGGCCGTAAAACTACGAGCCAACGCCAATAAAACAGGCTAATTTCCCGCCCCACCGTTATTTTGAGCAATCTTTGAAAGTCGTTGGCATGCGGCGCGGGAGCCAGGGTGGGAGGCCGGGAACCAAACGGCGCGTGCGGCCTTTCGTGGCCATGCTGCAAGGAATCTGCCTGATGCTGCCCCTCGGCGGCTGCCTGCTCAGCACAGACAAGCCCGACCCCGGGCTCGATATTCCGCAGGCCTACGAGCTTGGCCCGAAAAATCCGGCGCTGGCGGAAGCGGCGGTGCCGCCGCTCGACTGGTGGCGCGGTTTTCGCTCGAAGGAATTGACCGAACTCATTGAAGAGGCGCGCACCTCCAATCTCGATATCGCCGCGGCGGTCGCCCAAATCGTGCAGGCCGACGCGCAGTCGCGCGTGGCCGGCGCGCCATTGCTGCCCGGTGTCGCCCTCAATGGCAGCGCGACACACTTGCGCACGTCGCAGGCCACCGCGGTCGGCGGCACCACCGGTTCGCTTGGCGGCTCCGAGCGCGACCTGTTGTCGACGTCACTCACTGCCAGCTACGAGATCGACTTCTGGGGCAAGAACCGCTCGGCCTTGCGCGCCGCCGAGGAGAGCGCGGTCGCCAGCCGCTATAACCGCGAGGTGGTCGGCCTGACTACCGTGGTGAGCGTCGCCAACACTTATTTTCAGGTGCTCGCCGCGCAGGATCGCCTGCGCATCGCGCGCGAAAACGTGGCCAGCGCGACCCGCATTCTCAATCTGATCAGGCAGCAATTTTCCGCCGGCACCGCCTCCGATCTCAACGTCGCGCAGCAGGAAAGCCTGGTCGCCACGCAGCGCGCGGCTATACCGCCGCTCGTGCAAACGCTGCGGCAGAGCGAAGCGGTACTCGCGCTTTTGATCGCGCGGCCGCCTGAGCGTGTCGTGATCCGCGGCGGCAGCATGCGCGGCATCGCCATCCCGCGCGTCACGCCAGGCCTGCCATCGGAACTCCTCGCGCAGCGGCCGGACATCCGCCAAGCGGAAGCCAATCTCGCCTCCGCCAATGCCAACGTCTACAACGCGCGCGCGCAGCTCTTGCCCAGCATCACGCTCACCGGCGAAGGCGGCTACCAGAGCGCGGTGCTCAAAACCCTACTGCGGCCGGAGTCGATGTTCTACACCGCCACCGCCGGCCTGACTCAGCCGATCTTCGAGGGCGGCAAGCTGCTCGGCAATCTCGATCTGCAGAAAGGCATCCAGGACCAGCTGTTGCAGAACTACCGCAAGGCCGTGATCTCTGCCTTCACCGACGTCGACAAAGCGCTGATCGCGGTGCGCGAGACGGCGCTGGCCGAACGTCTGCAGGGCGACGTAGTCTCGAGTTCGCGCCGGGCGTTCGATCTCTCCGATCAGCAACTGCGCGCCGGCACGGTCAACCTCATCACGCTGCTGCAAGTCGAGCAGACGCTGTTCCAGGCCGAGGACGCGCTCGCGCAGGCGCGGCTGGCGCGCTTGCAGGCGATCGTCAGTCTCTATCAAGCGCTCGGCGGCGGCTGGCTGCCGAAACCGCTGGAAACCTCCGATGCACGGTGAGCTGCCGAAACAAATCTGGGCCAGGACCAAGGGCCGCACGCGTCGCAATCTGGCGATCGTGCTGGTGATCGTCGCGGTCGGCGCCGCGCTGTACTACGTCTTCAGCGGCGCGCCGCTGCCGCAGCGCCGCAGCCCGTTCGGCGTCGAAGGCGGCCCGGTGCCGGTGCTGGCCGCGGCCGCGGCCAAGACCGACGTGCCGGTCTATCTCGACGCCGTCGGCACCATCAAGGCGCTCAATACCGTGACCGTCAGCCCGCAAGTGGACGGCAAGCTGCTCAACGTCAATTTCAAGGAAGGCGACGACGTCCAGAAGGGCGACGTGCTGGCCCGCATCGATCCGACCACTTATCAGGCGCAGCTCGATCAGGCGCTCGCGAAGAAGGCGCAGGACGAAGCGCTGCTCGCCAACGCCAAGGTCGATCTCGACCGCTACGAAAGGCTGGCCGCCACCAACGCCATTAATAAGCAGCAGGCCGACACTCAGAGAGCGCTGGTCGCGCAGGACATCGCGCTGGTGCAATCCGACCAGGCGGCGATCGAAAGCGCGCAGGCGACGCTCGGCTATACCACCATCGTCGCCCCGATCGCAGGGCGCACCGGCATCCGGCAGGTGGACGAAGGCAATATCGTGCATGCGGCGAGTTCGCCGGCCATCGTTGTCATCACCCAGCTCAAGCCGATCTCGGTGATCTTCAACCTGCCGCAGCAGGACATCGGCCAGGTCAACGACGCTTTCGCCAAGGCGCCGCTCCCGGTCGACGCGCTGCGTCCCGACAACAACGCGGTGATCGACCACGGCGTCTTGCGCGTCATGGACAACCAGGTCGACCAGACCACCGGCACCGTCAAGCTCAAGGCCGAGTTCCCTAACGCCACCGAGCAGCTTTGGCCGGGGCAGTTCGTCAATGTGCAATTGTTGATCGACACGCTGAAAGACGTAGTGACGATTCCGACCGGCGCGGTGCAGCGCGGTCCGAACGGCACCTTCGTCTACGTGGTCAAGGACGACAACACCGCCTCGATGCGCCCGATCGTGGTGCAGAAGCAGGATGAGACGCAGACCGTGGTCAAGAGCGGGGTCGCGGTGGGCGAGCGCGTGGTCACCACCGGCTTCGTGCGGCTCACCGACGGCAGCAAGGTCATCGTCGGCGGCAGCGACGGCACGCCGGCCGCGGCGCCGCAAGGCACGCGGCAACGCAGCGGCCAACGCCCCGGCGGCGGGAGGCCGAACGCGCAGCAATGAGCGTTTCCTCGCCATTCATCCACCGGCCGATTGCCACCTCCTTGCTTGGCATCGCGGTGATGCTGGGTGGCGCGCTCGGCTATTGGTGGCTGCCAATTTCCGCCCTGCCGCAGGTGGATTTCCCCACCATACAGGTCACCACCCAGCTGCCGGGCGCCAGCCCCGACACCATCGCGTCGCTGGTGACGGCGCCGCTCGAGCGGCAGTTCGGCGAGATCCCGGCGCTGCAGACGATGACCTCAGCGAGTTCGTTCGGCATCAGCCAGGTGACGCTGCAATTCGATCTCAACCGCGACATCGACGCCGCTTCGCAGGACGTGCAGTCGGCGATCAACGCCGCCGGCTCGACGCTGCCGCGCAACCTGCCCTACCCGCCGCTCTATTCCAAGGTGAACCCGGCCGACGCGCCGGTCATCACACTGGCGCTCACCTCGCAAACCATCGACCAGCGCGCGCTCAGCGACATGGCCGACACCATGATGGCGCCACGGCTGTCCGAAGTGACCGGCGTCGGCCACGTCTCGGTGCAGGGCGGCATCCGCCCGGCCATCCGTATCCAGGCCGATCTGTCGCGGCTCGCCGCCTATGGCCTGGCGCTGGAGGACCTGCGCACCGCGATCGTCAGCGCCAACGTGGCGGGCGCCAAAGGCTCGCTCGACGGCGCGCACCAGTCCTACACTATCGCCGCCAACGACCAGATCACCGCCGCCGAAACCTACAAGAACGTGGTGGTGGCGTTCCGCAACGGCGCGCCGGTCAAGATCAGCAACGTCGCCGACGTCATCGACGGGCTAGAGAACACCAAGGTCGGCGCCTCCTACCGCGGCACGCCGGCAATTGTTGTCGACGTACAGCGCCAGCCTGGGGCCAACGTGATCGACACCGTAACCCGCGTACGCGCCGAATTGCCACGGCTGCGGCGCGCGATGCCGGCCGGCGCCAAGCTCACCATCGTCAACGACCGCACCACCACCATCCGCGCCTCGATCCACGACGTGCAGTTCACGCTGATGCTCAGCGTGGGGCTGGTCGTGCTGGTGGTGCTGGTTTTCCTGCGCACGGTGCGCGCCACCATCATCGCCGGCGTGGCGCTGCCGCTGTCGCTGATCGCGACCTTCGGCGTGATGTGGTTTGCCGGCTTCTCGCTCGACAACCTGTCGCTGATGGCGCTCACCATCGGCACCGGCTTCGTGGTGGACGACGCCATCGTGATGATCGAGAACATCGTCCGCCACATGGAGAACGGCGAAAAGCCGCTCGACGCGGCGCTGCGCGGGGCGAGCGAGATCGGCTTCACGGTGATCTCGCTGACGCTGTCGCTGATCGCGGTGTTCATCCCGCTGCTGTTCATGACCGGCCTGGTCGGCCGCATGTTCCGCGAATTCGCGCTCACACTCACCATCGCGGTGATCGCTTCCGCCATCGTCTCGCTGACGCTGACGCCGATGATGTGCAGCCGCCTGCTGCGCCAAGGCGAGGAACACGGCGGCGGCCTCGCCGACAACGTCGTCACCCGCCGCTTCCGCGACCTGACCGAACGCACCGTCGCGTTCTACGAGCGCAGCCTGCACTGGGTGCTGCGCCACCAGCGCGCGACGCTGCTGGTGACGCTAGCGACGCTGGCCGCCACCATCGTGCTTTATATCGCGATGCCGAAGGGCTTCCTGCCGCTGCAGGACACCGGGCTGATCACCGCGGTGACCGAAGCCAATACCGACGTCTCGTTCGACGAGATGCAGCGCCGCCAGCATGAGATCGAAGCCATCGTCGGCGGCGACGCCGATGTCACCGGCGTGGCCTCGGTCATCGGCGTCTCCCCGATCAACTCCACGCCCAATGCCGGCCGGCTCGCCATCACCTTGAAGCCGCAGAACCAGCGCAGCGATCACGTCGACGCGATCATCGCGCGGCTCAAGCAGGCGGTCGCCGGCGTCCCCGGCATGAAGGTATATTTCCAGGCCACCCAGGACATCCAGATCTCCACGCGGGTGAGCCGGGCGCAGTACCAGTACACGCTAGTCGGTACCGATTCCAACGAAGTGCTGGACTGGGCCAACAAGTTGGTCGCGCGACTGCGCGGCAATCCGGCGCTGCGCGAGGTGGCCTCCGAAGCGCAGGAAGGCGGCCCGCGCGTGAACGTCGTGGTCGACCGCGAGCAGGCCGGACGCCTCGGCGTCTCCATGCAGAGCATCACCGACACGCTCAACGACGCCTTTGGCCAGCGGCAGATTTCGACCATCTATGGCCAGTCCAACCAGTATCGCGTCATCCTGGAAGCGCAGCCGCGCTACCAGCAGGACCCCGGCTCGCTGTCCAAGCTCTACATCACCGGCGCCAGCACCGCGAACGGCACGGCCGCCACTGTCGCCAACACCACGGTCGGCGGCACCAACACCAACACCACGGCGACGCCCAATGCGGTGACCAGCAGCAACCAGGTTCCGCTCGCCGCCTTTGCGCATTTCGTGAACGGTTCGGCCTCGCTCGCGATCGCGCACGAGGAACAATTCCCCTCGGTGACCATCTCCTTCGATCTCGCGCCCGGCTATGCGTTGAGCGACGCCGTCAGCCTGATCAGCACGGCGCAGCAGGACATCGGCATGCCATCGTCGGTGACCGGCAGCTACTCCGGCGACGCCGCCGAATTCGCCAAGTCGCTCACCGGCGAGCCCTATCTAATCCTCGCCGCCGCCATCGTCATCTACATCGTGCTCGGTGTCTTGTACGAGAGCTTCATCCATCCGCTCACCATCCTCTCCACCTTGCCGTCGGCCGGCGTCGGCGCGCTGCTGGCGCTGATGCTGTTCGGCTATGACCTGTCGGTGATCGCGCTGATCGGCATCGTCCTACTGATGGGCATCGTGAAGAAGAACGCGATTTTGATGATCGACTTCGCGATCGAGGCCGAGCGCCATCAGGGCCTAAGCCCTGAGGAATCGATCGTGCAAGCGGCCTTGCTGCGCTTCCGGCCGATCATGATGACGACGCTCGCCGCGCTGTTCGGCGCGCTGCCTCTGGCGCTCGAGAGCGGCACCGGCGCGGAGCTGCGCAATCCGCTCGGCATCACGATCGTCGGCGGCTTGATGCTCAGCCAGTTGCTCACGCTTTACACCACGCCGGTGATCTACCTCTACATGGAGCGCTTGCGCGCGCGGCTGACCGCGTCCGGCGAGGTCCGGCCGCATCCGGCGGAGTAAGCGCATGATCCCGAAAAGTAGGAACCGGATTTCGGAAAAGATCATGCGCAGGAAAAACTGCTGATGAATTTTTCCTACCCGTTCGTCCGGCGACCGATCGGCACCACGCTGCTGGCGATCGGGCTGTTTCTGGTCGGCGCCGTGGCCTACAGCTTCCTGCCGGTCGCCAGCCTGCCGAGCGTCGATTTCCCGACCATTTTCGTGACCGCCAACCGCCCCGGCGCCGACCCCAACATCATGGCCGCCACCGTCGCCGCCCCGCTCGAGCGGCGGCTGGGTGAGATTTCCGGCGTCACCGAATTGACCTCGGTGAGTTCGCTCGGCCTCTCGCGCATCACCATCCAGTTCGACCTCTCGCGCAGCATCGAGGGCGCCGCCCGCGACGTGCAGGCCGCGCTCAATGCCGCGCTCAGCGACTTGCCCGGCGATCTGCCGACGCTGCCGACCTTCCGCAAGGCCAATCCGGCGGCGGCGCCGATCCTGATCCTGGCGCTCACCTCCAAAACCATGCTGCCGAGCGAGGTCTATGACGCCGCCGACACCGTGATCGCGCAGCGGCTGGCGCAGGTGGACGGCGTCGGGGACGTCACCGTGGCCGGCTCCGAGCAGCCGGCGATCCGCGTGCGCGTCGATCCGGCGCGCATCGCCGCCATGGGCGTGAGCCTGGAGGACATCCGCACCGCGATCGCCAATTCCAACGCGGTCGGCCCGATCGGCACCTTCGACGGGGTCAAGCGCGCCGTCAGCATCGGCATCAACGACCAGCTGCGCACCGCCGGCGAATACGATCCGCTGGTGGTGAAGACGGTCGACGGCACCGTGATCCGCCTGTCCACCGTGGCCTCGATCCGGCCGAGCGTGCGCAACAGCTTGTCCGCCGGCTGGTTCAACAAGGACCCGTCGGTGCTGCTGATCATCACCAAACAAGCAAATGCCAACGTGATCGACACGGTGGACCGCATCTTCGACCTGCTGCCCGAGTTGCGGCAGTGGGTGCCGGCCGGCCTCGACATTTCGATCCTGGCCGACCGCACGCAGACCATCCGCGCTAGCGTGCATGACATGCAGCTCACGCTGGCGGCCACCGTCATCCTGGTGATGATGGTGGTGGCGCTGTTCCTGCGCCGCACGGCCTCGACGCTGGCGGCCGGCGTCACCGTGCCGTTGTCGCTTGCAGGCACCTGCGCGCGCGATGTGGGCGGCCGGCTTCTCGATCGACAATCTGTCGCTGATGGCGCTCGCGGTCTGCATCGGCTTCGTGGTCGACGACGCCATCGTGATGATCGAGAACATGTTCCGCTACCTGGAACGCGGCGCCTCGCCGCTGCGCGCCACGCTGAAAGGCACCAAGCAAATCGGGTTCACCGTGGTGTCGATCAGCATATCGCTGATCGCCGCGTTCATTCCGCTGCTGTTCATGGGCGGCATCGTCGGACGGCTGTTCCGCGAATTCTCGGTGACGCTCGCCTTCGCCATCGCCGTCTCGACCGTGGTGTCGCTGTCGGTGACGCCGATGATCTGCGCTTACTTCGTGCGCTCGGCGCCGAGCCACGATGCCACCTGGCTCGACCGCGCGGTCGAGGGCGTGCTCTCGCGCATGATCCGCTTCTACGACCGCACGCTCACCTTCGTGCTCGATCACAACGCGCTGGCGCTGATCGTGTTTCTCGCCACCATCGCGCTCACCGTCGGGCTCTATATCAAGACGCCGAAAGGCTATTTCCCGCAGGACGACACCGGGCTGATCTTCGGCGGCACGGAGGCCTCGACCGACGTGTCGTTCGAGGCCATGGAGCAGTTGCAGCTCAAAGCGATGGATGTCGTCTTGAGCGATCCGGCGGTGGCGGGCTTAGGCTCCTCGGTCGGCGCCTCCACCTTCAACGCCTCGGTCAATCGCGGCCGCATGTTCATCAGCCTGAAGCCGCTGGCCGAACGCAACAATGTGAGCACGCAGCGCGTGGTGGCGCGGCTGCGCAACAAGCTCAACGCCATCCCCGGCATGCGCGTGTTTATGGTGCCGGCGCAGGACCTGCGGGTCGGCGGCCGGCAGAGCGATTCGCAATATCAGTTCACGCTGTGGAGCGCCGATATCGACGTGCTGCAAAAGCTGGTGCCGCAGGTGATGGATAAGGTCAAACAGGTGCCGGGCGTCACCGACCTTACCACCGACCGCGAACAGGGCGGCCTGCAGGCCAATGTCAACATCGACCGCTCGGCGGCGGCGCGCCTCGGCGTGCAGGTGCAGGACATCGACAACGCGCTCAACGACGCGTTCTCGCAGCGGCAGATCTCGACCATCTACACCCAGCGCAACCAGTATCGCGTGATCCTGGAGCTCAACCGCAATTATACCCGCGATCCAGGCGACCTCAGCAATCTCTATGTCGCGGGCGCGCAGAACACCCAGGTGCCGCTATCAGAGGTGGCGCGTGTCGAGCGCGGAATCGCGCCGCTGGTGGTGAACCATCAAGGCCAGTTCCCGTCGGTCACCATCACCTACAACATCCTGCCCAACTTCACGATCCAGGACGTCACCGACGGCATCCAGCGGACGGTGGCAGACATGCACATCCCGGACACGATCCATGCCGACTTCGCCGGCGACGTACAGGCCTTCAAGCAGTCGGCCGGCGCGCAGCCGCTGCTGCTGCTGGCCGCGCTGGTCGCGGTCTATATCGTGCTCGGCGTGCTGTACGAAAGCCTGGCGCACCCGCTCACCATCATCTCGACGCTGCCATCGGCGGGGCTGGGTGCGCTGCTCGCCTTGCAGCTGTTCAACACCGAACTGACCGTGATCGCCTTCATCGGGATCATTCTCTTGATCGGCATCGTCAAGAAGAACGGCATCATGATGGTGGACTTCGCGCTCGACGGCGAACGGCGGCTCGGCCTGCCGCCGCGGCAGGCGATCCACGACGCCTGCCTGACGCGCTTCCGGCCGATCCTGATGACCACCATGGCGGCGGCGCTCGGCGCCTTGCCGCTGGTGATCGCGAGCGGTCCCGGCTCCGAGTTGCGGCGGCCGCTCGGCATCACCATCATCGGCGGGCTGCTGGTGTCGCAGGCGCTCACGCTCTACACCACGCCGGTGATCTATCTGCTGCTCGACAAGCTGCATCGCCGGCTCGGCGGCAGAAGCTTCACCTTCATCCGGCGCCGCGAGCTGCCGCCCAGCATTCAGCCGGCGGAGTAACCCGGCCTCACACCCCCAAATAGCGGTGCTGCACATCCGGCGCGGCGGCGAGTTCGCGCGAAGTCCCCCACCACACCACGCGCCCGCGCTCGATCAGGAAATGGCGGTCGGCGACGCGGGTGAGCGCGCCGACATTCTTGTCGATCACCAAAATGGCGAGGCCCAGGTTCTTGAGGCTGGCGAGGCAGCGCCAGATCTCGACGCGGATCAGCGGCGCCAGGCCTTCGGTCGCCTCGTCCAGGATCAGCAGGCGCGGATTGGTCATCAGCGCGCGGCCGATCGCCAGCATCTGCTGCTCGCCGCCGGACAGCAGATTGCCCATGCTGGCCTCGCGCTCGAACAGCCGCGGGAACAGCGCGTACACCTTGTCGAGCGTCCAGCCGGCGCCGTCGCGTTGTACCGCCGTCGCCACCAGATTCTCGCGCACACTGAGATTGGGGAAAATCTGCCGGCCTTCCGGCACCAGGCCGATGCCGAGCTGGGCAACCTTGTAAGACGGCAGGCCGCGGATCTCGCGGCCGTCAAAACGGATCGCGCCGGCGCGCGCGGGGGTGAGCCCGAGGATCGAGCGCACGGTGGTGGTCTTGCCCATGCCGTTGCGTCCCATCAGCGTCACCATCTCGCCGGGCTTGATCGAGAGCGACACGCCGAACAGCACCTGGCTCAGGCCGTAGCAGGTCTCGACGCCGGCGAGCTCGAGCACGGTGTCAGCCATGGTCGGTGCCCTCCGCCTCGCCCAGGTAAGCGTCGCGCACGGCGGCGTTGCTGCGTATTTCGGCGGGCGCGCCGGTGGCGATCACCCGGCCATAGACCAGCACGGTGATGCGGTCAGCGAGCGCGAACACCGCCTCCATGTCGTGCTCGACCAGGAGGATGGTGAGCTCCTTCTTCAAGGCGCGTAGCATCGCGACCATGCGGGCCGACTCCTCCGGCCCCAGGCCCGCCATAGGCTCGTCGAGCAGCAGCATGCGTGGGCTGCCGGCGAGCGCCATGGCGAGCTCGATCTGGCGATGCTCGCCGTGGCTGAGCGCGGAAGCCGGCCGGTCGGCCCGGTCGGCCAGGCCGACGCGCGCGAGCGCGGCGCGCGCAGGCTCGCGCAATTCCGGCTCCGAACGGACGTCGCGCCAAAAGCGGAATGAGTGCCCGGCATGCGCCTGCACCGCCAGCGCCACGTTGTCGAGCACGCTGAGATCGAGAAACAGCGACGTGATCTGGAACGAGCGGGCGAGGCCGAGCCGGCCGCGCCGGTACATCGGCAGCGCGGTGATATCGCTGCCGTCAAAACGGATGCGGCCGGAATCGGGCGTCAGCTGGCCGCCGAGCTGGGCGATTAGCGTGGTCTTGCCGGCGCCGTTCGGCCCGATGATCGCGTGCAGTTCGCCGGCCTCGACCGTCAGCGTAAGATCGTCGGTGGCGACGATGCCCTCGAAGCGCTTGGCCAAATTCTGCACCTGCAGCAATGGCTCGCTCATAGGCTGACCTTTGGGCTGACCCCTGCGCGAATCTTCGACAGCAGCCCGTCGATCCCGCCGCGCGCGAACAGCACGACCAGCAGCAGCAGCGGTCCGAGGATGATCTGCCAATATTCGGTGATGCCGGACAAAAATTCTTCCAGCACCAGCAGCGCCACCGCGCCGATCAGCGGGCCTACGGCCGAGCCCATGCCGCCGAGCACCACCATGATGATGAGGTCGCCCGAGCGCGTCCAATACATGATCGACGGGCTGACGAAATCGGTGTTGTTGCCGAGCAGCGCGCCGGCCAGCCCGCACATTGTCCCCGCGATGACGAAGCAGACCAGCCGGTAGCGATAGGTCGGGAAGCCGATCGCCCGCATGCGCAGGTCGTTCGAGCGCGAGCCCTGCACCACCATGCCGAAACGCGAATTCACCAGCCGATAGACCAGGTAGACCGATCCCAGCAGCAGCGCGAGGCACACGTAGTAGAATTGCACCTTGTTCGACAGGTCGATCGGGCTGAAGAACTGGCTGCGCTTGTAGATTGTCAAACCGTCGTCGCCGCCGTAGCGCGCCAGTCCGGCGACGACGTAATAGGCCATCTGCGCGAACGCCAACGTGATCATGATGAAATAGACGCCGCGCGTGCGCAGCGACAAGGCGCCGATCACGGCTGCGAACAGCGCGGAGGCTAAAAGCGCCACCGGCCACTGCACGAAGCCGGAGTAGATCCCCTCATGCGCCAGGATGCCGACCGCATAGCCGCCGAGGCCGAGATAGACGGCGTGGCCGAAGCTCATCATCCCGCCATAGCCGAGGATCAGATTGAGGCTCACGGCGGCCAGCCCCATGATGACGATACGGGTGAACAGCGTGAGCACGAACAGGTTGCCGCTGAGCCAGACATAGGCCGGCAGCAACACCAGCGCCGCCAGCAGCGCGGACACCACGATATTGCGGGCGGTCGGCGCGCCGTTCATTTGCGGCCCGCCGGGAACAGTCCCTCGGGGCGCACCACCAGCACGACGGCCATCAGCAGGTAGATCAGCATGGAGGAGAGCGCCGGCGCCGCGGTCGCCGCCGTGTTCGGGCTCAGCACCAGCCGCAGCAGGTCGGGGAAGAAGGCGCGGCCGAGCGTATCGACGAAGCCGACCAGGAGCGCCGCGATGAATGCGCCGCGGATCGAGCCGATGCCGCCGATCACGGTGATGACGAAGGCGAGGATGAGGATGTTCTCACCCATGCCGATCTGCACGGTGAGGATCGGCGCCTGCATCAGGCCGGCAAGTCCCGCAAGCGCGGCGCCGAGCCCGAACACCAGCGTGTAGAGCAGCTTGATGTTGACGCCGAGCGCGCCGACCATTTCGCGATTGGAGGCGCCGGCGCGGATCAGCATGCCGACGCGGGTGCGCATCACCAGGACATAGAGAAAGCCGGCGACCGCCAGAGAGCAAACGATGATCGAGAGCCGGTAGGCGGAATAATGAATGCCCGGCAGGATCTGCACCGAGGTGTTGAGCCAGGACGGCAGCGGCAGGTTCATGCCCTCCGGGCCCCAGATCAGCCGCACCAGTTCGTCGAAGAACAGGATCAGGCCGAAGGTGCCGAGCACGTGATCGAGATGATCGCGGCCGTACAGCCTGCGCATGACGATCACCTCCACCGCCATGCCGACGACCAATGTGCCAATCAGCCCGAGGATCGCGCCGAGCACGAAGCTGCCGGTCCAGGCCGTCAGCGTGGCGGCGAAATAGGCGCCGATCATGTAGAGCGAGCCGTGCGCCAGATTGACCAGGTCCATGATGCCGAACACCAGCGTCAATCCGGCCGCCAGCAGGAACAGCAGCAGGCCGAATTGCAGGCCGTTCAGGCATTGCTCGATGAAAAGCGTCGTCATTGCGCGTGCACGCTGCGCCCCGGACCCGAGTCAGAAAATGTCATCAGTTCCCCACAAAAGAGACGGCAGAAACGCGTGCTTCTGCCGTCCCCTATCGCATGCGCCGCCGATCACTTCATCGGGCACTTGTCGTGCGAAGCATCCTGATAATCCTTGACGATGGTGGCGACCGTCTTGAGCACATATTCGCCCTGGGCGTCCTTCACCGCTTCCTGCAGATAGAAGTTCTGGATCGGTATGTGGTTGTTGCCGAACTTGAAGCCGCCGCGCACCGACTTGAAGTCGGCCTTCTCGAAGGCCTTGCGTAGCGCTTCCTTGTCGCTCAGGTTACCTTTGACGGCGGCGACTGCCGAGGCGATGAGATTGGCCGCATCGTAGGACTGCGCGCCGTAGAACGACGGCCGGTGGCCCGGATATTTTTGAATATAGTCGGCAACGAACTTCTTGTTGGCTTCATTGGGCAGGTCGTTGACCCATTCCTGCGCGCCGGGCACGCCGAGCGCCAGATCCTTCTGCAGCGGCAACGACGTCTCGTCGATGGTGAAGGCGGTGTAGAGCGGGATCGTGCCCTTCATGCCGGCCTGGGCGTATTGATTGAGAAATTGCACGCCCGCCTTGCCCGGATAGAACACAAAGATGGCGTCCGGATTGGCGGCCTTGGCCTTCGCCAGTTCGGCCGAGAAGTCGAGCTGCGCCGGCCAGGTGGTGAGCTCCCGCCCCAGGATCTTACCCTTGAAGGTGTGAGCGACGCCATCCAGCATGTCTTTGCCGGCGGCGTAGTTCGGTCCGATCAGGAACACCGATTTCACGCCCTTCTGATTCATGTAGAGACCCATCGCCTCCGGCGTCTGGTCGTTCTGCCACGAGGTCGAGAATACGTAGGGCGAGCAGAGTTCGCCGGCAACCTGCGAAGCGCCGGCATTGGCGATGACCATGAAGGTCTTCGAATCGACGACCGGCTTGACCGAAGCCAGCAGCACGTTCGACCAGATGTAGCCGACGATGAAATCGACGTGGTCGGATTCGATCAGCTTGTCGGTCTTCTGCTTGCCGACGTCCGGCTTCTGGCCGTCGTCTTCGTAGATCACCTCGACCGGCAGGCCGCCGATCTTGCGGCCCATATGGTCGAGCGCGAGCTCGAAGGAATTGCGCATATCGTTGCCGATCACCGCGGTCGGGCCGCTGAACGTCGAGACGAATCCGATCTTGATCGATTTTTGCTGGGCCATGGCAGGCCCGGCGGCGAGCAGCAAAGCGGTGCCCGCGACCAACAGAGTCTTACGCATTGTTATTTCCTCCCCAGGGTCCTTATTGGCCCTTTCTTTCAAGATACTAATGTACCGGGAGCGGCGCCAAAAGGTCCACCGACGTCGCGGTAGCAGGCTGCTCTCCCGCGAGAAATGGCCACAAATTCGAGCTTATTGGCCATGCCGTGGCGGCCATTGACCGGATTGCCGGGTGACCGGCCGTCCAGCCCATGGCCGCAGGCGGCTGGAAAAGACTTTACGCGGCCGCTTGCGGGGCCGCATGCATGCGGCGCATCTCGCGGAACGAGATCAACTTCTCGCGGCTCTCATCCCACAGCACCAGGCGGACACATTTGATGCTTTCCCAGAGCGTGAGCCGGCCGATGTCGTTGAGTTGGGGGTGTTCGCGCAGCACCCGCGGCAACCGGTAATAGGGAATCCGGCTGCACAGATGATGCACATGGTGCATGCCGATATTGGCGGTGAACCAGCGCAAAATCCCGGGCAGCACATAATACGAGCTGCCGTGCAGCGCGACTTCGTGAAGATTCCAGGTTTCGTCGTGCGCCCACATGGTGTGCTCGAATTGATGCTGCACGTAAAACAGCCACACGCCCATCGCGGCGGCCAGCAGCATGATCGGCCCATGCACGAGCAGGAACGGTCCAATGCCGATCAGCCAAACCAGCGTGACGGCGATGATCCCGATGGCGAGGTTGGTGCCCATCGTGCTGAGCCACGGGACCCAGCCGCCGCGCATCAGCCCGACCGGCAGGCGGTGTTGGAAGATGAACAAATACGCCGGGCCGATGCCGAACATCACCGCCGGATGGCGATAGAACCGGTACTTCAGGCGGCGCCAGCGCGACAACGCCAGATATTCGCGCACCGTCAAGGTATCGATGTCGCCGATGCCGCGGCGTTCCAGATTGCCCGCGGTCGCATGATGAATGGCGTGCGTTCGCCGCCAGAAATCGTAAGGCGTCATGGTGAGCACGCCTAGCGCGCGGCCGATCCAATCGTTGGCGAGGCGATGGCGGAAGAATGCGCCGTGCCCGCAATCGTGCTGGATCATGAACAGCCGCACCAAAAATCCCGCGGCCGGAACGGCGAGCAACAATGTGAGCCACCAAAAGCCGAAGTAATAGGACACCCACATCAGGACCCAGAACAGCACGAGGGGTCCGAAGGTGATGCCGAGTTCGACCGCGCTGCGCACGCCGCTGGGTTCGCGGTAGCGCATAAGGATCTGGGTCCAGGTGCGTGCGTCGATCGTCTGTCCCGCATCGACGGGACCTTGTCTATTGTCCAAGCTGTTGCCCTTTGTGAATATAAATCTAACGCCAGTCGACCAGCCGCAGGGCGGTCGCACTCACGTACTTTCTTGTTTCATGGAAACAACAAGTTGACAGACTACCAAGGTTTTTGTGTGTCGGCTACGAGAGAAAGTAGTATCTGGGGATGGCACTTGGGCCATTGGACCGCAGGAGACAAAGCATGACACCCACCGTCGCCATCATCGCTCCCGGCAGCATGGGCAGCGCGGTGGGCGCCCGCCTGACCAAGAACAAGGTAAAGGTGCTCACCTCGCTCGCCGGCCGCAGCGCGGCGAGTGCGGCCCGCGCCAGCGCCGCCGGCATGGCCGCGGTGGCCGATGCGCAACTGACCGAAGCCGACTTCCTGCTCTCGATCGTGCCGCCGGGCGACGCGCTGGCCCTGGCAAAGCGCCTGGCCGGCGTGCTCACCGCCGCCAACAAGAAACCGGTCTATGTCGACTGCAACGCGGTCAGTCCGAAGACCGTGCTCGCCATCGCCGACGTGGTCGGCGCAACCGGCTGCCCCTTCGTCGGCGCCGGCATCATCGGCCCGCCGCCGAAGCCCGGCAGCAACAACACCAAATTTTACGCCGCCGGCCCGGCCGCCGGCTTGTTCGCCAAGTTCAACGACTACGGGCTGATCGTGCGCGTGCTGGAAGGCTCGCTCACCGCGGCCTCGGCGCTGAAGATGTCCTATGCCGGCATCACCAAGGGCTTCACGGCGCTGGGCGCCGGCATGCTGCTCGCCGCCACCCGCGGCGGCTCGGCCGCGGCGCTGAAGGCGGAGCTGGCCGAAAGCCGGCCCGACCTGCTCGGCTATCTGACCAAGCAAATACCGGCCATGTATCCGAAAGCCTATCGCTGGGTGGCCGAGCTCGAGGAGATTTCCGCCTTCGTCGGCAAGGACCACCCCGAGCACGCCATGCTCGAAGCGGCGGCGCGGCTCTACGAGCGCATCGCCGACGACGTCGAGGGCGGGAAAAAAGAAGTCGGCGAGATGGATGCGTTTTTGAAGTCATGAACGACCCATCCATCCTCGTCGAACGCCGCGCCGGCTATCGCGTCGTCACCCTCAACCGGCCGGACCGGCTCAACGCCTTCAATGATGCGATGCATGTTGAATTGCGCCGGGCGATCGAAGAGATCGAAGCCGACGAGACCTGCCGCGCGCTCATGATCACCGGCGCCGGCCGCGGCTTCTGCGCGGGGCAGGACCTCGCCGACCGGCTGGTGAAGCCGGGCGAAAAACTCGCGCCGAGCACGTCGCTCGAGCAATATTACAATCCGCTGGTGCGCAAGCTGCGTAGCCTGCCCTTTCCCGTGGTCGCCGCGGTCAACGGCGTCGCCGCCGGCGCCGGCTGTAATATCGCGCTCGCCTGCGACATCGTGCTTGCCGGCCGCTCGGCGAGTTTCGTGCAATCCTTCGCGCGCATCGGATTGATCCCGGATTCCGGCGGCACCTGGGCTCTGCCGCGCCTCGTCGGCGATGCGCGGGCGCGCGGTCTCGCGCTCTTGGCCGAGCCGCTGCCGGCGGACAAGGCGGAGCAATGGGGCCTGATCTGGAAATGCGTCGACGACGCTTCGCTCGTCGCCGAGGCGCAGAAATTGTGCGAGCACTTCGCCGTGGCGCCGACGCAGGGGCTGGCGTTGATCAAGCGCGCGCTCAACGCCTCCGCCACCAACACGCTCGACGCCCAGCTCGATCTCGAGCGCGACCTGCAAGGCATGGCGCGCGAAATGCCGGATTACATCGAGGGCGTGCGCGCCTTCATGGAAAAGCGCAAACCCAATTTCACCGGCCGCAAGGGGACCGCCTGATGGACGCCGCCATGCTCGCCCGCGCCTGCGCCGACGTCATGTGGGCGGACGACGCCACCAGCCGTGGGCTTGGCATCCAGCTCATCTCGGTCGAGCCCGGCCGCGCGATGCTCGCCATGGCAGTGACCGAAACCATGGTCAACTGGCACAACACCTGCCACGGCGGATTCATCTATATCCTGGCCGACACCGCCTTCGGCTATGCGTCCAATTCGCGCAACCGGCGCATGGTGGCGCAGCATTGCAGCATCACCTATCTCAACCCGGCGCAGCGCGGCGACCGGCTCACCGCGCATGCGATCGAGCGCCAGCGCTCCGGGCGCTCCGGCCTCTACGACGTGGCGGTGACACGCGAGGACGGCACGCCGATCGCCGAATTCCGCGGCCATGCCCGCGCCATCGAAGGCACGCTGCTGCCCGACCGCAAGGCTTAAAACGCCATGAGCAAGGCCAAAGTCCGCGCGCTGCGCAGCGTCGATCTCGGCTTTGCCGATCCCGACAAGGCGCTACGTTTCTTCACCGAGGTGTGGAATTTGGCCTCGATCGGCGAGAGCAATGGCGTGCATTATCTGCGGGCGACCTGCGCCTTTCATCATATCCTGACCCTTCGCCGGATGGCGCGGCCAGCGCTGATCCGCGTGGTGCTTGATGCCGATACCGGCGCAACCGTCGATGCGCTGCACGCGCAAGTGTGTGCGCATGGCCTCACCACCATCGATCCGCCCGGAAAATTGCGCCAGCCGCACGGCGACTACGGCTTCGGCTTCAAGGACCCGGAAGGCCGCAACATCGCGATCGTCTGCGGCGTCAAGGATCACGCCGACGCCGCCGACCGGCCCGACCGACCGCGCAAGCTCAGCCACGTCAACGTCAATGCCGGCGACTGCGACGCCACTTACCGCTGCTACCGCGACGCGCTCGGCTTCACGCTCACCGACACCACACAGCGGCTGCGCTTCCTGTCCTGCAATGGCGATCACCACAGCATGGTGCTTGGCTTCACCGGCGGGCCGACGCTCAACCATATTGCTTTTGAAATGCCGGATCTCGAATCGGTGATGCGCGGCGCCGGCCGCATGCGCGACGATGGCCGCGCCATCGAATGGGGCCCCGGCCGCCACGGCCCCGGCAACAACGTGTTCTGCTATTTTCTCGGGCCCGAGGACATGCCGGTGGAGTTGACCGCCGAAATGCAGCAGGTGGACGCCAACCACCGCGCCAAGACGGCGGAACAATGGACTTGGGCTCCTGGCCGGCTCGATTATTGGGGCATCAGCGCCGGCCCCAGCGCGCGCATGGACGAAGCCGGTTTGCGCTATTGTTTCACCGAAGACGGCTTCCGCCTGGATGAGTGGAGAGAATGACCGACAAATCACCCTTACGCGTCGGATTGGCCGGCCTCGGCGCGGTCGGGCTGGAGGTGGCGCGGCGGCTGATCGCCGGCGTGCCGGGCCTCACCCTCACCGCCGTCGCCGTGCGCGACGCCGACAAGCCGCGCCGCGCGCTGCCGCAACTCGGCGGAATCGCGATCAAGCCCGCCACCGCGCTGGCCGAGGACTGCGACGTGGTGGTGGAGTGCCTGCCACCCGCGCTGTTCCGCGACGTCGCGATCTCTGCCATCGACAAGGGCCGCATCTTCATGCCGCTGTCAGTCGCGCAGTTGTTGGAAAACTGGGATTTGGTCGAGCGCGCCAAACAAAAAGGCGCGCGCATCCTGCCGCCGACCGGCGCGCTGATCGGCCTCGACGCCGTGCGCGCCGCCGCCGAGGGCGAAATCCGCTCCATCAAGATGATCACGCGCAAACCGCCGGCCGGCCTGGAAGGCGCGCCCTATTTGCTGGCACACAACATCTCGGTCGCCGGCCTGACGCAGCCGCTGAAGGTGTTCGACGGCACGGCGCGCGAGGGCGCGCGCGGCTTTCCCGCCAACGTCAACGTGGCGGCCGCGCTCAGCCTCGCCGGCATCGGCCCGGATCGCACGCGCCTGGAGATCTGGGCCGACCCGACGATCACGCGCAACACCCACCGCATCGAGGTCGACGCCGACGTCGCGCGCTTTTCCATGACCATCGAGGGTGTGCCGTCGGAAAATCCGCGCACCGGCCGCATCGTGCCGCTGTCCACCATCGCGGCGCTGCGCGCGCTGGTGTCGGAGCTGAAAGTGGGGACGTGACGGCGCCTACACGCGCAAGAAAATCTTGCGGCGATAGAAATACCCGGCGAGCGCGATCGCGAAGCTTAAGCCCACCACATGGGCCAGGAAACGCCCGGTGGCCGGCGTGGTGAAATGATCGATCAGCGCGCTGAAATCGCCGCCCACGAAGCGCAGCGCGAACGGCTCGAAGCCGACTATGTTGTTCAGAAAATAAAGCATGATGGCATTGGTGCCGATCCATACGAAGATCGTCGACCAGGCGCGGAAGTTCCAGACGTCGATGATCTGGTGCAACGCACCCAGCAGGATCAGGCTGTATCCGCCGGCAACGAGAACGAATGACGAGGTCCAGATCGCCTTGATCACGGGGAACTGCAGCCCCCAGAGATGACCGGCGGCGACCGACGCGATCCCAGCGCCGATCAGCCAAAGCGACTGGGATTGCGGCGAAAGCCGCTCCTGCTTGAGCAGCAAGCCGGCGAATACGCCGATCAGGCACGTACCGATCGCCGGCAGCGTCGACAACAAGCCTTCCGGGTCGCGCGTCTTGTCCCACAGGCGGCCCGGCAGATAGTGCGCGTCGATCCAGTTGGCGAGGTTGGCGTCCGGGGCAAAAGAGCCGGCGCCGATGCCGGGCACCGGCACGAGGGTCATCAGCGCCCAATAGCCGGCGAGCAGCGCCACGAAGGCGGCGATCATGCCGCGCAGGTTCAGATTGAGGAACAGCAGCGACGCGAACAGATAGCAGAGCCCAATGCGCTGCAGGATGCCGGCATAGCGGATGTCCGCCCAGTGCTGGCTGATGCCGCTGTAATAGATCAGCCCGAGACCGTAGAGCAGCAGCGCCCGCCGCAGCACGCGCAGGTGCGCTTGCGCCAACCCTTCCCGCTCGACCAGACGCGTCAGCGAGAACACGATGGCGACGCCGGTGATGAAAATGAACAACGGGAAGATCAAGTCGTAGAAGGTGAGGCCTTCCCAGGCGACGTGATGCAGCTGGGCGCCGAGGAATTCGCCGATGTCGCCGATCACCGGCCCCTTGTCGGAGGTCATGTCGTCGAGCGCCCAGATGGCGCCGTCACCGCCGAGAATCCAGAAGATGTTGAAGCCGCGCAACGCATCGACCGAAGCGATGCGCCGCGTTGGCGGCAACCGGCGCAACGTCAATGAAACTGCCTGGCGCCAACCGCAACTGCATGCGCGTGTCCCATCGGAACACGGTTATGGTGCCGCAAAACCGCGGTGCCGCGTTGACCTACATCAACCTGGGGCCGCGTCAGTGCGGGGCGGCGGCAATCTCGGTTTTCTCGCCGCCACAGCGGCCGGCGCCCTCCTCGACGCGGAAATAATTCCGCCCGACAAAGGATTCGTCGTAATGGTGCCAGGACGTGTGGTGGTCGTAGGCGAGCACGCCGGCCAGCGTCACCGCGAACACTGAGCTCGCCATGTCGCGCTGCTCGGCGTTGAGGTTTTCCGGCAGTTTGGAGCTGGCATAGTCCACGTAATAGACGCGCCGCACGCAGGCGAGGTCGCTGACCGCATCGAGCGCAGCCTTGGCGGTCATCAGGTGATCGGAATGGTCGAACGGGTTGATGCGGGCGTCGAGTTCCGCGACGTTGAGCTGCACGGCACCCGCGCGTCCGCGTTCGAAATCGACGATCTTGCGCACCGTCTCCGTTAGATCGCTCCAGCCATGATAGGCGGCCGAGCCGTCGATTGCGGACAGCGTATCGATGTCGCCGTCGGCCAGCCGCTTGAGCGACTGGAAGCCGGTTTCGTAATAGCCCGTGCCCAGCGCATTGCCGTCCGGCACGCGCAGGAAATAACTCACGGTGTTGCGATAGCTCACGCGGTAGATCGAATGTCCGTTGAACGACATCGGCCCCGCGACGCGCTCGGCGGGAATATCGTCGGCGTCGGCCATGAAGCGGATCGCGGTCTCCGCGCCGTTTTCGCGCGCCAAATAGAACGGATGCTTGCGGCCGCCCGAGCCGACGCCGAGACCGGCATCGCCGGCGGTCATATGGATGAACACGGTCTTGGCCGCGCCGTTGATCACGTCCTGGAACGCCGCCGGGTTCATGAACAACTGCCAGTCGTCTTCATGCGCCGCGAAATAGAACGAGACCTTGTCGGGTCTTTCGCCGTCCGCGGCGCGCAGCGCCGGCGCCTGCAGAATCGCAAGAATGAAAAGACTGATGGTCGCGATGCGTCGCGTTGACATCCCCGGCTCCCTGGCAGAATCGTGTTCTTGTTATTCAAATATGACTATATGACGGCCGGGATTTGCAATGGCAAAAGCGGCGGCACAGCGACGCGAAGGCCGCCCGCGCGAGTCTTTCGCGGGGCGGCCTATCGATTATTGCGCAGTGCGGGATCAGTTCTTCTGCGGCTCGGCCGGCGCGGCCGCCGGGTTGGCCTTCAGATAATCCTGATAGGTCTGGCCGGCATAGTTCGCCGGGCCTTGCACGGCCGCCGCCTTGTCGGAGCCGTCCACCGGCGCGCTTGCCATTTCCTTGGTGCACAGATCCTGGAACACCACCATGCCTTCCGGCGTGTAGTTCTTGGTCAGGCAGGTGCAGGGACCGGGCTGCACGGTCGCGACGTCGCGCACTGCATAACCGACCGGACGGACCCAAATATGGTTATGCCAGTGCACCCAGTGACGGTAGTGCCAGTGGCCGATCGGGTGGCCGATCGGATGGAAGATCGGGTGGCCGGGATTGCCGCCACCGACGCGCCGCAGCACCATGGCGTCGGCGTTACCGGACGAGAGGGCCCCGCCAGCAAGCGTGGCAACGGCGGCGAGAGCGAGGATGATCTTGCGGGACATGGCTGTCTCCTTGAGTAGAGGGTTGCGATAGCCATTGGTCGCGCGGTCCGCCGAGAAGGTTCACGGCCCGCGCTGCCGCAAGTTTGACAATCCGGGGGCGCGGCTTAACGTTTGCGCGCAAATACTTGGCCCTTGCTCGCCGGGCATCCGCCGCATGAAGCCAGCTCCGTTCATCCGCCACGTGCCGAAGACGCTCGACGAGGCGTTGAAAATTCTCGCTGATGTCGCGCCGCAAGACGGCCGCGTGCTGGCGGGCGGGCAAAGCCTGGTTCCGATCATGGCGTTCCGGCTGGCCAAGCCCACGCACCTCGTGGACATCAACGAAGTCGCGGGCCTCGACGCCATCGTCAGCGACGGAAAGACTTTGTCGATCGGCGCCTGCGTGCGCCACGCCGCGTTCCACAAACCGGTCGTCGATAATCCGCTCGGCCGCCTGCTGGTCACCGTCGCGCGCCATATCGCGCATTATCCGATCCGCATGCGCGGCACGTTCTGCGGCAGCCTGGCGCACGCCGACCCAGCCTCGGAATGGTGCCTCACCGCCGCCACGCTCGACGGCACGATGGTGGCGAAAAGCACGCGCGGCGAACGGCTGATCGCGGCGAAAGACTTCTTCGCAGGCCTGATGTCGACGGCGCTGGCCGAGGACGAACTCTTGGCCGAGGTGCGGCTGCCGCTGCTCGCGGCCGACGCCAAAGTCGGCTTCAACGAATTCAACCGCCGCGCCGGCGATTTCGCGCTGGCCGCCGCGCTGGTCACCTACCGCCTGCAAGCCGGCAAGATCGTTGACGCGCGTGTCGGCGTCGGCGGCGCCGAATCGTCACCGCGCCGCATGCGCGAAGCCGAGGCTGCGCTCAGCGGCAAGCCGCCCGGCGACGCCGCGTTCCGCGCCGCCGCCGAGGCCGCTGCCAGCGCGATCGATCCGCTGGAGGATCACCAGACCAGCGCGGACTACCGGCGCGACCTGGTGTGCGCCGTGGTGCGCCGCGCGTTGGAGTACAGCGCATGATGCCAAAAAGTGGCCGCCGGTTTTCGGACAAGATCATGCGCGAAGCAAAAAACTCATGAGTGCGCACACCAAAGGCACCGGCATGACCTGGGTCGGCCGCGCCATCCGGCGCGTCGAGGATCCCGCGCTGCTCACCGGGCAAGGCCGCTTCACCGCCGATCTGCCGGCGGCGCATTGGGTGCGCTTCGTGCGCAGCCCGGTGGCCGCAGCGAAGATCGTTAAAATCGATGCGCCGCAAGGCACGATCGTAATCACCATCGCCGATCTCACGGGCGTGAAGAAGATCACGCCCATGCTGCACAATTTCAATTACCGGCCGATCGGCCAGCCGGTCCTCGCCGATAAAGTCGTGCGCTTTGTCGGCGAGCCGGTCGCCGCCGCCGTGGCCGCCAGCGCGGAAGCCGCCGAGGACATCGCCGACCAGGTCGAGCTTGCGATCGACGAGACCACGCCGGTAATCGACGCGCGTGCCGCGCTCGAGGACGGCGCAGCCCAGGTCCATGCCGAGGCGCCCGGCAACGTCATCCTCGAAGGCCAATTCAAGTCCGCCGATTTCGATGCGGCCTGGGCCGGTGCAGCCAAAATCGTCACACTCGACGCCCGCTCGCGCCGGCAGAACGCGACGCCGATGGAGGCGCGCGCCGGCCACGCCGCGTTCGACGCGTCGACCGGCCGCGTCACTCTCACCTGCACCACCCAGATGCCGCATCTCATGCGCACCGCCATCGCCGACGTACTCGGCATGCCGGAAGCCGATCTGCGCGTGATCGCGCCCGACGTCGGCGGCGGCTTCGGACAGAAGATGTCGCTCGCGCCCGAATATGTCGTGCTGGTGTGGCTGGCGCGGAAGCTCAAGAGCTCGGTGGCCTGGACCGAAGACCGGCGCGAGAACCTGATCGCTTCTTTTCACGGCCGCGACCAGGCCATCGCGCTTTCCGGCGCCTTCGACAAGAACGCCAAGCTGATCGCGCTCAAGGCCGATGTGATCGCCAATGTCGGCGCCTATTCCTGTTTCCCGACCACCAGCGGCGTCGAGCCGCTGATGGCCATGGCGGAGCTGCCGGGGCCTTACGATTTCCGGCACTATGAGTGCCGCGCGCGCGGCGTGCTCACCAATACCTGCACCATGGCACCCTATCGCGGCGTGTCGCGGCCGGTGATCACCTTCGCGCTCGAACGCCTGATGGACAAAGCGGCCGCCGCCTTCGCGATCGATCCGGTCGACATCCGCCGCCGCAACCTGATCAACAAGTTCCCCTACACCTCGGCGATCGGCCTCGTCTACGACGAGGCGAGCTACCAGCAGACGCTGGAGATGGCGGTCGCCGCCATCGACCTGCCCGCCTTCCGCGCACGGCAGAAAAAAGCGCGCGCCACCGGCCGCCATCTCGGCATCGGCTTTGCGACCTTCTCCGAGCGCACCGGCTATGGCAGCGCGGCCTTCGCGGCGCGCGGCATGGAGATCACGCCCGGCTGGGAAACCGTCATCCTTACCGTCGACCCGTCCGGCTTCGTCGAGGCGCGCATCGGCTCCTCGCCGCACGGGCAAGGCCTGCGCACTACGCTGGCGCAGATCATCGCCGACGAACTCGGCGTGGCGCCCGAAATCATCAAGGTGGTGCATGGCGACACCGACCGCGCGCCCTACGGCTGGGGCACCTTCGCCAGCCGCTCGCTGGTGATCTCCGGCGGCGCCACGCTGATCGCGGCGCGCAAAGTGCGCGCCAAGCTGATCAAGATCGCCAGCCACCTGTTGGAAGCCGCGCCCGGCGACATCGTGCTGGAAGACGGCGCGGCGAAGGTCGCCGGCACCGATCGCATGGTGTCGATCGCCAAGATGGCGCGCGAGGCCTACACCCAGACGCACCGCTTCTACGGCGAGATCGAGCCCGGACTGACCGAAACCGGCACTTACGATCCGCCCGGCACCTTTTCCAACGCCTGTCACGTCGCCATCGTCGCGGTCGATATCGAGACAGGGAAGGTCGCGGTCGAGAAATATCTGGTGGCGGAAGACGCCGGCCGCATCATCAATCCGATGATCGCCGAGGGCCAGGTGCATGGCGGCATCGCGCAGGGCATCGGCAACGCGCTGCTGGAGGAGATCATCTACGACGAGACCGGCGGCATTCTCACCGCCAATCTCGCCGATTACATGCCGCCGACCGCGCGCGAAATCCCGCAAATCGAGCTGCACCACATGGAAACACCGAGCACGCACCTCGATCACCAAGGCCAAGGGCCTGGGCGAAGGCGGCACCATCGGCGCGCCGGCGGCAGTGATTAACGCGATCAACGACGCGCTCACGCCCTTCGGCGTCGCGATCGACGAGATACCGGCGACGCCGCAGCGTATCCGCGCGGCGTTGCGAAGCGCAACCACATACTCCGCCAAGCGGAACCAGGAGGCTATGATGAAGTAAAAATGCTGCTCTCCCCGATTTCGCGGAGACGAGCGGAGAAAACAGCACCGCATGAGCGATCAAACATCAACCTGACCATCAACGGCCGCGAGCACGCGATCGCGGTGGAGCCGCGGCGCACGCTCGCCGATGCCATCCGCGAGGACTGCGGGCAGACCGGCACCCATATCGGCTGCGAGCACGGCGTCTGCGGCGCCTGCACCGTGATCGTGGACGGCGAGCCGGTGCGTTCCTGCCTGATGTTCGCCGTGCAGGCGGCCGGCAAAACCATCCGCACGGTGGAAGGTCTCGCCAAGGGCGACGCGCTGCATCCGATGCAGCAGGCCTTCATGGATCATCACGGCCTGCAATGCGGTTTCTGCACGCCGGGCTTTCTGATGCTGGCGGTCGGCGCGCTGGAGCGCGAGCCCGACATCAGCGATGACGATTTGCTTGACGTGCTCTCGTCCAATCTCTGCCGCTGCACCGGCTACCAGAACATCATCAAGGCCGTGCGCGCGGCGGCGAAGGAGATGCGCGGAAAATGACAAGGCCGGCAAAATTCGTCGGCCGCTCCGTTCCGCGACTCGAAGATCGCCCGCTGCTCACCGGCCAAGGCCGCTTCGCCGCCGACATCTCGTTTCCGGGCCAGTGGACCATGCGCGTGGTGCGATCGGCCCTGGCGCACGGAAAAATAACGTCGATCGATGCCACGGCCGCGCTCGCATTGCCCGGCGTACACGCGGTGTGGACCGCCGCCGACGTTTCGCACATCCCGCCGATCCCGTTTCGTCTGACCGGCCTCAAGGCGCTCGAACCCTACCGCCAGCCGGTGCTGGCGAAGGAGGTCGTGCGTTATGTCGGCGAGCCGGTGGCGGTGGTTTTTGCGGAGAATGCATACCTCGCCGAAGACGCCGCCGACCTGGTCGAGGTCTCGATCGAGCAAGTGAGCATCACCTTGCTCGCGACCGAGCAACCGGGCGTCTACGAGCATGATGGCGGCCAACTGAGCACCGAGGCGTCAGTCCTGCGGAAATCGTATGGCGACGTGGACGCCGCCTTTCGCGCGGCGCATGCCGTTGTTTCGCTTGAGCTTTCGATCGGCCGCCATTCCGGCGTGCCGCTGGAGACGCGCGGCGCCATCGCACGCTACGACCAGGCGCGCGACATTTTGGAACTACACGGCGCCGCCAAGGTGCCACATTGGAATCGCGATGCGCTGGCGCAAATGCTTGGGCGCACAGCCAAATCCGTCCAGCTCTTCGAGGGCCACGTCGGCGGCGGCTTCGGCATCCGCGGCGAAATTTATCCCGAGGACGTGCTGGTCTGTGCCGCCGCGCTGAAATTCGGCCGTCCGATCAAATGGATCGAGGACCGGCGCGAACACCTGATCGCGGCCAATCATTCGCGCGAGCAGACCCATCGCGTGCGCGCCGCCATCGACGCACGCGGCCAAATCCTTGCGATCGATGACGAATTTTTCCACGACAACGGCGCTTACATGCGCACGCACGCCGCCACCGTGCCCGACCTCGCCGCCGCCATGCTGCCCGGACCCTATGTGGTGCCGGCCTATCGCGCCGTCGGCCACATCCGCCTCACCAACAAGACGCCGTGCGGCACCTATCGCGCGCCCGGCCGTTACGAGTCCTCCTTTGTGCGCGAGCGGTTACTCGATGCGATTGCCGCGAAGATCGGCGTGGACAAAGTCGAAATCCGCCGCCGCAATCTGATCGGCAAAAGCGCGATGCCCTACAAACTCGGGCTCGATACCCTGGGCACGCATATCGTTTACGATTCCGGCGATTACGCACTTCTCCTTGATAAGGCGCTCAAATCTGCTGGCTGGGATGAACTGCAAAGCGCGCTGCGCAAGCGCCGCGCGGCCGGCGAGAAAGTCGGCGCCGGCGTCGCGATGTTCGTGGAAAAGAGCGGGCTGGGGCCGTTCGACGCGGTACGCGTCGAACTTGTCCCCGACGGCACGATCGACGTTATCACCGGAGTTGCCTCGCTCGGCCAAGGGGTTGAGACGGCGATCGCGCAGATCTGCGCCGACGCGCTCGGCGTCGATTACGGCAATATCCGCGTGATTCACGGCCAGACCGACCGCATCGACAAAGGCATGGGCGCCTTCGCCTCGCGCGTCACCGTGATGTGCGGGGAAGCCACGCGCTTGGCCGCCAGCAAGCTGCGCGCCGAGGTTCTAGAGCTTGCCGCCGAACTGATGCAGAGCAAGGCAGACGTGCTCGATGTCGTCGACGGGCAAATTGTTCGTCTGAATTCCAATTCCGGACCTGCTCTGGCGCTCGCAGAACTCGCGCGCGAATCCCCTGCACGGCTGAGCGCCGAGGCCACGTTCGAGTCATCGCACATGGTCTACCCCTACGGCGCGCACATCGCGGCGGTGCGCATCGATGCCGACACCGGCGGCGTCACCATCGAGCGCTATGCGATCGCCTACGACGTCGGCAAGGCGGTCAATCCCAAGCTGGTGGAAGGCCAGATCGCCGGCGGCCTCGCGCAAGGCATTGGCGGCGCGCTGCTGGAGGAGTTTCTCTATGACGAAGCCGGAGAGCCGCTATCGGTCACCTTCGCCGACTACCTGATGCCGACCGCGCGCGAGATCCCTGAGCTTTCGATCCTCGTCACCGAGGATGCGCCGAGCCCGCTCAATCCGCTCGGCCTGAAGGGCGCCGGCGAAGGCGGCGCCAATCCGGTCGGCGCGGCGATCGCGTCGGCGATCGACGACGCCATCGGCATTCCCGGCGCGGTGACGCGATTGCCGGTTTCGCCGCAGCGACTGAAGGTGCTGATGACGAGGACTTAAGCCTTGAAATCCGGCCGATAACCGTCCGCGGTCCTTTCGATGCGGCCGGCGAACGGCAAGCCGACATGGCCGGGCATCACCAGCGCGCCGCTCGCCGCGCAATAATCGAGCACCTTGCGCCGGCTGACGCGCGCCTCCGCCGCATCGGAGTTCTTCGGGAAATTCCAGTCCGGGTAATAGACCTGCAACAGATGGTGCCACACGTCGCCGATGAAGACGGCGCGCTCGCCCTTGCTTTCGAGCTTGAAAAACACGTGACCGGGCGAATGGCCGGGCGCGGTATCGATCTCGATGAAGTCATTGATACGGTGCGCGCCCTCAATCACATCGGCCTTGCCGTATTCGAGGATCGGCACCACGCATTCGCGGAACGTGCCGAGCTCGGCCGGCCCTTCCTTCGGATCGGCATCGATCTTGGAGAAATAGTCGATATCCGGCTTGTTGAAGACGTAGCGCGCATTGGGAAATGTCGGCACCCATTTGCCGTCCTTCTGCCGCGTGTTCCAGCCGACATGGTCGTGATGCAGGTGGGTGCACATCACCAGGTCGATGTCCTCCGGCCGCGCGCCGGCGGCGGCGAGCCGTTCCAGATAAGGCTCGTTGAGCATGTGCCAGAACGGGCGGCCGGGCTTGTTCTTGTTGTTGCCGCAGCAGCTATCGATGAGGATGGTCTTGCCGCCGACCTTCAACAGCCAGCTATGGACGGCAAGCCGGATGCAGCCGCTCTCGGCTTCATAGTGATGCGGCGCCAGCCAGTGCTTGTGCTGGTCGAATTGCGCATCGGTCATCTCGGTGAACACATCGCGCAGCTTGTAGCTGGGGACGTTGGTTTCCTCGACGCGCGTGATGGTGGCGTCGCCCACTTTGAACATCGGCATCTCCCTCGCGATCGCGCGTTGCAATTTGCGTCTTGTTGCTTTGCTGGCGCGATGGATACTCTATGCTGACATTAAAAGCGTCAAGCCGAGCGGGAGGAAGCGTATGGATCTGGGAATCAAGGGCCGCCGCGCGATCGTCACCGGCGGCTCGAGCGGCATCGGTTTCGAGACGGCGCGCCAGTTTCTCGAGGAAGGCGTGCGCGTGCTGATCAGCGGCCGCAACGAAAAGAAGCTGATGCAGGCGCGCGACGACTTGGCCAAGCGCACCGGTGGCGAGGTGCATGCCGTGGTCGCCGACATGACGAACGAATCCGACATCGCGAAAATGGTGGCGACCGCCAAGGAAAAACTCGGCGGCGTCGACATCCTGGTCAACAATGCGGGCCAGATGTATTCCGGCCGCTTCGCCGCGATTAGAGACGACGAGATGCAGAATCAGCTCGACACCAAGCTGTTCGGTTTCCTGCGCGCGATCCGCGGCGTCTACCCGATGATGAAGGCGCAGAAATGGGGCCGCATCGTCAACACCATCGGCGGCGCCGGCAAGGAACCGGACCCGTATATGTTCGGCAGCGGCATGACCAACTCGGCACTGCTCAATCTCACCAAATCGCTGTCGACTGAATTCGGCGAGGACAATGTCCTGGTCAACGCGATCTGCCCGGGCTGGGTCGCGACCGACCTGTGGGTGCGCAACACCGAGGGGCTGAAGAAGGAATTGAACGTGACGACCGAGGAGGAGGCGCGCAAACTCGCCGCCAAGAAGAACTCGCTCGGCCGCATGGGCAAGCCGGAAGAAGTCGCCAATGCCATGGTGTTCCTCTGCTCGGAACGAGCGAGCTACATCACCGGCGTTTCGCTCAACCTCGACGGCGGCCGGCTGAAGGGGCTGTGGTGACGTCTTCGCGTCCTGCAGCTCAGCCCAACTTGCGCAGCAGCGTCACCACCATCTTCTGCTCGTCCTCGCTCAACGCGGCCAGCGTTGCGGCGGTGATCTCGGCGGCAATCAGCATCGCGGCTTCGGTGACCTGACGCCCGATGTCGGTCAGCGTTACGGCGCGGCGGCGGCGATCCTTCGGATCGCTGACGGCGGTGACGAAGCCGCGCCCAACCAGCCGGTCGACCACGCCCTTGATGGTGGCGGCGTCGAGGTAGATCCGGCGGCCGAGATGGTTCTGCGAACAGGGACCGACCTCATGCAACTTGGCGAGCGCGGCGAATTGGGTCTGGGTCAGGCCCTCGATCATACGCGTCGTGAAGATCGCGGTATGGCGCTGCGGGGCAACGCGCAACAGGAAGCCGACCTGGTCGTCGAGCACGTAGCGGCCGTGTCCGGATGCAACCCCAGCGGGTATCACAGAAGGCAATTTTTCACGCCGCATCCCCGGCCCGCTTATCTACAACTGCGTGTAACCAAACTCCCGCCCTGAGCGAAAGCATGGCCTAATTCGCGCCGTGGGGAAAGCCTACCTTCGCCTAAGCCCTGAAAATACAGGGCTTCCCGTCCGGCCGCGTTAGACCGTCAAATAGGCCCTCTGCACGTCCTGATTGGTATCGAGTTGCGCCATCGAGCCCTGCCAGCAAATCTGGCCTTTCTCGATCACGTAGACCCGGTCGGAAACCAGCCGCGCGAAGTGGATGTTCTGCTCCGAGAGCAGGATCGACAGGCCTTCCTTTTTGAGTTCGACGATGGTGTTGGCCATCTGCTCCACGATCAGCGGCGCCACGCCTTCGGAAGGCTCGTCGAGCAGCACCAGCAGCGGATTGCCCATCAACGTGCGCGCCACCGTGAGCATCTGCTGCTCGCCGCCGCTCATGCGGTCGCCCAGACGGTTCGGCATTTCGGCGAGATTGGGAAACAGCGCGAACAGCTTTTCCGCCGTCCAGGCCGGTGCCGGCTGACCGTCGGGGAATTGCCGCGGTGGTTGGCGGCCGATGTCGAGATTTTCCATGACCGTGAGATCGGAAAAGATGCGGCGGTCCTCGGGCGTATAACCCAAGCCGCGCCGCGCGATCTCGAATGGCTTCAGGCGCGAGATGTCCTCGCCGTTGAACCGCACCGTGCCCTGCCGCTCGGCGAGCAAGCCCATGACCGCTTTCAGGGTGGTGGACTTGCCGGCGCCGTTGCGCCCCATCAGTGCCACCACCTCGCCGCGACCGACCGCAAAACTCAGGTCGTAGAGAATGCGGGCAGCGCCATACCAGGCGCTCAGACTCTCGACCGCGAGCATGGCGTCGCTCATGGCGCGGCACCCGCGAACGTTTTGCCGGCGCCAAAATAGACCTCGCGCACCTGGGCGTTGTCACGGATCGACGCGGCGTCGCCGTCGGCGATCAGCCGGCCGCGCGCCAGCACGATGATGCGGTCGGCGAAGGCGAACACCACGTCCATCGAATGTTCGGTGAACAGCACCGAGATTTTGCGATTCACCACCAGACGCTTGACCAGATCGATGAGCCCGTGGCGTTCCCGCGCGGCCATGCCGGCGGTCGGCTCGTCCATCAGCAGCAGGCGCGGCTCGTTGGCGAGCGCGATGGCGAGTTCGACGCGTTTGACGTCGCCATAGGCGAGTTCGCGGCTGGGTCGGTCGGCGGCCTCGCGCATGCCGACCTGATCGAGCAGCGCGAGCGCGCGCTCACGATAGAGCGTAGCGGCCGGCGCCCACAGCCGGTGGATATCGCCGGCGTGCGAGATCAGCGCCATCTGCACATTCTCGGCGACCGTCATCGAGCCGAACGTGGCCGCGACCTGAAACGTGCGGCCGACGCCGAAGCGCCAGATCGCGCGCGGCATGAGCCCGGCAATATTCCTGCCCAGCAACAGAATCGCGCCGGAATCGGGCGCGAGCTGGCCATTGATGATATTGAAACAGGTGGTCTTGCCGGCGCCGTTCGGACCGATCATGGCGAGGAATTCGCCCTCACCGATCGTGAAGCTGACCTCGGCGACCGCGTGCACGCCGCCGAAGGCCTTGGACAGCGAGCGAACGTCGAGCACGCTCATGACTTGCCTCCGCGCCCGCGCCAGAGCGCCGCGAAGCCGCCGACGAGCCCTTGCGGGAACGCCAGCACCAGCAGCAGGATGATGCAGCCTAACAGCGCACGCCAATATTCGGTCTGCCGCATCACCGTATCCTGCAAGGTGGCGAACACCGATGCGCCGACGATCGGCCCGGTCAGCGTCTGGATGCCGCCGAGCAGCACCATCACCAGGCCGTCGATCGAGCGGTTGATGTGGATGGTCTCCGGCGAGATCGAGCCCTTGGCGAAGGCGAACAGCCCGCCGGCTACGCCGCAGACCGCGCCGGCAATGGCGAAGCCCAGCCAATGCACGCGCTTGACGTCGATCCCGATCGCCTCGGCGCGCAGCGCAGAATCGCGGCCGGCGCGCATCGCGTAGCCGAACGGCGCAAACAGAAACCGCCGCAGCAGGAGCACGGCGATCACCGCCAGCGTGAGCGTCAGCAGGAAATAGACCCAAGCCTGGTCGAAGGGCGGCGGCGGCCACACGCCGATCACGCCGTTGGAGCCGCCGGTCAGTTCCTCCCATTGGAACACCGCCGCCCACACGATCTGTGCGAAGGCGAGCGTCAGCATGGCGAGGTAGACGCCGGAGAGCCGCACGGCGAACCAGCCGAACAGCAGCGCGCCGGCGAGCGCCACCAATGGCGCCGCCAAAAGCGCGAGGCCCATCGGCACGGCCAACCCTTTCACCAGCAGCGCCGCGCCATAGGCGCCGAGCCCAAAATAAGCGGCGTGGCCGAACGAATGCATGCCGCCGGGACCCGCGATGAAATGCAGCGAGACCGCGAAAATTACCGCGATCAGCACGTCGATGCCGAGGATCAGCAAGTAGGGCGAGCTCTGCGCCAGCAGCGGCAGGCACAACAGCAGCGCCAGCACCGCAACGCCGAGCGCCTTCAGCGCCGGCGTCGCCGGGCGGATCGGGTCTTCAGGCTCGGCGATCGAGCGCACCGCGGCTTGCACGCGGCCGAGCAACCCGTAAGGGCGCGCGATCAGCACTACCGCCATCACCAGGAATTCGGCGACCAGCGTGAGCTTGGAGAAATTCACGCTGACGAAACCGAAATCCACCACGCCGATGCCGATGCAAATCGCTTTGACCTCGGCGATGATGACGGCCGCGAGATAGGCGCCGCTGATCGAGCCCATGCCGCCGACCACCACCACCACGAAGGCGTCGCTGATGGCGACGAGGTCGGTGGCGAGATCGGCCGGCTCGCGCGCCACCTGCAGCGCGCCGCCGAAGCCGGCGAGCGCGGCGCCGATCGCGAAAACGGCGGTGAACAGCAGCGCCTGATTGACGCCGAGCGCGCCGACCATTTCACGGTCCTGTGTCGCCGCCCGCACCAGCCGGCCGAAGCGCGTGCCGACAAGCGTGAAATGCAGCAGCAGCAGCACCACGGGACCGATGATTATCAGGAACAGGTCGTAGCTCGGCAATTGGCGGCCGAGCACTTCAATGGCGCCGCGCAGGCCGGGCGCGCGCGGCCCAAGCAGATCGTCGGGACCCCATAGCCAGAGTGTGGCGTCGTTGATGACCAGCACCAGCGCGAAAGTGGCGAGCAGTTGGAACAGTTCGGGCGCGCGATAGATCCGTCGCAGCAGCACGATCTCGATCAGCGCGCCGATCCCGCCCACGATGATCGCCGTGGCGACAATGCCGCCCCAGAACCCGAGGGCACCGTCGAACCTGGTGGCGAATGAATAGGCGATGTAGGTCCCCAGCATATAGAGGGACCCGTGCGCGATGTTGACGATGCGGGTGACGCCGAAGATCAGCGACAGGCCGGCGGCGACGAAGAACAGGCCGGAGGCGGTCGACAGCCCGTTGAGCGCCTGGAACAGGAATGCGTTGAAGGTCATCTTATGCCCGCCGCGGCGCCACTTCCCCTCTCCCCGTTGCGGGAGAGGGTGCCGAGCGAACTTCAGTGAGCGAGGCGGGTGAGGGGATCGGCTTTGTGAGGCACTACCCCCTCACCCGGCTCGCGCTCGCTATCGCTCCGCGCTCGCCACCCTCTCCCACAAGGGGAGAGGGAAGCAAGCCCGCGGCAGCGTTGAGATCAATCCGCGTCGGCCGGGCGCAGCTTTTTGACCTCGGCGTCGGACGGCAGCACCGCGGCGCCGTCGACATATTTGAAGTCGACCATGGTGCCCTTGCCATTCTCCAGCGCGATCTTGCCGACATAGGCGCCCATGGTGGCCTGGTGGTCGCTCGACCGGTAGCTGAATGGGCCGAACGGGCTGTCGACCTTCAGGCCCTTGAACGCCGCCACCAGCTTCTCGGTGTCGGTCGACTTCGCCTTGGCGATGCCGGCGGCCAGCGACTTGATGGTCATGTAGCCGACGATGGAGCCGAGTCTCGGATAGTCGTTGTATTTCTTCTGGTAGGCGGCGACGAAGGCCTGGTGTTCCTTGGTCTTGATCTTGTCCCACGGGTAGCCGGTAACGATCCAGCCGGTCGGCGCCTCGTCCTTCAGCGGATCGAGATATTCCGGCTCGCCCGAGAGCAGGCTGATCACCGTGCGGTTCTTGAACACGCCGCGGGTGTTGCCCTCGCGCACGAATTTGGCGAGGTCGCCGCCGAATAGCACGTTGAAGATGGCGTCCGGCTTGGCGTCGTCGATCGCCTGCGCCACCGCGCCGGCATCGATCTTGCCGAGCGGCGGCGCCTGCTCGGTGACGAATTCGACGTCGGGCTGCGCCTTCTTCAACAGCGCCTTGAAGTTCTCGGCGGCGGATTGGCCGTATTCGAAGTTCGGATAGACCAGCGCCCAGCGTTTCTTCTTGGCGGCGATGGTCGCCGGCATCAGCATGGCCGTCTGCATGTAGGTCGAGGCGCGCAGGCGGAAGGTGTATTTATTGCCGTTCTGCCAGGTGATCTTGTCGGTGAGCGGCTCGGCGGCGAGGAAGAACACTTTCTTCTGGCCGGCGAAATTGGTGACCGCCAAGCCGATATTGGACAGGAAGGTGCCGGCGAGCATCGAGACGCCTTCGCGCGTCACCAGTTCCTCGGCCACGCGCACCGCCTCACCCGGATTGGCGCCGTCGTCGCGCGAGATCACTTCCAGCTTCTTGCCGAGCACGCCGCCTTTGGCGTTGATCTCCTCGATCGCGAGATCCATGCCCTTCTTGTAGGGGTCGAGGAAGGCGGGCACCGCCTTGTAGCTGTTGAGCTCGCCGATCTTGATGGTCTGCTGCGCCATTGCCGGCGTTGCGAGACTGGCTGCGAGCGCGAGATACGCGAACAAGCGCGTGTTCATGACGTGGCTCCCGATTGAGATTGAGCAAATAGTTCGGCCGCGGCCTTCGGCTTGTCAACCGCGCCGGACCGGCGGGAAAGCGCCGCTGCTATGCGTTGTCATGCCTTTGGCCGGTCGCGGAAGCGGTCCATCAGCGGCTTGTCCTGCCCGCCGTCGATTTCGATCATGGTGCCGTTGACCATCGTCATCAATGGCGACGCCAGCATGACGACCAGGTTAGCGACTTCCTCCACCTCGGCGATGCGGCCCATCGGGATCGAGGCCGGCGCCAGCTTGTCGGCTTCTGCGCGCGGGATTTTCATGTCGCGCGCCATGGCGTCGACCAGCCCGGCCCAGCGCTCGGTGCGCACCGGCCCCGGATTGACCGCGACGAAGCTGATATTGTCGCGGCCATATTGCGCGGCAAGCGAGAGCGTCAGGTTCTGCCCCGCCGCGTTGGCGGCGCCTGGGCAGATTTCCCAGTAGGACGGCTTCACCCCGTCATTGCCGATCAGGTTCACCACGCGGCCGCCGCCCTGCTTGACCATGATGGGCAGCGCGTAGCGCAGGCAGCGCACGTAGCCCATGAATTTGAGCTGCAGCCCCTTCTCCCAGTCGTCTTCGGTGAGATGTTCGATCACGCCGCCGGCTGCCGAGCCGGCATTGTTGACCATGATGTCGACGCGGCCGAGCGCCTTGACGCCCTGCTCGATGAAATTTTTCGCGTCGGCGTCTTTGCGAAGATCGGCGGGAATGGCGACGATCTTGCGCCCGGTTGCCTTGGCGATTTCCTGCGCCGCGGCCTCGAGCGGCGCCATGCGCCGCGCGCAGATGGCAACGTCGACGCCTTCCTTGGCGAGCGCCAGCGCGATGCCCTTGCCGATGCCTTCGCTGCCGCCGGTCACCAGCGCGGTCTTGCCCTTGAGCTTGAGGTCCATGGTTTCTCCCGACTCTCTATTTTGGTTTATGCGCCAGCCAGCGGCCGGCTTCGGCCGATGCGAAAAGTTCGGCGAGCGCGGCGTTGAATTGCGCCGGCTCCTCGGACGGAATGTTGTGGCCTGAACGCGGGATCATCAGCAGGCCGGCGGTCGGCGCGGTACGCTTGAGGAACACGCTGCCGTCGATGCAAGGCTCGTCCTCGTCGCCGACGATCACCAGCAACGGCACCGCGAATGTCTTCAGGCCGTTCTCCATCTCCCACAGCGTCGGCCGCTTAAGCTGCAGATTGAACATGGTCTGCGCATGACCCAATGCTGAATGCTCGGCCAGCATGCGGGAGAATTCGGCGTGGCCGCGCGGATCCTTGTGTTTCTGCGCCTGCCGCATCGGCGCGTCGGCATATTTCGCCGAAGCCGCCACGATGCCCTCCTCGGCGAACATCTTGCCGGTCTCGGCGGCGAGCGCTTTCATCTCTTCGCGCTTCTTGGCATCGGGCGTCGAGCCCCAGCCGCAGCCGGCGGCGGCGACTGAAAGGCAGCGCGCCGGCGCCTGCATGCCGACATGCAGCGCCGTGTAGGCGCCCATCGAGTGCCCGACCACGTGCGCCTTGTCGATCTTGAGCGCATCCATCAGCGCCAAGACGTCGTCGCGCGCGATCGTCTGACCGTAGCGGGCCGCCTGTTCCGGAACATCGGAAGGCGGATAGCCGCGCTGGCTGTAGGTGACGCAGCGGTGCGCGCGCGAGAAATGCCGCATCTGCGCCTCCCAGCTGCGGTAGTCGCCGGCATATTCATGCACGAAGACGACTGCCGAGCCGCTGCCGGCTTCCTCATAATAAAGCCGGACGCCGTCGCGTGCGGTGATGTGCGGCATCGCGTTCCCCGATCAATACCGTCGATTATTTGCACGCGGATGAAAGCGGAGTAAAGTCTCGCCGTCCGCAATAAGCGCCAATGATCGCGGCGGCACGACCGCGACGGGACAATCCACCAGGGGGGAATGCATGCTCACGATATCTCACCGCGGCCTTGCCGCGCTGGCGGCCATCGCTTTCGCCGTGACCGGTATCGCCGCGCCGCACGCCCAGGCGCAGCAAAAGCCGGTGATCAAGGTCTCCAGTCTCACGCTGCCGGTGTTCAATCCGCTGGTGTGGAACGTCATGAAGGCGCGCGGCTTTGACGCCAAGCACGGCTTCGAGCTCGACATTCACGCCTATCCGTCGATCGCCGCATTCTACGCGGGCTTCGCCACCGGCGAGACCGACGCACTGATCGGCGGGCCCACGATCTTCCAGAAGCTTTATCAGGAAGGCGTCCAGCTGCGCATCATCGGCACCGGCTTCACGCTCGCCGACCTGGTGATCTTCGCCAAGGACCCGGCGATCAAGTCGCTCGCCGATCTCAAGGGCAAGCAGCTCGCAATCGACATGGGCGGCTCGCAGTTCCAGGTGGTCAAGATCTACACCGCCGCCAAGGGTATCGACCTCGGCAAGGACATCACCGTGGTCAACGCCAATTTCGGCGTCGCCCGCGCGCAGCTCGAGGCCGGACGCGTCGACGCGGCGCTGGTGATCGAGCCGCTGGCCAGCATCAGCGCCAAGCAGCATCCGGACTGGCACGTCATCTTCAATGGCGCGCAAGGCTGGAAGGAAATCGCCGGCGAGTTCGGGCTGGGAGATCGTCCCCGCCATGCGTGCCGACGCCATTGCGAAAAATCCCGAAGCCCCGAAGATGCTGCTGGCGGCCTTGCAGGACGTCGCCGCAGTCTTCGAAAAGGAAACCGCCGCCGCCGACAAGATCGCCAACGAGACGCTGAAGCTGCCGCCCGGCATCTTCACCGCCGCGGTCGAGAGCAAGCGGCTGCAGATGATCGTGAAACCGGCCTGGGAGCCCGCCACCAAGAAGTCGATCACCGACATGATGGAGCGCGCGGTGAAAGCGGGGTTCTACCCGAAGATGCCGGACGAAAAGATCATCTATGCCCCCTGAGGAACAGGCTAAGTCTCTCCCAGCGCCAGTTCCCGTTCCGGATCTGATTTTCCCGCGCCAGACGTTCGTCTCCCTCTTTGTCTTCGCCGTCTGCTGGGAGACGCTGTCGCATCTGGCGCCCTATCTCGGGATTCCGCCCTTCGCCATCCCGAGTTTCGTCAAGATCGCGAAAAGCCTTGCCGACATCACGCCGATCGATGTCGCCGTCACGCTGGCGCGCGTGATCGGCGCGTTGATCGTCTCTTTTGTGTTCGGCGTCTGCCTGGCGATGGCGATGTATCGCTCGGATTTGCTCGACAAGTACCTGCACCCGATGATCCGCATCCTGATGGCGGTGCCGGTGGTGTCGTGGATCCTGTTCGCGGTGCTGTGGTTTCCCGGCGTAGAATTCCGCATCGGCTTCGTGCTGGTGGTGGTGTGCGGCCCGGTGTTCCTGGTGGATTCGCTCGATGCCATGCGCGGGGTGCCGCGCGAGCTGCGCCACATGATGCAGTCGTTCCGGCCGACCACGCTGCAGTATTTCGTCAAGCTGATGCTGCCGGCGATCGTGCCGAGCATCTTCACCAGCTGGAAGGTGAATATCAGCCTGGCGATCCGCGTCGTCACCATCGCCGAACTGGTCGGCGCAGTGACTGGCATCGGCCATCAATTGTCGGTGGCGGAGGAACTATTCTCGGTCGCCGACGTGTTCGCCTGGACGCTGGTGCTGGTGATCCTGCTGTTCCTGCTGGAAGCCATAGTCGCCCGGGTCGAGAAACGCCTGCTGCGGTGGCGCCCATGACCGCAAATTCGCCAACGAACGGCCCGCCGCCGATCGAAGTGCGCGGCTTGCGCAAGGTGTTCCGCCAGACCACCTCGGGTCAGTCGGTGGTGGCGATCGACCGGCTCGATCTGACCATTGCGCCGCGCGAGGTGGTGGCGATCGTCGGCCAGACCGGCTGCGGCAAATCCACCTTTTTCGATCTGGCGATCGGGCTGGAGGCGCCGACAGAGGGTTCGATCCTGATCGGTGACAAGAGTCCGCACAGCGACTTCGATCATTTCCGTGGGCGTATCGCCACCGTGTTCCAGCAGGATCGTCTGCTGCCCTGGCGCTCGGCGCTGGACAATGCGCGGCTGCCGCTCGAACTGATCGGGCTGCCGGAAGCCGAGCAGCGCGAACGCGCGCTGACCTGGCTGAACCGGCTGGGCTTGTCCCAATTCACCAACGCCTATCCGCACGAATTGTCCGGCGGCATGCGCCAGCGCGTGGCGATCGCGCGCGCGTTTTCGGTGCAGCCCGATATCCTGCTGGCCGACGAAGCCTTCGGCCACCTCGACGAGGTGACGGCCGCGGAACTGCGCGAGACCTTCCTGGCGCTGGCGCGCGAATGCGGTTCGACCGCGATCCTGATCACCCATCAATTGGAAGAAGCCATCAGCGTGGGCGACCGCATCGTGGTCCTTGGCAAGTCGGCCAAACTGCTCGCCGATATTCACGTCGCGCAATGGCCGAAATCGAAATACAAGCTGCTGCGCGAGGCGATCCAAGCGACCTTGCAGAGCAACAAGCCCGATCCGCGTCTCAAGGATCCCGGATCGAAACCCCTGCGCAAGAAGAGAACTAGGTCCGCAAAATCGCCTTAGCGGCGTCGCCGACCGCCTCGACCGACATGTCGGTGTCGAGAAAGCAGACGATGCGGCAGGGGCAGCCTTCCAGGCCCTCGTAGCGCCAGGGGAACGCGCCGATCAGGCAGCGCTGGCCCAGCACCAGCTCGATGTCGCCGCCGAGATTCTCGGCGTGCAGCAGGCCTTCCTGGAATGCCCAGCTATGGAACGGGAACACGTCCTGCGTGACGCGCCGGCCGGATTTCTTGTGGGTGAATTCGAAGGTTCCGAAAAATTCGCCCGGCGTCTTGCCGTGCTTGCGCGTGAACTCGGCGGCGAGATCGGGCCGCATGCTGCGGATCGAGGTGTTCATGGCGTGGTCGCAGGAGCCGGTGTCCATGCCCCACCATTTGATCTTCCGCTGCAGCATCCAGTGCAGCGTGGCGAGATTGGGACCCGGGTGATAGCAGAAGTACTTCACCAGATCCTGCTGTGGCTGGCCTTCGTAATGGCGGTGCCAGCCGGTGTGCAGAATCAGAATATCGCCTTCGCGGATATCGGCGCCGGCGGATTCGATGATCTCCGGCGTGATCACCGCCCAGTCGTGCATGTGCTTGGAGATATCGACCACCACGCCGCGGTTGACCAGATAGTCGAGCGGCAGCGACGCCATGTCGCCTTTGCGGTTATCGGTCGCGTGCATGGCGCCGTCGAAATGGGTACCGACATGCAAGGCGGTGTCGATGCGCTGCGCCACGATCATCTGCGTCTGCAGATTCTGCGCGTAATACATCTTGTTGCCGGCGTAGCCGACCCAGCCAGGCGTATGCACGTTCATGACGTGGGAGAGATCGACGAGTTTCATTACACAATCCTGATGCGGGCGACGACCAAGGTGGTCTAATCGATCACAACAGCCCGCGTAGCGCCAGATGTCCGCCGAGCGCGAGCATTCCGAGGAAGAACCACAGCCGGAACGTCTGCTCGCGGACTTTGCCCCGCACCATCTGCCCAAGCCACATGCCGGCGAGCGACGCCACAATCGCCACCACGACCGGCCGGGCCAAGGAAACGCCCATTTCGCCGGCGTGCATCAGGGCCGCACCCAGCATCACGGTCGAGACCGTGAACGAGACCCCGAGCACCTGCACCAGCTGATGCCGGTCGAATTGCAGCGCGTGCAGGTAGGGTGTTCCCGGCAGCACATAGACGCCGGTCGCGGCGGTCACCGCGCCGGTCAGCGCGCCGACCGGCAGGCTCAGCCAGCGCTCGGCGCGCAGCGAAACGGTGAACTCGATCCTGATCAGGCCGAGCCCGGCATAGATCAACAGCGCCAGGCCGAGCCAGACCGTCGCCTGGCCGCTATTGCCGCTCGGCAGCCAGGCCGCGGCAATGAAGGTGCCGATGCAGATGCCGATCAGCATCGGCCATATCCGCCGCACCAGCGGCAGCAAACTGCCGCCGACCGCGGCCTGCCAGACATTGGTGATCAGCGCCGGCACCACCATGATCGCCGCCGCCTGCGCCGGCGTCATCATCAGCCCGAGCAGACCGATCGCCACCGTGGGCAGGCCGAGCCCGATCACGCCTTTGACGAAGCCCGCCAGCAGAAAGGCCCCCGCCGTGGCGGCTAGCATCGCGTATGAGTCCACCGGCGCTCCTTAAGGCTGCGGGCGACCTTGCGCGATGCGCGCGCCCTCGACAATACGGCAGACCGCAACCCAGCCTCCGGTTTTCGCGAAGCACAGCGCGCCGCGTTGCCGCGGCCGGCGGTTCGGTGCCATACTTTCGCAAACGATCGCCGCTATGAGGCGACGCAGGGAGGACATTGTGCGCGCACTTCTCGCTTTGCTGTCGATGGTCATGCTTTGCGCGTCCGGCGCGTGGGCACAGGATGCCGCGGCCAATTATCCCAACCGGCCGATCAGGATCATCGTCTGCGTTCCGGCCGGCGGCGGCGTCGACACCGTGACGCGCATCGTCGCCGACGGTTTGCAGAAGCGGCTCGGCCAGCCGGTGGTGGTGGAAAATCGCTCCGGCGCGGCCGGCAATATCGGCGCGGAAGCGGTATTCACTGCCGAGCCTGACGGCTACACGCTGCTGGCGGCGCAGCCGTCGCCGCTGACGGTCAACCCGCTGCTCTATAAGAACATGGCCTTCGATCCGGCCCAGTTCGAGCCGGTGGCGATCATGACGACGGTCGCCAATGTGCTGCTGGTGCGGCCGGATTTCCCGGCCAAGACCGCGCAGGAATTCATCGCCTATGCCAAGGCCAACCCGGGCAAGATCAATTATGCCTCGCAAGGCATCGGCACCACCTCGCATCTGACCGCGGCGCTGTTCGAGCGGGTGACCGGCACCAAGCTGGTGCACGTGCCCTACAAGGGCACCGCGCCGGCGCTCAATGATCTCATCGCCGGCCACGTTGACATGATCTTCATGGAGCTCGCTTCGGCCATCAATCTGCACCAGGGGGGCAAGGCCCGTATCCTGGCGGTAGCGACCGCCGCGCGCATCGCGACCCTGCCCGACATTCCGACGCTCAACGAGGTGGGCGTAAAGGGATTTGAGTCCGGCACCTGGAACGCGATCGCCGCGCCGCCGAAAACGCCGGCCGCGATCGTCGCCAAGCTTAACACGGCGGTCAACGACGTGCTCAACAGCCCGGACGTGCAGGACAAGTTCGCAAAGCTTAACCTGCACGCCGCCGGCGGCACATCCGCGCATGCCGCGGCCTTCATCAAGAACGAGACGCAGACCTGGGGCGACGTGATCAAAGAGGCGCACGTTCCGGCGCATTAGCGACCCGAAGCGGAGAACGGACCATGGCCAAATTCCTGATCGAACCGCACTTCCGCCTGCAGGAATGGATCGCCCACGACAAGGGCTATTTCACCGAAGAAGGTCTCGACTACGAATTTCGCGAGCTGATCAAGTCGACTGGCGGCAAGCACCATGACAAGGGCGACAAGGTCGGCGCCTTCCAGTCATTCGAAGAGGGCCGCAAGGCCAACGTGAGCTGCGCCTGCCATTGGACCATCAACGTCGCCGCCTCGCAGGGCCTCGGCCGCATGTCGCGCGATGTCTATTCGGTGGCGCCGGCCGGCATTTTCGTGCAGCCGGATTCCAAGATCAAAACGCCCGAAGACCTCGCCGGAGTGCCGATTTCGGTCGGCTATCAGTCGGGCAGCCACTACGCGACGGTGCAGGCGCTCGAGCAATTCATGTCGCAGGAGAAAATGAACCTGGTCTATGCGGACGGCATGCTGTTTGCGCGCATGGATAAGCTGCTCGACGGCTCAGCGCCGGCGGTGCATTTGTTCGGCGGACCCTATTACTTCGCCGAGCAATTGGGCTATCGCAAGATTCTCGACGCCACCTTCATGATTGGCATGATGATTTACGGTGATCCGGAGCCGGAAAATCTGCGTAAGTTCTACCGGGCGCTGCGCCGCGCCCAGCGCGATCTCGACCTGCGGCCGGAGCTCTACACGCACTATTACCTGAAGGAATTTCCTGAGCGCTATCACGCGCGCATGGACACGCGGCGCTGGGGCCCGGGCGAGCGGCTGGTGTTCGAGCCCTACAGCAAAGAGGTCTATGACGAGTTGCGCGCATGGATCGCCGCGCACGGCATCTTCCCCGACGGCAATCTGGGCAGCGTGCGCTACGAGCAAGCCACTTACGCGTCGGACTGAGGCCGTCAGCCGGACGCGGCGGCCGCTCCCCTTGAAAAGGAACGTCCGGTTTGCGAAGCAAGCCGGGTGGGGATCGCCGCTTGACCCCTACTCCGACCCTCTCCCTTTTAGGGGGAGAAAGTCCCCGCGTGCGAGGCCGTCATGTCCAATCCAATGATCCCCAAAGAACGCTCCGACTACTCGGCGATCGTCGATCGCCCGCCGCTCAAGCTGCCGGGCAAGGCCCGCATCGTGTTCTGGTCGATCGTCAATTACGAGGTCTGGGACATCGGCAAGCCGATGGCGCGCCAAATACTCCCCGCCCCGACCGGCGTTTCGCTGATGCCCGACGTGGTGCATTGGGCGTTCCACGAATACGGCATGCGGGTCGGCTGCTGGCGCTTCTTCGAGCTGTTCAAGCGGCTCGGCATCAAGCCGACGCTCGCCGCCAATGCCCGCATCTGCGAGGACTATCCCCGCGTCGCCGGCCAGGCGCGCGACGACGGCTGGGAGTTCATGGGCCACGCCTACGAGCAGGGCCCGATCCACAAGGAGAGCGACCAGGCCGGCATGATCAACCGCACCATGGACATCATGGAGAAGTTCTGCGGCAAGCGGCCGGTCGGCTGGCTCGGGCCGGGCCTGACGCAGACGCTGGAAACGCCCGACCTGCTCACCAAAGCAGGCGTCAAATATATCGGCGACTGGGTCTATGACGACGAGCCGACGGTGATCCGCACTGCGAACGGGCCGCTGGTCACCCTGCCCTACACCATCGAATGCAACGACATTCCGGTGATGATCATCCAGCACCACAACAGCGACTACCTGCTGCAGTTGGTGAAGGACCAGTTCGACCGGCTCTACGCCGAGAGCGCGACGCGGGCGAAGTTCGTCGCGCTGGCGATCCACCCTTACATCAGCGGCCAGCCGCACCGGATCAAATACCTCGAGCAGATCTACGACTACGTGAACAAGCACGAGGGCGTGCTGCACTGGAACGGCGAGCAAATTCTCGACTGGTACCGTGGCGTTGCCAAAATCGATGCCGCTGCCTAGCATCGGCGCCGGCCGCTAAACCAACAAACAATCGGCGCCGCATCGGGAGGAAACAACATGCGCTTCAAGGAGATTTTGCACGTCATTGCCGGAGCGGTAACGCTGCTCGGCCTCGCCGCGCAGGCGCAAGCCCAGGTACCGGAAATCCGCCTCGCGAAGCAATATTCGATGGGCTACCTGCAGCTCAACGTGATGGAGCACCAGAAGCTGATCGAGAAGCACGCCAAGGCGCTCGGCATCCCCGAGGTCAAGGTGTCGTGGATCACGCTCAACGGCCCGGCCGCGATCAACGACGCGCTGCTGTCCGGCACGATCGACATCGCCACCGGCGGCGTGCCGGGGCTGCTGGTGCTGTGGGGCAAGACAAAAGGCACGCCGCAGGAAGTGCGCGGCATCAGCGCGTTGTCGTCGCAGCCGTTCCTGCTCAACAGCCGCGACCCCGCGGTGAAGACGATCACGGACTTCAAGGACAACGACCGCATCGCGGTGCCGGCGGTGAAAGTCTCGGTGCAGGCGATCACGCTGCAAATGGCGGCCGCCAAGGCATTCGGCGAAAAGGACTTCGCCAAGCTCGACACCAAGACCGTGTCGATGTCGCCGCCCGACGCCACCGTCGCGCTGCTGGGCGGCAAGTCGGAAGTCAACGCCGTATTCAGCGTGCCGCCGTTCCAATATCAACAGCTGGAAAATCCCGCCGTCCACACCGTGCTCAACTCCTTCGACGTGATGGGCGGATCGCACACCTTCACCGTGGCCTGGACGTCGGCGGCGTTCCGCACCAAAAACCCGGTGCTTTACAAGGCGCTGATCGCCGCGCTGAAGGAAGCGACCGACATCGTCAACAAGGACAAAGCCGCCGCCGGTGCGCTGTGGATCGAGGATTCCAAATCCAAGCTACCCCCGGACATGGTCGCCAAGATCGTCGCCGGTCCGCAGGTGCATTGGACCATGACGCCGGAAAACACCATGAAATATGCCGACTTCATGGTGAGCGTCGGCACGATCAAGCAGAAGGCGTCGTCGTGGAAGGATTACTTCTTCCCTGAAATCTACGATCTCAGCGGAAGCTGAACGTCGGCGCCAATACGGACAGATCGCAAGGACTGCCATGAACTTCCCCAAGCCCGCCGTCGGCATGCTGCCGAACGACCGTCTCGATTATTCCGCCATTACCACGCGCAAGCCGCTCAAGCTGCCGAAGGGCGCGCGCATGGTGGTGTGGACCGTGACCAACGTCGAGGAATGGGACCCGACGCAGACCATGCCGCGGGTGGTGATCACGCCGCCGGCGGGCGGTGCGCCGATGCCCGACATTCCGAACTGGTGCTGGCACGAATACGGCAACCGGGTCGGCTTCTGGCGGCTGCTGCAGGTCTATGACGACTTCAAGATTCCGGGCGTGATGAACATCAACGGCGTCGCCGCCAAGGCGTTTCCCGACCTCGTCAAGGCCTGCGTCGAGCGCAACTGGGAATTCGTCGGCCACGGCTACACCCAGCGCAACATGCAGAAGGTCGAGAACGAGCGCGAAGACATCCGCAAGAGCGCGGACGTGTTGCAGCAGGTGACCGGCAAGCGGCCGCGCGGCTGGCTCGGGCCCGGCCTGACCGAAACCTGGGAGACGCCGGATATCCTGGCCGAGGAAGGCTACGACTACGTGGCCGACTGGGTGCTCGACGACCAGCCGGTCTGGATGAAGACGCGCGGCAAGCCGATTCTCAACATCCCCTATACCCAGGAATGCAACGACGTCGCCATGATGCTGATCCAGCACCATAAGGCCTCGGAGTTCTACGAGCGGGCGATGGACCAGTTCGAACAGATCTACAAGGACGCCAAGGGCTCCGCCCGGGTGATGGCGATCTCGGTGCACCCCTACATCATGGGCGCGCCGCACCGGGCCAAATATTTCCGCAAGATCTTCGAGAAGATCAGGAAGAAGAAGGATGTCCTGTTCTGGACCGGCGGGCAGATCGCCGATTGGTACGCCAAGACCGGCCCCAAGGCGCCGTGAATAACGCCGCCGTGGCGCTTGGTTTCGCCCGCGCCCTGGACTATCCGTAAGGCCATGGACGCTCATTTCCTCGACAAAAAGACCATCGCCGAGCTGACGGCGCGCATGTATCTCGACACCGGCGCCGTCCGCTTCATGCAGGACAAGCCGTTCATCTTTACGAGCGGCTGGGCGAGCCCCGTCTATAACGACTCGCGCTGGCTGATCTCGTTCCCCGACGTGCGCTCGACGCTGATGGATTTTGCGATCCACACCATTTCGCGCGACATCGGCCGCGATCAGATCGACGCGGTGGCGGGCGGCGAAACCGCCGGCATCCCGTTCGCCGCCTGGGTGGCCGACCGGCTCGACGTGCCGATGCAATATGTGCGCAAGAAGCCGAAGGGCTTCGGCCGCGGCGCACAGATCGAGGGGCAATTGATTCCGGGCCAGCGCGTGCTGCTGGTCGAAGACCTCGCCACCGACGGCAAGAGCAAGGTGAACTTCATCAAGGCGTTGCGCGACGCCGACGGCAAGTGCGACCACTGCTTCGTGCTGTTCTTTTACGACATCTATCCGCAGGGCAAGAAAATCCTCGGCGATCTCGGCGTCACCCTGCACGCGCTCACCACCTGGCGCGACGTGCTCACCGTCGCCAAGGCGAGCGGACAGTTCGAGCCCAAGATGCTGGCCGAGGTCGAGACCTTCATCGGCGATCCGGCCGGCTGGTCGAAGGCGCATGGCGGAGTGGCGACCGCGGCGGAATAAGCCCCTTACTTCGGCTTGCGCCGCAACCGCGTCACTGCCAGATCCAACGCCGAGAGAAACCGCGAGATATCCTGACGGCTGAGCGGCGACGGGCCGCGCGTGGTCGCGCCCGCGCTACGCAGGCCGGTGAGCAAATCTCTAGTGGCCAAAGCCATGCCGATGGAATTATCGTCGAACGGCTTGCCGGTCGGGCCGATCACCGTCGCCTGGTTGCGCACGCAGCGCCCGGCCAGCGGAACGTCGGCGGTGATAACAATGTCGCTTATGCCGGCGCGCTCGGCGATCCAGTTGTCGGCAATATTGGGGCCGTCATTGACGATCACGCGCTCGATCAGGTCGCTGCGCGGCACGTTCATGAACGAATTGGCCACCACATAGACCTTGAGGCCGTAGCGCTCCGCCACCCGATAGATTTCGGGTTTGACCGGACAGGCATCGGCATCGACGAAGATGCGAATCGGCTGCGGTATTGGCCCTTCCATCGCTTCGGCCATCGTGATCCAATCAAGCAAACGGGCGGATGATCGCGAAAAGATCATGCGCAAACAAAACGGGAGGCATCAATGGCCAAGGCTAAGAAGAAGGCAAGCAAGAAAGTCCAACCGCGCAAGCCGAAAGCGAAGGCCAAAACGCGCGCCAAGGCGCGACCCAAAAATCGTCCAAAACATAAATTCACGGTCAGCCATCATCGCGAGGAAGACTTCGACGCAGGCCTGCGCACTTACGCCAAATACCGCGATCTTGGGCTAGCGCCGGCGACCGGCGGCATGGTGCAGGCGCATGTCATCAAATTCATCCCGCCGTTCAATGCGGAAGAGGTGTCGACGCCGCACTACCACGACGTCGACTTCCAGATGATCTATGTGCTCAAGGGCTGGATCAAAAGCGAATTCGAGGGCGAAGGCGTGCATACGTTCACCGCCGGTTCCTGCTGGATCCAGCCGCCGCGCATCAAGCACACCGTGCTCGATTATTCCGACGATTGCGAAGTGCTCGAGATCGTGCTGCCGGCGGAATTCGAAACGGTCACGCTCGATTAAGCGAGCCGCATCAGCAGCAGGCCGCCGGTCACCACCACGAAGATGACGGCGGTCGAGCCGAGCACGGTGGTGATGTGCCGCCAGCCGAGCGCGATGATGGTCTTGACCGAGGTGCCTAAGCCCAGCGCGCCGATCGCCAGCAGCAGCCCCCAGGTCGAGGCTTCTACCAGCACGGCTTTGGCCGGCGCGTAAACCGGCAGCAGCGACGGCAGCAGCGGCACGATGCTGTTCAAGGCGCACAGCGCCAGAAATACGAGGCCGAATACCGGCACCGGCACGCGCACCTCGCCGTGCTTGTGTCCCAGCCTGGTGAAATACCAGCCCACGCCTAGCACCACCGGCAGCAGCAGGAACACGCGGAACAGCTTGACGATCACCGCCGTGTTGCCGACCGTCACCGAGACGGCGTAGCCGGCTCCGACCACCTGGGCGACGTCGTGAATCGTGCCGCCCAGCATCACGCCGGTGGTCTGCGCGTCGAAGCCAAGCAGCAGGCAAAGCGGCGGATAGACCAGCATGGCGATCGTCGCCAGCGCATTGACCGCCACTACCACGAAGGCGATGTCCGGCTGCTTGCCGGAATAGTCCGGCACCACGGTGGACACCGCCAGCGTGGCCGAGGCGCCGCACACCGCGGTTCCCACCCCGACCAGCGCGCCGAAACCCGGGCCGCGCCCATACCAGCGGGCGAAAACAAAACCGGAGACCAGCGTCGCCAGCATCGAAACCACGACCAAGGCGGCGGTCCCCGGCCCAAGCGCGGCGATATCGGCGAGCCCCACGCGCAGGCCGAGCAGCGCCACCGCCCAGCGCAGCACCGAACTCACGCAGAACCGCATGCCGGAAAGCATGGCCGGGCGCGCGGCCAGCGGATTGAGCGCGATGCCGATCACCAGCGCGATCACCATGTTCGGGATCGGCACGATGCGCGCGACGTAAGGCGCGGCCAAATAGCCGGCGATCGCGACGATCGCCGACAGCGCGACGCCGGGGGCGTAGTCGACGGCGGCGGCCACGGCCGGCGGCAGGGCTTGCGAGTTCTCTGCGGTCACGGGGGTTCCTTGACGGCGGGTCTCAACGAACTGCGTTTCGGTGCATAGCTGCCAAGACGGCGGGCCGCAATGCCGCTTTGGTTGCGGCCGTCACTGCGCCGGTTTTGGCGGCTCGATGTCGTCGTCCGACAGCACGCGCAGCGCGGCGCCGTCGACGTCGCTGTATTGCCCGCTGCGCAACGCCCACAGGAAGCCGAACAGGCCGAGCAGGCCCAGACCCAGCGCCATCGGAATGAGATAGACCAGCACGTTCATGAGGCCTTGCCTCCGCGCAACGCATTCAGCGTCACCATCATCGACGAGCCCGACATCGCCAGCGCGGCAATCAACGGTGTGATCGCGCCGGCAATGGCGATCGGCACCGCGATCATATTATAGATCGCGGCGAACCAAAGGTTTTCTTTCATCAGAACGCGCGCGCGGCTGGCGATCTTGATGGCGTCCAGCACCGGCGCCAGCCGCTCGCCCAGAAACACCGCGTCGGCCTGCGCCCGCGTGACGTCGGCGGCGGCGATCGGCGACAGCGACACATGCGCGGCGGCAAGCGCCGGCGCATCGTTGAGGCCGTCGCCGACCATCAGCACGCGGCGGCCTTGCGTCTTCAGCGCCTCGATGCGCGCGATCTTTTCCGCCGGTTTCAATTCCCCCAGCCATTGCGCAATGCCGAGCGTCTCGGCCACCGGCCGCACGGCGTCGGCGCGATCGCCGGACAAAATGTGCAGATCGAGCCCGCGGCCGCGGAGCGCTTGCACCACCTCGACCGCGTCGGGCCGCAGCTTCTGGCTGATCGCGATGGTGGCCGCGCGGCTGCCGTAGACGAAGCAAATGTGCGACTCGCCCGGCTCGCCGGCAGCAGTCGGCGCGAAGCCGCAAAACGCAGCGCTGCCGAGCCGCGCTTGGATGCCGCCGAGTGTGGCGCGCACGCCTTGCCCGGGTTCTTCGGTAACGACGTCGTAAGGGATATAGCTGGCGCTTTCGCGCGCCAGCGCGACCGCCAGTGGATGCCGGCTCGACAGCGCCAGCCGCGCCGCCATCTGCAACAGCTCCGGATCGATCGCGGCGGCGTTGACCACCCGCGGCTCCGGCAGCGTGAGCGTGCCGGTCTTGTCGAAGATCACGGTGTCGGATTCGCCCAGCCGCTCGATGGCATCGCCGGCATTCAAGATGACGCCGGCGCGGAACAAGGCGCCCGAGGCCACCACCTGCACCGCCGGAATCGCCAGCGCCAGCGCACAGGGGCACGTGATAATGAGCACGGCGATCGCCGTCACCACCGCATCGTGCAGCGAGGCGCCCGCCAGCCACCAGCCGGCGAAGGTCAACGCCGCGGTCAAGTGCACCATCGGGGCATAGAAACGCGCGGCGCGGTCGGCGAGCCGCATGGCGTGCGATTTCGCGCTCGCCGCCTTTTCCAGCAGCCGCTCGATCTCGTCCAGCAGAGTGGCGCGGTCGGCCGCGGTCACCCGCATGGTGAGCGCGCCGGAATAATTCATGCTGCCGGCATAAATGGTGGCGCCGGCGCCGACCTTGCGGCGCGCGGTTTCGCCGGTGATCAGGCTCTCGTCGAGCTCGGACACGCCGCCGAGCACGCTGCCGTCGGCCGGCACCCGCTCGCCCGGCTTGACCAGCAGACGGTCGCCCGCATGCAAGCCCGCCGCCGGCACGCTGACCAGTTCGTCGCCGGTGAAGCGGTGCGCGGTTTCCGCCTTCAACGCCGCCAAATTGCCGGCGACCGCGCGCGTCTTGCGGCGCATGGCGTGATCGAGCGCGCGCCCGACCAGCAGGAAGAACAGCAGCATGACGGCGGAATCGTAATAGGCGTCCCTGGCGTGATTTGCGGTCTCGACCACCGACATGCCGAGCGCCAGGATCACGCCGAGCGAGATCGGCACGTCCATGTTGAGCGCGCCGGCCCGCAAGGCTTGCCAGGCGCTGGAGAAGAACGGCCGCCCGGCATAGGCCGCCGCCGGCAGCGCGATCAGCGCCGAAGCCCAATGGAAGAAATCGCGCGTCTCCGGCGTGATGTCGCTGCCGTTGCCCGCCCACACCGACACCGAGAGCAGCATGATGTTCATGGCGGCGAAGCCGGCGACCGCCAGTGAGCGCGTCAGGCGGCGCGCCTCGGTCGCCTCCTCTTCTTCGGCGCGCAGCGGGGCGAACGGATAGCCGTGATAGCCGGCCTCCTCCAGCGTCTGCAGGATCTGCGCGGGCGCGATGGCGCCGTCGGTCCAATTCACGTGCAGCCGCCGGTTGGTGAAATTGAGCCGCGCCTCGGTCACTCCCGGCAGGCGCTTCACCGCGCTCTCGATGCGGCCGATGCAGGCGCCGCAGGCGATGCCTTCGACCGCGAGATCCATGCCGAGCGTGCCGTCGGCGGACGGCCTGGCAAACAGCGAAAGATCGACGGCTTCCGGCATCGGGCTCAAATCCAAATTCAGCTCGGCGGCGGCTTCACCGCAGCGTCACACGGCTGCGCGAGCGAAACACCCGCTGATCGCCGCGATAAAGATCGATGATCAGTTCCCATTGCCCCGGCTGCGCCTCGGCCGCGCCGTGAAAGACGCCGTCGGCCACGGCGCGGACGGCAATGACGTGATCGAGCCGGTCATCGGCCGGGTGCGCCAGGCGCGCATCCGCGGTTAGGCCCGCGAGTGGCGCGCCTTGCGCGTCGCGCGCAGTCACGTCGAGCTGCGCAGCGCCCGCGCCATCGCGCATGAGCTTGCCGCTCACCTGCCAATGCAGCGCGTCCTGCCGCTGCGCCAGCCCCGCTTCCTGCTCGAATTGCAGGCCGGCCTTGTACGAGCTCAGCGTCTCGACGCCGCCAAAGGTCGAAATCGCGGCGTGCACCAGCACCCCGTTCACCGCGAAGACGACGCCGAAAAAAGCCACCAGCCACAGCAGGACCTTTCCGCCGGTCAGCTCGCGGCGGCGGCTTTTGTTCGGTTGGTTTCCTGGCTCTGAGGTGGCGCGCATGGATTTCTTCCTTACTGAGGCTTCATGGCCCGAAGAAGTGGTCGCGGGCCTCGGCCTGTTCGCCGGTCGCCACATCGGTCAAGCGGAACACGATGGGGCTCGAAGGTGGCGGCGTATCGCCGTAGTCGGTCACCAGCACGCGCACTTCGCGCGTCTGATCGGGGCCGACGTCGATCAACAGTTGGCCATCCTCGCGCGGCGGCACGCCGACAAAATCGATCAGGCTAGCCGGCAGGCCGTTGAACGTCACGATGAAATCGCGCTTGCGTAGCTGCTTGTTGACGATGCGGATGGTGTAGCCGTTGCGCACCGCGCCGTTCGACAGCCGCACCGACATCGGATTGCGGTCGTGGATGCTGCTGATGCCCTCGCTCTCGCGCGTCGCCAACGTGAAGACCATGATGCCGCCGGCGACCACGATGATCGCGGCATAAAGCACCGTGCGCAAGCGCATGATCTTGACGAAGCCCGCCTTGCCCTCCATCCGGCGCTTGATGTTGATGTCGGTGTCGTAACCGATGAGCCCGGTGGGACGGCCGAGTTTTTTCATCATCGCGTTGCACGCATCGATGCACAGCCCGCACTGGATGCAGCCGAGATCGGCGCCGTTGCGGATGTCGACGCCGGTCGGGCAGACCCGCACGCACTGCTTGCAGTTGGTGCAGTCGCCGGCGGGCTCGCCGCGCGCGCGCAATTCCTTCGCCTTGGTCACCGCGCAACGCGGTTCGCCGCGGTCGTAGCGATAGGTGACGTTGAGCGCGTATTCGTCGGTCAGTGCCGCCTGAATGCGCGGCCACGGGCACATATAGAGACAGACCTGCTCGCGCATGTGGCCGGCGAGCGTATAGGTCGTGAACGTCAGAATGCCGATCCAGACATAGGCCACGAGCGGCGCCTGCAAGGTGGCGAGTTCCTTCACCAGCGTCGGCGCGTCGGCGAAATAGAGCACCCAGGCGCCGCCGGTCCACCACGCCACCATCAGCCAGAGAAAGTGCTTTGCAGCCTTGCGCGCGTAGGCTTCCGCGGTCCATTTGCGGCCGTCGCGGTGCAAGTGCTCGCGCCGGTCGCCTTCGACCAGCCGCTCGATGGCCTGGAACAGATCGGTCCACACCGTTTGCGGGCACAGATAGCCGCACCAGACCCGGCCGGCGACCGCGTTCATCAGGAACAGGACGATCGACGCCAGGATCAACAGCCCGGTGAAGTAGTAGACCTCCTGCGGCCATATCTCGATGAAGAAGAAATAAAAGCGCCGGTTGGGCAGATCGAGCAGCACCGCCTGGGCGGGCGCGTTCGGGCCGCGGTCCCAGCGCGCGAACGGCAGTAGATAATAGACGCCGAGCGTGGCGAGCAGCACCGCCCATTTGATCTGGCGGAACAGCCCCTGCACGCTCTGCGGATAAATCTTGCGCCGCGGCGCATAGAGCGGCTGCTCGTCTTTGGGCGGCGGCGCGGAACCGACTTCAGCCTCGGCTACCAGGCGCGACAGCGCGGGCGTCCCCGCGGTCGCCCGGTCCAACGATAAAGTGGGTGCCGCATGCACAATCACTTCTCTCCGCCGCCGAAGCTGTAGACGTACACCACCAGCGACTTGATGATCGGGTCGCTCAAGCGGCCTTCCCAGGCGGGCATGGTGCCGCCGCGACCGTTCTGAATACCCTGCATGATGGTTTCTTTGTCGGACCCGTAAAGCCAGATCTGATCGGTGAGATTGGCCGAGCCCATCTCGTGATTGCCCTTGCCTTCCGGCCCGTGGCAGAGGGCGCAGTTGTCGGCGAACACTTTCTTGCCGAGCGCGAGATCGGCGCCCTTCTCGACCGGCAGCCCGGACAGCGTGCGGACATAGTCGGCCACGGCGGAAATCTGGTCGGCCTTGAGCATGCCCTGGCGGCCGAAGTCCGGCATATTGCCCTGGTGGCCTTTGTCGTCGCCCGAGCGCGCGCCATGGCGGATGGTTTGCTCGATTTCGGTGATCTTGCCGCCCCACAGCCAGTCGTCGTCGTTGAGGTTGGGATAGCCCTTGCCGCCGCCGCCGCCGGCGCCGTGGCAGGGTGCGCAATTATCGGCAAACGCCACGCGCCCCTGGGCGCGGGCGAAATCGAGCAATTGCGCGTCTTTGACGATGTCCGTAACCGCCGCGTTGGTCAGTTTTTCCATCATCGGGCCGCGCAGGGCGTTGAGTTCTTCGATGTCGCCGACCACGGCGCTGCGCGCATGCCAGGCGGTGATGCCTTGCGTCGAATTGGTCAGCAGCGGCCAGGCCGGATAGACCACCCAATAGCCGATCGCCCAGATGATGCAGGCATAGAACGTCCACAGCCACCAGCGCGGCAGTGGCGTGTTGAGTTCGTGGATGCCGTCCCAATCGTGGCCGGTGGTCGCGGTGCCGGTCAGCGGGTCGATGTCTTTGTGGTCTTGTTCTTTAAGATCTTGGGCCACGTCTTTAATCCTCCCGCAGCGGAATATGCGCGTCATGATCGAATCGCGCTTTATGCGAGGGCCACAACGCGTAGAGCAGCACCAGCGCGAAGATGACGACGAAATAGACGAGGCCCCAGGTCTGGGCGAACTCGGAAACGGCTTTGTAGGTCGGATCCATCATGCTCACCGGATGTTGGCCTTGTCGTCGTAAAGCTTGAAATCCACCTGCGTGCCCAGCATCTGCAGGTAGGCGATCAAGGCGTCGGCTTCGGTGACGCGGCTCGGATTGCCGTCGAAGTCGCGCACCTGCGCGCGCGGATAGCGCTTCTGCAGATCGGCCGCGTCGGGACTGTCGTTGGTCGCTTGCGTGACCGTGTCGGCGGCGGCGTGGTCGATCATGTCCGCGGTATAGGGCACGCCGAGCAGCGCCTGCGTCTTCAGGTTATCGGCGATGTGGCTGTAGTCGAGATCGGTCTGCTCGAGAAACCCGTAGTCCGGCATGATCGAGCCCGGCACCACCGAGCGCGGATTACGCAGATGGTCGCGATGCCAATCGTCGGAATATTTGCGGCCGACGCGGGCGAGATCGGGGCCCTGCCGCTCCGATCCCCACTGGAACGGATGGTCGTACATGCTCTCGACGGCCAGCGAATAATGGCCGTAGCGCTCGACCTCGTCGCGCAGCGGGCGGATCATCTGCGAATGGCAGAGATAGCAGCCCTCGCGCACATAGATGTCGCGCCCGGCCAGCTCGAGCGGCGTATAGGGCCGCACGCCCTCGACCTTCTCGATCGTGTTCTTCAGGTAGAACAGCGGCACGATCTCGACCAGTCCGCCGATGGCGATGACGATCAGAATGCCGATCACCAGGATGATCGAATTCTTCTCAAGGATCGCGTGTCTTTGCCAGAGTGACATTGTCTTCCCCGCCTTATTCCGCCGGCGCCAGCGCCAGGCTGGCGGGTTCGGCGACTTCCGCCGAGGTCACGGTTTTCCAGATATTCCACGCCATGATCAACGCGCCGATCAGGAACAAGAGACCGCCGAGCGCGCGGATGATGTAGAACGGATGCATCGCTTCCACCGTCTCGACGAAGGAATATTCGAGGAAGCCGAGCGTGGTGTAGGCGCGCCACATCAGGCCTTGCAGGATGCCCGCCACCCACATCGAGGTGATGTAGAGCACGATGCCGATGGTCGAGATCCAGAAGTGCCAGTTGACCAGCTTGAGCGAGTAGAGCCGGCGATTCCACAGCCAGGGCACCAGGCAGTAGATGGCGCCGAAGGAGATGTAGCCGACCCAGCCGAGCGCACCGGAATGCACGTGGCCGATGGTCCAGTTGGTGTAATGCGACAGCGAATTGACGATCTTCACCGACATCATCGGACCTTCGAAGGTCGACATGCCGTAGAACGCAACCGACACCACCATCATGCGGAGCACCGGGTCGGTGCGCAGTTTGTCCCAAGCGCCCGACAGCGTCATGATGCCGTTGATCATGCCGCCCCATGACGGCATCCACAGCATGATCGAGAAGGTCATGCCCAGCGTCTGCGCCCAATCGGGCAGCGCGGTGTAGTGCAGGTGATGCGGGCCGGCCCAGATGTAGAGGAAGATCAGCGCCCAGAAGTGGATGATCGACAGCCGGTAGGAATAGACCGGGCGCTCGGCGCGCTTGGGGATGAAGTAGTACATCATGGCGAGGAAGCCCGCGGTGAGGAAGAAGCCCACCGCGTTGTGGCCGTACCACCACTGCACCATGGCGTCCTGCACGCCCGACCAGACGATGTAGGACTTGGACGAGAACAGCGATACCGGCACCGCCGAGTTATTGCCGAGATGCAGCACCGCGATAGTCAGAATGAACGCGAGATAGAACCAGTTGGCGACGTAGATGTGCGGCTCGGTGCGCCGGATGATGGTGCCGAGGAAGACCAGGAAATACGTCACCCACACGGCGGTCAGCCAGAGATCGGCGTACCATTCCGGCTCGGCGTATTCCTTTCCTTGCGTGATGCCGAGCAGATAGCCGGTGCCGGCGATAACGATGAAGAAATTGTAGCCGAGCACGACGAACCACGGCGCCAGATCGCCCACCATCCGCGCGCGCGAGGTGCGCTGCACGACATAAAACGAGGTGGCGATCAACACGTTGCCGCCGAAGGCGAAGATCACGGCGGAGGTGTGCAGCGGACGCAGGCGCCCGAACGTGGTCCACGGCAGATCGAGATTGAGCAGCGGATAGGCCAGTTCGCACGCGATGTAGAGGCCGACGGCGAACCCGGCGATCCCCCAGAACACGGCGGCGATGGTCGCAAACTTGACCGGGCCGAAATTGTAGTTGGGCTTGCCGTCGATGGTCAGCGGCGCCGGGGCGGCCGGGCGGTCGTAATAGCGATTGATGATGGCAAACACCGCCGCGATGCTGCCGGCCGTGAACAAATAGGCATGGAACGCGTATTCCGGCGTAAAGGCCTTGGCCGCGATCACGATCGACAGCAGCGCCAGCGCCGCAAAGGCCAGAGCCAAGCCTCCTTCGCCGAGGGTCATCGTCTTTTGAGGAGCAAGCGCGTTCGCCATTCTCTTATCCCATTGTCTGCGTGGCCCGAAAACGCAGGGCCGCAGCAATAAATATCCGCTAAGGCCCCGGTATCCTCTTTGACGCAGGTCAATTGCGCGCGCTTTGCACACTCGGCGGCGGCCCCGCCCTTGACAGGCGCGGCGGCCGCGAAGGCGCGGGTTCCCGCAAGGATCTCCGAAGGCCGGGGGGATAAATATCAATAAACAAGATACGACGATGCGCCGCCCGGCCTTTGACCCAGCGTCAATGCTTGCAAGAATGCCGGTTCCGGCGCCGAGCGGGCTCGCGCGGATCGACCAACGCGGCTCAGCCGCCCAGGGCGAATTGCCGCTCGATCTCCGCGAGCGAGCTGTCCTGTTTCGCCGCCGGTGGCGCCGGCGGGCAATCGCCGCGATAGAAGCACCCCGAGGCTGAAGCCGTCGTCCGCCAGCACCATGGCGGTCGCGGCCGCGGGGTCTTTCGCCGCCGGCAAAGTCGATTGCCGCACCATTTTCTTCCAAGCCGTCTGCTCGGGCCGATAGGTGATGCAGGGGCTGAGCACCTCGACCAAGGCAAAGCCGGGCCAGCGGATGCCTTCGACGATCAGCTCGGCGAGGCCGTCCGGATCGCCGGAAAATCCGCGCGCCACGAAATTCGCTCCCGCCGCGATGGCGAGTTGCAACGGATTGAACGGCCGCAGTCCGATCCCGCCGGGCGCGATCCGGCTGTCCCAATCCGGTTCGGTGGTCGGCGACGGCTGACCCTTGGTCATGCCATAGACGCGGTTGTCCATCACCAGATAGAGCATGTCGACATTGCGCCGACACGCATGGATGAAATGATTGCCGCCGATCGAATAGCCGTCGCCGTCGCCGCCGACGGCGATCACCTCGAGATCGGGACGCGTCAGCTTGAGGCCGGTGGCCACCGCCAGGGCGCGGCCATGCACGCCGTGGAATCCATAGCAGCTGGTGTAGGCCGGCAGTCGTGACGAGCAGCCGATGCCGGACACCAGCACGACCTCGTGCGGCGGGCGGCCGTGCTTGACCAGCCCGCGCTCGAGCGCGGCGATCACGCCGTAGTCGCCGCAGCCCGGACACCAGATCGGATGCGCGCCGGAGGAAAAGTCCTTGGCCGCCAACGTGCGATGGCTCTCGCTCGCCGCGCTATCGATTGCCATGTCACTCATGATTTCTAGTTCCGTCACATGACATAGGAGGCGACCTCGGACGGCCGGAACGGCAACGGCCCCGGCCGCGCCACGCTTTCGGCGCTCGGCGGGATCGCTTTCTGGCCGACCAGATGACGATAGAGCTGGGCGCCGTGGTTCTGCTCGATCACGATGATGCGGCGCGCGCCGTGAATGGCGCGAGCGATCGCTTGCATCGGCAGCGGCGATAAGACGCGTAGCGCGACCACGCGAACCCGTTGGCCGGCCGCCGCGAGACGCCGCGCCGCCACCCGCGCCGGCCCGACACTGGAGCCGAACGCCAGCAATACAGTATCGCCCTCGCCCCAGGTCTCGCCCCACAATTCGCCGGGATCGAAACGCTGCAGCTTCCGGGCGCGCTTGTTGATCTGGGCGGCGTGCATGCCGGCGCCGCTCGCCGGCAGGCCCACCTCATTATGGGTGAGACCTTCCGCGACCCATTGATAACCGGGCGTGCCGGGTATCGGCATCGGTGTGATGGGATCGCTGTCGACCGCATAGCGCTTGAACAAGGGCGTGCCGTGCGGGGCGCCATTGGTGCGGCGCTTGAGCGGCTTCGGCCGCGGGCCGGTCGGATCGATGACCGTGTGTGCCTGTCCGAGCGCCTGGTCGGACAGCACGATGACCGGCGTCTGCAAAGATTCCGCGACATAGACCGCGTATTCGGCCGTGTTCAAGCAATCGGCCACCGAGGTCGGCGCCAGCACCACGCGCGGTGCGTCGCCGTGACCGCCATAGATCGCGATATTGACGTCGCTCTGTTCCGTTTTCGAGGCGATGCCGGTAGAGGGGCCGGCACGCATCACGTCAATGATCACGGCCGGGATTTCGGCCGCCACCGCGAGCCCGAGCGTCTCGCCCATCAGCGAGATCCCTGGCCCGGAGGTCACCGTCATCGCCGGCGTGCCGCCATAGGAGGCGCCGAGCGTCATATTGATGGCGGCGAGTTCGTCCTCGGCCTGCACCAGGCGGCCGCCGAGCTTGCGCAGTTCCGGCGCCAGCCATTCGACCAGATCGGTCGCCGGCGTAATCGGATAGCAGCCGACGAAGCGCACGCCGCCGCGCAGCGCCCCGAGCGCGAGCGCCTGATTGCCGCTGATCAGCCAACGCGCCGCCGGCTGCGGCGGATCAACCCGCAGATTGAGCGTCAGGCCGGCCGCCGCCGCGATGCCGGCCGCGGCGCTCGCGCCGTTCGCTGCGACCGTCTCCGCACCTTTGCCGGCAAGCACGCTTTCGACCGCCGCCTGTAGATGGCGCGCCTCAACGCCAATCAGCGCGGACACGACGCCGGCGGCAAACATGTTCACCCGCCGGCCGCTCAAACCGTGTTCGAGCCGCGTCATGTGCGGATCGCTCATCGCGAGCGCGACCATGCGGGCCTTCGACTTGGCGACGGCCGGCGGCACCGGTCCCGCCTGCGGATCGGCGAGGATCACCGAGGCCCCGTCGAGCGGGATTTCGGCGCTTAACTGCTCGACCTTGTCCCAGTCGAGCGCCACGAACAGATCGAAACGATTGGGCTGCGCGTCGATCCGCTCGGTCGAAATCTGCAGCAGCGCTGCCGCTTCGCCGCCGCGCACCTGCGGCCCGAACAGTTGCGTCATCAGGCCGAAGTAACCGGCTTGCGCGGCGGCGCGCAGCAGAACGGTGCCGGCCGTCATCGCGCCAGCACCGCCGCTCCCGGCGAACACAATCGCTACGGATGTGCGCGCCATGACCCGGGCCCCGTCAGGCGTAGCCGAGCCAGTGCCAATAGGTGGCGCCCAGCACCATCACCAGCGCGAGCGCGACCACCGTCAGCACGAAGCCGGTGCGCACGAAGTCGCGCGCGTTGAACGTCTCCGTGCCGTAGGCAACCATGTTCTGCGGCGCGTTCACCACCAGTATGAAGCCGAAGCTGACCACAAATTGCAGCAACATCGTCATGCCGATGATGTTGATGCCGGGGGTCGCCACGCCTTTGAGCACCGCGATCACGATCGGGATCATCGCGGAGGCGAGCGCGGTGGCGCTGGCGAAGCCGAGATGAATGACGACCAGGAACAGGCTCATCACCGCGAGGATGAACAGCACCGTGGCGTTTTGCAGGCCGAACTCCACCACCACGATGTTGGCGAGCCAACTTGCCGCGTTGGTCTGCAGCAAAGCGGTGCCGAGGCTGATGCCGACGCCGAACAGAATGACCGTGCCCCACGGAATCTTCGGCTGCGCTTCCTTCCAGGTCATGATGCCGAAGCCGGGCATGAACATCAGCGCCACCGCGGTGATCGTGGTGGTGCTGGTGTCAAAGCTATGCAGCACGCCCTCGGTCGCCCAGAAACCGATCAGGATCAGCGACAGCGCGAGCAGCTTCATTTCGGACGCTTTCATCGAGCCGAGTTCCGCAAGCGATTTGCGGATGCCCTCGCGCCCGCCGGGCACGTCCTTGACTTCGGGCGGCATCATCCGCGTCATCACGAAATAGAGCACGACCGACATGATGATGCCGAACGGAGCCGCGGCGATCAGCCAATCAAGCCAGGTGATGGTCTTGCCGAACGTCTTCTCGATGAAGCCGATGGCGACCATGTTCTGCGCCGCCGCAGTCTTGATGCCGACGTTCCAGATGCTGGCGGTCTGCACCGTCGTGATCATCAGCATGCTGGCGAAGGCGCCGCGCTTGTTGACGCCGTAGGCCGCGATGATGCCGAGCGTGATCGGCACCAGGCACGCCACGCGCGCGGTGGTCGATGGGACCATGAAGGCGATCACGAATCCGGTCAGGATCGTGCCGACCACCACGTGCCGCGTATCGGTGCCGACGCGCGAGAGAATGCTCAACGCGATGCGCTTGTCGAGACCGGTCGCGGTCATGGCGGCGGCCAGGAATAGCGCCGCCGCGACCAGCACGAGCGCGGTATTGGCGAATCCACTGAACGCCAAGCCGAGCGCGCCGCTGGTGCCGAGCAGAACTTTCGGATTTGCGACGTTCGGCGCCAAGCCGAGCAGGAATGCCATCAGGGCCGCGATCACGATCGCCGAGACGGCGTAATCGATGGCCTCCGTCATCCAGATGATGACCGCGAAGGCGAGGATCGCGAGCATGCGATGCCCGGCGACCGGCAAGCCGGCCGGCGTCGGCAGCAGCAGTATGACAACGAGAGCCGCGATCGCGGCAAACAAGCCCCAATACGAGGCAAACCAGTTTGATTCCTTTGTGCTCGGCTGAACGGCCGGACGAATCGTCGCTTGTGTGAGGGTAGACATCAGATTCCTCCGTGAGGAAAATCGCAGTCACGCGCAAGCATGCACAAAGCGCAACACGGCGCGTTGCGACAAATCAAAAAAGGCGTGATTTTACGGGCCTGTAAGCGCGGCCGTGAGGCGGTAGCCGGCGGTCGGTTCTGGTGAAAGAATCAGCAAACGAGACACGCCCCCGCGCCGCGATGGCCACGGGGGCGCACCTTTTCTGGACGCCCCTAGAACTAGGCAGCGGCCTTAACGTCGATCTTTTTGACCTGCGCCGGCGCCGGCTTCGGCACAGTCACCTTGAGCACGCCTTTGTCGATGCTGGCCTTGATGGCGTTGGCATCGACACCATCCGGCAATTGGAGCGAGCGCACAAACGAACCATAGCTGCGTTCGACCAGCCGGAAAGTCTTGTCCTTCTCTTCCTTTTCGGCCTTCTTCTCACCGCGGATCGTGAGGAAGTTGTCGGCGAAGTTGACCTGCACGTCCTTCTCCTCGAGGCCGGGCAGCTCAGCGGTGATTTCGATCTGCTTGTCGGTCTCCGTCACGTCCACGCTCGGCAGCATCTCGTTGGTACCGCCGGTCGAAAACGCCGGGAACCCGCGCGTGAAGTCGTCGAACAATCGGTCGATCTCGCGCTGCAGGGACATGAATGGATTGTCACTGCGGGCGACATTGCGGTCGCGTCCGATTGGCATCATTGATCTGAGATTCATGGGAAACCTCCGCATTCTGCGGCGCCATCTTGTTTGGTGGCGTGGCAATCCTGCATACACAAATGCGCGGCCGGCGCCTTGCGTCAGATCAAAAGGAACAAATTAAAGCCGCGCCCCGCGCAGGCGGAACGCGGCGAATAGGCTTGTGCCGCTAATGCGTTAGCGTGGTGTCGGCGGGTTCGATGGTGAGGCCGGACGTCGGCTCGATCCAGACCAGATGATCCTTCACCGCTTTGACGCCGGGAATGTTTTCGGCGGCCACTTTCAACGCCTCGCGCTGGCGTTCGTCGATGATCACGCCCCACAGCTCGACCACGCCGTCGTGCACCACCACGTTGGCGCTCGCCGCCGGCGCCCATTTCTCTTTTTGCATCTCCGCCAGCAACTGATCCCGGATGGCGGCATCGCCGGTGGCGGCGGGCTGCGCCACGCGCGCCAGGCTGACCATCGCGTGCATCAGATTGGAGCGCGTGATGATCCCGACCACCTGGCCGCCGCAGAGGACCGGCACGCGTTTGATGCGGTGCCGCTCCATCAGGTCCACGATGTCTTCAAGCGCCGTGGCCTCATCGACGGTCTGCACCTCTTTGGTCATCACTTCGGAGACTTTGCTGCCGTGCGAATGGCTGTATTCGGCGGCGATGCGGCCGGGGCCCATCAGGAACTCGAGCCAGCGCGAGCGCCGCTTTTCGGTCTTGGTCTCGCGCCGGCGGAGAAAATCGCCTTCCGACAGCACGCCGACCAGATTGCCCTCTTTGTCGATCACGGGTAGGCCGCTGATATGATGCTGCAGCATCAACCGCGCCGCCTGCAATACCGTCGAATCCGGATCGATCGAGATTACCTCGCGGGTCATCACGTCTTCGGCTTTCATGGCAGCCTCCATTACTTAAAAAAACATCTACCACGAAAGCCGTGCAATGCCGTTGATTCAGGTCAATCTTGCTGTTTGCGCATGATCTTATCCGAAAACCGGTTCCCGCTTTTCGGGATCATGCGCGGGATCAATGTTTCCATTCCGGCGGCGGAACCCGGTTCCACGGGCGCTTGAGCCGCAGGTCGTCGGCAATCGCATTGGCCGCGATATAGCCGGGCGCGCCGTTGACGCCGCCGCCATTGCCCGACGACGAGCCGCAGAGATAGAGCCCTTCCACCGGCGTGCGCGAGCCGGGCAGCAGCGGGTGCGGCCGGTTGATGCCGAGCTGGTTGGGCACGTAGGCGCCCATGCGCACCGCGCCCTGCCGCATGTTGCTGTTGAGCCGCTCGATATCGAGCGGCGTGAACAAGGTGCTGCCGAGCAGATTATCGTCGTCGAGATTGGAGGCGTATTGCCGCCAATAATTGAGCACGCGTGCGGCGTAGTCGGCGCGGTGTTTCTCCCAATTCTCCGGCCCGCCATCCACCGAATAGGGCGCGAACGGCCACCAGAACGCGGTGTGCTTGCCCGCCGGCGCATAAGTCGGGTCGAACGCGCTGTTGCAGGCGCCGTTGCCCATCAGCACCTTGGGGAACTTCTTGGCCGCGCAATCCTCGAAGCAACTCGCCACCTCGTCGATATGGTCCATGCCGAAGAAGATATTGTAGGCGCGCGCGATGTCCGGATCGAAGGCTTCGGCGCGGTAGCGCGGCGGATTTTTCAGCGCCAGGTGCAGGGTGACCAAACTGTGGTTGCCCCAGTGCCAGGCTTTCGCCTTCTCGCGCACCGGCGCGGGGAACAAGTCCTCGCCGGCCATCTGCACGGTGCGCGGGAAATCGATGGCGCTGGCGACGAATTTGGCTCCAGCGATGAAGCGCCCGTCGGCGAGCGTCACGCCGGTGGCGCGGCCGCTCTCGACCTTGATCTCCTTGACGTCGGCGCCGGTGATGACTTCGCCGCCGCCGGCCTCCACCACCCGCGCCAGCGCACTCACCAGGGACACCGCCCCGCCGACCGGAAGTGTGAAACTGGCGATGTTGGCGAAGATCGCCGGGAACACGATGCCGGCGCCCGGCACGTTCTCGGTGGTGATCACGTGCATATAGGAGGTGAACAGCGTGCGGATGCGTTCGTCGACGAAATGCTTGCGCACCACGCTGAACAGATCGTGCTGGGCGTGCGAGAGCAGCTCCTTCGCCTGCGGCCCGCTCAGCCGGTCGACAAGTTGCTCACGCGGCAGCGGCGCGTTGTAGAGCAGCGAGACCAACAGCGGCCGCATTTCGACGCAGTAGGTGTTCCAGAGCGCGCGGAAGGTCTCGGCATCCTGTTTGGAAAAGCGCGCCAGCGAGGCGCAGCTCTTGTCGAGGTCCTTGTAGATGACGATCCCGGTGCCGTCACGGAACACGGCCGCCTGCTGCACCGGCGGCTCGATATAGGAAAAGCCGTAGCGATAAAGCTCGAGATCCTGAAGCAGCGGGCACAGCCCGAGCCCCATGTAGAAATTGGCGTGCAGATTGAGCCGGTGGCCGAGAAGCGTGTTGCCGTCGGTGCTGCAGCCGCCGCCAATGTTGGCGTTGCGTTCGAGCACCGCGATTTTCATGCCGGCGCGGGCGAGATAGGCCGCGAGCGTCAATCCATTGTGACCGGCGCCGATGACAACCCCATCGAAACTCGTCATGCGGCCCCCGGTCGGACGTTTGATCGCGCCTCGACGCGCGGGGAAAACCTACTATGGCACCGCTAATGCGACAATGCACTCATTGCGTGCGCGGCGGCGCGCACAAAAAAATGCCCCGGCGAGGGGTGCCGGGGCAGTGTAGCCGAACATTATCAGGGAGAACGACGTTCGGCAGTTCCAACGCAGGAGGAACGGAGGGACTAAGCGTTCAATCGGTTGAGCGCCGCGCGGTTGCGCAACACGATGCGGCGGGAGCTCGGCACCGCGATCGCCGCGATGTTTTCAAGCTGGGTCAGGGTGCGCGAAACGGTTTCGATGGTGAGGCCCAGATAGTCGGCGATATCCTGACGCGACATCGGCAGGTCGATCTCGTTGCCCATCGGGACGCGCGCCGACATTTCCAGCAGGAAGCCGGCCACGCGCTCTTGCGCGGTCTTGATCAGCAGCAGGATGTGGGCTTGCACGCGCTGCAATTCGCCGGCCGTCATGGTCCAGAGCTTGCGGGCGGTTTCGTTGTCGCGCGATGCCAGGTTGACCAGGGTGCTGCGCTTGATGACCAAAATTTTCGAATTGACGATCGCCTCTGCGGAAAACGTATGCTCGTCGCCGACTTCGAGGCCGAACACATCGCCGGCCAGATAGAAAGCGCCGATCTGACGGCGGCCGTCGTTGAGCACCTTATACGTGCGGACGCTACCGCTCACGACTTTGTAGAGGTATTCCGCCGGTTCGTTTTCGCCGTAGATCTCGGCGTTGCGCGCGAACGGCATCGGCGCGCCCACCAGTTCGATCGGCGTGCCGAAGGAGTAGCTATTCATCTCCACTACCGGATGGGGAATGTGGCCTGCCGTCTGACGCGAAGAACTGCGGGTCATCGTCTGGGTGAGCATGGCGCGGGTCCTCGATGAATTCGGTATTTGTGGATACCCCTGGAGCCGCCAGCCCGAAATTCAGGTAATCTCCATAGGGGCTTTACCGGAGGCGACCGGGGCGGGCCGCGACGGTCGGACTGTCGGCGGATTGGCTATTCTAAATGGTTGAAATAACTGGAAAATTTGAAGCTGCGCCGGCTGCCGAGCGGGGCCGGATTTTGCGCTATGGCATCGCCCCCACGGCGGTCGCGCTAGCGCTCGCGGCCCGTGCACTGCTCGCACCCATATTTCACGATGACACGATCTTTCTTTACTTCGTGCCTTCGGTCTTGATTTCCGCCGGCGTCGGCGGTCTCGGGCCCGGCTTGCTGGCCACCGCGCTGAGCCTGATGGCCTCGTTTTTCGTGCTCACCAACACGATGGCGATTTCAAATATCGTCTTGTTCGACGCCGCCGCATTCGCCGTCATCGGCGTGGGCTCATCCTGGAGCGGCGGGCTGTTGCGCAAAAGCCTCCGGCGAACGACGCTGATGTCGCGCGACGCGCTGGCGCGCGAAGCGCATCTGCAATCGATTCTCGACACCGTGCCGGAGGCCATGATCGTCATCGACGAGCACGGCATCATGCATTCGTTCAGCAGCGCCGCCGAACGCTTGTTCGGCTGCCGGGCCGCCGAGGCGATCGGACAGAATATCGATACGCTGATGCCTTCGCCCTATCGCGAAAACCATGACGGCTATCTGCGGCGCTACCTGACCACGGGCGAGCGCCGCATTATCGGCATCGGCCGCGTGGTGGTCGGCCAGCGCAAGGACGGTTCGACATTCCCGATGGAGCTGGCGGTCGGCGAAATGAAATCGGGCAACCAGCGATACTTCACCGGCTTCATCCGCGACCTGACCGAGCGGCAGCAAACCGAAGCCCGTTTGCAGGAATTGCAGTCCGAGCTCGTCCACATTTCCCGGTTGACGGCGATGGGCGAAATGGCTTCGACCTTGGCGCACGAACTCAATCAGCCGCTGTCGGCGATCGCCAACTACCTGAGAGGCTCGCGGCGGCTGCTGGAGGGCGCCACCGAGGAGAAATTCGTCTCCATGCGCGACGCTTTGGACAAGGCGGCCGACCAGGCCATGCGCGCCGGGCAAATCATCCGGCGGCTGCGCGATTTCGTCGCGCGCGGCGAAAGCGAACGGCGCGTGGAAAGCATCACCAAGCTGGTCGAGGAAGCCAGCGCCCTGGCGCTGGTCGGTGTGAAGGACCTCGGCATCCGCGTGCAATTCCAGTTCGATCCGGAAAGCGATCTGGTGATCGCCGACCGCGTGCAAGTCCAGCAGGTCCTGCTTAATCTGATCCGCAACGCGATGGACGCGATGGAGACGTCGAAGACGCGCGACCTGATCATCTCCATTACGTCGCTGGACGGCGGCCAGGTGAAAATCAGCGTGGCCGACAGCGGTTCGGGGATCGCACCCGAGATCGCCGAGCAACTGTTCCAGCCCTTCATCACGACCAAGCGCCAAGGCATGGGCGTCGGCCTGTCGATTTCGCGCACCATCGTGGAGGCGCATAATGGGCGAATCTGGGTGGAACCCAACCCGACCGGCGGAACCATATTCCATTTCACTCTTGCGGTCGTAAACGAAGGGGACGTCGACGATGCAGCCTGAGCCGGCAATCTACGTGATCGACGACGACGATGCCGTCCGGCAGTCGCTCGAATTCCTGCTGAAAACCGCCGGCTACACGGTGAGCGGATTCGAGTCGGCCAAGGCCTTTCTCGAAATCCTGCCGCAGTTGCGGTCCGGCTGCATCATCACCGATGTGCGCATGCCCGAGATCACCGGCATCGATCTGCTGCGCCGCGTCAAGGAGCTCGGCGTCGATATTCCGGTGATCGTGATCACCGGCCACGGCGATATTTCGCTCGCGGTCGATGCCATGAAGCTCGGCGCCGTCGATTTTCTGGAAAAGCCGTTCGATGACGACCAATTGCTCGCCGCGCTCAAATCCACGCTCAGCCAGGACGCCGACCAGGCCCAACGCAAGGCCGAGCTTTCGGAAATCCACGACAAGCTGGCGGTCTTGTCGAACCGCGAACGGCAGGTGCTCGACGGCCTGGTGGCGGGCAGCGCCAACAAGACCATCGCGTTCGATCTCGGCATCAGCCCGCGCACGGTCGAGATCTATCGCGCCAATCTGATGACCAAGATGGGGGCCAACAGCCTGTCCGATCTGGTGCGCATGGCGATGATGGCGGGCATCTTGAAGAATTCCGGCAAGCGCGGGGCCTGAACCGCGCCACCGGTCCTTGCCAATCCACAAACACGATGATCGAGTTGCCGTGCGTCGCGGCTGGACAGGGGTTACGCATGGCGTCCGAATATCGGCTGGCGAGTTATGCGGAGGGCGGGCTCGCGCCCAAAGCCGGCGTTCTGGTCGGCGAGCGGGTCGTGCCGGCGGCAACGCTGCTGCGGGACGCCGGCGGCGGCACCCGAGCACGCGATAGCCGCTTTTGATCAGGTTTTCCGCGATCGGCAGACCGATCTTTCCCACGCCGATCAGACCGACCGTCTCCATGCCGCCTCCCCAACTCGTGCCGCATGATCTTTGCGATCATGGGTGCCGCCATTTTTTTATAATTGGCTGACCTTGCGCCTCAGAGCCTACTTGAAGTTCGGCGGACCGCAATCCCGGCTATTGGGTGCGTTTCACACCCAGGCCCTGCATGAAACGGGCGCGGATCTGTACCGGATCGCGGTCGGTGGTGCCGACCCCCGGCTTGTTGTCGATGCGCACGGCAATCAGGCTCGGCCCGCCCTTGAGCGCGGCAGCGAACAGGCGGTCGAAGTCGTCCTCGTCGGCGGCCCAGGCGGCATTGGCGATCCCCGAACCGCGTGCGATGGCGACGAGGTCGGCGGCCGACGCGCTCGCCGTCGGCTGCCCGCCGGTGATCTGATACAGGCCGTTGTCCCACACGACCATGGTGAGATTCTTCGGCGCCTGCATGGCGACGGTGGAAAGGCAGCCGAGCTGCATCAGCAGCGAGCCGTCGCCTTCGAGCGCGATCACGTGCCGCTCCGGCTGCGCGATGGCGACGCCGAAGGCGATCGGGATGGCGAGGCCCATGCTGCCCAGCATGTAGAAATTCTGCGGCCGCTGGCCGCTCATCCACAAATCGAAATTGGCGTTGCCGATGCCGCCGACCACGGCTTCTTCGTGCTTGAGCTGGCCGACCAGCCGTTTGGTCAGTTCGAATCGGTTCATCACCTTGGCGTTGTGCGCGCCGATGGCGCCGGTTTGCGTGGCGGTCATCGGCTCAAGCCTCGAACACTTTGCCGCCGGTTAACAGCGGCGACAGGATGAAGGTGACGGGCGCCTGCGTCGCCACCGCCTGCTTGATCGAGCGGTCGACGATGAAGGCGAGCTCGTCCTGGCGCGTGATCGTGTGGGTTTCCACGCCGAGCGAATCGAGCACCGGCCGCATGGTCTTGCACACCATGGCCTGCCCGAGATTGAACTCGCCGAGCGTGCCGCGCTCGGACACGAAGATCAGCGCCGGGATCTGGCTCGGCAGCACCAGCGAGGCGAGTGCGTTCGGGATGGTGGCAAAGCCCGAGGTCTGCATCAGCACCGCGCCGCGCAGGCCGCCCATCCAGGCGCCGGTGATGATGCCGATGGCTTCTTCCTCGCGCGTGGCGGCGAAGGTGGTGAAAAACGGATCGGCGTGCAGCGCCTTGATCAGCGGCGTGAACACCTTGTCGGGGACATAGACGACCAGCCTGACGTTGTTGCTCTTGAGCGTCGCCAGCACGATCTCGTGCCAGGCCGCTACGCGCGTTTGCATGTCATTCATGGCTCGAGCGACCGCGTCGGGACCGTGGTGAATATCATGGGAATTGTGTGATTTGACCGAGGACGCCGCCGGCCGCGGCGCGGCCGTATCCAACGCCATTGCTCCAATGTTCGCAAAAGCTTACCCTAATATTGATACCGGCGCTAACGAGAAAATGTTGCCGGACGATAAGGGGAGGACCATGAAGAAAGCAAAAGGAATTTCGGCGCCGTCGCGGCGCCAAATCATCAAGGGCGCCGGCATGCTGGCGGCTGGCATCGCCGCGCCGGCGATCCTGCGCATCCGCTCGGCCTATGCCGCCTATCCGGACCGCCCGGTCAAGATCGTGGTGGCCAATACGCCCGGCGGACCGTCCGATATCGTCGGGCGCATCGTCGCGGCCGCGCTTCAGCAATCGACCGGCAAGACCTTCATCATCGAGAACATCGGCGGTGCCGGCGGCAATATCGGCTTTGGCAACGCCGCGCGTTCAACGCCCGACGGCTACACGCTGCTGCTCGCGACCAACGCCTGGTCGATCAATCCCAGTCTCTACACCAAGATTCCTTATGATCCGCACAAGGACTTCGTAGCCGTCAGTGAATTGGCCTCTTCCCCCAATACCTTTGTGGTGAACGCCGACCTGTCGGCGAAGACCATGAAAGAATTTGTCGCTCTCGCCAGGGCCAACCCCGATAAATTCAACTGCGCGACGCCGCCGATCGGAACAAGTCCGCAAATCCAGCTCGAAGTGCTGAAGATCCGCGAGAAGCTGCCGAAGCTTGCAGACGTCGTGTTCAAGGGCGGCGGTGACGCGATTACCGCGCTTCTCGGCGGCAGCGTGCAATTGAGCTCTGGCTCGCTGGGGCCGGCCGCTCCGCATATCAAGGCCGGCAAGCTGCGCTGCCTGGCGGTATCGGCTGAGACCCGCTGGCCCGACCTGCCCGATGTCCCGACCATGCAGGAACAAGGCTACAAGGATTTCGTATTCCCCACCGACATGGTGCTGCTTGCGCCGGCGAAGACCCCGCCGGAAATCGTCGCCTGGGTGGAGAAAGAGACGCTGAAGGTGCTCAGCACGCCGGAGATGAAGGAAAAATTGTACAAGTCGGGCTTCACGGTGCGTCCGAAGGGCGCCAAGGAGGCCTGGGCGCGCGTGACCAAGGAAATCGGCCAGTTCAAGGACATCATCGACACGGCCGGAATAAAGAAGATTGAGTAATATGTCGTTCCGGGGGCCACGCGTGAGCGGCCAGTGAAAATCAAATCGATCGAGCCGATCGCGGTCAGCCTGCCGATGCTCAAGCCCGTCATCATGGCGGGCGAAGAGGTGCGGCGGGCCGACAACGTGCTGGTGCGGATCGAGGCCGACGACGGCCTGGTGGGCTGGGGCGAAGCCGCCTCGGCGCCGGTGATGACCGGCGACACGCTCGAAAGCATCGTGGCCGGCGTGCATTATCTCGAGCCGGCGCTGCGCGGGCGCGAGCCCGCCGACATCGCCGGCGCGCTGGCCGCCATGGACGGCCGCATGTACGGCAACCACGGCGCCAAGGCGGCGATCGAGATCGCGCTACACGATCTCGCCGGCCGCGCCACGGGCAAGCCGGTGCACGCGCTGCTCGGCAAGAAAATGCGTAGCCGCCTGCCGCTCTTGGCCGTCGTCGGCAGCGGCGATCTCGACGGCGACCTGCGCGATGCGGAAAAGAAGAAGGCGGCGGGCTTCACCGCCTACAAGATCAAGGTCGGCATCGACACGGCCGCGAACGACGCCGCCCGCACGCGCGCGATCTGCAACGTGCTGGGCAGCGGCTTGTTGATTTCGTCCGACGCCAACCAGGGCTTCACCACCGCGCAAGCCATCGACTATGTACGCGCGGTGCAAGGTTGCGGCCTCGACTTCTTCGAGCAGCCGGTCACGGCCGAAGATCTTGCCGGCATGGCGGCGGTCGCCGCGGCCGCGCCGGACATCGCGATCGGCGCCGACGAAGGCATCCATTCGCTCGCCGACATTGCCCGGCATCACGAGCGCAAGGCCGCGCGCGGCGTCAGCCTGAAGGCGATCAAGCTCGGCGGCCTGCGCGCGGTCGCCGAAGCCGGCCGCCTGTGCGACAGCCTCGGCATGAGCGTCAACATTTCCTGCAAGACCGGCGAATCGAGCATCGCCTGCGCGGCGGCGCTGCACGTCGCCAGCGTCATCCCCAACATCGCCTGGGGGCTGACGCTGACGCATATCGCGCTGGCCGAGGACGTGACCGCGCAGCCGATCCGCACCGCGCGCGGCCATGTCGATGCCATCGACCGCCCCGGTCTCGGCATCGACATTGATGATAAACACGTGTGCCGCCACCGCGTCGCCATCCCCACCCGCGCCGTAGCTTGAGGCTGGTTTTCAAATCATGACTTATGCCTAAATGTTAGGCTAATTCACTCTATTGTATGCAATTCGTCGCGGCAGCGCCTTTCGGCCTTCTGCGCCCGCTTCCGCGTTCCCCTCGTTGAATCAATCCTTTACGGAAATTGTGCAGCGCGGCCGGTTTTGGCACGCCGCTTGCGGATGATCTGCCGTGCATTTCGGGAGGTGTTCATCATGAAACGTCGCCAATTCCTGCAATCGATCAGCGCGCTCGCGGCTAGCACCGCGGTCACCGCCCCGGCGGTCTGGTCGCCGGCCAAAGCGCAATCGCGTCAGGAGACGATGCTGATCGTCTCCGAGAGCGGCCCCAACAATCTCGACATCCACGGCGTCGGCACCAACGTGCCCGGCTATGAGGTGTCGTGGAATTGCTACGACCGCCTCATCAGCCATGAGATGAAGACGGTCGACGGCAAGCCGTATTACGACAAGAACAAGTTCAAGATGGAGCTCGCCGACGACATGAAGGTCGGCGACATGTCCGTCACCTTCAAGCTGAAAAAGAAAGCTACGTTCCAGGACGGCACGCCGGTCACCGCCAAGGACGTGAAGTGGTCCTACGACCGCGCCGTCACCGTCGGCGGATTCCCCACCTTCCAGATGGCCGCCGGCTCGTTGACCAAGCCGGAGCAGTTCGTCGTCGTCGACGACAATACCTTCCGCGTCGATTTCCTGCGCAAGGACCGGCTGACGATTCCCGACATGGCGGTGATCGTTCCCTGCGTCGTCAATTCCGAGCTGGTGAAGAAGCACGCGACCGACAAGGACCCGTGGGGACTCGACTATACCAAGCAGAACACTGCCGGCAGCGGCGCCTACAAGGTCACGCAATGGACCGCCGGCACGCAAGTCGTGCTCGAGCGCAACGACGCCTGGGTGGGCGGTCCATTGCCGAAGACCAAGCGCATCATTTGGCGCATGGTGCCGTCCGCCGGCAACCGGCGCGCGCTGCTCGAGCGCGGCGACGCCGACATTTCCTACGATCTGCCGAACAAGGATTTCGTCGAGCTCAAGACCGACGGCAAGCTCGATATCATTTCGACGCCCTACAGCAACGGCATCCAGTACATCGGTATGAACGTCAAGAACCCGCCGTTCGACAATCTTAAAGTCCGGCAAGCGGTGGCTTATGCGCTTCCGTACCAGAAGATCATGGACGCGGTGCTGTTCGGCCTCGCCAAGCCGATGTTCGGCGCACCGGCCGATGCGCCGACGCAAGTGGCCTGGCCGCAGCCGCATAAATTCAACACCGACATCGCCAAGGCCAAGGCGCTGATGGCGGAGGCCGGCTATCCCAACGGCTTCGAGACCACGATTTCGTTCGACCTCGGATTTGCCGGTGTCAACGAGCCGCTCTGCGTGCTGGTGCAGGAAAGCCTCGGACAGATCGGCATCAAGTGCACGATCAACAAGATACCCGGCGCAAATTGGCGCACCGAGCTCAACAAGAAAATGCTGCCGCTCTACACCAACGTGTTCTCCGGCTGGCTCGATTACCCGGAATATTTCTTCATCTGGTGCTACCACGGCAAAAATTCGATCTTCAACACCATGAGCTACCAGTCGAAGACGACGGACGCTTTCATCGACGGCGCGGTGACGGCCGCAGCGAACGGCGACAAGGCGGCCTACGAGACGGACGTGAAGGGCTTCGTCGACCAAGTCTACGCCGACATGCCGCGCGTCCCGCTCTATCAGCCTTACGTCAACGTCGCGATGCAGAAGAATGTGTCGGGCTACGCCTACTGGTTCCACCGGCGGCTCGACTACCGCACGCTGGTGAAAGGGTGAGAGCCGTCATTCCGGGTTCGCGCGCGAAATCTCGCGCCCCGGAATGACCGGAGATAACGCCGTGCTCGGCATGATTTTCAAGCGGCTGTTGCTGGTCATCCCGAACCTGATCGGAGTGGTGATCGTTACGTTTTTGCTCACCCGTGCGCTTACCCGGCGATCCCGCCGCTTATTTCGCGGGTCCTGCCGCCGGCAAGGAAGCGATCGAGCAGATTCGCGTCAAGCTCGGTCTCGACAAACCCCTGATCGTGCAGTTCGGCCGCTACGTCAGCGATCTCGCCCATGGCGACCTCGGCAACTCGCTGTCCACCGGGCAACCCGTGGTGACGGAGATCAAGAACCGGCTGCCCGCGTCGGCGGAACTCACCCTGTTCGGCCTTATCCTGTCGATGGTCATCGCCGTTCCGCTTGGCATTGTCGCCGCGGTCAAACAGGGCTCCTGGATCGACCATGCTTGCCGCGTGGTGGCGACCGCCGGCGTGTCGCTGCCGGTGTTCTTCACCGGACTGCTGCTGGTCTACGTGTTCTATTTCAAGCTCGGCTGGTCGCCGGCGCCGCTCGGCCGCATCGATGTGTTCTATACGCCGCCGCCGCAGATCACCGGCTTCTACCTGATCGATAGCCTGCTCGCCCGCAATCTGGAGGCCTTCCGCGCTTCGCTCAGCCAGCTGCTGCTGCCCGGCTTCACGCTCGGCATCTTCTCGCTGGCGCCGATCGCGCGCATGACGCGGGCCTCGATGCTCGCGGTGCTCGCGTCCGACTTTGTGCGCACGGCGCGCGCCAGCGGGCTCGACAATCGCACCGTCATCATCACTTACGCGTTCCGCAACGCCATGCTGCCAGTCATCACCACGCTCGGCATGGTGTTCTCCTTCCTGCTCGGCGCCAACGTCCTGGTCGAAAAGGTATTCGCCTGGCCGGGCATCGGCTCCTATGCGGTGGAAGCCCTGATCACCTCCGACTTCGCGCCGGTGCAAGGCTTCGTGCTGACGATGGCGGTCCTCTATGTGGTGCTCAACCTGATCATCGACCTGCTCTATGGCATCATCGATCCGCGCGTGAGGCTGGAAGGATGAGCGAAAGCAATTCCATCTTTCGTCACGCGCGCTACGTGGTTTCCGAAAACCCGGTGACCGGTTTTGCGTTTGCCCTGTTCACGCTGATCGCGCTGTGCGCTTTGATCGGCCCCTATGTTGTGCCGCACGACCCGCTGGCGAGCGACACGGCGGCCACGCTGCAGGCGCCGTCGCTCAAGCACTGGTTCGGGACCGATCAGCTCGGCCGCGACATCTTCAGTCGCGTCATCGTGGCGACCCGGCTCGATTTCATTATCGCCGTTACATCGGTCGCGCTGGTCTTCGCCATGGGTGGATTGGCTGGCATCGCCGCCGGCTTCTTCGGTGGCTGGACCGACCGCATTGTCGGCCGCATCTCCGACACCATCATGGCGTTTCCGTTGTTCGTGCTGGCCATGGGCATCGTCGCCGCGCTCGGCAACACCGTGACCAATATCGTGATCGCCACTGCGATCATCAATTTCCCGCTCTATGTCCGTGTCGCCCGCGCCGAAGCCAATGTGCGGCGCGACGCCGGCTTCGTGCAGGCGGCGCGCTTGTCCGGCAATGGCGACTTCCGCATCCTGCTGACGCACATCCTGCCCAACATCATGCCGATCATGATGGTGCAGATCTCGCTCACTATGGGCTACGCCGTCCTCAACGCCGCGGGGCTGTCGTTCATCGGCCTCGGCGTACGGCCGCCGACGCCGGAATGGGGGATCATGGTGGCGGAAGGCGCCGGCAACATCATCTCCGGCGAATGGTGGATTGCGCTGTTTCCCGGTGCGGCACTGATGCTGGCGGTGTTCTGCTTCAACCTGCTGGGCGACGGGTTGCGCGACCTAGTCGATCCGCAAAGGCGCACCTGAGCCATGGCAAGAAAGGCAAAGAAGCCTTCAGAACCGCTGCGTAGCGTTGACAGCACGCTGCCGCTGCTCGCGGTGCAGGACCTTACGGTCGAGTTCGCCACCCGGCGCGGCATCGTGCGTGCGGTCGAGAACGTCAATCTCACCGTCGCCAAGGGCGAGACGCTCGCTATCGTCGGCGAATCCGGCTCGGGCAAATCGGTCACTTCCTATGCGGTGATGCGCATCCTCGACCGCGCCGGAAAGATCGCCGAAGGCTCCGTCATGTTCAGCGGGCTCGACCTGCGCAACACGCCGGAAAGCGACATGCGCGACCTGCGTGGGCGCGAGATGTCGATGATCTTCCAGAACCCGCGCGCCGCGCTCAATCCGATCCGCAAGGTCGGCCGCCAGATCGAGGACGTCCTGCTGCAGCACGCGCAGGTGGACAGCGCGGCGGTGAGCGAGCGGGCGATCGAGACGCTCGAGCAAGTGCGCATCGCGCGGCCGCGCGAACGCTACCATGCCTATCCGTTCGAGCTATCGGGCGGCATGTGCCAGCGCGTGGTGATCGCGCTGGCGCTCGCCTGCCGCCCGCAATTGCTGATCGCCGACGAGCCGACCACGGGGCTCGATGTCACCACCCAGAAAGCGGTGATGGATCTCGTGGTCGAACTCACGCGCGAGCGCGGCATGTCGACCATCCTGATCACCCACGACCTCGGCCTCGCCGCCGCCTATTGCGATCGCGTGATGGTGATGGAGAAGGGCCACGTGGTGGAGAGCGCGACGTCCGCCGTCATCTTCAAGAAGCCGTCGCACGCCTATACCCGCAAGCTGATGCGCGCCACGCCGCGGCTCGGGGTGTCGCTGCGCGACCTTTTGGCCGAGTCAGAACATCCGCGCGCTGAGCCGGAAAGAGAAGCCAGTAGAACATCGAGCTCTGCCACGACCAGTGTGACGTCTGGTCCGGTGATGATGTCTTCTGCCGCCACCTCTCCGCTGCTCGTGGTCGAAAAGCTGGTCAAAGAATATCCGCGCAAAGGTCTGCCAACCTCGCTGGGCAAGATTTTTGGCAAAAAACCGCCGGTGGAAACCGAAACCTTCCGCGCCGTGGACGGCATCAGTTTCTCCATTGCGCGCGGCGAAAGCGTTGGACTCGTTGGCAAATCCGGCTGCGGCAAATCCACCACCTCGATGATGGTGATGCGGCTGATCGACAAGAGTTCCGGCCTGATCACCTTTGCCGGCGACGACATCGGCGAAATCCCCGCCCGAGATTTCGCCACGCTGCCCTTGCGCAAGCGAATCCAGATGGTTTTTCAAGACCCTACCGACAGCCTCAATCCGCGCTTCACGGCCGCGCGCGCGATCGCCGATCCGCTGTTGCGGCTCGGCGGCATCGCGCGCGGCGAGGTGCGCGCGCGCTGCGAAGAACTGGCCGCGCAAGTCGGCCTGCCGCTCAATCTGCTCGACCGCTTTCCGCACCAGCTTTCCGGCGGGCAAAAGGCCCGCGTCGGCATCGCCCGCGCCATCGCGCTCAAGCCCGACCTCGTCATCCTCGACGAGCCAACCGCCGCGCTCGACGTGTCGGTCCAGGCGGTTGTCCTTAACCTATTGCAGGACCTTAAAGATTCGCTGGGAATGAGCTACCTTTTCGTGTCCCACGACCTCAACGTGGTGCGGCTTTTGTGCGACCGTGTCATCGTTATGCAGGCGGGAAAAATCGTCGAACAGGGACCGACCGAGCGCGTAATGGTGGCGCCGGAAGCGAGCTATACCCGCGATCTGTTGGCGGCGATTCCGCATCCGCCGGTTTGACGGACGCGCCGGGGCGAGGTTTCCACATGAGCATGATCGCGCCAGCTACCGAGACGCCGGACGTCCGCTGGCCGCGCAAAACGCGCGCCGAGGTACTGCGCCTCCAGCTCGCCGACGAAATCGTGCGCGGCGCGCTGACGCCGGGCGCGGCGCTCGACGAGACCACGCTGGCGCGCCGCTTCGATGTCTCGCGCACGCCGGTGCGCGAGGCGATCCGCCTGCTGGCGGCGAGCGGCCTGGTGGAAGTCCGCGCCCACCGCGCCGCCGTGGTGGCGCGGCCGAGCGCGGAGCAGCTCGCGGGCATGTTCGAAGTCATGGCGGAGCTGGAGACGCTCTGCGCCAGCTTTGCCGCCGAGCGCATGACCAGCATCGAGCGGCGCGCGCTTGAGGACATCCATGAGAAATTACGCGTGCTGATCCAGAGTGGCGATCCGCAGCACTATCACGAGGTCAACGAAGCCTTCCACAACTGCATCTATAACGGCGCCCACAACACCTATCTCGCCGAGATCACGCTAGCGACGCGGGCACGCGTGCAACCGTTCCGCCGCGCGCAATTCCGCAATCTCGGCCGGCTCGCCAAATCCCATGTCGAGCATGATCGCGTGGTGGAGGCGATCCTGCGCGGCGAGCACGCCATCGCCGGCTCCGCCATGTACGCGCACATCGTCACCGTGCGCGACGAATACGAGACGTACAGCGAATCGCTGTAACGCATCACGCCGGAATTATTTCGCGCGCCAGAAAAGCCCGCCATCCGCCGAAGCTGGAAATGTCGCGCGCGCCGGCAGTCGCGGCGGCCTCGACCAGAAAGCCTTTCACCTTGCGGCCGTCTGCAAGCGTGATAGTACCGATCGTGAGCGGCGCCGGCACGGCATCGGCGAAACGCCCGAAGGCTTCGAACGGCAGCGCCCAGACTTCGACCTCGACGCCTACGCCTTTTCCACCCTCGACGCGCAGCAGGCCGGGCTTTGGCGGCGTCGTTCCGGTCAACGCATAGAGCCGGTAATCGGGCGCGGTCCTCGCCGCCTCGAGCAAGCGGCCGCCGAGCGCGCGCAATTCGCCGTTCAACGGCAGGCCCGAGAGATGCGCGCCGGCAACGGCTACAGCGGCCTCGCCCGACATGGGCGATTTCGATACCGGGGTCAGCGGCGGCTGCGGCTGTTTGAGCGCGCCGAGCGGCAACGCCGTATCGGCATGAAACACGCGGCCGATCTCGGCCAGCCGCGCGTCGGCGCCGCCCGGCGCCAGCAGCGTGATGCCGAACGGCACGCCGGCCTCGGTGATGGACGCCGGCAGAGCGAGACCGCAAAGGTCGAGCAGGTTGACGAAATTTGTATAGGTGCCGAGCCGGCTGTTGAGTTGGATCGGGTCGGCCAGCACCTGCTTGACGGTATAGGCGGTCGGCGCGGTCGGCAGCGCCAGCGCATCAATCGAGCGGAACATGTGATCGGCGACGCGGCGCAGTTCTTCCAGCTTGTAGAATGCGGCGAAGGCGTCAATCGCCGTGGGGCGCAGCCCGCTCAGAATGATCTCGCGCGTCACCGGATGAAAGGCGTCGGGGTCCGACGCCAGCAAGGACCGTGCGGTGAGCGCGCGCTCGGCCACCCAAGGACCTTCATAGAGCAAGCGCGCAGTTTCGTAGAACGGTTCGATGTCGATCTCGATGATCTTGCCGCCAAGCCGCGCCAGCCGATCGATCGCTATATTGTACGCGGCCTCGAATTGGCGGTCGCCGAAAAAGAGCCGCTGGCCAGTGCGCGGAACGCCGAGCTTGACGTGCGGCGGCATAGCGCCGGGCGTCGCGAGCGACCGCTGGCGCGAATAGGGATCCTTGGCATCAGGTCCCGCCATGACCGCGAGCGCGGTCCAGGCATCATCGACGGTCAGCGCAAATACCGACACGCAGTCAAGCGTGCGGCAGGCGGGCACCACGCCATAGGTCGAGACCAAGCCGAGGCTCGGCTTCAGACCGACGATATTATTGAGACCCGCCGGCACGCGGCCGGAGCCGGCCGTGTCGGTTCCGAGCGTGAGCGGCACCAATCCGGCGGCGACCGCCACCGCCGAGCCGGAGCTCGAACCGCCGGGAATAAGGTCGGCGTTAAATGTGTTGCGAGGGACGCCATAAGGCGAGCGCACGCCAACGAGCCCGGTAGCGAACTGGTCAAGATTAGTTTTGCCGATGATGAGCGCGCCGGCCGCGCGCAGACGTGCCACCGCGGTCGCATCCTGCGCCGGCTGATAACTGAAGGCTGGACAGGCCGCCGTCGTCGGCATGCCGGCCGCGTCGATATTGTCCTTGACCGCGACTGGAACTCCGAAAAGCGGGCGCCCGGGTGCATCGGCGGGGCCAAGCGCGCGCGCTTCCGCCATTACGTCCGCTTCTGCGCGTAGACTGATGAATATGGCGTTGTCGTCGTGCGCGCGGATTCGGGCGAAGCTGCGCGCGACCGTCTGTTCCGGCGTCACCGTTCCCGCCCGGTGGGCGGCCACGATCGAGGCAGCGGTCTCGGACAAAACGAGCCCCCAAGTGCAATCGGCGCCACCCCGGCAAAGGCGTGCCACTTGTTGTGCGAAAATTCGTCTCTCCGCGCAACAAAAAACGGGAAAAGTCGCTTCAATACAATGGTTGCCACGCGATCGTTTCGTGGGAGATGAATCGAGCAAATTCAAAGGCTTTCAACAAAATTCTCTGCGCGACATAACAGGGGATTATCTCGGCTCAACAGGGAAATACCCGGCTGTATGAGGGAATTATTGCTGCGCTACTGATTCGAGCGATAAGAAAAGCAAAAATAGCTTATCGGATGCAAAAAACGCGCAATTCCGGCTCCTCCCCAGAAGCAGACATTCGCTGGCTGCGTCGGTATGTTTGCTTTGTGGCATTAGCGACATTACTCGCTCAGGTGCTTGACCGCAGCGCCGATCATCATATTGCGCGGGCCGCGGTGATCATTCTACGTAATGGACTCAATTTCAGGCATCTTGTCCGATAACCTTCGGCTTGAGCCATTGCCTAGTCGACGCGGGGAGCCAAACTATCTCCATAGATCAGATCATTATCATCCTCCTTGGCGCTTTAGCCGGTGGCTTCGTAAATGGACTTACAGGGTTCGGGACGGGCATTACGGCGATGGGCCTGTGGCTCTACACGATTTCACCGCCCGTAGCGGCGTCCCTTGTGATCATTTGCTCCGTGGTATCGCAGCTCCAGACGCTGCCGATGATCTGGTATACGATTGAATGGAGGCGCCTATTGCCGTTCGTCGTCCCCGGACTTATCGGCGTTCCGATGGGTACCATGCTCCTGTCGCAGATCGATCCGAGAATTTTCAAGTTTGGCGTGGGACTCTTTCTCGTGTCCTATGCGACTTACGCCTTAGCCCGCAAGGTGCAGATGCGCGGCGCGTTTGGTGGACGAGTTGCGGACGGCGCAGTGGGCTTTGGCGGCGGCGTACTTGGCGGGCTGGCTGGGTTCTCGGGGCCGTTACTAATCGTATGGACGGATATTCGCGGTTACACGAAGGAATATCGGCGAAGCGTCCTACAAACATTCAACTTATCGATACTCACGACTGCGCTCATCTCTCACGCATATTCTGGCCTCCTAACGCAGCAAGTAGGATTAGCGACAATAGCGGCGCTACCCGGAACTGTCTGCGGCGCGTGGCTTGGAGCGATGGTCTACGAGCGGCTCGGTGATCGCGGTTTCCAGCAGATCGTCATGGCGCTCCTTTTTTTGTCAGGCGTCATGCTGATCTGGACAAGCCGGTGAATTCGGCAATGGGCCTCAATTTTTCTCCGCAACCCGGATTTCACGCCGAATTTCGTAGAACCGAAGAGCGTCACATGTCGATGGTTTAGCCAATGTTCCTTTTCCGCAGACTGTTCGATTTGCTAGTGACTACCGAAACAAGATTTCTTGGTAGGAATTCGACGCTCTACCGTCCCGAGCGTTACTACATCCGTGGCCCAGGTCCTGCTTGTGATAGAAAAGCAGAAATCACCGGCGGGCGATTAAGGCCGTCGTGAGGTTGCTTGCCGTGCTTGCGGGCATACCAGCCGACAGGCACATGAGATCTGGCGGGATTGCAGTGCAACCAAATGAAGTTGAAGCACTGATCTTTTCACGGAGAGCGTCAAATTCGCATCGGCCAAACCGCACGATATTCCATGCTGCATTGTTCTGATATAGTTTTGACTTCGCCCGCAGATCACTCCTTTAGCCAGATTGAATGTGATGTGCGCTGGCTTTAGATTGGTGCCCATGCATCAAAAATATTTTTTTGCAAATGGCCGCCGTGGCGGCCACTACCAGCATCCTAGGACGATTGGGTTCAGCTGCCGCTCAGCCGTACGCCGCAGGACGGCAAATCCGATTGATCGTCCGTTTCCATCCGGCGATCCGCCCGATATCGTGGCACGACCTCTGGCGCAGATGTTAGGCGATGGGCTTGGTGTGCATTTGCACAATTTCAGAAATATGAAATTATTAAGTGGGGCAATGCCGTGCGCGTGTTCGGCGCAAAAATAGAATGACTTCCATGCACCTCAACGATGAAGAACAAGACATTCTGGCCGGCAAATCGGGCCCGATCCCACAACAGGCGCTGCGGCACCAGATAATTGTTGGTGAATTCTTTGGTGCCAACGATTTCGTCCCAGTGACCCAAGCGCACATCATGGCCGATACTGAAAGCCTCGGCGAAGCCGGCGTACGCTGGCTCGAGGGACTGGCATCAGCCACTGAAGGACAGCGGCGGGTGCGTGTTCCGACGATTACGGATCCGCGGGGCACTGATTTCGCCAAGGCCGCGTTCCTCGGGCACACCACGAGAATGCTTGATTTGGAGCGGCGCGCGATCGCTGCCTTTGTCAAACTCGGTGTCCTCATGACGGACACCTGCATCAATTATCAGACAATTCAGGCTCCAACACGCAATGAGCACTGCGCTTTCGGTGACACCGGGGTGGTCATCTACTCAAATTCTGTCTGCGGTGCGCGATCGAACTTTGAGGGCGGCCCTTCGGCACTGGCTGCCGGGCTTACCGGACGCACGCCGCGGTATGGATTTCACTTGCCCGAGCAGCGTCGGGGAACTTTGCATATTCGCACTGACTTCACGCCCGTCTCACTCAACGAATGGGGCGCACTTGGCGGGGTGATTGGACGCATTGCGGGCAATTACTGGGCCGTGCCGGTGATCGAGGGAATTGAGGGTGCGCCACGATCGGATCAAATGAAGCATTTCGGTGCCGCAATGGCGAGCTTCGGGTCTTCTGCGCTGTTCCATATCGTAGGCCATACGCCAGAAGCGGGCGAACTCGCCGACGTAGCACCCACAGGCCTGCCTAGCCATTATGTGAGAAAAGCCGCCATCCAGGTATTTCAGGAATCCTACCGGAAAGACGATCGAGTGGATGTCGTTGTGTTCTCTGCACCACAACTTAGTCTTTATGAACTGCGTGACTTGGCAGAGCTTTGCGACGGACGGCGGTTTAGCGTCCCGCTTCTGGCAGTGACGAGTCCACAAATAAAGCCAGACTGCGACCGAATGGGGTACACCGCGCGGATTGAAGATGCTGGCGGGACCGTTCTTTCGGGCATGTGTTTTTATCAGTCCTACGCCAGGGAAATAGCAGAGGCCAATGGTTGGAAGTCACTTGCGACTAACAGCGCCAAGTTGGTCAATATCCTAGGCGGCTATGGTTACCAGCCGATGATAGGTTCGATGGAAGCCTGCGTTGACGCCGCTGTCAGCGGACGATTGGCGGCGCTATGAGTGCCAAGGTTTTCCAATCTCGCCACGCAATGGGCCGCACAGTGTGTGGAAAGGCACTTGTCGCGACTGACGGTTTTTCGGCGCGCTATGATCTCGATCGCATCGCAGGGGTATTCTCCCGCCCTACGCATAAATTGGCAGGGCAGTCTTACGTCGGAAAAATATTAGTTCTCGATACTGCCAAGGGCGGCGTAGCAACGGCATGGATGCTGCACGAGATGCAGTCGCGCCGCCTCGTCCCACTTGCCCTGATATTAAACTCCGTCAACCCGATTTTGGCTCAAGGCGCTGCGTTTGGCGACGTGCCTATGCTCTGCGGATTTGAAACAGACATCACCGCTGCAATTCCGAATGGCGCCGAGGTCGAGGTAAATCCTGAGATGCGATTGGTCAAAATCATTGGGTAGAGCTGCCGGGCAGCAGACGGCAGTTTTTGACCCGCCAATAAAGGGAGGCATCCGATGCTAATTATTCGTGGGTTGCTTGCTCTCTTTTGTCTTGTCTTTGCGATGCCTATCATTGCGCAAAGCCAAACGTGGCCGGACCGCTCCGTTCGTTTTATTGTTCCGTTTCCGGCCGGTGGTTCGACTGACGTAGGCGCGCGTCTCATCGCAGCCCATTTGTCCAGTTCCCTCGGTCAGCAGGTTTACGTTGAAAACAAGTCGGGTGCCAGTGGCACGTCGGAATAGAGTTTGCAGCCAAAAGTGCACCAGACGGCTATACGGTGCTCGTCACGACCGATCAGGTCGCCAGCAACCCGCACATCCTCAAAATGACAATCGATCCTATCAAGGATCTTATGCCGATCATCCAACTATCGCGCCAGCCGGTGGTTCTGGCTGTTCATCCTTCACTTGGCGTCAGTACCCTTGCTGAGCTGATTGCTCTCGCAAAGAAAGAACCAGGCCTTGGGTCTGCAACATCGGGGGCGGGCTCACAACAGCATATGACCGCGGCATGGTTCGCAAAGCTTGCCGGCATCAAACTTGAGCACATTCCGTATCGCGGCGGTGGCCAAGCCATCACCGATCTTATTGCTGGCCATGTAAAGATCGGTTCCCTCGGCTCCTCTCCTGTCATTCCGCAATACAAATCAGGCGGGCTGCGCATCTTGGCACAATCAACCGAAGAGCGTTCACCGAGTCTACCGAATGTTCCGACCTATCAGGAAGCGGGCTTTAAAGGGCTTGTGATCACGCAATGGCTAGGCGTGTTCGGGCCGGCCGGGACGCCGGCGCCGATCATCAATCGCCTCAATGATGAGATCAATAAAGCGCTTAAAGACCCGACAATTCGCAACAATTTAATACAAGCCGCGCAGGAGCCGGTCGGCGGTACCGTCGCACAATTCCTGCAACTCGTGCACGATGACTATGAAAAATATCGACGATTGGTGCACGAACTGAATATAAAAGTCGAGTAACCGTTGACCGACACCGACTTTGGCCCACGCATGTCGAAGAGTGTTTGGGTTGTGTGGTGCACAGCGCTATTTTCCCGATAAGGCCTATCATGCCATTCTCGACCTATCTCCCGGAGCATGTGGGCTCGATTAAGCTTGCGCCGTCCGGGCCGTTTATTGCTGGATCATACTGTTCGGTCGAATATATTGATCCACGGCCCGTAGCGCGGGCCGGTCTACAACCATTCTGACCTATTGACGGCTGGGCGCCGCGAGTCCTTCGATCAAAATGTTGATGCAAGCGGGCAGGCCAGACATCATCGCACGATGCGCCGCCGGCCCTACCTCCTTCACACTCGTCACCAACTCCCCATACCCACCGAAAGCGATCGCCACGCGGTCGTATCGCGTGGGCAGGAGCTCGCAGCTGTGGAGACGACTGCGTCCGTATTCGCGCAACTGGATCTGATATTCCGCGTTCCAGCGCGAGTCGTTGCCTACAATGCATACAAAGGGCAATCCGTAACGCACGGCCGTATCGATTTCTGCCGGATGAAACCCAAATGTGCCGTCACCCATTACGGCGATCACCGGAACATCCGGCTTGGCAATACGCGCAGCGAGGGCAAAGGGTAGCGCTGCTCCGATCGAGCCGGCAACACCGTTAATGATGCGATTCGGCGCGCTGAGGCACGCCTGCGCCCATTGGCCGAATTCTCCCCCGTCTGAGATGAATACAGAATCCGGGTGCCCATCGAGGATTGCCTGTAACGGGCGCAGCGCCTCTACCGGATGAATGCGGTCAGATTGATTGGACTTTGCAGTATCCCATTCTGCTGGCCGATACCCGATCGCCGCCTGGGTCTCCCCGAGCCAACCACACTTCGCGGCCGGCTTAGCTTGCGCGCAACGCGCAAGCATTTCTGCCGCCGCGAACGGCTCAGCGAGCGCGCTCACAGACAATCGTGCATGCACTGCGCGACCCGTCCGTTCGATTTCTTCGGATTCGGCATCGATTTGCAGAAATTTGCAATGCGCATCGAATGCCGGCGGCTTGCCGAATTTGAGCGTAAAGTCGAGCCGCTTGCCGAGAAGCAGAATGCAATCGGCTTGCGCCAGGATCTGCGCAAACGCACCGAGACTAGGATCGGCGATGCCGCGCGGACTCTCCATCCCAATGACGGGAATCTGCAAAGCCTCTTGGAGCCCGGCAGTAGATTGGCGGCCCTTCTGCGTCATCAGCGCTGGGCCTGCGAGAATCAGCGGATGCCGCGCACGCCGCAGCTGTTCCAGCATTCCGTCCGCTACGCTGACATCGAGTGCCATTGCATCGTTAAAAAAGGCTTCGGCGCGCGGAACGTTCTCCATATCCGCCTCGTCGTCGAGGCAATCAGTCGGCAAACTCAGGTGCACCGGCCCAGGGCGCCCCGAGCGTGCCTCACGGATTGCCCTCACAAAATCTCGCGCGACGTCGCCCGCACGTGCGCTCGTGAATGCCGCCTTTGCAAGCGGAGCGGCGATATCCGCTTGCCGCATCTCCTGGAATGCGCCCATGCCGAGCTGGTTGTTCGGCGCATGTCCCGAGAGCAGCACCACCGGGGATTCGGCCATCGCCGCGGTATAGAGTGCGCCCAACGCGTTCGCATGACCGGGCCCGCCCGTGACGAGCGCGATGCCCGGCTCGCCCGTCAATCGCGCCCACGCATCGGCCATATGCACGGCCGCCGCCTCATGGCGCGTGTGGATGAGCACGATACCGGCGTCAAACGCGGCATCGAAGATCGGCATGATGTGGTTGCCCGAGAGCGTGAATATGCGCCGGACGCCGGCGCTTGCCATTGCTTTCACGAGCGTGTCGGCGCCACGATGTCGAGATGTCATTGGCCTAATGTAGTTCCAGGTTGAGCTGTTTACCGAGCCGGTCATACACCTTGAACTGGTCAGCAACGAAAGCTTCGGTCTCCCGTGGCGACAAGATTCGCGGGATACTGCCTATCTTCTCCTCGCCCGCGATCCACGCAGGATCGATGGCGACCCGGCGAAGCACTTCCGTCCATTTTGCGAGCGCTTCGAGGTCCATCTTCGGCGGACCATAAAGAGCACTCCAACCGACGATCGCCTCGAGCTGCGGATAACCAGCCTCGCGCGCCGTAGGTACATCGGGAATATCCTTCACGCGCTCCGGCGTGGTCACAACGAGCGCGCGCAAACTCCTGCTCCGGATGAGACCAATCGCAGATGTTAGATTGCCGCAGCTGAAGTCCACGTTGCGCGATAGGACCGCGAGCGCTGCTTCGCTGCCGCCCTTGTACGGCACGTGCGTAGCCGCATCTCCGGCCACTCCGAATGCCTGAAGCAGGAGCTGCGCGCCGAGATGCAATATCGTCCCTACTCCCGACGAACTGTAGTTGAGCTTGCCCGGTTGAGCCTTAAGCGCGCGTCCAAGATCATCAAGTGTCTTATAAGGCGAAGCGGGGTGCACCACGCAAACTACGGGGTTCAGTTCGAGTAGACCGATGAACGTAAAGTCGTTCCATTTGTATGAGAGATTCTTCTCTAGCGCCGGTAGCACCGCATTCGAGCCAACGCGCGCCACGAGAAGCATGTATCCGTCCGCCGACGCGTTCTTGACCTGCTGGGAGCCGATGCTTCCACTCGCGCCTGCCTTATTAATGACGACAACCGGCTGCTTCAGCAAGCCGTGTGCCGCCGCAGCAAGATTGCGTCCCGCAAGGTCCGCGTCACCGCCGGCAGCGAACGGAACGATGAATGTGACTGGCCGATCGGGATACGCAACCGCAGGCAAAGCGAAGACAATACCAACGGCGACGAGAAGATATTTCATGTGATCTCCTCATTTCATTTGTTCAACTCGACCAAACCAAATTCTCTCCTCGTGGTGCAGAGTATTCCTGCTCACTCCGCCGGCTGCTAAACCTGACCTATGGCACCAAGTGCTGATTCAAACTTTGACGTACGTCATGGCTAGCCACCGATCACGCTACGCCATAATCGGCTTTGCACCGTGCCGACGACACCATCGAAATCGACCTGATCCTCGCCGGGCTCGTCTACCTTCCACCCTATTCGCCCGATTTAAACCCAATCGAAATGGTCTTCGCCAAACTCAAGCCGCTTCTACGAAAGGCCACAGCGCGATCCCGTGACGTCCACTGGGACAAAATCGGTGATGCACTGCACGCCATCACACCACAGGAATGTGCCAACTATTTCAAACACGCAGGATATGCGCCACCTTAAGCGCCGAATGCTCTAGCGCGAGAGATCTAGGCCGCTGCTTGCTGGGTAAGCCGCATCCTACTTGCTTGCAGCTGTCGATGCCTTGAGCAGGGGCGTCCACTTGTCGACTTCCGAGCTCACGAGCTGACCGAGATATTGCGGGGTGCGCTGACTGGTCGGCGGCAGATCGGCGCCGATTTGTTTGCAGCGCGCGATGACCGACGGATCGTGCATGGCCTTGTCCACCGCCGCATTGAGCTTTTCGACGATCGCCTTGGGTGTGCCTTTCGGAGCGAACAGGGCGGACCAAGCTATCGTTTGCAAATCCGGCATGCCGGCCTCGACTGAGGTGGGCACGTTCGGAATCGACGGGGCACGTGCCGTCGTGGTGACGGCGAGCGGGATGACCTTGCCGGCCATAATTTGTGGCGTCGAGGTCACGACCTGGTCGAATAGCATATCGACCTGTCCGCCAAGCAGTCCATTCATCGCTTCGGATAGGCCGCGATACGGCACGTGCTGAAGCTTCGCGCCGGTGAGATGGGCGTAGAGCAAGTAGGTCAAATGCGATATCGAGCCGATGCCCGCGCTGCCGCTCGTCAACGAATGCGTCTTGGCATACTCCGTGAATTCCTTGAGCGACTTTGCGGGAAAGCCGGGCCGCAAATCAAGGACCATCGGCGTCGAGGCGACGAGCATGATCGATTCAAAGTCCGTGCGCGGGTCGTAGGACAAATTCTTATATAGCCCTACAGCGGCGGCGTGCGTACCGAGATTGCCCATTACCAGCGTATATCCATCGGGCAATGCGCGAGCAACGCGCGCGGCACCGATCGAGCCGCCGGCGCCGGTGATGTCTTCGACTACAATTGGCTGACCCAGCGTCTGGCTCATGGACTGGCCGAACAGCCGCGCCAGAATGTCGGTGGGGCCGCCGGCCGCAAAAGGAACGACGATTGTGATCGGTCGCGTCGGATAATCCTGCGCCGATGAAATACCCGCGTGAGTGAAGAGCGCCGCTAGCGCACCAACGAGCGTAAACAGCAGATGTTTCCTCGACATCGCTGCGCGCAACCACCGTGCCATCAATTCCTCCCATGCATTGGCAGTCAAGTTTCTTTGGTCTTGAGCCGCGCGATTAGCCTATGGTGCACAGGCGGCGGAATCAATGCGCGAGCCGTCTCGACTTATGGGCACGCAGTGCGCCGCAACGCCACATCGCGCGCATGCTTCGCCAGACTGCCGCATGCGCCTTACTGCTCGGCCTTAATCCCGAGCTCCTCCACCAGATTTCCGTACTTCTCATAGTCGCTGCGCACCAGGGCCGCGAAATTCGCCGCGGTTCCGCCGACCGGCTCCTGCGCAGATTTCAGCAGGTTATCGCGAACATTCTTTTCTTCGAGCGCCTTGCCGATTTCTGCATTGAGCCTGGCGACGATTGGCGGCGGCGTGCCGGTGGGAACGAAGACGCCGAGCCATTGGTCGAGCACCAGGCCCTTGATGCCTGCTTCCTGATAAGTGGGCACGTTGGGCAAGCTCGGCGAGCGCGCCTCCGTGCTCTGCGCGAGGATGCGAACCGTGCCAGCCTTGTAATGCGGCACCAGCGGCGTCGACCCGAGCGAAGCCACCTTGATATGGCCGGCAATGAGATCACTGATCGCCTGTCCGCCGCCGCGGTAGGGCACGTGCTGCAGCTTGATGCCAGCGAGCTTGGCAAACCATTCCGCCACGATCTGCTGCTGCGAGCCGACGCCGGAGGTCGCAAATCCCATGCCGGGCTGGCGCTTGGCCAGCGTGATGAATTCCGCCAGCGTATTCACGCCGAGCGAAGGATGCACCGCGAGTACAACCGGCTGGCGCGACAGCTGAATTACCGGCACCAGCGCCTTCATCGGATCGATGTTCATCTTGAAAATGTGCGGCGCACTCGTCACGAAGTCGGGCGCGACCAGGATCGTGTAGCCATCGGGCGCAGCGTGCGCGGCAGCCTCAACGCCGATGACGCCACCGGCGCCGGACTTGTTCTCGATAATGGTCTGTTGGCCCAAGGATCGGCTGAGCAACTCGCCGATCAAGCGCGCGGCGATGTCGGTCGAGCCGCCCGGCGGATACGGCACGATGACGCGTATCGGTCGTGTCGGCCAATCCTCTGCGTGCGCGGCGAATGGGAGAAGGACCAGCAGAGTAAGCAATGCGCGCCGTGTTGCCATCACAGAGAACTCCTGCTTCAAACCAAGTGATAAAGATCATATCGGCGGGTGCGGGTAGCGCCTAGCCCGCAATCCGCACAAGGTTGCATATGCCCTATTCGACCTATCTTCCCGAGCACATGGGCTCGGCAAAGCTCACGCCCGCCGGACCTTTCGTCGCTGGCTCATATGCGGAACTCACGCTGACGTACACGGCCGGGACCTTCGGTATCGACGACACCGGCATGCTCAAGGTGTCGTGGCGCACCACGTCGGACATGAGCAAGCCGCAGTTCAGCGATCCCGAGGCACCAAACTTCACCACGATCGAAGCCAGCAACGGCGCCAAGCTCGAAATCTGGTTCGACCGCCTCAATATCAGGCCGTGGGCGAACACGATCCTGATCCGCGTCGGCCGCGCCTATCTGCGCAAAGGCGATACGATCACGCTGCGTATGGGCGACCGCCGCCAGGGCTCACCGGGCTACCGGCTACAGACTAATTGCGAGAACAAGGTCGCGCTGAAGACCAGCGTCGATGCCTTTGCGGCCTACGAGTTCGTCGAACTGCCGGAGCAGCCGTGCTTTGACCTGATCCCAGGACCGGCGGCGAGCTGGAAGGCGGTTGTGCCGTCGCTCGCGGTCGTGGGGCAGCCGTTCCGGCTCGCTTTGGTCGCCGAGGACATGTGGGGCAATCCTACCGGCCAAGCGAAAGCGCGGCTGAGCCTGAAAGCATCGCAACCGCTGCGCGGTCTGCCGGGCGCCGTCGAGATCAAGCCGGGCGACGCGCCTTACGTGATCGACGGCATCAGCGCCGAGGCGTCGGGCGATGTCGAACTGAACGTGATGGACGAGAGCGGCCAACGGCTTGCGCGAGCCAATCCCTTGCGGGTGGTGAAGGAAGCGCCGGCCTTTCGCCGCTACTGGGCCGACTTGCATGGCCAAAGCGGCGAGACCATCGGCATGGGCACGGCCGAAGAGTATTTCCGCTACGCGCGGGACAAGGCCTTCGTCGACATGGTCGGCCATCAGGGCAACGACTTCCAGATCACCGACGCGTTCTGGCGCGAGCTGAACGAATTGACCGCCAAGTTCGATGAGCCGGGGCGGTTCGTCTGCCTGCCCGGCTACGAATGGTCGGGCAATACCGGGATGGGCGGCGACCGCAATATCTTCTTCCGCCACGAAGGGCGGCCAATCCGCCGCTCGTCGCATATTCTTGTCGAGGGGCAGACCTCGACTCCAGCGCTCTACACCGCACGCGAACTATTCGATGCCATCAAGGACGAGGATGCCGCCGTCATCGCCCATGTCGGCGGGCGCTATGCGGACATCAAGATGGCGCATGACGGACGCCTTGAGCGCACGGTTGAAGTGCATTCGAGCTGGGGCACGTTCGAGTGGCTGCTGCACGACGCCTTCGACATGGGATACCGGGTCGGCGTCGTCTGCCATAGCGACGACCACAAGGGCCGCCCCGGCGCGACGCATCCGGGCGCATCGACGTTCGGCGCGATCGGCGGCCTATCCTGCTACTTCATGCCGGAGCTGACACGCGATGCCCTGTTCGAGGCACTGCGCCGCCGCCACCATTACGGCACCACGGGCGCGCGCATTTTTATTGATCTGCACGGCACGTTTTCCAAGCCGGTCACGCGCTTCGACGACGACCCGCAGCTATCGCCGGTCGAAGGCGTGCCGACGCGCGAGGCGCTGATGGGCGACATCATCCGACCCGGCGCCAACGTGATACAATTGTCGGCCGAGATTTTCGGCACAGCGCCGGTCGAGCGCGTCGACGTGCTGGAAGGCAAGGCCGTAGTGCATTCGGTACGCCCCTTTATCGCTGCCGATCTCGGGCGCCGCGTGCGGGTTCTCTGGCAAGGCGCGGAGTACCGTGGCCGCGGCCGCGAGACGCTGTGGCAAGGACGCTTAACCGTTACCGGAAACCGGATCGCGCGATTTGCGCCAGTGAATTTCCTCAATCCCGAGCGCAAGGTGATCGAAGCCAAGCCCGGAGCAGCACTCTCCTGGACTTCGGTAACGACGGGAAATCTCGCCGGCATCGATCTCTGGCTCGAGGACGCAGATCGTGGCACGTTGCAGGTAGAAACGAACGTGGTGTCGGGCACGGTCGAATTGTCCTCACTCAAGGACCATACCGTGACGTTTGACGGCGGCGGCCTTGGCCGCAGACTGTCGATCTATCGTTTGCCGGAGGCGGACTGGAGTCCGCGCGTCAGCCTTGATCGCTCGATCGCCTTTGGCGGTGGCGCCGATCTGCCGGTCTATATTCGCGTGACGCAGAGCGACGGCCATCAGGCGTGGACAAGCCCGATCTACCTGATCGCATGAACTGCGGGCAAACGGCGCTCATCGCTTCTGGCGCGGTATGCCCGGCTTTCGCACCAGGGCCATCAGTTCGTTGAACAGCACGTCGATCAGCTCGTGCTTGCGCGAGCTTGCCGGCTGCACGATTCCGAGCGTGCGGTAGTGCGGCGTCGTGCCGAAATTGACCCGCCGCACGTTGAAGAAGGCATCGCCCTCGATCTGCCGTTCCGGAACGATGGAGATGCCGTGGCCATGATGCACCATGGCCTCGATCGCCTCGAGCCAGTCGAGCTGCATCGTTTCGTTTATTTCCAGCTTCGCTTGCTTGATTGCCGCATCGATCACCCGGCCGACCACGGCATTGGGGCTATAGCGGATGAATGAATACTTTTGCGCCAGCTGCTTCGGGTTGTGCTCGCGCGCGCCCGGAGGCGCGATGATGATGAGCCGCTCACGCAGGAAGGGCCGCCAGTTGATATCGCGCAGCGACGAGTCGTAGTCGGAGATGATCGCGGCATCGAGCGAGCGGCTGCTGACCTGTCGCAGCAGTTCTCCGGAGAAGCCGGAAACAATTTCGATATGCAGGTTGGGGTAGCGCTGACGGATGACGGTGAGCACGGCGGGCATTAGGCCGGTGAGCGTGCTGCCGACCGCACCCAGGCGGATGTGCCCTTCGACTGAATCACTGAGCTTAAGGTAGCTCTGAATATCGGCGTAACCGGCGATCAGTATGCGCGCCTTGGTTATGACGGATTTGCCGGCGTCGTTGAGCACGGGCGGTCGCTTGCTGCGATCGAACAGTTCCGCCTTCAGCTCGGCTTCGAGGCTCTTGATCTGGGTGCTGACGGCCGACGGGCTTAGATTGAGGACGCGGGCGGCGCCGGCAAACGAGCCGGAATCGGCGATCGCGACCAGCGTCCGGAGGGCCTGCAGGCTCATCGCGAAACACGTAGCACGAGTTCAATAAAACTGCAGCAAAATTTCACATTTATGCGCTTTTTTCGGAGATCAATCCGGTCTAGACTGCGCCGATCTTCCGCAATTTCGGGCGACGAACAGGAGCCAAATGAGCGACGTCATAGCGGTTTCGATTTGGCGCGGCCGCAGCGAGGGCCGCTACGTGGATTACGGGGTCCCCCGCGTTGACAGCCAAACCGTGCTCGACGTCGTGACCTACATCCAGCGCCATCTCGATCCAACCCTGTCCTATCGCTTTGCGTGCCGCGTCGGCGTCTGCGGTTCCTGCGCGATGACGGTCAATGGCCGGCCGCGCTGGACCTGCCGCACGCATGTCGAAAAGGTCGTTACCGACGGCCGGGTCGAGATCGGTCCGCTCGCCAATCTGCCGGTGGTGAAAGACCTGGCGACCGACATGACCCGATTCTTCGAAAAATGGCAGCAGGCCAAGGGCGCCTTCACGCCGTCAAAGACCAGGCACGACAAGGTGGCGCACATCCAGCCAGCATCGCCGGCGCGCGTTGAGGTCGACAAGGCCATCGAATGCATCAATTGCGGCGTCTGCTACGCGGCCTGCGATTCTGTGCGCTGGAACCCGGCCTATCTGGGCCCGGCCGCGCTCAACCGCGCCTGGACCCTGGTGAATGACGAACGTGACGCCGGCAATAAGGCGCGGCTAGCAGCCGTTGCCGCCGCTGGCGGCTGCCATTCCTGCCACACGCATCAATCGTGCGAGCAGCACTGCCCGCAAGCCATCAATCCCACGGCTTCAATTGCCGGCCTGAAACAGCGCACACTTAGCGCCTATTGGTCTGGAGCGTTGACGTGACGTTACGACTTTATCTGCTGCAGCGGCTGACGGCCGCGCTGATGGTGCCGCTGATCACCGGGCATCTCGTCACCATCATCTATGCGACGCATCATGGCGTCTCGGCCGCCGAGATTCTCGGGCGGACGCGCGGCTCGCTCAGTTGGGCCCTGTTCTACGGCCTGTTCGTTCTGCTCGCGGCGGTGCATGCCTCGATCGGGGTGCGCAGCGTCGCGGCGGACTGGACGCCCTTGCGCGGTCGTGCCCTCACGCTGCTGATGTTTGGCTTCGGCGCGGTGCTGCTGCTGCTCGGCGCGCGCGCCGTCTATGCGGTGGTTGCATCATGAGCGGCTTGAGCCAACGCCTGCACACAGCCGGCCACCGGCGCGACCTATTCTGGGTCGCTGCCACGGTGCATCGCGTCTCCGGCGTGTTGCTCGCCTGTTTTCTGCCAATACACTTTCTGGTCCTCGGGCTGGCGATCGAACGAACCGCGGCGCTCGACGGTTTCCTAAAGTGGACCGAACTGCCGGTGGTGAAGGTTGCCGAGGCAGGACTAGTCTTCCTGCTAGCGGTGCACCTGCTCGGCGGCATCCGCGTTCTCCTGATCGAAAATCTCACGTGGCGGCCGGGCCAGAACCGTTTGGCGACCGCCGCGATCGGCACGGCCGGGGTCGTTGCGATGTTATTTTTCCTGCGCGCGTTATGAGGCGGCGCAATGATTGAGCATCGCCAAACCGACATTCTGATCCTTGGCTCCGGCGGGGCCGGACTGTTCGCGGCGCTGCATGCGCATCAGGCCAATCCCGGACTCGACATCACCGTCGCATCAAAGGGGCTGCTCGGAAAATCGGGCTGCACCCGCATGGTGCAGGGCGGCTATAACGTCGCGCTACACAAGGGCGACTCGGTCGAGCGTCACTTCATGGACACGATAGAGGGCGGCAAATGGCTGCCCAATCAGCAGCTCGCCTGGACCTTGGTGACCAAAGCGATCGAGCGGGTGCAGGAGCTCGAGAACGAGATCGGCTGCTTCTTCGATCGCATGCCTGACGGCACCTTGCACGGCAAGGCTTTCGCCGGGCAGACCTTCGATCGCACCGTGCACAAGGGCGATCTCACCGGCATCGAGATCATCAACCGCCTCATGGAGCAGGTGTGGGCGCGGCCGATCAAGCGGCTGGAGGAATACCGTGCTTTGGCGCTCATTCCCGACGCCACCGGCAAGGCCGTCGCCGGCGTCCTGTTCCTCGATGTGCGGTCGGGACAATTCTGTTACGTCGCGGCGAAGGCGGTCCTCCTGGCGACCGGCGGCGGACCAACCATGTACCGCTATCATACGCCGTCGGGCGACAAGAGCGTCGATGGCCTCGCTATGGCGCTGCGCTTCGGCTTGCCGCTGCGCGACATGGAAATGGTGCAATTTCATCCGACCGGCGTGCTGGCAGGCCGCAACACGCGCATGACCGGTACCATCATCGAGGAAGGCCTGCGCGGCGCCGGCGGCTATCTGCTCAACGGCGCCAAAGAGCGCTTCATGTTCACCTACGACGAACGCGGCGAGCGCGCGACGCGCGACATCGTTTCACGCTCGATGTTCTCTGAAATGCGGGCCGGACGGACCACGCCCGAGGGCGGGCTGTACATCGCGATGGGTCATCTCGGACCCGAGAACGTGCGCCGCCAGTTCAAGGGCATGGTGGAACGTTGTGCCGACTGCGGGTTTGACCTCGCCGGTGGACTCGTCGAGGTGGTGCCCACCGCGCATTACCTGATGGGCGGCGTTATGTGCAATATCGATACGTCGACCGAAATCCTCGGGCTTTACGTTGCCGGCGAGGATGCCGGCGGTGTGCACGGCGCCAATCGGCTCGGCGGCAACGGTGTCGCCAATTCAACCGTATTTGGCGGTATCGCGGGTGAAACCATGGCGGCCGACATCGCCAAGGGCCTGGACTGGCGCAACATGCACGCGCATGCGCTACAGGCCGAGGTCGCGCGCGCTGAGACACCGTTTCAACGCAAAGCGAGCGACCTCAATGGGTTGCGCGAGCGGCTGCTCGATCTGATGTGGAACGATGTCGGGATCATTCGCGACGAGCCCGGCCTGAAACGCGCCCTCGACGCGCTCGCGCAACTCGAGGGCGAGTTGCTGACAGCCGGCGTTGCCGACAGCGACCGTACCTTCAATCTCACGTGGTCGGACTGGCTCAATCTTTGCTCGCAGATCGAGATCTCGAAAGTGTTTGCGTATGCCGCGTTGAAGCGCGAGAATTCGCGCGGCGCCCATTTCCGCAGCGATTTTCCGGAACCCGGCGACCTGTCAACCTCCCGTTTCACGATCGTGCGCCAGCGGGATGGCAAGTTGGAGGTTTCGGACGCCCCGGTCGAGTTCACTATCGTGAAACCGGGCGAAACGCTGCTCAAGGCCCAGGAAGCGGCGGAGTGAAGCGATGATCCCACTCTCGATCTTGCAGCAAACAGCCGAAAAGCTGATGGCGGCGGCGGCTATCGAAATCCCCGAAGATTATCTCGGCGGGCTGCGGCAGTGCGCCGACACCGAGAAAGGCGATCTGTCTTCCTTCGTTATCAAGGCCATGCTCGACAATTATGAAGCGGCGAAAGAAGATCGCCGCGCCATGTGCGGCGATACCGGCTGTCCGCGTTGGTATGTGAAGATCGGCAACGACGCGCATGTCGAAGGTGGGCCGGTCGCACTTGAGGCAGCGCTGCGGCGCGCCACCGCTAACGCGACCGCGGACGTGCCGCTGCGCCCCAATCGCGTGCATCCGCTTTGGCGCACCGATCACAACAACAATGTCGGCATCGGCGCGCCAGAAATCGAATATTCGTTTCATCCCGATGCCGATTGGATCGAACTGACCACCGTGCACAAAGGCGGGCTGTTCGGCTCGGACTACCGCATGCTGTTCCCGGCGGACGGTATCGAGGGCATCAAGCGCTTTTATCTCGACACCTTGATTGCATTCGGCAAGCGCGGTCTCGCCTGCCAGCCGGCCATCGTCGGTGTCGGCCTCGGCGGCTCCAAGGACATCTGCATGGTGCTCGGCAAGCAAGCCGCCTGCTTGCGTGTGGTCGGTTCGCGTAACCCCGATCCGAAGATCGCCGTCCTTGAGAACGAATTGAAAGAGCTCGGCAACTCCATCGGCATGGGAGCCATGGGATTCATGGGCTCCTCGATGGTGGTCGACTGCCACATCGAGGTCGGCTACTGCCATACCGGCGGCATGCCGATGAGCGTGCATATGTTCTGCCTATCATCGCGCCGCGCCTGCGCGCGCGTGCACGCCGATGGGCGCGTATCGTTCCGCACCGACCCAATGTGGTTCACTGACTATTTACGCCGGGAAGGCGTCGAGTGGCCAGAACAAGCTGCCGAAGCTGCGGAGTGACGCACGTGACTGAGCTCAAGACCGTCCGTCTCCGCCTTCCCGCCTCGACAGCTGATCTTGCCGTCCTTGAGATCGGCACTGTGGTGTACCTCGACGGGCGCCTGTTCACCGCGCGCGAAGGTGTCTACAAGCGTGCGGTCGAAGACGGATTTTGCTTGCCGGCCTCTCCCGTGGAGCTCGGGCGTGCAAATTTTCACTGCTCGCCGGCTGCCTCGATCGGTGCCGACGGCAGCATGACGGTCGGAGCGGTGACCGCAACGGCCTCCTTCCGTTTTGCCAAATATATGGATGGCTGGTTCAAGGTCTCGCACTGCAATGTGATCATCGGCAAGGGCGGCATGACCAGTGAGGTCTACCGGCGTTCGTTTGTTCCGAACAACGCGATTTATCTCACCACCGTCGGCTACGGCACGGGAGCGCTACTCGGCCGCGGCATTAAGCGCGTGCCCGGTGTTTATTGGCGTAAGGAGCTCGGCCTTGCGCAGGCCATCTGGGTCCTCGACGTGGAGAGTTTCGGGCCGTTTCTGGTCGAGAGCGATCTTGCCGGAAATTCACTGTTCGACCGCGAGAACGCGAAGATCGCTCCGTCGATCGAAAAGCTCTACGCTGGCACGCATCCGGCCACGCTGCGCCGCTTCGGCGAAACCGACGACAAGACCGATGAGCTTATTTGAGAAGAAGCCGGCCTTTGGTCTAGAAACCGGCTTCCAGTTTAATTGCCAACGTGGCGAGTCTCAGCTGAGCGACACAATACTTGTCCCCAACGTACGTCTTTCCCCTTGTACGCCGACGCCGCCGACGCCGGTGAAACAATTTCGCGTTTGGATTGCGCGGCTAAAACTGTGTATCTCGAAAACATTAGGGCTCAGCCTCCTTAATCGCGGTAGGAAGTTCGCGTGACTGCAGAGTATTCGCAGGCCTTGCGGCCGTCCGTGGCGACGGCCTTCGACTACGCTCCCGGCGTGATTTTGTCGGCGATCATCGCCGCCGCCTGCTATCTGGCTGCCCCTTACGTCGCGCGCGTCGAACGACGATGGTGGTAAACGCTCGTTTCAGCGCCTCGTTACTTGGGAGTATGGCGGAGCGAGAGTAACTGCAAACCAAATTCTCTCCTCGTGGTGCAGAGTATTCCTGCTCACTCCCGCGAATTTTGGCGTATGGCGGAGGGAGTGAAACGGCAAATCAAATTCTTCCTCCTCTGCCGCGGCATATTTTATGGTGGCAATGCGCGCCGTCGGCTATCTGCCATTGTCCAGCAACATTTGCTTTGAAGGAGGCGCTTCCCATTCCGCCCAACGAGCCACGTTTATATGACAGCCGGATACCCGACCCAGCAAAAGGGACCTATCGTCCGCCATCCGCGCGCGCGGATTTCCTCACCACTTCCGCGCTGCGCCAGTGCTCGATTTCCGCCAACGCCGCGTCGGGCCGGTCGACAACGATATTGCATCGGCCGAGATAGATCGTCCCCGCCCCACCGTCTATGGAGAACCAATCTCCCTCATTGATCTTCGTTTCCCCCACCCGTGCGCTGTGGCCCGCGACATCGACCGCCAGCCCGGTACATCCGACGATGCAGGGCTTGCCCATCTGACGCGCCACCAATGCCGCATGTGCAGTCCGGCCGCCGACCGCCGTGACAATTCCGGCAGCCACGGCGAAACCGGCAACGTCGGCCGTGCTGGTGTCGGGCCGAACCAGGATGATCGGATCGCCCGCCGTTGCGAGGCGCTTGGCGCTTTGCGAATCGAAGGCTACGCGCCCGACCGCAATTCCTGTCGACGCGCCGGTTCCGTGCAGGGCCGGCTCAGGTACATCGACCAACCGCCGGCGAGCGAACTTGTCAAAGTCCAAGCCATTGACCCGCGTCAGCGCCTGGGCGGGGGTAATTAACCCCTCCTTGACGAAATCGATCGCGAAGCGAAGCGCCGCCTGCGGCGTTCGCTTGGCCGAGCGCGTTTGCAGGATCCATAATTTGCCGTCTTCGATCGTGAACTCTATGTCCTGCACGTCGCCGAATTCTCGCTCGAGCAACGCCAGAGTTTCACGCAATCGCACCGCCACCGCAGGAAGGACGCGGCCGAGGGCTTGTTCGGTTTCCGGCGTGCGGCCACCCGACACCACATCTTCGCCCTGCGATTCGAACAAGACATCAATGATCGGCTGTGCTGCGCCGGTGGAAGGATCGCGCGAAAACGCGACGCCGGCGCCGGAGGTCAGGCCGCGATTGCCGAACACCATAGCCTGCACGGTGACCGCCGTACCTTGCAGATCATCGAGATGCTGCAATTGGCGATAGGTGTGGGCGCGGTCACTCATCCACGAGCGATAGACCGCCTGAGCGGCGGTCTCAAGCTGCTCCATCGGATCTTCCGATACGACAATGTCATCGTCCTCGATAATGTCCTGGTAGTCGCCGGCAAGGCGCTCGATCGTTTCGCTGTCGAACGATTCTTCACCGCTAACACCTTCGGCGGCGACCAATTGGGTACGCCACTTGGAAAATGACGCCGGATCGACGTCCAGCACGACGGTTGCATAACTTTCAAGAAACCGCCGCCGGCAATCCCAGGCAAAGCGCGGGTGGCCGGTCATGCGCACGAGGCCGTGCACCGCGGGCAAAGTGCAGCCGACATCGAGCACCGTATCGAGCATGCCCGGCATCGACCGCGCGGCGCCCGACCGCACGGATACCAGCAGCGGCCGGCGCCGATCACCAAACCGTTTCCCGGTGGCTCCCTCCAGGAATGCAATTCCTTTGTTCAGACCACCGGTCAATTCTTGCTTGGCATTCTGATCGCCGCTGACGATTGCCGCGCAAAGTTCGATCGGCAGCACAAAGGCCGGCGGCACCGGAAGACCGAGCGCGGCCACCCGCGCCAAATTGGACGCCTTGGCGCCGACAACCTCCACTGCGCGGGTCGCGGTGGATCCATCCCCGATGCGCACGATGTCCATAACAGCCCACCCGCTTATGTCGAGAGATCGGCCAGCACGCGCCCGCGCAGCAAGTGGCCGAAGCCTGCCAGCTGGTCGGTCGCCCGTTCGACCGCGCGCGCCAGCTCGAGAACCGACAACGCCGTTTTCAGATCGAACTCACCGCGCAGGATGGTGGCCGTGACCTCCCGTTCCGCCGCGTCGCCTCTGTGTTCGGCTTCAATGAGACGGCCCACCGCCGCGAGCGCATCCTCGGAATCGATGCGGCGTCCTTCCGGCACGTCGGCGGCAGCGGCGGCGCCCGACGCAGCGGCCTCTGTACCGGCGACGGCAGCGCTGCAAACCTCGGCCAGCGGCTTGAGCAGTTCCGCAGCGATCTCATTCGGCAGCAGCGAAGCGATAAATGCCGCCTGTTCAAGCTCGTCGATCGTCTGTTCGGCGCAATTGACCAGCCGCTCGATCGATGGATCGGCGCCGAACCGCGCGATTTCGTTGCGGGCATCGATGGCGATCTTGTCGGCCTTCTCCTCGATGCGGCGCGCGCGCGCCGCCAGGGCGGCTCGATCGAACGGCCGATGCGCCTGCTGTTCGGCGATGAAGCTCGCGATCCCGGCCGCGATTTCGCGCGCCAGTCCGGTTTGCCTCACGACGATCGCCAGCAACATACTATCGACGCGTTGCAAATGCCGTACGAGCTCGGCCTCGATGCGGTCCCGCGCCAACCGCACCGAGCCGCCTTCAAGCAGCGCTTCCGCGGAAATGCGCAATACGGCTTTGAGGAAATCGACCGCCGCATCGCGGCCGAGCGCGCGATCGAGCCGCTCGCCAAAGCCGATACGGGTCGGCGTCGCATGGTGCACTGCCGACGCGACCAGTTCGCTGCCTCCGAGTTCGAGGAAGCCCCGGTGACCGAAACGATGGCGTGCCGCCCAGTCGATAACACGCAAGGCGTCAGCTTTCGAGACCCAGGTCTGCAGAACCTTACGCGCCTTATTCCAATCGATCAGGAAAACGAGCGAGGCGCCAATTGCTTCAAGAAAGACATCGCGCTCCTTGTCATCAGCGGCATGAAAACGACCGGTGACGAGATAGAACACGCCATCATCGCCGAGTCCTTCCGCGGTTTTGCGGTCAAGCCCGCTCCACTGCACGGGAAATTTGCGGAACTCGCCGGTAAAGAATTTGGCGCGCGCCAAATGAACATCGGTGTAGGTGACCGTCACCATGTCGCCTTCGATGGCAATCACCACCACATGCGCGTCGGTTTCCCCGATATCGTTCTGGATGGTGAGACGGGTGTCGGTTCGCGTGGCCGTCGTCGAAAGTCCCGGGTGATTGAATTTTAGCTTGCTGGTCGAATCGACCCCGCGCATGAATGCCTCGACCGCGGAGCGATCTTCCGGCTTGAGCCCATGCACATGGGCGCCGGCCAACACCTCTGCCGCATGCGTCGCGGACAGACGATTTAACGCCTTGTGCATGTCCATCACCAGCCGGTGCAAGCTGTCGCCGCCGGTATCGGAGATCCCGGTGAGTTTGGCGATGTGCGCCAGTTCGAGCGTGTCGGCGGCTTGCTGCGTTACCGTCCCTTTGAGCGCGGACAGGCGCTCCCGCGCCTTGCCGCCCTCAGCTGCATCCCCGGCCTTTATCGCCCGGAGCATGGAGGTGACATCGTCCCAGATCGCCACTTCCAGGCTCGCGAGGCCGGGCGCCGCGAGCCGATCGCCCGCCACTAGGCTAGCGCTATTGACCAGCGTTTCCAGCGCCACTGGGTCGAGACGGGCGGCGCGGCACTCGTTCGCCATGTTGAAGCGTGCGCCGTGCGGTTCACGCGCATGACGCACCGCCGCCTGCAATACGCTTAGCCGGGCTTTCACGCGGTCGTTGCCCGCCAGACCCTCGGCGATCAGCGCCGGCAGCAGGATTTCCGTTTGACCAAGCCGCTCGATGATTTGCGATTTCATGGTCGGCACGCCCGTGAACTTGGCGCGCATTAACGCATACGGACGTGGCCCCGATATTGAGGCAGATCATTCACCGGTCTGTCATAAAGGCGGCTCGACAGGTCACCCCCCATGCCGAACGTTCGCGGCAATCCAAGGAGGTGGCGGTGGGCGTGAAAGTGCAAAACAAATTCTTTCCTCCTAGTCCAGCGCAATCCCTGAGAAATTGTGCCTAATATCAATGGGATAGAAGCCACGCACCAACCATTTATGAACGGACCTCTCAAGTGCTCAGGTTTTTGCTTTGCCTGGGCTTGCTTCGACCAGAAGGTAAAGCATCGCTAGCAGGCGCGATTGGTGCCGAGGCGGAACTTTGGGCTTTTTACGAGTTTCCGCGCCGGTTGCGGCGTCGATTGCCATGGTAGACAGAAATGGGCATTCGGCCCGTTAAACACATTGTCTATACACTAACCGGCTTTTACCGGCGCGCGCAGGATTTCCCGCATGTCCTTATGATGGACGATTGCGACGTGGCCATTTTTCTAAGTGATAGTGACCACGTCCCAACTCTTCTCAGTAACAATGCCGCTATCAGCGGCATCACCATGCCAGTAAGCGCGTGCGCCCTTCTTGAGGTCGTTAGACTCGGCGGGCGTCATGACCTCTCCGCTTATACCTTCGAATTCGTTCGGCGAACTCTTAATCTCAACTATGCATTCGGCCTTGCGTTGCGCAGATTTTTCCTCTCTCTTTCTTTGTTACTGCTCGCTCCGTGCCTGCGCCGCACGGTCGCGATCAGTGTGTTGCAAGCCGTAATTTATTTTGAAAGCCACGGACCTCCTTTTGAAATTGAAAACTTCGCAATCTAGCTAACCATCAGGTCGTATCTTGCTGCGCTTTGTGTGCGTTATTGTCGCAACCTGTAAAGCGACTGCTTTTGTAGATAGGCGCGAACATCGGATACCAACGGTCCGACTGATCTCACCGCTTCTTTGAGCTGGATCGCGGAGCGTCCAAACTCCCGAACCCAATGCCGCATCTCTGCACTCGCTTGAATGTCGATGCGGGTTGGGTCTGCGGGGCCCGGCATAAGATCATCGCTCGGCATCTAATCATCCTTATCGATCGCCACCTGATCTGGTGGCCATTTTGATGTGCCATCGGATGCGAGATTGCTGCCTCGCATGGCCATATCATGGGTTACCCTGTTGGCAGCAAATTAACTTGGAACGGCGGACCGGCCGCAATGCCGCGAGGTTTTCACGCTAGTGTTTTGTGCGGTTGAAGCGCAAGACTGCGATGTCAGACGTCGGCGGCGTTGAGTTCGTATGAGCCTCTGCGCCCGCGGGCATAGACCTTGGCGGCGATTGCGCAGATGCGCTCTCGGTTGATGTCGAACGCCCGCAGAAGATCAACCGCGTCGAGCCGCAGGTTCGGCTGAATCCGGTTAAGGGCATCCACAGTCACAAAGAAGGAACTTTCCATAGAGCGATCATATCCCCAGAAGTGAACCGCGCGTCGCGTTGCGTCGTAACTGCGGCTACGGTTAGGAAAATTGATCGCCATATTCGTAGCTTTCGTCTCCTGCGATTGCCATGGGAACCGCATCACTGCACCTTGGCCGGAACGCCACCGGCTTTATTGGATGTCGCCGCCGCGTCGCGATCTTCCGCCGCCGCTAGATTGAGCGGATCAACCGTCAGCATCTCGACGGACCCCTGATAAGACTGCGTGGGCGCGAGCATTGTCGTCGCGACGCGGCGATAGACGGGAAATGACAAGCCCTCGATCATCTCCTCGTCGGTTACTACCTCATAGCCGCCGGCAGGCAACGTTCGACCAATACCCTCAAGTGAAAATGGATTATTGAACTTTACGATCTTTCGAGTCGTTCGCGTGTTCATTGGGTCCTTTCCAAGACGCTACGATTAGGCAGGACAATTTCATCCGCCCTGGACGGTTTGGATTTGAACGTCGCGTGAGTGACGGATACCGTCGTGCCACGGGAGTCGCTGGCGATATCCACCAGAGCATCGAGCTGTCTCGTTAATGCTTTGACAAGACTGGTGCCGAGCCCAGGCTTGGTCGCGCCGGCGCTCACGTCCGGCTTGCCGATGCCGTTATCGGACACCGTTAGCTTCCAATCGGTTCCCGCGACATTGTAGGAAACGACGATCGCCGCGTCCGGTTTTGCGCCGGGGAACGCATGCTTCAATGCATTCATCACCAGTTCGGTGACAATCAGGCCGAGACTCACGGCGTCGCGCGAAATCGCGGTACCGGTATCGGCTTCGACCTTGAGCGAGACCGGCCGGCTGTCGCCGATCATCGATTGCGCCAGCGTTTCGCACAGTTTGGTAAGGTATGTGCCGATCTCGATCGGCTTGCCTCCACCGACGTCGTGCAAATGCTGCTGGACGGCGGCGACCGACAGAACGCGCTGATGCGCATCCTCCAATTGCAATCGCGTCTCCTCCGACTGGACGGTGCGCGCCTTGATGAGGAGGATACTGGCGATGATTTGCAGGCTGTTGGCGACGCGGTGCTGCATTTCCTCAAGCAGCATATCCTTTTCGTGCAGCAGCTCCTGAACTTGCCGCTCGACGGCACGCCGGTCGGTAACGTCCTCGAATGCCAGCAGCACGGTGCTGTGGGTCCCCTTCTCGTAAAAGACTTTGCGCGCGTTGAGCAGCATGACGCGCTGGCCGATCGCCGGAAACTTGCGGTCAACTTCATAGCCTTCGACCGTCGCCTGGCCGTTGGAGATCGTTCCTAACAGCTCGCGAAGCTCCGGAATGCCCCATTGACCGCCGTCGATCTCGTAAAGCAGGTGGCCGCGGACCTCGTCGCGCGCAAGCCGAAAGGTGCTGTAGAAGGAGCGGCTCGCAGCAATGACGCGGAGGTCGTGGTCGAGCACCACGAGGGGATCGCGCACGGTATCGACGATGGCATGCGCCAGCGTGATTCCGTCTTCCACATTGACGAATGGCGATTCCTTCGACAGCGTCGAAGTCAGCATGTGAACCTTTCGCCCCGCTTTCGAGCGGTGGCAAGGCAGCGCGGATTTTCATAAAGGTGCGCAAAGCTGGCGCGAACGCCGGGACGCTCCGATTGAGCGTCGAATTCGTAAAACCATGCGCCTTTGTTCGTAAAGAGTTGAGGATTTGTTCCATTGAAGAGTACCTTCAGGGCTATTGTCGATCGAACTCCATTATTTCAACGAAAATTCGCCAAATCTTATGGAACCTTATGCGCCATGGCGCGTATACCAACGCCATGATAGCGGCCCGAAAGGGCTCAAATAGCCATAATTCTGGCAATAGAGCTCTGAGAACCGCGGTACGAGTTGTCACGGCCGAAAGGTGTTGAATGGCCGTGATATTGATCGTCGAAGATGATGTGTTTATCCGCGAAGTCGCGGAAATGATGATCCAGGATTGGGGCCATCAGACTCTCGCCGCCTGCGACGTCGACGAGGCGCTTACGTTCCTGCGATCTCCGCAACACATCGACGCGCTATTTACCGATATCTATTTAAAGGAATTGGTTCACGGCGGGTGCGATCTGGCACTTCAGGCCATCGCGTTGCGGCCGAATTTGCGCGTGCTCTACACGACTGGCAACAACATAACCGACAAGATGAAGGCGCTTCTGATCGAAGGCATGGACTTCCTGCGCAAGCCATACACGCAACATCAGCTCCAAAAGTCAGTCAAAGGCTTGCTCGGCGCGTAACTTTGACATTGCGAATTCACTGGGGGACGACGGCCATGGCTGGTTCTGTTCACGGAGCTAAAGCTGTGTCCGATATTGCTGCGAGCGACATTGTTGAGACGGTGCCGAGCGCGCTCATCGTCCTTGACAGAAATTTAATCATCACATCTGCCAATCGCGCGTTTTATCAGACGTTTCGCACCAGCCCCATTGAGACCGAGGGCTCCCTTATTTATGCGCTGGGAAACCGGCAGTGGGATATCACCGCGCTACGCACTCTGCTTGAGAGCGTGATTCCGCATCGCGCCTCGGTCGAGGGGTTCGAGGTTGAGCACGATTTCCCGACCATTGGCCGGCGCACGATGTTAGTCAATGCGCGCAAGATATTCAGTCCTGGCGACCATGACGGCTCCATCCTGCTCGCCATCGAGGATGTCAGCGAGGAGCGCGCGGCGCGGGCCGAGAGCAAGCGCAACTGGCAACTCACGCAAAGTATCGTCGACACGATCCGCGATCCGCTGGTGGTGCTCGAGAACGACATGACCATCGTGACGGCGAGCAAGGCGTTTTTGACGATATTCGGGATTACCGAGGCCGAGACGCGTGGGCGGCGCGTTTCCGAACTCCTCCAACACCAATGGGATGTTCCGGCGCTGCGCCATCTGATGGAAAAGGTCCTGCCGGAAAACAAGCCGATCGAAAGTTTCGAGATCGAAGATAATTTCCCAGGTCTCGGCCGTCGCGTCCTCAACCTAAATGCCCGGAAAATTTCGCAGCCGGGCAACCATGCCCACCGGATGCTGCTCGTGTTCGAGGACATCACCGACCGCAAGCAGCGCGAGCGTGACGCGCTGAGCTTGACTAATGAAATCTCTCATCGGATCAAGAATAACTTGCAGGTCATCGTTGGCCTAATCGCCTACGAAGCCAAATGGACGGCGGCGCCATGCGTACAGGGTTATAAAACCATGCAGGCGCGCATCGGCGCCATTGCCCAGCTTTATGATTTGATTTCGCAAACCAGCCGCGGCCGAACCGTCGCCGTCGATGCTTACTTGCGGGAAATTGCCAAAACCATGTCAGCAAGCCTCCTTGGAAACACGTCGGGCATCGACATAGAGGTTAAGGCCGAGCCGGTGGAGATTGACCCGGATCGCGCTGTTCCCTTCGGCCTTCTGGTCAATGAACTTACAACCAATGCCATTAAGCACGCATTTCCGAATGGGAGCGGACACATCACGCTGTGCGTGGAACAGGTTGGCGATCAAATTGAGCTGGTTGTTACCGATGACGGCGTCGGAATAAAGGACAAGGATTTGGCGAAAAGCCCTGAGAAACGCGGTTCCGACTATGTGGCAATCTTCGTGCGCCAGCTTGGCGGCACTATCGTCCCGTCGAAGCAGGGACCAACCGGAACGACGGTCAGAATACGACTTCCCTTGCTTTTGGTCCCGTCGGGAGGCGCCGAGCCCCTGGCCGCATAGTACGCTTATCGGCTGGCAAGCGACGGTAAACACCGGAGTAGGCCGTCGTTTGTTCGGAATATGGACCGAATGGATCGAGCACGATGACAGGTATCAACATAGGCGATGGCCAGATAATTCATAGAACTGCGTAATATTCATCGCAATAAGCCCAATCATCCCCATATACGGTCTTCAATATCCAACAATTAGAACAACGGCGCGATCGAGTGGACGACCACTCGATTTGCGTCACGGAGCGAGTATCCATGGTCACGGCGGATCAATATCGCACAAAAGCAGCAGAGAGCGCTGAATCACTCAAACGTACTGCTGTTCCCAGCGAAACGCGCGAATTTCAGCGTTCGAAGCAGAGTTTCAGTGATCTGGCGCAAAATGAAGATTGGCTGACGAACAGTTTCGACAAAATGATCCGTTCGAGAGATCTCCACGCGCGGGATGAAGTCGTCGGAAAACGCCTCGAGAGCAACGCTGCCACAGAGATCGAAGAGCATATCCTTCGCTGCCTCGGGGCGGCCGTCATCATGCAGTGGAACACCATCCCGACGAAGCTCCAGCGCGAGCTTTTCGATACGGCACGCTCGCTAGGAGACGTGCCGCAAACGGTCGCACTGAGGGGGCAGATTGCTCGCTTTCTGCACGACCACAAGGACGAAGCAAATCCCACCGACTACATTTCACAATCCAACATGATGAATGGAACGCCTCATGGCGCATAAGTTTAAAATCGGTCAACTCGTTGAGCTAGAGCCGAGCGTGCTTCGATCTTTCGCAACGGGTCCTTATGAAATTCGTCATCTCATTCCTTCTTCAGACCGAGACCCGGGCGACCCCTGCTACCGCATCAAGAGCGTTGCCGAAAGACATGAGAGGGTCGCTCCTGAAAGTGATCTCACGCTTTCGCACAGCATTTTCGCCTGACCGCATCGGGGCATCCAAAAACGCTCTCTCGGCCAAATATAAAGTAGGGTTATGACGATCGAACATGCGCATGCGCATTCCTTACCGAAGCCTTGGGGCGTTGTGGATCCGCGTCCGTGGAGTTATGTGGGCAACGACGCCAATACGATCGGCGAAATCTGGTACGAGCGTGCCGATTCGACGGCCATTCCACCTTCGCTTCTTCTGAAGCTGCTGTTCACGAACGAGCCCCTTTCCATCCAGGTTCATCCGGATGATGCGTACGCGCAATCAATCGGACTACCGAACGGTAAAATCGAGGCTTGGTACATTCTGAGTGCCGCACCCGAGGCCAAGGTCGCTTTAGGACTGAAACGGCGTATTAACCCGGAGCAGTTGCGGCGGGCCATCGATGATGGCTCGATTTCCGATCTTGTTGTGTGGCAGGCGGCGCATCCAGGCGACACTATTTTCGTCGCCGCCGGAACGATTCACGCGATCGGTGCAGGTCTTGTGATCGCGGAAATTCAGCAACGCAGCGACGCGACGTTTCGCCTCTTCGATCATGGCCGCGGACGTGAACTTCAAATTGAGAACGCGCTTGCGGTGGCGAATGCCGGCCCCGCCGATTTTCGTGTCACGCCGACACGGCTTACCGATACGCGCACGCTGCTGGTCTCGAATTCGCACTTCACGTTCGAACGGATCGATCTGGCGCCAAACTCCGCTTGGCGCCTGGAAGCAAAACACGAGACTTGGCTTCTGGTTTTAAGTGGCAGCGCTCGTGCCGCCTCGTTCGACTTGACGATGGGCGACGCCGTTTTCGCGCAGGCGGATCACATCAGCATTCGTACCGGCAGAAGCGGTTTGGCGGGTCTCGTGGCGTACACGGGCCGGTTTGTTCCGCAGCTGCTGACGTGCGTAGACATGGAAACAATTCAATGAAATCGATTTAACGAATAGCATTCATCGGTAATCATCTCCCGCGCCTGTGCGGCATCGCAACCTTTACCCATGACCTTCATCGGGCGGTTTCGATGGCCCGTCCCGATCTTGAGACCGGCGTGGTAGCGATGACGGATCCCGGTGGCGCCTATGACTATCCGGAGGCCGTTCGCTTGGAAGTCCAGGACGACAACATCGACGACTATGTCGTGGCGGCCGAGTTCTTGAACAATGCCGATTTCGATGTTGTTTCGCTTCAACATGAATATGGAATTTTTGGCGGGCAGGCCGGCGGCAATATCACCGAACTCTTGTCGCGACTCAAAATGCCGGTCGTCACGTCACTTCACACGGTGCTCGCCAAACCAACGCCCACGCAGCACGACGTGATGCAAAGCATCATCGATATCTCGTCAAAAATCGTCGTCATGTCGGAGAAAGGCCAACAACTACTCCGTTCAGCGCATAACGTGCCAGCCCACAAAATCGAAATCATACCGCACGGAATCCCCGACATGCCGTTTCGTGAAACGCACACGGCCAAAGCAAAACTCGGCTTCTCGGGAAAAACCGTCATTCTTACGTTCGGGCTTTTGTCGCCGAACAAAGGCATCGAAACCATGCTCGATGCCATGCCGGGAATCATCAAATCGTGCCCCAACGCCGTCTATGTCATTCTTGGCGCGACCCATCCGAATCTTGTGCGTCAGCAGGGCGAGGCCTATCGCGACAGCTTGACGGCTCGCGTGCGGGAGCTCGACATCCAGGATCATGTCGTTTTCTTCAACCAGTTTGTCGAGCAGGCCACGCTTCTGGATTTCATTTCGATGTGCGACGTCTACGTGACGCCCTATCTCAATGAAGCCCAGATGACATCGGGTACGCTCGCCTACAGCTTTGGATTGGGAAAGGCGGTCGTATCGACTCCCTACTGGCACGCCAAAGAACTGCTGACCGACGGGCACGGCATTCTGGTTCCCTTCGGGGATGCCAATGCCATCGGCACCGAGATTGCGGCTTTGCTGGCAAACGACGTCCGCCGTCATGCCATGCGAAAACTGGCCTACGCAGCAAGCCGGTCGATGACCTGGCCGGAGACGGCCAAGCGATATCTAACAACCTTCGAGCATGCGCGCGAACGCACCCGGTCCGAAAAGCTGCTTCCCACGCATGCCGCCGCTGTGCGCAAGGGCCATACCATTCCGAAGATGCGAAAAGGACATTTCCTTTCACTTTGCGACAGTACGGGCATCCTTCAACACGCGGTCCATTCAGTGCCCGACCGTGCCCATGGCTACTGTGTCGACGACAACGCTCGCGCCCTGCTATTCGCCAGCGTGCTTCCGACATCCGGCGAAGCGCAGTTGCCCGGCGAAATCACTGGGCGCTTTGCGGCATTCGTCCAGCACGCATGGAATCCGGACACCCGCCGGTTCAGAAATTTCATGAGTTACGAGCGCCGATGGCTGGAAGAGTCCGGCTCGGAAGACAGTCATGGCCGGACGCTTTGGGCGCTCGCCGAATGCGCACGCAATGACACCGATCCATCTCGCCGTAGATGGGCGGCTGCGCTCTTCAAGACCGCGCTTCCGGTTGTCGAGGGGTTCTCGTCTCCGCGCGCTTGGGCCTTCTCACTCCTAGGCTTGGACGTCTATTGCACGCTGGAGGTCGAAGATCTCGTCGCCAACGGCATTCGCAAACTATTGGCCGACCGGTTGATGGCGCTGTTTTTTGCAAGCCAACGCAAAGATTGGCTTTGGTTTGAAGACGTTCTCGCTTACGACAATGCGCGCCTTTCGCAGGCTCTGATTTAAACGGGCCTGGCGACCCATACGCCGCAGTACACTGAAGTGGGCCTTCGATCGCTGCGTTGGCTCATGTCGCTTCAGATCACGTCAGCTGAATACTTCAGACCCGTTGGCTCGAATAGTTTCGGCAAGATTTGTCACAGGCCCGATCCGTTCGATCAGCAGCCGGTTGAGGCGTGCGCAACGATTTCCGCGTGCTTTGCCGCATGGCGGGCGGATAAGGGTGCAGAATGGCTGGCAGGGGCAACGCGCGCGTTCGGGTGGTTTTTGGGTGAAAACGACTTGCAGACCGCGCTAATCGATCCCGATACGGGGAGCTGTTCGGACGGTCTCCATCCGGATCGGCCCAATGAGAACAAGGGTGCGGAATTGGTGTTATCGTATCTACTTGGCCTTGTGGAGATGCGACAGTTCATGGCCATGGCTGTGGCAGGCCGGACGAAACCTGCGTCAAAATTATCATCCAACGGCATCGGCACAAATCCAGTTCGAATGCCCCTAGGGAGCATCTTTGTCCCAATCCAAATTCTTGAACCGCCAGAGCCTCTATTTGCGCCCGGATCCGGCCAGAGTTGTCGTCAGGCCCTTCAAACCGGCGACTGAGCCTCGCGACCTCAACCCGACCGACAAGGTTCGCGCTAATCATATCGTTGACCGGGTGCTGCGGCTCGATGCTGAAGCTTCCGCGCAACAATTAAGCGAGGTGCTCGAAAACTTCGCAGGCCGCCACCGGAACCTGCTCGACGTTTTTGAATCGCGCGCCGCAGAGATGGAGGATGCGCTCGAACCACATGCTCAATTGAATAAGACGCAACGTGGCCTGATCGGAGCCTATTTTCTCAGCGAATATTCATTCGAAGCCTCGGCCTTATTCAATCCAAGCATCGTCCGGAATCCTGACCAGACGGGTGCACCGGAACATGGCTGCCGATTTATCTTGAGCCTTCGCGCCGTTGGCGAAGGGCATGTTTCATCGCTCACGTTCCGGTCCGGCACCATTGCTGCGGATGGCAGCGTATCGGTCGATCCAACCGCTCGTCTGGCGTCAGTTCCGATAGTTCGAAGCCGGACGTCCATGTACAATGGGGAAGATATCGAAGTAATCTTCGGGCCAGACGAAGAACTGAGCGAGCGAGTCATCTTCCCGATCACCGACGCCCAATCAAACGGCATCGAGGATGCGCGTTTCGTTGAGTTCAACGACAATGGACAGAAAACTTTCTATGCCACCTATACGGCCTACAGCGGCAGGGCGATTCGCTCTGAATTGCTTGCAACGAAGGACTTCCAATCGTTCAGGATGACTCCGCTCGGCGGATCGGCGTCACGCAACAAGGGCATGGCTCTGTTTCCACGGAAAATTGATGGCCGCTATGCAATGATTGGTCGGCAGGACAATGAAAATCTTTATCTAATCTATTCCGACGACCTTTACTCGTGGGATGGCGGTCGATCCATCCTTCAGCCCGAATATCCTTGGGAATTTGTTCAGATCGGAAATTGCGGCTCGCCCATCGAATTGGATGACGCTTGGCTGTTGCTGATACACGGGGTTGGTCCGGTCAGGAAGTATTCGATCGGCGCCGTTCTCCTCGACAAGAAGGACCCATCCAAGGTTCTCGCGCGTTCGCGCGAGCCGCTTGTTCGCCCCGAGCCTACGGAACGCGAGGGATACGTGCCCAACGTCGTCTACACCTGCGGCGCCATGCGTCATCGCGACCAGATCATCCTGCCTTATGCCGTGTCTGACACGTTCTCCAATTTCGCGACGATAACGATAGCAGCACTGATGCAGGCGGTCGCTAGCTAGCATCTGCTGCGGTGCGACGGTCACCTACTCTAGATTGGAACAATGAGATGAGTGCTTTGACAGTGCCCGAGGTTCCCATCGAACGGTTACGGTCCGAGATCGCGCAGCTTGAAGCAAGATATGACGGGATATTTCCACCGGGTGTCTATGCGGTGCTCGAAGACATGAGACGCCAGCTCGCTAAGCTCCAGCAGGCTCTTTGAGAAAATGTTGTGAGATGATGCAGGCCCTCTTCATTGGACAAACCTATATTGACGTCACATTTTTGACCGATCGCATGCCGACGGGCGACGAGAAGCATGTGGCGTCGGCCTACGCAGTCTCGTTCGGTGGTAATGCGGTCACTGGGGCCTTTTGCTGTGCGAAGTTGGGACATGTGCCTGACGTGCTCACGACCGTCGCCGATGATTGGCTTGGTCGAATGTTCCGGGACATGGCTGCCAAATATGGCATCTCGATCCACGCCAGAAAGGTCCACACGTCATCGCTGTCGTTCATCATGCCGAATAATGGAAAACGAGCGATCGTTCGTTGCCGTGATGACGATTATCTTCACCCGTTCCCCGTCCTTCATCTCGCGGGCTGCCGCGCACTTCACCTCGACGGACACCAGCCGGACGCCGCTATCCACTACGCAAAGCTATGCCGCCAAACGGGGATTCTCACCTCTCTCGACGGTGGAGGACAGCGGTCGAACACGCACGAACTTCTTGGCTTCATCGATGTGGCGATTGTCGCCGAACGCCTTTGCGAGCAGATGGGCCATGAGCCGGCAGCAATGCTTGATTATCTCAAGAGCCGAGGCTGCCGGATTGGTGGAGTGACGCTCGGTGAGCGAGGCTTGATCTGGTACGATGAGACGGGCGTCGTTAGGACGCTCCCTGCTCTTGCCGTACCGTCGGATCGAGTTCTCGATAGCAGTGGCGCTGGAGACGTGTTCCACGGCGCCTACATTCACTCCTATCTCACCAACCCGGCGATGAGTTGGGCGGAGCATTTCCGCTTCGCGCGAGCAGCCGCCGCCCACAAGATTCAGCATCTCGGCAATGAGGCGGGCTTGCCGAACTTGGCGCAGATTGCAGCGGTCATACGTGAGTTCGAAGCGCCTTTGCCCCACTAAATGCTCGTCGGTAACGGGTACATCCGCTTGGGGTCAGCCTGCGCCGTGGTGGGATGTCGGCGTCAGGTCTGCTTTTGCCCCGATAACGGATGCTCCGCAGCAGCAACTGAATTATTGTTATGTGCATTTGGACGGCTGACTTTGGCCTGCGTGGTCATGCCGATCCTTCAAGTGCAACGGCCTCGATTTCAATCTTAAAACCATAATGCAGTTCGGGCACCGGCACCACCGCGCGGGCCGGACGCGACGACCCAATCCATTGAGCATACATCGCGTTGAAAGCCGACCACAGCTTGATGTCGGTGACATAGACCCGCACCTGCACCAGGCGGTCGATGGCCGAGCTAGCGCCAGCGAGCGCCGATGCGACGTTGTCCAGCACTTGTTGCGCCTGCTGTTCAAACGACGCTTCAGCGAGCTTGGTTCCGTCCGGCGCGATCGGCAACTGGCCTGCGATAAAGACAAACCCGTTGGCCGTCACCGCGTGACTGTAATGGCCACCTGGCTGAGCCATGGTGCGCGGATTGGTCAGAACAATGTCACTCGCCATGATAGCGCTCCTCCAGAGACGATAAACGAAGCGGTGCAGCGAATTGCGCTACACCGCTCGTTTAGAATCGATATTACGCCGCCATCAGGCTGGTAGTGGCTTGCCTTTGGTCTCCGGTAGGAACGGCACCAGCACGAAACCCAGGATGTAGATGAACGAGAAAGCCACCGCCATCCCACTGAAGCCGCCGAGCTGGGAAATCAGCAGACCGGCAAACAGCGGCCCCAAGAAGGCGATGAAACGGGGGCTATTGAAGGTAAACGCCATTCCCGTCGCGCGCATCCGCGTGGGGAACAGCTCCGGCAGCCAGACCGACATCCATGAATATTGCCCGAGCGTGAAGAAGCCGTTGACCGCCGCGACCAGCAACAAGAGATGCACATCGGTCGTCCACTTATAGAGCGCGAAGGTAAGCACCAGCGAGGCGGCGAAGAAGATCATCACAATCGGTTTGCGGCCGAACCGGTCGGCGAGGAAGCCGAGGCCGATGTAGCCGATGATGGCGCCGACGTTGTAGCTCATGCCGGCGTAAGCCGCCCAGGTCTGCGGCGACAGCCCGGCCTTGCCGGCAGCTGCGGCAACAAAGGGCGGCACCCAGGTCGAGATGCCCCACCACGCGACTGTCGTCGTCAGCGACATCAGGAACACGATCACGGTAATCTTGCGCACTTCCGGATCGGCAAAAAGATCGGCGAAGGTGAAGCGCGTGAGGTGCTGATCTTCTGCGCTCAGAGCAGCACCGCTTTTTTTCTTCGCCTGCGCGGATTTTCGCTTTTCGTTGCTGTGCTCCCATTTTTGCGATTCGGGGATGCCGCTGCGCAGCCAGAAGGTGAACAGCGCCGGGATGACGCCAAGGATGAACATGATGCGCCAGGCGCCCGGGCCGTAGCCGCTGACGAACAGCCAGGTGAACGAGGCCAGGAAGAAGCCGATGCCGAGACCGCATTGCATCAGGCCGGCGCCGCGGCCGCGCGCGTTGTCCGGCCATACTTCCGCGGTCAGCGAGGCACCGGTCGACCATTCCGAGCCGATGGCAATGCCGACCATGAAGCGCAGCAGCGCGAACGACACCCAGTCCCAGGCGAAGGCCGAAAGTCCCGTCGTAATCGAATAGGCCAGGATCGCGAAGATCATCGTCCGCCGGCGGCCGATATAATCGGCCAGCACGCCGCCGATCACCCCGCCGATGCCCCAGCCGAGCAGCGTGATGCCGATCACCGTGCCGGCAAAGGCCGGGATCTGGGCGAATTGCGCCGGTAATAGCAAGTCGTGCAACGCCACGCCGACCACCAGGATCAACGCGAAGGTTTCGTAGCCGTCGAACATCCAGCCGAGGTTCGAGGCAAACACGGTTTTCCATTGGTTCGCGTTCAAGCTGCGATACCAAGGCTGCGAAATGGCCACAGTTGCCGTCGTCATGGATCAGTCCCTCCCTCAAAATCGCGTTTTAAGATCAGCCGGTTGATCCGGCCTTGGACTTACGCGCGGCCATTTTGACCGCGTTTACGATTTCTGGATAGGCGGCACAGCGACATAAATTGCCGGAAAGATAATCTCGGATCTGCTCGTCGTCCGGATCGGGATTTTGGCCCAGCAGCGCCTTTGCCATCAGCACGAAGCCGGGTGTGCAATAGCCGCACTGGAAGGCGCCGCATTCGATGAAGGCTTGCTGGACCGGATCGAGATTCCCTGGCGCGGCCAGGTGCTCGACGGTGACCAGATCGGCGCCGTCGAGAAAGACCGCGAGCGTGAGGCAGCCGGAGACCGGCCTGCCGTCCATCAGGACGGTGCAGCAGCCGCACAGCCCCTGCCCGCAGCTCTCGCGCGCGCCGAACAAAGCGAACTGCGTCTGCAACAGTTCGACCACGTTGTGGTGCGGCTTCACCTCAGCCGATACTGGCCGGCCATTGAGGATGAAGTTGATCGTTCGGGTGGCCGGCATGTCATTCATCCCCGAGCGGCCGACTGTCCTTGAGGCGTAGAGCGCGCAACACCGCTTCGGCGGTTAGCGGCAACGCGGTGAGCCGCACGCCAATGGCGTCGTCGATTGCATTGGCGATTGCTGGCGACACGCCGAAGGTGGCGAGTTCGCCCACACCCTTGGCGCCGAATGGACCGTTGTTCTGATAGGTGTCGACCGCCTCGTTTTCCATAACCGTGGGCACGTCGTGGATGCCGGGAATCTTGTAGTCGGCGAGCGAGGCATTTGTGACCTGGCCGCCGTCGAGATGCATCTTCTCAAACATGGAAAAGCCAAGCTGCATCAACGAGGCGCCCGACAGCTGCGTTTCGACGATCTTAGGATTGATCGGCTTGCCGACGTCGGCGACATTAATGAGCCGTGTGATGCGCACGTGGCCGGTCTCGGTGTCGACCTCGATCTCGACGCCCGAGCCGGCCACCATCCAGAACGGCGTCGCGTTGGTGGTCATGCCGTCGGCGTCCGGCGGGATGTAATCGGGCTTGTAGGTGCCGGTACCAATAATGTTGCCGGCCTGCATGCCGTATTTCTTGCGGAAAAGGTCACCGAGTGGAGCATTGCTGCCTTCCGGCTCGCCCACTTCGCGCCGTAGCGCGGCAATCTTGGCGCACGCCTCCTCAGCAGCTAGCCTTACGGCATGACCCATGTGGAACAGCGAGCGCGAGCCGAGCGTGCCCATGTCATAGGGCGTCACGTCGGTGTCACGCGGCACGATGCGAATGCTCTCGGCCGGCATGTTGAGTACCTCGCCGACCATCTGCGCCATCGCCGTGTCCGAGCCCTGCCCCATGTCGACGGTGCCGCAATAAAGCGTCGTGCTGCCATCGCCCGCGATATTGACGATTGCCACCGACGTAGTGGGCGAGATCACCGCCTTGAGCGCGACCGCGAGACCACGGCCGCGCCGCAGCACACCCTTGCCGCGGTCGAATGGAGCCTTCCAGTTGAGCCGTTCAGCGATGCGGTCGAGCACCTTCTCGATCGCGGCGTCTTTCAGGACGGTTCCAGTAGCCTGCGGACGGCCGTCGCGCAGTAGGTTCTGCTTGCGGAATTCCAGCGGATCGCGCTTGAGCGCACGCGCGATCATGTCGGTATGGCTCTCGTAAGCCCACACAAGCTGCGGGATGCCGAAGCCGCGCAAAGCGCCGGCCGGCGTCAGATTGGTATAAAGCGCATAGGAGTTGATCGAGACATTGTCGATGTCGTAAGGCCCCGACGCCGTGAAGCCGGATTTCTGCGTCACGCGCGGCCCGACGTCGGCAAAGGCGCCGCCGTTCCACCAGATCTCGCATTTACGCGCGATGATCCGGCCGCCGCTGTCGAGGCCACTTTTGATGCGGAACGTGCTGGGATGTTTGGTAATGGTGTAGAACTGCTCCTCCATCGTCAGCGCGATCTTCACCGGCCGGCGCGCCAGCATCGACATCGCAAGCGCAAGCGCTTCCATCTTGATGTAGAGCTTGCCGCCGTAGCCGCCGCCGAGATAGGGCACCTTGATGCGCACGCGATTTTCCGGCCAGTCGAGCAGGCGCGCGATCTCGGTGCGCACGAATGATGGCCCCTGCGCTGAGGATATGATCGTGACGCCATCGTCGCGGTAGTCCGCGATCGAGGCATAAGGCTCCAAGGCCAGATGCAGCACCTTCTGGGTGCGGAACGTGTGCTCGAACACATGCGCTGCCGCGGCGAAGGCCTTGTCGACGTCACCGCGCCGCAGCCGGAAATCGAGTGCGATATTGGTGCCCTTGCGGCCCTTGAGATGCTTGAGGTCGGCGAACGTGCCTGCAGGCTTGAGTTCCGCGTGCACCAGCACCTTGTTCTCGGCAGCTTCCACCTCGTCGAACACCGCCGGCAGCTCTTCATATTCGGCGGTGATCAACTGCATTGCTTGCTCGGCGATGTGCGGATCGGCGGCCAGGACGACCGCGACTGGCTCGCCGACGAAATGCGCTTTGTCGATCGCCAGGATCGGCTGGTCGTGGAACGCCGGCCCGTAATAGGGCTGGGGGATGACTTTGCGAACGTCGTCGCTAGTGTAGACGCCGAAGACGCCGGAAACTTTACGCGCTTCGCTGGTATCGATCGATTTGATACGGCCGTGCGCCACGGTGCTGCGGAAAATTTTTCCATGCAGCATGCCCGGCACCTGCATGAGATGGGTATATTCGGCACGTCCGGTCACCTTCTCGCGCGCCTCAAGGCGTGGCAGTGAGCGTCCGACTTGTCCACCGGAAACCGTGGTCGTGGCCATCAGTTGGGCGCTCCGCTTGTCGACATGGCCGCGCGCACTGCGCGCGCGGCATAGACCCGCAGTAATTCGCGCTTGTAAGAGGCCGAGCCGCGCAGATCGGCGATGATATCGGCCTCGTCCGCGGCGGCCTCGGCGACTATTTCAAGCGTCTTGTCGTTCACATTAGCGCCGATCAGCATCTGCTCCGCCGATATGAGTCGCGTGGCTTTGGCGGTCGCCGCGCTCACCACCATGCGGGCGGATGTAACCGTTCCCCCCTGAGAGGCAAGTGCGACCGCGACGCCAAGCGCCGGCCAGTCGTCGGCCGAGCCGGCGGTGACCTTGAAATAGACCGCACGCGTCGCACCCTGTGCCGGAATGTGCAGTTCGGTGATTAGCTCGTTCTTGGCGAGAGCGGTTTCGTAATAGCCGGTAAGCAGGTCCTCGATCGCCATGCGGCGCTCACCCAACGCGCCCGCAATAGCAATCGACGCGCCGAGCGCGATCAGCACTGGCGGCAGATCCATGTGGGGATCGGCATGCGCCAGCGCGCCGCCGACGGTTGCCACGTTGCGTACCCGCACATTCGACAGCCGCTTCATGGCGCGCACGATCACCGGGGCATGGCGCGCCACCTCGGGCGAATGTTCCAGCGCGGCAAGCGACGCCAGCGCGCCGATGGTCAATTCCCCGGACGGCGCCGCCGCAATACGCACGAAGCCATCACCCAACTTCCGCAGGCTGACCAGGCAACGTGGCCGGAACACGCCGGCCTTCATCATCAACATCAACGCGGTGCCACCGGCGATCGGCCGCACCTCCGGGTCGTCCGGATCGATCAGCGCGATCGCCTCATTGAGCGAGGTCGGCTCGAGCAGTTCGAAAGGCGTCATGGCGTTCCCGGTCCTCCCGCAGCGAAGGCGGCGGCAAGCCGCGCGGAGAACTGCTTTTCCATTTCCTTCGCCTTCGCCTTCAGCACCGGTTGTCCCATGCTACCGAGTTTTCCGGTCAACGTCGCGTCGATCGAATACCGAATGACCGTTCCCCCGCCGGTATCGTCGGCAAGCTGCGTCGTCGCGGTTGCAGTCAACCGGCCCACCATGCCCATCGGCGTGCCTTCGACCTTGGCCTCGATTTCCTCAGGAGGCGAGATCCGGCACATCTCAACGACGACTTTGAAACTAAAGCGCATGTAAGCGATGCGGGTTTCCAGCACCGCATCGTAATGTGTGGCGTCGATTTCCTTAAGGTCCCGCACGCCCTCGATGCAAGACGCGAAAAACGGCGCATTGCTAAGAGCCTGGAACACCGCCTCCCGCGGTGCAGCAACCCTTATTTCACCAACAATATTCAAAACACAGCTTCTTTGGCGGTGAACATCGGATTGTGACGCGGACGAGTCAACGGTACCAATTTAGCTACATCCGTCGACAACAATTTAAATGGCACTTGGATGCCTCGTCAAATATTGGATGCCTGAGAGGAGGTGGCAACATTAGGTTACGTCAAAAAATTCAGATTACCCTCAATAGCAATTAAAGAGCATTGCTGCCCACCAACGAAAAGCCCCGGGTTGTTCGCCCGGGGCTTCGACTTCGTTAGCAAGCGTATTCGATCAGACTGGGCGTTTGCCGCCTAGAAGAAATGATAGTTCACACCAACCAGGACATTGCTCTCGGTCGCTTTGGCGCTGATGGGACAGCCGGCCGAACAGAAAGTGGCGACTGGGGTGACCACGGTCCCTGACCTGGAACCGAAGTCCATGTAATTACCTTCGAGAAACGCCGACCAATGCGGTGCAAACATCCAATCAACGCCACCACCAATCGTCCAGCCGGTTGCGGTGTTCGAGGTCTGGCCACCATATTGAAGACCACCAATGGTGACCCCTACGTTTGTACTTGTATGAGCCCAGGCCGCGCCGCCCTGAAAGTAGAACAACACGTTGGGCACCACGGCGTATCCGACGCGGGCCGTCAGGGTGTCGAACCATTGGTTATTGAAGTTAGCGACGGCCGGGAAACCTCCGAATGCAGTGCCTGGGAATGTCCCGCTTTTGCTGTTGCTTGTGTAATCAAGTAGCTCGCGGGCGCCGATGACAAATCCGCCACCGAACTCGTAATCGCAGCCGACCTGCCCGCCGCCGGCAAAGCCAGAACCGTCTCCGGAGACTTCTCCACCAATGCCACTCGCACTGGCGTTGCCAAATGCCCCACCGATGTTGCCGCCGATGTAGCAGCCGGTCCAGGTGGGTGGGGGAACCACCATCATAGGCGCTGCTTTGTATTCGGGCCTCTGCGGCAAGTCGGCCGCCAAAGCGCTGGCCGAACTAAGAGCCGCCACAGCGACGGTCGCCAACAGGATACGTTTCATTTTACCTTCTCCCACCTATTTCTCTCACTAATCCCGTTTTCTCTTAATTTCTTCTTAGCCGTTTCAGACATTTAGGCATTGATTTAGATCATGTTTGCTTTTTGAGCTAAGGTATTAGTCTTTACCAAAAAGAGCCGCCATGGTCCAGCAAATTGGAACGTTTGGGCGCGGTGCGCCCGTCGTTACGGAGATGAGGGTTGTACCGGTTGCCGGCCACGACAGCATGCTGCTGAACCTGAGTGGCGCGCACGGCCCATTTTTTACCCGCAACATCGTGATCCTCAAGGATAATGCCGGGAATGTTGGTGTCGGCGAGGTGCCCGGTGGCGAGAAGATCCGGCAGATACTCGAAGAGTCGCGCCCGCTCGTCGTCGGAAAGTCCATTGGGTCTTACAACTCGATCCTGAATGGTGTGCGCGCGAAGTTTGCTGACCGCGATTTTGCCGGTCGTGGGCTTCAAACGTTCGATTTGCGCACAACAATTCACGTCGTCACCGCGATCGAAGCGGCCTTGCTCGACCTGTTGGGCAAGTTCCTCGGGTTGCCAGTCGCGGCCCTGCTGGGCGAAGGACAGCAACGCGATGCCGTGCTGATACTAGGTTACCTGTTCTATGTCGCCGATAGGCGCAAGACCAACCTGCCATATCTCGAAGAGCAGAGCTCAAAGAACGACTGGTTCCGGCTGCGTCGCGATGAGGCGATCACGACCGAGGCAGTGCTGCGACTAGCAGAAGCCGCGCAGGCGCACTACGGCTTCCAGGACTTCAAGCTCAAGGGCGGCGTTCTTGCCGGCGAGGCGGAGATTGAAACCACCGTGGCCCTGGCGAAGCATTTCCCCAAGGCCCGTATCACGATTGATCCGAACGGCGCCTGGTCGCTCGCCGAAGCCGTCAGGCTCTGCAAAAACTTGAGAACGGTCCTCGCCTACGCGGAAGATCCGTGTGGCGCGGAGCAGGGCTATTCGGGCCGTGAGATCATGGCCGAGTTCCGCCTAGCCACCGGTCTTCCGACCGCGACCAACATGATCGCAACTGACTGGCGGCAGATGAGCCACGCAGTCCGGCTGCAGTCGGTCGACATCCCGCTCGCAGATCCGCACTTCTGGACCATGCAGGGGTCGGTGCGTGTCGCTCAGATGTGCAAGGAGTTCGGTCTCACCTGGGGTTCGCACTCGAACAACCACTTCGACATATCGCTCGCCATGGTTACCCACGTTGCCGCCGCTGCACCCGGCAACATCACCGCGATCGACACGCACTGGATCTGGCAGGACGGACAGAGGCTGACAAGGGAGCCCCTCCCGATTATCAAGGGCTGCATACAAGTTCCAGCTGCGCCAGGCCTCGGCATCGAGATCGACATGGAGCGGATCGAGGCGGCGCACGAGCTTTACAAGAAGCACGGCCTCGGGGCGCGCGACGACGCGACCGCAATGCAGTTCCTGATTTCGGGTTGGAAGTTCGACAACAAGCGTCCGTGCCTGGTGCGCTGACGAAGTACTGCCGCGTAATCGGCCAGCTAAATTCAGGAGACAAAAGTGGAACTTCCGGTAAACCGCTTCAAGACGAGCAAATAGGTCCCGCGACCTTCCAAATTTATCGACACCATTCAATCGAGGTTGTCTGCCATGCAAGTCGGATTCATTGGACTCGGGATCATGGGAACCCCCATGGCCACACATCTGCTCAAAGCAGGTCACAAGCTCTATCTGCGCGATGTCGGCAAGGTCTCGCCGGACCTCGTTACGGCCGGCGGCCTTGTCTGTGCTTCGGGCGCGGAGGTTGCGCGCAACGTTGACATCGTCATCATCATGGTCCCGGATACGCCCGACGTCGGCAATGTTCTGTTTGGACCGGATGGCGTAGCGAGCGGGCTTTCCAAGGGCAAGACCGTGGTCGACATGAGCTCGATCTCCCCGATCGAGACCAAGGAGTATGCGGCCAAGATTAACGCGCTCGGCTGCGACTATCTCGATGCCCCGGTTTCCGGCGGCGAGGTCGGCGCTAAGGCGGCGTCGCTCACGATCATGGTCGGCGGCCCGCAGGCGGCGTTCGACCGCGTCAAGCCGCTGTTCGAGCTCATGGGCAAGAACATCACGCTAGTCGGCGGCAACGGCGACGGGCAGACGACCAAGGTTGCTAATCAGATCATCGTTGCACTGACGATCGAAGCCGTCGGTGAGGCGCTCCTGTTCGCTGCCAAGGCCGGTGCCGATCCCGCCAAGGTGCGGCAGGCGCTGATGGGCGGGTTCGCGTCGTCGCGTATCCTTGAGGTACATGGTGAGCGCATGGTGAAGCGCAACTTCGATCCGGGCTTTCGCATCGAGTTGCATCAGAAGGACCTAAACCTCGCGCTGTCGACCGCCCGTAAGATCGGCCTGTCGCTCCCGAACACTGCGACCGCGCAAGAGCTATTCAACAGCTGCGCCGCGCACGGCGGATCGAAATGGGATCACTCCGGCATGGTGAAGGCGCTCGAAATCATGGCCGATTACGAAATCGGACAAACGTCGAAGAAGTGACGGCAACGGAAATGCATGCAAGAGGCGATGCGCACATTGCATAACGAGGAAACCATGAGCACTGCCTCATTAACTGAACATGCGCCGTCCGGTGCCGCGGAGCACAAGACGTATATCCGTTGGTTGATCGTCGGGATGTTGTTTGCCGTGACGTCCGTTAACTACGCCGACCGCGCCACACTCTCTCTCGCCGGTCCGGTGATCTCCAAGGAATTCGGCCTGAACGCCGCGGAGATGGGATTCATCTTCTCAGCATTCGGATGGTCCTATGTTCTGGGTCAGCTTCCTGGCGGCTGGCTGCTTGATCGCTACGGGTCGAAGATCGTTTACGCCTTGAGCCTCTTCACCTGGTCCCTGTTTACAGCGGCACAGGGTTTCGTGGGCTTTTTCGCGGGAGGCGCCGCCGTTATCGCTTTGTTCACGCTCCGATTCCTGATGGGCCTCGCGGAAGCCCCGTCTTTTCCGGGCAACAGCCGCATTGTTGCAGCCTGGTTTCCCAGTCAGGAACGGGGAACCGCTGCCGCGATCTTCAATTCCGCCCAGTATTTCGCGACGGTGATCTTCGCCCCACTGATGGGCTGGATCATCTATGCGTTCGGCTGGCCGTGGGTGTTCGGCGTAATGGGGGGTCTCGGAGTCATACTGGCGACCATCTGGTTGAAAGTCGTCTACGGACCGAGCGAGCACCCGTGGGCCAACAGGGCCGAGGTCGACTATATCGCGGCCGGCGGCGGTCTGGTGTCCATGGACGTAACAGTGCAGAAGCCGGCTATGGGCGGTGGCGCCGATACCTGGGACAAGATCAAGCAGTTGCTCGCCAACCGAATGTTCATCGGCATCTTCGTCGGTCAGTACTGCATCACCGCCCTCACGTACTTCTTCATCACCTGGTTTCCGGTGTACCTGGTCCAGGCGCGCGGCATGACGGTTCTCAAGGCGGGATTCATTGCATCAATTCCGGCCATCTGCGGATTTGCGGGAGGCGTTCTGGGTGGCGTTTTTTCGGATTTCATGCTGCGCAAGAACTTTAGTCTCACGGCGGCGCGCAAGACTCCGATCGTGCTTGGGATGGTGATGTCGATGATCATGGTCGCCTGTAACTACACCGACATTCAGTGGATTGTGGTCGCGTTGATGGCGCTCGCCTTCTTCGGAAAGGGCGTTGGCGCACTGGGCTGGGCTGTGATGTCCGACTGTGCACCCAAGGAAATCACCGGATTGGCGGGCGGTGTCTTCAATACCTGTGGTAATGTGGCGGGCATAACTACACCAATCGCCATTGGCTACATCATTCAAGTCACGGGCTCGTTCAACGGGGCGCTCGTCTTCGTAGCGGCGAATGCCCTCGTCGCCGCGGTCAGCTATCTCGTTATCGTCGGCGAAATCAAGCGCATGGTTCTTGCCAAGTGATCAAGCTGCGGGGAGGGGTGCATTCGGACAAACCTCCAGAACGAGCCCCCACTTTGCATTTCGTGCTGTCGTCGGCAACAAACTGACCATCCCGACAGAAGGGGGTCGCTATCTCGCGGTCCTGCTCGGTTGTAAGGGGGCGCGATGTCTGAGCGACGCTACTTTTTGCGGCGCATGCTCGATGCAGCCATAGCCGCGATGCACAGCCAATGTCGCTTATGGGTCATGTATGGACGGCGCCCGCGGTGCAAGAGGGAATCTGACTTTTCTGCGAAGCGTTCGGGTGCGGTCATGTATTCGGCCTGTTGTCGCTTGGAGGATTACCTCTGTCGCGATGCAGCCGCTATGGCCGCTGGCCCTGATGTAATCCGCTGATCGGGTCCCAAACAAACGCACGCGCTCAAGTATCGCGTGACCCATCACGGGTTCTCCCAATCGACGGTCTCGACCGTTTCGCATCAATGCCGTCATCACCCCTGCAGTTCGTGTACGCGCTGAGACGCAACCTCATCCTGCCATCGCCAGACCCCTTACGCCGCTGCCGCAAGCGCAGGCGCTCGATAGGTGCCGCCCTTGGCCAGCAACGCCCAGGCCATGCGCGCCATCTTGTTGGCAAGCGCCACCGCCACGACCTTGAACGGTTTGCGAGCGAGAAGTTGTGTGAGCCAGGGATACTTCTCCGGCTGCTGGCGCGCATACCGCAACACCGCGCAGGCTCCGACCACCAGAATGCGTCGCAAATAGCGATCGCCTCGTTTCGAGATCGGCCCGAGCTTCCGTTTGCCGCCGGTCGAGTCTTCTCGCGGCACGATCCCGATCCAGGCCGCGAAGTCACGACCCGATCGAAAAACCTTCGGATCTGGGACGGTCGCTGCGATCGCGGTGGCCCCGATAACACCAATTCCGGGGATGCTCTCCAGCCGCTTGCTCGCCTCGCTCGCGCGATGCTGCGCCATGATCCGTTTCTCGATCGATCCGATCAGGGTCTGCATCGCCTGAAGCTCCGCCGCCAGCACGACAAGGCTGGTGTGAGCATCGACAGGCAAGCGCGCATCTTCTTCGCCCGCAATGATCCTTAGCAACTCCTTGATCCCTTCACGTCCTTGCGCAGCCACAATACCGAGCTCGGCTAAATGCGCCCGCAAGGCATTGATCAGCTGGGTTCGCTGCCGCATTAAAAGATCGCGCGCGCGATGCAACATCAACCGGCCCTGTTGCTCGGCCGTTTTAATTTGCACAAAACGCATGGTCGGCCGCCGCACCGCCTCGCAGATCGCCTCGGCGTCGGCCGCATCGTTCTTGTTGCGCTTGACGTAAGCCTTCACGTCCTTCGCCGGCATCAGCCGCACCAGGTGGCCAAGCTTCGTCAGTTCACGCGCCCAATAATGGGCCGTCGCGCAGGCCTCCATTCCGACAAGGCATGGCGGCATTGCTCTAAAGAACGCCAGTACCTGGCTGCGTCGGAGTTGCTTTCGAACGACGACCTTCTCGCTCGCGTCGATGCCGTGTACCTGGAACACGTTCTTGGCGATATCCAAACCGATCGTGGTAATTTGCATGTGGACGGCTCCCCTCAATGTGGTTCGTTTCGACGCAACCACTCTATGGCACTTCGATGCCGGGAGCGGGCGCCGTCCACCACATCAATCGCTGCCGTACCAATTCAGCCTCCGGCGCCGACCTTTGTCCGTTGTTGCCCCAATAGGCGACAAACGTGGATGCGGTTGGTTTGTCCGCGAAGTGCCAACAAGCGACAACGCACCGCAGCAAACAGTATCTTTATTCGATCACCTCATCGGCGATGGTGAGCAGCGCGGACGACAGCGTGAGGCCGAGCGCCTTTGCGGTTTTGAGGTTGATGACCATCTCAAGTTTCGTGACCTGCTGGACCGGCAGGTTGGCGGGCTTGTCGCCCTTGAGAACCCGGCCGGTATAATTGCCAGCCCGGCGATATAAATCCGCAACGTTCGTTCCGTAGCTCAGCAGGCCTCCGGCCACGGCGAACTCACGCACTTCATAGACCGCAGGCACCGCGTGGCGTATGGTTCCTGATTACCCAAGTTCACCGTCGGCGATAGGGCTGCGGTTTGTGGCGGCTGACACCGGCACTCACTCGATCAAGATGATGATGGCCTTTTCGGTGTGCGTCTCGACGTCGTTATGCCGTTCTGATTTAGGGCGTCGAGAATTTGAACGACGCGCCCGAGCGGCCGGGTGTACGCTGAGCAGGTGCTGATGCCTTCATTTAAGCGGATCCTAGCTTCGCCCGCCGTCCAGAGCGCAGTTGCTACGGCGGGAGCATGGTATCTGCGGCTGGCTTGGTACAGCAGTCGCGTGACCTTTGAGCCGACGAATATCTACGACACAGCACATACGCCGGCGATCGTCGCCATGTGGCACGGCCAGCATTTCCTGATGCCATTCGTCAAGAAGAACGACGGCGGCCATCGCGCCAAGGTGCTGATCTCGCGCCATCGCGACGGCGAGATTAATGCGCGCGCGGCCGAGAAATTGGGCATCGAGACGATCCGCGGCTCCGGCGCGCATGGCGGCGAATTCTACCGCAAGGGCGGCGCCGCGGCCTTCACCGAAATGCTCGAAGCGCTCGCGGAGGGCTACAACGTGGCCCTCACCGCCGACGTTCCGAAGGTCGCGCGCGTCGCCGGGCTTGGCGTCATCAAGCTGGCACAGCGTTCCGGCCGACCGATCTACGCGGTCGCGATTGCCAGCAGCAGACGCATCGAACTCGACAGCTGGGATCACAGCGCCATCAATCTTCCCTTTAGCCGGATCGGGGTGGCGGCGAGCGAACCGATTTATGTAGCGCGCGAGGCCGATGATGCGGCGCTGGAATTGGCGAGGCAGCAAGTCGAGGCCGAACTCAACCGCCTGACCGCGCACGTCTATGATATTGCCGATCGCAAGCGAAGCACCGATCCGTGAGCGACGGGCCGCAACACCTGGGCCCGCCAGCAAACAAATGTAGATATTGGCAATGGTGCAACCAGTGCTGCGATGCACAGCAATTGTCGCTCATGGATCAATCGCTGCCGAGCCGTTCAGCCTCGGCGCTGACCTTTGTCCGTTGTTGGTCCAATAGGCGACAAATTTTGCCGCGCAGCGAAATGACGCGAAGTGCCATGTATGGACGGCGCCTGCGGTGCAAGGGAAAAATCGGGCATTTCAGCGAAGCGTTCGGGTGCAGCCATGTATTCGGCCTTTGAATGCGGCCGCTTTGGCCGCTGGCCCTGATGTAATCCGCTGATCGGGTCCCAAACAAAAGCACGCGCTCAAGTGTCGCGTGGCACTTCACGGGTTTTCCCGATCGACGGTCTCGACCGTTTCGCATCAATGTCGTCATCACCCTTGCAGTTCGTGAACGCACGGACGCAACTCATCCTCTTATTGTCGAGCTCTTTGTCAGGCTGCCTTTAGTTGAGGCGCCCGATAGGTCCCACCCTTGGCCAGCAACGCCCAGGCGACCCGCGCCATCTTGTTGGCAAGTGCGACTGCAACGACCTTGAACGGTCGCCGGGCGAGAAGCTGTATGAGCCAGGGATACTTCCCCGGCTGCTGGCGCGCACGCCGCAAAACGGAACAAGCTCCAACGACCAGGATGCGCCTGAGATATTGGTCGCCCCGTTTTGAAATTGGCCCAAGCTTCTGCTTGCCGCCAGTCGAATCTTGTCGCGGCACGAGCCCGATCCAGGCCGCGAGATCACGCCCCGATCGAAAAACCTTCGGATCCGGGACGGTCGCGACGATCGCAGTGGCCCCGATAACGCCGATCCCGGGGACGCTCTGGAGCCGCTTGCTCTCCTCGTTCGAGCGATGCTGCCCAACAATCCGTTTCTCGATCGATCCGATCGTCGTCTGCACCGCCTGAAGCTGTGCCGCCAACACGATAAGGCTGGCGTGGGCATCGACGGGCAAGCGCGAATCTCCATCCTGCGCGACGATCGCCAACAACTCTTTGATCCCTTCGCGCCCTTGTGCAGCCGCGATGCCGAGTTCGGCCAAATGTGCCCGCAAGGCATTGATCAACTGGGTGCGTTGGCGCATCAGCAGATCGCGTACGCGATGCTGCATCAAACGACCCTGCTGCTCGGCCGACTTGACCGCGACGAACCGCATGGTCGGGCGCCGCACCGCCTCGCAGATCGCCTCGGCGTCGGCGGCATCGTTCTTGTTGCGCTTGACGTAGGCCTTTACATCCTTCGCCGACATCAGCCGAACTTGATGCCCGAGTTTCGTCAGCTCACGCGCCCAATAGTGTGCTGTCGCGCAGGCCTCCATGCCGATAAGGCATGGCGCCAGAGCTTCGAAGAACTTAATCAACTGACCGCGGCGAAGTTGCTTTCTGACGACAACCTTCTCGGCCGCGTCAATGCCGTGAACCTGGAACACGTTCTTGGCGATATCCAAACCGATCGTGGTAACTTGCATGTGGACGGCTCCTCTCATGTGATTCGTCTCCGACGAACCACCCTATGGCACCTCGATGCCGGGAGCAGGCGCCGTCCACCACATCAAAAGCAGACAAATTTGAATTACTTGAGCTGATCGGCCACGTTGTCGATGCCGGCCTGCGTGCAGACGCCGTCCACGCCGGGTGTGCCGGAGGTGCCGACCGCGCCGACGATTTCGTCGCCCACTTTGATCGGCAGCCCGCCGTCGAGCGCCAGCACGCGCGTATAATGTCGCGAGCCGACCGTTTCCGGCCTATCCTGCAGGCGCTTGACGAAAGCCGCCGAAGGCTGGCTGAACGCGCGCGCGGTATAGGCTTTGCGGTCGCTGCCCTCGGGCGTGTTTAATCCGGCGCCGTCGTCGCGCATCATGACGATCGCCAATCCCTCACGATCGACGACCGTTACCGAGATTTTGTATCCCATGCTCCGGCATTTCGCTATCGCCGCATTGGCGATGGTCTGCGCCAGCGCCAGCGTTATATTCTTCTGCGTGACGATGCCTTGTGCGCCGGCCGGCGATGACAGGACGGTGGCGACGGCGAAGGCGGCAAGACCCTTGGAAATCGGCGACATGAGATGATCCCCCTGGTTATTTCGTGGATTAAGCGGCCACTTATTAAAATATAGCCTGGCCTGCGGCCCGCTGTCTCAACGAGTATGCTAATCATCGCGCCATCATCCGTATAGTCGATGCTGGCGAGAAGCACGCCGATGTCGCAGTTGGGTCATTCGCGACCGAGCCATTCAGCGTCAGTTTCGACCTTTGTCTGTTGTTGGTCCAATAGCCAACAAACGCGGGTGCGGTTGGTTTGTCCGCGAAGTGCCAGAAGCAGACGTCCCGCCCTATGACAAAAACCCCGGCGTTTGAACCGGGGCCTTGAATTTTTGTTGACAGTGAACACGATCTACTGCGGTTCGATCTCTCCCGGCCGCCATGTCTTGTTGAACCATGGCTCCAACGGGCCGTAGAGGCGGAGGATCATGAACCAGCCCTTGCCGGGAATCGTCTGCACCCAGTTGTTTTCAAATCCGGCTGGCGCTTTCGGGCCGAAATAGACGTCCACCGAGCCGTCCGCATTGACCTTCAATGCTTTGTTCTGGCTGCTGACGCTCGGGGCCTTCTGATCCGTCTGCACCATCGACCGCGTTTGGTTGTCATACACGATGACTGACCAGAAATCCTTCACCGGCACATTGGGCGGCATGTGCATCTTGTACGTTTTTCCGCCGTCGAACGGGTTGCCTTTCGAGTCCTGCACCGACCAAGGATACTGCGATCCTTGGCCGACCATCTTCATTTCCATGGCAGGTGTAACGCCCGTGGCAAAATAATAGTATTGGATGTAGCCATCCATGTTGGTGACGCCGGGCGCGCTCTCGAATTTGTAACCGCCGAAGAACGGCAGACGCCACGTGCTGTTCGGAAAGTAGTAGGCATCCTTGTCGCGAATCTTGAAGGCGATGGTGCGCGCCGTCACGGCACCGATATTGGCGGCGTCCGTGAGGATCTTCTTCATCCGCGCGTCAGGATTGAACGGCTTTCCTTGGACGATTCCGATGGAGGCAAAGAGGCCGAGCGTCGTCGGATCGCTTCCTGCTGGCGGCTCTTCCTGAATGACCTTGTTCAAGATTTCCCAGAAGGCATAGTCGCCGGGGGCGACGAACGTTAGACGGGATGCCCGAGGCATTTACGAACTTTATTGCCGGGCGGATTGGCGGCGTCGGAGAGCTGATAGATCTTCAGGTTCTTCTTTGACGAGCTCGACGCCGGGCTTGGTGGAACCTTCGACGAGGAATGCCCGGAAGAACAGCCAGTTGCCAAAAGTACTCGGACGCAGGACGATATAACCGTCCGGCACATCGCCCTTATAGCCGGGTGGCAGAACAAGGTATTTGCCGCCTTTTCCACGGTCCTCACCGGTGATGCCCACGTCGGCGACCCAGCGATACCAAAAGTCGTTGACGCCACCCAAAACCTTGGGCGGAACTTCTACGACCAGCGGGCCCTTTTTAGTGTCGACCCAGATGAAGTTGTAGATCGTATTGTCATTCGCTGTCAGTTCTACGGTGCGGGCATCGACCAGATCTTCCCAGATCACGTCGGTCTGGTTGTCGGGTCCGAATTTGCGAAGCGAATCGCGCATGCCTGCCTGATTCACGATTGGTATCGCCATGAGGTAAGCTTGCAGGGCGCGCGAACGGTCGAGGTTGTCGTAGATTTTCTCGACGGTGGCAGCCTCGGGATAGCCGTAGCGGAGTTTGAGCGTGCCGATAGAGCTTTCGACCTTGTCCGGCACGGCGACGCCCGGCGCAATCGGGGTTTCGTACTTGTACTGCTGGGCGATGGACGGCATTGCCGAAAATGCAATCAACGCCAGCGTAGAAAAGGCCAGTTTTAGCTTGTTCATGGCGGTAGACCCGTTTGTTTCAAAGATGAACACGTGCCGAAGGGAATACGGCAGGACCATAAAATAAGCCGCTGCTTGTATCGATCGCACCTCTAGTTCGCAAACGCCCCCCCCGCATGCACCCTATTCGTTTTAGTCATGGGGATTTTGACAATTTGAAAGAACAAATGGTGAGTTCATGGATCTTAATGCGTCATCGAGCCGACAGAAGATTTGCATAGGCTGCATTTCAGAGTTTTTGGGTTGGATTTTCTTGAACTCTGAGAGCCACCGCGCGTCTGTACCGCTCACAGTTTAGGAGACGGCGTTACATCGGCTCAAACGAGTGCTTCGATAGGGTTGAAACCGACATCAAAACCATTGCCGCAGTGCACAGCCAATGTCGCTTATGGGTCATTCACGTCATAGCTGATGTGGGCCAAAATTGACGTTTGTCCGTTGTTGTCCAATCGCGTCCTAAATGGTGCGGTGCCGCGAACGCTGTCTTGTGCCGAAAGAAAACATCGGCGCCGGTATATAAAAACAACTTAGACTACTTCAGGCGCTGCACACGCGCAGCCATGTCAGGCACCAGTCTTAGCCGGTAGGTGCCATTCTTACATCGAAGAACCCACACCGCTTCGTCCGGTCTAGAGCGATTTAAATCCTTATTTGCGCTGAGCGGCATGCTGCAACGATAGCCTTGATCGCGAATTTGGGCCGCCAGCAAATCTTTCGTCGGTTCTTGAGCCGAAACACTTTGTATCGCAGCGATGCTAATCACAACCTGCACGGCGACTACTGTGATGATCCTCATACAACTAAGACCCATATTTGCCCCGCTTTGCGCGAAGTCGGGGATAGTACCGATAAAAATTAGCGCGAGGAATGGGGATGTGGGTCGCAACCGCGCGCGACCCCACCTAATTCTGATGTCCGCTCTTACCCCTGAAAGCGGACATTTGTCGTAAATCCGTGCATGTCCATCTAAAGTGCCAATGGTCAAAGACCCGAAGCGCCTGCCCGGAGGAGTTGGCATTTACCAATTCTGCTGCTTTGATTTGCCATCGGACGCCGCTTGATGGACGCATGTATGCGCGAAATTCTACGTTGAGGCTGCATATGACAATTATTTCTGTTCCCACGATAAAATGCTTAGTTTTTACAGGCGCTATTTGCGCGACTATTATTGGCGGCACGTCTGCTCCGTCAAGCGCGGCAGATGTTGGGCCAGTTCTTGTACCAAATGCCAAGCACGTCACGGCCTCGTGGCGTTACTGGAGCTGGCGCGACCGATGCGCTTGGGCAGGCCATTACTGCCTCTATGCCTGGCACGGATACGTCTATCATTATCCTTGGGATGACCGCGCTTCCGCTTTCTACCCGCACCGGCACCGCCACTGATTTTAACGCAGGGCTTACGGCCGCTATTCTCCGCTAATGCCATCAGATCGCGCGGCGGGGCGCGGCGATGGGCTACGGCAGTGCAGCAATTTCCAATCAGCAATGTCGCTCACGGGCCATTGACGGCCTAGCCATCCGGCCCATTTTTCAGCCTTCGTCTGCTGTTGCTCCAATAGCCGACAAACGCGGGCGCGGTTGGTTTGTCCGTTAGGCCATGAATGGACAAACGCACCGCAGCGTGATCGGTTCTTGGCAAGAAAAAGTGGGCGGCCCTTGCGAGCCGCCCACCGCTTAGGTCAATTCTATTACTGGCTAGGGCCTTTGCTCGCCGCCTCGGCCTCCTGCATCCTTTTCGACATCTCCGCTTTGATCGCGTCGAGATTGAAGCTCGCGCCCCGCTGCATCGGCGGATAATCAAGGAAAGTCTGGATTTCCTTGCCAATTATCTGCTGGACGAACACGAAGCGCCAGAATTGGTACTTGAACCAATCGAAGTATTGCTGCGCGCCATCCTTCGTCCCATTGCTTGGCCAGCCCGTGCGCTCGAACGGATCGAGGCGCAAGTTGGTGATGTATGGCACGTCCGGGTGGGTTTTTTCGCCCAGCCAGCCAGCCGGCTGGTCGATGAAGCGGAACTTATAGTCGTCAATGCGCACGGCGCCGACCGTGCTTTCACCGAGATAGAAAATCTCGTGACGCGCGGACGGCCCTTTTCCGGTTATGGCGGCCATCTGGTTGTAGCCATCCAGATGGTTCTTGTAAGTCATGTCGCCGATCTTTTTGCCCTTCAACAATTCTTCGGTGATGTTTGGATTACCGGCCGCAGCCACGAAGGTCGGCAGCCAGTCCATGCCGGAGAAGATGCCGTTCTGCACCGAATCCGCCGGCACATGGCCAGGCCAGCGAAGGAGCGCGGGCACGCGGAAGCCGCCCTCAAGGACTGTTCCCTTGGATTGCGCGAACGGCGTCTGACCGCCATCTGGCCAGGTAAAGACTTCGGTGCCGTTGTCAGTGGTGAAGACGACGATGGTGTTGTCGTCCTCGCCCAGATCCTTGATCTTCTTCATCACCAAACCGACGTCGTCATCGAGCTGGGCCATGCCGGCTTCCTCTTCCGACCAGCCATTCTCCGAATTGCGCATCGCTTCATATTTCGGAGAGAGATGCGTAACGATGTGCATACGTGTCGGGTTAAGCCAGACGAAGAACGGCTTGCCGTCCTTTTTGGCTTTGTCCATGAAACTGATGGCGAGGTCGCGGATCTCATCGTCCACCGTTTCCATGCGCTTGGGATAAAGCGGGCCAGCGTCCTCGATCCTCTGCTTCCCAATCTTGCCCCAGCGCGGCATCACCGTGGGATCGTCTTTCTCGGTGGCCCAGCTGTGAACCATGTTGCGCGGGCCGACGACGTTCAACAGGTTCTGCGGATAGTTGGGATGTGCCGGATCTTCCATCGCATCGAGGTGATATAAATAGCCGAAGAATTCGTCGAAGCCGTGTACGGTCGGTAGGAACTCGTTGAGGTCTCCGAGGTGGTTCTTGCCGAACTGCCCGGTGGCGTAGCCCATCGATTTCAATATCGTAGCAATAGTCACCGCCTCTGCTGGTATACCGATGGCCGATCCAGCCTGGCCGACCGTGGTCATGCCGGTGCGGATCGGTAACTCCCCGGTGATGAAGTTAGCGCGACCCGCAGTGCAACTTGCCTCGGCATAGTAGTCCGTGAACAACATACCCTCTTTCGCAAGCTGATCGAGGTTCGGCGTCTTGCCCGCCATCATGCCGTGGTGGTACGCGCCGATATTCCACATGCCGATGTCGTCGCCCATGATGACAAGGATGTTCGGCTGTTTGGGTTGCTGTGCGATTGCCGGTGCGGAAGCCGCCATCGCGACGGCGATACACGACGCCAACATGCCGAACTTTATTTTGTGGCTCAAACTCATAGACCTAATCTCCCAAGTGAGAGTGGCGTACACAGAATTTGCGACGCTGACTGCGACAAACAGAGAGCGCCACGCACCATGTGCGTTACGATTGACAGTGACACGTCTGGTGCAAAGTGGATAGTCCTAGGTTCGAGCAATATTTTTTTGCATAGGTGATATTTTGATATGCATAAAGTTGATCAATTTAAAGAGATGCATGCGGCACCTATGTGCCGCTGATGTCGATCAGTGCTCACGTTGCGGCCTGTTCCCATAACCACGGCTGACCAAAATCCACGTACCTCAATTTTTCGTGATACCTATCTGATTGTTCAATTTTGAACAGACGTTCCTCCGCTGCCAATGCAGTAGTCTCTCATCCGCTGGTTCAAAAAATCCGTCAGGTCAAGCCGGCTACCTCACGGTATTGAGGCCTGTGCCTCGTCGAACCGCGCCTACATTCCGCCAACACACATTCTTTCACCACTTGCACCCTTTAGACTATTTTGATTCTTTTGACCGCTGAGGATTGCGCAATCGCACTCCTGGGCCACCGCCGCTCTCGTCGATGAATTCCCCGCCGGCTATTTTCCCAGCCGCGGCTCCCCCACTCGCATCGTTGGCCAGAAAGCTCCCCTACTCGCATCAACCGCTCGTAACGCAATGTGGGGGCGCCAAATATTGGCAGAGCTCCCAATGACCCCGCGAGTTTTGGTCCCATGTTGCGGCGTTTGCGTTATTTACGCGGAATCTAGGCAGATATGTGTAGGAATATAAACCTATTAATTTCTTGTTTTATGCTGTTTATGTACTAACTTTATGCTGCTTATGTGCTAGTTATGTTCTAACGAGGCAGCCTGTTGAGTTGTCGCCATGCCTACGGATGACCAGCCCCCGCCTTCGGATCAAAAGCGGCCACGCGGTAGACCGTTCGCCAAAGGAAACGGCGGCAGAAAGCTAGGCTCGCGCAATCGCGCCAGTCTCTTGGCTGACGCCCTGCTTGAGGGCGAAGAAGAAGAGCTTATTCGCAAAGGGATCGAGCTCGCCAAGGCCGGCGATCCTCAGATGCTCAAGTTCTTTTTGGATAGGATTCTGCCAAAAGATCGCCCGGTAAAGATTGACCTTCCTCCGATAAAAAATCGCAGTGATCTCGGCGCCGCCTCTGCCGCCATTGTGAAGGCGGTGGCAGCCGGAGAAATCTCTCCGAGTGAAGGCAGCGCAGTCGCTGCGTTCCTAGCGAACATTGCAAGATTCATCGATGATGTCGAAATTGTAGCTCAATTTCGCAAGATGGAGGAACAGCTAAACTATTTTGAGCCAAAATCATGATCCGCCGAAAGCTGAAAAGCCAGGTGAACGATCTTGAAAAACGGATTGCCGCGGCCGTGCAAGCGAGACACGATGAAATTCAAGCGAAACGCGATGAAGTTAACGCTCCTGTACGCTATGCGCGGAGGCACGCTATAGAGGTTGCGATAGTGGCTTTATATGGGGAGCCGAAAATTGACGAGTTGCTCAGCATTGCGCAGTCACGTATAGCAGTAATGTTGGCCAAGGAATTTGGTACGCCAGCGGACGAGTTGTCGCTTCGTGATTGGCCGGAAGCACTGCAAGCTATCTCCAAGACTAGTTACTATTCCCCTCTCAAGTTTGAAACTCTTCCCGGAGGCAATGACAATTTGAAGTTTGAACGAATATTCTCCGAGGCGCCCGGCTGGCTCCTGAAATTCACTGGCGTCGAATGGGATGCAAAGCTGCTCGGCTTCGAGCTTCGCGACCTCGTCGGAACGCCAGAGTTGGGATATCTAGCTCGGGTCCAGCGAAATATCTGGCCATTGCTGCCTCCAGATACGATCGATTACGGAGGGCCATGTTCGGAACCGGACGATCCATGGGAAAAAATTGTGGAGCGCCAGTGCCGAGACATGCTACGTTTTGAAAGGGAAAGCCGCCGTTATAAGCGATCCATTTGACATTGGCGACACAACTGATTGCAGCGAATGTTCACTATTCGTGCAAGCGCACCATTTCTCTAAGTGCAGGTCGGCGTGACAAAGCCGATACCCGGCTGATCACCGGAAACCGATAAATTCGATGCCGGTCCGCCACGTCAAGAAGGGTTGACGACACTGCCCCCGCGGCGCGCGCCTGTGCGGCGCGTCATATTGGTTGTCGCCCAAGGTTTCGTTTCGCGCTGCCTTGAAGCGCGGTCGCTGCCTGATCCTGGCGAGCGGCTATTTCGAATGGCAGCCGACACCGGGCGGTAAGCAGCCTTATTACATCAGCGCGGCGGATGGCTCCGTGCTCTCGATGGCCGGGCTATGGGATAAATGGATGGATATTGAGACGGGCGCCCGCGTGCGCTCGTGCACGATCATCGTGACCTCGGCCAATTCGCTCACCCGCTCCATTCATGATCGCATGCCGGTGCTGATCGAGCCGAAGGACTTCGGGCCATGGCTGAGCGGCGAAGCTGGAACTGAACTTTTGCGTCCGGCGCCTGACGATACTCTTCGCCTATGGCCGGTATCAAAGCACGTCAAACGCACCGGCAATGTCGACGATTCGACGCTGGTCGAGGAGATTTCGCTAGGCGCGGTCTAACCATATGTGATTTAACGTCGATGACCCAGTCTGATCCCCAAAATCCCAGCTTTCCGTCTTAACGCCCCAACCGTTCTTTTCATCACTTTCGAAATCGTCGATACCGGCGTTCTGGATTTTGAATGAGCCTTAAGCTCGGCAAAGTCTTTCTTTGTCCAAGTCCGTTTACGTTTTGCCATGTAAGCCCCCGTGAAAAGTGAACAACCGTCTAGCAGAGTAGAGTTCAACGATGCTGATCCGAGCACTACTTGTCAGTCAGTTTGATTATGACAAGTCTCCCGGTGCATCAGGCTGTAGAAGATTTCGCCGTTCAGCAGCTCGTCGCGTAGCTTCCCGTTGAAGGACTCGCAGTAGCCGTTTTCCCAGGGGCTACCGGGTTCGATGAACAGGGTGTGCCTCGTGAATATACCCCTGAGCAGATCGAGCGCCTACTAAGGAGGGCCTATAAGCACCGACTGTCAACGAAGAAGGAAATGTCTGGTTCACAGCGACCTTCTATCCATTTTGGCGCCATGCGCATTGGCACGGAATTATGATTGCTATTTCAAGCGTACGAACAATGACGCTATCGTGACACCTGACATCTGGGATTCTACCTAATGGCTCTCAATCTTGAAATTTGGCGTAGTGAGCGGCTACGAATTTTATAGTGGCGATCAGGACGCAGTTGAAGTTGGGTGGTAAGAAGCCTTATGGAGGCTCAAGCCTATGGCGAGCGCTTTTCCCACCTTTTCTATGCCACCCGGATTCCTGGAGTTGGGCGTCGTGAGCGTGGCATGGCAATATCGGTTGCAGGTATCCCGCTCGATATCGGCACGACTAACCGCAGCGGAGCCCGCTTCGGACCGCAGGCCATCCGCCAGGCGAGCAGAATGTTGGTCGACGGTGCGCATCCGACTGCGTGGATCGATGTTGCGGAATTAATGATGTCGGATATCGGTGATTTTCATATCGCACTCGGCGATATTCCTGCGAGCCTCAAGGTCATCGAGGAGCAGGCCGCCGCCGTCGACCACCTCGTGGCGCTTGGAGGAGAGCACAGCATTACGCTAGCCTTGCTGCGGGCGTTGGCGCGGCGCAAGGGCCCGCTGGCGCTCGTTCATTTCGACGCCCATGTCGATACCTGGCCAGACAGTTTTGGTCAGCCATATGGACATGGTTCGGTATTTTATCACGCTATCGAGGAACGCCTCGTCGACCCTCGCCGAATGATTCAGATTGGAATCCGCTCGCCGGTTCCGCGCGACATTTTTGATTGGACGGTCGCACAGGGGGTTACCATTTTTGCGGCCGACAAGGTGCATGAGCTCGGCCCTAAGATGATTGCCGAGCGTATCCGCTCGATTGTCGGCGAGGCACTTTGCTATCTCAGCTTTGACATCGATGCGCTCGACCCAGCTTTTGCGCCTGGTACCGGCACGCCCGAGATCGGCGGATTGGCGTCGTGGCAGGCGCAATCGATCCTGCGCCGCCTGGCGGATCTCCGTTTCGTCGGGATGGATGTGGTCGAGGTCGCTCCGGCATATGATGTGGCCGAGATTACTTCGCTCGCAGCGGCCACGATGGTCTACGAATATTTGGTGCTCGCCGCGCTGTCACGCGATCGCAATGCCGATACGCGTAAATTGACGCGCAGCACCGATTGAACGCGAGCGAGCCATTAACACATGTTCCCTCTGCCAACCAGCATGTTCCTGACCAAGGGCATCGGCGTCCATCGCCATCAGCTGACCTCGTTCGAGCTCGCTTTGCGCGATGCCGACATCGAACAGCAAAACCTCGTCTCGATCTCGTCGATTTTGCCACCACATTGCAAGCTGATCCCCCGCGAGGAGGGTATTACGACATTGCGTCCAGGTGAGATCACCTTCTCGGTCCTTGCTCGCACCGAGACAAACGAACCTGGCCGCCACATTCATGCCAGCATCGGGCTAGCGCGGCCTGCCGATCCCGAAATGTACGGCTATATCGCCGAGCATCACGGTTACGGTATGACAGCTGATCAAAGCGGAGAATATACCGAAGACCTCGCCGTTACGATGCTGGCGTCGACGCTCGGGATCGAATTCGACCCTAGCGCCGCATGGAACGAACGAAAGAAGCTATATGAAAATAGCCAACTCATTATCGAAAGCCTCTCGATCACGGCTGCCGCGCAGGGCGATGAAACCGGATTGTGGACCTGCGCCGTTGCGGCCGCGGTGTTCCGATTCTGATGTGGTGCGGCTGAACCGTCACGTTTCGGGCGAAGACAGAAGGCTTGGCGTTTTGCGGCGCTTGTCGTACCGCATGAAACGCAAGTCCGGACGTGGTACTGACAGAGTCAGCCAAAAACAGCGTGTGACCGAATGATTCCAGTCACGGGTACCGAGATCATCGCCCAACAATGTTTTCGGTGCGGATGGGTACAGAATTCGGGTGGCCTATGAGCGAAGTAGTAGCACCGCACCCGCATCGCACCACGGTTAGGGCTCTCTTGCTCGGAGATCGCATCGATACGGTTGGTCTAGAACGGAACGACGCTCTTTCAAGAGTGCCATTGGCATTCCGCACCGGAGAGAATGGGGTTGTTGCATTATTCCGATACGGAGTTGCGGTCCTTGTTGGCATGTCACCGCTGGAAGAGGACGAACTTATACGTCGATTGAACGGACGCATCATCGGTGCGATAAAACGACGTGAGGAAGAGATCGCTCAAATTGAGGTTTCGCCGGACAAGGATGACCAGATAACGCCAACGGGAATTATTGTCGTAAAAGCACTGACGACCGAACATACGTTGCTGATTGCTGATGCTCTTGCGACAAGCGTTGTCCTAGCGCATGACGAACGAAACGTGTCTAAGGTCTTTGACGTTATCGAACCTCTTGCGCGGGAATTGGCGGAACATGGCCGCACCCCTGGCGGTCGTCGCGCAATTTTAAAGCACATCGGAAATGCATTGCTCGTCCAACATCGTGTTTCTGGTCTTGTGGCTGTGGCAGAAAAGCCTGACGTTCTTTGGGAACGGCCGGATCTTGAGAGATTTTACGCTAAACTTGAAGATGAATACGAATTAAAGGAACGTGCCGACCTGTTGACTCGAAAACTTACCGTAATCACGGACACAGCAAAGGCGCTGGCTGACATAATTGATACGGAACGTTCGGTACGGCTCGAGCAAATAATTGTCGTACTGATTGCGGTGGAAATTGTCATCGCCGGATATCAGATATTTATGCACTAGTTGCAAAATCTAACGATTAGCGTCGCGTTCGATCACGTTTAGCGACGTTTGTTCTTGTTTGGTTACGCTGTATCGTTGGTCAATCGTTGGTCAAGATAGTCACCAGAAACTATAGCAGCACAATTATGGTGCGCTGACGTTAGGCGATTCTTTCGGCTAATCAATGCGGATAGGGTTTTCGGTACACACAGCGATCTGGAGGGCCCAGATATTTTCACGCTGGTCCGGTGGCAGGTATCCCTTGCGAAGGAGGGTCTCAATTTCCGTTACGTGTAACATGATCCCCACATGGCGATAACCTCTACGCCGGCGCTTTTGGTGAAGTCGCATGCGTTCGGCTGGGGCGGGCCAACGCGGCATTACTGTCGCTTCGTGGGCAATGCAGAAGATATTCGTCATCTCTGCTTCTAAAAGTTGGTGTTTTTGACGTCTCGTTCAACAAGGCCAATCAAGATTTTACCGGCTTCGCATTCAAGCGCCATAAAGCGAAATTGAGCGCCCCGGCAAAAGTCACCCAAACAAAATAGGGCACTAGCAATAACGCAGCGGTCTCAACTAGAAACCAAAATGCCGCAATGGTCATGGCTATTGAAACCCAAAGAAATACAAGCTCTGCCATCGCTATCCCAGGACGCTTTAGCCCAAAGAACAGAGGTGACCAAAGCATGTTCAGCAGCAGCTGCAGAAAATAGAGCGTGAACGCACCTGACGCCTTGCCGAGACCAAAATCACGCCAGACCAGCCAGCCGGCCACCGCAATCGTCAGATAGAGCGTTGTCCAGGCTGGCCCGAAGAGCCAGTTCGGCGGACACCACGAAGGCTTCTTCAGCCCTTTGTACCAATCGCCTGGTCGAAAAATCGCGCCTGTACTCGCGACCGCAATGACCGCAGCACAGAAACCCAAAAAGCCGATCGTATTTTCCATTGTGCCAAAGCTTTTTATGCAACGACGCGAATGACGATTTTCCCGAAATGCGTTCCCGAAGCCATGTGCTGATAGGCGGCTCTGACCTCGTCAAAACCGAAGACTTTATCGATTACCGGTTTGATCTGGTTGGCGGCGATTGCTCGGTTCATCGCTTCGAACATGGCCGTGGAGCCAACCGAGATGCCTTGCACGTTGGCTCGCCGAGCGATGATCAGCCCGGGATTGAGTTCAGTTGGTGGGCCGCTCAGGTTCCCGATCAGACTGATGCGTCCGCCCACCCGGATCGAGGCAAACGACTTCGCAATCGTGCCGGCCCCGCCGACCTCGACCACGCAATCCACCCCTTGGCCGTTGGCGAGGTCCTTGACGGCTTTATCCCAGTCGGGCGTGGTTTTGTAATTGATGCCGTGATCGGCACCGAGCTGTTTGGCGCGGACAAGCTTGTCGTCGCGCGAGGATGTGATGATCGCGGTGATGCCCATGGCTTTCGCCAGTTGCAGACCGAGGATAGACACCCCGCCGGTTCCTTGCAGCAGTACGGTCTTGCCGGCGATCAACCGCGCGTGTTCGATCATGGCGTGCCACGCCGTTACTCCTGCGCAGGGTAAGGTTGCACCCTCCTCGAGCGATAAGTGTTCGGGAATCTTCACTACGCCGTCCTCTTCGAGAACTACGTGTTCGGCGAGCATGCCGTCGATGCCGCCGCCGAGCGCGCTTTGGTGGGTGTCCGGTCCCGGCTCCCCCGCGCTCCAGCGCTGAAAGAAGTTGCCGGCGACTTGGTCCCCGACCTTGACGCGCCGGACCCCTGCGCCAATCTCGACGACCTCGCCGGCGCCGTCGGAAAGCGGGATGAGATTGGCGCTGACCGGCAAGCGGTAGGCACCTCGAGCGATTGCGAGATCACGGTAATTGAGCGAACAGGCGGCAACCTTGACCAGCACCTGGCGATAAGCGGGCTTTGGGTCTGGTCGTTCGACTTGGACAAGTCCTTCAATACCAGCACCGCCTTTGTTCAATTGATAAGCACGCATGAGGTGTCCTTCCGAGGGTTCGATCGGATTCCGTCGCCGAATAGTAAAAATCGACGATCGTGCATTCTAATCGACAAAATCAGGCAAGGGTCCAGCGGGGAAACCGAAAACAACTTATCCTCTACGTCCATTAGTCTGAATATATCAGCGCAGCAGAGCCTTCGCGCTGGCGTCCTCTGCAGTGTTTTTGCCCTACTCACCTGCGTCCAGGAGCGCCGACAGCCCCTCGCGATAGGTCGGATAATGCAGCTTCACGCCGAGCACGGTCTTGAGTTTGGCGTTGCTTACGCGTTTGACGTCCAGGTAAAAGCTCGCCGCCATTTCGCTCATGCTGGAGCGCGCCTGGTCAATCGGAATCTCTCGCGGCGGCTCGATATTGAGAAGCTTTGCGGCATAGACGATCGGATCGCCGGGCGGGCCTGGCTCGTCATCGGCAATATTGAAGATCCCGTTGGCGCACCGATTGAACGCGGCATCGATTGCCTGCGCGATATCGGCCACATGGATCCGATTGAAAACCTGGCCCGGCTTGACGATGCGTTTGGCCGTCCCGTGTCGGAGGTTTTTCAGCGCATTGCGTCCTGGTCCGTAAATGCCGGCAAGCCGCAAGATGGCGACAGGAATCCCGCTGCGGGTGGATAAACTTTGCCAACCGCGCTCGGCCGCCAGCCGGTGACGGTTGCGCTCCTCGCTCGGTCGGCAGTCCGCATTTTCGTCGACCCAGGCTCCGTCATAATTTCCGTAGACGCCGATGGTGGACAGATAGGCGATGGTGCGGATCTGTCTGGAACTCGCAAGCGAGGTACCACAGACTGCCAGCACCGGATCGCCTTTTTTATCGGGTGGAATGGAAACCAGAATCATATCGGCCTGCGCCACGGCCGCCTGCAGATCGTCGGACGTGGATGTGCCGTCGAAGATCAGCGCCCGCACCTGGCCGTCGGCTTGTGCATTCAGGTCCGCCGCCCTTTTGCTGTCGCGAACCGTCACCCAGACCCGCTCGAAATCGCACGCCATACAGCTTCAGGTAGTGCTGCGCCGTATAACTGTAACCGAAGCAAAGCAGCATCTTCATTGTTGAGTAGCCCACACGCAACCAGCCAAAAAACTAGCCCCTAGGGCGACGCCCGTTGAACTGCGATTGCTCAGCATGCGCGGTCGAGAATTTGCAAATAATTGACGGCAGCGCTGTGGCTGGCTTGCCATCGCCAAAGAAGCGGGTTGAGGACGATTCCATGCAGTGCCTTTTCAACAAAACCGAATTGCTTCAATAGGCTCGCGGTCTCCTCGGGTTTGACGAACCGGGACCACTCATGGGTTCCGCGCGGTAGCCAGCGGAGAACCCACTCGGCGGCGACAATACCGATGAGCCAAGAGAGAGTGGTGCGGTTCATGGTACCCAATATCAAGCGGCCACCCGGGCGCACGAGACCGGCAATCGTCTTGAGAAAGAGCCGCACGTCAGCCACATGTTCGACAACTTCGAGACTGAGGACGGCGTCGAACGAAGCTCCTTCGGCAGCGAGCTGTTCCGGAAGCGAGCATCTATAGTCGATTTCGAGAACCGCGCCGTCGGCGTGCTGGCGTGCGATGGCAATATTCCGTTCAGAGGCGTCGATCGCCGTAACAGTAGCCCCTGCTCGGGCTAGCGGCTCCGATACCAGACCCGCCCCGCAGCCTATATCCGCAACTCGCAGATCCGAAAGGAATTCTGGTTTCTGAGCATTAGCGATCTCTCCCAGCGCTTCGAGGATAAGTTCGACGCGAGCAGCATTGAATTTGTGCACGACTTTGAACTGTCCGTGCGGACTCCACCATTCCTGCGCGAGCGCATTAAACCGCGCGATCTGCTCAGGGTCAGCCGTTCCAGCTATCTCGGGAGAGGATCGTATCATGTCTTTGCGGAGCATTGAGTTGAGATCTGCGGTGGCATACGGGAAACAGCTGAGCATATTATAGGAATATCTGTCGTCAGTTTTCAGGCCGGACAATCTTGTATAAGCCGACGTCCAGAGCTCGAGTATCAAAGCCGACCTGACAATAGGCGAGATAGTATCCCCACATTCTCCTGAAACGTTCGTCAAATCCGAGCGCCTTGATCGTAGGCCAAGCATCTTGAAACCTTGCATTCCAATGCTCCAGAGTACGCGCATAACTGTCACCGAAGAATTCTCTGGCAACGATGTCGAGACCAACTCGCGATGCATGTTGTTCGATGATCTGCTTGGTAGGCAGCATGCCGCCCGGAAAAATATACTTCTGGATAAAATCCGGTCGGCGTTTATAGCCCTCGAAACGATCCTCGGCGATCGTGATGACTTGCAGTACTGCGATGCCGCCAGGCCGCAAGCTGCCCCGCAATTTTTTGAAGTATGTCGACCAATAGGCTTCGCCGACCGCCTCTAGCATCTCGATTGAAACGATGCGGTCGAAAAGGCCGTCGACGTCGCGGTAGTCCTGCAAGCGCAGGTCGCAACGGCCGGATGCGATGAAGCCGGCAAGGCGCTGCCGGCCGTACTCCAACTGCTCGGTCGAAAGCGTGACGCCTGTTAACGTGCAAGGCTGCTTTTTCAGAAAGCGCTCGGCAAAGCCACCCCAGCCGCAGCCGATTTCGAGGACGCTTGCCCCGTCTTGAGGCTCGAGCAGTTCGATCACTTGATCAATCTTGGCTTCTTGCGCCGTCTCCAGAGGCTGCCCCTTATCGGAAAACAGACCTGCTGAATATGTCATGCTGGCGTCTAGCCAGTGTTTATAGAATTCATTGCCGAGGTCGTAGTGGGCAGCAATGTTGCGTCTACTGCCGCGACGGGTATTTCGGTTGAGGGCATGGCGAAGCTTAAGCCAAAGCCGCGGAGCGCGAATAAAACTAAGCCGGTCCGCTATGCTCGGGTTGCGACATGCCAGTGTCAGCAGCGCAATGAGATCCGGCGAAGACCATTCCCCGGCGATATAGGATTCCGCAAAGCCGATGTCCCAGCCGGATGCGAGTCGGGCGAGAAGCCGCCAACTGCGAACCACAAGGTCAGCCTGCGGACCCGGGCCTGCCCCACGGAAAACCATACGGCCTCCGCCAGGTATCTCTACGATCAGCTCGCCGCAGTCCAAAATACCAAAAGCTTTTCTAAGCGCCCCTTCGGCAAACCCCGGAGCCGGCGCAAGCGCATGCGAACGGAGCGAGTTGGTTAAGACTCTCGGACTCTGAAAAGACATGTCGCGTCAATCCAAGACTGCTGGCGTTGCTGGAGCGATCGTGGTGGCGCGCACAGGTGGAGCGGGCCGTCGGCGAAAACCGATGCGTTTCACCCAGAGCTTCAGCGCCTCCCAATGGATCGCGGCGATGACCTTAAGCGTAATGGCGGGCATTCTCATGCAGACGCGAATGAGGTCGCGGTCTGTGAGTGGCTCACGTGTTCCCGCTAGAACGGCACTCAATACCGGCTTGCCGCAACGGCTTGCGCAAATTCCAACCACAATGCGCGCATCCGGCCCGACGATCCGGAAATCGTAGCGCAGGTCCATATCCATGAATGGCGACACGTAAAAGTGCTTACGGCATTGCTGATGCAACGCTTCGCCCGCATCTCCAACCGGAATAACGTAGCTATGTCGCTGGGCGAAAGTATTGTGGACTTGATAGACGACCGCCGCGAGCGCGCCATTTGCTCGATGGCAGAAGAAGATGCTCAACGGATTGAAGCAATAGCCGAACGTCCGCGGCATGCAGAGCAGATGGATACGGCCACCGGCGAGATCGATGCCGGCCTCCGCGACCTGGCGTTCAATTTGGGTCCGCAGCGGCGTCGCGCTTCCATCGCCATGATCGCTGTCGTATAGGCTGAAGAGGTTGGGCCGATTGTGCGAGAACCATTTGAGACCTCTGGACAGCTCATCAAGCTCATCGAGCTCAAGGAGCAGCCAAAAGGCGCGGTAATTGAAATGGTGCCATCGCGGATGCAGCCGCCGGTGCATCACGGAGCCGACATAGATCGCGGAACGAAACGTCATGCCGGCACCTCGGGCGCATTCGCCTCGGTCGCTCTTGCAGTGAGGACGATGCGTCCGGACTCGCCGGGAACCCGCCACGGCCGTCGCACGCCACCGAGTTGCTCGGCCACTGCGAGCCCCGCCTGTAAGCCATCCTCGTGAAAGCCTGCGCCGAAGTAAGCGCCGCAGTACCAGGTATTGCGCTCGCCTTGCAGCAGCCACAACTGGCGCTGAGCGGACATCGCCTTGGCATCGAAGACGGGATGGTCATATACCTCGCTATGCAGCAAGGTCCCGGCGCGCGGTGGCCGCGGCGGGTTGAGCGTAACGAATAATGGTTTCTTGCCTATGATGTTTTGTAGGCGGTTCATCCAATAGGTAACCTGCACGCTGTCGCTAACACCGCCGCGAGAGCCGATATAGTTCCAACTCGACCACACGGAATGCCGCTTCGGCATAAAGCTGTCATCGCTGTGAAGAACGACAAGGTTGCGACTATAGCGGAATGAGCCAAGCAGATTTCGCTCTCTGAGGCTCGGGTCGGCAAGCATATTGAGCGTTTGATTGGCGTGGCTTGCCATCACCACGTGGTCAAAGCGTTCTGACCGGCCCTTCATGTCGGTGACAATGACTTGACCGGGCACGCGACTCACCTCGCGAACGCCGCAATCGAGCCTGATCCGATCCGCGAACGAGGCTGACAGACGATCGACGTAATTGCGGCTGCCGCCGACGACGGTCTCCCAGGCCGGACGGTTACGAAGCTGCAGCAAGCCGTGATTGTCATGAAAGCGAATAAAGGCGGCGGCCGGATACGACAGCATTTCGTCGGGTGTGGCTGACCAAATTGCGCTCGCCATAGGCAATAGGTGGTCATCTCGAAACGCCATCCCGTAGCGGCCGCGATCGAGATACTCGCCCAAGCTGATTTCCTGGTCGTCGCAGAGCGCGGCGTCACGCGGCGCCTGGCGGTAAAAACGGACCAGATCGGCGAGCATCGCCCAGAAGCGAGGCTGGAACAGGTTACTAGGCTTACCGAACAAGCCCGAAAGGCCGCTGCCGGAGTATTCGAGTGCCCCGCCGTCCATCGAGACCGCAAAGGACATTTCCGACTTTTGAGTTGGCACCTGCAGCAGTTCAAACAAAGCCGTTAGATTGGGATAAGTATTACGGTTGAAAACGATAAAGCCGGTGTCCACTCCGATGCTTTGGCCGTCGATCGATGCCTGGACAGTGTTGGAATGGCCACCGATCCGATCTGCGCGTTCGTAGACCGTCACGTCATGGCGCTGGCTGAGGAGCCAGGCCGCTGAGAGGCCTGAAATGCCGGTTCCGACAACAGCGATTTTGAGGCGGGTATTGCTGAGCATACGATGGGGTGGTCCGCTGGGTCTTGCCGGACGCGCATTGTCCGCCAATATGCAAGTAAGGCTTTGGATGTCAGGGAAACGACCGATTCGCTCGCTTGGATCACCAGCGGCGCTGGCTTGTTTGGGTGATCCAAGATGCCCCTGGGCTCGTTCTTCCGGTTATGCATTTGGGCATCCAAAGTGTCGCTCCGCCTATAGCGAACCTCTTCCCGTTATGGTGGGGGTGGGGGCTACAAACGAGCCGTGCGCACAGGCGCGCCTTACCCATGGTCTCTAAGCGCGAGCCGAAGACCGACCACGTCGACTGGGCGCGCCTGATATCGGCGATCGCCACTGACCAGGACCGCGGCGCATTCGCTGAGCTGTTCGAATATTTTGCCCCGCGTATCAAGTCATTCATGCAGCGATCCGGCCTCAGCGAAGCGGCCGCCGAGGAGTTGGCACAGGAAGCCCTGCTCGCGGTCTGGCGAAAGGCAGCCTTGTTTGATCCGGCGAGTGCCGGAGCCGCCGCCTGGATTTTCACGATTGCCCGCAATCTTCGCATCGACGCGCACCGACGCGAGCAACGCGGAGGCTTAACCAAAACTTCTGACGTCGACATTGAGTTTCAGATCGATGACGCACCGCAACCCGATTTACAGTTGGCCACGGCGCAGTCCGAAGGGCGGGTCCGAGCCGCACTCTCGCAATTGTCTTCAGACCAGATGCGCGTTGTCGAACTGTCATTCTTCGAGGAGAAGGCGCACGCCGAAATCGCGGAGCTGCTGGGTATTCCGCTCGGCACGGTCAAATCCAGGCTTCGCCTGGCGATGATGAGGCTTCGCAATCTGCTGAGTGAACTGTCATGAGCATCGAACATCACGCCACGAATGAGATGTTGGCGGCGTTCGCTGCCGGTACCCTCGATCATGGACAACACATTGCGATCGCGACCCACCTCGTGGCGTGTCGGCAATGCAAAGATTTTGTGCGCTCGATGGAGCAAGTCGGTGGTGCGGTTCTGACCGAACTTGTGCCGGCGACAATGTCCAACCGTGCGCTAGCCGAGGCTGATGCTCGGTTGAACGAGGCTGTGAGGCCTGCCACCGCACCTATGACCCCCACTCTGTACGAGACAGAGGTTCCAGGGCTACCAAAGTTCGTGCGGCGTTACCGATTTGGAACATGGAAGTGGATCGCTCCGTCCGTGCATTTGCGGCCAATCGAACTGCCCTATGCCAGCGAAACGCGGGTCTTTCTGCTCAAATCCGGGCCTGGGACGAAAATGCTTCAGCACACCCATACCGGGATCGAGATGACTTGCGTCCTTGCCGGCGCATTTAGACAGGATGGCGCCCACTATGGCCCTGGCGATTTTGACTTGGGAGACGAGACGATTGATCACCGGCCTATGGTTGAGCCGGGTCAGGCCTGCATTTGTCTCGTTGCAATGCAGGGCGGACTCCAGCTCAAGGGTTTGATCGGCCGTATGGTTCAACCTTTCGTCCGCCTGTGAGCCGAACCCGTGGGCCTTACTGAGCTGACAGTCACTGCACTTTTCGTCTGCGCAACGTTAAGCCTAATTATGACGCTGGCTTGGCTTGCGCAGCAGAAAAGCGGCAACTCCGGCTGGGTCGATGTTTCGTGGTCGTTGGGTGTTGGGCTGACCGCGGTCGTCGCAGTCCTGTTCCCGTTTGAGCATGGTTGGCCATACTGGCGGCCGGCTGCGATAGCAATAATCGCTGCCTGCTGGAGCTTACGACTTGGCCTCCATATTGCGCGAAGAACGCGAGCCGCAACGGATGATCCTCGATACCGAGATCTAATCAAGCAATGGGGCGCCGATGCTCCTCGCCGTATGTTCTGGTTTCTTCAATCGCAGGCGCTCGTTGGTGCATTACTCTCGCTCTCGGTAGCAATCGCCGCTTCCAATCAAAACCCTATCGTGCGCGTTCAGGATATGGTCGGGCTGGTGATACTTCTGATCGCCATCGTCGGTGAAGCAGTTGCCGACATCCAGTTGGCAGCCTTCAGAGCCGATCCGGCCAACCGCGGGTCTATATGTGACGTTGGTCTCTGGGCTTGGTCGCGCCATCCAAACTACTTTTTCGAATGGCTGTTCTGGGTGGCATTCCCGGTCGTCGCCATCGATCTTTCCCATCATAATCCTTACGGCTGGCTTTCGTCAGCCGCTCCAATCTGCATGTACTGGGTGCTAGTGCGCGTATCGGGGATTCCGCCGCTCGAAGCCCACATGCGCCTTTCCCGCGGCGAGGCCTTTCGCGAATACCAGAATCGGACATCCGCTTTCTTTCCGTTTCCTCCAGCCCTACACGCTGGTAAGCGGCCACGATAACGGCGTTCAATCGCGTGCAGCACTTCGGCGAAACCAAGTGGTCAGCGTAACCCCACGGGCGGCATCGAGGTGTCGTTTCGCCATATCGATCAACCCGTTGGCTTTGAGGACCGCTTCAGGACTGGACGGCCCAGCATTCTGGAAGAGTGGTCTTCCGCCTGCCACTTTGAGACCGGCCATGCGCGAAAGGTGAAACACGTCAAAACGCGGCAGGAAAACGCGATAAATTTCGGGACCACCCAAAATGGCGCCTTTCCCTGCGATATGCCAAGCATCTCCGCTGCTTTGTCCAGGGATATGCCGGCGGGATTCCACAGCAGTGCGTTGGGGTGTTCGTCACTAGGCTCTATCGCCTCGATAGTCCGCGAAGCAATCAATCGGCGCCGGCGTCCGGACGGCGGTTGGTGCTCGTGCGAATGCCGCCCATGGGCGAGGAAATCAACGCGATCGAGCCCGTCGGAAAGAAATTTCTGATCAGCTTCGATAATCAGTCCGGATGACATCACGCCGTTTGCGTCAGCCACCATCCCATCCTCGGAGACAATCGCAAAAACTTCGATCTGGATCGACATGCTCAATCGGAATAAATGTTGAATTGTTGGCTGAAATCACGCCTTCAGCCGGTCGGAAACAACTTGCTGATCGCCCAGAATGTCACCGCAGAAGTCAGCGCACCAAGAAATGTTCCCCAGGCGACATCTACTGCCGTTAACGAAATCGTCCAATTGCGAAGCGTCGCCTGATTGCTCAGGTCATAAGTCGCGTATGTAAAGAACCCGAAAAGGGCTCCATAAACTATCGCATTCACCGACGAGCCAGCCCGCAAGGCCGGCTCGATTGCAAAGATCATGAGGCCAACCGGATAGATCGCATAGAAAACTACCGCAGGAGGAAGATTGACGCCCGCTATCGCAATGTCTCCAAGCGTCGGCTTGTAAAAGCGCGATGCCATCGTGCCTAACCACGCCATGTCAACCACGACAAATGTCACCAAAGTGACAAGATAACCCATGGCCGACACGAACATAGCATCGCTCCTATCTCAGTCTTCGACTTTAGAATTAACCGTCGACAAAAATTCCTGGCGGGTCATCGGATTGTCTCTGAAGCAACCGAGCATTCGGCTCGTCACCATGTCCGTTCCGTGCACGTGGACACCACGACTGGACATGCAATGATGTTCCGCCTTAATCACAACGCCAACGCCTTGTGGCTTCAGCACCTGATCGATGGTGTTGGCGATCTGCGCTGTCATGCGCTCCTGGATCTGGAATCTCCGCGCATAGGTTTCAACGACGCGTGCGAGCTTTGAAATTCCGACGACGCGTCGGTCGGGCACATAGGCAACCCAGGCACGGCCGATGATCGGCGCAACGTGATGCTCGCAATGGCTTTCGAATGGGATGCCTCGAAGGACGACCATTTCGTCGTAGCCGTCCGTTTCCTCAAAAGTCTTGCGCAGTATTTGCTCGGGATCCTGCCGATAGCCGGCAAAATATTCCTGATAGGCCCGAACAAGCCTGCCCGGTGTTTCGCGCAACCCGTCTCGATCCGGGTCCTCCCCAATCCAACGGAACACGTCTCGAAACGCCTGCTCGATATCCGAATTTGTAACGTTCTCATTGTACGTGCCTGAACGAAGGGGCGACCGAGCAAGGCGAATGACATCTTTCATCGAACGCTCCAAGGACTGGTTAATCCGGTAGGCGCCGAAATGCATCTCTAATCGGCGGTAACACGGAAGGAAACGTCGATCAGAAGCCGATGGATCACCTGATCGCCTCTCTGGATCGAAAATATTTTCTGCTCTCGGGCCGATGTAAGTCCTGGATATCGGTTCTAAGTCGTTCCATTTATTCGTGGCGAGCGCATCAATCGTAGCTGCACTCTCGAACTTCCATCCGCCAGGGTCGCATGAGGACAATAGTTTGGTTTCGGCAGGATTTGCGCACGCACGACAATGCAGCTCTCGCCGCAGCGGCAGTTAGGGGTGCGGTCGTCCCGGTTTACATTCTTGACGAGGAGACCGCTCCGGAGTGGCGCCTGGGCGGAGCCGCCCGCTGGTCGCTGCACCACAGCCTCACCGCGCTTCGCCGCCTTCAAGACCGACCGTTCAAGGCGCGAGTCCGAAATGACGCTAGGTGCCAATAGCCGAGAGATTGACTGGGCGCTAGATCGATGGCCCTCCCAGGCCGGCTTTCGGTTCGGTGCCAGTATCAGCTTTGCTAACTTCCGGAGGTTCTGGGCGGTTGCTGCGAGGAGACCCACATCGCGCGCACAATTCGCTCTTAGTAGTCGTAGGCGGTCTAGCTTCAAGATACGTTTGAGGTGCGCTAACAGCGCAGCACAACTTTCCGACTTGCGTCAATTCCAGTCATATTGCGTGTCGCTTAAAGCGACGATGATGCGAAAGTATTGCAAGCTGAGACTTTGCCCTCTTTTAGCCCGGCGGTGAACCAGCGCTGCCGCTGTGCCGAAGAGCCGTGAGTGAAGGCATCAGGTACAACATAGCCGCGCGACTGCTGCTGCAGGCGATCGTCGCCGATCGCCGACGCGGTCTGCAGCGCCGCTTCCACATCGCCCGGCTCAATCGAATTCCAGCGCTGATTGGAATGATGCGCCCATACGCCGGCGAGACAGTCGGCCTGCAACTCGACCCGCACTTGGATGCGGTTGGCCTCTACCTTGCTGCCGGCGGCGCGCTGCTCGGCCTGCGCCTTCGGCAAAATGCCGAGAAGGTTCTGCACATGATGACCTACCTCGTGCGCGATCACGTAGGCGTCGGCGAATTCGCAGGCCTTGCCACTGCAGCCTTTGAAACGCACCCGCATATCATTGAAGAACGAGGTGTCGAGATAGATGCGCCGGTCAGTCGGGCAGTAGAAAGGCCCCATTGCGGCTTGTGCAAAACCGCAGCCGCCCTGCACTGACCCAGAGAACAACAGCAAGCGTGGCGCGCGATATTGCTGGCCACCATCCTGAAAAATTTGGCTCCAGGTATCCTCCGTATTGCCAAGGACTGCGGCAACGAAATCGCCCAACTGATCCTTCGGTAGACTGGTCCGCTGGCCGCCGGGTTGCTGGGGCTGCTGGTAGGCCGAGCCGCCGCCGCTGACGATCTCGGCACCACCAATGAGCACACTCGGATCAATGCCGAGTGCCCAGCCAATCAGGCCAAGTACAATGACAGTTCCAATGCCGAGGCCGCCGCGGCCCATCGACATACCGCCGCCACCGCCTCCACTGCTGCGGTCATCCTCGACATTGTCGCTGCGGCGGAAGTCATCCCAAAGCATGTGCCAATCCTTCCCAATATCAAGGCTGGATCATTGCCCAATTCGCCTGTTGCGTTCAATTCAAGGGGTTCAACGGAACCTGGGCGTTCCGGCTAAGCCACAGACCGACTCACAATTTTGGTGACTGAGCCAGCGTGCGTCAGGGTGAGCGGGAAAGTTACGGAAAGCCTCGAGCGCGACCACGATGCGTCAGTTTGTACGCCCAATGAATAAAATCGTCAAAGCTACGTTTGACAGCCCGCCATGGGGGCAATGCTTGGACCCATATCAGCCATCCCGATACAAAGTTGTAAATCCACGCGAACGCTTTAATCGTCATGAGCTTATCTCGTCCAATATGGAATATGCGTTCTACAATCGTAATCTTGAGGACTTCGCCAAGGGCAAGGACCAGCATGCCGAATATGAAGTGCCCCGACGCAATGAGATAAGCGCTGAACGGCTTGATAGGTTCTAGCAAAACGAGAGGGATCACAAACAATAGCAATGTCGGATAAGGGCCGAGGGAAGCGATCCTCGGTGCCATAGTCTGAAAAAGGTTCAAGTTGGCAATTTGTCCTACTAGAGGTTTTAGGAGCGATAAGAACATCGCATCAATGACAAAATAGATGGCCGCTGCGCTGACTATCAGGGACTTAAAAATCGTTTTTAGAATTGCTCGGTGCGTCATAAATTGGCCGCGCGGGATTCCTTGATCGTGTATCCAATGCATCGACACGCGGAAAGAGCCCATGCAGGGGCCCTTTCTATGTCTTGCTGTGTGGCGGCAGCGCTAGAGGTGCTCCTCACCTTTGCGAGGCTCGGGATTAGTTTGGTTAGTCTTGTCTTTTTGCATTTGGGCGCGTTTTTTCGCTTCGTGCCGCCCAACAATGCAACCACCCGCGGCTCCCAAAAATCCATGGTGGCCAGCATAATGGCCCGCGACGCCACCGACGATGGCGCCCTTAATGCAGCCCTTTGCGTCAGCTGATGTAACGGTTGCCAAAGCAAAGATGATAACTGCACACCCGATCAGCGCCTTCATTTCAGCCTCCATTTTCGGTAGCGCGATGACAATTCGTGCCAGGGTCTATTGGTTCGTGACGTGGTGATGTCCGGCGTAGAGGTCAAGCTAGCAAGATATAAAAAACGACCTCTCGGCGGCTTCGTGCTTATGACTTGCCCGAGAGACCCGTTCATCCGGCGTTCAACAACAAACACATGACTAGCGGTGGTAGCGATCGTGGGCGATAAGCAACGACATTTCGTTGCCGCTAATGTCTGAGCTGAAAAGCCTTTCAGCAGGCCCTTGAAAGGACCAGGGGGAACGCCAGCTAGCGGAACATCTATATGATGTTGCCGAGCCTTGAGTTGTAGAACCGCGTTACCCGCCCTAGCGGAAGCAATTTGCGGCATTATCTAAACTCACGGTGGCGCGCGGCACCAAGGGGAAAGTTAAATGACAATGAGCAACGACACTGTTGTCCAGATTTTCGGCGGCTCTCCGCTAGCGGTGGTGGGACGCTTGATCCTGGTATCGATCTTGGTTGGAGTCGTCCTATCGGTGCTTGGACTTGATCCCTTCGACATCGTGCGCAGTATCGAGCGCCTGATCCGCTCAGTCTGGGAAATGGGATTCGATGCATTGCGCTGGTTATGGCGCTATTTCCTGCTCGGTGCCGTGGTTGTGATCCCGATCTGGCTCGTGATGCGCATCGGCAAGGTGTCCCAGGAGAAACAATCTAAGACGAGCTCGCCTTCCGAAACTAATGGACGCGTTGCTTAAGGCTGATCATTGAGCGGCGCCATGCAACGGCATGGTAAGCGACGGCAAAATAAAGTGAGATCTCCCCCAGCAGACATCAGTTCAATTGAAAAAAGTGCTGACCTGGCGCCTACGCTAATTTTGCGCCTAACTCGCGCCTTGTTCATCTTCGCGGGTTTCTGCGGGCCGCGCGAACAAGTTGCCGATCAACGATGACAAGATGCCCGGGAGTTCGTTCCGCCGGAACGGGATTGGACGGCACAGGCCCATTGTCACAAGGCCGAGCCGCGACATCCGTTGCGCGGCATAAATGGACTCGGCAGCACTTGTCGCCACGCGCTCGGCAACGGCGCCTCCTATGTGCTGGGTGAGCGTTGCCCCCGCAAAGTCGACGGCCCCGAGCTTTCCAGCTTCGACCACGAGTCGCCGTAACAGATGGGCGGTGGCGAACGCGGTTGGCCGGTGGCCGTAGCAGGCGGCAATCCGGCGCACCATGCGAACGCTGCACGCGATGAAGAACAGAGCATCGGTTATCGCGGTCGGACTGATGGCGGTGATGCCGAAGGCGCGGGCGGCGGCCCCGCGCACGATCGCCTCGGCACGCCGGTCCAGCGGGGTCATGACCGTCTGCGAAAACAGCTCGATTTGCTGCACTGGCGAATGATGGCGTTGCACTTTGCGCTGAAACGCCTCAATCGCGGCCTTACCTTCACGATCCCTGGGGATCGCCGCAATCACGCCGCGGATCACTTCCTGCAAGTCGGAAGGCCGCATATTCTCCCATTGCACAGCTAAGCGCTGCTGGTTGGCCTCCACACTCTTAAGGGCAAGGTAGCCTCTCATCTCGTGCGCAATCATCGCACCCGCGGCGGCAATGCCGGCCACTGCCGCTGCAGTCGCCGCCCAGCCGAGCCCTGTGCTGAAATTGAATGCCGACGCGACCCAGAGATAGAGATCGACGCCAAGCCAACCGCAGAAGGCGGCGATCAATCCCGCCAATCCGAGCTTCATCGTCAGGCTGTAGCGCCGCCGCCGGCCCGGTACGGCAGTTGCCGGCTGCGGCTCGACTGGCGGTATCGGGACGATACGCCCGGTTTGCGCGGTCGCGATTAAGCGCGGCGCCAACGGCTCGGCAACGCCCACACCTAAAGTTTGCGGTGTCTCCATTACAACGACCTGCGGACGCAGCTCGTCAGATTCGTTACTGTTGTCTTGGTTGCTCATCGCAATTGATCTCCGATGAGGTATTCGAGCGCAAGATCGAGATTGATGTGCGCGATTCCGTCGATCGGTGACACGTCGATGACCGGCGGTTCGAACACCGGGATGTTGAGAAACGGTTTGCCCCAAGCCTCGGGTCGGGGCGGACGGGCCGGCACGTTGCCGACGAAAAACTTTGCCCTAGTGTCACTGCCGACCGGTTTGCCGACAACAACCTGAACCTGATGCCCATCTATCTCCTGCGTGTCCTCGTCGGTCGAGATCACCGACGCCAGCGTCGCGATATCGATCGTGGCATTACTGCTGGTGACATCGAGCCACGGCAGCGCCACCATGTTACGCAATAGCGCAGCAAGGTGGTCGCGTTGCACTTCGGGAACGTGATCGGCCTTGGTAGCGGCGAACAGCACCTTCTCGATGCGCGCGCTCCGCAATAACCGCATAATGATGCCGCTATGTCCATAGCGGAAGCTTTCCAGGATCGCATCGATGGCGCGCCGCGTATCCTCGAACACTTCGCGGCCGGCCAAGAGCGCGCCAAGGACGTCCACAAGCACAACTTGCCGAGAATAGTTGCGGAAGTACTGGTCATAAAATGGCATGACGACTTCCGTCTTATAGGCCTCAAAGCGTCGCTCCATCAGGGCGGCGAGCGTCCCGTCAGCCGCGCGTTCGACACCGTCGGGAATATCGAGCGGGGCGAACCACATATAGGAATTCTGCGAGAGCGAACCGGGATCGAGGAAGCGGCCGGGTTGCAGAAAGCTAAGTCCATGCTGGTCGCGTGCCGCCCGCAGGTGCTGCCGATAAAGGTCGTGCGCCCGCTTGGCATCGTCCTCGCTCGCCGCTGCGTCATGGTGATGATCGGACAGAAAGGCGATGAAATCGCGCGCAGTGTCGGCGCGCATCCCGCGGCGACAGAGCTGCAATGTAGCGCGCGACCAATCGGCGAAGCTTTGTGTCAAGCAGCGGCAGATCAAGAAGCCATTCGCCGGGATAATCGACGATTTTAAGTTTCAATGTTGCGACGCCGCTGCCGATCCGACCGAGCAAGAAACCGAGCGCGCCGGCTGGAACGAAGCGGATGTCGATCTCGATTTCGCTGATGTTGGTGGTACGGGCAGGCCAGTCGGCGGGGCTGGCTGCCATGCGCTCGATATTTCGCTCATAGGGAAAGCGCGGATGCCGATCGGTCTTGCCGCTGGCGAGCCTGGCGGCAACCAGCCGGCCGTCTCCGACCACCTTCAAGAGCGGCATGCGGTGAGGTTGATGCAGCGCACTGAGCAGATTGTGCACGAGGCTGGTGATAAACACGGTCTTGCCGGCGCGGCTTAAACCTGTGACCGCGAGACTGACGGTCGAGCCTTTGATAAGCTCAGCAAAATCGAACACGCCCGAGAGCCATTCCGAAATACCTGTTTCGGCACGGTCGAACATTGACATACCGAAATATTCCTTTCGCGCTCCGCCCGATATCGCGAGCATGCTCCAAGATCTTCGAACGGCGCATCATTGCGATTTTTTTAATATAGGCATCATTTGGGTAGTTCGCTGCCCAATGACCGCTAATGGTAGATTTTGTTGCATAAGTCGGCGATTATAAGAGCGGGATGCTGAAGAGATTTCTCGAGCCGCCAGTTGCCATCCCCTCCATCGAGAGCGTCATGAGGGTCTTGCCCGCCGGACAGGTAGGCCGCTACCCGCAATCACCATTCTAGTGCGCCGTGAAAAGGTGCGTGGCTAATCGTCATTCTTCGATCATCTGGGCTTGGCAAGCAAACATCCCGCCTTAAAAACTGATCTACAGATCGCCCGCAAGGGTCATTGCAATTCGTTCGCGATAGCTGACGATTTCGTCATGGCCACGCAGATCCTTGGCGACCTTGCCATCTTCAAGCAGTAGAACGCGATCAAAGTGCTGCAGATAAAGCGGGTCGTGCAAGCTCATGATGACGGTTTTGCGACTGAACTCGGGAGCTTTACTGATGGACTGATAGAAACGCGCCCGTGTCTCAACGTCACAGTTTGCCATCGGCTCATCAAAGATGCCGACAAAAACCCTAGGGTCCAAAAAACGGTAGATCGCGCCCGCAAGCGCCAGCCGCTGCAATTGTCCAGTCGAGAACCCACGACCAGTCGGCCAATCTTCGCCGATCCAAGTATCTATTCCATCGGGCAGTTCGGTAACCACATCGTCAGCACCCGAGAATACGAGCGCCGCGCCCATTCGGTCCTTATCTATTTCCGTTGCGACGTGTCCGGTGAGTGCCCGCACTATCTCCATACTCGGAAGTTTGAGCTCTTGGGTCGCCACGACCACGTAGTTGAGCCATGACTGTTGACGAACGCTACGAATTTCATGGCCGTTGATCCAAATAGATCCTTGGGTAGGCACATAGATCTTGGCGATTAACCGCTGAAGCGTTGTCTTGCCACTGCCATTGCGCCCCACCAAGGCAACCTTCTCCCCAGGTCGAATGATAAGCGAACAGCCGGAAATGACCGGAATGCCTGTCGATGGATAGGCAAACGAGATCTCTTCAACTAGCAATTCGGGAGTTTCTGTAAGCTCGAGGTCTTCCGCGTGACTTTCGTCGATCAGTGGTTGCGTCGCGAGCACGCGCGTAAGATATTCGTAATTCAGACGCGACTGCTCCAACTGTGTGAGCGACGAACCAAATTGGTGCACTCCCGATACGAGCATCGAAAGGCTCCCTATGATCGCGCCCAATTGGAGATAAGTGTACTTTCCCTCCACAAATCCCGAGGCGAAATATCCGCATAGGATTGCAAACGTGCAAACCTCGACCAGGCCGACGATGAGATTCCAACGGCGGTCGAATCGCGCGAGCGTCATCGCATTGTTTATGAGTTCTCCGACGAGCTCACGAAAATAGGTATGGTAGGGTCCGGTCAGCTTCCACAGACGAGAACGCAACCCGGCGTTTGTTGAGATGAGCTCATAACTAACCTCTATTTTTTTACGCAGAGTCAGCCATTCAGCCTCTTCGAGTTCTCGTCGCTTTGCTTCGATCAACCAGTCCCGCAAGATCATCGGCCCGGCAGTTAAAACGGCGAGAACACCGATTATTGGATCGAGACCCAGGAGCACCAGTGATCCAGTACCTAACGCCACGACAGACCCGACAAGCTCGCGCTGCTTCTGCCATAACTCCCCTACAGCCCAGAGGCCTCGATTTCGCGCCATACGCTGCAATTCGATGAATGACGGATCGAGCAGCCGACCGAGATCGAGTGAGGTCAGCTTTGCGAGCATTCGCTCTTCTAGTTGATCTGACAGCGCTAAATCGAAGCGCCTCTTGCGCAGAGCGAGAATGGCCGTGGTCGCCGTTTCGGTGAACCGATAAATCAAATAGATCGAGATGCCGACCGCGACGGTTATCCAATCGATGGTGACTTTCTCTACAACGTGGCCTACGAGGCCACCAAACAAAGTATAAAGTCCCAGTTGTTGTAGCGAATTAATCGCGCTCCCGGCCCATGTGACCTTGACGTAGAACGGATCGATGCTCGTGACCGTACGATTGACGGCGACGAGCGTCTCTTTCGTCGCCCGGAGAAGACGTATACCGGATGTGAGAATGTCCATGTCGTCTCACCCGCTGTGGACGTTGAAAACCTTAGTTGATGATTTCGGTTTTCATCGGCCCAACCAATTCTCTCACAACTGCCCTTACGTTTCGAGCCGTAAGTGCGCAAGGTTTGTCACCGAAAATATTTGTCGTTGGCGAGCGCAAATTTAGCGCATTAAGCAAAGATTAGGTCGCGCAACCCCCAACCTACTGTTTTGGCGTAGCTTCCAAAGCTTTTGATTTAAAGCAAAAATGGTCGCAATAAATTGAATTACTCAATTAGATAGTGTGAAGGCGGGAGACTCTAAACATCAGAGCCCGTATAGTGCGTTAGGCTCAATCCCGTCTTCGATAAAACGGGAAACTATTTCGGAGGCAGCGGGGAAGTATCACGACACGGTAAGGGCAACTTTGACACAAATAGCGTGGAGGGAATGTCATGAGTATCTTTGGAAGCATCATGGGAGCGATTTTCGGGAGCGGCTCGGCGCAGGCGGCCGCGTCACCTACAGCGGCACCAAGTGCGCCTCCGGCGCAAACCGTCGACGTGGCGGCCATCGTCGACAAAGCGGCAGCGGCAACGGGTGAGAAGCTTGCCTGGCGAACCTCCATCGTCGACCTGATGAAGGCGCTCGGTCTCGACAGCAGCCTGACGGCCCGCAAGCAACTCGCCAGCGAATTGAAATACACTGGTAATACGAACAACTCCGCGACCATGAATGTCTGGCTGCATAAGCAGATCATGGGGAAGCTTGCAGCCAATGGCGGTAAACTGCCCGGCGACATCAAGACCTGAACTTCCGACCTGAAACGAAACCACCTATGGAGGAGACTTTTATGTCTGGAATGCTCATAAATCTCATCATTCAGATTGTTGCGGGCGCGATCGGCGGCAATGTTGCCGGCGCGGCATCGCAGAATATGAGCCTTGGCACAGTCGGCAACTCCATTGCCGGCGCCATTGGCGGTGGCGTTGGTGGACAGATTCTCGGAGCATTCATTCCATTACTTGCCAACACCGCGAGCACGGTCGACGTCGGCTCACTCATTGGCCAGGTCGCAGGCGGCGGAGTCGCCGGCGCCGTCCTTACGGCCATTGTCGGGCTCATCAAAAACAAGATGGCCTGACGCCGAGCCGGTTGAAACTCGAAGATCGGTCTGTCGCAATCCAGCGCCGCCCAAGGCGCGGGCGTGCGCTAATGATATGTTCGTAGCGTTCGGAAGATGCCGCCGACAACGGCGGTGTCATCCGTCTGCAGTGCCCTGTTACAAACACTACGCACCTTTCTCGCATTCTTCACAACGGAGAACGTCTATGGCTAGGAAGCGTTCCAGGATGGGCCTTGATCATCGTCGCCGCGACACGGGCGGCGAAATTCGCCACAAGAGTGGCAAGACGCGCGTGGGGACATTGCGTAAGACCTATGGTCCCGGCTTTGCGAAGAGATATCGCGCTGACATGCACCTTCATACGCTGCTCAAACGTTCGCGCTGCAAGTCGCTTCACGACTATCTCAAGAAGCACCATCGGTGAGCGGGACGCGCCATTTTTTTTCGATTTTGCGAACTGGCAAAGCAAGCACCTGCGAGCATTTCTTTTAACGAAAGGAATAGCATATGCCTGGTGGACACGAAGTTAGCGAAGAGATTGAGCACGCAGTCCATGAGAACAAAGGCATTGCGCTCCTCATCGCGGTGCTTGCTTTGTTTTTGGCGTTTGCGTCAGCCGGCGGAAAGGGCGCGCAGACGGAGGCGATTAGTGAAAACGTTGAAAGCGCAGATTTGTGGGCGTTTTACCAAGCCAAGGCTATTCGGGCGACTACACTGCTGACGGCCGCAGAAATGTTGGAAACGGAGATAGCGGCAGAGAGCAACCCAGCCGCGAAGACGGCTAAAGAGGAGCGGATCAAGACCTGGAAACTAACTGCGGCACGCTACGAGTTGGATCCCGAGACACACGAAGGCCGGAAGGAACTCGCGGAACGCGCCAAGGAGGCAGAGGAACGCCGCGAAACATCGATGGCAAAATATCATAACTACGAGATTGCCTCAGCGGCATTGGAGATCGGCATTGTGCTTGCGTCAGCGACCATTATTACGGGCATGGCTGTCCTTGCTTGGATCGCGGGCGGACTTGGCATTATCGGGCTGGGATTTATAGGGATCGCGTTGTTTGCTCCGCATGCCGTTCATTTATTCTGAAGGAAAAGCATACTCTAAGGCCGCTATAGGCAAATTTGATCGGGCGACGGTGGTGTGGCGCCGGGTTAACTGTGCATACCCGAATACCTCATTCAGCGGTTTAGCGCACTGTGCTACTAGGTTTGGTAATAGCGTAAGTTCGTACACAACGAGATTTCGTTGCTAGGGATGCGACGTCAAGAGGCGATTGAATTCGCGCTAATTCACATGAACGCCCGTTACGCTGTGCATTCATGTATCGTATAGTCCAATTGCTATACAACGCTGTGCATGCCTCCGGTGTGAGGCAGGATGAAGACATCAATCCCACCACAACGAATTGGAGCTGAGAAATGAACGGACGGCCAATATTTATCATGTGCTCTGCCGCGATTTTATCGATCGTGGCACTTTCTGCAGCGCCTGCGTTGGCTCAGCAGAAAACGGTAAAGGCGTGCCAAGAAGAATGGCAGGCGAATAAGGCGGCCAATCAAGCCAATAAGATAACGGAAAAAGCCTACGTGGAAAAATGTCGGGCTGCTGGCGCCACTGCGAAGCCGACATCCGCTCCTGCTGCTGCGCCGGCCCCCAAGGCGACCACCTCTGCCCCAACTGCGCCACCGACAGCAGCTCCCGCGACGACAATGACCAAGCCAGCACCAGTAGGCAAGCCGAAGGACGGTCGCCAAGCCGAGTATGCGCGCGAACGCGCCTGTGGCAAGGATTGGAAGGCTGACAAAGCGGCGGGGAAAGTACCCGCGGGAATGAAATGGCCGCAATATTGGAGTGAGTGCGACAAGCGCAAGAAGGCCGCGGGAATGTAATTTATCGCGACGACGTGCGTCAGTGACGCTGTCGGAAGCTAACAAACGTTCACGACATGCGACATTGGTCCCGGGCGCGATCTGTTGATGCCCGGGCCAAAACTGATACGCTTCACCCCAAATACGTAGCCATCTGGGGAACACCAGTTCAGGCGGCAGAGATTTAGGAGGCAGGCATGGGGCTTCTCGACATCATCAATGGCATGCAGAATGGGCCGCGTGGCCAATCTACGCCGGCTCCCGCTGGCAGTGGGGGCATGTCGCCGATCACTATCGCCCTGATGGGACTACTGGCCTACAAGGCAATCAAGCACCTGAGCTCAGGACAACCCGCCGGGACCAGCGCCGCTCCGACCACTGCTGGTGCGTCCGGAGGAGGACTTGGCGGTCTGCTTCCTGGCGGGCTTGGCGGTTTGCTCCAAGGCCCATTGGGTGGCCTGCTCGCGGGCGGCGCAGCCGGAAGCGTTTTGAGCGGTGGGCTGAGTGATTTACTCAAGGAATTTCAGCAGAGCGGTCAGGGAGACGTCGCTCAATCTTGGGTCGGCACTGGGCCGAACAAAGAGATTTCTCCGGACGATTTGTCAAAGGCGCTTGGAGAAGATCAGATCAAGACGCTTATGGCACATAGCGGAATGTCGCGCGATGAATTGATTGCGGGGCTCAGCCAACAGTTGCCCGAGCTGATCGACAAGCTGACGCCGAACGGACGTATTCCGACGGAACAAGAAGCGTCACGCCTGATTTGACACGTCAACGCTAGCAATCTGGAGCTCCATCATGGGCGGCATCTTGTGGATCATTCTGATCGGCGGCGTCGCGGGGATTATCGCGCGCTTACTTGCGCCGGGCCCAAATAATCCGTCAGGATTTGTTCTAACGATAATCCTCGGCATCGCAGGATCGTTTCTCGCAACGTTCATCGGTCAGATGGTCGGCTGGTATCGTCCTGACCAGGGTGCGGGGTTCATCGGGGCGACGGTCGGTGCAATAATCGTCCTGTTTGTGTGGCATCGACTTGTCGCTCATCAGGTCATTTCCGATCCCGGCGCAGGCCCTCGAAGTTAGTCCGACGTTTGTCTGCGCTCACAGAACTCTAGACTTACAAAATATTTATTTAACGGGTGTCGGTCAGATGATCCGCTTCTTCGGAATGAGGATCCTGTTTTTTATTGCAGCGTTCGGCCTAATGTTCGGTTTGGCCCACGCACAAGATCGCCGGGAAAACGTGCCGGGGCAATTCGACTATTACGTCTTGTCTTTGTCTTGGTCCCCGTCATTCTGCGAGACTGCAACCGGCAACGCCCGCCGCCAGCAATGCGGGCCTCGGCCCTATTCATTTGTGGTGCACGGCTTGTGGCCACAATATGAACGGGGTTTTCCAGAATCGTGTCAGGTGCCGCCACCGCGGCTCGACCGTAGGATTATGTCCAGTATGCTCGACTTGATGCCGGCGCCAGGGCTTATCTTTCATGAGTGGGATCAGCACGGCACCTGTTCAGGTCTTCAACCACGCGAATATTTTGATGTTGTTCGCAATGCTCGCACAAGAGTAAAAATCCCGCAGCAGTACGCTAGTCCAGCGATGCCTTTGAGGGTCACCCCAAATCAGGTTATCAATGCCTTTATCAACGCCAATGAAGGGCTAACGCCGGAAGACATCACCATCGACTGCGACCGAACGCGTCTGCGGGAGGTGCGCATCTGCTTTAGCCGAGATTTAAAATTTCGCGAGTGCTCCCGCGGCGCTCAGCGTTCTTGTCGAACCGACACGCTGATAATGCCGCCTGTGCGTGCGGGACGTCATTTCTAGTTTTGAGCTCACAAAATATTCGGCCATCACGATCTAATACTGGGGAAACAAATGCTTGAGGAGTTTAAGAGATTTGCCCTGCGGGGCAACGTAGTCGATCTCGCTGTCGGCGTCATCGAAACGCCGTCCCTCCGCTTCGACGTCAATGAGGATAGGCGAGAATAACCCCGGAATACTCGCTGCACCCCCAACATCATGGCCAGAAATTCCTGCGTGAGCAGCTACTCATCATTATCGTTATCGCGTTGCTTGGCGGCTTTAGCGGGTTGGGTGGCGGTCCCTTTTACGGGACTGGCTATTACGGCGGCGGTGGCCTCGGGGTCGTACTCGTTATAGTGTTGATCCTGGTATTGCTCGGAAAACTTTGAACTACCAGCAATTCTTGTTCTTGATCCAGCCGGGCTTCGACGATGGCGTCAGCCGATAAAAAGATCGAGGTCGTGTCGCCGGCAGAAGTGCCGGAAGACCTCCCTCTGCCCTCAGATCCGAAAGTCATATTCCTTGGTGGGCTATTTTTACTTGCATTGCTGGCGGCAGCTTATGTCGCGAAAGAGATCGTGTTGCCATTTGTCTTTGCGATCGTTCTTAAGCTCTTGCTACAGCCAGCCTTCCGCATATTGGAGCGCTTGCACGTACCGCGGATAATCGCGTCGCTCCTGCTGATTTTTGCGCTGTTCGGAACGATCGTCGGCTTGGGTGCGGCGATTTCAGGCCCCGCTCGCACCTGGGCAGCCAAGCTTCCAGAGGGCATTCCTCGCCTTCAGGAACGGCTGAGTTTCATGCGAGAACCCATCGATACATTGCAACGATTTTTGCATCAGGTCGAAGATTTTGGAGAAACCGGACCATCTCCAAATGCCGTCGCGTCGGCGCAAGGCCCAACTCTTCTGTCAAAGCTATTCACGGGGACCCGAAACTTTGCCAGCGGGTTCTTTACGACGGTGCTGTTTCTCTTTTTCCTTCTCGTGTCTGGGGATACCTTCCTGCTCCGCCTCGTCGAGATAATGCCGCGTTTCAGAAGCAAACGGCAGGTAGTCGACATCGCGCAGCAAATCGAAAGCGACATCTCCGCGTATCTGATCACCATCACGATCATGAACGCGGCGGTAGGTATCTCTACGGCATTGGCGATGTGGCTCACGGGGGTGGGCGACCCAATCCTCTGGGGGACAGTGGCCTTTCTGTTCAACTATGTGCCGATCCTCGGCACCGCGTTGGGCGTGTTGACCTTTCTTCTCGCTGGCCTATTGACTCACGACATGCTCTGGCAAGCGCTGCTTCCTGCGGGGATTTACTTTGGATTTCATTTGATCGAGGGCGAGACGATAACGCCGATGGTTCTCGCTAGACGGTTCACCCTCAATCCCGTTCTCGTCATCATCTCGCTCGTTTTCTGGTTCTGGATGTGGGGCATTCCGGGCGTGATCCTCTCTATGCCCATGTTGGCGATTACTAAGATCGTCTGCGACCGTCTTCAGCCGCTGGCTGCATTTGGCCACTTCCTTGAAGGTTGAATCCCAGCCGCTTTCAATGGCTCGGGCTTATTGGACAGCCCCTTTTGACGATAACGTATTGCACAGAGAACGATCGGCGGGAGCACCCGTCCATTTGGTCAAGTTGGAGCCGGAATGGAAGTTTTGATTCCCTACCTCTATGACAATCGTTCGGTGCCGCTTTCACTTCTGTCTTGCGGGAAGGTCGGAAAAGCGCAAATATTCACACCAGTTTGCCAGTCATCCGAGGAATCTCGGATATTGGCAAAAATCGCAAACGGCCCACTCGCAGGCCAACCAGCACCTGCCGGTCCGGCATAAGTTAGCTTTGGTTGTGTCCACAGATGAAGCGTCAATTAGTTCCAGATCGAACGTCACCTCAATTCCAATTCGGAATTCCTAAATGCTGCTAATTCGTATCCGCTTCTGCATTCAGATCGTTCTCGTGGCATCACTAGCCATACCGGTGCCGCACGCGTTTGCCCGGAACGATAACTTGTCCATTGGCGACCAGCCGGGGCTGGTTCCCGATTCGGCCGATGAACAGCTGTCACCTGAGCTGCAGCGCCAGATGGTCTCTTATCGCACCAATGAAGCCCCCGGCACGATCATCGTTCAAACGTCCGAGCGGTTTCTCTATGTCATACAGCCGAACGGGCGCGCGATCCGTTATGGAATTGGCGTTGGCCGCGATGGCTTTCAATGGCAGGGGCTGTTGCGCATCACTCGCAAGCAAGAATGGCCAGACTGGACACCGCCGCCGGAAATGATTGAGCGTCAGCCTTATCTGCCCCGCTTTATGGCCGGTGGGCCCGGCAATCCGTTAGGGGCGCGCGCGCTTTATCTCGGAAACACCGTCTATCGCATTCACGGCACCAATCAGCCGCAGACGATCGGAACGGCCGTATCGTCTGGTTGTTTCCGCCTGGTCAATGCCGATGTCATCGATCTTTACGATCGCATTCCAGTCGGAACCAAAGTGATCGTCCGACAGCAGCCAGAATTGTGATCGCGCTATCCCGGCCGTTGCTGAGAAGACGTGTTTCGATGTTGCGCGTTGGAGCGAGAGCATGCCGAAACTATTCACGCTAAATTTTCGAACCGGCCTGTTGATTGGATGCGCGATCGCGCTTGCGGTAGCAGGTGCAGCTTTCGCATTCGATCGCTACGATACCAAAACACTCAAGAGGACAATTCGTAGGGACGCCGTGTTTTGCGGCGTCAACACTGGGCTGCCGGGGTTCTCAAGCGCAGACGAAAAAGGAAACTGGTCGGGATTTGATGTTGATTTCTGTCGCGCCATTGCGGCAGCAATATTTGACGATCCGAGCAAGGTTAAATTCATTCCGCTCGACGCAAAAGAGCGTTTTACTGAACTTCAAAAGCGCAAGGTCGATGTGCTGGCGCGTAACTCGACCTGGACCATTTCGCGCGAAACAGATTACGCCCTGCATTTTGCCGGGGTATCGTACTATGACGGCCAAGGCTTCATGTTGCCAAAGGCACGCAAGATAGATTCCGCCTTGGATCTTAATGGAAGCAAGGTTTGCGTCCAGTCGGACACGACCACAGAACTCAATCTCGACGACTATTTCCGTGCCAATAATATCAAATATGAGCAAGTCAAATTCGGTAAGGTAGATGATGTCTTCAAGGCGTACGAATCCGGTCAATGCGATACGCTGACGTCCGATGTATCGCAACTTTATGCACTGCGCCAGAAGCTCGCCAAGCCTGGCGACCACGTCATCCTGCCGGACGTCATTTCGAAGGAACCGCTCGCGCCGGTGGTGCGGCAAAAGGACGACGACTGGCTTCTGATTGTGAAGTGGACGCTCTTTGCAATGCTGAATGCCGAAGAGCTTGGAATTACCTCGAAGAATATCGATACCGCGCTCAAATCCAAGAAGCCAGATGTCATGCGCTTTGTCGGCACTGAAGGTGAGTATGGTGAGGGACTCGGCCTTACCAACGACTGGGCCGTGCGGATTATTCGCCGAGTTGGAAATTATGGCGAGGTCTATGAGCGCAATGTCGGCGTTGGCTCGGAACTCGGCATTCCGCGCGGACTGAATCAATTGTGGAATGCCGGCGGCATTCTGTATGCACCACCGATCCGTTAGTCACTGCCTGTCGTTTGCATGATTGCTGGATTTTCGCAATTGCCCTCCTTTTCGTCTGCTTTGCTCTGCAACTGCTTCAAGTCTCGACGACGGCTTGAAGCCGAAATTCTGGTGCTGCGCTGATTAGGCACCAACGTCTAACCGGCCCGGTTTGAACAGTACGCCCTCACCGGAAAAGCCGTGCGAATCTGATGATTAAAATCGCGTTCGACGGCGCAACCGAAACTCGAGGGCCAAGCGGAACAAGATCAGACCGGCCGCCAGTGCGCCATGGCGGGATATTGATCGCAAGACGCGGCGACTTTACGACCAAGCGCTGGCCGTCGTGGCCAACTATGTCTTGAAGGATGGCGCGCGTGTCGGCTCGAAGCGAATCGCTGATTTCACGCGCGGCTTCGTCGACGCGCTCTATGCCAAAATACTCGTTGTCGAGGAGCGCGACACCGAAGGCAACGCAACCACGCGGGAGCGAAGGCGATTTGCCAATGCTGCGATGACGGCGTGCCGCCGCGCATGGTTCATCGGTCAGAGGGCGGAGGAAAAGATCCTCCAGCCGCTCAATCCGTTGGCCAAGATGGGTCTCAAGAAGCGCCGCCCTGGCGAGGCGCCGCGTGAGACGCCTACCGCCACATGGGATGAACTCACGAGGTTTCGCAGCAAGGCTCGTGAGCGTGGGTTTGGGTCCCTCGCGACGGCCGCGCTCATGACATGGGAATGGCTACAGAGAGAGGAGCATCTGTTTGGCGCGTTCGACGCAACACACTACCGTCCCAAGGATAGGCCCAATAGCGTCCACGTCGTGCATCCCAAGACGGGGGAGGATGCGTGGTGGCCGCTGTTCGATGCGGAGGGCCGCGCGCTCTATCCCGAACTCATGGCCGAGCTTGACGAGATTAAGTCCCGCATGATCGCCGGCCAGATGTTCCGCCGCGACCATGCCCTCCCTTCCAGCCATGGATCACGCCGCGGGGGACCTTGATTATCTCAGGTCCACCGTAAAGAAGGTCATTCGCGCCGCCGGGCTTCGCGGCGAGCTTTCGTTCACGTCGTTCCGTCACGGCGGGTTTACCGAAGGTGCCGATGCCGACATGTCCGACGCCGAACTGCGCGCCGCCGGCCGTCACCGTTCCGCGCGGCAACTGCCTACTTACGCAAAGCGTACGTGCAATCAACTGATCTCAGGCGCAAAGAAGCGCCGCGCGATGAAAACAAATGCGGATGATTTGTCGGAATAGCAGTTGACCGCGTTGTCGGAATGAAGTTCCGCATTCGGCCTAAGTTGTTGGAATGATTGGTGGGCGCACCAGGGCTCGAACCTGGGACCCGCTGATTAAGAGTCAGCGGGCCAGGTTTCGCTCAGCATCACGTCTCAGTTCCTCGTTTCCATTGCTAGCGGTCGCCGAGAAAATGCAGTAGCGCCGCGTTGAACAGCATGGGGTCCTGCAGGAAGGCAAAATGGCTAGTGTTGGGCAGGATCAGCAGCCCCGCGCCAGGGATCGTGGCGGCGATATATTCTGTGTGCTCCCGCTTGATCGCCTCGTCGTGGTCGCCGTCCACCACTAGTACTGGCGCTCGGATCGACTGCAGTTGAGCGTCGGTCCAATTCGGCTCGGTCTCCCACATCTTGCTGATCTGCGCGACGAAGGCGCCGTAGTCTTTCGGGGTCGCGGATAGCTTGGCGTATTCATGGCCGGCGCGCTCGATGAAGCGGGCGAAGGTGGGGTTCTTCTCCACACCCTCCTGCACGCCTGACGTGACGGTGTTGGCGGCGAAGGCGAATACCTTGCCGACGCGGTCCGGATGGCGAATGGCGAGGTCGAGACCGAGGATTGCGCCGTCGCTCCAGCCCACCACATCGGCCTTGGCGATGTGCAACGTGTCGAGCAGTGCGACGACGTCGTCGGCCATGAGATCGTAGCCCTACGGGCGGGAGTTGCGCGTGCTGCGGCCGTGGCCTCGGCTGTCCACGATTATGACGGTGTGGCGCGGGGCGAGGGCCTTGATCTGATTGCCCCAATAGTCCGAGTTGGAGAGGCCGCCGTGCAGGAGGACGACCGGCGCACCGTGGCCGATCGTGGCGTAATAGAGGCTGATGCCGTTGACCTTGGCGTGGCCGGCGTGCTCGCCGGGGATAGGGGCGGGCGTCGGCGGCAGGGTCTGCCACAGCGGCTCGCCACGGGCAGCATGGAGCGGGAGAAGAAGCAGGAAGGCGAGCATCGCGCGGCGCAAGGGTTGGCTCCGTTTATAGTCATCGGATGGTCGGCGACATCACTCCGATCGTCTCGTAGCGCGGGCTAGATCAGTGCCGTAACGATAAGCGACGCTAAGACCACCACCAGCACAAATGTTCGCGAACGTTTATTGTCGATACGTGAACAGTCAACCTAACCTACAGTAGAGCCGCGCAGGCTTGGTGGCACCTTGCATCTTATCGTGCGATTGCCGTGCGATTCGCGCGGGAAATGCCATAAAATGGCGCGCCGGAAGGGATTAGATCCCCTGCCCACCAGATTCGTAGTCTGGTGCTCTATCCAGCTGAGCTACCGACGTCGGTCGAGGTGTTGCCTCCACCATCGCCGCGCAAATAGTGGACGCCACGCGGCATCGCCGAATGGCTGGTGGCGCTGTGTACCGAAGACTAGGTGATGCTCGCACGGCCCGAGTTTTTGTTTCTCAAAATGATCATTTTGGAGCACCGTCCATTGGAGAAAAGTTGGAGATGCCGCCATCTATCAAGCAAAAATTATTGCTAAGTAATTGAAATAATTGGCGCTCCCTAGGGGGCTACGCCAACCCAATCACATCAAGCACTTACCAAAAAGTGGGACACTGAATCATCCCATAAAATCATTATGTTTATTATCCCGAGTGTCCCACTATTTTCCCATCTAAAGACGCCCTTCCCTACCTAACCTCCGCACCCGTGTTTCAAGTCGCCCACGACGCGTTGGTTTCAAACGCAACACCCATTTCGTTACCCTTGCGCCAACGCACGTTTGCCCGAAAAGTTTGCCCCCCGATGGGAAGATGTAACTTAAGAGTTTCCGCGATCAAATCGGGGCTGTCGAACATGAGCCGCGCACCGCCTTCGGAAATGTCACGCACAAGACATTGAATATTAGAATTGCTGCCAGTGGAACTAACAAGCCCACGCATAAAACACTTTTGCCGAGGCGACTTTCGTTTCTCAAGCATCTGATTTGCGATACCAGAATTGGAATGTCTGACTAACTGCTTCGTATTGAGCAAAACTTAAAACGCCGCATAGGCTCAAAATTAGAAACCGCTATCTAGATTAAAACCTCTTTAGCCATAACTGTGTTGGGACCGCATCTACCTGCCCAATGGACACTCGCACCTTCTCTTTTATGCCGATAATTAATTCTTAATTAACCAAAGGCAACCTGAAACAAATATTTCATAGAATCTGTGCGTTATATAGGATGTGCGAATACCCGGCGACACATTTGTATTCGGAATGATCGCAGTAATCCTTGCGGGGTTGATGTTTGCGTCTTCTATGTATCGTTCAAATGTTCAGCTACCGTCAGCTATTGAAAATACCGTTGCGAATAGCCGCTGAAATCAACTGGCGCCTTCCGCTTCGTTGGCTAAGCACGACTATTGCCGACTTTTGGATTTTCAAAACGCGCCACCAGCGTTTCTCATGATTACAAAATATGATTCCGATGCGCCTGTGCACCTGTTTTAAAGTTGGGGTTGGACGTCATCGCACCACCCGCCGCATACTAATTTTACAAATGCTGCCTTCATTAGATCGTCAAACTTGCGATCACTGGTGTTGCCTTCCGATAAGCTGACCGGAATTACGCTGTCACTTTCCATCTTGTTACTTACCGATTTGTGCTCATCGCGGCGCAGCGACTCAGAACTGGGAGTGCCTTCGTCGGTCATATCTAGCCCTCATTCTCTCGGCACCGTGTTGAAAAATATCTGAGTCGGTCCATCGAAAGCCGCAACCAGTAATCCGGGAAGCAATAAAGGAGCAATGTTGCAGTCTTGCAACATCGCCTACAAAGCATGCTTAACACGGGGTATTTTATAGAATCACACAGAGGCGAGTTGGCGTTGTCCGCCCGAAACAAGCAAACTCCATTTGGATAAATCCTAGATACCCTTATAGCAAACACCATGACCCGATTTTACCAACCAGACCTAAGCCAGAATATTGATAGCCCCTTCATTCGGGACGGAGCCAATAAACTCATCCGCCGTTCTTATTGGCTGGATATGGATGATCGCACCCTCGTTATGGTGATGGTCAACGGCATCGGAGCGCACCTAACGAATGACGAGAAAAGAGCGCACCTGAAGGACATACGCCGAGAGCATTTGATTGATCAGGTCTGTGTTCAGGAAATACTGCCGCCTGAAAAATGATAGGCAGGCATCAGCGTTTCTCATGATTATAAAATATTATTCTGATGCCCTGACCTGCTGGTCTCTTACACCGCTTCCGTATTGTCGGAAGCATCTCTTTGTAGGCGCTTTATCATTTGTTTGAGGGTGGTAATTTCAGCCTCAAGCCGCGCTACTCGGTAAGAGAGTTCATCATCACTTGAATGCGATGAATTTTCAGCATCACTCGAATGCGAGGCGTTCACACCAACGTTGGTTTCAAATGCCACACCCATTTCGGCGCCGTTAGACCATACAACCTTTCCACGATAGGTCCGCCCTTTGATCGGAATATTTAGGTCAAGATATTCGCTAATAATTGCCGGAGCACTACTGAATTCAGCCGCGCACCCGTTTCGGAAATGTCGCGCACCATACAATCTAAAGTAAATTTGTTATCCCCAAAAAACACCACGCCCCGATAAAGGCTTTTCAGCCGAGGCGACTTTCTTTGTTCGGTCATCTGAGTTGTGCGCCAAGTTGAGGTTTGGACGTTTAATTCTTCACCTCAGCAAAAAACATTTAAAATCTCGGATCAAGGTCGTTAAACTTTTGCCGATTCCTCTGCCTTAGCCATAACTTTTTTTGGATCACATCTACCTCCCGCCCGGCACAACCTTCTCTTTTATGCCGATAATTAATTCACGATTAACCAGAGGCAACCCTGACACGAACATTTCATAGGATTTGTGTATTATATAGCTTATGCGAATATCCGGGGACACATTTGTATTCGGAATGATCGCAGTAATCCTTGCGGTGTTGATGTTTGCGTCTTCTATGAATTGTTCAGATGTTCAGCAACCGTCAGCTATTGAAAATACCGCTGCGAATAGCCACTGAAGGCGATCATTATTTGTACTTTATAAATTATGGACAGATCGATTTGCCGGAATGAGTAATTTTTTCAAACTGATTGTCTTTATTGGAGCGCTTTGGGCGACAGATGCTGTCGCGTTCGGTGGACGCTATAGTTCGGCCGTTTGGCAGGAAGCCAAGGACCAAGGCCAGCAAGTGAGATATCAGGTTGATTTGTTGGTGAGCAAAGTCGTCGGTCATTAGCACGATTTACTAAATATCGCCTAACTAGGTTCCTCTCATTTTGGTGTTGATAGGCAAAGGCCACCCTACCAAAAATACGTCGGGTGAACTGGCTGCAGCAAACCCCACAATTGAAAATAACGTTTCGGAAGCTTTCTCTCATTCCGTTTTGTTGATCGGTTGCTTTGCAACGTTCTTTTTTCGCTCGTAGGTCTTTATGACTGCGCCTTTTCTGGTAAGTTGTTCATTCTTGGCAATCTTTATTCTTGCGATTTCTTTTCTGCGCTTTGATTTTGATTTCCGCTTTTGAAGCCGCAATCGCTCTCGTTTCAATTTCGCTTCCGACAACTTCGTCATCGCGCCACTCCTTGATCTAAACGTTGCCAACTTCCTTTTGCGCTTTGTGCTTATTCGTTAGAAAACCTACGCCTACCGCAGCGACTTGAACAGCACCGAGGAACAAAATCTGATTTTGTCAATCAAACAGCGTTCGTCACACCACACTGCGTGATAGTGTAGTTGAAAGAGTGATGTTAGTGCGGCTCATTCTTTGTTGCGCGCCCAAAGCAAGGTCATCGCAAAGAAGACAGGGGACGAATATATTTTAATAGATTGTTAAACACGGGAACGAGTTGGCCACGACTGATCACAATTCTTTCGTGTAGGATGCGAAAGGTGGGCGGTAGGAGAATATAATGGTTCGGTGGGGACTAGCGGTAGTAATAATATGGACGGTGTTCTGCGTTGCTTTCTCTGCTTATGCTTCTCTTCTCACATAATTTTCCGCGCCGCATTGACTAAGAAGCGAAATGCTTTCAATCGCAGTCCTTGAAGCCTTGCGCCTCGCATTGCCGCGCCATTTCCTGCGCTTGAATGACCTGCGTTGGCGTCATCATTTTCGCAACGGCATCGCGTCTATTAGCTGCTTCCTTACCGTCATCAAGTCAATCGCCAATAGGGCATGTCGCTCGAGTTGAGCTTCCTCGCCAGAGATCCGGATTCTGCTGCTCGACCTGGCGGGCCAATTTAATCTGGTGCCTATATCGCTCGTCTGTGATTGGCGCAGAAAGTTAGTCCCTCCTTATCTATCTGAAAATGCCCTTATTCTTTCGTTCTTCCGCCGTGTACGCACTCCCCAATGGAGAGAGGCCGCACCCGGGCCGTCGCCGTTCTCGGCGATGAAGTCGGAGGCGCGCCGTAAAGGTGAAATCCAAAACAGCGCTTCTAACGCTTTTTCTGCGGGCCTTTGCGTCGGCGGACGCCAGGCCCACCGCCGTTCTCGTCGATGAATTCGACGCCCTGCGGCACGCCGGCTACCTGCGCTTTCTTGGCTTCCGAAGGCGTGCGCCCTCGCCTCCTCCGTTTTCCTCGAAAAATTGAACGCCGGCAAACTCAATTGCATCCCTAATTTTTTGACCAGTGTTCTCCCGGCCACCTAGGTCGCCGTCGGCAGCCTCCAAACGAGCGATAGTCGGCTCCGAAACACCTGAGTTTCGCGCCAAATCGGCTTGGGACCACCCAAGCAGAGCACGGGCTGCTTTGATTTGCCGAGTGGTCACCATTTGGCTATATTTTTTGATAGAATTTCTATTGATTCGGCACTTTAGACGAATTAATAGTATTTCTATCAATTCGACCAAATCGCGTTCCTGGCGATTAGCACGGCTTTGAATTTTTCGGAAGGAAACACCCGATGGACCAGCTGAATTTCGCCGCCACCACCTACCGCACCATCCGGGACCGCATCCGGGCGCAAGACCCCCAGATCGACGAACAGACCCTCGCCGATACAGTTGAGGGTCTCACCGATGTACATGAAATCATCGCTGCCATCATCCGGGCGGCCCTGAGCGACGAGGCCCTGGTATTGGGGCTCAAATGCCGGATTTCCGACATGCAGGGCCGGTTGGACCGGCTGCAGGACCGGGCCGCCAAGCGCCGGCAGATCGCAAAGGACGTAATGGTCGAGCTCGATCTTAAGAAGCTGAATGCCCGGACTTTACCGCCTCAATCCGTGAGGGGATGCCTTCACTGATTGTACTCAACGAGGATGCCGTACCGAGCATCTATTGGCAGCCGAGCGAGCCGCGTCTTAAGCGGCAGGAATTGGCCTGCGAGCTCAAACAGGGCGCCGAAATCGAAGGCGTTGCCCTCTCAGATCCGGAACCGATTCTAGCGTGAGGACACGGTAATGGGTTTCTCAGCAAAACAGGTCCAGGCGCTGCGGCGTCAACCCAGTCACCGTCATATCCGCACTCGGGAGGCCCATGGCCGGGAGCTATCCTATCTCGAGGGCTGGTACGCCATCTCGGAGGCCAACCGGATCTTCGGATTTGATGGCTGGAGCCGGGAGACCGTCGAGTCCAAATGCGTCCTTGCCCGGGAAAACCGCGGCACTTTCCTAGCTGTCTACATCGCAAGAGTTAGGGTCACCGTGCACGCCGATGGCGCGACCATCATCCGGGAAGGCCATGGCACTGGCGAAGGCAGCGGCACGTCACCCGGCGAGGTGCACGACATTGCCCTCAAGGTCGCGGAGACCGACGCCACCAAACGGGCGCTGGCGACCTTCGGGAAACCCTTCGGTCTAGAACTCTATCGGGGTGGCAGGGCGCATTCTGAAACCCCTGCCGTCGCCCTCATCAATGCCTGTTGCCGCTGATGGCCGTGTCGGCTTCCACCCGGACGATACGACGCCGATCCCGCGGCCATCGCACTATTATGGCCGCCGGCACCAAAACCCGCTTGCTCAGCACTTCCGGGATGAACGGCGCCAGGCCGCACGGACGATGGTTACCCCAGCCCCACTGGCACCACCACTTGCGCCAAAGGAGTCCGATCTCACCGCCGGCCGGATCGACAAGAGCGTTCTCGCCATTGCCGAACCCAAACGGCTGCGTGACAAGGCGCATCTGAAGTTTGTGGCCTCACAGCCGTGCCTCATCTGTGGCCGTCAGCCCTCCGACCCGCATCACCTTCGGTTTGCCAGCCGAGAGCCATCGGCCTTAAAGTCAGCGACGAGTTCACTGTCCCGCTCTGCCGGGGCCATCACCGGCAGCTGCATCAGGCGGGCAATGAGGTGACGTGGTGGGGCAACTTCAACATCAGAGCCGTTGGAGGTCGCCAAGGGGCTGTGGGAACAGACGCGGCCAAAATCCGCGGTGGCGGAAACGCAGCAATCCAATGAAATTGCCGCTAAAGCTCCGACGGAAAACTGATGGCAGCGCAAAGGCAGATAGTGGCAGATCAGCAACGAGCCGGACAAGGCGCGGTGCCATGCCGAGCGTTATTGTGCTCGGCCCAATGTCAGAACGAAGCCATTTTGCCCAACCGGTCCTTAATGACATCGCTCAAGCAGATTGAAGCCAATCGCCGCAACGCGCTCAAAAGCACCGGGCCAACAACGCCTGAAGGCAAAGAGCGTTCGCGCCGCAATGCTGTACGCCACGGTCTTACGGCCCAGACCGTCATTGCAGACCCTTGAAGATACAGAGGATTACCAGGCCTTCGAAGCTGTGGTGATTGCCGACTCAAGCGTTAGAGTCGGCCGTGGAGCGCGAGCTGGTGCTTCGATTGGCGAGCGTGCTGTGGCGGCTGCGCCGAGCAACCGGCATAGAGACTGCCCTTT
>CAVTZC010000009.1:0-652838 GCA_963739075.1 uncultured Alphaproteobacteria bacterium | reverse complement strand
CGTCGGAGCGAGCTAGCGATATCCCGTTGAATAGGCGTCCGAGATGTAGGTCTGTGACATGGAGAATCCGCATCGAAGTCGACGAAGGACCCTGCCTGTCTCGAGATGGCGCGAGACGTGAAGAAGATTAAACGCAATGAAAATTAAATGAGCTGCGGATGTTCCCCGGCATTACGCAAGCTCAAGTGCTTGGGTAAAGTTTGGCGGAGAGGGAGGAGTTCACCAGGAGTGGGTTAGCCATTGTTTTTCAAGGCGCTGCGCGATGCACCCCCCGCTTGTACCCCCAATTGTACCCCCAATTGTACCCCCTGACCTCAAGGTCTGCGCGGAATAGGCCCCTATTACCTGCCTAACGCGGCAAAATCGGCCCGCCACCAGCGTCTTCCAATCTACGTCTGAAATGGGCCCGAATGAATTTTTATTTCCATAAAAATTCAATATCGGCGACCAAGGCGTCCCGCGCCAGCGTCCCGGCGGCGTTGCTTTTCCGGAGCACCCACTTACTAATGGCTCCCGGCCGTGTATGGCCGCGTGATGGGGCTGGCAATGGCGGATGTTTCAATCGGTCATGCGCGCGTTAGCACTGCTGCCGAAGTTTTTGACTCGCAAAGAAATGTTCTAGCCTGGATTTTAGCGAGCGCGGTCATGCTTCTCGCGCTGATGGCGCCGGCGTTCTGGAACGGTTTCCCGCTGATCTTTCCTGACACTGGCGGTTATCTGGACCGGCCGATCTCAGGCACGCTGGGCATGGGCCGCTCGGCACTGTATGGCCTGTTTCTCTTAACCGGCGTCCCATACTCGTTCTGGCCGAATGTGGTTTTCCAATCGGTCCTGACGCTTTGGCTGATCGTGCTGACCATGCGCGCGCATTGTTTGGGCAGGCGGCCATGGCTTGCGCTCGGCATCGTGGCAATGTTAACCGTCTGTACGAGCCTGCCGTGGTTTTCAGGCCAGTTGATACCCGACATTCTATTTCCGTGCGCGGTTCTGGCGCTTTATCTACTGAGTTTCTGCAACGAGCGATTTGCGCGGTGGGAACGCTTCATGCTCGCGGCGGTGATAGTTTTCGCCATTCCGAGCCACATGGCGGCCGCTGGCATGTGCGTGGCCGTCATCGTGGCGCTCTGGCTGGTGGCGCTGTTCAAGCCGCGTGCGTTGCCGAAGCCTCGACTATGGTTTGCGGCAGGCAGCGTCGCCGCTGGCATCGCGCTCTGCCCGACCTCGAATCTCGCCATTACTGGCAACTTCGCCTTTACGCCCGGCGGCAGTAGCTTTCTATTCGGCCGGCTGATCGAAGACGGCATCATCGCACGTTATCTCAGCGAGCACTGCCCGGACGCCTCGCTGCGCCTGTGTGACTTCAAAGCAACCTTGCCGGACGACGCTGACGGCTGGCTGTGGGACGAGGACTCGCCGTTCAACAAACTCGGCCGTTGGAAGGGCTTCCGCTCCGAAGAGCGCGCCATCACGCGAGCTACTCTTGAGCGCTATCCCTTTATGAATGTCTCAACCGCCGTCGTCGCCGGTGTCACGCAGTTCTTTACCTTCCAGACTGAGGTCGGCGTCGAGGATAACGCGCCGACGGTCAACATGTTTGGCCACCACTTTCCGAACTTGTTTGCGCAATTCATGCGCGCGCGCCAGCAGGCCGAGCCTTTCGACGTGGCACCGTTGAATTATCTGCATGTGCCTGTCGCCACACTCTCCGTCGCGGGCCTTGGCATTGCTTTGCTATTCCGCCGCCGGCTGAAGATCGTGCCGGAAGCCGCCGCGCTTTGTCTTGTCATTCTACTGGCGCTGGCCGCCAACGCCGCCATTTGCGGCATCTTCTCGCATCCGGTGGACCGTTATCAAAGCCGTGTGGTGCTGCTCGCCCCGCTCGCCATGGCATTGTTGATCGCGCAGCGGCGTCGCGCCGATCAGCCCGCCTCGGGACCGCCCGAGACTTAACCTAGTGCTCCCGGTCGTTCGCTCCCGGATTGTCCTGCTTCCGGTCCCGTCTCGAATGTCAGTTTCGGGTCATTCGCTGCGTAGCTGGTCAAGGCCGACGCTCGTACTTGTCCGTTGTTGGTCCAATAGGCGACCTTTCAAGGCAACAGCTCGCTTGTCCGAAAAGTGTATTAACGGACATCCCGCGATGTCCGGGGCATATCCATTTCTGCGGAGAACGGACTTTAGTCACGCATTGAGCACATCCGCTTTGGGCGTATATTTATAAGTCTTACTTGGGCGAGGATGCCTATCGTGCGCAAAACGCCGTTTAGAGCCGTTGTCGTGGCTGCCGCATCAATGTTCTTTGCGGTCGGTACGGCCTTTGCTGACTCGTATAAATGGTGCGCGGTTGAAAACGATGGCGGTACGAACTGTGGCTTCGTCACCATCGAGCAATGCCGCGCCACTATCAGCGGAAGTGGCGGATTCTGCGAACCAAAGCAGGTCGTTCCGCCTAACTTGTCTCCAGCAGCAAGGGCCGCAGCACCTAAAACGGACCCAAGCGGGGGCAAAGACCGATTGATGGAGTGCGTGACAAATTCCTGCAAGATCAACTGTTCTCCCAAGGTAGCGAAGCGATTTAGACCAAAATGGTGCGTGAATTTTAAGGAGCCAGCGGTGGAGCAAGGCCACTAACTGAGGCCAGTCTTTCCTTTGCTCACTGTTCTCTCACTATTGCTTATCGCTTGGCTTTGTCTGCTGTTGCCCCAATAGCCGACAAGCGCCGGCGCAGCTAGATTGTCCGCGACGTGCCAGAAGCGGGCGTCGTCGTTCTTGACTTCACGCCCGGTCATAGGCGCCACCGATCGCAGCAACGTAGCGATCTACGGAACTTTGCAAGATCTGCTTGGCGCCCGAATGGATCACCCGTTCGAAGTGGTGACTGTACACCCGATCAAACGTGAGGGGCATCAGCGCAGCACCGACCGCACGGACGGCCTTTTCGGAAAGCGGGATGAAGTTCGGAATGCTGCGCATGAACGAGAAGGATTTACGGTCCAGGTTTGCGATGGCCATGTCGGCCGAGCACACTACCCCCTTGCCCCCCGCTCCGGCCGCCCAATGCAGCATCGCTCCACCGGGGAAATGCCCGCCGCCGCGGACCAGCGTGATACCCTTCTGCAACTCAAATCTTTCGCCTTGCCAGAACTTGATGCAGCTATCCGGCTGCCTCACCCATTTGGCGTCGGCGGCGTGAAGATGCACCGGCACATTCCCAAACGCTCGGCTCCAATCAACAAGCGTCGTGTAGAAGTGCGGATGCGAAATGGCGATGGCGCGCAATCCGCCAAGTCCGTTGATCAAGGTGACCGTAGCGTCGTCGATCAGGGAGATGCAATCCCAGAGGACGTTCCCTTCAGGCGTACACAAGAGCAGTGCGCGCTGCCCGATGGCGAATTTAGGAGTCGTGCCGATGCCGATGAGACCTGGCTCGTACTGGCGAAATCCGTTGTGGTGCGAAATCCTCAGCCGCTCTAGCGTTGTCCACGACTGACCCTCGGGCGGAATGAATTGACGCTCGTCCTCGCACACCGGGCAATGAGCCGGTGGAGCTTCGCTTGGCGGATACTGCGTACCACAGGTCGAGCAGATGAAGGCAGGCATGGGTTCCTCCTTTGGCTACACGGACCAATCCGGATCAGCCCAACTCAAGCTGGTTGACATGCCACGACGGTACCGAGGATTGGCCCAAGAAAAAATACATAATCGGCGCAGTTATGACGCTGGAAGCACGCTTGCGCGCCTTTGTCCGTTGTTACTCTGCCGGCTCAACCGATCGATGCAACACAGGCGTTAAATCTCTCTGCTGGGGTTTCAAATTGCAAGGTCTCCCGGGGGCGTTCGTTGAGCTGACGCGCCACTTTGTTCAGATGGGCTTGTGAGTGCACCGACAGGTCGCTGCCCTTCGGGAAGTACTGTCGCAGTAGACCATTGGTGTTCTCGTTCGACCCGCGCTGCCACGGACTTTGCGGATCGCAGAAGTAAACGTCGATGTTGGTCGCCAACGTGAATCGCCGATGATCGGTCAGCTCCTTGCCGCGGTCCCAGGTCAGCGACTTATAGAGCTCATTGGGTAGCTTCTTGGCCTGTTTGATGAGTGCGGAGATGACCGTCTGGGTGTCTTTATTGGGCGCCTTCGCCAACATCACGTAACGCGTATGACGTTCGACCAAGGTCGCGATGTAGCTGTTATTCGAGCCAGACAGTAGATCGCCCTCCCAATGACCAGGCACCGCACGATCTTCAACCGCGGCCGGTCGCTCACGGATTGAGACAAGATCCTTGATTTGACCCCGTCCATCGCCATTGCGACCCGCCTGTTTCGATCGGCGGATCGTGCGCTGCGATCGAAGATGGCTAAGCAGCTCCTTCTTAAGTACCCCGCGGGCTTGAACAAATAGGCTGCGATAGATCGTCTCGTGTGACACGCGATAACTCTCATCGTCAGGATGGGCTCGCTTGAGCCAGCCGGCGACCTGCTCGGGCGCCCAATTCGATCTCAGCTTCTTGGCCACCGCTCGTCGCAACCAAGCATTGGTCGTCAACTTACAACGTTTAGGGCGCCGGGCTCGAGCCCAGGCCTGGTCATCCGCCAATGCTGCTCGGTAGTCATCATAGCCGCCATTGCGGCTAAGTTCTCGGCTCACCGTCGAGGCCGAACGGCCCAACGACCTCGCTATCGATCGTGCCGATTGATGCGCTGCAAGGCCTCTGGATATCTCCTCGCGTTCAAATAGCGTCAATGCCAACCGCGAGCGGCGCCGGGGAGCCGGGCGAATCCCGCCGTGCGGCGCCACCTGGTTATAAATAGACGAAGATGGCTTACAAAATGCTCGTCCAATCGCTTTGAGCGACTGCCCACGCTGCCAGCGATCCCATAACTCCGTCTTCTCGGCCGCCGTAAACCCTCGACGAAATCTCTGTTCCATCGTCACACTCCATCTTTTCCCTCAAAGATAAAGTGTTGCGTCGATCCATTGAGACCACCGATGCATAGCGGACAAACTTAGGCCCGAAGGCTCAATAGATACGCAGCGATTGATGTGGTGGACGGCGCCCGCTCCCGGCATCGAAGTGCCATAGAGTGGTTGCGTCGAAACGAACCACATTGAGGGGAGCCGTCCACATGCAAATTACCACGATCGGTTTGGATATCGCCAAGAACGTGTTCCAGGTACACGGCATCGACGCGAGCGAGAAGGTCGTCGTTCGAAAGCAACTCCGACGCAGCCAGGTACTGGCGTTCTTTAGAGCAATGCCGCCATGCCTTGTCGGAATGGAGGCCTGCGCGACGGCCCATTATTGGGCGCGTGAACTGACGAAGCTTGGCCATCTGGTGCGGCTGATGCCGGCGAAGGACGTGAAGGCTTACGTCAAGCGCAACAAGAACGATGCGGCCGACGCCGAGGCGATCTGCGAGGCGGTGCGGCGGCCGACCATGCGTTTTGTGCAAATTAAAACGGCCGAGCAACAGGGCCGGTTGATGTTGCATCGCGCGCGCGATCTTTTAATGCGGCAGCGAACCCAGCTGATCAATGCCTTGCGGGCGCATTTAGCCGAGCTCGGTATTGTGGCTGCGCAAGGACGTGAAGGGATCAAGGAGTTGCTAAGGATCATTGCGGGCGAAGAAGATGCGCGCTTGCCTGTCGATGCTCACACCAGCCTTGTCGTGCTGGCGGCGGAGCTTCAGGCGATGCAGACCCTGATCGGATCGATCGAGAAACGGATCATGGCGCAGCATCGCGCGAGCGAGGCGAGCAAGCGGCTGGAGAGCATCCCCGGAATTGGTGTTATCGGGGCCACCGCGATCGCAGCGACCGTCCCAGATCCGAAGGTTTTTCGATCGGGTCGTGACTTCGCGGCCTGGATCGGGATCGTGCCGCGAGAAGACTCGACCGGCGGCAAACGGAAGCTCGGGCCGATCTCGAAACGAGGCGATCGCTATTTGCGACGCATTCTGGTGGTCGGAGCCTGCGCGGTGTTGCGGTATGCGCGCCAGCAGCCGGAGAAGTATCCCTGGCTCACACAACTTCTCGCTCGCAAACCGTTCAAGGTCGTGGCGGTGGCGCTTGCCAACAAGATGGCGCGCATGGCCTGGGCGTTGCTGGCCAAGGGCGGCACCTATCGAGCGCCTGCGCTTGCGGCAGCGGCGTAAGGGGTCTGGCGATGGCAGGATGAGGTTGCGTCTCAGCGCGTACACGAACTGCAGGGGTGATGACGGCATTGATGCGAAACGGTCGAGACCGTCGATTGGGAGAACCCGTGATGGGTCACGCGATACTTGAGCGCGTGCGTTTGTTTGGGACCCGATCAGCGGATTACATCAGGGCCAGCGGCCATAGCGGCTGCATCGCGACAGAGGTAATCCTCCAAGCGACAACAGGCCGAATACATGACCGCACCCGAACGCTTCGCAGAAAAGTCAGATTCCCTCTTGCACCGCGGGCGCCGTCCATACATGACCCATCAGCGACATTGAGCCTGACCAGCGACTGGGGCCGGTTGTGTGCCATTTCTCACTCGCCGCCCGGTCGCAAAGTGCTAGGTTTTAGCGATTGCAGCAGTCGTGGTCCTCACGGAGGCGCACATGCGACGACGAGATTTGGTAACCCTTTTAGGCGGCACGTTGGCTGCGTGGCCGCTTGCGGCGCACGTGGCTATCGCCCAGACCGCCAAAATCTATCGCCTCGGTACGCTCACCGTCGGGCCGCCGATCGCTACCACCGCCGGCACCGGAGCAATTCTCCTCGCCGGGCTGACGAAGCGCGGCTATACACTCGGACAAAACCTCGCATACGAGGCTCGTGGCGCAGCGGGCAAGGTGGGCCAGACATCTCAACTGATGCAGGAATTGAAAGCCGCCAATGTCGACGTGGTCGTAACCGTCAGCTACCCGGCCGCGGTGGCCGCCAAGGCATCGGGCGTTCCAACAGTGATCGCGACCGGCGCGGGCGATCCGGTTGCGACCGGGCTCGTCGAGAGCCTCGCGCGGCCGGGCGGCAACGTAACGGGGATATCCGACGACGCCGCGATGCTCTCCACCAAGCGCCTTGGGTTGCTAAAGCAAATGTCGCCGCAGCTACGCCGGGTCGCCATGCTGTGGAACAAGGACGATCTCGGCATGTCGTTGCGCTATGAGGCATCGGCAAAGGCCGCGCAGGAAATCGGTGTGGCCGTCCAGGCGCTCGGCGTCCGCGAGCCAGACGATTTCAACGACGCCTTCGTGGCGATGAACCGCGAGCCGCCGGACGCCATTTTGATGGTCACCGACTCGCTGACTCTACTCAATCGCAAGCGCGTAATTGATTACGCCGCCGAGCATCGGCTGCCGGCAATCTACGAGCAAGACTTCATCGCCCACGATGGTGGCTTGATGTCTTACGGCGCAGACCCGCGCGAATCCTTTGATCGTGCCGCTGCGCTGGTCGATCGCATATTCAAGGGTGCGAAACCCGCCGACTTGCCGGTCGAGCAGCCGACGCGCTACCTGTTCGTGTTCAATCTGAAAACTGCCAAGGCGACGAATCTCACTGTGCCGAGCACGCTGATTGCGCTAGCCGACGAGGTGATCGAATAGCTAAATTATTTGCTGCGGTGCATGAGTCCGTTCTTGGCACTTCGCGGACAAACCAACCGCATCCGCGTTTGTTGCCTATCGGACTAACAACGGACAAAAATCGCGGTGGGCGCAGGATGGATCGGTCGTTAATAATCCTTAAGAGATATTATTACTGATCAAGCCTCGTACTTGAAGGAGAGCGCGACGCGTGTGCGAAACGCTGTGACCTTTCCGTCTTTCACCTTCATGTCCATCTTGGTGACTTCGGCCACGCGTAGATCACGTATTGAGCCAGCGGCCGTTTCCACCGCATGTCGGCCAGCGTCTTCCCATGATTTTTCACTGATACCTACAACATCGACAATCCGGTAAACGGCATCCGATTGCTTCTTCGCCATTGGATCGATCCTTTCGAGGCTGAACTAAACTTGCGCGATCAACACCGGCACATAACTTCATCTAAGCCTATACCAAGGTAAATCAATTGCCCGTCTACGCGGAAGGAGGGCGAAATGTGGCTCAAAGCCGTTCGCCGCATCGCATCAATTCGACCGACCTCGGAGGCTAAATCGATATTGCGGAATTGAGCCGATTGACCTGAAACCGACTTCTATGGCTGCGCGCCATATATCGGCCCCCGCACGGTTGTCGGCTATTGGAGCAACAACGGACAAAGGTCGGTTCTGACGCAGGATGGATACGCAGCGATTGATGTGGTGGACGGCGCCCGCTCCCGGCATCGAAGTGCCATAGAGTGGTTGCGTCGAAACGAACCACATTGAGGGGAGCCGTCCACATGCAAATTACCACGATCGGTTTGGATATCGCCAAGAACGTGTTCCAGGTACACGGCATCGACGCGAGCGAGAAGGTCGTCGTTCGAAAGCAACTCCGACGCAGCCAGGTACTGGCGTTCTTTAGAGCAATGCCGCCATGCCTTGTCGGAATGGAGGCCTGCGCGACGGCCCATTATTGGGCGCGTGAACTGACGAAGCTTGGCCACCTGGTGCGGCTGATGCCGGCGAAGGACGTGAAGGCTTACGTCAAGCGCAACAAGAACGATGCGGCCGACGCCGAGGCGATCTGCGAGGCGGTGCGGCGGCCGACCATGCGTTTTGTGCAAATTAAAACGGCCGAGCAACAGGGCCGGTTGATGTTGCATCGCGCGCGCGATCTTTTAATGCGGCAGCGAACCCAGCTGATCAATGCCTTGCGGGCGCATTTAGCCGAGCTCGGTATTGTGGCTGCGCAAGGACGTGAAGGGATCAAGGAGTTGCTAAGGATCATTGCGGGCGAAGAAGATGCGCGCTTGCCTGTCGATGCTCACACCAGCCTTGTCGTGCTGGCGGCGGAGCTTCAGGCGATGCAGACCCTGATCGGATCGATCGAGAAACGGATCATGGCGCAGCATCGCGCGAGCGAGGCGAGCAAGCGGCTGGAGAGCATCCCCGGAATTGGTGTTATCGGGGCCACCGCGATCGCAGCGACCGTCCCAGATCCGAAGGTTTTTCGATCGGGTCGTGACTTCGCGGCCTGGATCGGGATCGTGCCGCGAGAAGACTCGACCGGCGGCAAACGGAAGCTCGGGCCGATCTCGAAACGAGGCGATCGCTATTTGCGACGCATTCTGGTGGTCGGAGCCTGCGCGGTGTTGCGGTATGCGCGCCAGCAGCCGGAGAAGTATCCCTGGCTCACACAACTTCTCGCTCGCAAACCGTTCAAGGTCGTGGCGGTGGCGCTTGCCAACAAGATGGCGCGCATGGCCTGGGCGTTGCTGGCCAAGGGCGGCACCTATCGAGCGCCTGCGCTTGCGGCAGCGGCGTAAGGGGTCTGGCGATGGCAGGATGAGGTTGCGTCTCAGCGCGTACACGAACTGCAGGGGTGATGACGGCATTGATGCGAAACGGTCGAGACCGTCGATTGGGAGAACCCGTGATGGGTCACGCGATACTTGAGCGCGTGCGTTTGTTTGGGACCCGATCAGCGGATTACATCAGGGCCAGCGGCCATAGCGGCTGCATCGCGACAGAGGTAATCCTCCAAGCGACAACAGGCCGAATACATGACCGCACCCGAACGCTTCGCAGAAAAGTCAGATTCCCTCTTGCACCGCGGGCGCCGTCCATACATGACCCATCAGCGACATTGGCTGTGCAGCTGCGGCAAGGTTTTCGTGCCGTTTCAGCACCTATCGAAGTACTCGTCTGAGCCGCTAAGATGCCATCTGAGCTTGGGGTCGGACATGCGGCGACGCGAGTTCATCACGCTTCTAGGCGGTGCGGCGGCGGCGTGGCCATTCGGCGCTCGGGCGCAGCAGCCGGCACCGCCGGTGGTCGGGTTTATTCGAGACGGGTCGGCCGATGGCAACGCGGGCTTTGTGGCCGCATTCCGCAAAGGCCTCAGCGAAACCGGCTACGTCGAGGGCCAGAACGTGACGATCGAGTACCATTGGCTGGAAGGCCACTACGATCGCTTGCCGGCGCTGGTCGCCGATTTGGTCCGCCGCCGTGTGGCCGTGATTGCCTCGCTCGGCAGCGCGCCCGCTGTGCTCGCGGCCAAAGCTGCGACAACGACGATCCCGATCGTCTTCGGTATTGGCGGAGGCCCGGTCCAGCTTGGTCTTGTCGCCAGTCTCGCCCGGCCCGGCGGCAACGCGACCGGCATCAATTTTTTAAACACGGAGGTGGTGGCCAAGCGGCTGCGGCTCCTGCATGACTTGGTGCCCAAGGCTGCTCGTGTTGCCGTGCTGGTCAATCCGGCCAACGCCACAACCGCCGAGTCCAACTTGCGGGAGATACAGGAAGCCGCGCCCACCCTCGGGCTCCAAATCCAAATCCTGAACGCCAGTACGATCGGCGAGATCGACGCGGCCTTTGCCACCCTTGCGCGCGAGCGCCCCGATGCCCTCTTCGTCACTGGCGACGCATTCTTCGTCAGCCGCCGCGGCCAGCTTGCCACCTTGACGGCACGCGATAGGATTCCGACGGCTTATGCGATCCGTGACCATGTGGCAGCCGGCGGGCTGATGAGCTACGGAACCGACCTCGCGGACATGTTTCATCAAGTCGGCGTCTATACCGGCAAGATTCTCAAGGGCGCGAAGCCCGCCGAGCTGCCGGTGTTGCAGTCGACCAAATTCGAGTTCGTCATTAACCTCCAAACGGCGCGAGCGCTCGGCATCGAGGTGCCGCCAGCGGTGATCTCCATCGCCGACGAGGTGATCGAGTGAAAAGGCGCGAGTTCATCATGCTATTCGGCGGTGCGGCAGCGTGGCCATTTGCCGCGCGCGCGCAGCAGCCCGAGCGGATGCGGCGGATCGGGTGGCTGGTGGCATTGCGGGAGAACGACCCCGAAGCGCAGCGGCGCACCGGAGCATTCGTTCAGCAACTCCAGCAACTCGGATGGACAGTCGGCCGTAACATCCTGATCGACTATCGCTGGTTGAGTGAAAACGCCAATCAGACCCAGGCATATGCTGAAGAACTGGCGAGGCTCCAGCCGGACGTACTCGTGGCAACCAGCACGCCGGCAGTGAACGCAATGCGCCAACAGACTCGCACCATACCAATCGTATTTGCGTTCGTTACCGATCCGGTCAGCAGTGGATTAGTAACGAGCCTGGGGGCGCCGGGCGCCAACGTGACCGGGTTCACCAATTTTGAGTTCACTGTTGGTGGAAAGTGGCTAGAGCTGCTCAAAGAGATGGCACCTCAAGTTGCGAAGGTTGCGCTTATCTTTAACCCTAAGACAACTCCGTATCTCGGGTATCTACGGTCGATCGAGGCAAGTGCACCGTCATTCGGCGTGGAGCTGACCGTGCGCGGTGTCTCCGATGCCGATGAGATTGAGCACGCAATTACGGCGACGGGGACTCAGTCAAATGGCGGTCTGATCATTTTCCCGGACCTGTTCACGGCCGCCCATCATCAATTGATTATCGCAGTGGCGGCCCGAAACCGCGTAGCGGCAGTTTATCCGTATCGTTATATGGCTGCAGACGGCGGCCTGATGTCATACGGCGTTGATACTGCGGAAGAACTCCGCCGAGCGGCGTTTTATGTTGATCGTATTCTCAAGGGCGAGAAGCCGGCCGACCTGCCGGTGCAGGCACCTAACAAGTTTGAGCTTGTCATCAACCTCAAGACCGCAAAGGTGCTCGGCCTAACCGTGCCGCCAATGCTGCTCGCTCGCGCTGACGAGGTGATCGAATGAAGCGGCGCGAGTTCATCACGCTCATAGGCGGGGCAGCAACGTGGCCGCTTGCGGTGCAGGCGCAGCAGCCCGCGATGCCGGTGGTCGGGTTTGTTCATGCCGGGGTACCAGAGGGGTTGACGCACCTCGTGGCCGCATTCCGTAAGGGCCTTGGTGAAGCGGGATATGTCGAAGGCAAAAACGTATCAATCGAATTTCGATGGGCAGAAGGCCATTATGATCGCCTCCCAGTGATTGCGGCTGATCTTGTGCGTCGCCAAGTCACAGTAATTGTCGCGGGTAGCATCCCGGCAGCGCTTGCGGTGAAGGAAGCAACTGCCACGATCCCAATCGTTTTCTCGGCTGGTGCAGACCCGGTGCATATTGGGCTCGTCGCAAGCCTCAATCGTCCGGGAGGAAACTTAACCGGTGTAAACTCCTTAGGCGGTGAAGTTGCGGCGAAAGGGCTTGGGTTGGTACGCGAACTAGTGCCCAACATTAGGGTAATCGGTTTTCTCGTAAATCCGAGCAGTCCGGAGGCCGAATTAGAGACGCGAGACGTGCAGACGGCGGCCCGTGCCGTGGGGCAGCAAATCCAAATCTTGAATGCCAGTAGTGAAGGCGAGATTGACACGGCGTTCGCAAGCCTAAGCAATGGAAGGGTGGGCGCGCTGCTCATTGGCAATAGCGTTTTGTTCAACGGTCACTCTATTCAGCTCGCTACGCTGGCGGCGCGCTATGCTGTTCCTACGATCTACGACCGGCGCGAGTTTCCCGAAGCGGGTGGTCTGGCAAGCTACGGACCCAGCCTAACCGGCTCGTATCGCCAAGTTGGCAATTATGTTGGTCGCATTCTCAAGGGCGCCAAGCCGGCCGACCTACCGGTTATGCAGCCTACCAACTTCGAATTGGTCATAAACCTCAAGACCGCCAAGGCACTCGACCTCACCGTTCCACCCAATCTGCTCACTACCGCCGACGAGGTGATCGAGTGAGGCGGCGCGAGTTCATCACGCTTATCGGCGGTGCGGCGGCAGCGTGGCCGATTGTGGCGCGCGCGCAGCAGGCACCCAAGCGCATGTTGCGGGTTGGCGCTCTCATTGGATTTGCCGAGCATGATCCGACCACGCAACAGCGCGTTGCCGCCTTTCTGAAGCGTCTCGCCGATCTGGGTTGGACACGCGATCGCAATGTAGTGATCGAATTTCGTTACGGTGCCGGGGATGCAAACAAAAACCGCGCCTTTGCGAAGGAACTGGTCAGCCTTAATCCTGATGTGATCTTCGTCGTCTCCACATCCGCTACCGCTGCCGTGCAGCGTGAAACAAACATTATCCCGGTGGTTTTCGCCACCGTTTCCGATCCGGTAGGCAGCGGCTTCGTGGCCAGCCTGGCGCGGCCCGGCGGCAATATTACCGGGTTCGTCAATGTCGAGGCATCCATTGCCGGGAAGTGGCTGGGGCTTCTGAAGGAGGTGGCCCCCGGCATCAAGCGCGCCGGGCTGATGTACAATCCCACGACCGCCACCTATTTCGAATATTATTTGAAGCCGTTCGCGGCTGCCGCTGAAGCCGCTGGTGTGAAATCCACCTTGCTTACGGTGCGTAACATTGCCGCAATCCAGCAAGCTTTCGCGACAAGAAACCGCGACGACGGCATTGTGCTGATGAGCGATCCCTTTCTGACGGTGAACCGGGCTTTCACCAACGAGATGGCGCTGCAGTTTCGTATCCCCGTTGTTTCCGGGGTCTCGCAAAGCGGCTCTCTCATAACCTATACGCCCGATATCGAAGACCTCTTTCGACGCTCAGCATCCTATGTTGACAGGATTTTGCGCGGGGCATCGCCTGCCGACCTGCCGGTGCAACTGCCCACCCGGTTCGAACTGGTCCTCAATCTGAAGACCGCAAAGGCGCTGGGTCTCACCGTGTCACAGACCCTGCTTGCCGAGGCCGACGAGGTGATCGAATAACGACACTGTTTGCTGCGGTGCGTTGGTCGTTAATGGCACTTCGCGGACAAACGAACTCAGCCGTGGAATGATCGCTATTGGACTAGGAGCGGACAAACTTCGGCCCGACAATAGATACGCTGCGAATGACCCATGAGCGACATTGGCTGTGCACTGCGGCAATGATTTTGATACCGATTTCAGCCCCTATCAAAGTGCTCGTTTGAGCCGCTAAGATGCCGTCTGAGCTTGGGGTCGGACATGCAACGACGCGAGTTCGTCACGCTCCTCGGTGTTGCAGCGGCATGGCCGTTTGCGGCGCGTGCTCAACAAGCAGGCAAGCTGCCCACGGTTGGCTTTCTAGGTACGGGCTCGGCGTCAGCCTGGAACTCGTGGACTCGTGCATTTGTTGAGCGGCTGGGCGAACTCGGTTGGGTCGACGGACGCACAATGGAAATCATTTTTCGTTGGACGGATGGTCGCGCCGAGCATTCCTCCGAAATCGCGGCAGAGTTCGTCCGCCAGAAGGTAGACGTCATTGTCACCGGTGGAAGCTCAGTTCTCGCAGTGAAGCAGGCAACATCGGTTATCCCGATTGTCTTCGCGTTGGGAAACGATCCAGTCGGCGCCGGCTATGTCGAGACTTTGGCGCGCCCGGGCGGTAACGTCACTGGTCTGTCACTTGAGGCCTCCGACCTTGTTGGCAAACGGCTCGAATTATTGCGTGAGGTTATCCCTGGTCTTCGCCGTTTGGCGATCCTGGGCGATGTCGGTAATTCCGGCACTAAGCTCGAGGTGAGTGAGGTTCAGGCAATGGCTCGCTCTCTCGGCATAGCGGTAACAACCCCTGAGATCCGACGAGTGGAGGATATCGCGATCGCTTTCGAGGCGCTCAAAGGTCAAGTGGATGCGCTTTATGCCTGCACTGATGCGCTCGTGAACACCAACCATAGTCGAATCAGCACTTTCGCGCTCGCCGGCCGATTCCCGACGATCGGCAATCAAAGGGAGTTTGCCGTAGCGGGAGGTCTGCTGTCCTATGGGCCAAACGTCCCCGAAATGTTCCGGCGTGCTGCGGAATATGTCGATAAGATTCTACGCGGGGTAAAACCGGGTGATATTCCGGTCGAACAGCCGACCAAGTTCGATCTCGTCATCAATCTTACGACAGCCAAGGCACTCAGCCTCAACATACCACCATCCGTGCTTGCCCTCGCCGATGAGGTGATCGAATGAGGCGGCGCGAGTTCATCATGCTTATCGGCGGCGCGGCGGCTTGGCCATTTGCCGCGCGCGCGCAGCAGTCAGAGCGAGTTCCGCGGATCGGCGTGCTGATGCCGTACATCGAAAGCGACCGGGAAGGACAGGGCAATGTCTCGGCGTTCCGGGAGGGGCTCCAAAAGCTCGGGTGGGTGGAGGGCCGCAACATCCGCATTGACATTCGCTGGGCGGCGCTCGACGCGGGGACGGTACAGCGATTTGCGGAGGAACTCGTCGCGCTGCAACCCAAGCTCATTCTTTCGACAAGCACAGCCGCCACTGCGGCGTTACTACAACAAACGCGCACCATCCCGATCGTGTTTGCGAACATAGGTGATCCGGTCGGCAGCGGTTTCGTCGAGAGCTTCCAGCGGCCGGGCGGAAACGCCACTGGCTTCATCCCTATGGAGGGCTCAGTGGCGGGCAAGTGGCTAGAGCTGCTCAAGGAGATCGCGCCGCGCGTCAATCGGGTTGCCTTCCTGTTCAACCCGGCCATGGCGCCATTCGAACATTTTCTGAACCCCCTCAGGGCTGCCGCTAAGTCTATTGCAGTGGACGTGGTCGCCGCACCCGTTCGCGACAATTCTGAGCTTGAGTTGGCCATTGCCGTACAGGCTCGCGAGCCGAATGGCGGCCTTGTCTTTATGCCGGATGCCTTCAACCTCGCCCATCGCAAGGAGATCACCCTACTGGCGGCCCGCTACCGCCTCCCCGCCGTCTATCCATTCCGTGTCTTCGCTGAACAAGGCGGCTTGCTGTCCTATGGAAATGATCGGATCGATAATTTTCGGAGCGCGGCGAACTATGCCGATCGCATCCTTAAGGGCGAGAAGCCTGCTAACCTTCCGGTGCAAGCACCGACCAAGTACGAGATGGTGATCAACCTCAAGACGGCTAAGGCGCTCGGTCTCACCGTGCCGCCCACTCTGCTCACGCAGGCCGACGAGGTGATCGAATGACGGATCACACCGCGCCGGCTCAAGCCGAAACATCTGATGCTGCGGCACCGCGGAAGATCCACAGCCGCCTGTTCCTGAAATACGCTGGGTTGTTCGTTGCCGTGGTTTGCGTTGCGCTGCTGACCAACGGTATTTTTGAAATATGGGTTTCCTATCGAGAACATAAAGACGCATTGATCGAAATCCAGCATGAGCAGGCGGAGTTCGGCAGCGGCCAAGATCGGCCAGTTCATCAAGGAAATCGAAAGCCAGGTGGGCTGGACGACGCAGCTGCTGTGGTCCGCTGGCACCATCGAGCAGCGACGGTTCGATGCGCTGCGCCTGTTGCGTCAGGTTCCCGCGATCACCGAGCTGGCGCAGGTCGACGCGAGCGGCAAGGAGCAACTGCGCGTGTCGCGGCTGGCCATGGATGTCGTCGGCAGCGGTCTCGATCTGTCGAAAGAGCCTAAATTCTTCGAGGCGGTGAAGAATAAAGTATATTACGGCCCGGTCTATTTCCGCCGCGAATCCGAGCCCTACATGACCTTGTCGCTCGCCGGCACGCGCCGCGACGCCGGTGTGAGCATCGCGGAAGTCAATCTCAAGCTGATCTGGGACGTGGTGTCGAGGATTAAGGTCGGCAAGCACGGTCAGGCTTATGTCGTGGATGCACAGGGCCGCCTGATCGCACACCCAGACATCAGTCTGGTCCTGCGAAAAACAGATATGACGCGCCTTGCTCAGGTTCAGGCGGCACGGCGAGGCGCGACGGGCGCTGCCACAGAGGAGATCGAAACCTCCACCGATATCCAGGGCCGGAAAGTACTAACCGCCTTTGCGCCGGTTTCGCCGCTCGGCTGGACCGTGTTTGTCGAGCTGCCGGTGGACGAGGCTTATGAGCCGCTGATATCCTCCTTGCAGCGCACGGCACTCGTTCTATTTGGGGCGCTCTGTCTCGCGGCACTTGCCGGGATATTTCTTGCACGCAGAATGATGGTGCCGATCCAGGCTCTGCGGGCCGGAGCAGCGCGGATCGGCAGCGGCGATCTATCTCAACGCATTTCGGTCAAAACCGGTGACGAATTGGAGGCGCTCGCCGATCAGTTCAATGACATGGCTGGACGGTTGCAGGAATCCTATGCCGGCTTGGAACAGAAAGTGGAGGCCCGCACGCGCGAACTGGCGAAGTCGCTGGAGGACTTGCGGACGGCGCAGGATCGCCTGGTGCAGACCGAGAAGCTGGCCTCACTCGGGCAACTGACCGCCGGCATCGCGCACGAGATCAAGAACCCGCTCAACTTCGTCAACAACTTCTCGGCGATTTCGGTCGAACTCATCGACGAATTGCGCGAGGCGCTGGCCGGAGCCAACCTCGACACCAAGTTGCGAGCACAAATCAACGAGATCGCGGATATGCTTCAGGGCAATCTCGACAAGGTCGTGCAGCACGGCAAGCGTGCCGACTCGATCGTCAAGAACATGCTTTTGCATTCGCGCCAGGGCTCGCAAGAGCACCGAGCGGTCGATATCAACGCCGTGGTCGAGGAGAGCCTCAATCTCGCCTATCATGGGGCCCGCGCCGAAAAGCAGGACTTCAACATCACCCTAGAACGATCGTTTGACCCAACCGCGGGCGAGGCCGATGTATTCCCTCAGGATATTACCCGAGTGCTGCTCAACCTGATCTCAAACGGCTTTTACGCGGCGACGAAGCGCAAGGCGGAAGCCAATGGCGGCGACTTCGAGCCTGTCCTTTCCGCCACTACCAAGAGCCTTGGCGACCGTGTCGAGATCAGGATCCGAGACAACGGCACCGGTATACCGCCCCAAGTGAAGGAGAAGATATTCAATCCGTTCTTCACGACCAAGCCAGCTGGAGAAGGGACAGGGCTTGGCCTATCCATCAGCCACGACATCATCGTCAAGCGACATGGCGGGTCTATTGAGGTCGATACCCAGCCTGGCGCGTTCACTGAATTTCGGATCGTTCTGCCGCGCGGGGCTGCAACCATCGCCAAATCAGGAGAACGAGCGTGAATCTTCTCATTCTCGTGGTCGATGACGAGCCAGACGTTGAGGTGCTGTTCCGCCAGCAGTTCCGGCATGACCTGCGCGCCGGCCGTTTTACGATGGAGTTTGCCCAATCCGCACCCGCTGCGCTTCAGCGCATCACTGATGCAGCGGGCGCATCGATCATCCTGATCCTGTCCGACATCAACATGCCGGGAATGAGCGGGCTTGAACTCCTGCCGAAGGCGAAAGCCGCTCGACCAGACGTTCCGGTCATCATGATCACGGCTTATGGCGATGCGGAGACCAAGCGCAAAGCATTAGAGGGCGGCGCTGAGGCGCTATTTACGAAGCCGATCGACTTTGGGGCATTGCGCAGCGAGATCAATACGCAGGTCGGACGCGCCGCATGATGCCGGCTCATCGCATAAAGGGGGCAAGCAGCATGCGACGGCGCGAGTTCATTACGCTTCTCGGCGGCGCGGCGGCGTGGCCACTTGCTGCGCGGGCGCAGCAGCCCGAGCAGATGCGACGCATCGGCGTGCTGATGACGCTCGCTAAAGGCGATCCGGAAGAACAATCCCGCTACGCCACCTTTCTCCAAGGGCTGCAGCAATTGGGTTGGACCGAGAGCCGCAACGTGCGCATCGACACCCGCTGGTCCGCAGGCAATGCCACCGACATGCGCAAATACGCGGCGGAATTGGTCGCGCTTGCGCCCGATGTCATCGTGACGGCTGGCGCCGCAGGTTTGGGGGCAATGCTCCAAGCAACTCGCACTGTGCCGATCGTATTTGCGATCGTCCCCGATCCGGTCGGTGCCGGCTTCGTCGATAGTCTGTCGCGGCCTGGCGGCAACGCCACTGGCTTTTTGATGTTCGAATACAGTTTGTGTGGAAAATGGCTGGAACTGCTCAAGCAGATCGCGCCGAACGTGACGCGAGCAGCGGTCCTTAGAGACCCCGGCATCACAGCGGGGATCGGCCAGTTCGCCGTCATTCAGTCGGTGGCACCGTCGGTTGGCGTGGACGTGAGCCCGGTTAACATAAGCAATGCGGCCGAGATTGAGCGCTCAATCGCAGCCTTCGCGCGCACCGCGGACGGCGGCCTGATTTTGACCGCGAGCGCGTTGTCGGCGGTCCATCGCAATCTTATCATCGCGCTTGCCGCTCGATATAAACTGCCTGCGGTGTACCAGGAGCGTACGTATGCGGCCGGCGGCGGATTGGTCTCGTATGGGCCGATTTTTCTCGACCAGTATCACCGTGCGGCCGGCTACGTCGACCGCATCCTAAAGGGAGAGAAGCCTGCCGACCTCCCAGTGCAAGCGCCAACCAAATACGAGCTTGTGATCAATCTCAAGACCGCTAAGGCGCTCGGCCTCACCATTCCGCCCACGGTGCTTGCCCGCGCCGATGAGGTGATCGAATAACGGTTCTATTTGCTGCGGTGCACCGATCACTAATGGCACTTCGCGGACAAACGAACCGCGTCCATGTTTGTCGCCTATTGGGACAACAACGGACAAAGGTCAGCGCCGGGGCTGAATTGGTCGGCAGCGATTGATGTGGTGGACGGCGCCCGCTCCCGGCATCGAAGTGCCATAGAGTGGTTGCGTCGAAACGAACCACATTGAGGGGAGCCGTCCACATGCAAATTACCACGATCGGTTTGGATATCGCCAAGAACGTGTTCCAGGTACACGGCATCGACGCGAGCGAGAAGGTCGTCGTTCGAAAGCAACTCCGACGCAGCCAGGTACTGGCGTTCTTTAGAGCAATGCCGCCATGCCTTGTCGGAATGGAGGCCTGCGCGACGGCCCATTATTGGGCGCGTGAACTGACGAAGCTTGGCCATCTGGTGCGGCTGATGCCGGCGAAGGACGTGAAGGCTTACGTCAAGCGCAACAAGAACGATGCGGCCGACGCCGAGGCGATCTGCGAGGCGGTGCGGCGGCCGACCATGCGTTTTGTGCAAATTAAAACGGCCGAGCAACAGGGCCGGTTGATGTTGCATCGCGCGCGCGATCTTTTAATGCGGCAGCGAACCCAGCTGATCAATGCCTTGCGGGCGCATTTAGCCGAGCTCGGTATTGTGGCTGCGCAAGGACGTGAAGGGATCAAGGAGTTGCTAAGGATCATTGCGGGCGAAGAAGATGCGCGCTTGCCTGTCGATGCTCACACCAGCCTTGTCGTGCTGGCGGCGGAGCTTCAGGCGATGCAGACCCTGATCGGATCGATCGAGAAACGGATCATGGCGCAGCATCGCGCGAGCGAGGCGAGCAAGCGGCTGGAGAGCATCCCCGGAATTGGTGTTATCGGGGCCACCGCGATCGCAGCGACCGTCCCAGATCCGAAGGTTTTTCGATCGGGTCGTGACTTCGCGGCCTGGATCGGGATCGTGCCGCGAGAAGACTCGACCGGCGGCAAACGGAAGCTCGGGCCGATCTCGAAACGAGGCGATCGCTATTTGCGACGCATTCTGGTGGTCGGAGCCTGCGCGGTGTTGCGGTATGCGCGCCAGCAGCCGGAGAAGTATCCCTGGCTCACACAACTTCTCGCTCGCAAACCGTTCAAGGTCGTGGCGGTGGCGCTTGCCAACAAGATGGCGCGCATGGCCTGGGCGTTGCTGGCCAAGGGCGGCACCTATCGAGCGCCTGCGCTTGCGGCAGCGGCGTAAGGGGTCTGGCGATGGCAGGATGAGGTTGCGTCTCAGCGCGTACACGAACTGCAGGGGTGATGACGGCATTGATGCGAAACGGTCGAGACCGTCGATTGGGAGAACCCGTGATGGGTCACGCGATACTTGAGCGCGTGCGTTTGTTTGGGACCCGATCAGCGGATTACATCAGGGCCAGCGGCCATAGCGGCTGCATCGCGACAGAGGTAATCCTCCAAGCGACAACAGGCCGAATACATGACCGCACCCGAACGCTTCGCAGAAAAGTCAGATTCCCTCTTGCACCGCGGGCGCCGTCCATACATGACCCATAGCGGACATCGCAGCCGCGCCGGCGAAAGACCGTGTTGCTGCTCAGGCTGTATATGAGAGGGCGATATAGGTCACCCCACCATTCACGAAAGTACCGAGTTCTCGCATGCCCATTTTATGGTGCGCTCGGAGCGACGCACCATTATCGGCCCGTACGAATGTCATGGCCGAGCGCCCCTGCATATGGCTCTGCAATTCTTTGAACAGCGCGCCCGCGAGGCCTTTTCCACGCTCGGTCTCGGCAACACAAACCGGGCCATATAGATAGCAACCGGGCGATGCCGGGAAGGTACGCAACATAGCCTGGATGATTGCTATGTGTGCTTTCGCGGCCAATGACGTCCCCAACACGTAGCCGACAACCTCGCCATCGCGACGCCCGACTACAACCGACTTTTCGAGTACCGCGTGCTTGAACCAGTCCGCAGTCTGCCGCACCGACAGACTGCCGCCGCCGTCGGGTAGGTTGGGTTCCTGAACCGCGAGGATGCCGGGAATATCGTCCGGCGTGGCGAGAGATATTTCGTAGCTAATACTCATTCGATGAGAGCGCCGAGTTCGCAGTGGGGCGGCAAATTACCATTCGAGTAGGCAGCGTCGCAATTGTCAGAGGTCGCCGGCCAAATGTCGCTTTCGGAGCAAAGCGGACATCGGGCAGATTTAGGGCCTAGATGCATCGGTTGAAAATGACCCATAAGCGACATTGGCTGTGCACTGCGGCAATGGTTTTGATGCCGGTTTCAGCCCCTATCAAAGTACTCGATTAAACCGATACGATGCCGTCTCCTGAGCTTGGAGGCGGACATGAGGCGGCGCGAGTTCATAACGCTTCTCGGCGGCGCAGCGGTCGCCTGGCCGCTCGCGGCGCGGGCGCAGCAACGGCGAATGCATCGTGTCGGCATCCTTTCCCAGGAATTACAGCCCGGCCTGCTCGAAACATTTCGCGACGAGCTTCACAAGCTTGGCCACGTCGAGGGAAAGGATATCGTCATAGAATTGCGAAATGCGGCAGGACAGAATGAGCGGCTCTCCGCGCTTGCAGAAGAGCTTTTGCAGCTCAAAGTCGATGTGATCGTCGCTGTCAATACGCCGGCTGTGCAGGCGGCCAAAAAGGCTACCAAGACTATCCCCGTCGTGATGATGCGTGTAGCCGATCCAGTTAAGTCAGGGCTTGTAGCCAGCCTTGCTCGGCCGGGTGGAAACATCACGGGCTTGAGCTTTATGCCGGATACACTTGGGCCAAAGGGTGTCGAGTTGCTTCATGAAATACTGCCAAAGACGACACGTATGGCCGCGCTGTACCAAGGAAATAATACGGGAGCGGTTTTCATCGTGGACGAGGTCGAGCGAAAAGGCGCGCAAATAGGGCTAAAGTTCGTGCGCCTCCCGGTGCGCGATGAAGCCGATTATGCAGGCGCTTTCGAAATCGCATCCCGTGCTAGGTCGGAAGCATTATTCGTAATGGATGATGGAGCGATTACTAAACACCGCCAACAAATCCTCGAACTCGCGGCGAAGCATTCGCTCCCGGTCGTGTCGATCTATAGTGACTTCGCGAAATCTGGGGGACTATTAGCTTATGGACCGAATCTAAATATCGTTTATCGCCGCGCCGCAGATTACGTAGACAAACTCATCAAAGGTGCACCGGCGAGCTCTATTCCAGTTGAACAGCCTGTGGAATTCGATCTCGTAATCAATATGAAGACTGCAAAGGTATTTGGGCTAAAAATTCCGCAATCTGTACTGATCCTAGCCAACGAAGTGATCGAATAAAGCCTCTTATTGCTGCAGTGCATGAGTCTACTTTTGGCACGTAACGGACAAGCCAGCCGCGTCCGAGTTTGTCGCCTATTGGATCAACAACGGACAAGCATCGGTCCGGAGGCTGAATAGCTCCGCAGCGAATGACCCATAGCCGACCTCAAACACCACCCGCTAGAATATGATTTCGGGCTCGCTAATGGGGTGGGGATATCAAATGGTTTTGCGCGCTTTGGCGGCACTACTATGCGTGAGTGCCGCGGTCTGGCTCGCGCTCTGGTATTTCATTCCAGCACCGCCATTGACGATCACGATCGCCGCGGGCTCCAAAGGCGGCGCGTTCGAGCAGATCGCTGACAGGTACCGCGAGAGGCTCACACGGCATCACATCAAGTTGGATGTGCGCCTGACCGGCGGCGCAGCAGATAACCTCAAGCTCATGGAAGATAGAAGCTCCGGCATCGATGCCGCGTTTCTGTTCGGAGGCCAAAGTAACGCAGAGCAATCGCCCGACTTATTGTCGTTGGGGCGCATTACGTTCAATCCAATTTGGGTTTTTTATCGCGGGACGGAAACATTGGATAGGCTGTCCCAACTCAAGGGCAAACGCATCGGAGCATTCCTGGGCCTTGCCCCGCTTCAACGAGTCCTTAGTGCGAACGGCATCAACGCCGACAACGCAACGCTATTGCCCCGGATGGGATTGCCGGCGGTCAAGGCTTTGAAAGATGGTGAAGTCGATGTGATCGTCATTCTTGCTGAACTGAATTCCCCACAGACTCAATCTTTGTTGCACGACCCGACTGTCCGGTTGATGAATCTGACACAGGCTGAGGCCCTGACCAAAATTGTGCCTTCTCTCAATCGGCTTGTTCTGCCACAGGGCGTGGTCGACCTCGATAAGAACATCCCGGCCAGCGATGTGAATCTCATTGCCACCACTACCGCCGTGGTCGTGCGCACGACGCTTCATCCAGAGCTCATATATCTTTTGGCGCAGACGCTGCAGGAGGAACATCGTGGCGCCGGAGTTTTTCAACGCGAGGGTGAATTTCCCACGATGACCGATCCGGAATTTGTCGTCGCGGATGAGGCGCGGGAATTCTACAAGAACGGTCCTTCGTTGCTGCAGCAATATCTGCCGTTCTTAATGATCAATTACGCCAAACGCCTCGCGGCGATCATTGTGGCGGCAGTTGCCATCGTCATTCCGGTGTTCACCTATGCGCCCAGGCTCTATTACTGGCTAATAGGTGCCCGTTTGATGAAATTGTACCGCCGCCTGCGAGACATTGAGACCGAATTGGAATCTCAACTCACTACGGCTCAGGTCGAAGCCGTACAAGAGAAGTTAGAAAGCATATACCGCGCAGCACGTATTCTTCCGATGCGACACTCAGATTTGTTCATTAATTTGATGACGCATATTCGTCTGATGCGAATGGAACTTGCTTCGCGCCTAGCGGTAGCGCGAGATTAAGACTTCGTGTGCGATTTCTGCTTCTGGCACTTCGCGGACATTCGCGGCACCGCAACATTTTGTCGGCTATTGGGCGAACAACGGACAAAAATCGCTACAGGGCCTCAACGGCTAGGCCGCGATTGACCCAGAACGGACATTGGGGTCGCACATAACGCCAACCGCGTTCCTGCGTAGTTCTAGCTTTCCGCTATTTTCCTAGTCGCAGGTGGGTGCTGGCGCCTTTCGATCCCAACTGGTCCCCTTTTAAAATCGTGAGGGCCCTTTCGATATTGACGCACAATTTACGGCTTTCAACCTCAGGTCTCGCCTAAGCTTCCTTGTCAACTTAAACAGGGAGGAATTCCATGAAAACACGATACACAGCCGCGTTGGCAATGCTGGCAGGCGTTGGGGTTGGTGGAGCCGCCATTCAAGTGCCTTCATGCCCAGGCTAAGCCACCAGCTATTGTTGTTATTGACATTAGCGACATAACCGACCCGGAGGGGTTCAAAGCGGTCACCCAAAGACCTACGGCCAGTACGGCGACAGTTATGCAGGGCGGTCGCTACATCGCCCGCACTAGTAACGTAACCGCCCTCGATGGAACTACGCCGTAGCATTCATCATCATTGCCTTCGCCAGCGCGGAGAAAGCACAAGCCTGGAACAATTCACCGGAACAGAAGAAGATTAACGAAATCCGCGCCAAAACAACGAAGTCGCGTTCATTCATCGTTGAGGGCATGTAAAAAATTCCATCCGCAAGACAATCACTCGCGAGGCCGCCTCAGTTGGCGGCCTCTTTCATTAACTAGTGGCACGCCTACAGTGCTACTGCGCTGTCGGATAGCCGACAGGCAACCGCCAGGGAGGCGACCATGAAATCGAATTATAAGGTAGCTATCGCGCTCGTCGCAGGTGCTGCCATCGGTGGAGCAGCCATCCAGGGCCTTCATGCCCAGGCAAAGCCGCCTGTCTACGTCGTCCAAGAGATAACCGTGTCGAACCTGGATCCTTACTTGAAGGAGTACGTCCCGAAAGCTCGGGCTTTGGGCGATGCATCTGGCAGTCGTAGCCTCACCTTAGGAAGCGGAAGGGTCACCTCGATTGCAGGGGAACCGCAGAAATCGCGTGTTGTCATTCGACAGTGGGAAAGCATGGAAAAAATCCAGGCTTGGCTCAATTCAGCGGAATACAAAGAACTTCAAAAAATCGGCGACAAATACGCAAAATTCCGTATCTTCGCCGTCGAGGGATTGCCGCAATAGTCCAAATATTTTTTGTAAGCTTCGAGGCCGCCCCAGTTGGCGGCCTCTTTCATTTTCAAATTGGGTGCGATGTCGCCGATTGGCACTTGGCGTCATTTCGCTGCGCCGCAAAAACTTGTCGGCTATTGGACTAACAACGGACAAATTGGTCTGGCCCGGACACTGAATTGATAGGCAGCGATTGACCCGAAGCGGACATTCGATCATGTTTCAGGGCGTCAGCGGCCGTTTATATCGATGCTCTCCCTGAATGGCTTGCGCATCTCGCGATTGACATCCGCTTCGGTGAGCGAAAGCTCACGCAATTCCACATCATTGAGCATCAACAATTCGCGGCGCTGACGCATGTTATTCCGCCAAGTCCGAATAGTGGCGGATGTGCGTCGGCGCATTTCAGCAAACAGCCGCATGTCGAGAGTGCCGCCTGCTGACAACGAGGGCAAAAGACTGGCAATTGTTGACATGCAACTGTCCTTCGCATTTGCGGGGCGAAACCGCCCCTAGCTGGCCTTTAAAGCCGATAGCTGCTGGGTGTCGTAGCGATTGCGTAGTTCTGCGATGGCATTGGCATCCGGCGGACTGCTTTTAGCGACCACCTTCACCAGCTCTTCGAAGTAATGTTCATGCCCCGGCGGCGACACCGTCATGATCATCCTGGCCGGCTTGTCGCTGGCGTTGCCGATATTGTGCGGCACGCCCGGCGGAATGAACACATAGGTACCGGGCTTGGCGCGCACCGTCTCGTCGCCGATCTGCCACTGACATTCGCCTTCCAGCACATAGAAGGTTTCTTCCTGAACGCGATGAACGTGCAAGCCAGTGGAAAATCCAGCCGGCAGCGTCCAATCGAACATGGACGTGTGCTTGGTGTCCTCACCAGTTACCAAGAACGTCATCGGCTTGCCCGCCAAGGTGACTTCCTTGCCCTCACCCGGCATCCGAATAACGGCTTTTGCGCTCATGATGTCCTCCATGGTTTGACGTTGGTCACGTGCAACGTCCCTTGCACCATGATCCCGCCGCCCCCCGAGGTAGTGAATCCGCTCCGAAAATGTTGCAAAATGTTTGCGAATGGGGCCCATTTGGCTATGGCGAAAGTCATCAAATTTGGCCCGTTTCGCCTGGACGCCGACGCCGGAATCCTGTTTCACGGCGCCGAACCGGCTGAACTCGGCCAACGCGCGGTAGCGCTACTGCGCTTGCTACTGGAGCGGGCGGGCGAGCCGGTTTCCAAAGAGGCGCTGATTGAGGCCGCTTGGCCGGGCCTTGCAATCGAAGACAGCAACCTGACGGTGCAGATCGCGGCTTTGCGCCGGGTTTTTGAGGATGTTGCCGGCAGCGGGAGCTGGATTGAGACACTGCCGCGTCGCGGCTACCGCTATGTTGGGCCGGAGGTCGTGAACGGTGAGCCGTCTGCGGAAGCGGCCGCACAGGCTTCAACCGCATTGGCATTGCCCGACAAGCCGTCGGTGGCGGTGTTGCCATTCACAAATCTGAGTGACGATCCGGAGCAGAAGTATTTCGCCGACGGGCTCACGGAAGACATCATTACGGCCCTGTCGCTCTGGCGTTCGTTCCCCGTCATTGCGCGAACTTCGACCTTCGTTTTCAAAGACAAGGCGGCGAATGTCCAAGAAGTCGGCCGCGAACTTGGGGCCCGCTACGTGCTGGAAGGCAGTGTCCGCAAAGCCGCGGACAAGGTGCGCGTTACGGCCCAGCTCGTCGATTGTGAGACCGGTCATCATGTCTGGGCCGAAACATTCGACCGCCAACTCAAGGACGTCTTCGCCTTGCAAGACGAGCTCGCCAAGAAGATAACCGCAATCGTCGCGCCCGAACTGGAGCACGCCGAGTATCGTCGGCTCTTGGCGCAGAAGCCGCAAAATCTCGATGCGTGGAATCTTGTTCAGCGCGGCACTGCGGAACTCGACGCGTACAGCAAGGAAGGCAATGCTTGCGCGCGTGAGCTGTTCCTGCGAGCCCTTGAGGTTGATCCGGCCTATTGCAAGGCGTTTGCAGGTGTCGCGTTGAGCCACAATCGCGACCTCATGTTGGGGCATACGCATTCACGCGAAGAGACGGCCACCAAAGCCCTGGTAAATGCCAGGAAAGCCGTCGCGCTGGACCGATCGGACTTATATGCGCAGGCCATTCTTGGTATGGCGTATGTTTGGTCCGGTCAGCAGGAGGAAGCGCGGTTATCGTTTCAACGTGCCGTGGAGCTCAATCCGAGCCACGGCTACGCGCGCGCATCTTTGGGCAATATCCTCGACCTGATGGGCCAGAACGAGGAAGGCATCGCCATGATGGAAGACGGCATCCGGCTAAATCCGGACGCGCCCAACATGCGGCATATCTATACGTTTCTGGCTCGCGCTTTGATTGGCGCGCATCGCTACGAGCAGGCGGTCGAATGGGCGAGACGGGGAACCAATGCGGACCCCGGAAATCCAAACGCGCAATATTTACTGGCAGCGGCCTTGGCGCATCTCGGCAGGATCAAAGAGGCGGGCGTTGCGCTTGGCCGCTGCGAACGCATTCGGCCCGGATTCGTGGCCGCCCGCGTTGATTGGCGCCCCTATCAAGATTCCGCCCGCAATGAGCACATCATGGACGGCATCCGCAAAGTGCGGCAACAACTATGACGTTCTTTCGGCTTGCGGGCAGTGAGACTTGTTCGGACAAATTATCGATCAAGCTCGTAGGACGGAATTTGATCGAATGTCGCCTTCTGGCACTTCGCGGACAAACCAACCGCGCCCGCGTTTGTCGCCTATTGGAGTAACAGCGGACATTCATCGGCACGGGGGCCGAATGCATATGTAGCGAATGGTCCGATACCGATTTCTAGGGCCCCCTGACATTTATCGGTTGGCCAAGTACCGGATCGATCACTTGCCCCACGGCATAACCAGTTGCCGTAAGTTGATAGCGGTAGCGGTTGTGCCGATCGATCGTGAGCCAGTTGTTCGCAACCGCCTTATTGATCCCGCGCTGGAAATCGCCGTCGCGTATATCGAAAAAATAATTGCGCTGAAGCGTGCCGTTCGCCGGTACTCGATGGCGCATGAAAACGTCGAGGATTTGGCGGCTGACATCCTCATCGGAGGGTCGGTCAAGCATGGGGCACCAATGTTCGAGCGACGAGTTCGATAACATTAATCCAATGCGCGCTTACCGTACCCTGGCCCCAGCCCATTCTCGCAAGTTATCCCCTTTTTTGAGTGATTACATAGCAACGGAAGCATTTGGCGTTTGAAGACAGTTCATAACCCAGTGCTGTCGTCCAGTGGATGACGGCTGTTGAGTGGCGGAAGCGGAAGTCGGTCAACCATAGCTGACCTGCAAGAATCTAAGTTTTCGAGACATGCTAATTTATGGTGCCTCGTGTTGAGCCAATTTTGTCGGTTTCCGGAAAAGCAAATTGAACGGAGTGCCAATTATGAAGTTATTGCCGTTACTAGATCGAACGGGCAACGTAAGATTTTGGGCTGATCCTAGATCCAGTTGGATGGTCGATCTGGATGGTAATGCCGTCGGGTTAATTGCCGTTGATGCTGTCTACGATAGGAACGGCGTTCAACTCGGATGGTGGTACGGAGATCACCTCAGAAATAGAAATGGCCAAGTGGTGCTGTTTGTCTCCCGTAGCAAAATTGAGGGTCTGACAATGCCCGCCGGAAAACCAATTTCACGGGTGCCTAATTTGCGAGTGCCTTCCGGAAGGCCTAATTTCGAGCGGCTAGGAGTTAAACCGTCAAAAAAGCACGAATGGACGGATGTCACGTCGTTGCATTTTCAAGATCGAAGCCGGCGGACTTTGGCTCAAATTAAAAGGGTTTTAGCTTTGTGCGCAGAAAGGAAATTGAGAACCGGAGGACCCATGTTTTTGGCGTCGTAAGCACTTGAGCGAACGAACAAGTGGCCCGGATACTAGAAAACCAAAGTTGCACTCGAAGATCGATATTGCCGCCAACGTCGGGCGAATGTGGCGATAGGTCGAAGGATTTTACTGGGTGATCGTATTCAATAAGAGATCGCATTCAATACAAGAATGCCAACAAATACGACCGTCAGGGTCAAGCCAAATATCTGGGTGGATGTACGTTCGGCCATGCTGGGACGATCAATGACTGCCTCGGTCTTCATGGCTAATCTCCAGTTAGCTCGACGAAGGCCCCTTGTAGTTTCCTTCTGAGAGTGGACGTGTGACGTATTTCATAGAACGTCATATTTTGTATCGTAACGAAACTTTAACCGTAGCCAGCTCGCCAGCCTTGACAATGTCCTAACCCAGTCAGAGGTTATTAACTCAAAGTCAGACACGGAGGTTTTAGATGGTACCACCGGGTCAGTATGCCGCGATGATTGCTGTCGCAAACGCTCGGGCGGCAGTATAGCGGGAATACACGGACGGCACGCCGGGAGCGGCTCTTGCGGGTCGCATCAGTTAGGCAAGACCCCAATTTGGCCGCTCCCGACGCGCACCTACGTTTCATTCCTACAGAACGACCAAAAACGCATCGAGCTATTCGGCGTTTGGTGTCTGATTGATCCTCATCATTTGAAGTAGCGCGACTTAGGCCATGGCTTTTGGCACTGTTGCGGCCCGTCCGTGCCGTTAGCTGCATCCCACCAAAACTTGTCGGCTATTGGACTGCCGCCTCAACCGATCGACGCAACACAGGCATTGAATTTCTCTGCCGGCGTTTCAAATTGCAAGGTCTGCCGTGGCCGTTCGTTGAGCTGTCGCGCCACTTTGTTCAAATGGGCTTGCGAGTGCACCGACAAGTCGGTTCCCTTCGGAAAGTACTGTCGCAGCAGACCGTTGGTGTTCTCGTTGGAACCGCGCTGCCATGGACTCTGCGGATCGCAGAAGTAAACATCGATATTGGTCGCCAAAGTGAAGCGTCGATGATCCGTCAGCTCCTTGCCACGGTCCCAGGTCAGCGATTTATAGAGCTCACTCGGTAGCTTCTTGGCCTGCTTGATGAGCGCGGTGATGACCGTCTGCGTGTCCTTGTTGGCCACCTTTGCCAGCATCACGTAACGCGTATGACGTTCGACCAGGGTCGCGATGTAGCTGTTCTTTGACCCCGTCAGCAGATCGCCTTCCCAATGACCAGGCACGGCCCGATCTTCAACCGCGGCCGGCCGCTGACGGATCGAGACGAGATCCTTGATTCGCCCCGGTTGATCGCGATTGGGGTCCACCCGCTGCGACCGACGGATCGTACGCCTCGATCGCAGATAGCCCAGCAGTTCTTTCTTAAGTACCCCGCGGGCCTGAACAAATAGACTGCGATAGATCGTCTCGTGTGACACGCAATGACTCTCATCGTGTGGATGCAATCTTTTGAGCCAGCCGGCGATCTGCTCAGGCGACCAATTCAACCTGAGCTTGCTCGCCACTGCCCGCCGTAGCCACGGACTGTTTGCCAACTTACACCGTTTCGGACGTCGAACTCGCCCCCAGGCCTGCTCATCCGCTAGTGCGGCTCGATAGCGATCATAGCCGCCATTGCGCTTGAGTTCTCGGCTCACCGTCGAGGCCGAACGACCCAGCAGCCTCGCCATCGATCGGCACGATTGGTGCGCTACAAGACCCCTGGAGATCTCCTCGCGTTCCGAGAGCGTCAGTGCTAACCGCGAGCGACGCCGTGCCGCGGGACGTATCCCACCATATGGTGCCACCTGGTTATGGATAGATGAGGACGGCTTACCAAACGCTCGCCCAATCGCTTTGAGCGACTCACCCCGCTGCCAGCGATCCCATAACTCCGTCTTCTCGGCTGCCGTAAATCCTCGACGAAACCTCTGATCCATCATCACACTCCATCTTTGCCCTCAAAGATAAAGTGTTGCGTCGATCAGTTGAGACCACCGACCAACAACGGACAAAGGTCGGGTTCTGACGCTGGATGGATACGCAGCGATTGACCCACAACGGACAAAATAACCAAAACATAAAATCTGCAACGGTCGCGAAAGACCCGGAGCAGACCCGTCTCACAACGTTATGGCCCCTCGACAAACTGCGTTGCCGATGAGGCTGACAGGACAGACTGGGGCACAGAGTGGCACTGACCAAAGACGGCAACACCGATCAGCAGCACGCCGCAAGCCGCCATCATCAAAATGGCTGGGCGGGCGTTCCGCATTATCTCGATCGAAGTCTCGCGACGTATGGCAGTTGCGGTGTCGCTCATGGCTTTCCCCTGAATTTCAAACGAGATGCGCGGAACGCTAACAGCGCGGGGCAACCTGAACTTCCAGGCTCCCTTAATTTCAGCTCTAGGCCAGCTTGATTTTGCGTTTTACCCGCCGGGCCAAAGCGCTATCCTGCCGTATACGGTGGCCGGAGCAGCGCCTTGCGGTATCGGTTTGAGGACTATGTGCTCGATGCCGCCCGGCGCGAGTTACGGCGCGGGGCAGAATTGATCGCGGTCGAGCCGCAGGTCTTCGATCTCCTGGACTATCTTATCCGTCACCGCGACTGTGTGGTCAGCAAAGACGGCCTCATGGCGGCGGTTTGGAACGGGCGCATCGTTTCGGAATCGGCCCTGACCTCCCGTATCAATTCGGCACGCGCCGCGATTGGCGACAGCGGCGAGGGGCAACGCCTAATCAAGACTTTGCGTGGCAAGGGCTTCCGCTTCATCGGGAAAGTCAGCGAGGAGCCGTGCGTACCCGCGGCAGCGAGCCGAGCGGAAGCTGAAATGCCGCCGCCATTTCCCGACCAGCCATCAATCGCCGTCCTGCCCTTTAACAATCTAAGCGGCAATCCCGAGCAAGATTATTTTTCGGATGGCATCACCGAAGACATAATTGCCGCGCTCTCACAGATTCGGGAGTTCTTTGTCATCGCCCGCAGTTCCTGCTTTACCTACAAGAACCGAGTGGTTGACATTCGTCAGATCGGCCGCGATTTGGGGGTCCGCTACATTCTCGAGGGCAGTGTGCGCAAGGTGGGCTCCCGCGTGCGCGTGACAGCGCAGCTGGTAGAAGCCGTAAAGGGCATGCACATTTGGGCGGATCATTATGATCGCAACCTTGAGGATATATTCGCAGTACAGGATGAGATTACGCAATCGGTTGTGGGCGTTTTAGGTCCCGAGTTAAGCCGTGCTGAGCAACAACGTGCATTAATGAAGCCGCGGGAAAATCTGGACGCCTGGGAACTGTATTACCGCGGCATGTTCCATTTCTACAAGCACACGCGAGAAGGCCACATAGAAGCACGAAGGTATTTTGAACTAGCGATAGAGCGGGATCCACATTTTCCTGGTGTCTATGCAGCAATTTCGCGGAGCTTGTCCGTCGATTGGATACTTTTGGCGCCGGATAGAAATGCAAGCCTGGCGTTTGAAATGGCCCGGCGCGCAATCGAACTCGATCCGCGCGCGGCGATGTCTCACTACGCTCTAGGAGTTGCCCATATCCTTATCGGTCGAAACGGCGAGGCAGCCCTGCAAGCTTTGAAAGAAGCGATGACTCTGAATCCAAATGACGCATTGATCCATAATGTGACGGCTGTGGCGCTCATTAGCCTGGGGCGAGCTGACGAAGCGATCTCATATTCGGAGCGCGCCATCCGTTTAAGCCCGTCGGATTCGAGTATCGGAAATTTTTATGGATGGCTCGCGATTGGAAATCTATTCCTGGGGCGTCACGAAGCTGCGGTGAAATGTGGGCAAATAGCGGCACAAAAGGCGGGGACGTGGTTGGATCGTGTGGCATTGCCCGCCGCGCTTGCCGAGCTGGGGCGTGATACGGAAGCGAAACAGGCGTGCGAGGAAGTTCGATCGCTTTGGCCAAATCTTAGCATTCAAACTGTTCGCGAGAACGAACCGGTTTCTTACCCTCTATATCTAGACACTCTGCTCAACGGATTGCGCAAGGCCGGACTATCGGAGCAGTAACCGTCGGCTGTTGGGCACTAAGCGTTATTTCGATAGCGGACATTCCATTGACCCCGAATGCCACGGGAGGCAGGCTTGCCGTGTTAATTTTTAAATGGGGGAACAGATGTCCGAGGATGGCTTGACCCCGCCACAACAAATGATCCGACTGCTGGTGGGCTTCATCCCAGCACGAGCGATCTATACTGCGGCCAAAATTGGTCTTTCGGACCAAATCGATGCTGCAGGCACGACTGCCGAGGAACTCGCGCGACGTATGAGCGTAGATGCGCTTGCCCTTGAACGCCTGTTGCGGACACTGAGCGGCCTTGGTGTCCTGCATGAAGAAGACGGCGCTCGATTTACTCTTACGGATATTGGCAAAACACTACGTACCGACTCGCCAGCATCAATTCGAGATTATGCGTTCTTCGTCCACGAATTCCTTTACGATCTATTTGGAGGACTGGTCGGTAGCGTGCGTTCAGGCAAGCCCGCTGTCGAGGCTGTCTTTGGCGTACCGTTGTATTCCTATCTTCAGGAAAATCACGATAAAGCCGCGCTCTTCCATTCGGGTCTAAGCAATCGTGGTCGCATTGAAGCCCGAGCGATCCTCGACGCCTATAGTTTTTCTGACTGCCGGTTAGTTGTGGATTTGGGCGGCGGGAACGGTGCATTTCTGTCTGCCATTCTCTCCGAACATCCAGATCTGTCGGGCATGTTGGTGGAGCGCCCATCGGCGATTGAGGCCGCGCGGACAGGGCGCGGCGGCCCCCTGCCACGCTGCGAGTTGGTCGAAGGCGATTTTTTCCAATCCGTTCCGTCCGGTGGCGATGTCTATGTTCTCAAACGAGTGCTGGTTGACCACACCGACGAGAAAGCACTGCAGATCTTGCGAAACTCCCTAGCGGCGTTGGGGCCCAATAAACGGCTTCTCATCATCGAACCACTCCGTGGTGCGGTAAATGAACCCAGCCTCGCGGGCCTCATGGACCTTACGTACCTGCTCGCTGGGACGGGCCGGGTACGTTCTCAAGAGGAGCACAGTTCGCTGCTACAGAAAGCGGGCTTGCGATTACAAGAGTGCCTTCCAACTCAGTCGGACGTCTCGGTTCTGGAGGCGACGTCCACCTAGGCAATGTCTGCTTTTGGCACTTCGCGTCATTTCGCTGCGCCGCAAAACTTGTCGCCTATTGGAGCAACAACGGACAAAGGTCGATTTTGGCCGGGAATTGATTGTCGGCTTTTGACCGATGGTGTTGAAAAAGTCGGCCCCTGAAGGCTTGCGGCTCTTTATTTGAGCTTCAGACGGGACTCCCCCGTCTTATTTATTGGTCTCTCCCCTTCGCGGGGCTCACCACTGACACTATAGTTCTGCTCCTGCGGCAACTGACATTCACGTAACGCAAGCGACCGTGGCATCAGGCGGCCGCCAGATATATTTAGCGAGCGTTTTGAGGTTTTGCGCGATAGCGACGAGATGACACTCGTCGCGTGCACCGGATATTCCTCGCAGGCGAAGCCGTTCAAAACCGTGATGAGACTTGGCGTGTGCGAATTTCATCTCGACTTTTTTACGCTCATCGCGTGACCTCTCGTATTCGAGCGTACCCATCAGTGTGCGAGCGATATCGCGGGCATCTTCGTTGACGTCGCGTGGGATGATGCGTTGTGGAGAGTTCGGGCAGCACTTGGATTTGAGGGGGCATGGGCCGCAGTCGCGAGTGCTCGCCGTGTAGCGCAGCATGTAGCCTGAGAGAATGCGGCCCGTTGTCTTCAGGAGCTTACCTGCCGGACAAATATAAACGTTGCGTTCCTTATCGAATGTGAAGTCGGCGCGTGAAAAGGTGCCGTCCTCGCGGGCGCTCTTGTCCCAGACCGGGATGTGCGGCGTAACGCCAGCTCCGATCAGCCAACCAAGGAGCTTGCCCGTGCCATAGGCCGTGTCGGCAACGAGGCGCTTAGGCTTTAAGCCGAATATCTTCTCAGTGCGCTCAAGCATCGGCTTGGTTGCCGCGACTTCGTCGTAGGTGCGAGCCGGGGTTGCCTCAACCCCAACGATGACAGCGGCAGGCCCGATATCGATCAGGTAATTGAGCCCGTAGCCGAACTGCACACGCTTGTTGGCCTTCGCCGTCCAAGCCGAACAAGGGTCTACCGGCGAGATCACCTTCGGTAGCTTGCGATTGGCATCGGGATCCTCGTCATCAAGCCCGGCAAGGAACTCGGCAGCAGCACGCGTCTGTCGTTCCGGCAGTGACCAATCGATCTCATCGGGCGGCTTGCCATGACAGCGGCTGGCGTTGGCTTCAATGACGCTGGCATCAACAGCAAAGCCTTCGCCCTTAACAAGACCCGCGTTCATGCACGCAAACACCACCGCCTCGAATATCTGCCGGAATATGTCGCTGTGGCGAAAACGGCCATGGCGATTGACTGAGAATGTCGAGTGGTCGGGCACCTCATCGTTAAGATCGAGACGGCAGAACCAGCGATAGGCCAGATGCAGCGTGATCTCCTCGCACAGCCGCCGCTCGAAGCGGATGCCATAGCAATACCCAACAATCAGCATCCGCAGCATCAGCTCAGGGTCAACCGAGGGACGCCCGATCTCGCTATAAAACGGTGCCAGCTTCTCACGAAGCCCTGCCAAAACCTGCGTAACTAACGGATTAATACGGCGTAGCAAATGGCTCGCAGGAATGCGCTGTTCAAGGTTGAATAGATAGAACAGCTGGCTCTGATCGCCCATCTGCCGACCCATCATGGCAAACCTCCGCCATCAAGAATCAGATGCTGACGGAATCACTGTTCGCCGAAGAGTGCGAGCCCTTTTTCAACAGTATCAGTCCGTTAGCGACCATTCGGGGCTTGGGTCTGGAAGGCCGCGATGTGCCGATTTTGTTGCAGAAGTGATTTGAAGGCTTTAGCGAACAGTGATTCCGTCTTCTGACGACATTTTTCGTCGGAGACGGGCGATGATGGGACGTCAGAACAACGATCAGGGACCTCTGTTCTACGAGTTCCGTCTCGATGAGGCGGTTCCTGATGATCATCTGGCACGCAAGATCGACGCCGTTCTCGATCTATCTTGGGTCTACGCAGAGCTTGCGCCGCACTATCCAACCCTCGGCCGGCCTTCGGTTGATCCGGTACTGATGATCCGAATGCTGATCATCGGTTATGTCTTTGGCCTGCGTTCCGAGCGGCTGCTGTGTCGCGAGTTGCAGGTGAACCTCGCCTATCGCTGGTTTTGCAAGCTCGGCATAGAGCACAAGATTCCTCATCATTCAGCGTTCTCGCGGGCACGCAATGAGCGCTTTAGCGAGAGCGACATCTTTCGCCGGGTATTTGAGCGTGTCGTCGGGGCGTGTATTGCGGCCGATCTCGTTGGCGGACAGGGATTTGCCGTGGATGCCAGCCTGATCCAGGCTGACGCCAACAAGCAGCGCTCGATCCCAGGCTCAGAATGGCAAAAGACGCGCGATCCCGAGACGGCGAGCCGCGCCGTGAAGGAGTATCTGGCAACCCTCGATGACGCGGCCTTCGGTGCAGCAAGCGAGGTTAGGCCGAAGTTCATCTCGCCATCTGATCCAGCCGCGCAATGGACGGGCGCAATGCGGGGACCGGCCTTCTTCGCCTATGCCGACAACTATCTGATCGACTTGAAGTGCGGCGTCATCATGGATGTCGAAGCTTCTCGTGCCATTCGCCAAGCGGAGGTCGGTGCCGCGAAGACGATGATCGAGCGAACGGAAGAGCGCTTTAATATCAAGCCCGAACTGCTTGCGGCCGATACGGCCTATGGCTCGGCGCCGACCCTTGATTGGCTCGTCAATGACAAGAAGATAGCGCCGCACATTCCGGTCATCGACATGGCTAAACGCGAAGGTGGCATCTTCTCGCGCGAGGATTTCACCTATGACAAGGTGCGCGACGTTTACACCTGCCCAGCGGGCAAGCTTCTCACCACGACTGGCAGGATCAGAGAAGATGACTTGCGCCCGTACAACGCCAGCAAACTCGATTGCGATATCTGCCCATTGAAGATGCAATGCTGTCCGAAGGATATATCACGCAAGCTTCTCCGCAGCATCTACGAGGAGGCTCGTGACGTTGCTCGTGCGATCGCCCGTACAAGTGCCTTTGCGCAATCTTGTCGTGATCGAAAACGCATTGAGATGCTGTTCGCCCACCTCAAGCGCATTCTGCGGCTCGGGCGTCTGCGATTACGCGGCCCCTGCGGCGCTCAGTTCGAGTTTACGCTCGCGGCCATCGCCCAGAACTTACGTCGGCTTGCAAAGTTTATAGCCAGGCCACCACCAGAGGCCGATGCATGTCCTGCGTGACCATCGGGGGGATAAGAAGTATCAGCCAGGTCGATGCTGCCGCCCTCAAAGAGGCGGTTGATCGGGAGCCTTTTCAACAAATCGAAGCAATCGCCTCGCGATCACAATCGCCGACTTCTGCAACAAAATCTGCCAGAAGCAGACATTCGCGGAGTGGCCTACCACTCATATTCTATTTCGCTTTTTGAGGAAATAACCGCAGCGCAAAAAGACCTCGGGCGCAATTGGAAGCCGAATAAGCTCAGTTTTCGCTCAGCAGGTCGATCTTGGTATTTGCCTGCACTAAGCGCATCGCCAGCAAATGCGCGAGGTTTCGCATGATCCGTTCGGCGGCTGCCGGATGGCGGTTGCGGTAATCGTTGAACGCATCAAGCGGAACGCGTTGACATTGGACTGCATTGTCGGCCCAGACGTTCGCCGTGCGGCCGACCCCAATCAGCGCCAGCTCGCCAAAGGCAGTGCCCGGTACGAGGGTTGCCACTCGCACTCCATCAGCCAGCTTCACGCTGACCATACCACGCTGAAGGAAGAAAATCGAATCCGATGGATCGTTCCAGGCAATGATCCGCTCGCCGGGATGATAGTTCCGTGTGTCGCAGATCTCTGCAAGCTCCTCGAGTTCGCCGCTGGACAAGCCCAAAAGCAGTTTCTGCTCTGCGAGAGCGACTTCACCTATTTGGGTGAAACCGCCATAACGGAAAATGATCTGGTCCTCGGCCCATTCGATCGCCTCGTCGAGAATCGAAAAGTCGCGTAGGCTGGAGCCGTCCGCGAGATGGCAACTGATTTGCTTGAAGATCGCAGATTCCCGCCGGAGCCCTGCAAGAATGGTGCGGGTGCCGTCACACGCTATTTCCTGCATCAGCTCGGCCAGCATCTTGGCGGCGGCATTCGTGATCAGCGGCACTCGATGCATGCCGAGAATGACGAATGATTTTGTATCCTGAAGTAAAACTCGTCGCGCGATGTAATCGACATTCGCAAAGGTCAGCGTGCCAGTGAGTTCCAAGACGCGGACCGCAGCCCCACGGTCTTCAAGAATTTTCTGCTCGTGGGCCTGCCGCCCGCGCCGCTTCAAATGACCCACATCGTATTCCGCGATGACGCAGGTCCGAACATCATTTGCGCGAGTGAGCACATGCAAGTCGAAATGAGCCGACAGACGTTCGCACAACTTAAGCCCGCGCACGCTGTTGCCGTGACCGTCGAGAAGCGGAGAGAAAGTGCCGAGACCAAGCTCCGATGGCAAGGCAGCAATGATTCCGCCTCCGACGCCGCTTTTGGCCGGAATCCCGACGCGGTAAATCCATTCCCCAGCGTAGTCGTACATTCCTGAGGAGGTCATCACGGACAATGTCCGCGAAACGGAATAGGGAGAAATAACGCGCAGCCCGGTTATCGGATTAACGCCGTTATTGGCCAGCGTTGCGGCCATTACCGCAAGATCGCGTGCGCTTACAAGGACTGAGCACTGCCGGAAATAGACGTCCAGCACAGCGTCAACGTTGTCTTTGATGACCCCATAGTTTCGCAACATCCACGCGATGGCGCGGTTTCGATCGCCGGTTGACCTCTCGGAGGCATGAACCTGCTCTTCGATGGCGAGCTTCCGCCCCGCAAACCGACCTAAAATATCGAGAATCTGTTCGAATGCGCCATCGCGCGCATGCTGATAGATCAAGCCCGAACAGGCGATCGCCCCGGCGTTTACCATCGGATTAAAGGGCTGATTTTTTTCGTTCAGCCGGATCGAATTGAAGGCTTCACCACTGGGCTCCACCCCGACGTAAATTTCTACCTGTTCGGGACCGAGCGTCTCCAAAGCCAGGGCGAATATGAATGCCTTTGAAATGGACTGGATCGTGAATTCAATGTCGCTGTCGCCAGCTTCGTAAATATGACCATCGATGGTTGCCAATGCGACCCCAAAATGCCGAGGGTCCGCCTTGCTCAGTTCGGGAATGTAATTGGCAACCGCACCACTGTCATCGTCTTGAAGCTCGCTATGACATTTGATCAGAAATTGCTGCAGTGGCGATTGGATACGCGGATTTGAAACGTCTGACGCCAGGCCAGTTCTTTGAACAACATTCATGCGTCAGCTTCCCGAAATCGGAACGACTGTCATAGTCACCCCCAGAAAATCGTTGCAACGCTAAAAAATAGGCAAATGCTGCCTTTGTAAGAGGCTAAGGCCCTCGCAATTTGCAACCGAGCAGCGGGTAAGGAATTGCACGCAACCAGCGTCAGACGCTGCTGGCGCTGGAATGTCCACTCTGGGTCAATAGCTGCGTATCCATCCAGCGTCAGAACCGACCAATGTCCGTTGTTAGTCCAATAGGCGACAAGTTTTGGGGCGCAGCGAAAGGCCGCGATGTGCCAAAAGGCGACATTGCCCATTGGGCGCTTATCGTTTATGAGCGCGTCGATGCGCGTGCATCAATCCCGCCCAGCGACTTCTGCTCAACCAAAATCCAATCAGTTCTTGAATATGGAAGGCCCCCCGATGCGCAAGCTTGCCAAAGCGAGTTTAGTCACCACGATTTTGACGGTCGCGCTACTCGGGTATGCGTGTGGCACAGCCGCCGCTGCCGTTCGCATCCAGGGGCACGTTCAGGCGGGCGGTGGTCCACTCGCAAGTTCCACTGTCACCTTATGGGCCGCAAGTACCGGCGAACCCAAGCAACTGGCTCAAGCAAAAACGGGCAGTGATGGTCGATTTCAGCTTGGTACCGATGAAACGCTCGGCGCGGATGTTAGTCTGTATCTGGTCGCCAAAGGAGGCCAAGCCACCGTCAACAAGAATAGCGGCGACAACCCGGCCATTGCACTATTGACGGTGCTTGGCAACAATCCCCCGGCCAATGTCGTCATCAACGAGATGACCACCATCGCATCGGTGTGGACCCACAATCAGTTTATCGGCGGCACCGCGATCAAAGGCTCGCCGCTCGCGCTACGCATCGCGGCGGGCAACGTGCCTAACTTTGTTGATCTGACAACCGGCAGCTACGGTGCGACCATCGCGGACGGCGTGAACAGCACTCAGACGCCGACACTCGCCAACTTCGCCACACTTGCCAACGTCCTGTCCGGTTGCGCTACTCTGGTATCGGCAGATGCGTGCGATAAGCTCTTCATTGCGGCCACGCCTCCGGCGGGGAGCGCCCCAACGGACACGCTCGCGGCAGCCGAGGCCATAGCGCGCTTCCCCGCCTACCAGCCGGAGAAGATTTTTGCGTTGTTGGAGAACTTCTATCCTATTCCACAGGGCAAGGCTCCGCTGCGGCCGACGCCCTTCGTGCCGTATCTGAGTTTTGCTCCGAGCGCCTGGGTTCTGCCGCTCAAGATCACCGGCGGAGGCTTGAACGCTGGTGGCAAACTTATGTTCGACAGCCAGGGCAATGCCTGGATCGTTGATAACTTTGCGGTAGGCGCACAAAATCAGGACCCCTTCTGGAGGGGCAACCTCTCCAAGTTTGCCCCCAACGGCAAGCCGCTCTCGCCCGCCGTCACCGGGTTCACCGGCGGCGGTATGCTCGGCCCCGGTTTCGGACTGGCTATCGACGCGCACGACAAAGAGTGGGTGACCAGTTTCGCGGGTAACAATACCATCTCGCTCTTCGACAATAGTGGCAAGCCGCTGTCACCACCCGAGGGCTATAACTTCGGCGGCAAGCTCAGCAAGATGCAGGGCATCATTGTCACGCCGAGTGGCGACGTTTGGGCCGCCGACACGCTCAAGTCTCAGTTGGTTCATTTCCCGCAGGGCGATCCCTCCAAGGGTGAGCTTCTGTGCCAGAACCCAGGTGGCGATCCCCTGAAAAATCCGTGCAAGCTCGCGCTACCTTTCGCGCTCGCCGTCGACCAGCAGAACAACATATGGGTCACAAACATCCTTGCCGACCATGTCACACGCTTCCCCGGTGGCGACACCACCAAACCTGAGACCTTCAAGGCCGGCTACTCCGGGAGTGGCCTCGCCGTCGACAGTCTCGGCAATGTCTGGATCACCAACAAGTTCGGTAATTCCGAGCGCGGCTTCCTGAAAATCATCGAGATGGCAACTGCGGCGAAGGTCAATTACATCGGCGATCCGGACTCAGCCGCACGGCTCACCACCGTGCTGGTCAACGCCATGGTCGAACAGAAGCCCGGCTGGGAGGGCGGCAGCTTGACGGTTCTGCACCCTGACGGCACCGAAGCGAAGTTCTCGCCAGTCTACGGGAAGGGCATCTTCGGCCCCTGGGCGGTTTCGGTCGACGGGAACGACAACATCTGGGTTTCTAACTTCACCAGCGCGGAGGCCGGGATCGTAGAGTTGTGCGGCTTCCGAACTGAGAATTGCCCGCCTGGTATGAAAACCGGCGATGCAATTTCACCGTCCGGCGGTTATGTCGGTGGCGGCCTCCAGCTGCAGGTCGACGTGGGAATTGGACCTGCGGGCGACGTGTGGGTGACCAACAACTGGCAAGACCACACCGTCTGCTACTACGGCAAACCTAAAGAGGTCTTTTCAACTCTCTGTGCTGGGCAAGGAGCGGTGGTCTTTTTCGGTATGGCTAAGCCGGTGAAGACGCCACAGATTGGGCCACCGCGAGCGCCGTAGGAACTACACCTTCTGAAGAAACTCAAAGCCCCGGTATTGTCTGGGGCTTTTTGTTTAATTGGCGGGATGCAATGTCCGCTTCGGGTCATTCGCTGCGGAGCTATTCAGCCTCCGGACCGATGCTTGTCCGTTGTTGATCCAATAGGCGACAAACTCGGACGCGGCTGGTTTGTCCGTTACGTGCCAGAAGCGGACGTTCATCACCACGACGAACCGTTCGTTAGGTATTGATCTCGATCAAAGTAATCCAGGTGCCTGGGCATTACTGGACTGAGTCTAAAGGCATGGTATTGGCAATATCGAACTAAAGCTCGGACATGCGGAATTACAGTGGTGCTTGATGGACTTTATCCCTGACGCTAGTCAACTTGCGCAAGTGATATCGCAGTCGGTGGGGCCGGCTTTCGTTCTCGGCGCTGTGGCCGCATTTATCGCGGTCTTGCTTAATCGGATGCAAATGATTTTAGATCGCATACGCAGCCTAAATGAAATCGGCGACAACGATACCGCTCGGTCTCACCTCAAGTCTGATATTCCGCGCTTGCAGCACCGGGCTAAACTCTTGAACAGTGCAACATATTTGGCGCTTCTTAGTGCAATGTGTGCATCGTTGCTCTTGGTAGTGGGATTTGTGAGCGCGTACTTAAGACTACGGCACGAATATGGAGCCGGCCTTCTCTTCAGTGCGGTGGTTGTTTTGCTGGGCTGTTCGCTCTTCAAATTCTCACAGGAGGTGAGAATGGGACTCAGCGAGGCCGATCACTTTCGATAAAATGTGGCACGCCATTACAACAGAAGCATGACTCGTCTTTAAAGCAAGCCGCGCCTTGATCAAGGCGTGGTAGTGCCGCAATTCCGCACGGTAATGTCGCTTATGGGTCAATCGCTGCCGAGCCGTTCAGCCCCAGCGCCGACCTTTGTCCGTTGTTGGTCCAACAGGCGACAAACTTTGGCAGCGCCGCGAATGACGCTATGTGCCATGAACGGACTCATGCACCGCATCAAATTAGATTTCTATTCGACCGCTGTGCGGCACTTTTCAGCAGGTCGCGGCGCGACGTTAAATGCTTGGACATTCAAGGGCGCCCGGCCAGTTCCTAATGAAAGTCTAACGCGGACTTGATCGTTTATGGCCAGCACGCAATCTGAAATTTACCTGCGCGCTTTAGCTTGCTGGCGCCGAAGAGCGTTTGGACAAAAATGAGCGGCTCGTTTTTCAAGTGGCTGAAGCATGCCGTGACTGGCTACCTCTTGGCTCTGCCAGTGGTGGCGTTGTTCGGATTCCTCTTCCCATGGCCGGCCGGACAGCAGGCTCTTAGCCGCTATCCCGATCAAACACCGTTCATGATCTCTTATTATTCCCACTCTAAGTACCGGAAAAATGCAAAAAGTGCCGGCTGGGTGACGAGAAAAAATGAAACCCGATCGTACGTCCTGTTTCCTTCGGTCTTCAGCAATCCAAAAATTGTGACGGTTTCGCAAACTGACGACAACGAACCGACCGTTTCGGAATCCAGTGCCCCACTCACTTTAATTGCAATGACCGGTATGTTCGCATTTGCAGTCTTTGGTGCGTGGTACTTCTGGATTCGGTCACCAAGGCAATATGAATTGAGCTCGGAAGTAGCCAACTTTTACGGATCTCAATCCCCTCAAAGAGAATTCGGCCGCCGGATCAGCTAGCCTTCCCTGCAAAGGGTCATTGACGCCCTAGCTGATTAAGGCCGACGCCTTCGTTTGTCCGCTGTACGCTCAATAGCGACCTTTGCGCTGCGATGCAGCGAATGCGGCGATGTGCGACTTTAAGAGATTCGCGTCGAGGAGTATCGAGGGGAGGGCAAACGGTAGTTTGGACCACTCCTGCGATATACACGGTCCATTCTCACTGACGACCGCTTGTCCAGTTGGTGTACGTCCTACTCACAAGTCCGATCAATCTAATCGATGCACACTCCTGCGTTCTTGTCGAACGGAGCGGCCTAAATGAAAATCTTCATTACCGGTGCCAGCGGATATATCGGCGGCTCGGTTGCCGCTGCGCTGATGGCGGCAGGCCATCAAGTGAGCGGACTGGCGCGCTCGAACGATACCACCGCGGCGCTGGCGAAACTCGGCATGACGCCGGTGCGCGGCACGCTCGACGACGCCGAGGTTCTGGCTAAGGCCGCGCACGACGCCGACGTCACGATCAACGCCGCCAACGCTGGCCACCGCGCCGCAGCCGAAGTCATACTCAAGGGGCTTGTCGACACTGGCAAAACCTTCCTGCACACCGACGGCTCCAGCATCGTCGGCACCCGCGCGCGCGGCGAGTTAGTCGAGAAAGTGTTCGATGAGGACACGCCGTTCACGCCGACGCCGCAGCGGGTGCCGCGCGTGGAAATTGACAGGTTGGTGCGGCGTGCGGCGGGCGACGGCGTGCGCTCGGTCGTGATCGCGCCTAGCCTGATCTACGGGCCCGGGCGCGGCCTCAATTCGCACAGCATCCAGGTGCCGTGGTTGATCCAGGTGGCGAAGAAATTCGGCGTGGCGAAGCACATCGGCCCCGGCGAGAACCGCTGGGCCAATGTTCACATCGACGACCTGACCGCATTGTACGTGCTGGCGATCGAGAAGGCACCGGCCGGCGCGTTCTATTACGCCGAGAACGGCGAGAATTCCATGCGCGAGGTGTGCGAAGCAATCAGCCGCATGCTCGGCCAAGGCGGGCGCACGCAAAGCATGACTTTGGAGGAGGCGGCGACCGAATGGGGCGAGGGACCGGCCAACGATACCATGGGCTCCAACAGCCGCGTGCGCGCCAAACGCGCTCGCGCGGAACTCAAATGGCGGCCGAAGGCACGCTCGCTGATCGAGGAGATAGAGCACGGCTGTTATTCGTAGTAGCAGTGATTTCCGGGCCGGAGAATGAAATCAGAAACCGGCCATTTGGCGGCGAGCCAATGTTCGCTTTGGGTCATTCACGTCATAGCCGTCTCGGGCCAAAATTGACGTCTGTCTGTTGTTGTCCAATCGCGTCCTAAATGGTGCGGTACCACGAACGCAGTCATGTGCCACAAGCCGACATTCGACCTTCCGTTTGCAATGAAAAATATTATTTAACATTTTATTCAATTGCAGCCATCATTTGCTTCTAAACATAGCTGTATTGTCCTCAAATTGGCTCTTGCGATTTAGCGCCACCACAAAAGTTTTTTGCAATTAATGACGCCAACAAAATGGGTGGGCGTCAATCATGGTGCAGTCGCTTCGCAGCGTATTCGCGAGCCGTAATGCTATAACATCGGTGGCTTTGGCCGGATGCGTTTGCTTTTGGATCAGTGCGGCGTGCGCCGGACCACGCTTTGCCACGGTGGGCGAACACACGCAAAGTCCGCCAATTGGCTGGGTGCAGTTTTGTCAGACTTATAAAGCGGTTTGCTATACGACGCCGTTGCCGCCCCGCGATGTTGTCTTGTCGGATCGCGCATGGGATGACCTCAAGCGTGTGAACGACTGGGTCAATAATACGATCAAACCGGAAACGGATATGGATCACTATGGCATGGTCCAGTGGTGGCGTTATCCCGACGATGGCATCGGGGCTTGTCACAGCTATGCTCTTCTAAAGCGACGCATGTTGATAAAAGCGGGCTGGCCGCGCACCGCGCTTTTGATGACCATCGTGCACGAAGCGAATGGCGAAGGCCATGCGGTACTTACTGTCAAGACTGACCGGGGTGAATACATTCTTGATAATCTAGAGGACAAAATACTGCTCTGGTCGGAGACACCTTATCGCTTTTACAAGAGGCAGTCCCAATCAGACCCCAATGTCTGGGTGTGGCTAAATGATGTGCGCGATGCCGCCGCATTAAAGACATCCAGCTTGCGCTGAATGTCGCTGATGGGCCAATCGCTGCTAAATCATTCAGCCTCCGGACCGACCTATGTCCGTTGTTGGTCCAATAGGCGACAAGTTTTGCGGCGCAGCGAAATGACACGAAGTGCCAAGAACGACCGTTTGCACTGCCAGCAAACAGCGTCTTTGATTCGATCACCTCGTTAGCGCTGGTAAGCAGCGCGGGCTACACGCACGCGAGCGATCAGCTCCTCGACCTGCGGTAGGATGCGCTCCACGATAACATTAACCCCGTCGGCATTTGGATGTTCGCCATCGATCTGAATAAGCCTGGAATCAGATGCGACACCATCAAGGATGAATGGATACCAGATGAACGAGTAAATCGAGGCAAGCGCCGGATAGATGGCATCGAAGGTGCGTACATACTCGGGGCCCATGTTGGGTGACGCCCGCCAGCCAGTAAGTAGTACTTCAATATGTCGACTTTTGAGTTGGCGGAGGATGTCATCGAGCGCCGTCTTCGTCACGTTCGGGTCTACCCCGTGCTCGGCGTCGTTAGCTCCGAGCTCCAGAATAACCGCCTCGGTTCCTTCCGGAACAGACCGGTCCAGACGGCGGAGCCCGTCGGATACTGTGTCGCCGGAAACCCCAGCGTTCGCGATGGTAACGGCGATGCCTTTGTCTTGCAGCGCTTGCTCCAGCCTAGCCGGGAAGGCCGCGTCCCACGGCACGCCAAACCCCGCGCCGAGTGAATCGCCAAGTACCACAATTTTCACCGGGCGATCCACAGTCGCCGATGGACGAATGGACGAACAGCAGCCCAAAAAAACCGCGACCAGGACAAACGCCGCGAGATGGTGGACTCGGACCGCCATTTTCTTCCCATATTGAGCGGGATCGTGAACGGTGCGGTCACTTGGTGACTGCCGACATTGAGCCAAAAATCGTAGCTGGGTTCGCGCCAATTGGCGCGCGAAAACTGGCTGCCTGCGCTGCTCAACCAACTAATTGACATTAACCCTTTGATCTAAATCAACAAAGATTATCGTAGTAAAATGGATATTTTGCGTAATATACGGGCCCAAAGAGATAAAAATAAGTAACAGAGAGTGCGCACTTCGTGAACCAAATTGATCGCTTTACCGCTGCGTCGGCTGGCGGCGTGGAGGTCGTTTCGCGTCTCGAGGCGATGCAATGCACGCATTGGGCAAATGCCTTCGCCTCCGAGGCACAGGACCGCCGGTATTACGAACTCATCGAGGATACGATCCACAGAGAGTTCGACTACCGGTATTTTGCCGTCCGGGACTGGAAAGGCGAGATTTGCGCCATCCAGCCGTTTTTCATCCTCGATCAGGATTTGCTCGTCGGTACCAAACCTCTCATCGGGCGGCTGACGGACTTCATTCGCCGCTTTTGGCCGCGCTTCATGCGCACGCGCACGCTGATGGTGGGATGCGCCGCGGGCGAAGGACACCTCGACGGCCAAGATGAGTTCACGCAGCGCTCCAGCGCCCGCCTGCTCGCGTCGGCAATCGTGAAGAAAGCGCGCGAGCTGAAGGCTCGCCTCATCGTGCTCAAGGAATTCCCCGCAAAATATCGGGCGACCCTGGAATGTTTCGTGGACAACGACTTCACCCGCATTCCCAGCCTTCCCAATGTCATGCTCAACATCGATTATTCGAGCTTCGATGACTACATGATGCGCGCGCTCAGCAGCGGCGCGCGGAGGAAATTACGATTGAAGTTGCGGGCCGGGGATCAAGCGGCATCGCCAATCGAAATGAGCGTTGTCGACGACGTTGCACCAATCATCGACGAGATCTACCCGCTCTATATGCAGGTCTACACCCGGTCGAACCTGCATTTCGAAAAACTGACCAAGGAATATTTTTGCGGCCTCGGCCAAAGGATGGGCGACAAGAACCGCTTCTTCATCTGGCGCCAAACCGGGAAAATCGTCGCTTTCGGTTCGTGCATCCTTCAAGGCGATACGATCCATGCCGAGTACCTCGGCCTCGATTATACGGTCGCGCTCGACCTGCATCTTTATCACTATACCTTCCGGGATCTGATCAGGTGGGGGATTGCGAACGGCTACAAACGGTTCCACAGCACCGCCCTCAACTACGATCCCAAACTGCACCTGCAATACCGCTTGGATCCGATCGACCTTTACGTCCGGCATACCTCGACGATCTGCAACGCGGTATTTCGCCGGATTCTTCCTTGGCTCGAACCGACCCGCTACGACGAGACGCTGAAGAAATTCGCCAACTATGACGAGCTCTGGGCGCCGACCGGCCGCGAGGCGCGCACATGGGCCGCCACCGCTTCCGCCGCGCTGTCGCAGGCGAAGCAGACAATAGTTTCGACCTTTGTCAGATTGCGCGACAAAGTCTCGTCCGCCGCCGACAGCATGTTCGGATCAATCAATCCGCGATGGCGCAGGCTCGGCGCGTCGCTCGAGTTGGTGGCTATAGCGACCGCGATCCTGTTGGCGCTCGATCTACCCTTCGACATTCCGCATATAACGTTCGCCTATCTCCTGCCGATCCTTTTTGTCGCGATCAAATTCGGCAGGGGCCCAGCGCTGATCGCGGCGGCCGCAAGCGCTCTTTGCGCGGCCGTGTTCTTCTACGAACCGAGGCTGAGTATTTACATCGAGGATAGCTGGGACATGCTAGAATTGGCATGCTTTGGCGCAGCCGCCTTCATGATCAGCCAGTTCTTCGGCGGACGCCCAAGCTACGACTTAATTCGCCAGCGATGATTTCTGGCCGCCGATACCAATCCTAATAGGCGAAAGGATTGGCTAGACCCAATTCGCTGCGGATCGAGTGATTGTTAGCCGCACGTCCGTTTTGGCAGTCGTTTATGTTGCAAAACTCGTGATGAACTTGCGCCGCTGCATGTCCGCCCCCCACGCTCAAGAGATAGCATTGTATCGGTTTAAACGAGTGCATTTCTAGGGGTTGAAACCGGCACCAAAACCACTGCGGCAGTGCACAGCCAATGTCCGCTCTGGGTCAAAGGCTGACAAGCCATCGCGGGCCAAAATCCGCCGTTGTCCGCTATGGTCCAAAAGCAGCCATTCACCGGACGGGCTAGCCGGTCTGAACCTAACAGCGAGCCTGGACCCCAACCGGTTTCAAGGTGACAAAATTCAATCCTCGCCACCGCCTTGGAGCACATAGCGTTCGGCGGTCTTAATTTGTCAGCGTGCTACCGGCCAAACGTTGGCGACGTGAGACGGCACGGCACCTATCGGCGGCACTGCCTCTCGCGGGTGACAGTAACGCAAATCTTAGAGCCCATCCGGGAAGTTCAGATTCATGACGAGGGATTTGCGGCGAGCCGTCTGAGCATGATGCGGATCATGGCGAGGCGGACGAATGCGATGGTCGTGTGCGCATAGCGCTCGAAGTCCCTTGCTAGACGGCGGCAACGGCTAATCCATGCGAACGTGCGTTCAACAATCCAGCGCTTGGGCAGGACCTCAAAGCCGGCAGTATTAGACCGCGCCACGATTTCCAATTCCCATGTTCCCGTGCGCGAGACGATGAGGGCCATTCTCTTGCCCCGATAGCCGCCGTCGGCAAAGATGCGCTCGATGAAGGAGAACAGCCGTCGTGCCTGCCGCAACAGTTCGAAGGCGCCATCACGATCCTGGATGTCGGCGGGATGCACAACGACGCTCAATAGGAGACCCAGCGTGTCGACGAGGATATGGCGCTTGCGGCCCTTGACCTGTAGAGTCGAGGAGAGGCGCGGTTCTTAAGCCGTTGGCACAAGCCCGTTTCCCCTCCCCGCTCATCAGTAGGTCGAGGACTGGCGCGCCGGTGTAGGTCGAAGTTCGTGTTTCCTGTTGTCTCGCCCTTTCGTCTGCGAGTGTCACACCATCTCGACCATGCCCCGTTTCCAGCCCCCGCCACGTCGAACGCAGCATGCGGATTTCCTCGCACTGCGCTCTCCTGTTTGCTTCGCCTCAAGGCTTATGGGACCTATCCTGCCGGGGCGGCTTTCGACATCGGTCGCCGAACCCGGTAGCCGTTGAACAGCCGCAAGGATTCGTACAACCAGTGCCTACTCCACCGCTTCCAGCCGAAGCCCTTTCGGTTCTGAGCCCGCCCCATATGGCGCCGGACCTTCTTTTCTACCCAGTCTTTGATGAAGCTGAAGCACTCGCTGGAATGTCCGACCGCAAAGTAATTCACCCAACCGCGCAACACCGGGTTGATCAATTGCACAACCCGGCTCACTGATTGCGATTGGTAGCAGCGGAACACGTCCTTGAGCTTCCGCAGCAGCGCAGTTCGTTTCTTGAGCTTGGGCGTATAGTTGGCACGCCAGCTACCCTCACGACTGCGCACACGGCGGAAATCGAAACCTAGGAAGCCGAAGCTCTCGCCTTGGCCGAGGTCTACGTTTCAACTCTTCTCTTCATTGATCTCGACTTGTAGTTTGGCCAACTCTTCCCGAAGTCGTTTCTCCACTGCCGCCATCAGCCAGTCATGTCGCGGGTGGGCGTCAATCAAGATCACCAGATCATCGGCAAAACGTGCGTACTCGATGCCGGTGTACTTGCCGTAACGCGTGGTCTCTTTCGCCCGCTCCAGCATTTTGTCCACCTCGTTGAGGTAGAGATTGCTGAGCAATGGAGAGATCACTCCGCCTTGCGGAACGCCGCGTCGACCGTTGGCTTTGAGCATCAGCTTCAGCAGATGCAACACGTCCGCATCATCCACCCGCCGTGCTACTTTGGCTAAGAGCCGATCATGTCGGACATTGTCAAAATAGCTGCGCAAGTCGATGTCTATGGTGCGTGTCTTGTGCTGAACAATTGCTCGGGCCACCCGGTCGATCGCTTCATGAGCTGTCCGCTTGGGACGATATCCAAACGAACCCGGTTGGAAGTCTGCCTCGAAGATCGGTTCCAGTATGAGCTTGAGCGCACCTTGCACCACGCGATCCCTGATCGCAGGAATCGAAAGCACGCGGACTTTGCCCCCGTCCTTCGGTATTTCCTGCCTCCGGGCCGGAAGCGGTACATATGTACGCCGATTGAGTTCGTCCGCAATCTGTTCGAGGAATGCATCTACGCCCTGCTTTTCGATAGCCGCGAAGGTCACCCCATCTACTCCTGGAGCCCCATCGTTCTTTTCGGCCAGCGCATACGCAGCGTGTAGCGTTTCCATCTTGCAGACGTGGATGTACAAACCCCAGAACCGCCAGGTCGTCTCAGCCTTCGCCTTGACGTATATTCTCCGTCTCAGGTCCTGCAAATCGTTGGACGCCTTTGTCATCTCGTCCTTGCCTCCCTGATTGCCGAAGAAGTTACAAACAGCAGGGCCCCTTTGCTCCACGAACATTACTCCGCTTCGTTGCTCATACGGACCCATCCGCCACCCTCTCGCCGTCGATCGACTTCCCGGTTGCGCCGGTTATACGATCTACCTTGCTCCGGTGATTTCTCGCCGGGACGAGGAGGGCTTCTCCAGTTGCTTGGTATGTCCTTGTCACCGTGCTGTCGCTTTCACCCCGCCGAGATCAAGATGCCGCGTCGGTCAGATTTCGGCACCCCATGCTGCCTTCGCCCTTCAGTTGCGGGCTCGGCCCTCGGTCACGCATTTTCGAGGCCACTTTCGCGTTTATTTTCATTACGGCCCGGTGACTCGCAATCTCCCCGAGGGAGACCTTGTCGATGGGCTTCAGAGTCTTGGTTTCCCTCCACCCTGCCATCCAAGCTACGGGGCGCCTGACTCTTGCCCCGGCAGGTTTACTTCCTGCTGAACACACCAGCCTTCACTGGACGCACAACCGGACGTGCGGATTTCCCGCATCCGGCTTTCCGACTGGCTTCATCGTAAGACCCACGGCGGCGACCGTCTGCGCTCGCGTCGAAGGCATCGCACGGCCAGTTCACCGTAGACATGTTCACGGCAGAATTGGTCTGTGCCACGCCCTTGCACTTTGTGCCGTTTGCGGAGGAAGTTTCTCGCGCGGTCATAGACATGCTGATCAACGGCTTCGTACGCCGAGGCAAGCGCACCATAGGAGAAGTACGCGGACCAACCACCCAAGAGGCGGTTCAATCGCGTTCGCACTTCAAGCCAAGCGCCCTTGTTGCCCGGCGTCAGCAGCTCGCCGATCTTTGTCTTGATCCGTCGCACGCTCTTCTTGGATGGACTTGCGCCCAAATACCAGCGACCACCATTGGGAAGGTGGCGTGGTCCCAGCGTATAGCCAAGGAAGTCAAAGCTCTCACGCCGAGCGTCCTTCACCGAGGTTTTCGCCTCGTTGAGCGTCAGCCCAAGTTTCGTCATCACCGCCTTCGTCCAGGTCAGTGCCTCTTCCGCGCAGCCGCGGCTGAGGATGACGAAGTCGTCGGCATAAGAGATAACGTGCGCGTGAAACGCTTCGCCGCGTCTCGTCAGACGCCAATGCTTCAGGAAACGGTTCATGTAGATGACGGCGAGCAACGGACTGGCGACGCCGCCCTGAGGCGTACCGCGCTTGTTGCTTTTGCCACCGCTCATGCGCCGTTTCCCGTTGCCATCCCGTTCTTCGACTGGGGCCCGCAGCCACAGCTTGATCAGCCACAGCACGTTCCGGTCGACGATGCGGCGGGCCACCGATTTGAGGAGGTCCGCGTGCGGGATAGTGTCAAAATACTTCGACAAATCGGCATCGACGACGTCGGTATAGCCCCGGCACATTAGCCGGTGCGTTTCCTTGACAGCATCGATCGCGCTACGACGCGGTCGGTAGCCATAAGCGCTGTCCTCGAAGTCCGCCTCGAAGATCGGTTCCAACACGATCTTAGCGGCGGTTTGAACTACCCGATCCCGGATCGTCGGGATACCGAGCGGGCGTTCGCCGCCGCCCGGCTTCGGGATAGTCACCCGTCGCACCGCATCAGGCCGATACGTCTTCGAGACGAGGTCCTCGCGCAAGCCTGCCAACCAAGCTTCCACGCCCGACGCCTCAATCTGCTTGAAGGTCACACCGTCCACGCCCGGCGCACCCGCATTAGCGCGGGCAAGCGCATAGGCGTTGCAAAGAATGTCCTCGCGGCAGATCTTGTCGTAGAGAACGTAGAAGCGGAAAGCAGGCTCCGCCTTCGCCTTACGATAAAGCTTTCTCTGAAGGGTCCTGATCTTTTCGGATGTTTGAAGGCTCATCGCCAATCACCCTCACCTCGCCAACTTCGAAAGCACACCAGAAGTCAGGGTCCTTTCCTCCGCCGGCATTACCCGGCCTCAACGGTCATACGACCCTGTCCGACACCCGCCCGATCCACCGCCATAAGCGATGTTGAAGCCGCGACCTTCGATCTGGATGGGTCTCCCCCGATTACCCGCATCACCATTCCAACGTGCTGTGTCCAATACCCCGGCAGACCGAACAGGTGCGTGTGTCGATTGCTTCCCTGTTCGCACGGCCTTCCCCAAGCAAAAGACGGGTCGGCGTCTGCATCGACTCTTTCGAGGCCTGCTCGAACTTCACTCGCGTTACAGCCCGCTCGATCGCTCGACCGCCCAAGGCGGCCTTTGTCACGAGGCTTCAGCCCGGCCAGTTACCCAGCCGAACCGCTCGTCAGCTTCCAGATCAATCGACAACTGTCTGGATGGAATCTTCCTCCATAGATGACACGCGCCTTCGAGGCGCACTCTTGCCCGCGTCGTAGCCTGAAGGATCGAGCAAAGCCCCCCTTTTTGTGCGCTCTTGGCGCTCTGGCTATCGATGATCGCCGTCGTCGGGCTGGCCTCGCGTCCTGCTTGCTCACGCACGACGACATAGAGCATGTGATGAATGCGCTCCAGCGTTCCGTCCCAATTCCACAGTTCGAGATAGTCATGCACCGTGCACTTTGGAGGAAGATCCTTGGGCAGTGCCTTCCATTGGCACCTCGTCCACAGCACATAGAAGATCCCGTTCAAGACCTCGCGCACGTTGATCGAACGCTTGCGCCCGCCGTGTCTAGCCGGCGGGATCAATGGCTCAATCAACGCCCATTCGGCATCGCTCAAATCGCTCGGGTAACGTAGACCGTGCCGATCGGCCGCACGGCGGTGTTCGGGTGTCCACATCGGGCGCTCCTGGTGCGAATCAAGCGCCCACTAAGGAATCACATCTGATTTATCCGATTCAATAACTTCTCGAATTGGCTCTCACCAGCGGAGAACGAATGACGCGCTTTTATCGGTGGCGGTGACTGCCATCCCCAGCGAGACGATCGCCGCGGTTTTCAAGTCAGCCAAACACCGAAGGGGCAGCGGATCAAACTGAAAGAGCCCCGGCTGAATTGCAGGCGATCCCGCTAGGGCACCTGCTAGGGCACGATACTGCAGACGTAAAAAAGATCCTGATTTTCAGCTGGTTATTCGCAGAGCTGGCGGAGAGGGAGGGAATTTCGCGGCTTTCCTCGAACCTCAACGTTTTCAATGGCTTCTGGCTACCTCCAGATTACCTTGTGTACCAGTCTTGTGTGCCGAAGTCGAGCTCACGCCAGAGTTTAACGCACGTACGTTAGGCATGCGAAACCACAGTTTGTGAACTCCGCGAGAATGAGAGGAGTTTATGGGAGGGACTTTTTCGCCACGAGAGGGACTTCAGCTTCGGGTGGTAGCGCGTCAGCGCTCGGTCACGTGCACGCGTGGGCGCTTCGCTCTGTTGGCGGCGAGCTGCGTCGCGGCGTGATGGACGTACTTGGCCGCGACTTTTTCCGCGACAGCCTCTTTCGCCGGAGCGTTACCTTTGACCGGACCCTTATCCACGGCGGCGGTTGCTGTTGGGTGCTTACCGGTCTTGTCGTGCGCGAGTGCGGCGGTCTTTGCATCTTCGTGTTCGGTGGGCGGCGGCGCTTTCCGCTCATCGGCGCGCCTCGGCGGCAGCGGGATGCGGTCGGGGCCATCCCAGGCGAGCAGGCCGGCCGCCTCCTGGCATGGCGCGTGGCGCTGCAGCTTGATCGCCGGGCTGCCGGCCTCGGCGATCGTCCAGCCTTCGGGACGGCGACCGGTGATGGTCTTGACGTAGTCCTGCGTCTCCTGCGGCAGCTTGCCTTTCTGTGCCAGCCAATCGTGGATGCGTTTCGGCCCGGCGTTGTAGGCGGCGGCGGCGAGGCCGAGATTGCCGAAGCGCTGCGCGAGATCGCGTAAAAGGCCGGCGGCGGCGGTGATTGCCTGCACGGGATCGAACGGATTGTCGAGGCCGCGGCTTGCCGCCGTCTCCGGCATGAATTGCGCGACGCCCTCGGCGCCGGCCGTGCTCACGACGCCCGGACGGAAGCCGCTTTCCTGGAACAGCAGGCGGATGAAAAAAGGCGACGGCAGATTGTTGCGCTGCGCCACGTCGGTGAGCGTGTCGCAGATCTCGGCGCGCGAGCGCGGGATGATCGGCTTTACGATCGGTTTGAGCGGCCGCGGGCGCGCCGGTACGGATTCGGCGATTGGATCGGGAATTTCGTACTGGTCGGCGTAACCGGTCGAGGCGACGAGCGCCGCAGCGTCGGCCTGCATCTGCGTTCCCTCGTCCGGTGCCGGCCTTGCCGCGTCAACATCGATGTCGACGTCAGCACCGATGTCGGCGGGCGCGACCCGCTGCACGATTGGATCGGGCAGCTTGGCCAGCGAAACCTCCGGTCCAACCATGCCGCCGCCGGTCAACAAACCCAGGCAGCAGGCAGGGACAAATAGATGCCGCATTACGTTCGGTCCTCGAACTCGCGCGGGCCGACGCCACGCGCGGCGCGACAGATTGGTGGTAAAGGAGAATCCCCGTTCGTGCACATGTTGAGTGGTATCAAATCGGGACAAATTTGCGGCTCGCATGCGGGCAAAATCATGGCGAGGGAACCATAGTTCCCTCGCTTGACCGTGAAATGAATTATTCGAATGCGAATCAAATGCGCGGCGCCCAGAGGTGCAGGCGTTCATCGGCACGGCTGACTATCAAGCGCACAAGACAAAACGATTCCGCGGCGGCGACAACCCCAACATTGCCCAAAACCAAGCTTTCATTCTGGTCGATCCCGAGACACGCAAAACTATCGGCTTGCCCGAAGCACCACGTTTCGAGCTCCTTGATCTTCACCGCGTCCCAGTCGATCTCGGTACTCAGGGTCGCCGAGATCGGCTCGTTCCACTTAGTCGGCGGCGGGGGTGCAAAGACCTTGTCGCCAAGCTTCGTCGGCCAGAGGGTCTGTTCGCTCGGGTTGTCGCGATGAATCTCGAGCCATCGATCATGTGCGAGCGCGGCAAGTTCGTGCGCCTCGCGCCCGGTGAGCTTGCGCGGTCCAGCCCGCAGGTTCGCCCATTGCGCCTCGAGTTCTGCGAGTGCCTGCAGATGCCGCTGCTTGGCTTCAGTTGGATCTTGCGTCTTTAGGCTTCGCTTTGACGGTACAGAAAAATGCTTTTAGCGCCCGTGATCGCGCTTAGAGCAGAATTTGAAATTAACATTGGCCGATTTTGAATTTAGGTTGCAGTGCAGCAAAGAGAGGTATTCAATGGTTCCGCCCGTGTTCCATCATCGTGTGCCCATTGTCTCGATCTTGAAACCTCGGTAGCCCTGCCTCGCCTTCCCGGCGGCAGGGCTTCTTTTGGGCTGCGTCAATTGGCCCCTTTTGACCCTCTATAATAAACATGGTCCCTATTATTATTGGGTGTATGGTCACGCCGCTGGTGAGAAAAAACACGGCATCATCGTTGCCACCATCAGCACCATAAATAGTTGAGGAAACGACGCTAAAGCCCGGTGCCTTACGGTGCCGGGCTTTACGTTTTTCCAGGACCCCATTTCAATTTGAGTTGATTGGAAATTGGTCCGGTTGGAGGATTTAATTACTCCCAACCGGTGGATTTATTCCCCCCGCACCAAATGCGCCGGTAGCTCCGCCTTGGCCCCCTCTAAGGCGGGGCTTTCTTTTTGGACGGCTCGGTTTGGGGGTACGGGGGCTGGAGGGTGGGACCGGAGCGTTGGCCGGATAACCATGTGCAGGGACCTAAGTTCCCAAGCATCCCGCGATTTCGAGGATGGGTATCGCGCGCCGCGCCCTTTTGGACGCGCACATGGAACCGCTAAACGTATGTCCGGTGTCCGACATTTGACTAGACTGCAAACCGTCAGGAAGCGCAGATTTTGGACTTAAGGGAGTTATTTAACGGGCTAGGGAGACGCTTTTATGAAGCGGTTCATCCACCGTGAAAACTTGAAACTTCTTCGTGATCAACTAGCGCGCACGACCGATGAAGCAAAATGCCAGCGGATCCTGAGATTGATCGAGGAAGAAGAACTTAAAGATCGTGCTTCAGCGGACGATCAGACGCAAAGACGAGGATCGAAAACGCTCAATGATGCGCGCAACGCTCCGCGACTGACTCACTAAGCGGGCAGGCTTTTCACGTTGAGAATTGGGAGCGGCGATGAATCCGACCAACCTCAAACGCTCAATCGTGCTCAATGGGCACAAGACGAGCGTGTCGCTTGAAAAGGAATTTTGGAACGGTTTGCGCGAGATCGCCGCTTTGCAAAATACCAAGCTGACCAAGCTGGTGCAGCAAATCGACAAAGGCCGAAACGGCGGCAATTTATCCTCGGCCATCCGCGTGTTTGTATTTAATCAGCTACGCGCCGCCAGCCCACGGTCATCACTGATCGACGAGGAAGATTTGAAAGATCGCACTAGGGGTGGACGATCACGGAAACCATCCCGCGATAACGCGCCGCGCCCCTAAGCCTTCTTTTTTTCTTTAAGCAGCATCGCTCGATAAGCATACTCGCGCGCAACGGCATTATATGACGATATTAATTTTGGATCGGTAGCGGCGCGTGCCTTCGCAGAATATTCCAGGCTTTTTCGGAGGCAATAATTCTGATCGTCCATGTTTTACACTTCGACCATGCCCGACAAGCTGCGCGAATAGCCAAGTTTTGTCATTGATCTGCCTCAACGGGCAATGTCGTATCAAACCGGAATCGGTAGGCCGCTGTACCGCGCGCAAAGGCCCGTAGCACTTCACACAAAAGGCTTAGGCGCATAAGTGGCTTTACGAGCACCGGGCGAGAAATAAAAATGGGGCATGAGTCGCTACAAAGGCAGGACCAGCCAGAAAGCCATAGAGAGGCAGTTCCCGCACGCCGTCGAGATTGCCGTCCCTCTTGGCGGCCTCGGCAAACGGCTTGACGCCATGCACGCGTTTCACACCGAGCGCGGCATATCGGCGTGTCTTGGGCGCGGTCGCCATGAGGACAGCCGCGACTATCTCCGATGGTATTTTTCTGATACGCACACGGCAGCATCCTTTGCAGTCGAATTCGGGGGCACGCGGCTATAGCGCCGCTATGCGGCCCCGCGCCTGATCGAGCCGCGTGGTGTCTAGGTCGCGGCTGCGATCACTTCAGGGTTCTCGGAATTTTTTCATATTGAGCGGTAGCCGATGTTAGCGCTCTGCCGTATTATAGTTAGGCTGTAGTGCGAACAGTGGAGAGTGATAGTGGCAACAGGTACTGTGAAGTGGTTCAATCCGACTAAGGGATACGGCTTCATTCAGCCGCAGAGCGGAGGCAAAGATGTGTTCGTCCACATCTCAGCCGTGGAGCGGGCGGGCTTAAGCACGCTTAATGAGGGCGCTGTAATCGAATACGAGGTCGTTTCTAACAAGGGCAAGGAATCTGCGGAAAACATCAAGGTGAAATAGCGGCAGAGTCCGCTTCGAAATTCTAAGCCCCGCCTAATCAGCGGGGTTTTATTTATGAAGCCGATCATTTCGATGACCCTCGCCAACATGCGCACGAACGGCGCCGGAACGCTCGCCGCCTGGTGTGAAAACGCCACAGCAATAATCCATCAGAGAGCCGGCCGAGTATTCTCAGAGGTCGCACTTTAGATTGTGACACGGAAGACGAAAAAATGATTGTGAAATGCCCGAATTGTTCGGCTGTAGTAGACGTTAATGCAGACGGGACCGATGTCCTCGCGGGCGGGTATAAGCTATTCTGTCCTGTAATCAGGGAAAAGTTGATCAAAGAATGGGCGCTGCTCCGTGAGCTGGAATGCCCACACATGCGGGACGCGAGCGATGCTGAAATTAAGAAATTGAAGCATAGATGATGCTGCCGGATGGCGTCTCCGTAATGCTCACCCTTAAACGCGCCTCAAAATCCCGCCCCAACGGCCAATGGTCGGACGACGACTACGACGAGTTCGACGGCAACCAGCACGTCGGTCGCATCATGCTTCACCCGCAAGCGCCACAGGGGCAGCCGTGTTTCTGGACGATCACGGCGCGTGTGCCGCAGTACCCGCATGATCGCGGCTAGGCGGCGACGCGGGAGGCAGCGATGGCTGATTTTATGGCGCAGTGGACGGGATAAAAGTTCCGCAGCGCGAGTAAGAAAAAGGTAAGAATTGCTGCTTCATTGTCGCGCTAAGTTTTTCAAAAATCCGCCAAACGCCGCGCATCCAATGTGCGAGCAACACAGCTCGAGGAACGCCCTATGTCTTATCGTCTCAATAACACCAAAAAAATCGCACCCTCACGCCCGCACATTCCATGCGCGCAATGCCACGAAAGCCTGTTCATGCCGGAATGGTCGGAACACGTCGATGAGCGCCGCGTCCGGCACCTTTGGCAATGCGAGGCGTGCGGCTATGCCTTTGAGACTGTCGTCTCTTATGAAGCAGAAGTAGAAGCGGCATAGCGATTTCGGATTGCGCACAATCAGAAAGACCGCCGGCCTCTCCGAAATCCGATCAGGTGTTTTGATCAGGCGGCTTTACGCAACATGCCCACGAACAGCGTGCCAACGCTCGCCGCGTGGTTTGTCGGCCGCGGCTGCAATCGCCGCTAAGTTGTCTCATGCTCATTCTGAAACGCGCATCCAAAAGCCAGCTGAGAGGTGAATGGTCGGAGGACGATTATGACGTGTTCGACGGCGACCAGCACACCGGACGCATCATGCTACACCCGCAAGCACCCGAGGGCGCGCCGTGGTTTTGGACGATCACCGCGCAGGTGACACCACGCCGTTCCCTTTGGAGGAAATATGAATAACGATGACCCAAAGTATCTTCGCGAAGCGGAAATCGCCTTGATGGATACGCTCAAACTTGTCTTTGAAATTATCGTCGCCAAAGGGATTTCGGAACCTGAAATTCTTTCCGAAGCTTTGTTACGACAAGCAAAACAATATCCGCCACAAGATATGGCTGCGGCCGTGTACGTAGTGAAACAGCTCCTGGCGTCGATTAATGATCCGAATCGAAAAGAACTCCGGGAATTGCTTGCTCGCCCTGTGCAGGGACACGCGTAATTATCACTGGCGGATTTGCTCTGATGCGGCTTGGGGAGGATGATCGACCAACGTGGACACGATGCCAAGGTGCTGGATTGGCTCGGCGAGATCACCGCCGATTGCCCGAAAAAGCAGGCTAGCAATATGAGCAACCAACGCGCCGCCGGGTGTAGATAGCTTTACAGCCGAAAATGAAAGTGATTGCCAATTAAGACGGCCTCAATTTGCTTTCCTGGACAACGGCGAATTGGCGCTATGCCTCAGACAGCATTCGCAGGCCACCAAGCCGCGGTGAGCACATTGAGGACCTCTGAGTTCGGACAATAACTTTCCCACACCGGATTGTTAGGATCACGCTTCAAGTCCACAACACAAGCTTCCCGAAAGTCGCAACACGTGCAATTTCGGTTAATTTGGGCGAATGTTTCTCTGTCGCCACTTTCGATCGCGTAGGGATCGAGACCCAACATTGCCAGCCGACAGCCTAGAAGGTCATCGTGCTCGCCACGTTCCGTAAACTCATGACGGAGAAATTCGATCTCATCTCTCAAGTGCAGCTTGCGGCGCTTGAACTCAACGGTCATAGGGTCGTCGGCCGGCTTTCGAAGCAGAGCCTCATCGATTTCATCTTCGAGCCGTTGAAGATCCGCAATAAGGGCTGGCTTTTTCACGATATTCTCTGAACGGTTCATGCGACTTCCCGAAAAAAGAAAGGGTAGGAAGGGGGCGCCGGCGGACATTGTTGGGCAACACCCGAAAGCGTCCTCCGCTTACCCGATTGGGCAGCGTCCTTCCCGACTTGCGCGATGAAAAGTTCTGAAGCTCGTCAGCAGCAAACCTCTCCGATGCGCATCAAAGGCAGAACCGGAAGTCGCGAGAGAGTCATTGACTTGGATCAGACAGCACCACTGACGTTGTTTGGTCGTAACTTGTGTATGGCCATAACCGGCGCTTATTTACCGTCCGTCGCTGAGCTGTACCGGCACCCGTTGTCCATGCTTGTTAGCCCCTCGATATGATCTAGAGGTGCGCGCGAATGGCTCTCGGGTGCCTTGAATTTAATCAGTGCTGCGAAGCCTTTTTCCGCCTGCCTTCATGCTCGAATAAATTGCTCACCGTTAAGGCTGGTGATGGCAGAGCGGCCACGGAAATTACAAGGGGATAATAGGTTGTATCGATTTACATTCGCTGACAATGGGACGCCACCGATGGTGGACAACTTTAAGCGGCATGATTGATTTGGATCATTGTACGATGAAGCGGATTGGCGGATCTATCTTTTGCTGGGCGAACAAAGGGTGGCGATCATGACTGCGCCGGCCATACCTGAGCATCTGCCAATCTTTATCTGTGAAATGATGGAGCGCCTCGGTATTGAACTAGGCGGCGGTGTCATGCCGCGCCTGAGCTTAAGCTACGCAACCGTGCTCCACCGGTGTGAAGCTTGCCCGGCCAAACAGGTCTGCCGCGACTGGCTCGACAGTTTGCCGACCTCGGTACCGTTGCCCCCACGTTTTTGCCCCAACGCCGATATCTTTTTTGAATTGCAGTTTGATCAACCTGGGTCAGACCACTTGATTGTGAGAAATTCGTCGCGAAAGTGACCGATGTTGCTGCTGAATGACAAGCACGTATGAGGGCGCTATGGGTTTGGTAAACACTGAGACGGAACGGGCTGAAAAGGCTTCCCGGCACCTAAAGGTGGGGATTAAAAGAGCCGGGATTACTTATGCCGGATTGGCCAATCTGCTGAAGAAGCGTGGATTTAAGGACGAAACAAAAGCAACCGTCGCTTATAAGCTCAGTAGGGGCACCTTCACGGCGACGTTTTTCCTAGCATCCCTCGTTGCCATCGGATGCGAGGGCATCAGCTCACAGGACATTTAGGGCACACCAAAAATCAGAGCGATACCTTATCCAGCAAGCGACAGAAACAGAAATAAACAATACGCCGTGAGCGATAAAAGAATGAAACCCTTAAGACGGTTGCCCCCATTCCCGCCAATGTGAGGGGTGCACGTCAATCCGCTCTTTGGTTTCGGCCTTGATCCATCCGTCTGCAATGCGACGGCACGGGAACATCAGAGCATGTGGGCCGTCCCTATCAATGACGGCGAGCTCAAGATCACGGTCGATGGGAGCCTTAGATATATCGTCCCACATTTAATGTTATTACGGCGCGGCAATTACCCGTGCCTTGATCTAGATCACGATTGATCGTTTTCGCGGGCTTGCAATCCGTCGGAGGGCTTGTAGGTAATTGTTTTTGACTTTGTAGGACGTTGCCTAAAACTTTGTCTAATTTGGTTCGGTGTCTTGGCGCGAACTTTGTAGGCGCGACACTCAGCTCCGCTTTTAGGTGGCCGTGTCGTCGTGGATAGGAAACAAAATTAGATTGATCTTTCTCAATGCACCGCACTTTTTTTGCGTCCTTTATGGCTATATGACGAGCTGGCTCAAGCAATTCTTGAAGAGGCATATTATTCACACTGGGCCGGATGATCTTGGCCTGTGCGAGTTGGATTGCAGAATAGACGACTGCAAGCTTGATGATTTTAAACAGTGCAAATACAGAATTGCTTACTTAGAACAATTATCCCGGATTTCCGGCAGTCCGGCGCAAACGACGCCAAAACTAAAAAAGGACCATGCATAAATGGCAGACGCGCGGTCGGTTAAATCTCTTTGCCGCTGATCGTATTCTAAGTTTCGAGCCTCAGTTGGCAGCCTCTTTCATTGTGGTCCTAGACGCAGTTCGCACCATAATACCGCTATTTTTGATGCTGGCGCGTACCCGCCCAATATTTGAGCTTAGAGACATGGCCGGCAGCACGTAATGTGGAACGATGGAAATCAGCGACCTCAGTTATAAGATTTACCGCGCTTCGAGCGGCAGAGCATCTTTTTGGCGTTGGGATGTTCATAGGAAGCGCCTCAAGGCTCCCATAAGATCGGGATTTGTGTATGGCACTATGGCTGACGCTAAGAAGCACGCATCGGCTGTAATGACGGCCCTCGCGCGGCCAACAACGAAGCCCCAACGAAAATCTGGCGACCTGTTATAGGTCGCACAGGGACTCATCAATACTCAATTGGCTTCCCTGTTCGAAATATTCAGTGCACTGGAATGACGTTCACAGATTCGGTGATGCGTTGGCTTCCCGATGCTACGATCACGCCGTCGATGGGTGCGACGTCAGTATAGTCGCGGCCAATCGCCAACGTGACATGGTCATCGGAGGCCAGTCTTGCATTGGTCGGGTCGAGCCCGATCCAACCGGTTGCCGAACCGCACCACGCTAAGACCCAGGCATGCATCGCGTCGCTGCCCTGCAGTTGCGTCGCGCCCTCCCTCGGTACGGTGCGCAAATAGCCGCTCACGTAAGCCGCCGGCAATCCGATTCCGCGCAGCCCTGATATCATGATATGCGCAAAGTCTTGGCAAACGCCGCGACGCAGCGCAAACGACATTGGCGGTGTAGTTCTGACAGTCGTGGCGCCGGTGTCATAGACCATGTCGGCCTTAATCCGGTACATGAGATCAATCGCACCTTCGAGCAGAGGGCGACCGTTTGCAAAACTTTGCCTCGCGTATTCGCGAATTTCCGGATCGAGCGACACCATTCGGCTCGGAAATAAAAAATGCGCTGGGGACATCTTCCCAATCTCAGCGGTCGCGAACACCTCTTCGCGCACCGCTTCAAATGCCGGCGTCGTGATTGTCTCGGACGCGGTGGTCTCGTCCACCGCGACGCGCGCCGACATTTTCACCGTCAGCTTGTCGTGCCGATCGACAAGCGTGATCCAAGTGATGCGATTGCCGAAGAAATCCTGCCCCTCACCGCGTTGCGATGGCTCCGGCAAAATCTGCAGCGAGGCAAGATGCACGTGCTGTCCGGTGCGATCAATCGGGGTCATGTGCAGCACATGCCGCGCATGCGCAACTGGAGAGGCGTAGGTGCATGTCGTCGTCTGTCGGATGTCGTAGATCATGCGAGCGCACCCCAAGCCGCTTCCGATCGTTCGTTGTGGGTGAGATAATATGCCGAGACCGCTTCCGACAATTTCATCAGCGTCGATTCGACGTTGAAGATTAGTGCTTTGTCGATCTTGGCCGCGTCGGCGGTACGCAAGCGGGTGGCGATAGAGGCCGCTATCTGCTGTACCGACGAAAGTCGGCCGGCAACTTGACGCCTCGGCAGGGCGGCAAGGTGGGCCTCGATGCGATCGAGTTGAAAGTCAACCGAACGGGGATTATTGGGATCGAGCATCACCAGGTCAATCACCGGCGCCGGTGCGGCGATCATCACGTAACGCTGCCGATAGGTGATTTGGCTGTCCGCGAATTCCAACAGCACATCGAGGCCATCATTCGGCGCACCGCCAAAAGCGAACCAACGGACGCTGCGGCAGGTTAGGATTGCGCGCTCGATGCGGCGACCGAGCTCAAGAAACCGCCAGCCTGCGAGCTGCGTCATGTTCTCCTGCGCTAGCCCTGATAAGGAGGAAATGATGCGTACGGCAGCCTCTACCCGCTCGATCATCGCGCTTTCGTCGGGACCGATGGCCAGCGGCGCGTTGATCGTGGTGACCAAGTCATTGAGCGCCCGCCAGACATCAGGCGAGAAACGGTCTCGGATAATGGAAGCCACCGCACGTGCAGTATTGACCAGCCGCGGCAGCGATCCATCGAACTCGCTGCGCGTCAGTGCCGCCCGCGCGATCAATGCCGCAGACGTCTGCCAAGCGTCGGGAGGTGCGGCAATCCAGGCACTGAGCAGAGCGCTGATACTTGAAATGACCGGCGCGGTCGCATCTCCAGCTTCAGCCACACGGCTGATCAGGGCGCGAACGAGCCGCAGCATCGCTTCCGCGCGCTCCAAATAGCGCCCCAGCCAGAACAGATTGTCGGCGGCTCGGCTGGGCAGCGCGCCTGTCGCCCGCTGAACGGTGATCCTCTCTGGCGTCGGCAACAGCGTTGTTTCCGCGACCGGCGCGTCCGACAACACCCAGGCATCAGCGGTCGCGGCGCCTCGCTGCAGGCTGACTGCGCGCGCATCGACACTCTCCGCAATGCGCACGAACCCGCCCGGCATGACCTGCCAGCGCTCGCCGACTTTGGCGAGAAACAGACGCAGCGTGAACGGCCGGGGCTGCAGCCGGCCGTCACGCCATGCTGGCGTGGTCGACAGCGTAACTGCTTCCTGGGCAACATAGTCGACGCCTCGATCTTGAATTGACATCATCAGGTCTCGACGTTTCGCGTCGCCAAGTTCAGCAACCAGAGTTCCATCACCGAGTTGCATGTTGGGCGCGGAATCAGTGAATGCCGGGGCGATGACCATACTGTCGAGCTTAGCTGCCAATTGTTCGCGAATGTCGGTACGGCCAAGCCACCATGTCGCGATATTTGGCACGACGAGATCGGTGCCGAGCACGGTCGGCGCCAAAGCCGGCAGGAACGCCAGCATCGCGCGTGCCTCGACCAGACCGGCGCCGAGCGAGTTGATGATGACGACATTACCGGCGCGCACGGCTTGCACCAGGCCGGCCACGCCGAGACGTGAGGCCGCGTTAAGTTCAAGCGGATCGGTAAAATCGGCATCGAGCCGACGCAGCAACACCTCGGCACGCCGCAGGCCCGAGATCGTACGGATAAAGACGCCGTCGTCACGTACTGTTAGGTCTTCGCCCTCGACCAGGAGTAGGCCGAGGTAGCGGGCGAGATAAGCATGCTCGAAATAGCTTTCGTTCATCGCACCCGGAGTGAGCAGGCAAACACGGGTATCGTCATGACGGTTGAACGCGGAAAGCTCCGCTTGAAAGGCCCGGAAGAACGGGGCGACACGTTCAACGTGCGCCGCGCGATAGATGTCGGGCATCGCCCGCGCCAGGGCGAGACGACTCTCGATCGCATAACCTGCGCCCGAGGGCGCCTGCGTGCGATCGCCGAGCACCCACCATCGCCCGTCGGGGCCACGCCCGATATCCACGGCGTAGAAGCGGAGGTGCGCACCTCCGGTCGGCGCGACGCCGACAAGTGGCCGCAGGAATTCCGGATTGCCGGCGACCAAGGTGGCGGGTAGCCGGCCATCGCGAATGAGTTCGGCCGAACCGTAGACATCCGCCAATACGGCCTCGAGCAATCCGGCGCGTTGGATGAGCCCGGCCTCTAACTGCTTCCATTCGGAAGGAGCGATGAGAAGTGGTATATGGCTCAATGGCCACGGACGTTCGACGCCCGTTGGATCCTCATAGACGCGGTAGAAAACGCCGGAATCGCGCAAATAGCGATCGGCGGACGCGAATCGACGATTGATCTCGTCGCCGCCCAAGGCAGAGAGCATTGACAGATAGGGCAGCCAGTGCGCGCGCAGACGTCCGTCAGCATCCATCATCTCGTCGAAAACGCCGGACAGCGGTCGATAGCCTGAAACCAACGGTTCAAGGTTGCCGTTCTGCTGCGCAAGAGCATTATCGAGATGGGCTGCCATAGTGCTCTTACAGAGGACGCCGGAGATCGAGGGTCGTCGGAAATTCGAGAGAGCGCTCGACAGGCGGAATATCGACTAATCCGCCGGTGTGACCGTGGTCCTGGAACCGGGCCCGGCGCCGAGCTTCCGCCTCATAGGAATTGACCGGAAAGGTTTCGTAATTGCGTCCACCCGGGTGCGCGACATGATACACGCAACCACCCAAAGACTGCAGGCTCCAGCTATCGATGATGTCGAAAGTGAGCGGCGCATGCACCTCGACCATTGGATGCAAGGCCGACGGCAAATCCCATGCTTTGTAGCGGACGCCGCCTACAAATTCGCCCGGCCGGCCGGTCGGGCAAAGCGGCACGCGGCGTCCGTCGCAAGTAACAATGTGGTGGCTTTCGTTCAAACCTTGCACCTTGACCTGCAGACGCTCGACGGAGGAATCGACAATCCGCACCGTGTTGCCTGGCACCCCTTCTTCGCCCAGCACATACCAAGGCTCGAGCGCCTGTCGCAATTCGAGCTCGACGCCGCCTCGCTGCACGGTGCCATAATGCGGAAAGCGAAATTGTCGCTGCGCGTCGAACCAGACCGAATCAAAATTGTATCCCGCCTGCTTCAGGTCGTCCAAGACCTGTAGGAAGTCGCCCCAAATAAAATGTTCCAGCATGTAGCGGTCATGCAGCGCCGTACCCCAGCGTGTGAGCGGGCCCTCGAGCGGCTGGCGCCAGAACCAGGCGACCAGCGCGCGCAATAGCAACTGCTGGGCAAGGCTCATGCGCGCATCCGGGGGCATTTCGAATGAGCGGAACTCGACCAGCCCGAGACGGCCGGTCGGCCCTTCCGGCGAGAACAGTTTGTCGATGCAGATTTCGGTCCGATGGGTGTTGCCCGTCACGTCGACCAAGATGTTGCGAAACAGGCGGTCAACCAGCCACGGCGGCGGCGGTTTGCCCATGCCGGGTGCTGGCACATTGGCGAAGGCGATCTCAAGTTCGTACAGCATATCCTGCCGGGCCTCGTCGATGCGCGGTGCCTGGCTGGTCGGCCCGATGAACAAACAGGAAAACAGGTACGACAATGACGGCCGCCGCTGCCAATAGAGCACGAGACTCTTGAGCAGATCAGGCCGCCGCAGAAATGGGCTGTCGGCGGCGTTGGGCCCGCCGAGCACGACGTGATTGCCGCCGCCGGTTCCGGTATGGCGGCCGTCGATCATAAACTTGTCAGTGCCGAGGCGGGCGAGATGGGCCTCCTCGTAGAGACTAGAAGTGATCTCGACCGCCTCGCGCCAAGTCGCGGCCGGATGGATGTTGACCTCAATCACGCCCGGATCAGGCGTTACCTTGATGAGGTTGACGCGCGAATCCGAGGGAGGGGTGTAGCCCTCAATCTGCACCGGCATCCCAAGCTCCGCCGCTGTCGCTTCGACCACCGCCAGCAGTTCGAGATAGTCCTCAATCCGTTCGGCTGGTGGCATGAACACACAGAGCCGGCCGTCGCGCACCTCGACCGCCAGCGCCGTGCGCACGGGAGGAGCGCTAGCTTGCATCCCGGCGGGCGCGCACGGCCCAGCCCGTGCGTCCTCCGGAGCGAGCGGTGCCGCCGTGTCGTCGCAGGTTGAGCGAGTTGCTGCGTCCGCATCGGGCAATGGCCGGCGTTCGGCGAACGGGTCGACCGGCACTGGATGCGGGAAATCCGCGGGCGGAATATAGGGCAGCGATTGCAGCGGCAGTCGAAGTCCGAGTGGGGAATCGCCCGGGGTTAGGAACAACTGGCCGCGGCGCGTGCGCCACACCTCGCTCAGCCATCTGGATTTGCTCTGCGTTGCCCAGCGTTGCACCGGTAGCACAAACCCTACCGGCTGCGTGAGGTTAGGTTCGAACGCGCGCAGGATGCGCACACGCTCCGCAGGGTCATCGATCTTCGGATCGCTGGGATCGATGTTCACCGGGACGGCGCCTTGCTTCAGCATGCGGTCGGTCGGATCCTCAAACGCGGGCTGCACGAGATCGGCCGTGATTCCCAGGCGCGCGGCAATGCCCTCGGCGACACGCCGTGCATCGCCGTTCGATGGCAGCCGTGCGGCGGGCCCGCGTGCGATTAGGTTGATATCGCGCCAGACCGGTACACCATCACGACGCCAGAACAGTGAGAACGCCCAGCGCGGCAAAGGTTCGCCGGGATACCATTTCCCCTGGCCGTAGTGCAGGAGGCCGCCTGGCGCGAAACGTTGGTACAGGCGGCGGATCAAATCGTCGGCGCGGATTCGCTTGGCCGGACCAAGCGCGGCGGTGTTCCACTCCGCCGACTGGTAGTCGTCGACCGATACAAAAGTCGGCTCGCCGCCCATGGTCAGGCGAACATCGTTGGCAGCGAGATCAGCGTCGACTTTTTCGCCGAGCGCATCTAATGCCGCCCAAGCCTCGTCGGAAAATGGCAGCGTCACGCGTGGTTTCTCGGCGAGCCGCGTGATGTTCATGTCGAACGAAAACGTGATTTTGCACGGCTCGACTAAGCCGGTGATCGGTGCGGCTGAGCGGAAGTGTGGCGTTGCTGCAACCGGGAGATGGCCTTCCCCGCACAACAGTCCCGACGTCGGGTCGAGCCCGATCCAGCCGGCGCCTGGAAGATAGACTTCGGTCCAGGCATGCAGGTCGGTAAAGTCATGCGCGGCGCCGGCCGCACCTTCCAGCGGTTTCACGTCGGGCTTGAGCTGGATGAGATAACCGGAAACGAAGCGGGCGGGCAGACCGATATGACGCAGGATCTGCACCAGCAGCCAACTCGTGTCGCGGCAGGAGCCCAGACCGGTCGCTAGAGTCGTCTCCGGCGACTGCACGCCCGCCTCCATGCGGATGACATATCCGATCATGCGTTGCAGGCGCTGATTGAGCTCGACAAGAAAGTCGGTCGTATTGCGCGGCTCGCGTGAAATCGAGTCGAGCAACGCTTGCAGGCGCGGTCCGGCCGGCTCCCGCTCGACAAACGCCGCAAGGTCTTCGCGCAGCTCGGCGGGAAAGGCGAAAGGCCATTTCTCCGCATAGGGCTCGATGAAAAAGTCGAACGGATTGATCACTTCGAGATCGGCAAGGAGATCGACCGTCACTGAGAACTCGGTGGACTTTTCTGGGAATACAAAACGCGCGAGCCAATTGCCGTGCGGATCCTGCTGCCAGTTCACGAAGTGCTGCGCCGGCGTCACCTTGAGCGAGTAGCTCGGGATTCTAGTCCGGCAGTGTGGAGCCGGGCGGAGGCGAACGATCTGCGGCCCAAGACTGACGGGCCTATCGTAACTGTACCGCGTGACGTGGTGGAGACCGACGAGGATCGACATGGGACTTTACAGTACTATACGCCTAAGCTGATTTGCCGCGATTGCGGCCGAAAAACCAATCCATTTAACTGCCTATTAAACATGCAATTTCTGGGCCGTCGCCGATGTGCCGGCGACGAAAGGATGCATGACTTCCCGATCACTCCGTCTGTGAAGTGACCTGGACCTCAACCCACATTCCCTGAAAGGCATCGGTCATCCCCACGAAACTGCCGGCCACCGGCATGGCCTGCCGGATGTCGCGCGCTACAGCGACGGGAATCAGATTGAAGCCGCCGAGACTGCGGTTGGTCGGATCGAAGGTAATCCAGCCCGCACCCGGCACATAAACTTCTGCCCAAGCATGGGTCGACCCGCTGTCTTCCGACCCCACACGGTTCAGATCCGGATTGTAGAGATAGCCCGAGACGATTCTCGCCCCGAAACCAAGACTGCGGGCCGCTTCGGCGAAAAGGACGGCCAAATCCCGGCAGGATCCCCAGCCCCGATCCAGAGTCTGGGTCGGCGACTGGGTGCCCTCGACCTCCCGGCTCTGATAGTGGATCCGCTCCGCAACGCCGGTGCTCAAGTCTTTGAGCAAGGACAGCGTGTCGGTCGGATTGCTGCGGACAAAGGCTCGCGCCCAGCTTTGCAATTGGCCGCCCAAGTCCGCGTATTGCTGAAACCCCAGCGCACCGAGGTCAGTCCACTCATCGTCAGAATAACGGAAGGGGTAGTAAATGGCCGAGCCGGCGATGTCGAACACAGGCCAAGGGGCCGCGTTGAGTTGGATTTCCGCAACGCTGTCGATCACCAGAATGTCGGTCATAGTCGAAAACGTGGCGGTCGCGACGGTATTGCCGTAGACGTCATGCGCCCAGGTCACCGCCGCGGCCGGCGTCACCGCCACATTGCTCGACATCAGGCGAAGATCGCGGCTCTCGCGCGGGCGCAACATCAACCGGTGCGGCAGCAGGCTCACCTGTTGACGAAACCGATAGGTTGTCTTGTGACGGATCTTCAGCGTGATCAACGAAAGCTCCAACATGCTAGCCGTTTAAGCGCCATTCGAAGATATGCTGTGTTGTCTTTAGAGCAAAACTCATCCGGTCAGTAATTCAATTTTACCGAATCATCACGTACGCGCGGAAGCGGTCTACCTGACTTCGTCAGTGATCACGTTGAAGCCCACGAGGGTGCAGGGGCCGAAAGACGTCACGATCGCGACGTCGGTGGCATCGCGCCCACGCGCCATCAGGATGCGGCCGACGCGCGGTGCATTGTTGCGTGGGTCGAAGGTGTACCAGCGTCCTCCGAGATAGGCCTCGAACCAGGCGGCGAAGTCACCGGGATCGTAGGGCGGCGGCACGCCTATGTCGCCAAGATAGCCGGTGCAGTAGCGCGCCGGAATATTCATGCAGCGGCACAGCGTAACTGCAAGGTGGGCAAAGTCCCGGCAAACGCCGCGTCGCTCGTTATATGCATCCCAGGCTGATTTGGTCGGGCTCGCATGCTGGTAACCGAACGTGATGCGATCGTGGACGTAGTCACAGATTGCTTGTACCAGCGGCCACCCCTTCGGCACCTGTCCAAATAGCGACCACGCCGTGTTCGACAGCCGATCGGTCTCGCAGTAGCGGCTGCCGAGCAAATAGACCAGGACGTCGACCGGCAAGTCTTCGAGTGCGTGCTGCTCCGCCTGTGGCGCGACCACGTCCGGCTCACCGTTATCCTGTACCAGAAAGTCCGTGCACATGGTCAGGCGGCCCATGGGCGCGCGGATCACATGGCAGAAATTGCCGAAACCGTCGTGATAAGTGTTGGCGGGGATGGGCGGACTGAACTGAATGCGATCCCAGCTCAGCAGATCGGAAGTGCGGGATGGATGCACGCTCAGCTGCAGGATCATGGGCGTCGGCTGCGGGCAGTCATAGGAAATTTCGTAGCCGGCCCGAATCTTCATCGAAAACCTTTTCCGCCCGCGCAAACGGAGTCCTGGTTGCTAAAAATAAGACGGCGCAGAAATTCTATTCATTCGTCACGCGGCCACAATTCATGCGGCCGCCGCGGTGACCTTGACGGCAACCTTCATGGCGAGATGGTCCGACACGCTACCGATCCACGTTCCTTGCAAAGGAATTGCATGCCGCGGATCGTGCACCACCGCGACGCGCACGAGGTTCTGGTTCCCGACCATGCCGTTCGACGGATCGAAGTCGATCCAACCGGGGCCGGGAACATAGGCCTGGACCCAAGCATGGGTGTTGCCACCGGTGACACGGTCGTCATCGTCATCGGCAAGATGCAGATATCCGGACACGAACCGCGCAGCGATCCCAAGCGAGCGCAGCGCCTCGATCATGAACACGGCAACGTCGCGACAACTCCCGCTCGCGAGCTTCAAAGTTCGAACCGGGTCCTGGGTACCCTTCTCGTGCCGCGCCTTGTGCTTGAAGGTCCGCTTGATGGTCTGCGTCATGTCGACGAGAAGCTCGTAAGTGTCGGCCGATCCGTCCGCGTGCAGGAACTTGGCGGCCCAACGATCGACACTGGGGTGCGGGGATCGCGGCGCCATGACGCGGGCGAGACCTGGCCTGTCTTCCGCTGGGTAGGCAAACGGATGGGTACGGGCAAAGTCCTCGATATCGGCTGCTCGGAAGCCACCCGGCGCGTGGTCGAGATGAATGGTGCTTTCAAAGCGAAGCTCGCAGGCCCGCTCTTCGAAACGGGCGGTCGCGACATGATTGCCGTGGATATCCCGTGTCCAGAACAGTTGACTCGGCTCGGGCGTAATCACGAGCTCGGATTTGAGCACCTTCTGGTCTCCATCGTCGCGCGGATGCAACATCATCCGGTGCTCGCCGAATGCGACCGGTTGCTTATAGTGGTAGGTCGTGACGTGCCTGATAGTGAGAATCGGCATTGCGGTCCCACAATAATGCAAGTCCCACTAACATGCATATTCCGCGCCAAGAACAGTGTGTGTCTTTACCATCCCGTCGTTTTTTTGCACAAGCCTGAGCGCCGATGAACGAGATTTCAGATAGCCTGTTGGCGGCAGACGAGCCGGCGCCGGTCATGGTGCACAACGAAAACGGCCTATCCCCGTTCCTGATCGTCGCCGATCACGCGGGCAACTCCATGCCGCGCGCCCTGCGCGGGCTCGGCGTTTCTGAAGCAGAACGCCAGCGCCACATCGCCTGGGACATCGGCATCGCCGCAGTGTGCCGCCAGTTGGCGGACGCGCTCGACGCTACCCTGATACAGCAGAACTATTCGCGCTTGGTTATCGACTGCAATCGCCCGCCGCGGTCGAAGGAATCGATCCTGGACATCAGCGAGGCCGCCCCGGTGCCAGGCAATATCGGCGTGAGCGAGGCGCAGAAGGCCGCGCGCGTGCGCGAGATTTTCCGACCCTACCATGATCGTATCGAATCCGAACTCGACCGCAGACGCCAAGCCGGCCGGCCGGCGGCGCTGATTGCAATGCACAGCTTTACCCCTGTCTTCATGGACGTGGGGCGGCCCTGGCATGCTGGCGTGCTTTACAATCGTGATCCGCGCTTTGCCCGTCTCCTCATGGCGCTACTAAAACAAGAAGAGGGACTCGTGGTCGGAGACAACGAGCCCTACGACGTGAATGATGCGACGGATTACACCATTCCGGTGCATGCCGAACGGCGCGGCCTGCATCATGTGGCGATCGAGATTCGCCAGGACCTGATCGCTGGCGACCAGGGGCAGCTCATCTGGGCTGCGCTGCTCGCGCGCCTGCTGCCGCAGGCGTATCAGGAGCTGGTGGCAGCCCAGTCGCTCAGGCCGTCGTGACTGACTCTGAGAGAGTGACGAGTAACGTTTGGCGGAGAGGGAGGGATTCGAACCCCCGATACGGTTGCCCGTATGCCGCATTTCGAGTGCGGTGCATTCAACCGCTCTGCCACCTCTCCGGAGCCCGAACGGGGCCGTAAACGGCCCGACTTGGACGGCCGCTATGTAACCAAGCGGGCCAAGACAGACAAGGCTTTGGCGACGTATATTATGTGCAGCCAAGGGAAACCGGCCGCCGGACGGGATGAGGATGCAAACCAGCGTGAAATCCGACGGCATCCGCAAGGAATTGCCCGGCGTTTGCATGACGCTCGGGCTAGTTGCGATTTTGACCTTAGTGCTTTTTGCGATGGTTTGGGGGTTGGGGCTCGAACACGGTTCCGTGGTCTATCTAATCCCAGTGGTGATCGCGGCCACACGCTGGGGCATCGTACAAGCAATCGTCGCCGCGGTCTGCGGGGTGCTCGCCTCCGCCTTCTTTTTCTATCCGCCACTCTACAGCTTCCGCATCACCAATCCGCAGGAAGTCCTCAATCTGATCCTGTTCATCTTCGTCGCCATCGTGGTGAGCCAGCTCGCCACCCAGCTCAAATGCCAATTGGAGACCGTGCGCCAGCGCGAAATCGACCTGCGCGACCTCTACGCCTTTTCGCGCCGGCTGGCGGTCGCGTTCGACGTGTCGGACATTCATGCCGCGATCGAGGATCACCTCGCCACCGTCATGCAGCGCAAGGTCGTTCTGTTCGCCAGCGCGCGCGATGCGTCCGCCAGCAGCGGGCGGCACGCCGGCGTCGCGGTACCAGAGCAAGTCCTCGCCGAAGTGGTGGAGGTCGCATCCGACCGCCGCGATGCCGACAACAGCGGCGTGACCGTGACCGCCGACAACGGCGACATCTGGCTGATCCGCGCGGTGTCACCCAAGAGCTCCGAATTCGGCGTCATCGCGATCAACCTCGGCCGCGAATCGCGGGAAGGCTCGGACGAGATGCGCATCCGGGTCGACGCGGTGCTCGCCGACGCCACCGCGACGTTGGAGCGGCTGGGCGTCGCGCACGCGATCAGCGAGGCGCGCATGCGCACGCAGGCCGAACAGTTGCGCGAGGCGTTGATCGGCTCGGTCAGCCACGAATTGCGCACGCCGCTCGCCTCCATCCTCGGCGCCGCCACGGTGCTGAGCGCGGCGCCGGCGCTAGCGAACGAGAAGACGCTGCGCGCGCTGGTGCACGACGTGCGCGACGAGGCCGAGCGTCTCAACAACGACATCCAGAACCTGCTCGATGCCAGCCGCATTAGCAGCGACGGCGTCAAGCCGCATATCGAATGGGCCGACCCGGCCGACATCGTCAATTCGGCGATCGAGCGCTGCCGTAATCGCATGTCCGATCGCCGTATCGCAGTTAATCTGCCGGCCGATCTGCCGCTCATCCATGTCGATCCGGTGCTGGTACAGCAGGCGCTGGTGCAGATCTTCGACAACGCGGTGAAATATTCCCACTCCGGCTCTCAGATCACCGTGGCCGCGCGCGCCCGCCACGGCCGCATGATCCTGAGTGTCAGCGACCAGGGCGCCGGTCTGACCGCAGCCGAGCAGTCAAAAATATGGGATCGTTTCGCACGCGGCGAACGCCATGCCGCGACCACCAGCGGCTCCGGCCTTGGCCTCTGGATCGCCAACGCCTTTATCGCCGTCAATGGCGGCAAGATAAACGCTATCAGCGAGGGACCCGGACTCGGCACCGCGATGGCGATCGAACTCCCGGTGACGCAAGCCACCGTCCCGCAAATGGAAGGCGACACCGATGAATGAGTCAGCCCCGATCGCGCTCGTCGTCGACGACGAGATTCAAATCCGCCGCTTCCTGCGCACGGGTTTCGAGCTCAACGGCTTCATGGTGTACGAGGCCGGCACCGGCGCCGAGGCGATCCGTTCCGCCACGCTGCGGCCGATCGACCTGGTGATCGTCGACCTCGGCCTGCCCGACATGGACGGCTCCGAGGTGGTAGAGCGGATCCGCTCCTGGTCAAGCGTGCCGATCATCGTGCTCTCGGTACGTTCGACCGAAGCGGAGAAGGTGCACTTGCTCGAGCTGGGCGCCGACGATTACGTGGTCAAGCCGTTCGGCATGGCCGAACTGCTGGCGCGCGTGCGCGTGGCGCTGCGCCGGCAAATGCGCGCGGTGAGCGGCGAGCCGACGGTCAAGATCGGCCCGCTGACTATCGATCTCGCCGCCCGCGCGGTGACGCTCAACGGTGCCCGCCTCACACTGACGCCCAAGGAATACCGGTTGTTGCAGGTGCTGGCGCAACACGCCGGCAACGTGGTCACCCACCAACACCTGCTCAAGGAAGTGTGGGGCACGGTCCACGTGCACGACACCCATTACCTGCGCATTTTCGTCCGCAAGCTGCGGCAGAAGATAGAGCCGCATTCGGATTCGCCCAAGATCCTGGTCACCGAGCTGGGCGTCGGCTACCGGCTGGCGCAGTTGGGCAGCGACGCCGAGAACGACGCCGGCACCGAGGCGCCGGCCAAGAGCGAAAGCTGAAGGCTGCTGCCGGGGGGCGAAAAGGCGCCATTCGCGCCTTTCCTTGACATTTTGCACCCTTCCCCGTCATAAGCATGGCCGCATCGGACCTTTGGGTCCGCGTGCTTTTTCAAGGGCCCCTTAAGCCCTTAAAAACACACAACAAACCGACTGAAAGAAGCCGGTCCGGAATCCTCCGAGCACCGGGATCGAACACGAGGGAAGAATGATGTTCGCAGTCATTAGAGCCGGCGGCAAACAGTACCGGGTGGCCGCTGAAGATGTGATCCGGATCGACCGGGTGACCCGCGAGCCGGGCCAGATCGTCGAGTTCGGCGAGGTGCTGCTTCTCGGCGGCGACACCCCCCAGATCGGCACGCCCATGGTGGCGGGCGCGACCGTTGCCGGCGAGGTGCTCCAGCACACGCGCGGCGACAAGGTGATCGCCTTCAAGAAGCGCCGGCGCAAGAATTCGCGCCGCAAGCGCGGCTACCGCCATGAGTTTTCGGTGATCCGTATCACCGAGATCCTGACCAATGGCGCCAAGCCCGCGAAGGAGCCGCCGCCGCGGCCCCAGCGCGAGGCAAAGCCGAAGCCGGAGGCCGAGGCGGAAGCCGAGCCCAAGGCGGCAGCCAAGGCAAAGCCGGAGGCCAAAAAGCCGGCCGCAAAAGAGCCCGCCAAAGCGGCCACAAAGGGCAAGAAAAAGTGAGATGATTCCTTCACGGAATCGGTGTAAAGAGTAACGGAATTCAAGAGAGCGATTATGGCACACAAAAAGGCAGGTGGATCTTCACGCAACGGCCGCGATAGCGCGGGCCGGAGCCTGGGCTTGAAGAAGGCGGGCGGCGAGATCGTCGTGGCCGGCAATATCCTTGCGCGTCAGCGCGGCACCACGTGGCATCCCGGCCGTAACGTCGGAATTGGCACGGATCACACGCTGTTCGCGCTCGTCAATGGGAAGGTTCAGTTCGCTACCAAAGCTAAAGGCCGCACCTACGTGTCCGTTGTACCGATGACGGAGGCTGCGGCCGAGTAAAAGGTAGACCAAAATTCGAGGTCTGCCGGACATCCAGTCAAACCGGCAGGGCTCAATGGGCTCTGAGAGGGGGAGACGGGTGACCGGCTCCCCCTCTTCGCTTTTCAACCGCGTTGAAAACCTGGAGCCCGTGTCATGACACTACTGGAACGCATACCGAGAGAGACCTTCCACGAGGGCAGTATCCCCGTCCTCGAGACCAAGCGGCTTGCCCTGCGCGCGCCGCGGCTCGAGGACGCTAAAACGGTAGCGACGCTCGCCAACGACCGCCGCATCGCCGAAAACACGGCGCGCATTCCGCATCCGTATAAAATGGCGGATGCCGAGGGTTTCATTGCCGGCGCCAACCGAGCCGGCGGCGAGGCGGTGTTCCTGATCACGCTGCGCGACGAAACCGTGGTCGGGGCCTGCGGCGTCATGCAGCAGGAGCCCGCGCCCGAGCTCGGCTACTGGCTGGGTGTGGACCATTGGGGCCACGGCTACGCCACCGAGGCGCTGCACGCGGTGATCGACTACGCCTTCACCGATCTCGCGCACGAGGCACTGCAAGCGGGTGCCCGTGTCACCAACCCGGCCTCGCGCCGGGTGCTCGAGAAATGCGGCTTCCAGTGGACCGGCGTCGGCCTCTACCGCATCAGCTCGATCAAGTCGTCGGCGCCGATCGACCGCTTCCGGCTCGAGCGCGGCATCTGGTCGGCGCTGAAAGGCTGGAGCAAAAGCCGGCGCGTCTCGTAGCAGAGCGCGCTTATTGCAATGAGTAACCGCACACAATGCGGCGCCGCCTGAGCCTACGCGCTTGGCAGCGCCGTTAGGGTTAGCAATTGCTTTCCACGCGATGCGGCTTTGATTTTGCGGCTTTAATTCTTGAGAAACTGCAATTTGATTGCAATGGTATGCCGTTAAGCGATCGAAAGCACCGGCCCTCTAGGTTCCATCGCCATTCGGACCTTTGGGGGAAATTTTGGCTACGAAGTTCACGCGGCCGCGGCCGTTTTCCTTTTATCTGATTGCGCTATGTGCGGCACTATTGTTGCCGGTTTTGGCGATTGCCGGTTTCATGACCTGGCGTTTCACCGAATCCGAGAAAATGCGCCTCGAAAATCACGTCAACGACATCAATCGCGGCATCGTCTTTGATCTCGAGCGCCAGGATAGCGCCGATATCGCAATGATGCGAACGCTGGCGACGACGCCCAGCTTGCGCGATGGCGATCTTGCGTCATTCGCCATACAGGCCAAAAGCCTTATCGACAGCAGCATGCAGGACGGCCGCATCGTTCTGGTCAGCCCCGATGGCGAACGCATCCTTTTCGACTCCGGCGCCGGCAGCGACCTCAGAAATATCTTGGCATCGCTCCAGCATATTCAGTTTGGAATATCGGATATTCAGCGCGGCAAGGATTTTTCCAACTCCGCCTATTTGGTGACCGTGCCGGCGAAGTTCGATGGAAAAATCAAATATTACCTGGTCGGCCGCATGCCGCTGAGCCGGATGGCCGGCATCCTCCGCGAGCAGAACCTCACAACCAGTTATTTCGCATCGATCGTCGACCGCAACGGGATCATTTTAGCCCGCTCCGCGGAGAACGAGAAGTTTTTCGGCCAGAAACTTCCCGGTCTTGACGGTAAACATGCGGCGCTCTTCACCTGGAGCGGGATCAACCCGCAAGGCGTGCCGGTCTACGGAATTTTCCGCACGCTCAAGTCGGGCTGGGGCGTGTCGACCGGCATCTCGCAGCAAGTCCTGCATGCCCCGTTGCGGAATTCGCTCATTTACCTTGCTGTCATCGCCTTGGTCATGATTGCGATCAGCGTCGCTGTGGCGTGGTCACTCGCCGCCATCCTGGCGCACGCGACACAGTCCCTGGTCAGAACAGCGAACACGCTCGGACATGGACAGGACGTCGCCACGCCGGTCACCGCGGTTGCCGAAGCGAACACGATCGGTACGGCCATGATGGAAGCCTCAAAGCGATTGCGCCAGCAAGCCGAAGCGCTCAGCGAGGCGAAGTCCGACCTCGAGCGGCGCGTCGAGCAGCGCACGCTGGAACTGGCGGAAAAGGCCAACCTGCTGCAGGCCACGCTGGCGAATATGGATCAGGGCCTTGTGGTGATCGACAAGAACGGCTTCATCCAGCTCCACAATGCGCGCGCCGCCGAGCTTGTCGAGATTCCAGAGGCGCTCTTTGCTTCGCACGCGCATGTCACGGACACCATCAATTATCAGAAGAATCGCGGCGATTTCCAGAATCCTCCCGACGACGTGAAAGTCATGCTGGCGCCTGAAAATCTGGTGCCTGGCCAGACGCTTGTCCATGAACGCGAGAAGCCCGGCGACCGCGTGATGGAAATCCGCACCGTCCCGCTGAACGACGGCGGAATGGTGCGCACTTATACCGACGTGACCCTGCGCAAGCACGCCGAGCGTCATCTGCAACATCTCGCCCGTCACGATCCGCTGACCGAGCTTCCCAATCGAGTCTATTTCGGCGAACGGCTGGAACAGGCGATCGCCTACAGTCAGCGGCATGACTCGCCGTTCTCATTGCTCTATCTCGATCTCGATCGCTTCAAGAACATCAACGATCTGCATGGCCATGCCGTCGGCGACGCCTTGCTGATCGAAGTGGCCGCCCGCCTCAAGAGCGCGCTGCGCATGGAAGATACGGTCGCACGCTTCGGCGGCGACGAGTTCGCCATCATCCAGACCGGCAATACCGAGAACGGCGGGTCGATTGAACTCGCGCGGCGTCTGCTGCGCGTTATCGCCAAGCCCTATGGCATCGACGGGAATTCTTTCGAAATGGGCGTGAGCATCGGGATCGCCATGAGTCCCGAGCACGGCAACGACGCCAAAGAACTCATTAAGGCGGCGGATACCGCGCTTTATCAAGCGAAGCGTTCGGGCCGCAGCCGGTTTTGTGTGTTCGAAGCGCCCGCGAAAATCCGCCGGGTGGGCTGACGGCCGCGCGCAGCCGACGGCGCGCCGGGAGCGGCAATACTATTGAGCTTGCATGAGTTTTCTGCGGCGAATGGCGCCTGAAAACGGCGGCAGTCGCGGGCGGAGTTTGACTGGCGTCTGACCTCGGATTGCGCAAGACTTAGAAAAAACCCGTTGTCGTCAGGGAGGACCGCCATGGCCTACGACCTCGACCAGTTCATCGCCGATTGCAAGACCACGCTCGCGCGCGACCCCGGACCGACAGGGCGCGAACAGGTGCGCGGCAATCTCGAGAAGCTGCTCGGCAATCCCGACTTCATCCGCGCCTACGCCGGCGACGACCAGACGCGCGGTGTGAAGATACTGTACGAGGACCCCAAACTCGGCTTCCAGGTGCTCGCTCATATCAACGAGAAAGCGCACGCGTCGCCGCCGCACGATCATGGCGCCTCCTGGGCGATCTACGGCCAGGCCACCAAATACACCGACATGATCGAATGGGCGCGCGAGGACGACGGCGCCGATCCCAAGCATGCCAAGCTCAAGCCGGTGAAGAAATACCGGCTCACGCCCGGAAAAGCCGGCATCTACCAGGACGGCGCCATCCACTCGATCGATTATCCCGACTACGCGCGCTTCATCCGCGTCACCGGCACCGATCTCGAGAAGATCAACCGCATCAAGGTCGACCTGAAAACCGGCGCGGTCGAGCAGATCCACGCCCGGCAGGCTTCGTGAATCTGCATTCGACAAGAGCGGTGCTTCGCCCCGTCACTCCCACGTCCGTCAAGGCCATGCTCAGCGACGGCGGCGAGCTGGCGCTGATCGACCTGCGCGAGGAACTGATCTTCTCGCGCAGTCATCTGTTGTGGGCGCGCTCGGTGCCGCTCAGCCGGCTCGAACTGCGGTTCGCCCGCCTGGTGCCGCGCCGCACGACGCGCATCGTGCTGATCGACGATAATGATGGCCTTAGCCAGCGCGCGGCGGACGTCCTCGCCCGCGCCGGTTATTCCGACCTCGCATTTCTCGACGGCGGCGTCGCGGCCTGGGCCGCCGCCGGCTTCGAATTGTTCTCCGGCGTCAACGTGCCGAGCAAGGCGTTCGGCGAATTCATCGAGCATGCAAGCCACACGCCCTCGATCAGCGCCGACGAGCTCAGCGCATTGATGCGCGCCGGCACGAACATGGTCGTGCTCGATAGCCGCCCTTATGACGAATACTCACGCATCTCGATCCCGACCGGCATCAACGTGCCGGGCGCCGAGCTGGTGCTGCGCGTGCGCGACATCGCGCCCTCGCCCGACACGCTGATCGTGGTCAACTGCGCTGGCCGCACCCGTAGCATCATCGGCGCGCAGTCGCTGATCAATGCCGGCGTGCCGAACAAGGTGGTCGCGCTGCGCAACGGCACCATGGGCTGGCATCTCGCGGGTTTCACTTGCGACAAGGGCAAGGACAACCGCGCGCCGGCGGTGAGCGGCTCGGGGCTGAGCTGGGCGAAATCCAAAACGGATGAAGTGGCGCGCCGCTTCGGCATCGAACGCATCGATCGCGCCACGCTCGAACGCTGGCGCGCCGAACAAAGCCGCACGACCTATGTCTTCGACGTGCGCGATCCGGCCGAATACGAAGCCGGCCACGTCCCCGGCGCGATCTCGGCTCCGGGCGGCCAATTGGTGCAGGCCACCGATCAATATGCCGGCACGCTTCAAGCGCGCATCGTGCTTTGCGACGACAACGAGGTGCGCGCGGTGATGACCGCCTCCTGGCTCAAGCAGATGGGCTGGCAGGACGTAGCCGTGCTGCCGGAAGCAGGCGTCGAAAAAGGCCAGCCGGCCGATATCGTGCTCGGCACGCCGCCGGCGAACGCGGCCGTCGAATTCTCCGATGTGCTGGCGATCGACAACGTGAACGTCATCGATCTGTCGCACAGCCCGAACTATCGCCGCGGCCACATCCCCGGCGCCTGGTTTGCGATCCGCTCGCGGCTCGATCGCGCGCTGCCGAACATCCCGCTGCGCAAAATGGTCGTGCTCACCTCGGAGGACGGCGTGCTCGCGGGCCTCGCCGTCGAGGAAGCGCGTGCGCTCACGACACTGCCGGTGCGCTGGCTCAACGGCGGCAACGCCGCCTGGGCGGCCGCCGGATTTCCGCTCTCGACCGACTCTAAACTGGCGGACGAGCCGCTCGACGTCTGGCTCAAGCCGTACGAGCGGCTGGGCGACCCGAAGGCCGCCATGAACGAGTATTTGTCCTGGGAAATCGACCTGCTGGAACGGATCAAGCGTGACGGCACGACGCAATTTACCGCGTCATGATTACTGCTTCAGCGCGAGCTCGAATTTTTCGCCGAATTCCGTCAACTCGTCGGCGTTGATGTCGCTCACCGCCCACAGATTGATGCCGTTCTCGCTCCAGCGCCGCACGTTGAAGCCGTGCAGGCTCTCCATCACCGCGCCGCTGTGGCCGGATCCGGGCGCCGGCGCGCAGAACAGATTGATAATGTGCACGCGGCGGCGATAGACGATCGCCGCCACCGGCTTGGCATCGACGTAATCGAGCCGTCCGCCCAGCAGCGTGAAGCCCTGCGCGGTGAGGTCGACCACCGGCGGCGCGGCATCCAAACGGCCGTTGAACCACGGCTTCACCGTGTGCTGGTCGCTCGATTGCACGTCGATCAGATGCTGCGCCTGCAGCGAGCGCAGGTGCGCCGACATCACCTCCTCCAGGATGCGTTTTTGCTCGTCGCCGCGCATCACCATGAGCAGCAAACCGGACGCCGCCAGCGCGCTGGCGCCCGCGCCGAAGGCGAAGCCTTTGATCACCGAACGGCGGCTGGTCGCGGCCGGTGCCGGCGCCGGCAGCTTGCCTTCGATGCGGGCGCGCAGGCTCGCGGGCGCCGCGTAGCGCAGGTTCGCCGGCGTCATCAATTTGCGCAGGTCCTGGAATTCGCGTAAGCGCGCCGCGCAATCCGGGCAGCCAACGATATGCGCCTCGACCTCGCGCGCGTGACCGGCGTCGAGCTCGCCGTCGATCAGCGCATGCATGAGCACGCCTGCTTCGTCGCAATTCATGGTGACACACCCCCGCCTTCGGCCGCGATCCAGGCCGCGCGCAACATTCCGCGGGCGCGCGCCAGCCGCGACATCACCGTGCCGATCGGCGTTTCGATCACCGTCGCGATGTCGCGATAGGACAGATCGTTGATCTCGCGCAGCACGATCACTTCGCGGAATTCCGCCGGCAATTCGCCGATCAGCCGGCGCATGGTGTCCGAGTCATGCCGGCGCAGCATCGCCTGCTCGGGCGTATCGCCGTCCTCGCCCCAGACCGGCTTGGCCTGCGCCTCCTCTTCCGCCTTGAACACCAGCCGCGCATTGCCGGCGTAAGCCGCGTGGCAGACGTTGCGCAAAATCGCGAACAGCCAGGGTTTGATCGGCCCGCCGCGGAACGTGTCGAAATGACGGAACGCGCGCAGGTAACATTCCTGCACGGCATCGTCGGCATCGCTCGCGCTGCGCATGAGATAGCGCGCCAGCGTATAGATATCGTCGAGATGCGGCAGCGCGAGCGCCTTGAAACGCTCCGCACCGCCGCCGCTCAAATCAGCGCCGCCCACCATCATCGCAGTCCCGGCCTTGGCCGCGGGCAACACATATCGCTCGGCGCCGCCCACTCGTCGCTACTTCCCTGCACTCGCCTCCACCACAATCGTGCCGGTCATCATCGGATGCAAGGAGCAAAAATACGCGTAGCTTCCCGGTGCCGTGAATGTGAACGAGAACTTATCGTCGCTGTCGAGCGCCTTCGATCGGAAGGTCATGGTTTTCGACGTCACCGTATGCGGGATGTCGTCGTGGTTGATCCAGGTCACCGTATCGCCGGCCTTCACCGTGATCTGCTGCGGGTTGAAGGTGAAGTTGTCGATCTTCACTTCGATGGTCGCCGCATCAGCCGGGCACGCGACGGCAAGCGCGGCAAGCAAAGCGAGTGCGCTGGGCGCGAGAAGTCTGGTCATGATCTTGGCACTCAGCTCTTCAACGGGGTGTCGATGATGGCGAGCCGCTGCTCGCCCTGCTTGAAGGTGATGCTCGCGGTGCCGAGCATGGTGCGCAGTTTGTCGTCCGGCACTTTCATCGGGCCGGGCGACGGCGCGGTGCCCGGCGCCGGTTGCGGGAAGGCGGTCGAGCGCGCGGTATGGAAGGTGACGTTGCCTTCCACCTTCTGCATCACCTGATGGATGTGGCCGTTGAGCACGGTCACCGAGCCGAAGCGCTTCATATAACCGAGCGCGCGCGCGCTATCCTCGGTGCCCCAGCCCCATTGCGGATAGAGCGACCACAACGGGATGTGTGCGAACACTACGATCGGCGTCGATGCCGAGCGGCCCTTGAGATCGTCCTCGATCCATTCGAGCTGCTCGTCGCCGAGGCTGCCCATGCCGCCGCCCTTGAGATTGGCGACGTTGACCAGGCCCATGAAATGCACGCCGTTGGCGTCGAAGCTGTAGTAGCCCGAACCCTTGGTGCCGCGGCCGTAGCGTTCTTTGTAGAGCTTGATGTCGGGATCGATGATGTCGTGCTCGCCCGGCACGTAATGCACGTCGAGCCGCGCCCCCGAAATGATCTTTTCGGCGTCGTCGAATTCGGTCTCCTTCGACAGATGCGTGATGTCGCCGGTGTGAATCATGAAGGCCGGCTTGGCCGGAATCGCCTTGATGTGGGCGATCGCCTCTTCCAGCGTGCCCTTGGCGTTCGGATTGGCCGGCTTGTCGAAGCCCATATGGCTGTCGCTGATCTGCAGGAAGGTGAGGCCCTTGGCGTCGGCCGCCTTGGCTTCCGAAGCTTTGGCCTCATCGACCAGGCCGAGCGAATGCGGCACTCCGCCGGAAATCGTCCACAACACCCCGGTTCCCACCCAGGTCATGCATTCCAGCACCTTGCGGCGGCTGGGGCCCTCGTCGCGATCTGCCATCGTTAAGTCTCCCATGCGCGTTACGGGAGACTAGATCGGGCGGCGCGGCGATTTATTCCCGGGCGGCCTGTGGAACTCGACCGCGCGATGCCATATAGCGTAACACCATGAAATTCCTCGACGAAGCCAAGGTCTATGTGCAGTCCGGCGCCGGCGGTAACGGCTGCATCGCGTTCCGGCGCGAGAAATTCATCGAGTTCGGCGGCCCGTCGGGCGGCGACGGCGGCAAGGGCGGCGACGTGGTGGTGGAGGCGGTCAATGGCCTCAACACCCTGATCGACTACCGCTACCAGCAGCACTTCAAGGCCAAGTCCGGCGGCAACGGCATGGGCAAGGACATGCACGGCGCCAACGGCAAGGACGTCGTGCTCAAGGTCCCGGTCGGCACGCAGATCTACGAAGAGGACGGCGAAACGCTGCTTGCCGATCTCACCCGCGCCGGCGAACGTGTGACGCTGATGAAGGGCGGCAATGGCGGCTTCGGCAACGCCTATTTCAAGACCTCGACCAACCAGGCGCCGCGCAAGGCCAATCCCGGCCAGCCCGGCGAGGAGCGCACCATCCGCCTGCGGCTCAAGCTGATCGCCGATGCCGGCATCATTGGCCTGCCCAATGCTGGCAAGTCCACCTTCCTCGCCACCGTGAGCGCGGCCAAGCCGAAGATCGCCGATTACCCGTTCACCACGCTGCATCCGCAGCTCGGCGTGTTCGAAGTCGATAATCGCGAATTCGTCATGGCCGATCTGCCGGGACTGATCGAGGGCGCGCATGAAGGCGTCGGGCTGGGCGACCGGTTCCTCGGACACACCGAACGCTGCCGCGTGCTGCTGCATCTCATCGACGGCACCACAGAAGACGCCGGCGCCGCCTACAAGACCGTGCGCGCGGAGCTGGAAGCTTACGGGCAAGGCCTGACCGACAAGCCGGAAATCGTGGCGCTGTCGAAAGCCGACGCGCTGACGCCGCAAGCGATCAAGGCGCAAACCGCGAAGCTCAAGAAGGCGTGCAGGAAGACGCCGCTGGTGCTGTCATCGGCCTCCGGGCAAGGCGTGAAAGATGTGCTGCGCGCGCTGTTCAAGGTGATCGACCAGGCGCGCGATAGTGCAGCCGACGAACCGAAATCAAAAGAAGCGGCCTGGCAGCCTTAAGGAACTTCGGGAGGACGCCAATGAAAACCCGCGCCGCGGTGGCCTGGAAGGCGGGTGAACCGCTCTCAATCGAGACCATCGAGATCGAAGGCCCGAAGGCCGGCGAGGTGCTGGTCGAGATCATGGCCACCGGCATCTGCCACACCGACGCCTACACGCTGTCGGGCGCCGACCCGGAAGGTCTGTTCCCGGCGATCCTCGGGCACGAAGGCGCCGGCATGGTGCGCGAGATCGGCGCCGGCGTGACCACGCTGAAAATCGGCGACCACGTCATCCCGCTCTACACGCCGGAATGTCGGCAATGCAAAACCTGCCTGTCGCGCCGCTCGAACCTGTGCACCGCCATCCGCGCCACCCAGGGCAAAGGCGTGATGCCGGACGGCACCAGCCGCTTCCGCTGCGACGGCGACGTCGTGTTCCACTACATGGGCTGCTCGACCTTCGCCAATTTCACCGTGCTGCCGGAAATCGCGCTCGCCAAGGTGCGCGAGGACGCGCCGTTCGACAAAATCTGCTACATCGGCTGCGGCGTCACCACCGGCATCGGCGCCGTCATCAACACTGCCAAAGTATGGCCGGGCGCCAATGTCGCGGTGTTCGGCCTCGGCGGCATCGGCCTCAACGTCATCCAGGGCGCCCGCATGGTCGGCGCCGACAAGATCATCGGCATCGACACCAATCCGTCAAAACGCGTGATGGCCGAGAAATTCGGCCTCACCCATTTCATCAATCCCGATGAGGTCGGCCGCGACAAAGTCGTGCAGGCGATCGTCGATCTCACGCAAGGCGGCGCCGACTTCTCGTTCGAATGCATCGGCAACGTGCAGGTGATGCGGCAGGCGCTGGAATGCTGTCACCGCGGCTGGGGCGAGAGCATCATCATCGGCGTCGCCGGCGCCGGCCAGGAAATCGCCACCCGCCCGTTTCAGCTCGTGACCGGACGCGTGTGGCGCGGCACCGCGTTCGGCGGCGCGCGCGGGCGCACCGATGTGCCGAAAATCGTCGACTGGTATATGGATGGCAAGATCAATATCGACGATCTGATCACCCACACCTACCACTCGCGAAGATCAACGACGCGTTTGACCTGATGCACGAAGGCAAGTCGATCCGCAGCGTGGTGATCTACTGAGGCGGATTGCCTTTGGTGCACAGGCGCCGCACGCCGGCGCTCGGCATATAGGTGCAATCCGATTGCCGGAACGAGTGATAGGCGGCGGCGCAGGCGGCTACGTCGCATAGCGGCGCCGCTGGCACGGCGGTCTTTTGCACCAGCGTATCGTCCAGCGTGACGGCATGCGGTTCTCCAGCGCCTTTCACCGGAGCTACTGCCTGCGGCACGGCCGCAGCTTTGTCGCCCGGCACCGGCTGCACCACGCTGTCGTATTGCTTGACGTCACCGCCCGACACTTGCGGAGGCGGCGGGCTGAAGTTGCTCGCCGCCTGCATGGCGTGCCGGGCCGCGGCGGACGGCTCGACCAGCGCGTCCCATTCCAGGACGACGCTGAACAGGGCCGTGATCAGAATGGCGACATAAACGAAAACCGGCATCGCGTAGCCCCGACGCTCGCTCGGCCCCGCAAGCCAACGCGGTGCGGCGGTTCCGAGTTCCGCGGAGCTTCGAGGGCCTTGGACGGCACCTTAACACGCTAGCGAGCGGCGCACGCTGCGCCGCCCGCGTTGACTCCGTGCCGGGAATGGAGCTCAAATCGCTCAACGCGGTTTCGCCCCCGTTGAGCCGGCAACGAACTTCCACTGCAGACCGGTAGAAGCTCCTACAATCGTGGTGCCGGTCTAGCAATGCGGATGGCGGTGAGGCCGCCTGGTGCTAAAGGGCGTCGTGGCAATCGGTGGTAACCGCCGGCCGCCCGCGCCGAGATCGTAATGGGCGCCAGGTCCGTTGAAGGTCGCTGCCACACCCGTGTACCAGAGTCAAGTTCTCGGAGTATTTGTGCCTGTACTGCCCCGGTTACCATGTCCGCCTGGTTTTGCGTGGGACCGTAAGTGGCGCCGTCGGCGGTGGTCAGCGTGCTGTCGTTGTGCTGACCCGGATTTCCGGGCGACGCGAACGCATGCGCCCATCCGAAATGTATGCTGTCAACGGGGGTCAGTTCTTGGCTCACGATCAGCCAGGTGCCCTACCGCGTGCGCTCATTCTGGAAATCCTAGATCCGCCGGGACGTAGCGATGCATGCATTCGACGATGCCGCCGATCGTGGTCTGGGTCGGGAACGTATACATCGCAGCGATCTTCGTCGCGTCCTCGTTCGCAGTATCCTGGTTGCAAAGTTGCATCGCCAAAGCGCGGTCGGCATTGCGGAGCAGTTTTGCGCACCGAGGACGACCGGAACGCCGTACACGCCCGCGATGTCGCTCGACCGGTTGACGTTCTGGTGGAACTCATAAGCGGCGGTTATATAGAACGGACCGTTCGTGTAGCTGAGATTGGTGCTCACCGCATTGCTGAACGCGCCGTCGCTGCACGACACGAGCGGATTTGCGCCGCTGGTCGGATCATTGCCGCCCGCGCAATCGGATTCGCCGGCGGCGAGATTGTCGCTGTTGTCGGCGCGGTTCTGGCCCGGCGCGAACAGTACATTGAACTTGAAGCCGCCGCCGAACTTCGGCAATTCGTACCAGATCGCGTGGCTGATGCCGGGTGCCGAACTCGACGCGGTTGTCGCCGCCCGAGTTGCCCATGATCGACGCCGTAATCGCCAATCATCGCCAGAGAACGGATTAAATGCTGCGGTCGAGTTCTTGTAGGGCGCGTCCGTCTTGCCGATCTTGATGGCGCCCCATTCCGGCGAGGCAAACCCGATGTAGCTGTTGCGGCTGAATAAGGCGCCGTTAACCTGGTTGCTGAGGTTGCTGTTCGATTGTCTTCGTGCCGGGCGTCGCTGAAATGTCGATGCCGGCTTCGAACTGGTAGACGAAATTGAAGCGATTGCCCGGGGATGCGCTGGAAGCCGCGCACGCCCAAATAGGAGATGTTGGTCGAGATGTCGGGCATCCAGCCGAAGTTTCCGACCGGCGTACTACCGTCTGGGGCCACCGGAGTTCGCCTTGGCATCCTTCGTCAACGCGTCGATCGAGACGTCGAATTGGCCGTAGGCCGTGATCTCGCCGCCCGGCGTATAGAATGTGAGGTCCTTGCCCGGCTTGCGCTCGAGGAAATAGTGGCCGTCGCTGTCGAGCCATCCGGTCTTGACCGGCTGTCTTTATCGGGAGTTTGGCCGACTGTGCATGGGCATCGGCCGCGGTCGCCTTGGCTTGCGCCGCATTGGCGTCCGCTTGGCTCGCCTGCTTCTTCGCCGCCTTGACGTCGGCGGCGGTGTGCGACTGCGCCTCTTTCAGTTCCTTGACGGTGCGCATCAGCGCTTCGACCTGCGCCTGCAGCGCCTTGATCTGCGCTTCGGTTGCCGCTTGGGCATTGGCGGTACCGCCTGCGCCCAAGACCACAATAAAAGCTGAAAGCGCCACCCCCGAGTACAGCCGCAAACGTCGCGATGAGCCGCCCATTGTCCGCTTCCCCTTAGTTTTGCCGTTTATTTTCTTGCGGCAATTGTTCACTAATTGGGCGCGGTGGGCGATTACACTCTGGTGTCGGTCGTCTACGCCTTTTCGTGTATTGTCTCGAATCATGCAGGTCGACGGGACGAAATCCGCCGCTGCTCCAGCTTTCATCGTTGGCATGACGAGGTTGCGGCCGCGACGCCGCGCGCTCGGCAATTTCAGTGCGCTTTTCGGCCGAGCGATGGACCGGCGTGAGCAAAACGCTGTGTTTCGAGGCCGTATCGATGCAATCCAGCAGGTCTTTTTCGCTGAACGGCTTGGTCAGATAACCGGTCACGCCGGCGTTGAGCGCGCGCGTGCGAATGGTATCATCCGGATAGGCCGTGATCAGGATCGTCGGAATTGGGGTGCCGACAGCCACCAGATGGCCGTAGAGCGCCAAGCCGCTCATATTCGGCATCTGCACGTCCGCGATCAGGCAGGACGTGATGCGGATGCGATTGGATTTCAGAAACTCGTCGGCCGAGGCGAACCCTTTGGCGATAAATCCATGCGACCGCAACAGGCCGATGGTGGCCTCGCGCACCGAATCATCGTCTTCGACGACGGCAATCGACGGCTTGATCGACATGTCGGAGGCTCTCAACCAATCTGCGCGCAGCGACGCAACACAGCGCTGCTCGGCGAATGACGCCCCCGTGAATGAATGTATATCGGAAACAGCGCGGACCGGCAATTATACCCTAGTAGCGATCGGCTACGCCGTTTCGGCACCGCCGGAAAGTTTGTCGGCCATGCGCACCAGATCGGCCAGCGACTCGGCTTTCATTTTGCGCATGACGTGACGGCGGTGCACCTTGACGGTGACCTCGCTGAGCTTGAGCTCGGCGGCGATCTGCTTGTTCGGCCGGCCGCTGGTGACTTTCAGCATGATCTGCCGCTCGCGCGACGTCAGCTTGGCGAAATGTCCGCGCAACGCGGCAACCACCGCCGACGCTCTGGCGCCGGGCGCGGTCGCGTTCGAGGCCGACATGAATGGCGTCGAGCAGATCCTGATCGCGGAACGGCTTGGGCAGGAATTCGATGGCGCCGGCCTTGATGCGCGCGCACCGACATCGGCACGTCGCCATGCCCGGTGATGAAGATGACCGGCAGGTCGATGTTCGACTTGGCCATTTCGCGTCTGGAAATCGAGCCCGCTCAAGCCCGGCAAGCCGGACGTCGAGCACCAGGCAGCCGGGCGCGTCCGGCCGTTTGAATTGCAGGAATTCTTCGGTCGAGCCGAAGGTGCGCACGCTCGAGATGGACCGAACGAATAAGACCGTCGAGCGCCTCCCGCACCGCGGGATTGTCGTCGATCACGAACACGACGGGCTGTTGTCTCGCTCACGGTTCCTTGCCCACCGGCAAGACTGAATTGAAACGACCGCGCCACGCGGCGCATTCGGCGTCGCCCAGATGTGTCCGCCATGAGCCTCGACGATCGAGCGGCTGATCGCAAGCCCCATGCCCATGCCGTCCGGCTTGGTAGTATAAAAGGCGTTGAAGATGCGGTCGAGGCTCTCCGGCGCCAGCCCGGCGCCCGGTGTCCGCGGACGGTGACCAGCACGCCTTTCGCATCGTTGCGCGCGGAACTGATGGTCAAGCATGCGCGGCCCCTCGGCGAGCCCGGCTCATCGCTTCGAGCGCGTTGAGGATGAGATTGAGGATGACCTGCTGCAATTGCACGCGGTCGCCCTGCACCGCGCGGCACGTCGTCGGCGAGTTCGGTGCGCAGCGACACTTGTTCTGCAGGATTTCGCTGTCGATCAGGCTGACGCGTCGCCAGGATAATGTCGTTGATCGGCCAGCCAATCCTTGCTGCGGCGGCGAGCTCTTGGTGAGCGCGCGCACCTGCGCGATGATTTCGCTCGCCCGGTTGGCGTCCTTGACCAGACGCGTCACCGCCTGCCGCGCCTCGTCGAGATTGGGCGGCTCGGCCGCCAGCCAGCGCACGCAGGCATTGCCGTTGATCACCGTCGCGGCGAGCGGCTGATTGACCTCGTGCGCGATCGAGGCGGTGAATTCGCCCAGCGTCGTCACGCGGCCGACATGGGCGAGCTGCGAGCGCGCCTCATAGGCCGCCGCTTTTTCCGCTTCGATCTTGACCGCGAGATAGGTCGTGGTGGCGATCGCCAGCAGGCTGATCGTCGGTATTGATGACGCCCGCCTCGGTCGTGGCGGTTGTCCGACGGTCAAGAAGTCGCTCAGCAAGGTCAAGCGCGATGCAGCCGAGGCCGACAGAATGACTTCGCGCTTCTTGCAGAAGCGCACCGAGAGCAGGACCACCGCGGTATAGAAAGCGGGAACCGCCAGCTCCAGATCCGTGATCGTGTCGGCGATGAAAATGGCGGCTGCGAGCGCCGCCGTCGCGGCGGGAAGCAGCCACGGCGCGGTGATGGCTCGAAGATGCTGCAGCTTCATTCGCGTCGCCCCGGAGCCGGTCAATTCACCCCGAAGCCTCGCCAACAATGGGGGTAAAGACAAGGGTTCGAGGGGCTGGCGGGTTCGCTAGATTGAGGAGATGCGCACGAACCGAGTATGACCTTGATTTCAACTTGCACGCGCAATAGAACAAATAGCGAATAATAATTGATTGAGCCCAGAAAATTTTGGGACAATCGATGTTAGACGATGATGGATTGCCGCTCGATGAAGTCGGCGCCGTGGGCGAAAGAAAAACACGCGCGGCTCCGCAAGTATGTTGGCATTACGAGCGCAACACGTCGCAAATGGATTCGGCGTTCGGGCTGCGCAACCTACATCGATCCATTCTGCGCGCCGCGGCAGAGCTACTCATCCGCGACACCCGTGAGAAAATTGATGGAAGTCCGCTAGTCGCCTTCAAAGCTGCCACTGACAGCAGGGTGCCATTTTCGGAAATTCACATCGCCGATGCATCGGAACAAAGCTGTCGGACTGCAGAAATTGCGACTCCGCGCAATCGGTGGCAAGCCTACTGTTTATTTCGGCAAAGCTGAGCTTACCGCGCGAGAGATCGTAGAGCGCCTAAATCCCGTCGGATTGCACCTCGCCTTCCTCGATCCTTACAAACTGGAAAGCCTGCCATTTTCGGTGATCGCGACACTTGCAGAACTAAAATATATTGACCTCTTTATTCATGTGAGCGTTCACGATTTACAACGAAATTTTGGCCTTTATTCGAAGACAATAGATGGTCCGCTGGATCGGATTGCGCCCGGTTGGCGTCAGACCGTCAGTTTGAAACAGGCAAAATCGGCAACGCGTGCCGCGTATATCCGCTATTGGGCATCAAAGGTGGAGGCGCTCGGGTTCCAGCCTGCTCGATATGAATTGGTATCTGGGGCCGCGAAAAATCAAAGACTTTATTGGCTTTTGTTAGTGAGCCGTGATCCGATCGCAAATAGGTTCTGGGAGAAGATTCGGAATCGTATCAGGCCAACGCGAGCTATTGTAAGGAATAAGTACGGAGACCGACGATGGCAGCATCCGACATTGAGTGGACCGAGGCGACTTGGAATCCGATAGCCGGCTGCAAGGTACTCTCGCCCGGCTGCACCAATTGCTACGCCATGCGGATGGCGGCGCGCCTGCAGGCGATGGGCATGGCGAAATACGCCGGCACCACGCGAAAGTCAGGCAAGCGTCATATCTGGACCGGGCGCGTCAACACTGACAAGGCCGCGCTCGCTGCGCCGCTCAATTGGAAAAAGCCGCAGCGCATCTTCGTCAATTCCATGTCGGACCTGTTCCAGGATAAGGCCGACGAGGCCTTCATCCGGCAAGTCTGGCGCGTGATGGAGCAGGCCCATTGGCATTCGTTCCAGGTGTTGACCAAGCGGCCGGAACGTATGCTGGAAATCCTGTCCAAGCCGGAATTTCCGACGCTGCCCAATGTCTGGCTCGGCACCTCGGTCGAAAGCGAGGACTATCTCGATCGCATCGACATTTTACGCCGCGTACCGGCGCGTATTCGCTTCATTTCGTTCGAGCCATTGCTGGGGCCGATCACCGATCCGGACTTGAGCGATATTCATTGGGCCATTGTCGGCGGCAGTCCGGCCCGCGTGCGCGCCCGATAGAAGCGTGGTGGGTGGAGCAATTGCACGAGGCCTGCGAACGGCAAGGCACGACGTTTTTCTTCAAGCAGTGGGGCGGCAAGCGCAAGAAGAAGGCGGGTCGGACGTTCAAGAACCGTACGTGGGATGACTATCCGTGCGTTACGGTTCAAGCGTAAGTCGAATTTCCAAAAAGCTTTGGCCCTTAGCCCGCCCATGACTTGCTTGCGCGCCCCATGCTAGACCCCCGGCAAATTTAACCCCCGCCAGGCCATGTCCAAATCGCCGCCAACCCCCTCCCTCACCTCCTTCCGCCGCATCGTCGTGAAGGTCGGCTCGTCGCTGCTGGTGGACGCCGCCGCCGGCTCCCTCAAGCACGACTGGCTCGCCAGCTTGGCCGCCGACATCGCCGCCCTGCACAAGAAACAATGCGACGTCATCGTGGTGTCCTCGGGCGCCATCGCGCTCGGCCGCGCCGTGCTCAAGCTGCCGCCCGGCGACGCTCAAGCTCGAGGAGGCGCAGGCCGCCGCCGCGGTCGGGCAGATCGCGCTGGCGCGCGCGTGGTCGGAAAGTTTAAGCGCGCACGCGCTCGCCGCCGGCCAGGTGCTGGTCACGCTCGGGCGACACCGAAGAGCGCCGCCGCTATCTCAACGCGCGCTCGACCATCGCCAAGCTGCTGGAATGGCGCAGCGTGCCGGTGATCAACGAGAACGACACCGTCGCCACCACCGAGATCCGCTTCGGCGATAACGATCGGCTAGCCGCGCGCGTCGCCACCATGATGAGCGCCGACCTCTTGGTGCTGCTGTCCGACGTCGACGGGCTCTACGACAAGCCGCCCGGGCAGGCCGGCGCCCAGCGCGTGCCAGTGGTCGCGCGCATCACGCCGGAGATCGAGGCGATGGCCGGCGTCTCGAGCTCGGAGACCGCGCGCGGCGGTATGCTGACCAAGATCGAGGCCGGCAAGATCGCCACCACCGCCGGCACGCATATGATCATCGCCTCGGGCCACGTCGAGCATCCGCTGAAAGCGATCGCCGATGGCGCGCCCTGCACCTGGTTCCTGACGCCGGCCAATCCGGTGACCGCGCGCAAGAAGTGGATCGCGGGTTCGCTCGAGCCGCGCGGCGCGCTCGTCATCGACGCCGGCGCGGTGAAGGCGCTGCGCGGGGGCAAAAGCTTGTTGCCGGCGGGCGTGATCAAGGTCGAGGGCGCGTTCGGGCGCGGCGACGCAGTCGTGGTGCGCGGTCCGGACGGCGCCGAGATCGGCCGCGGGCTGATCGCGTTCGACGCCGAGGACGCCGAGCGGATCAAGGGCCGCTCCTCGGCGGATATCCCCGCCATTCTCGGCTTCGCCGGACGGATCGAGATGATCCACCGCGACGATCTTGTTCTGGGCGGCGAATAGACAGACGAAGAAGTTGATCTGGACTGGACAGCGGCCGGTTCTGGCAACGGCTGGCTTTGAGCAAGGCCAAGCTCGGGCACGTCTGACGCTCGGGTCGGCCATTGGCCGACTCAGCCGCCGGCGCTTATCCCCGGGCCTCGCCGAATCGGCCAAAGGCCGACTCAATGCCGGCGGGATGGCGCCTTGCGCGAGCGGCGGGTGGCGCCCGACTTGCGCTGTACCGGGTGGGTCGGCAGCGGGAAAAACGTGCCGTCGGGAAATTCCAGATACCGGCTATAGACTTGCACCTGGCCTTCGCCGCCACGCCGGCCTTCGATCACGAACTTGGTGCCGACCGGAAAGCGGCTGGGCAGACGACTTGAGCGAGACGCCATGACATCCTCCTGCGATGTCGCACCCTGCCAGCCCAATGTGTAGGTCAATTGACCTGTTCCGGAACTTTGCGGGTTATCCACACTATCCCCACATACCTTCGCCGAAGCCCGAAAACCGGCCTACCTCGCCCCCGGATGGCCGACGTGATAGGAACCAGCCAGAACGGGGTTTGACGGGTCTTCTCCCATGAGCGCGCCGCTGAAAAGCATTGAAGGGACTGGGGATATTGCCGCCTGCATGGCCGAACTCGGCCGCCAGGCCAGGGCGGCCGCCCGCGCGCTGGCGCTCGCCTCCACCGCCCAGAAAGACCGTGCCCTGCAGCTCATGGCGGACGCCGTCCGGGCGGAGAAATCCCGCATCTTATCCGCCAATGCCGAGGATATCGCCGAGGCGCGCGGCTCCGGCGTGACCGGCGCCTTCCTCGACCGGCTCTCGCTCGATGCCGCCCGGGTGGAGGCGATCGCCGCCGCCATCGAAGCTGTGCGCGCGCTCAAGGATCCCGTTGGAGTCGTTACCGAATCCTGGACGCGGCCGAACGGCATGACCATTGAACGGGTGCGGGTGCCGCTCGGCGTCATCGGCATCATCTACGAGAGCCGGCCGAACGTAACCGCCGATGCCGGCGCGCTATGCCTGAAATCCGGCAATGCCGCGATCCTGCGCGGCGGCTCCGACAGTTTGCGAACGAGCCGCGCCATCGTCGCCGCGCTCGGCCAAGGCTTGCGCGGCGCCGGCCTGCCGGAGGCCGCGATCCAATTGGTGCCGACACGCGACCGCGCCGCGGTCGGGCTGATGCTCGGCGGGCTCGACGGCAATATCGATGTCATCGTTCCGCGCGGCGGCAAGGGCCTGGTCGCGCGCGTGCAGGCGGAAGCGCGCGTCCCGGTATTCGCGCACCTGGAAGGGGTCTGCCATGTCTTTGTCCACAGCGCGGCGTCGCTCGACATGGCCAAGAAAATTGTTCTAAACGCCAAAATGCGGCGCACCGGCGTGTGCGGCGCGGCTGAGACTTTGCTAGTCGATCGCGCCGCGGCCGCGAAGTTCCTCAAGCCGCTGGTCGACATGCTGATCAATGCCGGCTGCGAAATCCGCGGGGATAAGGCGACGCAGGCCGTGGACAGCCGCGTCAAGCCGGCCACCGAGGAGGATTGGTCGACCGAATATCTCGACGCCATTATCGCCTCCAAAGTGGTGGACGGCGTGGCCGCCGCCATCGAGCATATCGAGCGCTACGGCTCGCACCATACCGACGCGATCGTGACCGACGATGCGGCGGCGGCGGAGAAATTTTTGCGTGAGGTCGATTCGGCGATCGTGCTGCATAACGCCTCGACCCAATTCGCCGACGGCGGCGAATTCGGCTTCGGCGCCGAGATCGGCATCGCCACCGGCCGGCTGCATGCGCGCGGCCCGGTCGGCGTCGATCAACTCACCACGTTCAAATACCGCGTCCACGGAAGCGGTCAGATCAGGCCGTGACAGCGCAAATACCCGCCCGCACCGAGCGCGTTCTTCCGCCCAATGCGCCCGGCATGAAGATCGGCCTGTTCGGCGGAACTTTCGATCCGCCGCACCAGGCCCACCTCGCCGCCAGCCTGCTCGCGCTCAAACGGCTCAAGCTCGACAGTGTCTGGTGGCTGGTCACGCCGGGCAACCCGCTCAAGAACACCCGCGGGCTCGCCCCGCTGGAGGAAAGAATCGCCGCCGCCCGCGCGCTCACGAACCATCGGCGTATCCACGTGACCGGGCTCGAGGCTGTCATTAAGACGAGATATACGTATGACACGATAAAATGGCTTAAGGCTCGATGCCCACGGGTCCGATTCGTTTGGATCATGGGGGCGGATAACTTACGGAGCTTTCACCGCTGGCAGAAATGGCGTCGCATAGCGAAGCTGGTGCCGTTCGTGGTGATCGACCGCCTCGGACCAAGCCTTTACGCCGCGGCCAGCGCGGCCGGCCAAGCGCTCGCCCGCGCCCGCATCCCGGAATGCGCCGCCGCCAGTCTTCCCTACTGGAAACCGCCGGCCTGGACTTTTCTGCACGGCCTCAAATCACCGCTGTCCTCCACCGCGCTACGCGCCCTGCGTCAGGGCGGGGGAACTTCCGGCCGCGCGAGCAGAAAGAAGAAGACAAGAAGTGGAAAGAATCGAGCAAGATGACTATCTTGGTCATGGCCTCGGCCCGAGCCGGGGCGGGTGCAACGAACGTAAAGGGAAACAACCTCTGATCAAACCTGCACTCTCTCGGGCATCGCGTCACATGCCCGAACCCGTCTCCAGGCACCCAAGTGCCAAGGAAACGCTTCGTATCGTCCTCGCGCGACTGGAAGACATGAAAGCCGAGGATAGCGTCACCATCGATCTCACCGGCAAAACCTCGATCGGCGATTACATGGTCGTGACCTCCGGCCGGTCGCAGCGCCATGTCGGCGCGGTCGCCGACCACGTGGTCAAGGATCTCAAGGCAGCCGGCGTGTCCGGCATACGCGTCGAAGGCATGCGGCAAGGCGACTGGGTGCTGATCGACGCTGGCGATGTGATCGTCCACGTGTTCCGGCCGGAAGTGCGCACCTTTTATAGCCTGGAAAAAATGTGGTCGGCCGGACGACCGGACGGACGGCGAGCAAGCTGATAGTCTCAGCGGCAAGATGCGTATCGTCGTTGCCGCCGTCGGACGCCTGAAGCAGGGGCCGGAAACCGAGCTTTCCGAGCGCTTCCGCAAACGCGCAGCACAAACCGGTCGCAATCTCGGTCTGCGCGACATTGAAGTCATCGAAATCAGGGAAAGCCGCGCGGACGACGCCGGCAAGCGCATGCTCGAAGAGTCGATCGCGCTCGCCAACGTCATCCCGCAACGCGCGGCGGTCGTGCTGCTCGATGCCCACGGCGAGAATCTCGACAGCGCCAGTCTCGCCGCCCAGCTGGCGAAATGGCGCGGCGACGACCGGCCCGCGGCGGTCTTCATGATCGGCGGCGCCGACGGCCTGGCGCCGAGCTTGCGTGCCAAGGCCGAGCTGCGGCTGGCGTTCGGTGCGGCCATCTGGCCGCATCAACTGGTGCGCATCATGCTGCTGGAACAGCTTTATCGCGCCACCACGATCCTTACCGGCCACCCCTATCACCGGGCCTGACGGTCGCAGATTGGTCTTAATCGGCCTGCAATAGTCTGCACGGAACAACGGTCTTGCCGTGCCAACCTGCGGGCGTAACTTGGCTGCAATGATTTGCCGATTCAACGGTCGGGACCCGTGTTCCGCGTTCATCGCGGGGCTCGCGCTGGCATGGCCGATGGCTTTTCCCTCCGTGGTGCCGGCGCAGGAGCGGCCGATCTACCTCGCGCAGAACGACAAAACGGAAACGATCGACGCGCTCAAGCAGCGCGACCAGGACCTCAAGGCTGCCCGCGACGCGCAAAGCAAGTCGATCGAGACCGAGGCCGCGCTCAAGCGCGAGATCGAACAGATCGGCGCGGACCGCCGCAAGCTCAACCAGGATCTGATCGACACGGCCGGCCGCATCCGCGGCGTCGAAACGCAGGTGACGGCGACCGAAGCGCGGCTCAAGCCGCTCGACGACAGCGAAAGAAATATTCGTAAGTCGCTCGATGGCCGCCGCGCTGTGATCGGCGAAGTGCTGGCCGCGCTTCAGCGCATCGGCCATCGTCCGCCGCCGGCGCTTATTGCCAGCCCGGAGGACGCGCTGCAATCGGTGCGCACCGCCATGCTGCTGGGCGCGGTGCTACCTGAGATGCGGCATGAGGTCGAGGCACTCGCCAACGACCTGACGGAGTTGCTCAATGTTCGCAAGCAGATCGCCGCCGAACGCGACCGGTTGAAAAATGAGGTTGCTTCCCTCGACAACGAGCGCACGCGCATGACCGCGCTGATCGGCGAGCGCCAAAAGCAGCAGGCCGAGCGCGAGAAGGCGCTCGATGCGGAGAGGGCGCGCGCCGCTGAATTGGCGCATCAGGTCGATAATCTCAAAGATTTGATCGCCAAGCTGGAGCAGGGGCTCGATCCCGCGACTCGCGCCGCCCGTGAGGCCGCCCGCAGCGACACGCGGCCAGCCATGGCGGCGCTGCACGATCCCGGGCGGCTAGCGCCGGCGGTTGCCTTTGCGTCCCTGCGCGGGCGAGTTCCGATTCCGGTTAACGGCGTGAAATTGAGGGAATATGGGGCCTCCGACGGCGCCGGCGGGGTGGAAAAGGGCGTTTCGATCGCCACTCGCGCCGGCGCGCAGGTGACCGCTCCGGCCGACGGCTGGGTCGTCTACGCTGGTCCCTTCCGATCCTACGGGCAACTCTTGATACTCAATGCCGGCAACGGGTATCATATCTTGCTCGCTGGGATGGAACGGATATCAGTAGATCTCGGACAGTTCGTGCTGACCGGAGAACCCGTTGCGGTGATGGGAAATGGCTCCCATATCGCGGCAATCCTCGCGACAGGTTCCAGCCAACCGGTGCTCTACATCGAATTTCGTAAGGACGGGATTCCCGTCGATCCAGGCCCATGGTGGGCAGCTGGCGAAGGTGAAAAGGTTCGCGGATGATGCGCAAGACCACACTCATTCTACTCGGCGCGGCGGCTGGGGCGGCAATGACGCTGCTCGCGACACAGCCACACATGATCTTCATCGGTGCGAGCGCCAAAGCGGCGGCCGCGGACACCTATCGGGAACTCAATCTGTTCGGCGACGTGTTCGAGCGCGTCCGCGCCGATTACGTCGAGAAACCGGACGACAGCAAGCTGATTGAATCCGCGATCAACGGCATGCTGGCCGGGCTTGATCCGCATTCCAGCTACATGGATCCGAAGAGCTTCCGAGACATGCAGGTGCAAACCCGAGGCGAATTCGGCGGGCTCGGCATCGAGGTCACCATGGAAGACGGCCTGATCAAGGTGGTGGCGCCGATCGACGAGACGCCCGCCGCCAAGGCCGGCGTCATGGCCAACGACATCATCACCCAGCTAGACGGCGAGCAGGTTCAGGGTCTCACCTTGAACCAGGCAGTCGAGAAAATGCGCGGCCCGGTGAACACCAAGATCAAGCTCACCATCATGCGCAAGGGCCAGGACAAGCCGATCGAAGTATCGATCACGCGCGACATCATCCGCGTGCGCTCGGTACGCTCGCAGGTGGAAGGCGATGACGTCGGCTATATCCGGCTCACCCAGTTCAACGAGCAAACTACCGATGGATTGAAGAAGGCAATCACCGACATCACCGCGAAGGTGAGCAACGACAAGCTCAAGGGCTACATCCTCGACCTGCGCAACAATCCGGGCGGCCTGCTCGACCAGGCGATCTCGGTATCCGATGCGTTCTTGCAAAAGGGCGAGATCGTGTCTACCCGCGGCCGCAATCCCGAGGAAACCCAGCGCTTCAACGCGCGGCCGGGCGACCTCACCAATGGCAAGCCGGTGATCGTGCTGATCAACGGCGGCTCGGCGTCGGCGTCGGAAATCGTCGCCGGCGCGTTGCAGGACCACAAGCGGGTCACCGTCATCGGCACGCGCTCGTTCGGCAAGGGTTCGGTGCAGACCATTATTCCGCTCGGCTCCGGCAACGGCGCGCTGCGGTTGACCACGGCGCGCTACTTCACGCCGTCCGGCCGCTCGATCCAGGCCAAGGGCATCGTGCCCGACATCGAGGTCATGCAAGACCTGCCGGATGAGATCAAGGCGAAGACCGATACCAGCACCAAGGGCGAGGCCTCGCTGCGCGGCCACCTCAAGGGCGATGATGGGAAGGAGCAAACTGGCTCGCAGGCCTACGTTCCGCCGGACCCCAAGAACGATAAGGCGCTCATCATGGCGGAGGAGCTGCTGCGAGGCACCGTGGTCAATTCGGCGTTCCCGCCGAGCGCCAAGACCCCGGTCCCGAACTAAACGCGGTCCAACCCATAAGAATTAGGTTCCAGCGGGGCGGCTCAAGAGCCGCCCCGCTCGTTTGTGGCGAGCCCCGCCGGAATCGTCGCGTGCTAAACTCCGCCGATGATTCGCCAGGATTTGGGCCGTGTCGTTGGATGATCTGAACGCCCCCCTCGGCCAGGACAAACGAAAGAGGCTGCCGAAACTCCCGGCTGCCGGCCCGCAAATTCTGGCGGGCCTGCTTGGGTTGTTCGGGATCGCGGTGGTTGGCTGGGCGATCTTCGTCAAGGATCCGCTGGGCGGCGAACCTACCGCGGTGGTGGCTACCGCTCCGCTCGCCAAAATACCCGCAAAACCGGACGGCGACGGCCAACAGCATTCCCGCCACGACGGGCTGGCATCCGACGCCGCGCCACCCGAGAAGGTGGTGACACCCGCCGTCGTCGCTCTGCCGCCGGGGGCCAAGACCATCACTATTATCGACGGCTCCAGCGGCAAGCATGAGAACGTCGTCGTTCCGGGCAAATCGAGCGACCTTGCGCCGAAGCTAACGGTCGACCAGCGGTTCCTGGAAACTACCCGCCACGGCGCCATCCCGAAGATCGCGTCGGACGGCGCGCGGCCGTTCACGGTCTTCGCACATCCGCGCAAGCTGCCGGCGGACAAGACCGACGCGCCGCGCATCGCCATTATCGTGGGCGGGCTCGGTATTAGCGCGGCCGGCACCGCCGATGCATTGTCGAAACTGCCGGCGCCGGTGACGCTGGCGATCGCGCCCTACGGCACGAATCTCGAAGCTCTGGCGGAGCGCGTGAACGCGGCCAACCACGAAGTGCTGCTGCAGACACCGATGGAGCCGTTCGACTATCCTGACAACGACCCGGGACCGGAGACGTTGCTGACGACGCTCACGCCGGACCAGAACATCGACCGGCTGCAGTGGCAGATGAGCCGCTTCCAGGGCTACGTCGGGATCGTGAGCTATATGGCGGCCCGTTTCACCTCGTCCGAACCGTCGCTGGCACCGGTGCTGCGCGAGACTGCCAAGCGCGGGCTGATCTATGTGGACGACGGCGCCTCGCCGCGCAGCGTCGCCAGCCAGATCGCCGGCAGCCATAATTTTCCGTTCGCCAAAACCGACGTGACGATCGATGCGGTGCCGACGCCGATCGAGATCGACCGCGCGCTGGCGCGCCTGGAATTGGCGGCGCGCGAACATGGCACCGCGATCGGACTCGCCAACGCGCTGCCAGCAACCGTCACGCGCATCGCCCAATGGGCGAAAGCGGTGGAAGCCCGCGGCTTCGTGCTGGTTCCGATCACCATGGTGGCGGTTAAAGAAAAGTCGTCGTAACGTCATTCGCGCGCTTTAAATGCGCGATGTGAGTGACGGAGTGCGAATGCCCCCCTTCGAATTCCTGCCCTATCGTCCCTGTGCCGGCATGATGGTGCTTAATCGCGCCGGCCTCGTATTTATCGGCCGCCGATCGAGCGGCCCCGAACACATTGACGCGACCCATGTCTGGCAGATGCCGCAAGGCGGCATCGACGAGAACGAAGATCCCTATCAGGCCGCACTACGCGAGCTTTACGAAGAGACCAATATTCGTAACGTGGAGAAACTGGGCGAGATCGCCGAATGGCTTGCCTACGACATCCCACGCGATATCGTCGGCGCGGCGTGGGGCGGAAAATATCGCGGGCAGAAGCAAAAATGGTACGCGCTGCGCTTCACCGGCAACGACAGTGAAATCGATATCGCAAATCCAGCCGGCGCGCACGATCCGGAATTCATCGCCTGGCGTTGGGTCGCGATAGACGAATTGCCTGACCTGGTCGTGCCGTTTAAGCGGCAGACCTACCAGCGGGTGGTAAAGGAATTCGAGAAGTTCGCGCGCGCGCGTTAATGCATCGCCGTGCCGGTCAAATACCGGTCGACGGTCTTGAAGTGATCAAGTTGCGTGATCAACTTGTCGAGATCGGAGCCAGACTCGGTCTTCTCAATGCGGGCTTCCAATTCACTGATGCGGGTCGAGATCATGGCGCGGTCGATGTCCTCGACCGCCTCGGCTACGTCGGCAAGCACGGTAAGGCCCTGCGCCGACACTTCGGCGAAGCCGCCGAGCACCACGATCTTCTGCGCGCCGCCCGCGCTGTGCACGGTCAGAATGCCCGGCCGCAGCGTGGCGACGAACGGCGCGTGGTTGGCCAGCACGCCGAAATCGCCTTCGGCGCCGGGTACATCCACCTGCTCGACGTCGCCGGAGAACAACAGCTTTTCCGGCGAAACCAGATCGAAATGAAACTTGGCCATGACGCTTTCCGCCGTTACGCCGCTTCCGCCGCGAGCTTCTTGCCCTTCTCGACCGCCTCTTCGATGGTCCCGACCATGTAGAAGGCCGCTTCCGGCAGGTTGTCGTAATTGCCTTCGCACAGGCCCTGGAAGCCCTTGATGGTGTCGGCGAGGTCGACCAGCTTGCCGGGCGAGCCGGTGAAGACTTCGGCCACGTGGAATGGCTGCGATAGGAAGCGCTCGATCTTGCGCGCGCGCGCCACCGCGGTCTTGTCCTCTTCGGACAATTCGTCCATGCCCAGAATGGCGATGATATCCTGTAGCGCCTTGTAGCGCTGCAGAATCTGCTGCACCTGGCGCGCCACCGCGTAGTGCTCTTCACCCACGATCAGCGGCGACAGCATGCGCGAGGTGGAATCGAGCGGGTCCACCGCCGGATAGATGCCCTTGGCGGCGATGTCACGCGACAGCACGGTCGTCGCATCCAAATGCGCGAACGAGGTGGCCGGTGCCGGATCGGTCAGGTCGTCGGCCGGCACGTAGATCGCCTGCACCGACGTAACCGAGCCCTTGTGGGTCGTGGTGATGCGCTCCTGCAGCGTGCCCATGTCGGTGGCGAGCGTCGGCTGATAGCCCACCGCTGACGGGATGCGGCCGAGCAGCGCCGACACTTCCGAGCCGGCCTGGGTGAAGCGGAAGATGTTGTCGACGAAGAACAGCACGTCTTGGCCCTGGTCGCGGAAATATTCGGCGACGGTGAGACCCGAGAGGCCGACGCGGGCACGCGCGCCCGGCGGCTCGTTCATCTGGCCGTACACCAGCGCGCATTTCGAGCCCTCGACCGAGCCCTTATGCGGGTCTTTATTGACGCCCAATTCGATCATTTCATGATAAAGATCGTTGCCTTCGCGGGTGCGCTCGCCGACGCCGGCGAATACCGAATAACCGCCGTGCGCCTTGGCGACGTTATTGATCAGCTCCATGATCAGCACGGTCTTGCCGACGCCGGCACCGCCGAACAGGCCGATCTTGCCGCCCTTGGCGTAGGGTGCGAGCAAATCGACGACCTTGATCCCAGTAACCAGAATCTGCGCCTCGGTGGACTGGTCGGTATAAAGCGGGGCGTCCTGATGGATCGCGCGCATGGTCTCGCCTTTGACCGGCCCGGCTTCGTCGACCGGATCGCCGATGACGTTGATGATGCGGCCGAGCAGCCCCGGGCCAACCGGCACCGAAATCGGTGCGCCGGTGTCGGTGACTTCCTGACTGCGCACCAGACCTTCGGTAGAATCCATCGCGACGGTGCGCACGGTCAACTCGCCGAGATGCTGGGCGACTTCCAACACCAGCCGGTTGCCGTGGTTTTTTGTCTCTAACGCATTGAGAATGGCGGGCAATTCGCCTTCGAACTGCACGTCGACGACGGCGCCGATGACCTGGGTAATCTTTCCGACTGCGTTCTGTGCTGTGGCCATTTTAATCCTCTTAGAAACTCTATTCCTCGGGGTCAGAGCGCCTCTGCTCCGGAGATGATCTCGATCAGTTCCTTGGTGATCATCGCCTGGCGCGTGCGGTTGTAGGTCAGCGTCTGCTTGCGGATCATTTCGCCGGCGTTGCGGGTGGCGTTGTCCATCGCGCTCATGCGCGCGCCCTGTTCGGAGGCGGCGTTTTCCAAGAGCGCACGGAACACCTGCACCGACAGATTGCGCGGCAGCAGCTCGGCGAGGATATCTTCCTCTTCCGGTTCGTATTCGTAGGCCGCAGCCGGACCGGCCTCCAAGGCCTTCTCGAACACGGGCGGGATAATCTGCTGCGCGGTCGGGATCTGTGCGATCACCGATTTGAAACGCGAGAAGAACAGCGTGCAGATATCGAAGCCGCCGCCGCAAAACAAATCGACGATCTTCTTGGAAATCATTGCGGCCTGCTCGAAGCCCATGGTGCGCACGCCGCGCAACTCGATGGTATCGATGATCAGCTTGCCGTAGATACGGCGGAGTTGGTCTTGACCCTTGCGGCCGACGCAGAGAATTTTGACCTCCTTGCCCTGGCCGGTCAGCGAATTGATCCGCTCGCGCGCGAGCCGCACGATCGACGAGTTGAACGGTCCGCATAACCCGCGCTCAGCGGTGCAGACCACCAGCAGGTGGACCTTGTCGTCGCCGGTTCCAGCCAAAAGCTTGGGCGCGGAATCGCTGCCGGCCACCGCCGCGGCGATCGAGCCGAGCACCTTGCTCATGCGCTCGGCATAAGGACGCGCCGCTTCCGCCGCGGCCTGCGCGCGGCGCAGCTTGGACGCCGCGACCATCTGCATGGCCTTGGTGATCTTCTGCGTCGCCTTGGTGGCGGCGATGCGAACGCGCATGTCCTTGAGTGAAGCCATCCGGGATCAGTCCTTGCGGATCACGCTTTCAAGGTTCAGGTGAAGGTCTTGGCGTAGCCGTCGACCACGCCCTTGAGCTTGGCCGCGTCGGGGTCGGAGAGATCGCCGCTCTTGCGAATGCTGTCGAGCAGGTCGGCGTTCTTGGTGCGCATCAACGTCAGCAGACCCTGCTCGAAGGCGCGCACCCGCGAAACCTCGAACTTGTCGAGATAGCCGTTGACGCCGGCATAGATCACGCAGACCTGCTCTTCCATCTTCAGCGGTGAGAACTGCGGCTGCTTGAGCAGTTCGGTCAGGCGCGAACCGCGCGCCAGCATGCGCTGGGTTGTGGCGTCCAAGTCAGAGCCGAACTGCGCAAAAGCGGCCATCTCGCGGTATTGCGCGAGCTCGCCTTTGATGCGGCCGGCCACCTTCTTCATCGCCTTGGTCTGCGCGGCAGAGCCGACGCGCGACACCGACAGGCCAACGTTCACCGCCGGGCGGATACCCTGATAGAACAGGTCGGTCTCCAGGAAGATCTGGCCGTCGGTAATGGAAATCACGTTGGTCGGGATATAGGCCGACACGTCGTTGGCCTGCGTCTCGATGACTGGCAGCGCGGTGAGTGAGCCGCCTTTGTTGTCGTCGTTCAACTTGGCCGCGCGCTCGAGCAGGCGCGAATGCAGGTAGAACACGTCGCCCGGATAGGCTTCGCGACCCGGCGGGCGGCGCAGCAGTAGCGACATCTGGCGGTAGGCGACCGCCTGTTTCGACAGGTCGTCATAGATGATGACCGCGTGCATGCCGTTGTCGCGGAAATATTCGCCCATGGTGCAGCCGGAGAACGGCGCCAGGTACTGCATCGGCGCCGGATCGGACGCTGTGGCGGCGACGATGATGGAATAATCGAGCGCGCCCTGGTCCTCCAGCACCTTGACGAACTGCGCCACGGTGGAGCGCTTCTGACCAATCGCGACATAGACGCAGTAGAGTTTGATCTTCTCGTCCGTCTGCGCGTTGAGCGGTTTCTGATTGAGGATGGTGTCGAGCGCGATCGCGGTCTTGCCGGTCTGGCGGTCGCCGATGATCAGCTCGCGCTGGCCGCGACCGATCGGGATCAGCGCGTCGATCGCCTTCAGGCCGGTGGCCATCGGCTCGTTCACCGACTTGCGCGGGATGATGCCGGGCGCCTTCACGTCGACGCGCGCACGCGTGTCGCTTTTAATCGGGCCTTTGCCGTCGATCGGATTGCCCAGCGCATCGACCACGCGGCCGAGCAGGCCCTTGCCGACCGGAACGTCGACGATGGCGCCGGTGCGCTTGACGGTCTGGCCTTCCTTGATCTCGCGGTCGTTGCCGAAGATCACGATGCCAACGTTGTCGGTTTCGAGATTGAGCGCCATGCCGCGCACGCCGTTCTCGAATTCGACCATTTCTCCGGCTTGCACGTTATCGAGACCGTAGACGCGGGCGATGCCGTCGCCGACGGACAGAACCTGGCCGACCTCGGAGACTTCGGCTTCCTGGCCGAAGTTCTTGATCTGCTCTTTCAGGATGGCGGAAATTTCTGCGGCGCGGATATCCATCAGCGGGCCTCTTTCATCGCGATCTTGATCGCATTGAGCTTGGTGCGGAGCGAGCTGTCGACCATGCGGCTGCCGACCTTGACGATGAGCCCGCCGATGATGGCGGGCTCGATCTTGACGTCGAAGTCGATCTCTTTACCGCCGGTCACCGATTTGAGCGCGCCCTTGAGCGCGTCGAGATTCTTGTCGCTGAGCGGTTCGGCGACGGTAACCTGCGCGGTCACCTCGCCCTTGTTGTGGGCGACCAGCGCGCGATAGGCGCGGATCATGTCGCGCACGGCGAACAGCCGGCGGTTGGTGGTGATGACCCGCAGGAAATTGGCGGCCAGCCCCGCGATGCCGGCCTTGTCGAGAATCGCGGCCAGCGCGCGCAACTGTTCGTCGGCGCCGAACACCGGGCTGCGCACCAGCCGGTTGAGGTCGGGGTTGTCGGCGATCATAGCGTCGAAGCGGTCGAGATCGGCTTTGACGGCGTCCACTGCCTTGTTGACGAGCGCCAACTCGAACAGAGCATTACCGTACCGCCCGGCCATGCCGGAAATAATCGGATCTGTGCCAGCCACTTGACGCTCGTTTTCGTTACTTCATTCACAGGCCGGGCGCCGTCGCAGAACGGCGGCGCAAACGATTGGAATCCAAGAGGGAATTCCGATTCTTGGGGACGTCGCGGAAGCCCGCGGTTGCCCCATGAAATCGAGGCGCTAGCTAACACAGCGGCGGGGGCGGTGCAACATGGCACGGCATTTTAGCGGCGAGACCCCTCGCGGCGCGCCGGCCGGCGGCCCCCAATTCTGCATCACAGTGATGCCTCGCCAGGCAGGCGCAGCCCCTATAGTTTGCGCGGCGCTTTTCCAGGTCAGAAGCCGAGGTCACAATGTCGCATCTGGATGCCAAGAGCGACGTTGCCGCCGAGGCCAAGCTGCTGGTTGTGCTGCTTGCTTTCGCCTGGGGCTTCAACTGGATCGCCGCGGCGGTGGCCCTGCGCGAGGTGTCGCCCTGGAGCCTGCGTTTTGCCGGCGCCGGCATCGGCGCCGCGGTCTTGTTCGCCGCCGCCATCCTCACCGGCCATGATTTGCGGGTGCCGCGCGGCGAACATAAGCACGTGATGGTGGCCGGGTTTTTCAACGTCGCGGCGTTTCAGATCCTGTCCGGCTTCGCGCAGCTTTCCGGCGCGACCTCGCGCGCCATCATCATCACCTATTCGATGCCGATCTGGGCCACGGTGCTTGGCCGCGTGGTGCTCGGCGAGCGGCTGAACATGGTCGGCATGATCGCCTTCGCGCTCTGCGTGGCCGGCTTGTCGATCCTGCTGTGGCCGCTGTTTGCGACCGGCTTCCCTCCCTTCGTGTTCTACTCGCTCGGCTGCGCGCTGAGCTGGGCCTTCGCCACCGTCTACATGAAATGGGCGAAGGCCACGATTGCGCCGCTGGCGAACGCGGCCTGGCAACTGCTGTTCGGTTTCTTGTTCATCGCCGCCGGCACATTCGCGTTCGAAGGTCTGCCGCGGCTGTGGCCGTTGGCCGGCGAGACCTTGTGGGCGGTCTTCTATGTCGGCTTGTTCGGCGTCGGCCTGGCACATTTCCTGTGGTGGTCGATCGTCGGGCGGCTTTCGACCAGCACGGCATCGCTCGGCTCGCTGCTGGTGCCGGTGATCGGCGTCAGCGCCTCGGTCGTCCTGCTGGGCGAACGGCTGACCGTGCCCGACATCGTCGGCTTCGTGTTGATCTTCGCGGCTGCTGCCTGCGTGCTGCTGCAGCCGAACGTGAAGCACACGGAGATGCCGGAGTGACCGGTGGCACGCGTCACGACCGAGCGGCCAGCGCCAAGTTCATGGTGCTGGTCGTAGGACTAGCGTGGGGCTTCAACTGGGTTGCCGGACGCATCATTCTCACGGCGTTGCCGCCGTGGACGATGCGCATGGTTGGAATTGGCCTGGGCACCCTTAGCTTGTTTGCCGCCGCCGCCATCTGGCGCGTGCGGCTCACGGTTCCTCGCGCGGAAGCGGTTAAGATTCTCATCGCCGGATTCTTCAACGTCGCCGCCTTCAATGTTTGTTCCGCATACGCGCAGGTGTACGGGACGACATCGCGCGCCATCGTCATCGCCTATTCGATGCCGATCTGGGCCGCCCTGTTGGCGCGCGTCGTGCTCAAGGAGAAGCTGAACGCCGTCAAACTTGTCGCGCTAGCGCTATGCGCCGCGGGCCTGACGATCCTGATCTGGCCGCTGGCGCGCAGGGGCTTGCCGCTTGGCGCCCTGCTCGCGTTGGGATGCGCGTGGTCCTGGGCCACCGGTACGATTTATTTGAAATGGGCCGACATCCGCGCCCCGACTCTGGCCGCCGCCGCCTGGCAACTGCTGTTCGGCTGGCTGATGCTGGCCGCCGGCATGCTGTACTTCGAAGGCTTGCCGCAGTTGTGGCCGCTGCCGGCGCCGATCATAGGGTGGATCGCCTATAACGGCCTGATCGGTATGGGTATCGCCTATTTTCTCTGGTTCGTCGTCGTCGACCGGCTGCCGGCGAGCACTGCCACGCTTGGCACACTGCTGACGCCCGTCGTCGGCGTCATTGGATCCGCCGTGGTCGTAGGCGAGCGGCCCGACATGTTCGACATCATCGGCTTCGCACTGATCTTCGCAGCTGCAGCCTCTGTGTTGCTGCAGCCGAACACGAAGCATATCGAACTGCCGGAGTGATTTTCAGAAGAAGCTCTGCGGATCGACGTCCACCTCCAGCCGCACATTGCCGCGCGGCTTGGGGGCGGCGGCCAGCCATTGCCGGAGATAAACCGAAAGATCGAAGCCGCGCGGCGTCTTCACCAGCACGCGGAAGCGATGGCGGCCGCGCACCACCGCGATCGGCGCCTCGGCCGGTCCGAGTACGCGCACCTGCTCGTCTTTCGGCGCGGCGGAGGCGAGCGTGCGGCCGTAGCTTTCCGCGCCATGCCGGTCGTTGGCGGTGATCACCAGGCTGGCGAGCCGGCCGAATGGCGGATAGCCGGCCTTTTCGCGCAACTCGATCTCGCTCGAATAGAACGCCTCGCGGTCGCCGAGGATCAGGGCCTTCATCACGGGATGCTCGGGCTGATGCGTCTGCAGGAAGCCGACGCCGCGGCCCTCCTCGCGGCCGGCGCGGCCGACCACCTGGTGCAAAAGCTGGAAGGTGCGCTCGGCCGCGCGCGGATCGCCATTGCCGAGGCCGAGATCGGCATCGACGATGCCGACCAGATTGAGCTTGGGGAAGTGGTGGCCCTTGGCGACCAGTTGCGTGCCGATGACGATGTCGAAACGGCCTTCCGCCACGTCGTCGAGCTCCTGGCGCAGGCGCTCCATCGATTCCACCAGATCGCTCGACAGCACCAGGATGCGGGCGCCCGGGAACAGCTCGGCGGCTTCGTGCTCCAGCCGCTCCACGCCGGGGCCGATGGGCGCGAAGCTTTCGGTGGCATGGCAGTTCGGGCATTCGGCCGGCGGCGGCATCGCGAAGCCGCAATGGTGGCAGACCAGCCGCCGCTTGAAACGGTGATCGACCAGCCAGGCGTCGCAATTGGGGCATTGCAGGCGGAAGCCGCAGGCGCGGCAGAGCGTGAGCGGCGCGTAGCCGCGGCGATTGAGGAACAGAAGCGCCTGCTGGCGGCTTTCGAGCGCGTTTTTAACCGCCTCGGCCAACCGCGGCGCAATGAAGCGGCCGCGCGGTGGGCCCTCGCGCCGCATGTCGATCGCCTCGATCGTCGGCAAATGCGCGCCGCCGAAACGTTCCGGCAGATGGATGCGCTTGTAGCGCCCGCGCCGCGCGTTGACTTCCGATTCGACCGAGGGCGTCGCCGAAGCCAGCACCACCGGGATCTTCGCCACGCTGCCGCGCACCACCGCCATGTCGCGGGCGTGATAGTGCGCGCCGTCCTCCTGCTTGTAGGCTGGGTCGTGCTCTTCATCGACGACGATCAAGCCGAGATCGGCATAAGGCAGGAACAGCGCCGAGCGCGCACCGACCACCACCGACACCTCATTCGCTGCCACCGCCGCCCAAGTGCGCGCGCGCGTGCGCGGCGACAATTGCGAATGCCATTCCGCCGGGCGCGTGCCGAAGCGGGCGGTGAAGCGGTCGAGCGACTGCGATGTGAGCGTGATCTCCGGCATCAGGATCAGCGTCTGCCGTTTTTTCCGGATGTTCTCCGCCACCGCCTCGAAATAGACTTCGGTCTTGCCCGAGCCGGTGACGCCGTCGAGCAGCGTGACCGTATAGCCGCCCTGATCGACGGTGGTGCGCAGCGCGTCGGCGGCGGCGAGCTGGCCGAGCGAGAATTCCGGTTTGCGAAAGTCCGGATCGGGCGGCCACGTCACCGGCTCCGGCGGCAGCACCACGGTTTCCAGCGTGCCCTCGTCGATCAGCCCGTCGATCACGCCGGCGCTGACGCCCGCCTCGCGCGCGGCATCGCCCTTGGCGCGCGTGAGGCGATCGGCGAACAGCGAGAGAGAGAGCGCGCGCGCCGGTGTCATGCGCTGCGGCGGCGGGCCGGCGAGCCGCACGCCGACGCGTTCGCGCGCGGGACCGAGATGTTCGCCCATGCGCAACGCCATCCGCAGCACCATGCCGCGCGGCGCCAGCGTGTAGTCGGCGACCCAATCGACGAATTTGCGCAGTTCGGGTTTGAGTGGCGGCACGTCGAGCTTGCCGCTGACGTCTTTCATGCGGTTGTGCAGGCGCGGATTGGGGCTGGCATTATCCGCCCAGACCACTCCCATGGTCTCGCCGCGCGCGCCCAAGGGCACCGCCACTAGGTCGCCGGGCGCGAGTTCGAGCCCGTCCGGCACCCGGTAGGAATAGGTCTGATCCAGCGCCACCGGCACCAGAACGTCGATAAAGCACGAAGCCATAGAGGTAGATCTGGCCGATTCCAGCCGCTTAAGGAAGGGTGAAGAAAGCAGTGACACTCTCCCCGGCATGAGCACGCTAACCATCGCCCCTGATGTTGCCGCCGAAATCGGCCGCTGGCTCGGCTATCTCGGCGCGGAACGGCGCATGTCGGCGAAAACGCTGGAAGCCTATAAGCGCGACGTCGGCCAGTTTCTCGATTTCCTTACCCGGCATCTGGGCAGCGCGCCCTCGCTCAAGCAACTGGCCAAACTCACGCCCGCCGATGTGCGCGCCTTCATGGCGGCGCGCCGCAGCGAAGGTCTGGGCAGCCGCTCGCTGATGCGGGTGCTGGCCGGTGCCCGCTCCTTCGCGCGCTTCCTGGAACGCAACGGCAAAGGCAAGGTCGGCGCGTTGTCTGCCGTGCGCGCGCCCAAGATCGCCAAGACTTTGCCGAAACCGCTGGCGATCGCCGCGGCCAAACGGATCGCGGACACGGATTTGCGCGCAGGCGAGGAACGCGAGCCATGGATCATCGCGCGCGACGCCGCCGTGCTGGCGCTGCTCTACGGCTCGGGACTGCGCATCTCGGAAGCGCTGTCACTTAAACCCAAGGATTTGGTCGCCGGCGATGCCATCACCGTCACCGGCAAGGGCAACAAGACGCGCATGGTGCCGGTGCTGCCGCAGGTTACCAAATCGATCGCCGACTATGTCGCGCTCTGCCCGCTCGATCTGCCGGACGATGGGCCGCTGTTCGTCGGCAGCCGCAGCGGGCCGCTTTCGCCGCGCGTCGTGCAACTGGCCATGGCCCGCCTGCGCGGCGCGCTCGGTCTGCCCGACACGGCGACGCCGCACGCCTTGCGCCATTCCTTCGCCACCCACCTGCTGGCGCGCGGCGGCGACCTGCGCGCCATCCAGGAACTGCTCGGGCACGCCTCGCTGTCGACCACGCAAATCTACACAGAGGTCGATTCCAAGCGTTTATTGGAAGTTTACGCCAGCGCCCATCCGCGCGCGTAACCCCGGCCCAGAATAACAAAGGGAGCCTCTTGCGCGTCACCGCGCTTTGCTATCATCGTTGCCGCGATTGAAACCGGAGGGGGCGATGAGCGCACACGAAAATCTGGAACATGCCGAGCACGCCGAGCATGCGGCGCATTCCAACAGGAAAATCGCGCTGCTGATTGCGGTGCTGGCGCTGTTCCTGGCGTTTTCCGAAACGCTGGGCAAGAGCTCGCAGACCGCCGCCATCACGTATAACGTGACGTCCAACGACCTGTGGACATTCTTCCAGGCCAAGACCATACGCATGACCGTGTTGACGACGGCGGCCGAGCAAATGCAGATCGAGGCCGAGCGCGCGACCGATCCCGCCGTCAAAGCGCGCTTGGATAAGACCATCGATACCTGGAAGAAGACCGTGGCGCGCTACGATGACGAGCCGGCGAGCCATGAGGGCCGCAAGCAGCTCTCCGAGCGCGCCAAGGAGGCCGAGGAGAAGCGCGAATTGGCGATGGCGCGCTATCACAACTACGAATTCGCCTCAGCCGCATTCCAGATCGGCATCGTATTGGCTTCGGCGCAAGTGATCACCGGTATGGTCGTGCTGGGCTGGCTGTCCGGTCTGCTCGGCGTGGTGGGCTTGGCCTTCACGGGCATCGGCCTGTGGGCGCCGGAAGCCGTGCATTACCTGGTGCACTGACTACGCCGGCCGGCTGCGATAGGCCCGGCGGCGAAGCCGCATCAGCCGGCGCAGAAAACGTCCAGCGCGCTGCGGCTTCAACAGCCAGGTCAATTGCTGCAGCCGTTGCCGCACCGGCTCGGTCTGCGCGTGCGCCCAATCGCGCGCCCAGAGGAACCAGTCATACATCCGGTGGAACCAAGCCATCTGCAACAGCTTGCCGCGTGTCACGTCAAAGATGAAGGCGGTAAGGCCGAGGCCGAGCAGCTTCACCAGCACGATGAAGCCGATGGCGCCGACCCAATTGCCGGTCGCCAGAAAATACACCCCGAGAAATTTCAGCGGCAGCATGCCGATGAACGGAATGACGAAGACGAACAGCACCGCCCAGGGCGGCAGGACGTCAACCAGCCGCGCCAGCGTAATTTTAAGCCGGCCCCAGGGAATGAGACTGACGGCGCGCGCGACGAGGGGCTCGAGATGATCCCACAGCCACGCTTCCAACAGGAACAACAGCGCGAGAATGACCCAGAACGGGCGAAGCCAGCGTCGCATGAGGGAAATATAGGGTGATTTATTGCCGCAAGTAAGGCGGCCTTGCTTCCCTCTTCCCCGTACTTACGGGGGTGAGGGAAGAGGACCTACGACCGCACCCTTCCGCCGTCCACGTTGAGCGTTTGCCCGGTGATGAAAGCGGCGTCGTCGCTGGTGAGGAACGATGCCGCGCCGACAAGGTCGTCCGGCACCTCGACACGTTTGATCGCCTGCATTTGCGCGATGGCGGCAAATTCCTCGTCCATGGTTTTGAAGGCGGGACGCGGCGCGCGCACCAGCGTGCCGGGCGAGCGAGTCAGGCCCGGCGCGATGGCGTTGACGGTGATACCGTCGCCGGCCAGATCGCTCGCCAGCGCGCGGGTGAAGCCGACGATGCCGCCCTTGCTGGCGACGTAATGCGCAAAGCCGGTCACCACCGAGCCCAGCGTCGACGAGGCCATGTTGACCACGCGGCCCCATTTGCGCGCCCGCATGCCGGGGACGAAGGCGGCGGTCACCAGAAAGGTGCCGTCGAGATTGATCGCAAGCACTTTCCGCCAATCGGCGAAGGTCATGTCGGCGAATTCTCTTTGCGGGAAGATGCCGGCGCAGTTGATCACGATGTCGACGTGGCTGAATTTGGCGCTGACGGCCTTGGCCATGGCGGCGACCGATTGCTCCGACGACACATCGCAATTGACCGCGATGGCTTGCCGGCCGGCGGCTTCCACCAGCTTCACGGTGTCCTTGCCATCCGCGAGATCGACAATAGCGATGTGCACGCCGTCTTCGGCCAGCCGTTTCGCAAACGCCTGCCCGATGCCGTTCGCCGCGCCGGTGATGACGGCGACTTTGCCCTTGTGACCCTTAGCCATTGTTTCTCCCTGCGAAAAATGTTTTTGAGCGCTCAAGCCATCATTTGTCATCGCCAGGCCGCGCGCAAGCGCGAGACCGGTGATTGGCCGTGACACGACGTTGGATGCTCGGTGCGCTTCGACCGCGCTAGATGTGAATCGCGCGCTTCGCCACCGCCATGGCGGCTTCCTTCACCGCCTCGGGCAATGTCGGGTGGGCGTGGCAGGTGCGCGCGATGTCCTCGGCCGAGGCGCCGAATTCCATGGCGAGCACCGCTTCCGCAATCATGTTGCCGGCGTCGGCGCAAACCAGATGCACGCCGAGCACGCGGTCGGTCTTGGCGTCGGCGAGGACCTTCACGAAGCCTTCGGCGGTCATGTTCACCTTGGCACGGCCGTTGGCCATCATGGGAAACTTGCCGACGCTGTAGGCGACGCCAGCGGCCTTGAGGTCTTCTTCGCTTTTGCCGACCGTGGCGATTTCCGGGTAGGTGTAGACGACATTGGGAATGGCATCATAGTTCACGTGGCCGGCCTGCCCGACCAGGATCTCGGCCACCGCCACGCCTTCGTCTTCCGCTTTATGGGCGAGCATCGGCCCGGCGACCACGTCGCCGATCGCCCAGATGCCGGGCACGCTGGTCGCGTAATAACGATCGACCACCACGCGGCCGCGCTCGTCGCGCTTGACGCCCGCCTCGTCGAGGCCAAGCCCGTCGGTGTAGGGCACGCGGCCGATGGCGACGAGCACCACGTCAGCATCGATGGTTTCGGCGGTGCCGCCTTTGGCCGGTTCGACGGTGGCCTTCAGCTTCGTGCCCGACGTATCGACCGCGGTAACTTTCGACGACAGCTTGAACGTCATGCCCTGCTTTTCGAACAGGCGCTGCGCCTGGCGGCGCACTTCGCCGTCCATGCCGGGCAATATGCCGTCGAGGAATTCCACCACCGTCACCTTGGCGCCGAGCCGGCGCCAGACCGAGCCGAGCTCGAGCCCGATCACGCCGGCGCCGACCACCAGCAGATACTCGGGCACCTTGTCGAGCACCAGCGCGCCGGTCGACGACACGATGCGTTTCTCGTCGATCTCGATGCCTTTGAGTGTGGCCACGTCGGAGCCGGTGGCGATGACGATGGATTTGGTTTCCAGCGTTTGATTCGTGCCGTCGGAGCCAATGACTTCGACCTTGCCGGGCGCGGCGATGCGGCCGGCGCCGCGAAACGCGTCGACCTTATTCTTCTTGAGCAGAAAATCGACGCCTTTGACGTTGCCGTCGACGCCCTGGTCCTTGAAAGCCATCATCGCCGCGAGATCGAGCTTGGGCGCGGCAACGCCGATGCCCATTTTGCCGAAGTTGTGCCCGGCTTCCTCGAACAATTCCGAGGCGTGCAGCAGCGCCTTCGACGGGATGCAGCCGACGTTCAGGCAGGTGCCGCCGAAGGTCGCGCGCTTTTCCACCACGGCGGTTTTCAGGCCGAGCTGCACCGCGCGAATGGCGCAGACATAGCCGCCGGGACCGGTGCCGATGACGATGAGGTCGTAGGCCATTCGCTTACAAATCCAGCACCAGCCGCGCCGGGTCCTCCAGGCATTCCTTCACCCGCACCAGGAAGGTGACCGCCTCGCGGCCGTCGACAATACGGTGGTCGTAGGAGAGCGCGAGATACATCATCGGCCGCGCCTCGATCTTGCCGCCGACGACCACCGGCCGTTCCTGGATCTTATGCATGCCGAGGATGCCAGACTGCGGCGCGTTGAGGATCGGTGTCGACATCAGCGAGCCGTAGACGCCGCCATTCGAGATGGTGAAGGTGCCGCCCTGCATTTCCTCGATCTTGAGCGTGCCGTCGCGCGCGCGTTTGCCGAATTCGGCAATCGTCTGCTCGATCTTGGCGAGCGACATGGTATCGGCATCGCGCACCACCGGCACCACCAGCCCGCGCTCGGTGCCGACCGCGACGCCGATGTGATAGTAATTCTTGTAGACGATGTCGGTGCCGTCGATCTCGGCATTGACCGCGGGGATTTCCTTCAGGGCCTGGATGCAGGCGCGCACGAAGAAGCCCATGAAGCCGAGCTTCACGCCGTGCTTCTTCTCGAACAGCTCCTTGTATTGATTGCGCAGACCCATCACCGCGCCCATGTCGACCTCGTTGAAGGTCGTCAGCATGGCGGCGGTGTTCTGCGCGTCCTTGAGGCGGCGCGCGATGGTCTGGCGCAGCCGGGTCATGTGCACGCGCTCCTCGCGCGCCGCATCGTCGGCCGGCGACGGTGTCCGCATCTGCACCGGCGCGGGCGTCGCGACCGGCGTCGGCGCCGCGGCGGCGCGCTCGATCGCCGCCATCATGTCGCCCTTGGTGACCTGGCCGTGCATGCCGGTGCCGGCGACTTTGCCGGCATCGATGCCGCTTTCGGCCGCCATCTTGCGGACCGACGGCGGCAGCGGCATGTCCGTGGGTTTAGCGGCCGGAGCCGGCACAGGTTTCGGCGCTTCGGCAGCCTTGGCGGCGGGCGCGGCGGCTTTAGCCGGCGCGGCTGCGGCGCCATCGGTGATCTGGCCGAGCAAAGCGCCGACCGCGACCGTATCGCCGGCTTTCACCGCGATATCGGACAACACACCGGCGGCTGGCGCCGGTACTTCCAGCGTGACCTTGTCGGTTTCCAACTCCACCAGCGGCTCGTCCACCGCCACTGCCTCGCCCGGCTGCTTGAACCATTTGCCGACGGTCGCTTCGGTGACCGATTCACCGAGGGTGGGCACGCGGATGTCAGCCATGGTTCAACCTTTTCAAATCGCGCGCATGATGCGCGTTAGCCTAACGCTTCTTCCAGCAATTGCTTGAGCTGCGCCAGGTGCTTCGGCATCTGCCCGACCGCGGTCGAGGCCGAGGCCGGCCGCCCGGCATAGCGCATGATGCGGTGTTTGGCGCCGATCTGGTTGAGGATCCATTGCAGGAACACGTCGACGAAGAACCAGGCGCCCATGTTGCGCGGCTCTTCCTGGCACCACACCATCTCGGCCTGCTTGAAACGCGCGAGCTCCGACAGCAGCGCCTTGGTCGGGAACGGATAGAGCTGCTCGATGCGCAACAGATAGATGTCGTCGATGCCGCGTTTTTCGCGCTCTTCGTAGAGATCGTAATAGACCTTGCCCGTGCACATAATGACGCGGCGGATTTTGTCGTCGGCCACCAGCTTGATCTTTTCGTCCGGCAGCGCGTGCGCGTCGTCCCACAGCAATCGATGGAACGCGGTGCCCGCCGCCATTTCGTCGAGGTTCGAGATCGCGCGCTTGTGGCGCAGCAGACTTTTCGGCGTCATCAGGATCAGGGGCTTGCGGATTTCGCGCTTCAACTGGCGGCGCAGGGCATGGAAGTAGTTGGCCGGCGTGGTGAGGTTTGCCACCTGGATGTTGTCTTCCGCGCACATCTGCAGGAAGCGCTCGAGCCGGGCGGAGGAATGTTCAGGCCCCTGCCCCTCGTAGCCGTGCGGCAGCAGGCATACCAGACCGGACATGCGCAGCCATTTGCGTTCGCCGGAGGAGATGAACTGGTCGAACACCACCTGCGCGCCGTTGGCGAAGTCGCCGAACTGCGCCTCCCATAGGGTCAGCGCGTTCGGCTCGGCGGTGGAATAGCCGTATTCGAAGCCAAGCACGGCCTCTTCCGAGAGGCTCGAGTTGAGCACCTCGAAGCGCGCTTGACCCTCGCCCAGGTGATTGAACGGCGTGTGGCGTTCCTCGGTCTGCTGATCGAACAGCACCGAATGGCGCTGCGAGAAGGTGCCGCGCTCCGAGTCCTGGCCGGACAGGCGAACGGGGTGGCCATCCTTGAGCAACGCGCAGAAGGCGAGCGCTTCCGCGGTGGACCAGTCGATGCCCTCGCCGGACTCGATCGACTTGGCGCGATGATCGAGGAAGCGCTGGATCGTCTTGTGGACGTGGAAGCCTTGCGGGACGGTCGTGATCTTCTTGCCGATCTCGCGCAGCTCGCCGATATCGACGCCGGTATTGCCGCGACGCGGATCTTCGACTTCGCGGGCGGCCTTGAGCCCGGCCCAGCGGCCATCAAGCCAGTCGGCCTTGTTCGGCTTGTAGCTCAGCGCCGACTCGTATTCGGCATCGAGCCGGGCGCGCCAGTCGGCTTTCATCTTGTCGACGTCGCCGGCGGTGGCGACGCCTTCGGCGATCAGCTTCTTGCTGTAGATTTCTAGCGTGGTCGGATGGGTGCGGATCTTCTGGTACATCAGCGGCTGGGTGAACGAAGGCTCGTCGCCTTCGTTGTGGCCGAAGCGCCGGTAGCAGAACATGTCGATGACGACCGGCCGCTGGAATTTCTGCCGGTACTCGGTCGCGACCTTGGCCGCGAACGTGACCGCTTCCGGATCGTCGCCGTTGACGTGGAAGATCAGCGCCTCGATCATCTTGGCGACGTCGGACGGATAGGGCGACGAGCGCGAATAGCGCGGATAAGTCGTGAAGCCGATCTGATTGTTGACAATGAAATGGATCGAGCCGCCGGTGCGGTAACCCTTCAAGTCCGACAAGCCGAAGCATTCCGCCACCACGCCCTGGCCGGCGAATGCGGCGTCGCCATGCATCAGCAGCGGCAGCACCATGCGGCGCTCATCGGGCATAGCGCCGTGCTGGTCCTGCTTGGCGCGCACCTTGCCGAGCGTCACCGGATCGACGATTTCCAGATGCGACGGGTTGGCGGTGAGCGACAAGTGCACGCGGTTGCCGTCGAACTCGCGGTCCGACGAGGCGCCCAGGTGATACTTCACGTCGCCGGAGCCTTCGGTTTCGTCCGGCGTTGACGAGCCGCCCTTGAATTCGTGGAATAGCGCGCGATGCGGCTTGCCCATTACCTGCGTCAGAACATTGAGGCGGCCGCGATGCGGCATGCCGATGACGATTTCCTTAACGCCGAGATTGCCGCCGCGCTTGATGATCTGCTCGAGCGCCGGGATCAGTGACTCGCCGCCGTCGAGGCCGAAGCGCTTGGTGCCGGTGTACTTGACGTCGAGGAATTTCTCGAAGCCTTCCGATTCCACCAGCTTGTTGAGGATGGCGCGCTTGCCTTGCACGGTGAAGCTGATTTCCTTGTCGCGGCCTTCGATGCGTTCCTGGATCCAGCTTTTCTGCGCGGCGTTGGAGATGTGCATGAACTCTACGCCGAGCGTCTGGCAATAAGTGCGGCGCAGGATGGCGACGATCTCGCGCATGGACGCGAAGTCGAGGCCGAGCACCTTGTCGAGGAAAATCCGGCGGTCCATGTCGGCTTCGGTGAAGCCGTAGGAGCGCGGATCGAGCTCTTCCTCGTTCTTCTCCGGCTCAAGCCCGAGCGGATCGAGCTTGGCGTGGAAATGACCGCGCATGCGGTAGGCGCGGATCAGCATCAGCGCGTGGATCGAATCGCGCGTGGCCTGCTGCACGTCGGTCGAGGAAATTTCGACGCCCTTGACCTGCGCCTTGGAGGATATTTTCTCGGACAGGCGCTTTTCGGTTTCCGCCCATTGTCCGTCGAGCGCAGCCACCAGGTCGCCGCTCGGACGCAGCGGCCAATTCGGTTTCTTCCAGGACGCGCCGCGCGTGCTTTTGAAGACGTCGGAGCCTTCGTCTTTCAGGCTGGTGAAAAACTCCCGCCACTCGGCATCGACCGCGGCCGGGTCGTTTTCGTATTTGGCGTAGAGGTCTTCGATGTAGGCGGCGTTGCCGCCGTAGAGGAACGAGGTGCGGGCGAAGGCGGCATTGGCGTCCTGGCGGGACATGGCTGTTCGATCCTTGCAAAGCGTAAACGGCGCGGCGCTAGCCGCGACGGCCCGAGGGACCGGCATCCAACGGCGATTGCTGTTTTAACTCTATTTATGACGCCTGTAAGTCTACAAAAGACCTAAGCACTGAATCAGGATTTCAGTACTTCTACCAGGGTTTTTCCGATTCGGGCCGGCGACGGCGACACCTTGATGCCGGCCGATTCCATGGCTGCAATCTTGGACTCGGCATCGCCCTTGCCGCCGGAGATGATCGCCCCGGCATGGCCCATGCGCCGCCCAGGCGGCGCGGTGCGCCCGGCGATGAAGCCGACCGTCGGCTTCTTGCGGCCGCGCTTGGCCTCGTCCTTGAGGAACTGCGCGGCGTCTTCCTCGGCCGAACCGCCGATCTCGCCGATCATGACGATCGACTCGGTCTTCGGATCGCCTAGGAACATCTCGAGCACCGCGATGAATTCGGTGCCCTTGACCGGATCGCCGCCGATGCCGACCGCGGTAGTCTGCCCGAGGTTCTCGCGGCTGGTCTGGAACACCGCTTCGTAGGTGAGCGTGCCGGAGCGCGAGACGATGCCGACCTTGCCCGCCTTGAAGATATTGCCCGGCATGATGCCGATCTTGCATTCGCCCGCGGTCATCACGCCGGGGCAATTGGGACCGATCAGCCGCGACTTCGAGCCGGCGAGCGCGCGCTTGACCTTGACCATGTCCATCACCGGGATGCCTTCGGTGATGCAGACGATGAGCGGGATCTCGGCCTGGATCGCTTCGCAGATCGCATCGGCCGCGCCGGGTGGCGGCACGTAGATCACGCTGGCGTCGCAGCCTGTGGCCGCGCTCGCTTCCGCCACGGTGTCGAATACCGGCAGATCGAGATGGATCGAGCCGCCTTTGCCGGGCGAGGTGCCGCCGACCATCTTGGTGCCGTAGGCGATTGCCATCTGCGAATGGAAGGTGCCGTTCTTGCCGGTGAAGCCCTGGCAGATGACCTTGGTGTTCTTGTCGATGAGGATGGCCATTACGCGGCCTCCTTCACGGCTTTGACAATCTTCTGCGCGGCGTCGTCGAGATCGTCGCCGGAGGTCACGTTGAGCTTGGACTCGGCGATGATCTTCTTGCCGAGATCGACATTGGTGCCTTCGAGCCGCACGACCAGCGGCACTTTCAGCCCGACTTCCTTCACCGCCGCCACCACGCCTTCGGCGATCACGTCGCATTTCATGATGCCGCCGAAAATATTGACCAGGATGCCCTTCACGCTGGGATCGGAGGTGATGATCTTGAACGCCGCCGTGACCTTTTCCTTGGTGGCGCTGCCGCCGACATCGAGGAAGTTGGCCGGCGCCATGCCGTAGAGCTTGATGATGTCCATGGTCGCCATCGCCAAACCGGCGCCGTTGACCATGCAGCCGATCGAGCCGTCGAGCGCGATGTAATTGAGATCGAATTTCGAGGCCTCGGTTTCCTTCTCGTCTTCCTCGCTGAGATCGCGCAGCGCGACGATATCCGCATGACGGTAAAGCGCGTTGTCGTCAAAGCCGACTTTGGCATCGAGGCAGATCAGCTTGTTGTCCTTGGTCACCACCAGCGGATTGATTTCGAGCAGGCTCATGTCCTTCTCGGTGAAGGCGGCATAGAGCTTGGGCAGAATGACTTCGACCTGCTTGGCGAGATCGCCGGTGAGCCTGAGCGTGTGCGCGACGCGGCGGCCATGATGCGGCATGATGCCGGTCGCCGGATCGACCGAGAAGGTAAGGATTTTCTCGGGCGTCTTGTGCGCCACTTCCTCGATGTCCATGCCGCCTTCGGTGGAGACTACGAAGGCGACGCGCGAGGTTTCCCGGTCGATCAGCGCGGACAGATAGAACTCACGATCGATGGCCGAGCCTTCCTCGATATAGAGCCGGTTGACCTTCTTGCCGTGCGGGCCGGTCTGATGGGTGACCAGGGTCGAGCCGAGGATGCGTGCGGATTCTTTCTTCACGTCGTCGATGGATTTCACCACCTTGACGCCGCCGGCCTTGCCGCGGCCGCCGGCGTGGATCTGCGCCTTCACCACCCAGACCGGACCGCCGAGTTGCTCGGCGCCCTTGAGCGCTTCATCGACGCTGAAGGCCGGAACTCCGCGCGGCACCGGCACGCCGAATTCGCGCAAGACCGCTTTGGCCTGATACTCATGAATATTCATGCGATGCTCCGGACCGCGGCCGGTCCGCCCTAGTTGGCGAGCGTGGGGGCGATCTTCTTGCAGGCCTCGACCAGGCCCTGCACCGAGCCGACCGATTTCTCGAACATCGTGCGTTCGTTGCCGTTGAGCTCGATCTCGACGATACGCTCGACGCCCTTGGCGCCGATCACCACCGGGACGCCGACATAAATATCCTTGACGCCGTACTCGCCGCTGAGCCAGGCGGCGCAGGGCAATACGCGCTTCTTGTCGAGCAGATAGCTTTCCGCCATCGCGATCGCCGAGGCCGCCGGCGCATAGAAGGCCGAACCGGTTTTGAGCAGGTTGACGATTTCGGCGCCGCCATTGGCGGTGCGTTTGACGATTTCGTCAACGCGCGCCTGCGTGGTCCAGCCCATCTTCACCAGATCGGGCACCGGAATGCCGGCGACCGCCGAATAACGGATGAGCGGTACCATGGTGTCGCCGTGGCCGCCGAGCACGAAGGCGGTGACGTCTTCCACCGAGACGTTGAATTCGTCGGCGAGGAAATAACGGAAGCGCGCCGAGTCGAGCACGCCGGCCATGCCGACCACCTTCTGCTGCGGCAGGCCGCAGGATTTCTGCAGCGCCCACACCATGGCGTCGAGCGGGTTGGTGATGCAGATGACGAAAGCGTTGGGCGCGTATTTCTTGATGCCGGCGCCGACCTGCCCCATCACTTTCAAGTTGATGTCGAGCAGATCGTCGCGGCTCATGCCGGGCTTGCGCGGCACGCCGGCGGTGACGATGCACACGTCGGCGCCCTCGATCGCCTCGTAACTGTTGGTGCCGGTGAACTTGGCATCGAAATCATTGACTGGCGAGGATTCGGCGATGTCGAGCGCCTTGCCCTGCGGGATGCCTTCCATGACGTCGAACATCACGACGTCGCCGAGTTGTTTGAGGCCGATGAGGTGGGCGAGCGTGCCGCCGATCTGACCGGCGCCGATCAACGCAATCTTATTACGCGCCATGATGGGAAAACTCTCGAATGCTGAAGCCGCGGGACGCGGCTACGCGTGACTTATCGAGTTTGCTGTATTGCAGCAATACGGACCTGTACTTAATCGAAATGTGTATACATTATACCAGCAGAGCTTCCGCCCTGAGTCCAGACCCAATTGGTGGTGGCCGGTGGCGCCTCAGGTTTCCACGATCTTGCCGGTATCGATCACGGGACCCTGGCGCGGGCCGTGCGGCAGGCCGAGATAGGATTGCGAGCGCATCTCGATCAGGCGCGAGGCTGTGCGCTTGAACTCCAACGCTTCATAGCCCTCGGTACCGCTGTACAGTTCGTCCGGTTGCGCTTCAGCGGAAGCCAGCAGCTTCACCGCGTGGTCATAGAGCGTATCGATCAAGATGATGAAACGCTTGGCCTCGTTGCGGCGGGCAAAATCCATGACCGGAATGCGATCGAGCACGATGGTGTGGAACTCGTGCGCGATCTTGAGATAGTCGGCGGCGGCCAGCGGCTGCGCGCAAAGGTCGTCGAATGAAAAACGGGCGACCCCCATGGCCGCCTTCGGTACCCGCACGATATGGCCCTTCACTACCAGTTCATGCGGCGCGCCCGCGTGCTCGCCGGCGAGGCGCCGCCATGCCTCGTCGAGCGAGGCTTCCGCCCTCGCATCGGCCGGCACATACCAGGTCGGCAAACCGGTGAGCTTTTCGAGCCGGAAATCGATGCGCGCATCCAGCCGAACGACCTCGCACTGCCGCTGCAGCAGCGCGATAAACGGCAGAAACAGCCCGCGATTGAGCCCGTCCTTGTAGAGCTCGCTGGGCGCCAGGTTTGACGTCGCCACCACCACGATGCCGAGCTCGAACAGCCGCGTGAACAGACGGCCGAGGATCATGGCGTCGGCAATGTCGGTCACATGAAATTCGTCGAAGCACAGCAGCCAGGTTTCCTCGGCGATGGCCGCGGCGGCACGCTGGATCGGATCGTGTTCGGGCAGCGCGCCGTTTTTGATGTCCTGCCGAAACACGTGAACGCGCTCATGCACGTCGGCCATGAACTCGTGGAAATGGACGCGGCGCTTGCGCTTCACCTCGCTGGTCGCGAAGAACAGGTCCATCAGCATGGTCTTGCCGCGGCCGACCTCGCCGTGGACGTAAAGCCCCTTCAGCGGCGGGCCGGCCTGTTCGCGCTTGCCGAACAGCCAGCCGAGCGAGGAGGATTTTCGCGCCAACCGGCGCTGCTCGAGGCGATGCGCGAGCGCCGACAACTGACCCGCCAGCATTAACTGTCCGGGATCAGCCTCGATTTTTCCCTCGGTGATGAGCGCCGCGTAGCGCGTCCTGAAAGTGGCGGGCATGAGGCTTAAAACATTGCGAACCAAGCGAGCGGCGGATCGCCGGAGAGCGTTGTGGGCCGGGGGCGGCGTGACGCGAGACCTAGGGTGATCCGCGCCATCTGTAAATCGAGCATAATTACCGAGGCGCTCTTGTGAGGCGCAATGCTGCACCGCGGAGTGCGACATTTACCGCTCAAAAATTACGCTAATACCTTGTTAGCCATGCGTTTTTTGCAAGATTGGATCCCACCGTGACGAAGCCGGTCGTCTTTCTGCTGCATTGCACCATATAGGGTGAGGCAACCGATTCGCTGAGACCTTGGCGAGGGCCAAGGAGAGGACGTGACGATACAGGGCGTTAGGAAAGTCAGGAGACCCCCATATGAACGAGCTTTTGCCGGACGGCGGAACCATCCGCAAATTGTGGCTCGGCGAAACCGACGCCTATCGCGACCACCTGCTCCGTCTCGACCGCGAAAGCCGTCACCGGCGCTTTTCGGGGGCGGTGTCGGATGAGGTCATCGTTCGCCATGCGGCGACCGCAGACGAAGTCGGCGTCGTCGTGCACGGCTTTTTCGTCGACGGCGTGCTGCGCGGCGCCGCCGAGTTCCGGCACGAGGGATCGCTGTTCTCGCATGAGGCGGAAGCCGCCTTCAGCATTGAACAGCCCTGGCAGAGTCACGGCGTGGGAACCGGGCTGCTCGAGCGCACGCTGCTGACCGCGCGCAACCGCGGCATCAAGTTGCTGCGCATGAATTGCCTCGCCGAAAATCACCGCATGCAGCAGCTCGCCCGCAAGTTCGATGCCGAGTTTTCGTTCGATTTTGGCAGCGTGGTCGGCGAAGTGGATCCGCCGCGATCGACCATGCTTTCGTTGATGCGCGAGGCCATGGCCGACGGCTACGGCGTCGCCAGCGCAATTTTTGAGGTGCAGTCGCGCCTGTTCCGGCCGGCCTGATTGCGCCGCCGTCAAGTTAGTTGAGCGGATAGCTCGCTTCGACCACGTAAGGTCCGCCGCCGACCGAGGCGCGCGATGAAAACAACACGAAACGCGAGACGCGGAACGCCGGAGTACGGAAGTAGCCGCGCGCCGAAAGATATTCGGCAACGGCGTGGCTCGACGAATCGCGCAAGCGCGCCAGCGTCACGTGCGGCGTGTATTTGCGCCCCTCCGGCTCCAATCCGATACGCTGCATCAACCGTTCGTGCTCGGCCTGCACGTCGAGCAAGGCTTGTGCCTGCGCGACCGATGCGACCACCGCGCGCGGCTTGCGGCCGCCGAACGAGGTCAGCCCCTCCAGATAAAGATCGAAAGCGTCGCGCTTGACGCGGCCAAGCAGGGAGGCGACTTCGTGCGCGACCACGTCGTCCACGTCGCCGATGAAGCGCAGCGTCAGGTGATAGTTCTCCGGATCGATCCAGCGCGCGCCTGGCAATCCGCCGCGCAGCATGCCGAGAGCCTGGCCAACATCGGCGGGGATTTCGACACCGGTAAAGAGACGCGGCATAGCGAATTCCGGTTACGAACCGCGCGCACGACGGGCACGCGCGATCAATTCTTCGACCTGTGGCAAGATGCGCGCCACGATCGCGTCGACGCCGGCAGCGTTCGGGTGCAAGCCATCGCCTTGGTTCAGCTTGGGATCCGTGGCCACCCCGTCCAGAAAGAATGGATAGAAGACAACCGGATGAGTCGAGGCAAGCGCCGGATAAATGGCATCGAAAGCCCGTACATAATCGGGGCCCATATTGCGCGGCGCCTGCATGCCGGCGAGCAAGACGACAATGTGGCGGTTGCCGAGTTTGCTCAGGATATTGTCGAGCGCGGCCTTGGTCAGCTCCGGGTCTAGCCCACGCAAAGCGTCGTTGGCACCGAGCTCGACAATCACAGCCTCGGTGCCGTCCGGAACCGACCAGTCCAGACGCCCGAGTCCGCCGGAAGCCGTATCGCCCGACACTCCGGCATTGGTGATCTGGGCAGCAACGCCTTTCGCAATCAGCGCCTGCGCCAGTCTGGCGGGAAAAGCGGCGTCCGCCGACAGCCCATAGCCGGCGCTCAGCGAGTCGCCGAGCACCACGACTTTCACCGGCCGGTCAGCGGCGCCGGCGCCATTCGGCACCGCCCAAACCAGCGCCGTCAGCAGCACAGCTGCAAGGCATTGGAGCCGGCCCGGTTTTGCCCCATATGTGCGGGGTCGTGAACGGTAAGGCCACATGAAAGCACCTTCCCAAGGCCCGGCCATTGCACTGGCCGGTGTCAATCTCTCGCTCGGGCAGGGGGCGGCCCGCGTCCATATTCTCAAAGACATCAACCTGAATATAGGCAGCGGCGAGGCAATTGGTTTGGTCGGACCGTCCGGCTCGGGCAAATCCACGCTGCTGATGGTGATGGCTGGACTCGAGCAGGCCGACAGTGGATCGGTCTCGATCGCCGGCGCGAACTTGAATCATCTCGACGAGGACGCGCTGGCGCGCTTCCGCGGCCGTCACGTGGGAATTGTATTTCAGTCGTTCCACCTGATCCCGACCATGACCGCGCTGGAAAACGTGGCGGTGCCGCTGGAGCTGGCCGGCGTCGCCGACGCACAGGAACGCGCGCGCAACGAACTCAGCAGCGTCGGACTCTTCGAGCGGATGCAGCACTATCCGGCCGAGCTTTCCGGCGGCGAGCAGCAGCGCGTGGCGGTCGCGCGTGCGCTGGCGCCCAACCCGGCCATTGTCGTGGCCGACGAGCCGACCGGCAATCTCGACGAGGATACCGGCAAGCAAATCATCGACCTGTTGTTCGCCGGCCACGTCACGCGCGGCTCGACGCTGGTGCTGGTCACGCATGATTCCGCCCTGGCCGCGCGCTGCGGTCGGATCATGCGGCTGCGTTCCGGCCGCATCGACGGCGTGAGCGCGCCATGAGTATTGCCGCCGTGGCGACGCAGCAAAACGGGCGCTGGCTGCCGCTGCGTTTTGCGCTACGCGAGATGCGGGGCGGGTTGCGCGGATTCTACGTGTTTATCACGACCATCGCGCTCGGCAGCATGGCGATCGCCGGCGTCGGCTCGCTCGCCGCCAGCCTGGCCGACGGGCTGGCACGGCAAGGCCAGGTCATCCTCGGCGGCGATCTGTCGTTTACGCTGATCCAACGCAAAGCGACGCGAGACGAACGCGCGTTCCTCGACGCGCGCGGCAAGGTTTCGGGCGCCGCGACCATGCGCGCGATGGCGCGCACCGCCGACGGCAAGGCGGCCTTGGTCGAGATGAAAGGTGTGGACGGCGTCTATCCGCTGTTTGGGCAAGCGGTGCTCGATCCGCCCGGCGCGTTAGCCGACGCGCTGGCGCAGCGCGACGGCCTATTCGGCGCCGCGGCCGATCCGGTCCTGTTGACGCGGCTCGCCATCAAGCAGGGCGCGCGGTTGACCATCGGCAATGCGACGTTTGAAATCCGCGGCGCGCTCGCGAGCGAGCCGGACAAGCTCGCCGGCGGCATCGGCTTCGGACCGCGACTGCTGGTGAGCGAGGCCGCGTTGCGCGCCACCGGCCTGTTGCAGCCGGGCAGCCTGGTGCGCTGGCACTATCGCCTGCGGCTGCCGGCCAACGACACCAGCGACGCCGCGGCCAAGGCGGTGGCGGCGCAGGCGGGCGCGCAATTCCCCGAGGCCGGTTGGGACATCCGTAGTCGTTCTAATGCCTCGCCGCAGCTCGAGCGCAATGTCGAGCGCTTCACGCAATTTCTCGCGATCGTCGGCCTGACCGCGCTGCTGGTCGGCGGCGTCGGCGTCGGCAACGCAGTGAAAAGCCATCTCGACCGCCGGCGCGAGACCATCGCCACCCTGAAGGCGCTCGGCGCCTCGGGCCGACGCATATTCGCGATCTACCTCATGCAGGTGCTGATGCTGGCGACCGTCGGCGGCGCCATCGGCATGCTGTTGGGCGCGAGCCTGCCGTTCCTGATTTCGTGGACCATCGGCGCGATGATCCCGCTGCCGATCGAACCGGCCGTGCATCCGGGCGAGCTTGTTCTGGCGCTGGCCTACGCCTTGATGACGGCGCTCGCTTTCGCGCTCTGGCCGCTCGGCCGCGCCCATGACGTCCCGGTCGGCGCCCTGTTCCGCGACACGGTGGCGCCGCAGCCGCGCTTGCCGCGGAAGATCTATCTCGCGCTGACGGCGGCCGCCGTGCTGGCGCTGACTGCGCTTGCCGTCGTGCTGGCTTACGACCGCCGCGTGGCGGTCATCTATGTCGCCGTCGCCGCCGGCGTGTTCGTCACCTTGCGGCTGGTCGCCGCGCTGCTGATGCTGGCGGCCCGCCATGCGCCGCGCGCGGGGTCCACCGTGCTGCGCATGGCCGTCGCCAATATCCACCGGCCCGGCGCGCTGACCGCAACCATCGTGCTTTCGCTCGGCCTCGGCATCGCGCTGCTGGTCACCGTGATCGAGATCGACGGCAACTTGCAGCGGCAGTTCTCCAACGAGCTGCCGGCCAAGGCGCCGTCGTTCTACTTCCTCGACATTCCGGCCGACCAGGCCGGGCGTTTCGACGCCTTCGTGCGCGCGCAGGCGCCGAGCGCGAAGCTCGAGGAAGTGCCGATGCTGCGCGGCCGCATCGTCTCCGCCAACGGCATCCTGGCCGAAAATCTCAAGCCGAAAGAGGGCGCCGCCTGGGTGCTGCAAAGCGACCGCGGTATCACTTTTGCGAGCGAGGTTCCCGCCGGCTCGCGGCTGGTCGAGGGCCAATGGTGGGGCCTGGATTACGACGGCCCGCCGCTGCTATCGTTCGAGAAGAAAATCGCCGACGGCCTCGGCCTCAAGCTCGGCGCCCCGGTCGTCGTCAACGTGCTCGGCCGCAACATCACCGCCCGCATCGCCAATATGCGCACGGTCGATTGGGAGAGCCTCGGCATCAATTTCGTGATGGTGTTTTCGCCGCACGCCTTCGACGGCGCGCCGCACACCCATCTCGCCACCCTCACCTATGCCGATGGCGGCACGCCGGCGCAGGAGGGCGCCATTACGCGCGCGGTCGCCGATGCCTTCCCCATGGTCACCGCCCTGCGCGTGAAAGATGCGCTGGATGCCGTCGGCGGCATCGTCGCCAATCTGCTGCTGGCGATCCGCGGCGCCAGCGCGCTCACGCTGGTGATCGCGGCCCTGGTGCTGGGCGGCGCGCTCGCCGCCGGGCACCGCCACCGGGTCTATGACGCGGTGATCCTCAAGACGCTCGGCGCCACCCGGGCGCGGCTGCTCGCCGCTTACACCATCGAATATCTGCTGCTCGGGACCGCCACCGCGCTGTTCGGGGTGCTCGCCGGCTCGCTCGCCGGCTGGCTGATCGTCAGCGATCTGATGCATCTCCGGTTCGCCTGGCTGCCGTTGCCCGCCCTGGCGGCGGCGCTGGGCGCGGTCGCGGTCACGGTCGCGCTCGGGCTGATCGGCACCTTCACGGCCTTGGGTCAGAAGCCCGCCCCGGTCTTGAGAAATCTGTAGTTTTCGCGGCATTCCGATGCAGCGGCAGCCCCCTGCGCAGGCCGGGTTTTTCGCCTATAATGCCGCCTCGGGAGTGTTAACGATCGGCAATAATACCCGGCCATGATCGAGCCATATCTGGCGGAGAGACTTGGCCCACACTAGATTCAGTCCACGAACGCGACGGCTGCCGCCGGCGCGTCTAATGTAGCCGGCGAAGAGCCGGAACAACGAGAGGGAACTTCGATGTCGGACTTCGACCGTAACGTAGCTGCCCGCGGCATCGGCTCCGCGCGTGCTGCCGAGATCGATGTGGGCCTGCGCACCTACATGATCCGTATCTACAATTATATGGCCAGCGGCGTCGCTCTGACCGGCGTGGTCGCCTGGCTCACCTACAATGCCGCGGTCGTGACCGACTCCGCCGGCAAGATCACAAGCCTGACGCCGTTCGGGCAGGCGATCTTCGGCGGACCGCTGACGATCGTGCTGTTCGTCGGCACGCTCGGCATCGTCTTTTTCCTGAGCTTCCGCATCAACAAGCTGCAGGCGGGCACCGCGCTCGTTCTGTTCATGCTCTATGCCGGTTTGCTCGGCTTGATGCTGTCGACGGTGTTTCTGCAATACACCGGCGCGTCGATCACCCGTACCTTCTTCATCTCGGCGGCGTCGTTCGGCGCGCTGAGCCTGTACGGCTACACCACGCAGCGCGATCTCTCGCCGATCGGTTCGTTCCTGATCATGGGCCTGTTCGGCCTGATCCTGGCGATGGTCGTGAACATGTTCCTGAAGAGCACGGGCATGGACTTCGCGATCTCGGCGATCGGCGTGCTGATCTTCGCCGGGCTGACCGCCTGGGACACCCAGAAGATCAAGGAGATGTACAGCGCCAATGACGACGGCACTGTCTCCGGCCGCAAGGCGGTGATGGGCGCGCTGACGCTCTACCTCGACTTCATCAACCTGTTCCTGTTCCTGCTGCGCTTCATGGGCGACCGCCGCTAAGCGCGACTGGGAGCGACGAATACGAGCGCCCCGGCCTAGTGCCGGGGCGTTTTCTTTTGTCATGGCCGGGCTTGTCCCGGCCATCCACGTCTTGCTTAGCTAGGCACAAGAAAGACGTGGATACCCGGCATAAAGCCGGGCATGACGGCAAACAACATGACCCTCACGATCCGCCCCGCCACTTTCGCCGATATCCCAGCAATTACCCGCATCTACGCGCATGCGGTGAAGCACGGCACGGCCTCGTTCGAGCTCGAGCCGCCCGACGAAGCGGAAATGACGCGACGCATGCAAGCCGTGCTTGACGACAAATTTCCTTATCTCATCGCGGAAGTCGACGGCGCCTTTGCGGGGTATGCCTACGCATCGCTCTATCGCACGCGCCCGGCCTATCGCTTCACGGTCGAGGATTCGGTTTATGTCGAACCTCGCATCCACCGCCGCGGCATCGGCAAGGCGTTGCTCATCAAGCTGATCGAAGCCTGCACCGCGCTGGGCTATCGGCAGATGGTCGCAGTGATCGGAGATTCAAATCAGGCGGCGTCGATCGGCGTGCACCGCGCATGCGGCTTCGAGGACGCCGGAAATCTGCGCAGCATCGGCTGGAAATTCGGTCGCTGGCTCGACACGCCGATGATGCAGCTCGCCTTGGGACCGGGGGCGACGACCCCGCCGCAAGAGACCGAAGCGGAGCCCGGCCAAGGCAGTGCGGCCGGCAATAACCTGCACTGACCGAACAAGGGCGTGTACTCATAAAATTGGCCGCATGTCCGCTGTCGCCCCAAAAGCAGACAAACGCGGGCGCGATTGGTTTGTCCGTTAAGCCACAAGCAGACATCAAGTTAGTGAGGGCTTGAACATCTCGGTTGGTGACGCAAGATGGTTCAGCCGGTTCATTGCGGGCGACAAAAAGTAAAAGTTCTTTCAGACGCTCGGATATGTCTGACGCCTGTCAGAACTTGATCATGTCACTTCGGGTCAGAGTCACTTTCGGTCCAATGCCAGCGGTGCCGTTTGCAAGCAACCAAGCAGACACCTGCTCGAAATACAGGTTTTCCGACGACATGCCGTCGACTGGAATGATGACATTAAACCCCTTCTGCGCGGCAGTGCTTGCGGTGTAGAGCACTCCGCCGTGAGCAGCTGTGCCAGTTATGATCACACTCTGAATTGCCTTGTCCTTCAGAATCTTGTCCAAGTCGGTGCTGACGAATTTGTCCACATTGGACCGGACCAGCGGCTCACCCGTGACCGGAGCAATGTCCGTCATTATATCGGCGGCCGTGAACTTGCCGTAGACGCTGTAGATGACCAGAACGCCTTGGGCGCGTGCTTCGGTCAGGAGTTTCTTCAACGCCGGCATCGACGCTATACAGCGGGGCCGCTTTGTGCAGTTCGGATTGAATAGGTCGATCATCAGCAGTGCCGTCGTCTTCGGATCGACTGTAACCGGCTTTAGTTCGGGCGCTGGCGGCGCTTTCACGCTTTGCCATTCGTCGATGATGTTTCCGGCGATTGTTGGTGAAATCGCGGCGCTCGTTGCAGCGGCCACTATTGCAACAACTGCCCCGATGACTGCGAACCGGCTTCTCATTGTTCCCTCCGTCGACCCTAGCTGGCGCTGCCGGGATGAAAGTCCCAGCGGAAACCTATGCAAATTGTTAGTGGGTGCTACTTCGGGACCTTCGCGGCCGTCACCGGGTTTGTTGTGTATAGCGCATCCAACTTGCCCTCCGCCAGGACCTTGCCCTTCATTGCGTCTATCGCTGCGGGGCCGTCAAAATCCTGCGGCATGTTGAGGGACTTCACGCTCAACGCGTAGACCATGAAATGAATGTGATGAGGGTCGATCTCATCGTTCCAGGCGGGGCACTCTCCGTCATAGCCGTAGTATTTCCCCTTCATCGCGTCATTTGCCGCAAAGATTACGGTGAAAGTGCTGAGCCCGGGCACTCCGATTTTGGTCTCACTCGCCGGTTTGCCGTGCGGCACCCGGGCGGTCGACGCGGCACCTTCCGGCAGCGATCTGACGTCGGCTGGAATATCGACGAGGATCATGTGGAAAAAAGTCTGCCGCGTTGCCGACTTGGGTACTGTCATGCCTTCCTTGTTCATTTTTTCGCGATCTGTTTTCGGCGAATCGGTATCGGTCACAGCGATGGCATAGGACTGCGTACCGCGCGGGCCTTTCGTCCACGAGATGGACGGACTGATGTCCGGCCCGGGTCCTATGTGCCCCTGCGCCGCGGGCATGCAGAAACTGTACTTCGTCGGGATCATCTTGCCGCTTTTTATGGAATCGACGCGTACTTTGAGGGTTGCGGCGAAAGCCGATGGGATCGGCGCCATCACGACGATAAAAGTGCCGAGCACCATACCGATGCATATCTTGCGGTGCATTGTAGTGTACCTCCCCCGTGAAAAATTGTTGTGAGGCCGCAGCTTCGTATGACCTAGTTTATTGCAGGCTACGGTCGAGACTGCTCACTTTAGCGGACCCCAAAATCGCTGCCTATACCAGCTCCGGCCGATAGATAATTTCTGTAGGGTTTAAACGGACACGATGAAATGTCGCTGATGGGTCATTCGCGACCGAGCCATCAGGGGTCAAAATCAGCCTTTGTCCGCTTTTCCCAAAGAGCCGACATTGGAAAGCGTATCCAAGGCATTATTTGCCTCGCCGTTTTATAAGTCCGCGCCCTAATTCACCACCAGCGACAGCGTGTCGATCGCACGCAGCACGCGGTCGAGCTCATGGCCGCGGCGCACGATCAGGCCGGTCGCCGAGATCACGCTGTAGGCGCCTTGGCGACGCGCCAGCCGGGGATTTTTTTCGATGCGGTAGAGCGGCACTTCCGATGCGCGGCGAAACACCGAGAACACCGCGCGGTCTTTCAGGAAGTCGATGGCGTAATCGCGCCATTCGCCGGCGGCGACTTTGCGGCCGTAGAGATCGAGAATGCGCCTGAGTTCGCGGCGGCTGAAAGTGACTTGATTGAAGGAGGCGGGGGTGCTGCGCGCCGGGGCTGCGCCCCCGAGGGACTGGCTTGGATCGATTTCGCCGGAACCGAACGTCATGCGGCGCCTCCTTTTGATAGTTCAATGATCGCGCCGGGCGGCGCCCACGGCAAGACCCTCATTTTGGCGAAGATGCCTTGAAAACGAGCAAAAACGTCCGAATAGTCGATCACGAACTCGTTAAAGCCCCCACAATAACGCCCTATTTCCGTCAATCGCCGGTCACTGTGGCTTGCGATAAGGCCAGCGTTGCCTCAAAGGCCCGGTCCGGTTCGAGCTCCGGATTCCTCAGCCCCCCAGCCCCCCGGGGCTTAGCCGACCGGGCCAAGTTGAGTTCCGCGTACGGTTCAATCCCCTAAGTCTTCGGGTCGGCTTGTCGCCGGCCCGATTTTTTTTGGGTTCGTTATTCCGGGCAGGACGTCAGCGCAGGCCGACTATTGCGGCGCCGAGCATCAGGCCCGGCTTGGCGGCGGCGCCGCGCTGCACGACCACCGCCACGCGGTCGATGTCCTGCAGGGAAAAATCGGCATCGGGAAGACTGGCCACCGGCATGCTGAAGGTTTCCGCCTTGCCGGTCCAATTGCCGAGCTTCACCCAGCGGCGCACCACGTTGGTGTAGGTCAGCGTGCGGCCGCGGTTTTCGCCGCGTTCGATCGCGACCCGCGCCTGGCCGGTGATCGGGCAAATCCAGACTTCGGCGCTGTCATGCTCGCCGTCGGCCGCCGGTACATTCACCGAAACCTTGCCGTCCGCCACCGTCAGCGTCACCGGCAATATCAGCAGCGCCGCGCTTTGGCGCGTCTGCGCGATCGCCTGCTCGATCGCCGCCTTGTCGCTGCCCAGCACATGCACGATGCCGTTGACCACGACTTGAGGCGTGTAGACCTCGCGGTCGCCGCGGGTATCGGCATAGGCCCGCTCACGGTTGGAATGTCCGTGCAGCGCAAGCGTATCCTTCCAGCCCAGATAATCCCAATAATCGACGGGCAGGCTCATCGTGATCAGCGTCGGATCGAGCGACAGCTCGCCGAGCAGCTTGTCGGCGGCCGGACAGGATGAGCAGCCCTGGCTGGTGAACAATTCGATCACGGCGCGCGGTCCGCCCGCGCTGGCGGGCGGCGGCATCAGGGCGGCGGTGCAAATGACTGCGCCCGCAAAGGCGATGTGGCGAAAGTTCATACCGATCCCACGATCCCCCTACCCGGCGCGGGCCCATATAAAGCGCCCCATCGATCACCCGCCACTCACTTCGAGGTGAGCGGATTTCGACGGCAGTCGCAGCCCAATCGGCGGTTAGCTGGCCAAATGGCGCAGCACGTACTGCAGAATGCCCCCGTTTTTGAAGTAATCCAGCTCGTCCAGCGTGTCGATGCGGCAGATCAACGGCACGCGCTTGAGCGTGCCGTTGCCGGCGACGATCTCGGCGATCAGCCGCTGGCGCGGCTTGAGTTCGCCATGCAGGCCGCGGATCGTGACCTGCTCGTCGCCCTTCAGACCGAGCGATTGCCAGGACGTGCCCTCCTCGAATACCAGCGGCATCACGCCCATGCCGATCAGGTTGGAGCGGTGGATGCGCTCGAACGACTGGGTGACGACCGCGCGCACGCCGAGCAGCACCGTGCCCTTGGCGGCCCAGTCGCGCGAGGAACCCGTGCCGTATTCCTTGCCGGCGAAAATAACGAGCGGAACGTTGTCGGCTTTGTACTTCATCGCCGCGTCGTACATCGTCATCTTCTGCTTCGAGGGATAGTGGATGGTGACGCCGCCTTCGACGCCCGGCACCATCTGGTTCTTGATGCGGATATTGGCGAAGGTGCCGCGCATCATGACCTGATGATTGCCGCGGCGCGTGCCGTATTGGTTGAAGTCCTTCGGCCGCACCTGGTGATCGCGCAGATACTCGCCGGCCGGGCTTGCTTCCTTGATCGATCCCGCCGGAGAGATGTGGTCGGTGGTGATCGAATCGAGGAACAGGCCGAGGATACGGGCGTCGACGATGTCCTCGATTGGCCGCTGGCGCTTATCCATGCCTTCGAAATACGGCGGGTTCTGCACGTAAGTCGAGCGGTCGTCCCACGCGTAGGTCAGTCCGCCCTTGACCGCGATCTTGCGCCAGTTGGCATCGCCCTTGAACACGTCGGCGTATTTCTTGGCGAAGATCTGCTTGGTGACGTTCTTGGCGACGAATTCGCCGATCTCCTTGTTCGAGGGCCAGATGTCCTTGAGGTAGACCTTCTTGCCATTGGGATCGGTGCCGAGCGGATCCTTGGCGAGATCCACATACATCGAGCCTGCGATGGCGTAGGAAACGACGAGCGGCGGCGACGCGAGATAGTTCGCGCGCACGTCGGCGTTAACGCGGCCTTCAAAATTGCGGTTGCCCGAGAGCACCGCGGCGGCCACCAGATCGTTCTCGTTGACCGCCTCGGAAATCTCCTCCGGCAGTGGGCCGGAATTGCCGATGCAGGTGGTGCAGCCGAAGCCGACCAGGTTGAAGCCGATCTTGTCGAGGTCCTTCTGCAGTCCGGCCTTCTCGAGATATTCGGCCACGACCTGCGAGCCGGGCGCCAGCGAGGTTTTCACCCACGGCTTGGCCGTGAGGCCTCTGGCCGCCGCTTTGCGGGCGAGCAGGCCGGCGCCGATCATCACGCTCGGGTTCGAGGTATTGGTGCAGGACGTGATCGCCGCGATCACCACGTCGCCATTGCCGAGATCGTAGTTCTTTTCGTTCACCGGCACGCGCTTCTTGAGCTCGTTGCCTTTGTTGTATTCCTTCTCCATCGAGTTGGTGAAGCCGGCCTTGACGTCCTTGAGCGCGATGCGGTCCTGCGGACGCTTGGGCCCGGAGAGCGAGGGCTCGACCGTGGCGAGGTCGAGTTTCAGTATATCGGTGAATATCGGGTCGGGCGTGGTCTTCACGCGGAACATGCCCTGCGCCTTGGCATAGGCCTCCACGAGTTTGATCACCTCGGCCGGGCGGCTGGTGTCCTTGAGATAACGGATGGTGTCGTCGTCGATCGGCGAGAAGCCGCAGGTGGCGCCGTATTCCGGCGCCATATTCCCAATCGTGGCGCGGTCGGCGATCGTGAGATGCGTGAGGCCGGGGCCGAAGAATTCGACGAACTTGCCGACGACGCCGCGCTTGCGCAGCATTTCGGTGACGGTGAGCACCAGGTCGGTGGCGGTGAGGCCTTCCTTGAGCTTGCCGGACAGTTTGAATCCGATCACTTCGGGCAATGTCATCGACAGCGGCTGGCCGAGCATGGCCGCTTCCGCCTCGATGCCGCCGACGCCCCAGCCGAGCACCGAGAGGCCGTTCACCATGGTCGTGTGCGAATCGGTGCCGACCACGGTGTCGGGATAGGCGACGTCCATGGTCGCCTGCTTGCCGTCGACCTTGACCTTGTCCTTCTTGCTCCAGACCACGCGCGACAAATATTCGAGATTGACCTGGTGGCAGATGCCGGTGCCGGGCGGCACCACGCTGAAATTGTCGAACGAGCGCTGCGCCCATTTCAGGAATTTGTAGCGTTCCTGGTTCTGCCGGTATTCCTCTTCGACGTTCTTCTTGAACGCCTGATTGTTGCCGAAGAAGGTGACCGCGACCGAGTGGTCGATGACGAGATCGACCGGCACCTGCGGATTGATCTTCTTGGGATCGCCACCGAGTTCCTTCATGGCGTCGCGCATGGCGGCGAGATCGACCACCGCCGGCACGCCGGTGAAATCCTGCATCAGCACGCGCGCCGGACGGAACGCGAATTCGTGCTCCGACGTCTTGGTCTTCAGCCATTCGGCGAAGGCCTTGATGTCGTCCTTGGTCACCGTGCGCCCGTCTTCGTTGCGCAGGAGGTTTTCCAACAGCACCTTCATCGAGAACGGCAGACGGGAAATCCCCTTGAGCCCGTTTCTCTCGGCGGTGGGAAGGCTGAAATAGGCGTAAGTTTTGCTACCAACCTGGAGGGTCTTGCAGCATCTAAAACTGTCGAGCGAAGTCATGTCGGAGGTTTCCATTCCCGGTCGGCATAATGGCGCCGGTTCGGTCTAAGCTCTTCGTAAGACAGGACTTTTCTCGCCGGAGAGACTTGCGCCCGAATTCCACTAAGTTAACGCCATAACGGCGGGCTTATAAGGTCTTTTTGCGCCGGACGCCACATTAACGATGGGACTTCCGCAAAAATGCGCGGCATATCTGGGTTGTCGGCAGCGAGCATGGCTTTCCCGCCGGCCATTGGCAGGCTAAAGCGCGCCTGATGCAGCTCAAAGGCAACAATCTCATCTGCAGCCGGGGCGGGCGCGAGGTCTTCGCGGACCTCAATTTCAGCCTGTCCGGGGGCGAAGCCCTGGTGGTGACCGGGCGCAATGGCGCCGGCAAATCCTCGCTGCTGCGCGTGATCGCCGGGCTGGTCTACCTGGCCGGCGGCCAGCTGGAACTCGACGGCGGCGAACCCGATACCTCGATTGCCGAGCAATCGCATTATGTCGGCCACCAGGACGCGGTGAAGCCGTCGCTGACGGTCGGCGAAAACCTGCAATTCTGGGGGCGCTATCTCGGCGGCGTCGATCTGCCCATCGATCTCGCGCTGGAGGCGGTCGACCTCGCGCGGCTGGTCAACCTGCCGGCGGCCTATCTGTCGGCCGGGCAGCGGCGGCGGCTGTCGATCGCGCGGCTGGTCGCGGTGCCGCGGCCGCTCTGGCTGCTCGACGAGCCGACCTCGGCGCTCGACGTGCCGTCGCAAAACCGGCTCGCCGATTTGATGCGCAGCCACCTCGCCGGCGGCGGCATGATCGTGGCCGCCGCGCACGGACCAATCGGCCTTGAGCGCGCCCGCGAACTGAAAATAGGGCCGCTATGAACGCATTCATCGCCCTCGTGGTCCGCGACATGCGGCTGAGCGTTCGCGTCGGCGGCGGCGCGCTGATGGGCGCGCTGTTCTTCCTGATCGTCGTGACCATGATGCCGTTCGCGCTCGGCCCCGATCTCAATTTGCTGGCGCGCATCGGCCCGGCGATCCTGTGGCTCGGCGCCTTGCTGGCAACGCTGCTCGCGCTCGACCGGCTTTTTGCAACGGACCATGACGACGGATCGCTCGACCTCTTGATGATGGGCCGCATGCCGCTCGAATTAGCCGTGGCGGCCAAGGCCATCGCGCATTGGCTGACCACGGCCCTGCCGCTGGTCATCGTCAGCCCGGTGCTCGGTCTCATGCTCAACGTCGAACTGAGCGCCATGGGCACGGTGGCGCTGACCCTGCTGGCCGGGACGCCGGCGCTCACCTTCATCGGGTTGATCGGCGCCGCGCTGTCGGTGGCGCTGCGGCGTGGCGGCCTGCTGCTGGCGGTCCTGGTGCTGCCGCTCACGATCCCGGTGCTTATTTTCGGCGTGGCCGCGGCCAATGCCGCCATCGTGGGACCCGCGCCGTTCGGCCCACCTTTCACCATTCTTTGCGCGCTATCCTTGGCGAGCTTGGTGCTGGGCCCCCTGGCCGCCGCGGCCGCGCTGCGCCACGGCCTGGAATGATCGGTTTGCCGGCCAAAATGGGGGCGGCTTCATGATGCAAATCAAACCGATAGGGCCCCTAACTGGGCATATGTTTGCCGCCGGCCGGCATTGCCCGGGCCGGTGGGTCTGATTAAAAGGCTACCGATGGCTGTCATCGATCTCGCCAATCCGTCGCGTTTTCTGGCGCTGGTCACCCGCGTGCTGCCCTGGTTGGCGGCGCTGACGATCGCGTTGTTCGCGGTCGGGCTGGTGCGCGCCATGCAGGCGCCCGACGACTATCAGCAGGGCGCCACCGTCAAGATCATGTTCCTGCATGTGCCGGCGGCCTGGCTCAGCATGATGGGCTGGGGCCTGATGAGCATCGCCGCGCTCGGTACGCTGGTATGGCGGCACCCGCTGGCGGACGTCGCCGGCAAAGCGGCCGCGCCGGTCGGCGCCGCATTCACGTTTATTTGCCTGGTCACCGGCTCGCTCTGGGGCCGCCCGACCTGGGGCACCTATTGGGTGTGGGACGCGCGGCTCACCTCGGTGCTGGTGCTGTTCCTGCTCTATCTCGGCGTGCTCGCGCTCTATTGGACGGCCGAAGATCCAGGCCGCGGCTCGCGCGCGGCGGCGGTGCTCACGCTGGTCGGCGCGGTCAATATTCCGATCATCAAGTTCTCGGTCGACTGGTGGAACACGCTGCATCAGCCGGCTTCGATCCTGCGCATGGGCGGCTCGGCCATCGATCCTTCCATCCTATGGCCGCTGCTGATCATGGCGGTGGCATTCACCCTCCTGTTCTTCACGCTGCATCTCGCCGCCATGCGCAATGAAATCCTGCGCCGGCGCGTGCGCAGCATGCGGATCATGCAGGCGCAGGAGGCGCGCGCATGATCATGCGAAGCCAACATTACGAGGTACGCTCATGAATCTCGGGCCACATGCCGACTTCATCGTCGCCGCTTATGCGGTGACGGTTTTCGTGGTGGCCGGCCTGGTCGCCTGGGTCGTGCTCGATTATTCGGCGCAACGGCGCATCCTGGGCGATCTCGAAGAGCGCGGCGTGACGCGGCGCTCGCAGCGCAAGGACGACTGATGAGCTCGGCAACGACCGAACAACCCGGCAAGAAACGGCGCAACATTCTGGTGCTGTTGCCGCTCGTAGTCTTTGCGGCGTTGGCAGCCCTGTTCCTGGTCCGGCTCTGGAGCGGCGACCCGTCGCGCCTACCATCCGCGCTGATAGGCCACCCCGCGCCCAAGACCGATCTGCCGCCGCTCGCCGGGCTCACCACCCGCGACGGCAAGGCGGTGCCGGGCCTCTCGAATGTGGCGTTCTCCGGCGAACTGACATTGGTCAATGTCTGGGCGTCGTGGTGCGTGCCCTGCGCCGACGAGGTGCCGTTCCTGGAAAAATTGTCGAAGGATACGCGGATCAAGCTGGTCGGCATCGACTACAAGGACCCGACCGACAATGCGCGGCGTTTCCTCAATCGCTACGGCAATCCGTTCGCCGCGGTCGGCGTCGACGCCAGCGGCCGCACCTCGATCGATTGGGGCGTCTACGGCGTGCCGGAGACCTATCTGATCGGCCGCGACGGCACCATCGCCTACAAGCTGGTCGGGCCGGTCACCGCCGAGAATCTCGCGCAGGCGCTGGAGCCGGAAATCGTCAAAGCGCTTAAGCCTTGAAGCCGCTGGCTTTATCCAAGGTCTATCAACTGCTCGAGCCGGGGCCGGTCGTCCTGCTGACGACCGCGCGCAAAGGCCGCGCCAACGTCATGACCATGTCCTGGCACATGATGGTCGAGTTCGAGCCGCCGCTGGTGGCCTGCGTTTGCAGCAGCGCCAATGACAGCTTCGATGCGCTGCACGCGACCGGCGAATGCGTGATCGCCGTGCCGGCGCGCAAGCTGGCGGCGAAAGTGGTGAAGGTCGGCAATTCGTCCGGCCGCGATCTCGATAAGTTCGCCGCCTTCGGCCTGACGCCGCTGCCGGCCGAGTGCGTGGCGCCGCCGCTGGTGGCGGAATGTTTCGCCAATCTCGAATGCAAAGTCGTCGATCGGCGGCTGGAGAATCGTTACAACCTGTTCATCCTCGAAGTGATCAAAGCCTGGATCGATCCGGCGCAGAAAAATCCGAAGACGATCCACCACCACGGCTACGGCAAGTTCGTCGTCGACGGCGCGACGATCAAATTGAAATCGAAAATGCGCTAGCGCATGATCCCGCGAAGCGGGAACCGGTTTTCGGAAAAGATCATGCACAATAAAAATGTTAGGGACTGAACTAATTCAGTCTGAATGGATCAGACTCTAGCGCCTAGTCTTTCCGCTCCACGGCGTATTTGTTGATCAGCGGCATTTGCAGCGCGCCGAACAGGAACGTCAGCGGCACCACGCCGAACAGCTTGAAGCTGACCCAGAAATCGGTGGTCTGCGTTCGCCACACGATCTCGTTCAACACGGCCAGCGCGAAGAAGAATAAAGCCCAGCGCCAGGTGAGCTTGCGCCAGCCCTCTTCGGTGAGTTGGAACATCTGATCGAATAGAATGCTCAGAAACGATTTGTTAAGCGCAAGGCCGCCGAGCAACGTGCCGCCGAACAGCAGGTAGATGACGGTCGGCTTGAGCTTGATGAACAAGTCGTCGTGCAGAACCAGCGTCAGCGAGCCGAACACCAGCACGATCACGGCGGTGACCAGCGGCATCACCTCGACGCGCCGCGTGATGGCATAGGCCACCGCGAGCGCGATCAGCACCGCCACCATGAAGGCAGCCGTCGCGGCGAAGATGCCGAACTTCGAATTGGCGGCGAAAAACAGCACGAGCGGCCCGATGTCGAGCACGAGCTTGAGGATGGGGTTGAGCTTTTGCTTGTCGGGCATGATGTTTCTTTAGGTCAGGAATCCAGCCCAACGATGGCCCTTGCGAAATCGCGCGCGGTGAACGGGCTGAGATCCTCGACGCCCTCGCCGACGCCGATGAAATGCACCGGCAGGCCGAACCTTGCGGCAATGGCCACCAGAATGCCGCCGCGCGCGGTGCCGTCGAGCTTGGTCATGACCAGACCGGTGACGCCGGCGATCTTGCCGAATATGTCCACCTGATTGAGCGCGTTCTGGCCCACGGTGGCGTCGAGGACGAGCAAAACGGCGTGCGGCGCCGCCGGTTCCACCTTGCGCATCACGCGCACTATTTTTTCCAGTTCGCTCATCAGTTCGGTGCGGTTCTGCAATCGGCCGGCGGTATCGACGAGCACAATGTCCACGCTTTGCGTTTTGGCGGCACCGAGCGCGTCGAACGCAAGACCGGCGGCGTCGGCGCCCGGCTCGCGCGCCATCACACTCGCGCCGGTGCGCGTGGCCCAGATCTTGAGCTGATCGATGGCGGCGGCGCGGAAGGTGTCGCCCGCCACCAGCATCACCGTCTTGCCCTCGGCGCGGAACTTCGCCGCCAGCTTGCCGATGGTGGTGGTCTTACCGGAGCCGTTGACGCCGGCGACCAGGATGATGAAGGGATGCGCGGTGACATCCAACGGCTTGGCCACCGGCGCCAGAACCTTTTCGATCTCGCCGGCGAGTACCGCCTTCACTTCGTCGGGAGTGATCGCCTTGTCGAAGCGGCCTTCGCCCAGCGCCGCCGCCATCCGGCCGGCGAATTCCGGGCCGAGATCGGCGCGGATCAGTTCGTGTTCCAGTTCCTCGACCGTGTCGGCATCGAGCTTGCGCTTGCTCACCAGCCCGGCGATCGCGCCGCCGAGCGACGACGAGGTGCGCGCGAGCCCGCCGCTCAGGCGTTTCCACCAGCTTCTTGGGGTGCTGTCGTTCATAGTGCGTCCTTGGCGCGCCCGTGATAGCCGTTTCGGCATGACACCGGAAGAGATGCTTGCACGGCTGCTCTATCGCGACGGGTTGATGCTGGTGATCGACAAGCCGGCCGGCTTTGCAGTGCATCGCGGACCGAAGGGCGGCGAGAGCCTGGACGACCATTTCGACGCGCTGCGCTTCGGCCTGCCGCGCGCGCCGGCGCTGGCGCACCGGCTCGACAAGGACACCTCCGGCTGCCTGGTGCTTGGCCGCCACCGCAAAGCGCTCGCGCTGCTCGGCAAGCTGTTCAAGCAGGGCAAGATCGGCAAGACCTATTGGGCGGTGGTCGAAGTCGCGCCCGGCGCCGACGAAGGCCGTATCGAGATTCCACTCGGCAAGCTGGACGAGACGCGCGGCTGGTGGATGAAGCCGGACCCACATGGGGCGCCGGCGGTGACGACCTGGAAGGTGATGGGCCGCGCACCCGGCCTGACCTGGCTTGCGCTCGAGCCGTTGACCGGGCGAACGCATCAGTTGCGGGTGCATTGCGCCGAGATGGGCTTCCCCATCTTGGGCGACAATATCTATGGCCGCGCGCCGCGCATCGGCGGCCCGCCGCTGCATTTGCATTCGCGCGAGATCGCGGTGCCGATTTCCAAGAACAAGCCGCCGGTGAAAGTCACCGCGCCGGTGCCCGCACATATGCGCGAGGCGCTGACGGCATGCGGGTGGATAAACGAAGTTCAGTAGAGCTGCGCTTTGATCCGCTCCGGCATTGCGCGATCGTAGTCTTCGCCGCCGAGCTTGCCCTGGCTGAGCTCGGCCACGATGGTGCCGGTCGAGGGCAGGCTCTTGCGATCGATCTTGGTCTCCGCATCCCACAACTTCGAGCGCACGATCGCCTTCGAGCAGTGGAAGTAGATGCTCTCGATATGCACGATAAGCACGCAGCGCGGCAGCTTGCCGTTGACCGCGAAGCTTTGCATCAGCTCGGGGTCGATCGAGATGGCGGCGCGCCCGTTCACGCGCAAGGTCTCGCCCACGCCCGGAATCAGAAACAGCAGCGCGATGCGCGGGTCGCGCACAATGTTGCGGAAACCGTCGAGCCGGTTGTTGCCCGGCCGGTCGGGGATGGCGAGCGTCTTGTCGTCGAGGATACGCACGAAGCCGCGCGCATCGCCCTTGGGCGAACAGTCGAGCCCCTCCGGCCCGCTGGTCGCCACCGCCACGAACGGCGCCGCCTCGATCAACTGGCGATAGCTGCCGCTGATGTGGTCGATCTCCTTGATCACGGAGGCCGGCAATTTCTCGCCGTAGAGCGCTTGCAGCTGCTCCATGGTTGTTATCAGGTGATCGCTTGCGCCCATGATCCGCCTCCCTACGCGGCCAGTAATTGCCGGCCGTCATGTCCCCCAATTGCGAGATCGAGGAGCGTACCGGGGGCAACCGGCGCCGCAAGCCGCACCGCCGTGAATTGTTCGGTGTGGCCGACGCCGCCGCGTTCGGTCAGCACCAGGCGCCGGTGGCCGACTTGCGCGGCGAGATGGCGCTCGAGCGCCGCCTCGCCCTTTTCGCGCAAACGGCGGGCGCGTTGCTTGACGATCTCACGGTCGAGCTGCGGCATGCGCGCGGCCGGCGTACCGGGCCGTGGCGAGAACGGAAAGACGTGCAGTTGCGTCAGCCCGCATTCGTCCACCAGCTCGAGCGAGCGCGCGAACATGTCTTCGGTTTCGGTCGGGAAGCCGGCGATGATGTCTGCACCAAACGCCACGTCAGGACGAAGCTTGCGGACCTGGTTGCAGAACGCGATGGCGTCGGCGCGCGAATGACGACGCTTCATGCGCTTGAGGACGAGATCGTCGCCCGCCTGCAACGACAGATGCAAATGCGGCATCAGCCGCAGCTCGTTGCCCAATGCATCGAGCAGATCGCCGTCGGCCTCCACCGAGTCGATCGAGGATAGCCGCAAGCGCGCCAGCCCGGGGATTTCCTTCAGAATACGCTTGACCAGCGCGCCGAGCCGCGGCGCGCCGGCAAGGTCCGCGCCGTAGCTGGTGATATCGACGCCGGTGAGCACCAGCTCGCGATGCCCGCGCGCGACCATGCGGCGGGCCTGCGCCACACAGTCGCCGATCGGGAGCGAACGCGAATTGCCGCGCCCGAACGGGATGACGCAGAACGTGCAGCGATGGTCGCAGCCGTTCTGCACTTGCAGGAAGGCGCGGGTATGGCCCTCGAGATGATCGACCGCGTGCGCGACATGCCGTTTCACCGCCATGATGTCGCCGACCGCGACGCGCTCGCCGTCGCCGGCCCAGGATCGTGGATCGAGTTTTTCCGCGTTGCCGATGACGCGATCGATCTCAGGCATCGCCGCAAATGCGTCCGGCTCGATCTGCGCCGCGCAGCCGGTGACCGTGATACGCGACTGCGGCCGCTCGCGCTTAATGCGCCGGATGGTCTGACGGGCCTGCCGTACCGCTTCCGCGGTCACCGCGCAGGTGTTTACCACGACCGCGTCGTCGAGGCCGGCAGCGGCAGCCGCACGCCGGATCACTTCCGATTCGGTGATATTGAGCCGGCAGCCGAAGGTGACGACATCGAGGCTCATGCGACGCCCGCCTTGCCGAACAATGCCGGATCGAATTTGCCGGCGAATTCGAACTCCACCGGCCCGGTCATCAGCACATGGTCGTCGCTCACGCGCCAGTCGATGGTGAGGTCGCCGCCCGGCAACGTCACCTTCACCTTGCGGTCGGTGCGCTTGAGCCGCGCGGCCGCGACCGCGGCGGCGCAGGCCGCCGAGCCGCAGGCGCGCGTCAAGCCGGCGCCGCGCTCCCAGGTACGGATGACGATGGCCTCGCGCGAGACGATGTGCGCTAGCGTGATATTGGCGCGCTCGGGAAAGACCGGGTGATTTTCAAGAAGCGGCCCGAACTTGGCGAGGTCGTAGACATTGACGTCGTCGACCCAGAAGATCGCGTGCGGATTGCCCATGTTCACCACCGCGGGCGAATGCAGCACCGGCTTGTCGATCGGTCCGATCTGCAATTCGATGGCACGGGTGTCGCGGAATTCTTCGGCGAGCGGTATCTCGTTCCACTTGAAGCGCGGCGGACCCATGTCCACCGTGAACATGCCGTCGGCGCCTTTCCAGCAATTGAGGATGCCGGCGGTGGTCTCGAAGGTCAGCATGGTCTTGCCGCTCTCCTTCGACACCAGGTCGGCGACGCAGCGCATGCCATTGCCGCAAGCGCCGGCTTCCGAGCCGTCATTGTTGTAGATGCGGATGAATGCGTCGGTGCCGGGCGTGCGCGGCGGATAGAGCGCCATCAGCTGATCGTAAGGCGCGCCTTCGGGTGCTGCCGCCGCGCGCGCCTCCTCGGGCGCGATCGCAACCGCGCGTGCGCGCAGATCGACCACGATAATCTCGTTGCCGATGCCGTTCATCTTCACGAAGGACTGGTTGGCGAGCGCACCCACATCATCGCCTATGAATTCGGCCGAGCCCCGGCTCTTGCCGGAGTCTCGTCCGGTTTATATGGCGAATAAACGCCGATTGGCCAGAGGCCTATGATAGGATAAGCGAAATGCCGGGATCATCGCAGCCAGACGATGGAGAACCTTGATGTCGTGCCAGCGCATTGCCGCGCCGATCTTGCTCGCCGTGGCACTCGCGTTCGCCGCGGGCCCGGCTTCGGCGCAACGCGCGGCGCCACCGGCCAACATGGATGCGCCCCAACCGCTGCAACCGGGCGACGCTTTCGGGGAGATGGTGACGCTGCCGGAGCGCACGATGGTTTACCTGAAGGGCCACAGCAATTGGGATTCCGCCTTCGATACGCTGGTCGACGCCTTCAAGTCGCTCGGCGAGTATCTCGACAAGCGGGGCATCAAGCCGACCGGCGCCGCCATGACGATCTACACCGAGACCGACGACAACGGTTTTTCGTTCGAAGCGGCAGTGCCGATCGCCGCGGCGCCGGCTGATCCGCCGAAAGGCGACATCGCCATCGGCCAGGCGCCGTCTGGCAAGATGCTCAAATTCGTCCACCGCGGCTCCTACGACGCGATGAACTCGACCTACGAGGCGATAACCAATTTTCTCGACGACAAGCATCTCGAAGCCGAGAGCCTGTTCATCGAGGAATATGTCACCGATCCGGTGAAGACCAATGCGGAAAATCTGGTGGTCAACGTGTTCGTTCCAGTGAAATGATGGTGAGATGACGATGCTTACATTGCGTGTCCTGATCTGCGCTTTCTTGATCACCGCCGCGGCGCCGGCGCCCGTTTCCGCACAGGCCGCCGAGCGGGTCGAGAAGCTGGTGACGGTCACCGGCGAGGGAACGGTCGCAGCGGCGCCCGACAGTGCGGTGATCCGCCTCGGCGTCTCCAGCCAGGGCAAGACTGCGCGCGCGGCGAGCGACGCCAACGCCCGGGAGATGACCGTCGTGCTGGCGGCGATCAAAGAGAGCGGCGTAGCCGACCGCGATATCCAGACCACCACGCTGTCGCTGCAGCCGCAATACGATCCGAACAAGACCGGCGCCGCGCGCCTGATCGGCTTCCAGGCGAACAATCAGGTCACGGTCAAGATCCGCGACGTCGCCCGATTGCCCTCGGTGCTCGACCGCGCCATCGCGGGCGGCGCCAACGAAATGTCGGGGGTCGAATTCATCGTGTCGGAGCAGGGAAAACTGCTCGACAAGGCACGCATCGAGGCGATCGCCGACGCCCGCCGCAAGGCCGAGCTCTATGCCACTGCCGCCGGCATGAAAATCGGCCGCGTCATGGCGATCTCGGAAGAAGGGTCGGCTCCGCCGCAGCGGGCATTCCAGGCTTTGCGCGCCGGCGCGGCGACCCCGCTCGCCCCCGGCGAACAGACGCTGCGGGCGGTGGTCACCGTCAGCTTCGAATTGACGTCGTAGCGACTGCATCAGACCTCTATCGGCCTCATCCTGAGGAGCGCTCCGAAGGAGCGCGTCTCGAAGGACGAGGCCGCCCATCCTTCGAGACGCCCGCAACGCGGGCTCCTCAGGATGAGGGCGGACTAGCTGCCTTGACTTGGCCACAGGCCAACCCTAGGTTCCGCCCGCTTTTGCTGAAGACTTGAAATGACAGTCCCGCCGCCCGGTCCTTAAGAGGCCGGAGGCCCCCGCCCGACAGCGCGATGCGCCCTCGGGCGTAAAGGTGTTTTTATAAGATGTTCGACTCACTGTCGGAAAAACTGGGCGGCATTCTCGACCGCCTCACCCGCCGCGGCGCGCTCAGCGAAGCCGACGTCGACGCCGCGCTGCGCGAAGTACGCCGCGCGTTGCTCGAGGCCGACGTCGCACTCGAAGTAGCACGCGCATTCACCGACAACATCAAGAAGCAGGCGGTCGGCGTTGAGGTGATGAAGTCGGTCACCCCCGGCCAGATGGTGGTCAAGATCGTGCACGACCAGCTCGTGCAAATGCTGGGCGCCGAAAGCCAGGGCATCGATCTCGCTGCCGCGCCGCCGGTCGCCATCATGATGGTCGGCCTGCAAGGCTCCGGCAAAACCACCACCACCGCGAAAGTCGCCCGCCGTCTCGCCGACCGGCAGAAGAAAAAAGTTCTGATGGCCTCGCTCGACGTGCGCCGGCCGGCGGCGATGGAGCAACTCGCCGTGCTCGGCCGCGAGGCGGCGATCGACACGCTGCCGGTGGTCGAAGGCCAGCAGCCGCCGCAGATTGCCAAGCGTGCGCTGGAAGCCGCCCGCCTGGGCGGCTACGACGTGGTGCTGCTCGACACCGCCGGCCGCACCACGCTCGACGATGAAATGATGAGCGAGGCGGCCGAGGTCAAGCGCGCCGCCAATCCGCACGAAGTGCTGCTCGTGGCCGACGCCCTCACCGGTCAGGACGCGGTCAATCTGGCGCGCGCCTTCGATCACCGCGTCGGCCTCACCGGCATCGTGCTCACCCGCGTCGACGGCGACGGCCGCGGCGGCGCCGCGCTGTCCATGCGCGCGGTGACAAACAAGCCGATCAAGCTGATCGGCACCGGCGAAAAACTGGACGCGCTGGAGGAATTCGATCCGGCCCGCATCGCCGGCCGCATTCTCGGCATGGGCGACATTGTCGCGCTGGTGGAGAAAGCCGCCGCCAACATCGACGCCGAAAAGGCCATGCGCGCCGCCGAGAAGATGCGCAAGGGCAAGTTCGATCTCGGCGACCTGCGCGAACAGCTTCAGCAGATGCAGGCCATGGGCGGCATGGGCGGCCTGCTCGGCATGATGCCCGGCGTGGCCAAGATGAAAAACCAGATCGCCAATGCCGGCCTCGACGACAAGCTGCTCAAGCGCCAGATCGCGATCATCGACTCGATGACGCCGCAGGAGCGGCGCAACCCCGACATTCTCAAAGCCAGCCGCAAGAAGCGCATCGCCGTGGGCTCCGGCACGACGCCTGAGTACATTAACAAGCTTTTGAAAATGCACCGCGGCATGGCCGACATGATGAAGGCCATGGGTGGCGCCAAGCGCGGCCCGCTCGCCGGCATCGCGCAGGCCATGGGCTTCGGCTCCGCCATGCCGACGCCGGAGCAGATGGCCGAGCTCGCCAAGAAAATGCCGCCCGGCGCGCAACTGCCGCCCGGCATGCCGGGCCTGCCGCCGACCATGCCGACATTGCCGCCGAATATTCCGGGCCTGCCCGGGCTCGGCGGCGGAAAGTTTCCCGGATTACCCGGAAAGAAGAAGTGATCAACGCTTAGGAAAGGAACCTGAAATGTCTCTCGTCATCCGCATGGCCCGCGCCGGAACCAAGAAGCGGCCGGTCTATCACATCGTCGTCGCCGACTCGCGCTCGCCGCGCGACGGCCGCTTCATCGAGCGGCTCGGCCACTTCAATCCGCTGCTGCCGAAGGAAAAGACCGAGCGGCTCAAGCTCGATCTCGAGAAGGTGCAGGCCTGGATGAAGAAGGGCGCGCAGCCATCCGACCGCGTGACGCGCTTCCTCGATGCCGCCGGCATCATGAAGCGGGAAAAGCGCAACAATCCGGAAAAGGCGGTCCCGCGCAAGGAGCGCAAGGCCAAGGCTGAGGAAGCCACCAAGGCCAAGGAAGCCGGAGACGCGGCCGCCAAGACCGCTGCCACCGCCAAGGCCGCCGCGGACAAGGCTGCGGCGGACAAGGCCAAGGCCGCCGAAGCGCCGGCGGCGAGCTGACGCTTCGCTAGCGCGCCGTGGCCGACCGCATCCGCGTTGCCCGCATCGGTGCCGCGCACGGCATTCGCGGCGAGGTGAAGCTGTGGTCGTTCACCGAGGATCCGCTCGCCGTCACGAGCTACGGCCCGCTGGAGACCGAGGACGGCGCGCGGCGTTTCGAGATCGAGGCGGCGCGCCCGGCCAAGGATCATCTGGTCGCGCGCATCGCCGGGATCGGCGACCGCAACGCGGCGGAGACCTTGCGCAACACCGACCTTTACGTGCCGCGCGACCGCCTGCCGCCGATCGAGGACGCCGATACGTTCTATCATGCCGACCTGGTCGGCCTGGCGGCGGTGAGCGAAGACGGCGCGGCGCTCGGCACCGTCACCGCGATCCATAATTTCGGCGCCGGCGATTTGATCGAGATCGAACCCGCCGCCGGCGGCGAGCCGCTGCTGCTGGCGTTTAACGAGACGACGGTGCCGACCATCGACCTGAAGGCGGGACGCATCGTCGTCGTGCCGCCGCCAACCACCGAGTAGCGAAGATGTGGCGCGCCAGCATATTGACGATCTTTCCGGAGATGTTTCCCGGCCCGCTCGGCATTAGCCTCGCCGGCAAGGCCCTTAGCACCGGCATCTGGTCGCTCGACACCCATGATATCCACAAAGCCGCCACCGACAAGCACCGCACCGTCGACGACACGCCGGCCGGCGGCGGGCCCGGTATGGTGATGAAGGCCGACGTGCTGGCGCGCGCGCTCGATACCGTCCCGCACGACCAGCGCCCGCGCCTGCTGATGAGTCCGCGCGGCGCGCCGCTGACGCAAGCGAGGGCCGCCATGCTGGCCGCTGGCCTGGGTGTCGTGATCGTGTGCGGCCGCTTCGAGGGCGTCGATGAGCGCCTGATCAAAGCCCGCAAGCTCGAGGAAGTCTCGCTCGGCGATTTCGTGCTGTCCGGCGGGGAGCCGGCGGCGATCGCCCTCCTCGACGCCTGCGTGCGGCTCTTGCCCGGCGTCCTGGGCAAGGAGGCCTCGATCGCCGAGGAAAGCTTCGCCGGCGGGCTGCTAGAATACCCGCAATACACCCGGCCGCCGGTGTTCGAGGGTGAGCCGATCCCGGAGGTGCTGCTGTCCGGCGACCATGGCAAGATCGCGCAATGGCGCCGTTCCGAGGCCGAACGGTTGACCCGTGAGCGCCGGCCGGATCTCTGGGCGGCCTATCAGGCCCGTAAAAAGCCCCAAAACGGCCCAAAAACGCGAGGGTGACAAGCCACAATCTTTGGTCTAGAAGCTCGCGCAACCCATTCAGACCAGACAAGACCGCGCGCCGGTTGCTGGCGCTGCCGACGGAGACTTGAAGCCATGAATATCATCCAGCAGATCAACAAAGAACAGGTCGAGAAGCTCTCGGCCGGCAGGGACATTCCCGATTTCGCGCCGGGCGACACCGTGCTGGTCAACGTCAAGGTGGTGGAAGGCGACAAGAGCCGCATCCAGGCCTACGAGGGCGTCTGCATTGGCCGCTCGGGCGGCGGCATCAACGAGAACTTCACCGTGCGCAAGATCTCGTACGGCGAAGGCGTCGAGCGCGTATTCCCGCTCTACGCGCCGATGATCGACTCGATCAAGGTGGTGCGCCGCGGCAAGGTGCGCCGCGCCAAGCTTTATTACCTGCGCGGATTGCGCGGCAAGAAGGCGCGCATCGAGGCGCAGGCGACCGGCGGGCCGGAAGCGGCCGCCGAGGCCACTGAAGCCGCCAAGAAGTAAATTCGCGGCCATACCGGAATGCATGAAGGGGCCGCCGTTCGGCCCCTTTTTCTTGAGATCGGCGGGCGCTAAATAACCCCCAAGCTAGGGAGACTTCGACGATGGCGAAACCGCGGACCCTCTACGACAAAATCTGGGACGACCATCTGGTGGACGAGCAGCCGGACGGCACCGCGCTCATCTACATCGACCGCCATCTGGTGCACGAGGTGACCTCGCCGCAGGCCTTCGAGGGTCTGCGCGTGGCCGGGCGTCCGGTGCACGCGCCGGACAAGACGCTGGCGGTGGTCGACCACAACGTGCCGACCTCCGACCGCACGAAGCCCAATCCCGATCCGGAAAGCGCCGAGCAGATCGCCGCGCTGGCGAAGAACGCCAAGGACTTCGGCATCGAATATTTCAACGAGTTCGATAAGCGGCAGGGCATCGTCCACATCATTGGGCCCGAGCAGGGTTTCACGCTCCCCGGCACGACCATCGTCTGCGGCGACAGCCACACCGCGACGCACGGCGCCTTCGGCGCGCTCGCCTACGGCATCGGCACCTCGGAAGTCGAGCATGTGCTGGCGACGCAAACGCTGATCCAGAAAAAATCCATGAACATGCGCGCGGTCGTCGACGGCCAATTGCCGCAAGGCGTCACCGCCAAGGACATCATCCTCGCCATCATCGGTGAGATCGGCACCGCCGGCGGCACCGGCTACGCGCTGGAATATGCCGGCGAGGCAATCCGCGCGATCTCGATGGAAGGGCGCATGACCATCTGCAACATGTCGGTGGAAGGCGGCGCCAAGGCCGGTTTCATCGCGCCCGACGAGAAGGCCTACGCCTACCTCAAGGACAAGCCGAAGGCGCCCAAGGGCAAGGCGTGGGATGAGGCCATGCGCTATTGGGAGACGCTTTCGTCCGACGAGGCTGCGCATTTCGACCGCGAGATCAGGCTCGACGCCGCCAAGCTGCCGCCGCTGGTGACCTGGGGCACCAGTCCCGAGCAGGTGGTATCGGTCACCGGCCGCGTTCCGGTCGCGGCCGAAATTCAAGATGAAAAGAAGCGCATCGCCGCCGAGCGTTCGCTCGGTTACATGGGCCTCAACGGCGGCGAGAAGATCAGCGACATCAAGCTCGACCGCGTCTTCATCGGCTCATGCACCAATGCGCGCATCGAAGACTTGCGCGACGTCGCGCGCGTCGCCGCCGGCAAGACCGTGAATGCCAATGTCTATGCGATGATCGTGCCGGGCTCCGGCCTCGTGAAGGAACAGGCGGAAGCCGAAGGGCTCGACAAGATCTTCAAGGCCGCCGGCTTCGACTGGCGCGAGCCGGGCTGCTCGATGTGCCTCGCCATGAATCCCGACAAACTCAAGCCGGGCGAGCGCTGCGCCTCGACGTCGAACCGCAACTTCGAAGGCCGCCAGGGTTACAAAGGCCGCACCCATCTTGTGTCGCCGGCGATGGCAGCAGCGGCGGCGATCGCCGGACACTTTGTCGACGTGCGCGAGTGGAAGTGACGGCGCGGATCACGCCCAAATCAAAAGGCCCGCCAAACTTGGCGGGCCTTTTTCGTTTCATGTGAGTGGTCTCACCAGCAGCGCCACGCGCGGCGCAGGATCCAGTGACCGTTCCGCCAGACGCGGACGCGCGCCCAGCCGCAAGCGGGCTCGGCGTAATAAGGCTCGGCGTAGTATGGATAACCCCAGCCCCAACCCGGGCCAAAACCGAAGACGAAGCCGGGCCCCCATCCGCCACCGCCCCATCCACCACCGCGCCAGCCACCACCGTGCCAGCCGCCGCCGTGCCAGCCGCCGCCGCCATGCCAACCGCCACCGCCGTGATAATGCTGTGCCGCGGCCGGCCCCGGCGTCATGGCAAACGCGCCGACAACCAAAGCCGCGATTGCGAAAAACTTCACGAGTTTCGACATGGATGAACCTCCAATGCCCCCAGGCCTAGAAACGACAGTCTAGGAAGTTCCCTGCGCGCTGGCTATTGCCACCAGCACTGCTGCTGCGGAACGATTACCGGCCCACTAACGCGGTACTCCTTCGCCAGCCAGGAACGGCAATAGCGTTTAGCGTCGGGACCGGGCGCGATGCGGCGCGGCCGGATGACGATGTGCGGGCGGCGCACGGTCTGCGCGGCGAATTCATATGTTTCAGTACCGATAGCGTGGCCGTTCGGAGCCTGCGCGAGCGCCGGCGCTGAAACACCGGCAATAAGAGCGGCAATCAGGGCCGCCAAGGCAAAAATACTGCGGTTTTCCGGCATATTCATCCCATCCGAAATTTAACGGTTGCCCATTCCGGCTGTTCCGTCAACACGGCAGCGGTTTCATAACCGGCGGCCGCGGTCTACAACGCGGCTATGCAAAATTCCCCGGACAATCCATTGGCCTGGCGTGGGATTCCGGCGCCGTCGCTGGCTGAAATCGAGGCTTTGGCGGCGGATGCCTATGCCCGCTTGCCCGAGCAATTCCGCGGGCTGTGCGACAATCTCGTCATCCAGGTAGCCGATTTCCCGACCGAGGATGTGCTCGAACAGATGAACCTCGAAACAGAATTCGACCTGCTCGGTCTGTTCCAAGGTGTTGGTCTGCCTTTTCAGTCAACCAGTGCTCTGGAGCCGCTGCCCAACATGGTCTGGCTCTACCGCCGCCCGATCCTCGACTACTGGGCCGAGCGCGAGGAGAGCCTGGGCGCTATCGTCACCCACGTGCTGGTGCACGAGATCGGCCACCATTTCGGTTTGTCGGACGCGGACATGGAAGCGATCGAGGCTAGCGCCGACTGAAAGGAGCGACGACCATGCGATTAGACGGCCGCTGCCATTGCGGTTACCTCAGCTTCGAAGCCGAAGGCGATCCGGCGCAAGTTTCGATCTGCCACTGCACCGACTGCCAAACCGGCACCGGCTCGGCCTTCCGCGTCAGTATCCGCACGCCCGGCAAGAGTTTCAAAATGCTGAGCGGCGAGCCGACCCGCTACGTCAAGACCACGGCGGAAACCGGCAATCCGCGCGTGCAGGCGTTCTGCCCGAAATGCGGCACGCCGATCTATTCGACCGCGCCCGGCGACAATCCGGACTCCTACATGGTTCGCGTCGGAACTTTAAGCCAGCGCGATCACCTCACGCCACGGCAGCAGAACTGGTTCCGATCGGCGCGCCCCTGGGTCACCGAACTGGCCTTAATCCCGCGCAACGAGAAGGGCCGCGCCTAAATGAGCCGAACGGTTAAGCGTTGGCGGTATTATGGCGGCTTCGGTTTTGGCAGCGGCGAATACATCTGCGCAGTACACCGATCAAGCTCGAGCGCGAATCGATAATCCGCGACCTTATTTCGACTAATCAAAAACACGACGTATTTGGTGTCGCCGCCACCGGAATTGCGAAGACATATGGCCGAGTTCGCCGGCGTGCCAAGCGCGTCGTTGGCGTGCAGGGGGGAAATTTCCGGAGTGCCGCCCAGCTTCAAATTGGTGAATGTTGTATAGATTTCTTTTTGCAGCGCCGTCCACTCAACGGCATTCGGCACAACGGGAACCGATGCAAACTCAGTTGTCCCACAGGCAGCCATAAATAGGCTTGCAAATACGGCAACGATCGGACGCATTATTTTTTTCGGCTTGACCGATGCGGGCATGGATTGAATGGCCGAGGATACTCGCTTCATAATGCAGCTGCCAGTAGCCGCCAAGACCGGCGGGCGTTTTGCGCCATAGGCCCGGACTCTGGCGGGGTCATCGCGATCAGCGCCCCGCATGAGTCCAATCGAAAACATGCATTGGATCGGCTGACGCGTTCGATGGAATAGTCGCAAATATAGCCAACCGGAAAGGCCTCCGCATGATCGTCACCGTTTTCCGCTCCCGCTTGATGCCGGGCCTGCGCGAGGAATACGTGGCGCTGGTCGACCGCATGGTCGAAATCGCGGCGGCCATGCCCGGCTACATCTCACACAAGGGATTTTTCGCCGAGGACGGCGAGCGCGTCACCATCGTCGAATTCGAGTCGGAAGAGGCCCAGCGCGCCTGGCGGATGCACCCGGAACACCGGGACGCGCAGCGCAAAGGGCGCGAGGTCTATTACCAGGACTTTTCCGTGCAGGTTTGCCAGGTCATCCGCGAGAACCGCTTCAAACGCGATCCGGCAGCCTGATTTTGCCGCCCGTGCGGGCTTGACCTGATCGCGGCAAGCCCGCAAGAAAAGGCCCGTACGGAAACACATCCCCGCAGGGATTAAGGCCATGGACAAATTCACTACGCTCGAAGGCGTCGCCGCGCCCTTGAAGATGATCAATGTCGACACCGACATGGTCATTCCCAAGCAATACCTGAAGACCATCAAGCGCACCGGGCTCGGCAAGGGCCTGTTCTCCGAGCAGCGCTACAAGGACGACGGCAGCGAGAACCCCGACTTCGTGCTCAACAAGCCGGCTTATCGCAAGGCCAAGATCCTGGTCGCCGGCGACAATTTCGGCTGCGGCTCGAGCCGCGAGCACGCGCCCTGGGCGCTGATGGATTTCGGCATCCGCTGCGTGATCTCCACCTCGTTCGGCGACATCTTCTACAACAACTGCTTCAAGAACGGCGTGCTGCCGATCCGCGTATCGCCGGAGGACCTCGAGAAGCTGTTCGACGATGCCGAGCGCGGCTCCAATGCGACGCTGAGCATCGATCTGGAAAAACAGGAAATCCACGGGCCGGACGGCGGCGTGGTCAAGTTCGAGATCGACGCCTTCCGCAAGCACTGCCTGCTCAACGGCCTGGACGACATCGGGCTGACCAAGCAGAAGCAGAGCAAGATCGAAAGCTACGAGGACAAGGCCAAGGCGGCGCGGCCGTGGGCGTGAAGCTCGCACTCGCGGTGGCATTGTGCGCGCTCGCCGTTGCGCCGGCGCTGGCGCAGAAATCGACCGAGGACGGGCTGCGCGATTGCGAGAAACTCGCCGCCGTCAAATTCAGGCAGGAAAACGCGGCGTTCAAAAAGTTCGCGATCAGCCGCCCGGACGTCGAGGAAGACAAGTTCGCCGACAAAGTCGGCACGCAATTTGTTTCGACCGTCTATCACGGCAAGGCGGTCTATCAGTCGAGCGGCGAGCCGGCGGTGGTGCGCTTCATCTGTCTGCACGGCGGGCTCGGCAAGGGCGCGGTGTTCGTCTACACGCTGCCGCAGTGAGCCATGGCCGCCGCCGAAATCAGAATCCTGAGCACGCACGCCGCATTGGATGTGCTGAACGTCCTCGGCCCTAAGTTCGAGCGCGCGCACGGCTGCCAGCTGTCGTTCGGTTACGACCCCGCGAAAGCGGTCAAGCGCCAGGTCGAGAACGGCGCCGCCTTCGACGTCGCCATCGTGACGCGGCCGGTGTTCGATGACCTCGCCGCCCAGGGCAAGATGCTGGCCGAGCCGCGCGCCGATGTCGGCCGTTCCGGGCTCGGCGTGTCGGTGCGCCAGGGCGCGGCGAAGCCCGACATCGGCACGACCGAGGCGTTCAAGCGCGCGCTGCTCGCGGCGAAGTCGGTCGTGCGCTCGACCGAGGGCACCAGCGGCATCTATTTTGACAAGCTGCTCGACCGCCTCGGCATCGCCGAGGCGATGCGCGACAAGATCGTGCTGGGTCCGAGCGGTCGCGTCGCCGAATTGGTCGCGCGCGGCGAAGCCGAGATGGCGATCCAGCAGATCGCCGAACTGCTGCCGGTGACCGGCGCGCAATATGTCGGCCCGTTTCCGCCGGAATTACAGCTCTATTCCGTGTTCGCCGCCGGCGTCGCCACCGCCAGCAAGCAGCGCGAAGCCGCCGAGGCCTTCGTCAAAGCCTTGACCGCGCCGGAAGCGGCGGCGCTGTTCAAAGCCGCCGGGCTTGAACCCGTCACCCAATAGCCATTCGCGGGCGCGCCGCGGGCCGCTATGCTGGCACCCCAGCTGCCGCAGGAGAGCGCGATGACGCGACCGTTCGAGGGAATCCGGGTGATCGATGCCACCCATGTGCTGGCCGGGCCGTTCGCGGCCTACCAGCTCGCCGTACTGGGCGCCGACGTGATCAAGGTCGAGCATCCCGACGACCCCGACCAGAGCCGCGGCGCCGGCACCGACAAAGAACTCAACCGGGCCAACATGGGCACGGCATTCCTGACGCAGGCCTCCAACAAGCGCTCGATCACGCTCGACCTGAAGCAGGAGAAGGATCGCGAGATCCTGAAGAAGCTGGTTGCGACCGCCGATGTGTTCGTGGAGAACTACCGGCCCGGCGCGTTCGAGGCGCTCGGCCTCGGCTACGAGGCGCTCAGCGTCATCAATCCGCGGCTGATCTACGCGTCGTTCTCGGCGTTCGGCCAGCACGGGCCGCGCGGTCCGCAGACCGCCTACGACCACGTGATCCAGGCCACCTCCGGCATCATGGCGATGACCGGCACGCCCGAGGTCAATCCGATCAAATACGGCTCGCCGGCGATCGATTACGCCACAGGCATGACCGGCGCGTTTGCATTGTCCGCCGCGCTGTTCCAGCGCGCGCGCACCGGCAAGGGCCAGCGCATCGACATGGCCATGCTCGACGTGGCGATGATTCTGATGAGCTCGCATCTCACCGGCTACTTGCGTAACGGCGTGCATCCGAAGCCGAAAGGCAACCGCCATCCGCACGCGACCAACGGCGCCTTCGTTGCCAAGGACGGGCTGGTGATGCTGGGCGCCAGCAATCTGCGGCAGCAGGCGCGGCTATGGAAACTGCTGGGGCGGCCCGACATGATCAAGAAGACCAACGACGAGCGCGACGCCGATCACGCGCGCGAGATCGCGGTGCTGGAAGAGATCATGCGCACGCGCACCGCCGACGAGTGGGAAACGTTCCTGCAGGCCAACCACGTGCCGGCCGCGCGCGTGCGCACCATGGGCGAAGCGGTCGCCGATCCGCAGCTTGCGAGCCGCGGCATCATCCACCAGCACACAGGCGGCGCCGGGATCGAGGGCGGCTTCGGCGTGCCGCTCGCCGCCTTCACGTTTGCGCATGGCGGGCCGCGCATCGATACGCCGCCGCCCAAGCTCGGCCAGCACAACGACGAGATTCTTGGCGAGCTCGGCGTGACCGCGCGTTAACGGATTGAGTCGTCACTTCGGTTTCAGGCCGGCCTTGTCCACCAGCGCCGACCATTTGGTTTCCTCGCGGTCGATGTCGGCGGCGTATTCGTCCGGCGTGGTCGGCAGCGGCTCGGCGCCTTCGGTGGCGATGCGCTTGTGCACCTCCTCGGAGTCGAGCCCGGCGCGCAGCGCGGCGTTGAGCTTGTTGACGATCGGGCGCGGCGTGCCGGCCGGCGCCACGATGCCGTAATGCAAGACCGCCTCGAAGCCGGGTAGCCCCTGCTCCGCCACCGTCGGCACGTCGGGAAAGATCGGCGAGCGCTTCAATCCGGTCACGCCGAGCGCGCGCAGCTTGCCCTCCTTGACCAGCCCGATGGCGGGCGGCAGCGAGGAGAAATAGAGCGCCACATGTCCGCCGAGCAGATCGGTCAGCGCCGGTCCGGAACCCTTGTAGGGAATATGCGTGATTTCGATGCCGGCGGTTTCGGCGAACAGCACGGTGCCGAGGTGGATGCCGCTGCCGCGGCCGGCCGAGGCGTAATTGAGTTTGCCCGGCTGCGCCTTGGCGAGCGCGATCAGCTCCGGCACGTTGTGCGCGGGCGATGACGGGTTCACCAGGATGATGAGCGGGCTGGTGGCGATGAGGCCGACCGGCGCGAAATCCTTGCGCGGGTCGTAGCCGACATTGGGATACAGCGTCGGATCGACGGCGAGCGTGCCGGTGCCGCCGAGCCCGAGCGTGTAGCCGTCGGCAACGGACTTGGCGACCTGACGCGTACCGAGCGAACCGCCGGCGCCGCCGTGGTTCTCGATCACGACCGGCTGGCCGAGCGTCTTGCCCATGGGTTCGGCGACCCCGCGCGCCAGCACATCGTTGCCGCCGCCGGCCGCATAGGGAACGATGAGCGTGATCGGGCGCGTGGGGTAATCGGCCGCGGCGTTCTGCGCTCGCGCCGCGAGCGGCCAGGTCGCGGCGGTGCCGCCGAGCAGCGTGATGAAATCGCGTCGTCGCATATGCTGCCCCCGGGTCAGGACTGCGCTTGGCGCACGACATAAGCATAGCAGGTTGCCGCGAGGCGGCGAGCGCGAAATCGCGCGGATTACGCGTGCGCCGCGATCGCCTCGGCGATCGTAAGGGTGCGGCGTGCCATGTCGGCATGCAGGCGCTCGACCATGCGGCCGTCGATCGAGACCACGCCCTTGCTTTTGTTCTCCGGCAGATCGAAGGCGGCGATCATCATGCGCGCCAGCGCCACTTCCTCCGGCGACGGCGAGAACGCCGTGTTGCAGGGCACGATCTGGTTGGGATGGATCAGCGTCTTGCCGTCGAAGCCGAGTTCGACGCCCTGCCGGCATTCCATCTCGAAGCCGTCGGTGTTGCCGATGTCATTATAGACGCCGTCGAGAATATCGATGCCGTAGATGCGCGCGGCCGCGACGCAGGTGGACAGCCAGCACAGCATCGGCGCGCGGCCGGGCACCAGACGCGCGCGCGTGTCCTTGGCGAGATCGTTGGTGCCCATGACGAAGCCGGACAGGCGCGATTCGGAATCTTTCGCTTCGGCGGCGATCGACAGAATGTTGAAGACGGCGAGCGGCGTCTCGATCATCGCCCAGATTCTGATTTTATGATCGCTATGCATGTCGAGCAGGCGGCGGCCGATCATCTCAAGCATGTCCGGGTTCGATATCTTCGGCACCAAAATGGCGTCGGGCGCGGCATGGGCGGCGGCGGCCAAGTCGTCGGCGTGCCAGGGCGTTTCGACGCCGTTGATCCGGATGAACACCTCGCGCGTTCCGAAACCGCCGGCCTTGACCGCGGCGGCGACCTGCGCGCGCGCCGTTTCTTTGGCATCGGGCGCCACCGAATCCTCGAGGTCGAGGATGATGCCGTCGGCGGCCAGCGTCTTCGCCTTCTCCAAGGCGCGGGCATTGGAGCCCGGCATATACAGCACGCTACGGCGCGGACGGATGGTCATGCCGCCAACTTTATCGGGCGTCGGGAAACTATCAAGCCGCGCGGTTGCCCCCGAGTACCGCTCGGCGCCGATTATTTGGCCGCCGCGGTTTCCGGACCGAGGATCTTGTAGAGCTGAAAACGGTCGCCGTCGGCGATCAGCTTCAGGCGCGCGGGATCGGGATTGGGCGCCTCGTCCTCGGTGAACAGAACGTAGAGATAATCGAACTTCGTCCAGTTCAGCCAGAACGCAGGCATCCACGGTAGCGGATGATCCGCCGCCTGGATGAGCTGCGCCACCGCCGGCGGCGTGCCGTCGCGCAAGTCGGCATAGTCGCGAAATTCAGGACGCACGTGCAGCACCTGCTTGCCGGAGACGGTGAACACCGTGGTGACCAGCGCCGAGCGCTCGATGGTGGCGATGCAGGCGGCGTGCACCAGGCCGAGGTCGCGCACGTCCTCGCCGAGCGAGCGGTCGGAATAGGCAACGAAAACTTTCGCGCCCGGCGCGATGCGGCGTACCGAGGAGCGGAACTCGCTGGTCGAATCCGAAAGTTGCGACCAGTAGTAATCGATCTCGATCAGCCGCGCGGTGATCAAGACGATCAGCACGACCAAGAAAGCCCGCCGTACCAGGCGGCGGCGCAACTCCAGATCGCCGCAGGCGAACAACATGAAGACGACGCCGAGCGGCACGCGCTGGTCGGTCATGTAAGTGTCGAACATGATGCGCGGCAGGGCGAAATACACCACGGCGCCGACGACGAGCAGTGCAAAGACCAGCGGATGAAAGCGCAGCACGCGGTGACGGACCGCCCACACAATGCCGGCGATCATGACGGACATGATCGCGAAGGCGACCATGTCGGAATAATTGCTGAAGACATACATCAGCCCGTCCATCTTGCCGCGCTGCTCCCAGTAGGTGGAGCCGACCAGCTGCATGGTCGGGCTGGCCATGAGCATCGGCGCCGCGGCAAGAAACGGCAGACCGCTGGCGGCAAAATCAACGATGCGGCCCGGCCAGGGTTCGAGCCGGCGCTCCCACAGCCGCGCCAGCTCGAACGCGAGCACCCCGACGCCGTAAATGCCGAGCGCCGAGAGATGGCAGAAGAACAATGCGACGACGCAAGCCGTCGACAGCGCGAACCGGGCGGGCCAGAGGCGTTCGCGCAGCGCGACCCAGCCGGCCAGCGCCCACAATGCGACGCCGATTCCAAAAATGTAATTCATCAACCCGACCAGGAAGACGTAATTGTAGAGCAGCGGAAAGGCGAGCAGGGGAAACGCTGACCAGCGGCCGATCAACGCGCGGTTCAGCGCCAGGGCGCCCGAAATGATGAGCGCGAACATGCTGACGATGAACACCTGGCCGGCCAGGTAGACGTTCACGACGCGCGCCAGCAGCGGCACGATCAGGTCCATGGTCAGGTTGGGAATCAGCTGCCAGTCGATCTCATAGAAACGGGCGAGCTGCGAATTCTTCGACAGCGTCGCGATCACATCCATGCGGGCCAGATGATTGACGTAGTCCGACAGCGGCGGCAGCGGATGTGTCCAGATCGGGATGGAAATGAGCAAGGTGAGCGCCGCGAACAGCACGCCAACTTGCGGCGCCGAGAAACCATGCGCGCGTGACCGCGGCGCCGGCGGATTTGAGACGATGGGCTTATTTGGCTGCAGCATGCGCGGTCTTATTTTCATCCTTCAGTCGTGGATTGCACCTGAACGGGCAATGAACATGCCCCGGTTCCGGGCGGCGGTATGACACAAACGCCCGCTTGCATGGGTGGAAATTGCGGCTTTGCCGTGCCGCGCGGGCCTTTGCAATGGGGCCGCCGGCGGCGATCCGGGCACGGCGTTTGCTTGATTTCGGCGGATCGCTAATAAATTAGGCACCGTGGAGTGAGGGTTACGATGAACTTCCCGCAGCGATTGATCGATGGCTACAACGCCTTCGCCGGCGGCCGCCTGCGGCGCGAACAGGACCGCTATCGCGAGTTGGCCGAAACCGGGCAGAAGCCGGAGATCATGGTGATCGGCTGCTGCGATTCGCGCGTGTCGCCGGAGGTGATTTTCGATGCCAGCCCGGGCGAACTGTTCGTCGTGCGCAATGTTGCGAACATCGTGCCGCCTTACGCGCCCGATGGGCGGGCGCACGGCGTCTCGGCCGCGCTCGAATTCGGTGTCGGCGCGCTGCGGGTGAAGCACATCGTCGTGCTCGGCCACGCCCATTGCGGCGGCGTCAAAGCCTATGCCGAAGACGCCCAGCCTTTGTCGCCCGGAGATTTTATCGGCAAATGGATGGCGTTGATGGCACCGGCGGCGACCAAGACGCCGCGCGGAGAGTCCTCGCCCGCCGATTATCTGGTGCGGTTGGAGCAAGCCAATGTGGTCAACAGCCTCGACAACCTGATGACCTTCCCGCGTCTCACCAAACTGATCGAGAAAGGCAAGATCGCAACCCACGGCGCCTATTTCGGCGTGGCGAGCGGCGATCTGTCGGTGCTGGATAAAAAGAGTGGGGAGTTTAGGAATATTACTCCGGTCATTCCGGGGCGCGAGCGCAGCAAGCGAAGCCGGAATCCATAATCCTAGCGCTGTGGAGTATGGATTCCGGGCCCGGCGCTTCCCGCCGTCCCGGAATGACGAAATATGCTACGCCGCCTTGCGCTTGGCCTGGATCAGCTTGCGGTTGATCAGGCACTCGGCGATTTGAATCGCGTTGAGCGCAGCACCTTTACGCAGATTGTCGGACACCACCCAGATCTGCAGGCCGTTGTCGACCGTCGGGTCGGTGCGGATGCGGCTGATGTAGGTGGCATCCTCGCCGACGCATTCATACGGCGTGACGTAGCCGCCGGGTTCGTGCTTGTCGATCACCAGGCAGCCGGGGGCGCTGCGCAGAACGGTGCGCGCTTCCTCGACGCTGATCGGCTTTTCGAACTCGATACTCACCGCTTCGGAATGGCCGACGAAGACCGGCACGCGCACGCAGGTCGCGGTGAGCTTGATCTTGGGATCGAGAATCTTCTTGGTCTCGACCATCATCTTCCATTCTTCCTTGGTGTAGCCGTCCTCCATGAACACATCGATCTGCGGAATCAGATTGAACGCGATGCGCTTGGGGAACTTCTTGGTCTCGACCTCGCCGAGCGTGAACACCGCCTTGGTCTGCGAGAACAGCTCGTCCATCGCCTCCTTGCCGGCGCCCGACACCGATTGATAGGTCGCCACCACCACGCGCTTGATCGTGGCCTTGTCGTGCAGCGGTTTGAGCGCGACCACGAGCTGCGCGGTCGAGCAATTGGGATTGGCGATGATGTTCTTCTTGGTGAAGCCGGCGACCGCGTCGGCGTTCACCTCCGGCACGATCAGCGGCACATCCGGGTCCATGCGCCAGGCCGACGAATTATCGATCACCACCGCGCCCTGCGCGCCGATCTTCGGCGACCATTCCTTCGACACCGCGCCGCCCGCCGACATCAGGCAAATGTCGACGTCGGAAAAATCGTAATGGTCGAGCGCCTTCACCTTCAGCGTCTTGTCGCCGAACGAGCACTCCTGACCCATGCTCTTGCGCGAGGCGAGCGCGACCACCTCGTCGGCGGGAAAAGCCCGTTCGGCCAGAATGGCGAGCATCTCGCGCCCGACATTGCCGGTGGCACCCACCACGGCGACCTTGTAACCCATTGTTAACTCTCCAGAAAAATATGCGCTGCGGGCCGAGCCCAAGCGCAACCGTATGGCAGCGCTTCTAAGCGAGAATTGGCCGCAAGACAACGACGGCTTGCTGGAGCCAAGGCCATGCATCCGGCCCTGCATTCCTGGCGCGAGGAATTGCCCGCCACCGTTGTGCGGTTCCTCGCATATTTAGGTGGAATTGCGGTGCTTTCCATGGCGGCCGCGCAGGTCTTTCAATCGCCGCCGATCATGAGCGCCGCGACGGCAATCCATCAGCAGCCTGAATGGATCGAGATCGAGCGGCCGTTCCCGGCCTTTGCGCTGTCGATCCCGGAAGCCGCCGATGTACCATCGCGCTATGCCATTCGCCGCAACGCCGAGGGCGGCGGCCGCAAGGACATCCTGGCGCTCGGCGAGCCGGACAGCCCGTCACCGTATTTGCAGGTCGAGATCTACCGGCCAGGCAGCGAAATCCGCCGCTTCGGCGGACCGAAGGCCGTCATCGCCTCGGACGCGGCCGCGCTCGGGCCGGTCGCGCTACGGCACGACGAGGAATCGCTGGCGAGCAAATTCGGGCCGCTGGCGATCGTCGCCTTCGAGACATCGAAAGGCACGCCGCGCCACTGTCTCGCTTTCGTGCGCGACTATGACGATCCGCGGCTGCAATTATCCGGCTGGTTCTGCCAGGGCGGCGGCGATTTCATCGAACGCTCGACGCTCGCCTGCGCGCTCGACCGGCTGACGCTGCTGTCCGCCGGCAGCGAGCCAAAGGTGGGTGCCCTGTTCGCGCAAGCCGAGCTCAATCGCAGCTTCTGCGGCCAGCACGACCCGATTCTGGCGTCGACGCCCAAGTACACGCTGTTGTGGAAGGCGCTGGCGACCCGCCCGGAACCGCGGCGCATCGGCCGCTGAGCGATCCGCATTCAGCGCCAGCCCGGAGTCATCTCATTTTCATTCGCTGACGTTATCTTCGCTGCAGCGCGAGAACAATTTCTTGCGAGCCTGCCGCCATTTAATTTGACCGGCCGATTATTTCGGCGGATCATATTCAAATAAAAATATCTAAAGCCGCGGCGATGGCCGGATCGGCTGAATAAGAAACCTCTGGGGAGAGCAAACAATGATCACACGACGTCACTTGCTTGGGACCGCCGGCGCGGGCGCAGCGCTGGCCGTGTCCGGACTTGGTCTGCCGAAATTCTCGGAAGCGGAAGCCGCCGGCGTAGAGCTTTCGCCCGGCGTGCCGCCGGGGATCGGCAGCTACGTGACCATGGGCACACTGCCTGGCAAAAAGCCGCTGATCCAGCTTGCCGACCGGCCGCCGAATTACGAATCTCCGCTCGAATATTTCCGCACCGCGATCACACCGAACGACGAATTCTTCGTGCGCTATCACCTGTCCGACATTCCGGAAGTCAAAGCCGAGGGCTACAAGATTTCGGTCGGCGGCGACGGCGCCAACGGCCAGGCCGAAATCACGTTCGACGACCTGAAAAAAATGCCGGCGATCGAAGTGGTCGCGGTCAATCAATGCTCAGGCAACCGGCGCGGCCTGTCCAAGCCGCACGTCGCCGGCGTCGAATGGGGCTACGGCGCCATGGGCTGCGCGCGCTGGAAGGGCGCCCGGCTCAAGGACGTGCTCGACAAGGTCGGGCTGAAGAAGGAGACGATCGAGATCGCCTTCAACGGCGCCGACGGGCCGGCGATCGACAAGACTCCGGACTTCATCAAGAGCCTGCCGGTGTGGAAGGCGATGGATGAGAACACCATCATCGCCTACGAGATGAACGGCGCGCCGCTGCCGCATTTCAACGGTTTCCCGGCGCGGCTGATCGTGCCGGGCTGGACCGGCACCTATTGGATGAAGCATCTCATCACCATCACCGCGCTGACCAAGCCGCAAGGCGGCTTCTGGATGAACCCGGCCTACCGCATCCCGCTCGGAAAATTCCCGGTGGTCGCGCGTTTCACCTCGCAGGAATATGCGCCCAACACGCCCATCACCGAGATCGTGGTCAATTCCCTGATCACCAGCCATCGGGACGGCGCCAAGGTGAAAGCCGGCAAGGTCACGGTCAGCGGCATGGCCTGGGACGGCGGCTACGGCATCCGCGCGGTGCAAGTCTCCACCGACGGCGGCAAGACCTGGTCGGATTCAAAGCTCGGCGAGAATCTTGGACGTTTCGCGTTCCGGCCGTGGAGCTTCGTGCTCAACGCCAAGCACGGCAAGAACACGGTGATGGTCAACGCGACCAACAAGATCGGCCAAGGCCAGACCGCCGAGTTGATCTTCAACCCGGCCGGTTATCACAACAACGTCATGCAAAACATCACGCTGACCGCCTAAGGGAGGAGACCATGCGGACATTCGTCATTGCATTCATCGCCGCACTGATCGCGCTTCCCGCGGCAGCCGAGCAGCAGATCAATCTGAAGAAAGCGCCCGGCGTCGACAAGGTAGAGGCCAATTGCCAAGCCTGCCACAGCCTCGCCTATATCCCGATGAACTCGCCGTACCTCGATGCGGCGGGCTGGACCGCCGAAGTCACCAAGATGATCAAGGCATTCGGCGCGCCGATCGACGACGCCGATGCCAAGGCGATCGCCGACTATCTGGCGAAGAACTACGGCGCCTGACGGGCCGATCCCTCGTCCATGACGCTAAATTCCGGTCCCGCCGACGTGGCGGGGCCGTTTCCTTAAGGATTCGGCGTAACAATTGCGTGGGATTCGCCCTGTTGCGGCGAACGGAAGCCCGCTAGACTGCGTTGCAACATACGGCCACCAGCGAGGACCCGATGCGATTGAAGTTTATTGCCACCGCGGTTGCTGCTGCGGCAGCTATGGCCATGCTGGCCGTGCCGGCCGATGCGGCGGCGAAAAAAAAGCGCGTGGTCGCCGGCACCGGGCATACGGTGTTCGTGAGCCGTGATGAAGACGGCCGTACCCACACCCGCATCATCATCCAGAAGCGGTCCTATCTCGATCCCGGCACCGAGACATTTCCGGGCGAGAACGTCGGCAACAACTATGTCCAATTGCCCAACCAGCGCGCGGCGGGCGTGCTCGACAACACCATCTTCGGCCTCCAGAACACCCAATCGCCGCTACCCGGCCCCTGGACGCTGCCAGGCAAGAACAACCCCTGGATTGGATATTAGCCGGCGAGCGCTTCCAGCTCGGTGAGGATCGCCGAGCCCATCTCGGACGTTGAGACAACCTTGCAGCCCTCCGACTTGATGTCGGCGGTGCGCAAGCCTTTGGCGAGTGTGGCGGCGATCGCAGCATCGATCATGTCGGCCTGTTTGCCCATGTCGAACGAGTAGCGCAGCGCCATGCCGAACGAGGCGATCATCGCGATCGGATTGGCGATGCCCTTGCCGGCGATGTCGGGTGCCGAGCCGTGCACCGGCTCGTAGAGCGCCTTGCGTTTCTTGGTCTTGGGATCGACTTCGCCCAGCGAGGCCGAGGCCAACATGCCGAGCGAGCCGGTGAGCATCGAGGCGACGTCCGACAGCAGGTCGCCGAACAAGTTGTCGGTGACGATGACGTCGAATTGCTTCGGATTACGCACCAGCTGCATGCCGCCGGCATCCGCCAGCATATGCTCAAGCTGCACGTCCTTGAATTCGCGCGCGTGCAGCGCCGTCATCACCTCATTCCACAGCACGCCCGATTTCATGACGTTGCGCTTTTCCATCGAGGTGACCTTGTTGCGCCGCTTGCGCGCGAGCTCGAAGGCCACTCGCCCGATGCGCTCGATCTCGTAGGTGTCGTAGACCTGGGTATCGATGGCGCGCTTCTGGCCGTTGCCGAGATCGGTGATGGTCTTCGGCTCGCCGAAATAAACGCCGCCGGTCAATTCGCGCAGGATCATGATGTCGAGACCTTCGACCAGCTCGCGCTTGAGCGAGGAGGCGTCGGCGAGCGCCGGGTAGGTCACCGCCGGACGCAAGTTTGCGTAAAGCGCGAGGTCCTTGCGCAGACGCAGCAGGCCGGCTTCCGGCCGCGCGTCATAGGGCACCTTGTCCCATTTCGGCCCGCCCACCGCGCCGAAGATCACCGCGTCGGCGGCTTTCGCCTTCTCAACGGTCTCGTCGGTGACGGCGACGCCGTGGGCGTCGTAGCAGGAGCCGCCGACCAGCGCCTCCTCGCTGGTGAACCGGTCCGGACCCTTCTTGTTGAAGAACTCGATGACGCGCTTCACCTCGGCCATCACTTCGGGGCCGATGCCGTCGCCGGGGAGCAGAAGGAGATTGTGGCTCGCCATACGCAGTACCTCGCAAGAAAATTGCTGCGCGGATTGCTAAAGCCTCACCGCAGACTTGGCAACTGGGCGCCTTTGGGCCGACACTGAGCACCACCTCAATCGAGGAAAAGCCGTGCCGGAACGCTGTCCCCGCGTGGCGATCGTAGGCGCCGGCTTTGGCGGGCTGCAGGCCGCCGAGGCACTGCGGCGCGCACCCGCCGATATCATTCTGATCGACCGCCAAAACCATCACTGCTTCCAGCCGCCGCTTTATCAAGTGGCGACCGCCGCGCTGTCGCCGGCCGATGTGGCCTGGCCGATCCGTCATATTCTGCGCGAACAACGCAACGCGACGGTGCTGATGGAGGACGTCAGCGGCGTGGATGTGCAGAACAAGCTGCTGCACGCCAAATTCGGCGACGTTGCTTTCGATTATCTGGTGATCGCCACCGGCGCCATGCACGCCTATTTCGGCCATGACGAATAGTCGGCCTACGCGCCAGGCCTCAAGCGAATCGAGGACGCCACCCGTATCCGCCGCAGCATTCTGATTGCTTTCGAGCAGGTCGTGCTGACAGCCGATGCCGCCGAGCGGCGGTGCCTGCTCACCTTTGTCATCGCCGGCGGCGGCGCCACCGGCGTTGAAATGGCCGGCGCAATCGCGGAGATCGCGCGGCAAACCTTGGCCACCGACTTCCGCCACATCGATCCGCGCTCGTCCCGCATCATCCTGATTGAAGCGGGTCCGCCCCTGCTGGCGACATTCCCGCCCGAACAGTCGGACTATGTGCGCGCGGCGCTTTCGAAGGCCGAGGGTCGACGTCAAAACCGATACGCGCGTGACCGGGTGCGATGCGGGCGGGGTCGATACCCGACGGCGGCCGGATCGACGCCGGCACCATCATATGGGCTGCCGGCGTGATCGCATCGCCGGCCGCACGCTCGCTCGATGTGGAGGCCGACCGTGCCGGGCGGGTGAAAGTGGGCCCCGATCTATCATTGCCGGGGCATCCCGATATTTTCGTCATCGGCGATACCGCCGCGGTGCTCGATGCGGGCGGCTATCCGGTGCCGGCCATTGCGCCGGCCGCCGAACAGATGGGTTCCTATGTCGGAAAGCTGATCGCGGCCCGCATTGCCGGGCGTGCCGAACCCGCACCGTTCCGCTACCTGCACTTAGGCGAGCTCGCGACCATCGGGCGGCGTGCGGCGGTGGTGAAATTCGGCCGCCTGCAGCTGAAGGGATTCGTCGGCTGGCTGTTCTGGGCAGCGGTGCACATCTATTTCCTGATCGGCGTGCGCAACCGCTTCATCGTCGCCTTCAACTGGCTGTGGACCTATCTCACCTTCCAGCGCGGCGCCCGGCTGATCACTGACCCCGAACCGCCGCCGAAGAAATAACGCCCGCGATCAAAGCCCGCTGAACCAGTTGTAGCCCTGGTCTTCCCAGTAGCCGCCGTGGTCGGTGTTGGTCACCTCCATCGCCACCACGTATTTCGGGTTCTTGAAACCGAGCTTGGTGGGGATGCGGATTTTCATCGGGAAGCCGTAGGCGCGCGGCAATATCTTGTGGTCGAACTTGAACGACATTTGCGTCTGCGGATGCAGCGCGGTCGGCATGTCGATGGTGTTGGTGTAACCCTCGGCGCATTTAAACCAGACGTATTTGGCGCGCGTGTCGGCGCCGATGCGCTTGAGGAAATCTGACAGCACCACGCCCTGCCAGGAGCCGATGGCGCTCCAGCCCTCGACGCAAATGTGACGTGTGATTTGCGAGACGTCGGGCAGTGCGTGCAGCTCGGCGAGCGTCCACGGTTTCTTGTTGTCGACCAGGCCGGCGATTTCCAGCTTGTAGGACGCGGGATCGACCACCGGCGCCTCGTCCTCGTCGTAATAGGCGTTGAACGGGAACGGCCGGGTGATGGCGCTCTCGGGGAAAGTCGGCGCCAGCTTGGTGCGGCTGAACAGTGCGGCCTGCGCGCCGTCGTTGAACGACGAAATCTTGCGCAGCACGCCTTCCGCTGTGTCGCCGTCGATGATGTCGCAGCCGGTGAGGAAGGCGAGCGCACCGAGGCTCGCCGCGCCGCGCAGGAAGCCGCGCCGCGCCGGATCGGGCATCAGCTTGGCGGCGTCCTTTATCAGGAGCTTGGGATCGACGCCGGGAATGATTTTGTTTTGGCGCATCGCTATTTCCCCGTGATCATCGCGCGCAAGCTCTTCGGCACCAGCAGCGCCAGCGTCACATGCACGACGAGGAACCCGACGATCGCGGCCATGGCGGCGAAATGCACGTAGCGGGCAAAATCGTAGCCGCCGAACAGCACAGTCAATTCCTGGAACTGCACCGGCTTCCAGATCGACAAACCCGACAGCACAATCAGGATTCCGCAAAGGATCACGCCGGCATAAAGCATCTTCTGCACGGCGTTGTAGTGCGAGAGATCGTCATGCGCGAGCTGGAAGGTGAGCGCGGCCTTGGCGTCGGCCAATACCGCTGACGGAGTGATCGGCAACAGCTTGCGGCGGAAGCGGCCGGTGGCGAGTCCGAGCGTGACATAGACGATGCCGTTGATCACCAGCAGCCACATGGCGGCGAAATGCCAGAGCAGCGCGCCGCCCAGCCATTGGCCGAGCGCGATGTGCTTGGAAAATTCCAGCGAACGGAACAGAGGCGAGGCGTCGTAGATCTGCCAACCGGAGCCGATCATCAGCAGGATCGCCAGCGCGTTGGTCCAGTGGCAGACGCGCACCCAGCCGGGGTGGATGGTCGCGTCGGCGGGTACGATAGAGATCGTCTCAGCGGTCATCGCGAGCCTGCCGTGTCATCCTAACTAGTATATGCCTCAAATCAGTATACGGCGCGGCCGGGCCCGCGGATGCACGACCCCGGGCGCGAGCCGAACTCAATGACCCATTTTGTCCTTGGCCATGCCGTCGTCCTTCTTCATCGCGTCCTTGGACATGGCGTCGTCCTTTTTCATCGCGTCGTCCTTCTTCATGCCGTCTTTGGACATGGTGTCCTGCTTCATGGCGTCGGCGTAAGCCGCCGACGCCAGTGGGGCGATGGCCAATCCGGCCGCGATCAGCGCCGACAGCAGAATGCTCTTTTTCATTTCGTGCTCTCCTCAGGAATGAACTTGACGATTGATCCGCTAACACAGGGCGTAAACACGTCCTCATCAGTTTCCCGTTGCCGGAAGCTGGCGTTCGGCTCACGGTTTTGTGACAATGGGCCGCCCGGACAGGATCGGATGAAGGAGCCCTCTGGTGAGCAAAGCGTCGCCCCTTAAGACCAATCCCGGAAATTTTTTCGAAGACTTTCGCCTCGGCCAGCAGATCCGCCACGCCACACCGCGCACCGTCACGCTCGGCGACGTGGCGCTTTACAACGGTCTGTTCGGGCCGCGCTTCGCGGTGCAGTCGTCCGACATGTTCGCGGCCAAGATCGGCTATCCGCGCTCGCCACTCGACGATCTTCTGGTTTTTCACGTGGTGTTCGGCAAGACCGTGCCGGACATCTCGCTCAATGCGGTGGCCAATCTCGGTTATGCCGACTGCCGATTCCTCAAGCCGGTCTATCCTGGCGACACGCTCAACGCGGTGTCGGAGGTGATCGGGCTGAAGGAGAATTCCAACAAGAAGACCGGCATCGTCTATGTGCGTTCGCGCGGCTTCAACCAGGGCGGCGATGCCGTGCTCGACTATGCGCGCTGGGTGATGGTGCGCAAACGCGACGAGGCGGCGCCGGCGCCCGGCGATCAGGTGCCTGCGCTGCCGAAAAGCGTCGAGCCGGCGCAACTCGGCACCGCCTGCCCGCCCATCAATGCCGCGGCCTACGACACGGTGCTGGCCGGCAGCCCGCACCGCTTCGGCGATTACCAGGCCGGCGAGAAGATCGACCACACGGTCGGCATCACGGTCGAGGACGCCGAGCACATGATCGCGACGCGGCTTTATCAGAACACCGCGCGTATCCATTTCGACCACTTCACCGAAAGCAAAGGCCGTTTCGGCCACCGGCTGATCTATGGCGGCCATGCTATCTCGCTGGCGCGCGCGCTCTCAATCAACGGGCTCGGCAATGCTTTCCACGTGGCGGCGATCAATGGCGGACGGCACGTGGCGCCGCTGTTCGCGGGGCTGACGGTGTTCGCCTGGTCGGAAGTGCTGGCCACGGCCGAGCTGCCCGGCCGCAACGATGTCGGCGCACTGCGCCTGCGCACTGTCGCCACCAAGGACCGGCCCTGTGCGGATTTTCCGTACAAGACCGGCGAGGACTACGACCCGGCGGTGATCCTCGATTTGGACTACTGGGTGCTGGTGCCGAAGTGATCCAATCGCCCGGCCATATGGCCATCAAGACATGGGGAGATGATGACATAGAAGGCGAGACGCGGATGGCGCATTTACTTCACGAAGGCGAAGAGCGCCTTCTCACCGAGCTTCGCACCTTGAGCCGTGCGCAGCGCAAATCGCCCAAGGACGCCTACCAGCTCACTCTGGGGCAAAGGGTCGCCGACGACGTGGCCGCCATGATGGGCTCATGGATGTTCATCATCATCCAGTCGGCCCTTCTCTTGATCTGGATCGTGCTCAACGTCACCGCCTATGTTCAGCAATGGGACCCCTATCCGTTCATCTTGCTCAATCTCGCGCTCTCATTCCAAGCCGCCTATGCGGCTCCCTTCATCATGATGAGCCAGAACCGGCAGCAGGATGTCGACCGCAAGGCGGCCAAGCACGACTACCAGGTCAATATAAAGGCAGAGCTTGAGATCGAGCTCCTGCATCAGAAGATCGACCAGCTGCGCGAAAAAGAAGTCTTGGCGCTGTCGGAGTCCGTCAACCAGCTCATCGAACTGCTGCGCAAGGCCAAAGTGCAGCCTGGGACGGCGTGAACGCAAACGCATCCGTCAGTTTGAACTGCCGGTTCACACGCTTGCGCGCAGATGATCGACGAGCTGGCGCGCATAGGGCGGCAGCGTGTCGATGTCGCGTACGCAGATCGACAATTCGCGCAACGCCCAGGCGTCAGTGAGGCGAACCGAGCTGATCGCCATGTTGCGTTCGGTTCGCTTCACGGTGGTCTCCGGCACGATGCCGACGCCGACATTGCACTCCACCAGGCGGCAGATGGCGTCGAAGCTGCGCAGCTGCACGCGCAGCCGCAACGGCCGGCCGACGCGGTTGGCCTTGTCGGCGAGGAAACGCTGGATCGCGCTGGCGCGGTCGAGGCCGACCATGTCGTAGTCGAGCACCTCGGAGAAACCGATGCGCGAGCGGCTGGCGAGCGGATGAGTCTTCGCCACCACCAGCACGAAGCGGTCGCTGCGGAACGGAAACGTATGCAGGCCGCCGTAATCGACGGTGCCGGCAACAATGCCGATGTCGCCCGAACCGTCCGCGATCAGGCCGACGATCTCGTCGCTCAGGCGTTCCTCGAGGTCGACGCTGATGTCGGGATAGGCCATCAGGAACGAGCTCAAGCTCTCCGGCAGGAATTCGGTGAGCGCATTGGTGTTGGAGAGCACCCGCACCTGGCCGGCGAGCCCGCGCGCATAGGGGCTCAAGTCCTCCTGCAAGCGCTCGCTTTGCGCCAGGATCGAGCGCGCGTGCTGCAGCAGCGTGCGGCCGGCCTGGGTTGGCGTTACGCCCGCCCGGCCGCGCACCAGCAATTCGGTGCCGAATGCCAGTTCCATCTTGCGGATGCGGGTCGAGGCGGCGGCCAGCGCCAGATTGGAGCGCACGGCGCCATGGGTGATGGAGCCCGCCTCGACGATTTGGCGGAACAGGTTGAGATCGGTGAAGTCGAACCGCATCAGGGTACTACCTTCTTATTCTACGAAGGCAGGCTACGCAAAACACATATTGTCCAATGATAATTGAGCGTGCAAGGCTTCGCAATCGTTGAAGTAGCCGGTTGCGGCGCCAGTCAAGCCGCAAAGGGTGGCGGTCACGGACGTGTGAGACACGCGATGCGGTATCGCTGTCCTGCGCGGCGAAGCTTTTGACTTCGGAAGATCGAGTTTCTCGCGGTTTAGTGCGTTGCGACGCTGGCGGACATTGGTTACGTACCGCCCATAATCGTCGGCGCGATCAAACGCCAAGTTTTGAGCGTTCTGGAGAATGAAGATGACCGAGCTTCAGGCGGGTTCGACGACAGGACCGCAACGGTCCCGTCCGCTCTCTCCGCACCTGCAAGTCTACAAGCTGATGCTGACGTTCGTGATGTCGGGCTTCCACCGTATCAGCGGCGCCGTGCTGTATTTCGGCATGCTGCTGATCGCCTGGTGGCTGATCGCGGCGGCATCCGGCCCCAACGCCTATTCCTATTTCGAATGGTTCGCGGGCAGCCTGATCGGGCGGCTGGTGCTGTTCGGCTACACCTGGGCCTTGCTCCATCACATGCTGGGCGGCATCCGCCATCTGATCTGGGATATAGGCCTCGGCTTCGAGCCGGCCGAACGTGAATTCTTGGCACTGGCAACCATTGTCGGCTCGGTCGTGCTCACGCTCATCGTCTGGGTGGTCGGCTATCTCGCCATGGGAGGCCCGCGATGAAGGGGACTCAGATGCGCACCCCGATGAGCCGCGTGCGCGGGCTCGGCGCGGCCCACTCCGGCACGCACCATTTCTGGCATCAGCGCGTGACGTCGGTGGCCGGGGTTCCGCTTTGCATCGCGCTGATCATCATCGTCATCGGGCTGCTCGGACGCAGCCACGCGGCAGTCGTGCAAATTCTCGGATCGCCGATCATCGCGATCATCATGCTGCTGTTCATCATCAACATCGTCTATCACATGTGGATTGGCATGCAGGAGATCATCGTCGACTACGTGCACGAGGATAAGGTCAAGCTCGCGACCTTGCTGGGAAATACGTTCTTCTGCTTCGCCATCGGATTCGCCAGCGCCTTTGCGATCCTCAAACTCTCGTTCGGAGTCTAGCGCCATGGCCACGAACGGAAAAACGAACGGCGCGCCCAAGGTCAACGGCAGCGCTTACCCGATCGAGGATCACAACTACGACGTGGTGGTGATCGGCGCCGGCGGCTCCGGCCTGCGCGCCGTGGTCGGCTGCAGCGAGGCCGGCCTGCGCACCGCTTGCATCACCAAAGTGTTCCCCACGCGCTCGCACACGGTAGCGGCGCAGGGCGGCATCGCCGCCGCGCTCGGCAATATGGGCGAGGACGACTGGCGCTGGCATATGTACGACACCGTCAAGGGTTCCGATTGGCTCGGCGACCAGGACGCCATCGAATATCTCTGCCGCAACGCGCCGGCCGCCGTCTACGAACTGGAACACTGGGGTCTACCGTTTTCGCGCCGCGAAGAGGACGGCAAGATTTATCAGCGTCCGTTCGGCGGCATGACCACGCATTTCGGCAAGGGCACCGCGCAACGCACCTGCGCCGCCGCCGACCGCACCGGCCACGCCATGCTGCACACCATGTACGGCCAGGCGCTGCGGCACTCCGCCGAGTTCTACATTGAATATTTCGCCATCGACCTGATCATGGACGATGAGGGACGCTGCCGCGGCGTGGTGGCGCTCAACATGGACGACGGCTCGATCCACCGCTTCAGCGCCAACATGACCATCCTGGCCACCGGCGGCTATGGGCGAACCTACTTCTCCTGCACCTCGGCGCATATCTGCACCGGCGACGGCAACGCCATGGTGCTGCGCGCCGGCCTGCCGCTGCAGGACATGGAATTCGTCCAGTTCCATCCGACCGGCATCTACGGCGCCGGCTGCCTGATCACCGAGGGCGTGCGCGGCGAAGGCGGTTATCTGGTCAACTCGGAAGGCGAACGCTTCATGGAGCGCTACGCGCCATCGGCCAAGGACCTGGCGTCGCGCGACGTGGTTTCGCGCTCGATGACCATCGAGATCCGCGAGGGCCGCGGTGTCGGCAAGCTGAAGGATCACATTTTCCTGCATCTCGACCACCTTGATCCAAAGGTGATCCATGAGCGGCTGCCGGGCATCGCGGAATCCTCGCGTATTTTCTCTGGCGTCGACGTCACCCGCGAGCCGATCCCGGTGATCCCGACCGCGCACTACAACATGGGCGGCATCCCCACCAACTTCCACGGCGAGGCGCTGACCAAGAAGGATGGCAATCCCGATACGGTTGTGCCCGGCCTGATGGCGCTCGGCGAAGCGGCCTGCGTCTCGGTGCACGGCGCCAACCGGCTGGGCTCGAACTCGCTGATCGATCTCGTGGTGTTCGGGCGCGCCGCCGCGCTGCGCTGCGCCGAACTGCTCACGCCCAATGCCGAGCAGCCCGCGCTGCCGAAAGATTCTGCCGACCTCGCGCTGTCACGGCTCGACAAGCTGCGCAACGCCTCCGGCGGCACCAGTACCGCGCAGCTGCGGCTCAACATGCAGAAGGTGATGCAGAGCCATTGCGCGGTGTTCCGCACCGGCGCAGTGCTGCAGGAAGGCCACAACCTGATCCACGACGTCCATGCCGGAATGGCCGACGTGCATGTCTCGGACCGCTCGCTGATCTGGAATTCGGACTTGATCGAGACGCTCGAGCTCGACAACCTGATGGCGCAAGCCGTCGTCACCATGGATTCGGCGAGGAACCGGACCGAAAGCCGCGGTGCGCATGCGCGCGAGGACTTCCCCCAGCGCGACGACAAGAACTGGATGAAGCACACGCTGTCGTGGATCGACGCGAAGGGCGATGTGAAACTCGACGATCGTCCGGTGCATACTTATACGCTCACGAACGACGTTGCCTACGTCGAACCGAAAGCCCGCGTCTACTGACGCTTAAGGCCCCCTGACCCAAAACGCGGATAGCCGACATGGTCGAATTCACGCTGCCGAAGAATTCCAAGATCACCCAGGGCAAGACCTGGCCACACGCGCCGCAGACCGCGAAGGAGACTGAGTTCCGCATCTATCGCTGGAACCCGGACGAAGGGGCCAATCCGCACGTCGACACCTATTACGTTAATCGCGACGACTGCGGGCCGATGGTCCTCGACGCGCTGATCTGGATCAAGAACAACATCGATCCGACGCTCACCTTCCGCCGCTCCTGCCGCGAGGGCGTGTGCGGCTCCTGCGCCATGAACATCGACGGCACCAATACGCTCGCCTGCACCAAGGCGATCGATGACAACAAGGCGCCGGTGCGGATCTATCCGCTGCCGCATCAGCCGGTGGTGAAGGACCTGGTGCCGGACCTGAAGAATTTCTACGCGCAATACGCCTCGATCGAGCCGTGGCTGCACACCGCCACGCCGACGCCCGAAAAAGAATGGAAGCAGAGCCACGAGGACCGCGCCAAGCTCGACGGCATGTACGAGTGCATCCTGTGCGCCTGCTGCTCGACCTCGTGCCCGAGCTACTGGTGGAATTCCGACCGCTACCTCGGTCCGGCGGCGCTGCTGCAGGCCAATCGCTGGGTGCAGGACAGCCGCGACGAGGCGACCGGCGAACGGCTCGACAATCTCGAGGACCCGTTCCGGCTCTATCGCTGCCACACCATCATGAATTGCTCGAAGGCCTGCCCGAAGGGCCTCAATCCGGCGAAGGAGATCGCCGAATTGAAAAAGGCAATGGTCGACCGGCAGGTTTAACAGCGTCGTGCCGCGGGCGTAGCGCGGGATATAATGTCGCGCTTACGCGATCATTTACATTTTTGTTCCGACAGGCACAGCTTTTCCAGTTCGGGGAACGGCTTATAGGCCGCATTGCGGCACTGGTCCTTGCTGTCCACCACAAACTGGTTGAGGTGGCCGCCGTAGAAATAGGCGACACGGACCGTGGGCGCACCGTACTGCCGGCTGGCGTCGCGGGCGGTGTAGCGGACACAGGATGTGTAGCGCTGGTCGTTGTCGAGCGTGGTGAGCGCCGGATCCGATATTCCGGCGTCGCGCACATTGGTCGGATCGACGAGCGTGGTGGTCAGCGTGTTGAGAATTTCCTGCTTGTAATTGGTGGGCAGCAGATTCGGATCGACCGGCGTCTCCTTGCCGCTTGCGCAGGCCGCAAGCACGCCCGCGATGACCGCCAACAGCAACCAGTTCCCGGCCGGCTGTCGCATCGGACCGCTCCTCTCAGTCGAGCTTGAGCTTCTTGCGCCGCTGGGCGAGCGTGCGCAGCCGCAGCGCGTTGAGCTTGATGAAGCCCTCGGCGTCGCGGTGATCGTAGGCGACCGCGCCTTCTTCGAAGGTCACCAGTTCCTGATCGTAAAGCGAATATTTGCTCTCGCGCCCGACCACGATAACATTGCCCTTGTAGAGCTTGAGCCGCACCCGGCCGGTGACGAATTCCTGCGATCGGTCGATCGCGGCTTGCAGCATCTCGCGCTCGGGCGAAAACCAGAATCCGTAATAGACCAGCTCGGCGTATTTCGGCATCAGCTCGTCTTTCAGATGCGCGGCGCCGCGGTCGAGCGTGATCGATTCGATGCCGCGGTGGGCAGCGAGCAAAATCGTGCCGCCCGGCGTCTCGTACATGCCGCGCGATTTCATGCCGACGAAGCGGTTCTCCACCAGATCGAGCCGCCCGATGCCATTGGCCCGGCCGAGCTCGTTGAGCCTGGTGAGCAGCGTTGCCGGCGACAATTTCTTGCCGTCGATCGCCACCGCGTCGCCGCGCTCGAAATTCACGCTGATATAAGTCGGCTTGTCCGGCGCCTTCTCCGGATCGATGGTGCGCGAATAGACGTAGTCCGGCACTTCCTGCGCCGGATCTTCCAGCACTTTGCCTTCCGACGACGCGTGCAGCAGGTTGGCGTCGACCGAGAACGGCGCTTCGCCGCGCTTGTCCTTGGCGATCGGAATCTGATGCTTTTCGGCGAATTCGATCAGCTTCGTCCGCGACGTGAGGTCCCACTCCCGCCACGGCGCGATCACGGTCACGTCCGGCTTGAGCGCGTAATAGGTCAGCTCGAAGCGCACCTGGTCGTTGCCCTTGCCGGTGGCGCCGTGGGCGACGGCGTCGGCGCCGACTTTCTCGGCGATCTCGATCTGCTTCTTGGCAATCAGCGGCCGCGCGATCGAGGTGCCGAGCAAGTACTGGCCCTCGTAGAGCGCGTTGGCGCGGAACATCGGGAACACGTAGTCGCGCACGAACTCCTCGCGCAGATCCTCGACGAAGATGTTCTCGGGCTTGATGCCGAGCAGCAACGCCTTCTTGCGCGCCGGCTCGAGCTCCTCGCCCTGGCCGAGATCTGCGGTGAAGGTCACGACCTCGCAGGCATAGGTGGTTTGCAGCCACTTCAGGATGATCGAGGTGTCGAGCCCGCCCGAATAGGCGAGCACGACTTTCTTGATGTCCTTTTTTGCGTTGCCGTCAGGCATAGGCGTTCTTTCTGCCATTGTCGGACCGCGCTCATCCGCGCCCCGGGCACCTCATGGTCCCTGTGTTGAACTCAGGTTGGATGCCCGGGTCAAGGGCCGGCCGGATACCGCCTCGCCGTCGGGTTGCTACCCGGTCACGTCCTCATAGACGTCCATTTCGGCGCTGCCGGCCAGGATGGCGCGCCAGCCTTGCAGGAAGGTCCGCACCATCGGGTCGCTCGCCACTTTGTGGCGGTTGAGTTCGAGCGCGGCATGGGCGGCATATTCGATCTCGATGGCAATCTGGGCCGGGTCGTCGACATTCTGCAGCACGCGAAAGCCCGTGCCGCCGATCGTCCGGTAGAACGGCGCGGCGCTGCGGATGAGCGCGATCACCTGCGCTGGGTCGCCGAGCGCACGCATCTTGATTTGCAGCACCCGCTTGAGGTTCTCGTCAGGCTCGCTCACAGACCCCTCCTCGCTCGAATCGGCGGCATTTTAGCATTATGCGGACCGCCGCAGGTGCAGCGATCATCGCCGCCTGACGATCATCGGCAGGCCGCCGTCCGGCCGTACGGTCACCCGGTGAATCGGCCAAACCGCATGACCGGGCGCCAATTGCAACGTGAAATTCCGCATGACGGACGCGACGACGATCGACGCCTCCTGCATGGCCAAGGCGGCACCGATGCAGACGCGCGGGCCGACTCCGAAGGGAAGATAAGCAAAGCGATCGATACGCTCGCGCGCGCCGTCGAGGAAGCGGTTGGGATCGAAGGCGTCCGGATCGGCCCATAAGGCGCGATGCCGATGCAGCACGTAAGGCGCAATCACGACCATGGTGCCGCGCCGGATCGGTGCGCCCGCGAGTTCGTCGGGCGCGAGCGCGGCGCGGCTGATCGCGGCGATCGGCGGATAGAGCCGATTGGCCTCGTCGATCACCGCGCGCGTTTCAACCAGACGCTCGGACAATCCGTCGATGTCGCCGTCGAGCTCGCGGTCGGCCTCGGCCTGCACCCGGCTGCACCATTCGGGCGATTGCGACAGCAGGAACAACGTCCAGGTGATGCTGTTGGCGGTCGTTTCGTGTCCGGCGAAGATCAAGGTGAGGATATTGGCCCGCACCTCGACTTCGCTCAGGCCCGCGCCGGTTTCCGGGTCGCGCGCTTCGAGCAGGAGCGTGAGGATATCGCGCGGCACGCCGCCCGGATCTTCGGCGATGCGCCAGCGGCGGGTCGACACGATCGCATCGATCGCGGATTCGAACAGGCGGAGCGTGGGCCGCAATTTCCGACGGCTGAGCCGCGGCACTACATTCGGCAAGCCGAGCACGTCAAACGGATCGAGACGTCCGATCGCCTCGAAGTAGTGTTTCATGGCGACGCGGATTTCTTCCGTGCGGCGGCCGAGGCCGTCGGAGAACATGGTCCGTTCCAGCACCTCCAGGGTCAGGCGCGTCACCTCGACGGCGACGTCCTCGACTTCGCCGGCCCGCAATGTCAACCGCTCGACCAAGGCCGCCGCGGCATCGACCATGGCGGCGGAAAAACTCATGACGGTGCGGCGCGCGAACAGCGGCGCCAGCGCGCGGCGCTGGACCCGCCATTGCTGGCCCTCGGCGGTCAGCAGCCCGTTGGTCAAGCCGGCCGACAGCACGCGGCGTTGTAGCCAGTCCTTGTAATAGTTTTGGCTGTTGTCCATCAGCACGCGGCGGATGGCAGCCGGGTCGCTGACCAGCGCGACCCGTCCGATCGACAGGCCGCCCATGACGATCGGCTGTTCGAAATGCGCCTCGGTCCAGGCTTCGAGCGGGTTCTTCGCGAGCACGCGCAGCAGCGCCAGCGGGCCCAACGGCTTGAGCCGGGGCACCGGGGCCGGCGGATACAGTTTGGCGGACGGGCCGTGCACGGCGGACTCCGAGCGTTACAGCGACGTGAGTTTCTTCATTTGTCCTGCCGGCCGCACGATGAAAGCAATGAATTTACGGGAACAAAGTTCCTAATTCACCTTAACGCGGCGGCGGCCCGCAGGCCACAGGCCAAGCCGCGCGACCGCCTCAGAGGTCGGTCTTTCGCTTCCGCAGCAATCCGACAATAAAGTCATGGCCGGGCAGCGCGAAGCGCTCAATGGCGTGTTCGACGCCGTCGTCGGTGAGCCGCGTGCACGGCCAGCGGTAGATCAGGCCGTGCACCACCCAGATGATGAGGAATGTGAACAAGCCGGCGAACACCACGTCGCTGAAGAAATGCGCGCCCGAAACGACGCGCAAAGCGGCCATGCCGGCGCCAAGCGCGAGCGCCGCGCCATAAGCGAGCGCGCGCCACTGCGGCGGCACCAGCGCCGCCGGCGCGAGCGTCCACACCGTGCCGGAGACGTCGCCGGAGACGAACGAACAGTTGCCCGGGCAATCGCCGCGCGGATCCCACCAGGCGACGAAATGCTGATCGCCGCCGAACCGCGACACGTCGATCGGCCGCGGCCGGCCCCAGTGATCCTTGAGTATGACGTTGGTCAGCAGGCCGGGACCGAGCGCGAGGGTCGAGATCAAAAAGATAATGGCACGGCCTGAGATCAGCAGCCGCCGGCGCGGCAGCAGCAGCTTGAGCAGCAGCGCCGCCACCACGGGCATGATGATGACGGTGCCAACCCACAGCCCGATGTCGCGCGCCAACTGCACGCTGGGATACAGGTGTAAGGCGAAGGTATTGTGATTGGCGTCGTAGATCGGATGAAACGGCGTGGAGATCATCAGATCGAGCTGCGGAAAGAGCCCGAAGATCACGCCGACCACGACAGCGATGGCAAGCGCAATGATCAGTCCGGTACGGTTCATGGTTTTTTCCGTGAGCGCGGCCTGCGGTCTAGCCGAGCAAGGCCGCAAAGGGAAGTCAGCGGCCGCGCCAGCGGCCGGCATTGCGGCCGGCGAGCAGCCAATAGGTAAAACCAAACACCACCCCGACCGCGGCCACGATCTCGGCCTGGCGTGAGATCGGCGGCGGCGGAGAATCGATCGATTCCTCGTAAGATCCGGCGAAGCCCGCGCCGTAATAGCCGAGCAGCAGGATCGCGGCGCCGGCCGCCGCCTGGATCACGAGCGAGCGGATGGAAAACGCTTCCGCCAGTACGACGGCAATCAGGATCGGCAAGAAGCCGACGAGGACGGTGACGCCGGAGGCAAAGGCCGCCGTGCCCCAGAAAAATACGTGCTCGGCCGGATCGGGCCCGAGCATGTGCATCTCCATTCCGAGCAATGCAATGGCGGCGGCGATGCCGGCGGCCGCCGTCGCCATGAACAGGGCAAAGACGATGGCAATGATGCGGCCAAGGAATGCCACGGGCTAGTCCGTCATCGCCATTGCGCGCAGCGCCATGCGTTCACGGGCGGAAAGCTTCTCGGTCACGCTCTTGAGCTGGCCGCAGGCGGCCAAGATGTCGCGGCCGCGCGGGGTGCGCACCGGCGAGGCATAGCCGGCGTCGAACACGACTTGCGAGAATTTCTCGATCTGCTCCCAGTCCGAGCATTCGTACTTTGTGCCCGGCCAGGGATTGAACGGAATGAGATTGATTTTGGCCGGGATGCCTTTGAGCAGCCGCACCAGGGCTTTGGCGTCGTCGATCGAATCGTTGACGCCCTTGAGCATGACGTATTCGAAGGTGATGCGCTTGGCGTTGGAGAGGCCGGGATAATTGCGGCACGCTTCCAGCAATTCCGCAATCGGATATTTGCGGTTGAGCGGCACAAGTTCGTTGCGCAAGTCGTCGCGCACCGCGTGCAGCGACACCGCCAACATGCAGCCGATCTCGGCGCCGGCGCGTTCGATATTCGGCACCACGCCGGAGGTCGACAGCGTGATACGGCGCTTGGAAATGCCGATGCCGTCGCCGTCTGCCACGATCAGCAGCGCGTCGCGCACGGCGTCGAGATTGTAGAGCGGCTCGCCCATGCCCATCATCACAATATTGGTGATGCAGCGGTCGCCGGTCGGGATCACTCCGTCGGTCGGACGTGTCGCGCCCGGCCAATCGCCGAGGCGATCCTTTGTCATCATCACCTGACCGACGATCTCGTCGGCCGTCAGGTTGCGCACGAACCGCTGGGTGCCGGTATGGCAGAACGAACAAGTGAGCGTGCAGCCGACCTGGCTGGAGACGCAAAGCGTGCCGCGGTCGGTGTCGGGAATATAGACGCACTCGACCTCGTGCGGCCGCTCTCCCTCCGTCTCGCCCGGCAGCCGCAGCAGCCATTTGCGCGTGCCGTCGACCGATACCTGCTCGGCCACCACCTCGGGCCGGTGGAGCGTGAAGCGTTGCGCCAGTTCGGCGCGCAGCTCCTTGGAAACGCTGGTCATGTCGCCGAACGAGGTGAGACCGCGGAAATAGATCCAGTGCCAGAGCTGCTGCACGCGCATCTTGCGCTGCGCTTCCGGTACCCCGACCGCGCCCAACAGCGTGCCGAGTTGCGCACGCGTGAGGCCGACCAGCGACGGTTTGTCCGGCGGCACATAGCGCTCGAGCGGTGTCTTCTCGACGAAGGGGGCCGTCGATGTCGGTGCGATTTCGATTGTCGTTGCCATAGGTTCAGGTCGTCATCGCCGCGCGCCGCGGCTTTGCCGCAATATAGGGTGCGCGCGGCCTACTTGCACTCCTCGCCGACCTTGTCGAGCGCCTGGCCCAGTCCCTTCAGCGAATAGGTGTCGGTGGTCTTGGCGCCGGAGTGCGACACGCTCTTGACCACCATGTCGGAACCCTTGCGCATGGTTTCGACCATCTGCGCTTCCTCGGCCGCGTTTTTCACCCAGGCGCCGTCGTTCTGCGTGTACAACACATAGCTCGCGGTTCCGATGGCCGCGGTGGCATCGACGCCCGCCTTCTGCGGATAGCCGACGATCACCGATACCTCGTTCCTGACCTTCTCGGCGGGGCGCGTCGAGACGAAGGCGTAGGACGGATCGCGCTTCTTGCTGGCCGGTTCGATGACCGCCGAGGTCGGTTTCGACAGCGCGAAGCAGACCTTCTTGCCACCGGGCGACGCCGTGTAAGCGCCCCAGTCGCCGAACTGGCCGAGCAGCACGGCCTGTTCGGTGGGCTCGGGCTTGGCCGGCTTTTTCGGCCCTGGCGGGGTCTGCGCATAGGCGGCCGCGCAGGACAGCACGGCGGCGGCGGTCAGCAGTGCAATCGCGGGGCTTTGCCAAAGCGTCTTCGTCATCGGGCCCTACCGGTTGAAGTGAATGACTGCATTCAAGCCGCCCCCCTGAAGAACAACTGGATATTAGCCCATTAGGGACGAATTTCGACAAGGCGGAAGGCGGCAATCCGTCGCCCCCGCGAAACTATAGGACTAAATCTGGCGCCGCCAAACCGGCCGGGGAACGTGCTAGAGAACTTTGCAAACGAGTGTATTCGACCGCGCCGCCATGAAAGCCCTGCTCTGCACCCGCTACGGCTCCCCCGACGACCTTGAGCTTGCCGACATCGCCGACCCGGTACCCGGGCCGGGCGAAGCGGTGGTGCGCGTCAAGGCGGCGGCGCTCAATTTCTTCGACACCCTGATCATCGCCGGCAAGTACCAGCACAAGCCGCCCTTCCCGTTTTCACCCGCCGCCGAGTTTGCCGGCGAAGTCGAAAGCGTCGGCGCCGGCGTCGCCGGATTTTCACCGGGCGACCGCGTCATCGGCAATATCGGCTGGGGCGCGGCGCGCGAGAAGGTCGCCGTCGCCGCCGACCTGCTCGTCGCCATGCCGGCCGGCCTCGATTTCGACCAAGCGGCCGGCCTCACCGTCACCTACGGCACCACGATGCATGCGCTGCGGGACCGGGCCAAGCTCAAGCCCGGCGAGACGATGGCCGTACTGGGCGCCGCCGGCGGCACCGGCCTCGCGGCGGTCGAGCTCGGCAAGCTGATGGGCGCGCGCGTCATCGCCTGCGCGTCATCCGACGACAAAATCACCTTCGCGCGCCGGCACGGCGCCGACGACGGCGTGAACTATGCCGCACGCGATCTCAAGGACGCGCTGCGCGAGCTGACCGGCGGCAAGGGCGTCAATGTGGTCTATGATCCGATCGGCGGGGCGCAGGGCGAAGCGGCGCTGCGCGGCATGGATTGGGGCGGGCGTTATCTGGTTATCGGTTTTGCCGCCGGCGATATGCCGAAGCTGCCGCTCAACCTCGTGCTGCTGCGCAGCTATGACGTGCTCGGCGTCTATTGGGGCGCCTGGGTCCAGCGTAACCCGCAAGGCCATCGCGCCAACATGATGCAGATTCTCGACTGGTGTGCACAAGGCAAGCTGTCGTCGCATGTGCACGCCGTGTATCCGCTGAGCGACGCGCCCGCCGCGCTCAAGGCGATTGCCGCGCGCCAGGTGATGGGCAAGGCGGTTCTGCGGCCTTAAAGCTTGGCCAGCGCGTTACGCGCCGCGTCGCGATGCGCCGGATGGATGTTGTTGGCAACCAGCTTGATCGCGGCCGCCAGCACCGCTGCATCGTCGGTGAACCCGATAACCGGCAGCACATCGGGAACGGCGTCGACCGGCAGGACGAAATAGGCAAGCGCGGCGATGAGCGTCCCCTTCACCGATAGCGGCGTGTCCTTGTCGAATGCGCAGTAATAGGCGGCGAGTAAATCCTCGGCGAAAGGAATCCGCGCGGCCACCCGCCGCAACTTTCGCCAGAAATTGCGCTTGAGCGCGCCGTCGTCGTCGCTGCGCCAGAATGCGGTGCGTGCGAATGCCATGATGATTAGATGGGCGTCGAAAATCGCCGCCGCAAGACGCTAGGCGGTGCGCGCAATAAGCCGCTGGATCGTGCCGCCGGCTGCTCGCGCGACCGTTCCATCAAACAGAATCTCCTGTCCGGCCAGGGCGCGGCGCACATGATCGCCAACATAGGCCGTGAACAGCCTGCCGTCCTTTTCGCGGTGGTCGGCGTTCTCCGTTATTCGAAAGCTCATGTAAATGACGCCGCCCGGCTTGAGGATTTCCAGCATGCGGGCAACCGCCGGCGCGATTTCCTCGCGCGGCAAATGCATGAGCACAGTCTCGCAACAGACATTGTCGAAATGTCGCGCCGGAATTCCGCTCAACTCGGGCAACGCGGTCTTTCTGAATTCGATGTGCGGAAAGCGGGCGCGGGCTTGCGCCAGCAGGCCCTCCGACAGGTCGTAACCGACGGTCGGGAAACCGTTAGCAGTGAGCCAGGCCGCATCACGTCCGCTGCCCGAGCCGATATCGGCGGTGAGACCTGGCCGGAAATGTCGCCGGAACAGCGCGTACATGTCGGCCGGCTCATTTTCCGTAAGCCAGCGTTCAACAAAGGCCGGCGCGGCGGAGTCATAGGCGGCGAGCGTTGTCTTATCCATGTTCAGCTGGCGAGCCTGTCCATCGCCTCGGCGAGCTTGACGTCGAGCTCGGTCACGCCGCCGGCATCGTGGGTCGACAGCGTCACCTCGACGGTCTTGTAGACGTTGAACCATTCCGGATGGTGATCCATTTTCTCCGCCACCAATGCTGCCCGCGTCATAAAGCCGAAGGCCTGGTTGAAATCCTTGAACGTGAATTTCTTCGCGATGGCGTCGCGGCCGGTCACTTCAGACCAGCCGGCGAGTTTGGCCAAGGCCGCCTTGCGGGCCTCGGCGGTCAATTTCTGTGTCATGACAAGGACCTCCCAGGTGAACGCGCAACCCTCGCAATGGGTCCGCCGCTATACTACCTTACTCATCCTACGCGTGATCTTATCCGAAAACCGGTTCCCACTTTTCGGGATCATGCGGTGACGACCCCGACCATACGAGGCATTTCATGTCCTGGTCATTGAACATCGGCAAGGTGGCCGGCACGGTGGTGCGCATACACCTGACCTTCCTGTTATTTCTCGCCTGGATCTTCGCCGCCAGCTACAGCCAAGGCGGCGCCGCCACCGCCTGGGACACTCTCGCCTTCTTGGTGCTGCTGTTCCTGTGCGTGCTGCTGCACGAGTTCGGCCACATCTTCACCGCGCGCGCCTTCGGCGTGTCGACGCCTTATGTGACGCTGCTGCCGATCGGCGGCGTCGCCCAACTCGAGCGCATACCCGAGGAGCCGGGGCAAGAATTTCTGATCGCCATCGCCGGACCGCTGGTCAATGTGTTCATCACGATCCTGCTGGTGTTCATCGGCGGCGCGACACTGCAGACCAACGCCGCGGCCGGTCTCGACAACACGCAGTTTTCCCTGATCGACCGGCTGGCGGCGGTGAACCTGTTCCTCGCTTTGTTCAACATGATCCCGGCATTCCCGATGGACGGCGGCCGCGTGCTGCGTGCGCTGCTGGCGAGCCGCATGGGCTATGTGCGGGCGACCGAAGTCGCCGCCGCGATCGGGCAATTCGTCGCCTTCGCGCTCGGCTTTATCGGCCTGATGTACAATCCGGTCCTGATCTTCATCGCCATCTTCGTCTATCTCGCCGCCAGTTCGGAAGCGCACATGGTGGCGCTGCGCGCCGCCTCGCGCGGCGTGCCGGTGAGTTACGCCATGATGACGCAGTTCGAAACGCTGACGCCCGAGGAGCATCTGGACGCGGCGGTGCAGACCTTGCTGCAAACCGGCCAGGGCGAATTTCCGGTGGTCGACCCCGTCGGCAAGCCGGTCGGCGTGCTCGGCCGCGGCGACCTCATCCGCGCCATCAGGCAGCACGGCCCCGACGCCCGCGTCGCCGACGCCATGGTCGCGACGATGCCGACGATTGGCCACCGCACGACTTTGGAGCAGGCCTTCAAGCTGCTGCAGCAGAAACAGGCGCCGGCGGTCGGAGTCATCGATGGCGGCGGCAAGTTGGTCGGGCTGGTGACCGGCGAGACGATCGCCGAGATGATGATGCTGCAAAATTCGCTGCCGAAAGGCGTGCAGGTCGGCCCCTGGACACCGCCGCCCTCATCCAAGGCGGCTTAACCAGCCGTCATTTGGCCGGTTGCTTCCGGCCGTTTGGTGACTATATTGCGCCGCAATAGCGTCGCGTCGCGGGTCCAAAGTGGCCCGCGCTTTGGTTTTTGGAACCCTTATGAATCTTCGCAATATCGCCATTATCGCTCACGTCGACCACGGCAAGACTACGCTGGTCGACCGGCTGTTGCAGCAATCCGGCGCCTATCGCGAGAACCAGCGCGTGGTCGAGCGCGCCATGGATTCCAACGACTTGGAGCGCGAGCGCGGCATCACGATCCTGGCCAAAGCGGCCTCGGTGCTGTGGAAAGACGTCCGCATCAATATCGTCGACACGCCCGGCCACGCCGATTTCGGCGGTGAGGTCGAGCGCATCCTCAACATGGTCGACGGCGCGCTGGTGCTGGTGGACGCCGCCGAAGGTCCGCTGCCGCAGACCAAGTTCGTGGTTTCGAAGGCGCTGAAGATGGGGCTCAAGCCAATCGTCGTCATCAATAAGGTGGACCGCTCCGATGCCAGGCCGGTCGAAGTCATCAATGAAGTATTCGATTTGTTCGCAGCGCTCGACGCCACCGACGAGCAACTCGATTTCCCGATTCTCTACGGCTCGGCCAAGCAGGGCTGGATGGCAACCAGTCTTGAAGGATCGCACGACGCCGGCATGCAGCCGCTGTTCGATCTCATCCTCAGCCACGTCAAGCCGCCGCTGGTCGACAGCGGGCCATTCCGCCTGCTCGGCACCATTCTCGAAGCCAACCCCTATCTCGGCCGCCTCGTCACCGGGCGCATCACCTCCGGTTCGGCAAAGCCCAACCAGCCGGTGAAGGTGCTCGACCACGACGGCAAGCTGATCGAGACCGGCCGCATCACCAAGTTGCTGGCATTCCGCGGGATCGAGCGCGTAGCGGTGGAAGAGGCGGAAGCCGGCGACATCGTGGCCATCGCCGGATTGCCGAACGCCACCGTCGCGATGACGATCTGCGATCCGTCGGTCGAGACGCCGATCCCGGCGCAGCCGATCGATCCGCCGACGCTGGCGATGACGTTCCGCGTCAACGACTCGCCGCTCGCCGGAACCGAGGGCACCAAGGTCACGGGCCGCATGATCCGCGACCGCTTGTTGCGCGAAGCGGAAGGCAATGTGGCGTTGCGTGTGCGCGAGTCCGACGACAAGGACGCGATGGAAGTCGCCGGACGCGGCGAATTGCAACTCGGCATTTTGATCGAGACCATGCGGCGCGAGGGCTTCGAGCTGTCGGTGTCGCGGCCGAAGGTGCTGATGCACGAGGACCCCAAGACCGGCGAGATGCTAGAGCCGATCGAGGAGGTCGTCATCGACGTCGACGAAGTGCATTCCGGCATCGTCGTGCAGAAGATGTCTGAGCGCAAAGCCGAGTTGCTGGAGATGAAGCCGTCCGGTGGCCACCGACTGCGGCTGGTGTTTCACGCCCCCACGCGCGGCCTGATAGGCTATCAGGGCGAGCTGCTGACCGACACGCGCGGCACCGCCATCATGAACCGGCTGTTCCACAGTTACGCGCCGCACAGGGGTCTGATCCAGGGTCGCCGCAACGGTGTGCTGATCTCCAATGACCAGGGCGAGGCGGTCGCCTATGCCCTGTGGAATCTGGAAGACCGCGGCCCGATGATGATCGAGCCGGGCTGGAAGGTTTACCGCGGCATGATCGTCGGCGAGCATACCCGCGACAACGACCTGGTCATCAACGTGCTCAAGGGCAAGCAGCTCACCAATATCCGCACCACCTCGAAGGATGAAGCGGTCCGCCTCACCCCGCCGATCCGTATGACGCTGGAAAAGGCGCTGGCCTATATCCAGGACGACGAACTGGTCGAAGTGACGCCGTCGTCGATCCGCCTGCGCAAGAAGCTGCTCGACGAGACCGACCGCAAACGGGAAGACCGGGCGCGCGCGGCCGCCGCTGAAGCGGTGTAAGGGCCGGCCGGGCGGCGTGCTCGCGGGCGCCGCTGCTGTCCTATATCGGGACGATCCGAATCCGAGAATTCGAATCAGCGGCCGCCGCGGTGTCGACCAACGCGCATTGCCAACGCTACAGCCTGAGCGCGTGTCGCGCACGAGCGCGCAAACGAGCATGATTTCCCAGCAGCCACAGCACATTTCTCGCCGAACTGTGACCAGTAATCCACACCGTTAACGTATCATTAATTATGGGCTTGAAGGGCGCAAAGTTCATTGCTTCTATTCTGCGATGAGTACGACCCTCATAGAGATTCGCCGTGCCAAGGCCACCGATGCGGCAGACGTCGCCGCGACCCACGACCAAGCATGGCGGACCGCCTATCAGGGCATCATCCCCGGCAATGAACTCGACAAGCTGATCAACCGGCGCGGACCGGATTGGTGGGATTCGGCCATCCGCAAGGGCAGCCGCATTACCATCCTGCAATTCGGCGAGCAGGTCGCCGGCTACGCCAATTACGGGCGCAACCGGGCGCGCAGCCTGTTCTATGACGGCGAAGTCTACGAGCTTTATTTGCGACCCGAGTTTCAGGGTCTCGGCTTCGGCCGCCGCCTGTTCTCCGCCGCGCGCAAGGATCTCACGACGAGCGGCTTGAAGAGCCTGGTGGTGTGGGCGCTGTCCGATAACGAGCCGGCGGTGGAATTCTATCGCGCGCTCGGCGGCCGCGCGGTCGCGCGTTCCTCCGAACGCTTCGGCGCTAAGACCCTCGATAAGGTCGCCTACGCTTGGCAGTGAGGCGTTTCTAATAATCAGATCTTCAGCGGCGGCAAGCCGTTCTGCATACACGCGGCGTGCAACGTGTTGAGCAGCAGGCAAGCGATGGTCATCGGCCCGACCCCGCCGGGTACCGGAGTGATCGCGCCGGCTACCGTCTTGGCTTCGCCGTAGGCGACGTCGCCGACAATGTGCGGCTTGCCGCGCTCGCCGGCAATGCGGTTGATGCCCACGTCGATCACGGTCGCACCCGGCTTGATCCATTGGCCGCGAACCATTTCGGGGCGACCCATCGCGGCGATCAGCAAGTCCGCGCGCGCACACACCGCCGGCAAATCGAGCGTCTTGGAATGGGCGATGGTCACCGTCGCATTCTCTGCCAGCAGTAATTGCGCCACCGGCTTGCCGACGATGTTGGAGCGGCCGATCACTACCGCCTCCAGCCCCGCCAGCGAGGGGTGCACGGTCTTGGCCAGCCGCACGCAGCCGAGCGGCGTGCACGGCACCAGGCCCGGCAGCCCGCTGGCGAGCCGGCCGGCATTGAGCGGATGGAATCCATCGACATCCTTGTCCGGATCGATGGCGGCGATGACCTTGTCTGGGTTGATCTGCGGCGGCAGCGGCAATTGCACCAGGATGCCGTTCACGCTTTCATCGACATTGAGCCGCGCGATCAAGTCGAGCAGTTCGGTCTCGCTTACATCCTCGGGCAAATTCTGATCGAACGAGTGCAAGCCTGCCTCGGTGACCGCCTTGGATTTGTTGCGAACATAGACCTTGCTGGCGGGATTGTGGCCGACCAGCACGACCGCGAGACCGGGCACGATGCCACGGTCGCGCCGCAGACGGTGCACCGCATCCGTCACCTTGCCGCGCAGGTCGGCCGAGATCGTCTTGCCGTCGATGATGCGTGCGGACATGGCCGATTGTTAGCCTTTTGCCGCGATCTTCTCCAGAGCCGCGATCAGCGTTGGGCCGTCGCCCGAAATGGCGAGTTGCTTGATGCGGGCCGTGGCGCCCGCGGTGAGCGCGACGTCGCGCGGTGGGACGCCGGCCGCCTTGGCGATGAGCCGCAGCAGCGCCGCGTTCGCCTCGCCTTCGCTCGGCGCGGCCCGCACGCGCACCTTGAGCACGCTGCGGCCGTCGGCCAAATGCGCGATGCCGTCGATGGCGTCGCGGCCGCCTTTGGGCGTCAGCCGCACGGCGAGCGCGACACCGCCGCCCATCGCCGACCACGGCTGGGGCCCGCTCACCTAAAATACATTCGGATAGACGTAGCGGACGATCACGTTTTCCAGGAACAGGATGAGCAGGATCAGGATCACCGGCGAAATGTCGATGCCGCCGAGATTGGGCATCATCGAGCGGATCGGCCGCAGCAGCGGCTCGGTGAGCCGGTACAGCATGTCGCCGACCATGTGCACCACCTGGTTGCGGGTGTTGACCACGTTGAAGGCGACCAGCCAGGACAAAACGGCGGCGGCGATCAGCAGCCAGATATAGATTTGCAGGATCAGCAGAATGATATCGAGGACCGCGCGCATGAGGCTCCGCCTGTTTGAGGTGGCCGGAAATTAGCGGGTCGCATGGCCTTGAACAAGCCGAACCGGCAGCAGCCGCGGCCGCCCAGCCCGCATCCTTGACAGGCCCAAACCCTGGCCCTAAATGGCGCCCACTCGCTGAAAACGCGCAAAAACTAACGTTGCGCCGCGAAGGCGGGGCCGTAGCTCAGTTGGGAGAGCGCCTCGTTCGCAATGAGGAGGTCAGGGGTTCAAATCCCCTCGGCTCCACCAGCCTTCGCCGTTAACGCCAATTACGAATCTTAAGGGGCATCAGCGGCAGGTTGATTGGCCGGCGTGCGGTCGATCCAATGATCGATAAAGGCGGCGAGCCAGTTGCGCGAGGCATGATCGTGCACCGCGCGGTCGGCGATATGCTCGTGGCGCTGCTTGGTGCCCGGCAGTTCCATGCGGTGGGCGCCGCGCACCAGCCAGCGATACATCATGGCGTGGGTGACCTCGGGGTGAAACTGTAGCGCATAGCCGGTGCCATAGCGGAACGCCTGTACCGAGAAGGCGTCGCCTTCGGCTAGCAGCTCGGCGCCGGCCGGCAGGTCGAAGCCCTCGCGGTGCCATTGATAGACGTGGTCGGGCCATTCGGCGCAGATCGCACGCCCGGCTTGCGTCGGGCGAATCGGGTAGTAGCCGACCTCGGCATGGCCTTGCGGATGCGGATAGACGCGGCCGCCGAGATGATGCGCCATCATCTGCGCGCCGAGGCAGATGCCGAGATACGGCTTCTTGTCGCGCAGCGGCACGCCGATCCAGTCGATTTCGCGGCGCACGAAGGCCTCGTTGTCGTTGGCGCTTTGCGGACCGCCGAAAATCGCGGCGCCGGCATGCTCGTCCATCGTCTCCGGCAACGGATCGCCGAAGCGCGGCCGCCGGATGTCGAGCGGATAGCCGAGCTTGCTCAGCACCTGGCCGACGCGGCCGGGCGAGGAATGCTCCTGGTGCAAAATGAGAAGGACCGGCTTCAACATGGCGGTTCGGCGCATGGTCGCGCGTTGCCTATGAGTAACGGCTTCGCCGGGGTTTGCAACACGGGCGGGTGATGGCGGCTATGTGCCCTGCGCGGGCTTGCGCCGGCGCTGCCGGGCATCCACCAACGCCAGCAGCAGGCCGCGCGGGACAATGCGAATCAGAAGGATGACCACCTTGTTCACCAAACCCGGCACCACGGTCCGCCGGCCTTGCATCAACCCGCGATAGCCGGCCTCCGCCACCTGCTCCGCGCTTTGGCTGAGAATGGCCGGGGCCATGCTGCCGGAGATGCCGGCGCGCGCCGCGAATCCGGTCGCCACCGGACCCGGGCAGAGCACGGTCACCCGCACGCCGCGCGATTTGAGCTCGCTGTGCAGCGCCTCGCTGAACGACATCACAAAGGCCTTGGTAGCGTAATAGACCGTCATGCCCGGCCCGGGCAGGAAGCCGGCCATCGAGCCGACATTGAGAATGCCGCCGCGGTGGCGCGCTAGGCTGCCGACGAAGGCGAGTGACAGCTCGGCGAGCGTGCGCATATTGAGGTCGATCATCGCCAATTGCTCGTCGCGGTCGAGCGAGGCGGCGGTGCCGACCAGACCGAAGCCGGCATTGTTGACCATGAATTGCGGCTCGACCCCTTGCGCGGTCAACTCCTCGCCGATCAGGCGGGCGGCATCGCCACGTTGCAGGTCGGCGACGATCACCAGCGGCCTGACGCTGCCGGCCGCCGCAATCTCATCGGCCAACTCGCGCAGGCGGTCCTCGCGGCGCGCCACCAGCGCCACGGCATGGCCGTTGCGCGCGAACACGCGCGCCAGCGCGGCGCCGATGCCGGCCGAGGCGCCGGTGATCACGGTGATCGGCTGCAAGTCGCTCACCTCTGGTCGCCCCCATCCGCGCGCGATGCCGAAACCCGTTCCCGCAGCGCGATCCGCTCGCTTTGCGAAACACCGAGCAGATCGGCCGCCCGCCAGATCAAATTATCCTCGAATTCGGTAACGACCCCATCGGTGTAGGCAATCTGCCACATCATTTCGACCATGCGCGCGCGCCCCGCCTCGTCGAGCGAGCGGTTGAGCCGGGCGGTGAAGTGAAAGAGATCGATCGCCTTTTGTTCGGCTTCGGTGGCCTCGGCGACCAATTCGTCGGTCGTGGCATCGTCCAGGTTGAAGCACTGCTTGATCAAGCCATGCAGTTTGGCGCGCTCGGCGTCGGAGACCGAGCCATCGATGGCGGCCGCGTGCACCAGCAGGGCCGCGGCGGCCAAGCGGTAATCGTCATCCTCGAAGTGGCTGGGATGCTTGCCGCCTTCGCCCAGGTCGGAAATCAATTTCCGCAACGAATTGAACATGACCGCATCATTCCTCGCCCCAACGCGCCCCGCACCATACATCTATGAACGCAATCGGCCGTCCGGTAGCCCGAACGGCCGCGGTACCGGTGAAGCGACCGAAGGCTCGTTATATTTTCTTCATGCCCGCGCTGCTGAGCCCCGCCCCCGGGCCGGCTGTAAACTTTTCGCGTGCATTCCGCCGCCCGATCCGCGCTATTCGAGATTTTTGCTCGGCGGGAAATCGCGCGAGAATACCGGCTGCTGGACAAATTTCTTGGGATCGTAGGTCCAGAATTGGCTCACTTGCGGATAGGTCTTGATGATGGTGTTGGTGAGTTTGCCATTCACGCGCGCCACTTTGCGAATGTAAATATCGAGGATCGGCGTGCCGTATTCATCGAGCCGGACCGGGCCGATCGGGCCATGTTCAAGGCGCACATTGTGCATGGCCTTGAGGAAGGCCGCCGCATCGTCGGTCTTTCCACCCGTGGTCTTGAGCGCCTCCTCGATGATGAGCAGCGCGGTGTAAGGGCCCGCGGTGTAGAAACCGGGATCGTGCTTGTATTCCGCGTTGATGCCGGCGACGAATTTCTTGTTTTCCGGCGTGTCGAGTCCGGCGGCGTACCAGCCGCCGGTGATGACGCCGACCGCTTCCTCGCCCATCACCTTAAGGATGCCCTCGTCAGTGCTGGTGGTGTTTCCAAGCACTGCGACTTTGCTCTTCAGCCCGTAATCGTTGAACTGCTTGAGGAAGCGCAGCGGATTGCTGCCGGCAAAGCCCATGTAGATCGCGTCGACGTCGGGCTTGATCTGCGCGAGATACGGTCCGTATTCAGGCGCGTTGAGCGGCGGCCAAAGCTTCTGCACGATCTTGCCGCCCCCTGCTTCGAAGGCGAGGTGGAATCCGCCGGCGCCTTCGTGGCCGTAAGTGAAATCCTCGGCGAGGATGGCGATTTTCTTGTAGCCGAGCGTCTTGGCCGCGTAATCGCCGAGCGGATAGGTCACCTGCGGCGCCGTGCCGAAGGCATGCAGGACGAAAGGGTTCGGGGCCCGGCTCTTGAGGTCGACAGTCGCGGCCGAGGTCGTGGTGATCAGCGGCACTTTGCTGTCGCGAACGTAACCGTCCATCGCTAAAGCTTCGTTGGTCGCCAACGGGCCGATCATCACCGGCACATTGTGACGCTCGACCAGCTCTTGGGTCTTGGTCTTGGCAAGCGCCGGATTGCCGGCAGTATCCTGTGTGATCAGCTCGATCTTGCGGCCGGCGATCATGCCGTTGCGTTCCTTGAGGAAGAGCGCTGCGCCCTCCTCCTGCTGCTTGCCGCCCGCCGCGAGTGGACCGGTGAGGACCGTGAGGAAGCCGACTTTGAGCGGTTCCGACGATTGCGCGAACACACGCGGCGCCGGGAGCATGCTGATCGCCGCGCCCGCCTTGAGCAGCGTGCGGCGCGATACCCCCGATTTTCTAATCCCGATGGACATTGCAGCTTCGTCCCTGATTTTCAGTCGTTTCCCTTATATCGGGAAATCGATTTGATGATTGAGCGATTGGTCGAACCTAAGATAGCAGGCAGCGTGGCTCGTCGTCCCTACCCCCAATCAACCCCACCCGCTTGATAATATTTGCACATTCACCAAGCAAGGCAATGAATTCGAAGGCGGGCCGCGAAATTTTCGCGTCCGTATCAAGGACCAGCAATATTGAGAATTAATCCCGCGCTCCGGCTGTTTCCCGGCGCGGCGACGCAAGGCCTATTCGATAGCCTTGCCCGTGCGGTAGCTGTCTTCCAGGAGCTGCAGATTGTTCTGCACGTATTTATTGCCGGGTTCCTTGCGCTGTGCGGCGTTGAGCTTCTCGCGCGCGCGCTTGTAGTCGCCACGCAGCATGTAGGAATAGCCCTGGTTGTTCAGGATCTCGGCGGTCGGCCCGACGATGCCGATCGCCTGAGCATAAGCGCGGTCGGCGAGATCGAAGCGGCGCAAGCGGTCGTAGGAGGCGGCGAGCCCGAGCCAGGCTTCTGCATCGCGCGGATGCAGCTCGGCGGCGTGGCGGAAATATTTTTCGGCGAGCCCGAAATTATTGGCGCGGTATTGCTTCTTGCCGAGGTTCAAGGCATCGCTCGGATCGCTGCCGTACAGACCTGCTTCGGCGGCAGCCGGCACGCCCAGCGACGGCGGTAGCTGGTCTGCGGCAACGCCTTCGGTCGCCGGCGCCGCGGCAAAAGCATCCGCGCCGGGCGATTTCGACTCGAATGGATTGGTGAGTTTGCCGGCGCTGCAGCCCGCCAGCCAGAGTCCAACTGCCGCAAGACTCAGGGTTCGTACAATTCCATTACGCATGACAAAACCTGAAGGAACCGCCCGCGATCGGGACCAGGATTAAGCTAGGAGAGGTTAGTTAAGAAATTCTTCACTTTATGCCGCGTCGCGGGCACGCTAGAAGAAATGGCCGACATGCAGCCGCACGAACACCGGCAGCAATATGACCACGAACAGCACCGGGAAGATGCAGACCATCATCGGCACCGTCAGCTTGGCCGGCAGCGCATAGGCCTTCTCCTCCGCGAGGGAGAGCCGCTTATGACGCATATCGTCGCTGTAGACCCGCAGCGCGTCGGTTATGCTGGAGCCAAGATCGATCGACTGGTTGATCAGGGTTGCGAACGCGTGCGCCTCGTCGAGCGCCAGACGGTCGGCGAAGCGCTCGAGCGCGTCCTTCAGCGGGCGGCCGGCGCGGGTTTCGAGATTGGTCATGTGGATATTGGTCGAGAGCGAGGGATAGCTGTCGCCGAGTTCGCGGCCGACGCGTTCGAGCGCGGCTTCCATCGACAGCCCGGAATCCGCGCAAACCACCAGCAAATCCATGAAATCCGGAAAGCCGGCGCGATGCTCCTCCTTGCGGGCGGCGATGCGCCGATCGATGTACATGCTCGGGCCGACATAGCCGGTGATGCCGCCGACGATCACCATCAGCCAAAAGAACGTGGTTCCGTGCGACGCGATCATCGGCCGCGCGAGGAACACGACAGCGGCCAAACCGACGGCGAGCGCCGTGCGCCCGATGAAGAAAAAGGCGACGCCGCGCGGATCGTAGACGCCGGCCTGGATCAGCCGATGGCGCAGCACTTTCATGTTTTCATCGTTGGTCGTCGAATAGTGCTTGGTGGTGTATTCGATGAGTTGGGAGACCGCCTTCAGGCTGGAATACCGCAACGAGCGCTTGGGATTTGCGCCGCGCTCGCTTTCATCCAGGATATTCGAGGCGCGCCGTTTGACCGAGCCGCGCACGCGCGCAAACGCCATGACCGAGAATGCCATAGTGCCGGCGGCGAGGAACACCAGCACGGCCATGAGTAGGCTGCCGTTGTCGCGAAAGGCGTTGCTGAACATCGTGGACATCATGTTCATCGGTCAGATCCTGAAATTGACCAGGCGGTACATGATGAAATTTCCGATGCCCATCCAGCAGCCGGCCAGCACCAGCGCGATCTTGGTCAGATCCTCGTTCCAGACGCTGGCGTAAAAGCTCGGCACCAGAAAATTGATCACCGCGAACATGCCGATCGGCAGCGACGATAGAATCAGCGCGGAGGCGCGGCCCTCCGCCGCTAGCGCGCGAATCTTGCGCCGCATCTTGAAACGCAGACGGATCACCCCCGACAAGTTTTCCAGGATCTCACCGAGATTGCCGCCGGTCGAGCCCTGGATCGCGACCGCCGTGACAAACAGCGGCAGATCGTCGGTGCCGACGCGGAAATAGAGATTGCGCATCGCGGTCTCGAGGTCGGCGCCGTAGGTAATCTCATCGGTGACCGTGCCGAACTCGCTGCCGATCGGGTCCGGCAGCTCGCGCGCCACCATATTGATCGCGATCGGAACCGGATGGCCGGCGCGCAAGGAACGCACGATGATGTCGATGGCGTCGGGAAACTGCGCGGCGAATTTCTTCTGCCGCCGCGAGCGCAGAAACTTCAGCACCATGAAGGGCAGCACGAGGCCGCAGAACAACGCGGCGGCGAGAGCGTGCAGCACGCGGCCCTCGAACACCATGGTGGCGGCGAACGCCCCGATCATGCCGATAACGATGACCAGGATCAGCCGTCCGAAGCCGATGCTCAAGCCGGACTGCAGCACGAGCTGATTGAGATTGACCAGCGGCAACCGGTACTCGCCGCTGCTGGTCAGCCCGCGCTCGCGCCGCAATTGCACCAGCACGCTTTCGCGGTCCGGCTTGTGGTCCATCACTTTGAGGCGACGGTTGATGTGCTGGCGGTAAGACGCCTTGTTGTAGGCCAGCAGATAGAAGCCTTCGGCGAACATCGCCGCCGAAACGCCGACCAGCAGATAGATCAGATAAACCGGATTGAAACCGAACATGGCGGTTTAGAGCGGCTGTGAGGGATCGAAGAAATTGCCGGGCAGCTTGACGCCCTGATTGATCAACTGGGTGAGGAAGCGCGGGCGCACCCCGGTGGCGGTGAAATGGCCCTGCACGGTGCCGTCCGTCGCGGTGCCGGTGCGCACGTATTTGAAGATTTCCTGCATCTGGATGATGTCGCCTTCCAGCCCGGTGATTTCCGCGATCGAAGTGACCTTGCGTTTGCCGTCGGACTGGCGCTGCAGCTGCACGATGAGCTGGATGGCGCCGGCGATCTGGCCGCGGATCGAGGCCACCGTCATCGGCAGGCCAGCCATGCCGATCATCTGCTCCATGCGCGAGATAGCGTCGCGCGGCGTATTGGCGTGAATTGTGGCCATTGAGCCTTCATGGCCGGTGTTCATCGCCTGCAACATGTCGAAGGCTTCCTCGCCGCGGCACTCGCCGAGGATGATGCGGTCGGGCCGCATGCGCAGCGCGTTCTTGACCAATTCGCGCTGGCGAATTTCGCCCTTGCCTTCGATATTGGGTGGCCGCGTCTCCATGCGGCCGACATGCGGCTGCTGGAGCTGAAGTTCGGCGGCGTCTTCGATGGTGATCAGGCGCTCCTTTTCCGAAATGAAGGCGGAGAGCGCGTTCAGCATCGTGGTCTTGCCGGAGCCGGTGCCACCGGAAATGATCGTCGTGATGCGCGATTTCACCGCCGCCGCCAGCAAGTCGGCCATCGGCGGGCGCAGAGCGCCGACCTCGACCAACTTGGAGAGGTTGAGCGGCTTCTTGGAGAATTTGCGGATCGAGACCAAGGGTCCGTCGACGCCGATCGGCCGCACCGCCACGTTGACGCGCGAGCCGTCCTGCAGGCGCGCGTCGCAGAGCGGATGGGACTCGTCGACGCGGCGGCCGACCGCGGACACAATTTTATTGATGATGCGCAGGAGATGCTGCTCGTCCTTGAAACGCACCGACAGCGGCTCGAGCATGCCGCGGCGCTCCACGTAGACGCATTCGTGGCCGTTGATCAGAATGTCGTTGATGCTTTCGTCCTTGAGCAGCGGCTCGAGCGGACCGAGGCCGGTCATCTCGTCGAGAATCTCCGAGACGAATTCGGCGAGTTCCTGCGTATTGAGCGCCAGCCGTTCGGCCAGCACGTATTGCGACACCAGTTGTTGGACGTGCCGGCGGGTTTCCTCCTCCGGCAGCTTTTCCAGCGCGGAAAGATTGATCTCTTCAATCAACCGGCGATGCAGCCGGACCTTGGCATCGAGCAGCTTGTCGCTGAGCAGCGGATTGGCGGCGGCTTGCGGCTGCAGCGGCGGCGCCTGCTCCGGTGGCGTTTCCGGAAGCACCGCCCATGCCAGGTTGCCGGACGCTACCGGCGCCGAGGGCTCGCTTGCCGGCAGCTCCGGGGCTGCAACGCGTCGGACTGTGAATCGGCCGGCCATCGCTTTGGTCCTCTTATTTCTTGCGCGTGATCATTTCCGAAAACCAGTGTCCACTTTTCGGGATCACGCGCTATTGCGCGACCGAAAGCTTGAATTTCTTGAGCGGCGCGGCGGCCTTGGCTTCGACTGCCGGCAGCTCTTTCGCCACGGCATCCGCCATCATCTTTTTCAAGGCCGCGGTGACCTTGTTGCCGGGCTTGACCTCATCAAGCGGCACGCCGCGGTCGATCGCCTCGCGCACCAAAGCGTAATCGTTGGGGATCGCGGCCACGAAGGCGTCACCGAGCGTCTGCACGAGGTCGTTGCGGCGCAAGCCGGACGAGAACATGCGATGCTCAAAGCGGTTGACGACGACCTGCGGATTGGGCCCGTCGCCCAGCCGTTCCTTGATCGCCGCCACCAACTGCTTGGCGTGACGCAAGCTAGGCACGGTAGTCTCGCTTACGATGAACAGGTTGTTCGAGCCGAGCAGCACGCTGTCGGTCCAAGAAAACCAGGTGCGCGGCATATCGAATACGACATAGTCGAAATTGGCGGAGACGAGGTCGAGCAGGCGCGTGACCACGTCGGGATCGAACGACCGCATTTCCGCCGGCCGGTTCGGCGCGGCGATCACAGCGAGGCCGGATGCATGATACGAGAGCATGACCTCGAGCAATTGCCGGTCGAGCCGGTCCGGCCGCGGCTCGATCTCCGCCAGGTTCAGGCGCGGCTCGAGATCGAGATAGTCGGCCGCCGTGCCATTCTGGAAATTCAGATCGAGCAGACAGGTGGACGGCTTCACGCGCGGACCGCCGCTGTTGAGCATCAGCATCGCCGTCTGCACCGCCAGCGTGGTCACCCCGGCGCCGCCGACCGCGGGCAAGAATGTGTAGATCTGCGCCTCGGTCGGCGCGGCACCGGCGACATGAGTTTGCGAGACGCGGGCGCAAGCGCGCACCAGATCGATCGCCGCCACGGGCTTGACCAGGAAGTCGGCAACGCGCATCTGCAGGAGCGTGCGGGCCACGTTCTCGTCGAAGCTCTGCGTCACCGCAACGACCGGCGGCCACGCATGCACGCGCGCCATCAGCCGTGTCAGCGCCTGCATCTCGGCGGCGCTCTCGGCGTCGAGATCGACCACCACGACGGTGGCGCCTGCGACATCAAGCGTGTCGCCGCGTTCCGCGATCCGCCCCGGCACGATAGAAAGTTCGATCGCGCTGCTGGCGCCGAATGTGGCGCGCACCGAACGGTCGAACTCGGCGTCGGCGGTCAGCACCACCACGCGGGTACGATTTGAGTCGGAGTTGGGACTATGGCCTAGACGCATGAGTTCAATCGATCCCGCTTATTTCACCGGCGCCGCCGCCTGGGTCACCGTTGGCCCAACCGGCGTCGTGTTGTTCTGGTTATTGGAACCCTGCTGGTAATTGTCCGACGTGCCGATACCCTGCGGCGGGATCACGCGATTGCTGCGGTAGCGTTCGACGGCGGTTTCCATCTTTGCGCCGTTAAAGGCGATATTCTGGTCGGCGCTGGCGCGCGGCCAGGGATCGACCATCTGGGTGACCTTGTTGGTCGCGACCGAATTGCCGCCGCCGAGCGAAATGGTGTCGCGGCGATCGATATACTCCGAACAGCCGACGAGTGCGGTGAGCAGCGTAGCGAGCGCGAGTGTGCGCAGCAAGTTATTGGATGGCCGCATTGGAGTCCCCCTTCGGCAAATCGAGCATGTGGCCGGTGAACGGACGGTCGCCCGCGGCGACGATACGGGCCGTGACCGGCGTGAGCGCCATCGCCTGCGCCCGCGTGACCTCCGTCTTGCCGAGCAGGAAGAAGTCCGGATCGTTGGGCGGCAGCGCGTCATCGGCCGGCGTCTTGACGACGTCGCCGGGCCGCGTCGGACGCACGAGGTGCGGCGTTACGATGATGGCGAGATCGGTCTGGTTCTGCTGATAGGACTTCGAGGAAAACAGCGTGCCCAGAACCGGAACGCTGCCGAGCCACGGCAGCTGATCGATCAGGTTCTGGTTGTAGGTCTGCAGCAGTCCGCCGATCATGAAGCTTTGGCCATCGCGCAGTTCGATCGTGGTCGAGGCGCGGCGCACGATCAGCGCGGGCACCGAAACGCCGTTGGCGACCGCCACGGTATGGGTGGTGTCGATCTGGCTGACCTCCGGCTCGATCTTCAGGTTGATCAACCCGCGGCCGAGCACGGTCGGCGTGAAGGCGAGGCCGACGCCGTATTTCTTATAGTCGACGGTGACCTGCCCGAAGCTGCCGGACACTGGGATCGGATATTCGCCGCCGGCCAGGAAACTCGCGGTATCGCCGGACAGGGCGACCAGGTTAGGCTCGGCCAGGCTGCGGGCGAGATTCTTCTGCTCGAGCGCGTTGATCGCGACATCGGCCGATACGCCGCTCTTCATCAGGTTGGCAATCATGAACCCGAACGGTGTGGCACCGGAGATGACGCCGGCAGCCCCTACGGCCGCTGCCGACGTGATTGGCAGGCCGCCCGCCGCAATGCCATTGCCGACGTTTATGTTGGGGTTGCCGAAGGTGTTCCACTGCACACCTAGTTCGCGGCTGGCGGTGCGCGAGAGCTCGATGAAGCGCACCTCCAGCATCACCTGCTGGGGAGACATCACCGACACCGAATTGATGATATCGGGGCTAAACTGGCGCGCGATGGTGACCGCCTTGTCGAGGGTGGTTGAATCGGTCACCTCGCCCGACAGCATGATGCGGCCGTTAACAGACGACGCGCGCAGGTGCGAGCCGGGGAACTGGCGTTTGAACTCGTTGATTAGCCGGCTGATGTCGTAGTTCACTTCGACGTCGAAGATGCCGATCAGCTTCTTGCCTTCGGCATAGACCGACACGCGGGTGGTGCCAATCTTCTTGCCGAGGATCGACAGCGTGTGATCGGTCAGCGGATTGACGTCGGCAACGTCCGGATCGCCGACCATGACGTCGACGAAGCTGCTGCCGGTCCGCACGTCCTGCGACTTGCCGATGGTGACGGTCACCATGACGGTGTGGTTTGCGCCGCTGATCTGGATGATGCGATCCTGCGCATAAGCGTTGCCGGCCATGAAGAGAAGCATCGCTGCCAACGCGGCGCCGAAGGCGATCGCGAGATCGCGCAGCCAGCAGCCGGCGTCAGTGATCCTGTCCGAGCGTCGCCAAGCGAAGCCGACGGCGAATTCGTTATTATTTTTCACGGCACACTCCCCACCCTTTGTTAACCCCACGCCCGGCATTACCGAGCGCCCGCATCCTGACCTGTCGTCGTCATATCCCCACGACTGCCTTCGACAGGCACGGTGTATTCCTGCTTCGCTGACGCACGCGTGACCACCACCGTCGCGGTCGCGTCCTTGTCCTTGATGACCGGCTCATTGCCGCTCAAATCGCTGAGCGTGATCTTGCGCGTCTTTGTTTCGGCGGTTTCGCCCGCTTTGCCCAGCAGCAGCGACAGATTGCCGACCGACGACGCCAGCCAGACCTTCTGCGCCTCCACCGTGCTCACTTCGAGCGTGACCGATTTCGCCACCGTCGTTTTGGCGGCGCGCTCGTCCGCGACCTGGTCGACCGCCAGCACGCGCGCGTTCTGCAACACGACCTCGGTGGAGGCCTGCCCCTTGTCGATCTGGCGCGTGAGCACGACATCGACGCGGTCGCCCGGCAGCACGAAGCCGCCGACGCCTTCCACGTCGTTGACGCGAATGGTGACCGCCTTCATGCCCGGCTTCACCAGCGCAGACAGAGTCGCGCGCTGACCGGGGCCGGTGATCTTCAGCGAAAGCACCGGCTCGTTCTGTTCGATCGCGGTGAGAACCACGCGGCGCCCGCTATGCAACACGTCGCTGATCTTGCTGAACGCGCCAGCCGGTATCGAAGCCGCCGGCCATGGCTCTTCTTTCAACATGGATGCGCTGAGCTCGGTGCCGAACCGCAGCGGCTGGCTGGCGACGACAACGGTTTGCGTCGCCACCGGCTGCTTGTTCGACTCGTAATTCTTCGCCTGCATGCTGGCCTGGTTGTTAAGCCAGACCTGCGCGATGAACACGGCGAGCAGGCCGAATACGACGGCGAACCCGATCATGACGATGGTGCTGGCACGCAAGGCTTCTGTCCCGTTTGTTGCGACCTGAAACTGGCCGTTTTGCTCGCAACGAGACTAGAAGGGACTAAGTATTCAATTGCTAATTTCGACAACGCATTTGCGACTATGCTGAAGAGCCACTGAATTACTATTGTTTACGATCGGTGTGCGATGCGCATAACTTTAGAGTAACCTTTCGAGCTATTAACAATACTGAGTGGTAAGCTCGCGCGATCCGTAACGATTGATTGAGCCTAACGATGTCTTGCGCGCAACGAAAAGCCCGCAAACACGGGGCTCACGCCCAATCATCGGCCACCGTCCGCGGCCGCGGTGGGCCACCGTCGGGCCTCGTTCTGGTTACCGAACCGGCGAAGCAGCGTTGCCGGTGCCGCGCGGTTGCGGCAACATGCGAGCAAGGTCAAATTGACCACCGCATCCGCAAAGGGCGCGCACAACAATTCTTCCTGGGAGAAGCCGCCGATGTCTAAGCCGCGCATTAGCTATGTCGATCCGGCGACCGTCAAAGACCCCGCTATGATCGCCGAATTCGAGCGCTGTGCGCGGGAGGGGACGCCGCGGCCGGAAAGCCAGGCGATCCGCGCCCATGTGCCGGCGACATTCTGGTCGTTCGCCAATACCTGGCGCGACGTGTTCAAGAACGGCGTGGCCGATCACAACATCAAGGAGCTGTGCCGCATCTATGTCTCGCGTTCGGTGCTGTGCGAGTTCTGCGGCAATCAGCGCTCGATCAAGGCGACCAAGTCCGGCCTCAAGGAAGACGACTATTCCGACCTCATCAATTTCGAGAGTTCGACGCGCTACGACGAGCGGCAAAAAGCCGCGCTGGCCTATGCCGAGGCGATTACCTGGGATTTGCCGGCCGGCGACGAGCTGTGGGCTCGCCTGCACAAATATTTCAGCGAGCCGGAGCTGGTGGAGATCGGCTATTTCGTCGCCATCACGATGGGCCAGCAGCGCTGGTTGCGCACGTTGAACATCGAGCACCATCAAATTCTCGCCGGCACCGACGGCTCAATGGCGCCCGGGTTCGAAACGGCCGAAGCACTCGCGCGCTCCAAGCAGGCCGCCGACTATTGGGCCAAGATCAACGCCAAACCCTCGACAGAGGCCGCCGAGTGACAAACCAGCAGACGGCATCAGCCGTGCGCCCGGCCTCTGCCTCGGGAACGGCCACGGGCGAAGCGCGTATCCGCGTTAAGGGATTGGCCAAGCGTTACGGCGCGTTGGAGGTGTTCCGCAACATCGATTTCGACGTCGCCGAGCGCGAAATCGTTGCGATTGTCGGGCCATCCGGCTGCGGCAAGACCACGCTGCTGCGCTGCATCGACGGCCTGCTGCCGCACGATGCCGGCGAGATCTGGGTCGGCAACCAGCGCGTCGAGGAGCCGATCGCCGGCGTCGCCATGGTGTTCCAGCATTTCGGCTTGTTCCCGTGGAAGACAGTGTTCGACAACGTCGCCTATGGCTTGCGCATGGCCGGCGCACCGAAGGCGGAGGTGGAACGCAAAGTCCCGGAGTTCATCAAGCTGGTCGGCCTCGGCGGCTTCGAGAGCGCGTTCCCCTATCAGATGTCCGGCGGCATGCAGCAACGCTGCGGGCTGGCGCGCGCGCTCGCCATCGAACCGAACGTGTTGCTGATGGACGAGCCGTTCGCGGCGGTCGACGCGCAGACGCGCGAGATCCTGCAATTCGAGCTGCTGCGCATCTGGGATGAGCGGCCGACCGCGATGATCTTCGTCACCCACTCGATCGAGGAAGCGGTGCTGCTCGGCCACCGGGTGATCGTGCTCAAGGGCCGGCCCTCCAACATCCACGAGACCATCACCGTCGATTTGCCGACTCCGCGCACGCGCGCGACGTTGCGCGAGCCGCGCTTCGCCGAATTGCGCGAAAGAGTATGGAACACGCTGATGCGGGAAGCGCGCGAGGCCGAATTCCAACTCGAACGCTAGCGCATGATTCCGAAAAGTGGGAACCGGTTTTCGGACAAGATCATGCGCAAACAATTGCGAACAAGAAACGCCAAGGCAAAAGGGAGGATTTCATGATCCGCAGAACATTGAGTTCTGATGGCCGGCGGCGCCCTGCTCGCGACGCTGCTGCTGGGCGGCAACCCGGCCGCCGCGCAAGACAAGAAGATCGTGCTCGCAATTCCGGGCGTGCCGCCGATCTTTTCGGTGACGATCGCCTACGTCGCGCAGAAGGAGGGCTTCTTCAAGAAGCACGGCGCCGACGTTGAAATCCGCCCGTTCGACAATGGCACCGCGGCCGCGCGCGCCGTGGTCGCCGGCGATATCGATTTAGCGTGGTCGCCGACCCCGCCGGTGATCAATCAGATTTCCAACGCCGGCGTCCCGCTGGTCGCGATCTATGGCATGCCAAACCCCGATTGGGTCGTCGGCACCACCGAGGCCGGCAAAACCTGCAAGGACCTCGCCGGTCAGGACGTCGGTGTCGATTCGATCAACGGCGCGCGATCGGTGGCGCTGCGCTCGATGCTCACCGGCTGCCCGGGCGTGAAGATCGAGGACACCAAGCAGGTCGCACTCGGCTCGAGCCCCGGCCCCGCAATGCTGGCCGGCCGCCTGCAATATGCGGTGCTGCATCTCGACGACCTGGCGGAGATCGAGCACCAGGGCAAGAAGCTCAACATTTTGCTGGCGATGAAGAATACCAACCCGACCAGCCACTATCTGATGATGGTGGTGCGCAAGGATAATCTGGCGAAGAACCGCGACGCCATCGTGCGCACGATCGCCGGCATGATCGAGGCGGCGCGTTTCATGCAAGACCCCAAGAGCGCCGACGTGGTCGCCGAAGTCGCCGCCATCACCGGGCACAACAAAGACGTCAACAAGGCCGCGCTCAAGGCCTTCCTCGACATAGACTTCTGGGCGGCCAAGGACGATGGCCTGCCGCGCAACAAGCTGGAAGCCACCGCCGACCTGATGAAGAAGATCGGCGCCATAAAGCCCGACAAGGAGCCGGTGACCTACGAGAACCTGGTCGACACCAGCGTCTGGAAAGACGCCAACGCGATGGTGAAATGACAATCGCGGCGATCCGGCGCAACGCGCCGCTCTGGATCAGCATTGGCGCCGGCGTCGCCCTATGGGAGATCGCCGGCCGCCTGTCCAGCGTGGCCTTCATGGTGCCGTTCTCCGAAACGCTGATGCGGCTCTGGCAGCTCATCACGCGCGGCGAATTCATCGCCCAGTTTTTTGATTCAGCCGAGCTCTTCCTCACCGGCTTCGTGCTCGCGCTGATGGTCGGCGCGCCGCTCGGCATGTTATTGGCGCGCGTGCGTGCGTTGCGCGTCGGCATCGAGCCCTACCTCATGACGCTCTATGCCACGCCGATGGTGGCGCTGATCCCGTTCATCCTATCGCTGATGGGCTTCGGCTTCGCGCCCAAGGTGCTGGTCGTCTTCCTCTTCTCGGTTTTCCCGGTGCTCTACAACACGGTGGAAGGCGCCCGCAGCATCAAGCCCGAAATGATCGAGGTGGCGAAATCGTTCCGTTCCAGCGAATGGTCGCTGTGGCGCGAGGTGATGCTGCCTTACACTTTGCCCTATCTGATGACCGGCGTTCGCCAGGCGATTGGACGCGCCTTGGTCGGCATGATCGCGGCGGAATTCTTTTTGTCGTCGACCGGCCTCGGCCAGCTCATCATGGGCGCCTCCCAGGATTTCGACACCGGCGGCGTGTTCGCCTCGATTTTCGTGATCGGCCTGATCGGCGTCGGATTGACGCGGCTCGGCTTGAAGATCGAGCAGCACTTCGCGCGCTGGAGGCAGTGATCATGAGTCAGGCCGCCATCGCCACGCCCGCCCCCGCCGTGCGCACGGTCCCGGTGCTGATGCGCGGCGCCCTGGTGCCGCGGCTGATTACCGGGCTGAACATCCTGCTGGTTTGGGAGATCGTGGTGCGCACTTTCGCCCCGGCTTACGTGGCAAAGCCGAGTACCGTGCTGCTGGCGATACCGACAGTGATAACCGACCCCGCGTTCCTGCAAGCGCTCGGCGCCACGGTTGCGGCGGTGGCTGAAGGATTGGCGATTACCATCGTCGCCGGCACCGCGATCGGACTGTTGATGGGACGCAGCACCACCGTTGACCGGATGATCCGCGTCTACATCAATGGATTTAACGCCATGCCGATGATCATCGTGTTGCCGCTATTTTCGCTGTGGTTTGGTTATTCGGGCGTGGCCCGCATCGGCACGATCATCTTCGCCGCAATATTCGCCATCACCATGAATGTTGCCGACGGCGCGCGTTCGGTACCGCGCGAATATCTCGAGGTCGCGCGCTCGTTCCGCTCCGGCCGCTGGCGTATGTTGATCGACATCGTGTTGCCGTCCTCCATGCCTTATCTGCTGGCCGGCTTTCGGCTGGCGGCCGGCCGCGCGCTGATCGGCGCGGTGGTGGCGGAGTTCTTCCTCTCGATCGGCGGACTCGGCTACTACATCCTCTACAATTCGCGCGCCTATCACCACAACGAAGCCTTCGTCGGCGTGCTGCTGCTCGCCGCTTTCGGGGTCAGCTTCGAATTGCTGGTGAACTGGTGTACACGGCGCTTCATGCCGTGGTATCGCCGCGACGAGAAAACCAGCTAATTCATTCAGGAAAATACCGCATGTCGTCCGATCCCTTGCTTAAGGCCGCGATCGCGCATTGGGGCCCACGTTTTGTCGCCAACGGCGTGGTGCTGACCGATTTCGAGGAAGTTACCGGCTCGCTCACGTCCTACAGTGACTGGTGCCGGGCCTGGTCAGCGCGCGCCGCGCATCACGAGCAGCTCGGCCGCGAGGCGCTGGCAAAAAAGCATTTCCTTACCGCCAGTGAATGCCTGCAGCGCGCCGGCGTCTACTATCATTTCGCGTCGTTCCTGTTCGTGCGCGACCAGGCGCAAATGAAAGCCGCGCACAAGAAGCAGATCGAATGCCGCCAGGCGGCATTGCCGCATTTGCGTCCGCCCGGCGAACGGGTCGAAATCCCGTATCAGGGCAAGACGCTCGCCGGCATTTTACGCAAGCCGGCTGGCGCCGAGCGGCCGCCGGTGGTGGCGATGGCGGTCGGGCTCGACTCGACCAAGGAAGAAACCGACGCCTATGAGGCGCCATTCCTGGCGCGCGGCATCGCGACTTTGGTGTTCGAAGGCCCCGGCCAGGGCGAGGCGCAATACGACTTCCCGATCCGCGGCGATTACGAGCTGCCGGTAAAAGCCGTGCTCGATTACATCACCACGCGGCGCGATCTCGATGCCGCGCGCATCGGCATGTGGGGCGTCAGCCTCGGCGGTTACTACGCGCCGCGCGCCGCCGCCTTCGACAAGCGCATCAAGGCCTGCATCGCGCTTGGCGGTCCGTTCAACTGGGGCGCTGCCTGGGACGGGCTGCCGGAATTGACGCGCGAAGCGTTCCGCGTGCGGAGCCATTGCAGGACCGACGATGACGCGCGCAAGAACGCCGCGACGCTGTCGCTCGAAGGCGTGGCGCAGAACATCACGTGCCCCATCTTCATCGTGAACGGGCGGCTCGACCGCATCGTGCCGGCCAAGGACGCCGAGCGGCTGGCGCGCGAGGTCAAGGGCCCGGTCGAGCTGATGATGATCGAAGACGGTAACCACATCGCCACCAACCGCGCCTACCGCTGGCGTTCGCAGAGTGCGGATTGGATGAAGGAGCAGCTCAAATAACGCGGAAGCCGCGCGGGATTGTGTGCAGCCGCTCGATGTCGCTCTCGGTAATTACCACCATCTCGCCGGTCTGCACGCCGGCCAGGCCGTCGCGCGTCACCACGTTGGGCTGGATGACGACCGTCTGCCCGGCGCGGAATGGCTCTTGCGGAATCGGCCCAGCCGGGCGGCTCTTGCAGCCGAGGACCGGCGGCAGGTAGCCGCCGCCATAGCCGTGCAGCAGGTCGTCGATGATGGTGAAGCCGGCGTCCTCGATCACGCCTGACGCTTCGATCACATCATTCGGCGTGGCGCCGGCTTTCAGTACGGCGGCGATGGCGTCGAAGGCGGCGTCAGCCGCCGCGTGCAGGTCGCGGTAGAGCTTGCTCGGCTCGCCCAACGCAAAGCTGCGCAGCACCTGGCCGGGATGCTCCCAGAACGCCGCGCTGATTTCCGCCACCACCACGTCGCCCTTCTGCACGCAACGCGGGATCGGAAACTGCCGCGGCACGCCGAGATCGGGCGCTGCCATCGACGTCGTGCCGATGTAATGGATGACGTTGGTCGCACCTTGCGCAATGTAAGCACGCTCGACCAGGTCGCCGAGTTCGCGCTCGCTCATCCCGATCCGCAAGCCGTCGCGCAGCGCCGCCATGCCGAGATCGCTGAAATACGCGCCGATGCGCAGCCAGTCGATTTCCTCCGCCGATTTCACCTGGCGCAGCTTGGTGTAGGCGCGTGTGAGATTGGCGATGGTCGGAAAGCGCGCCGCAAGATGTCCATGCTGATCCGCCGTCAGCGGTCCGATGAATGCGATCCGGCCGCTGCGCGACCCGCGTTTTTCCAGCACTTTGATCGCGGCGCCGATCGACGACTCCCCGCCCCAGGCCACGTCGGCCTTGTCGGCGATAATGCGCGCCTGCGGGGCGTGATTGACCCATTGCACGAACAGCGCGTCGCGTTCGCCGGGACTGAGCACGCCGACCGCCTCCGCGGTCACCGGCCATTGCGTCAGCCATTGCACCGCCGAGCCGAAGCGGTTGAGCCCGCAGAACACCAGGTGATCGCACGAATGCTCGGCGAGCAGCGCCTCGACGCTGGCGCGGCGGCGCGCCATCTCGGCGTCCGAATAGCGCGGAAGCTCGGCCGCAACGATGCGGGCGAGATTTGGCGGCAGCGTCACGAGGCTTTCTTCGGCAGCGCCACGATCATGTCGAGCTCGATGCGCGCGCCGGGCGACGAGAGCTGGTTGATGCACACCGTGGTCGAGGCCGGCCGCCAGTCGCCGAAATATTTCGCCATGGTCGCGTGCATGGCATCGGCCTCGCGAAAGTCGGTGAGATATTTCGTCACCTTCACCACGTCGCGCCAGGTCGCGCCGGTATGGTCGAGGATCGATTTGATCGCCTCCATCGCGCGCTTGGTCTGCTCCTCGATCGAGTGCGGATGGATATGCTCTTCCTCGACATGCGGATGCTTGTGGTAGAGCGGCGACGGCGTCGCACCCGACAGGAACATCAGGTCGCAGGCGCCGACGATATGCACCGCCGGCGCGTAGGGCATGGTGTGCGCCTGCTCCGGCTTGGGGTGCACCGGTTCGAGCCTGAAGCTGCGCTGCGGCTGGGGATGAACGTTCATGCGGACCTCCGGATCGGGATAAATCGCGACAATTTGCGACCGAAACAAGCTTTCGCGCAACCGGGGCCCTGACACCGCCGCCCGAGTTGATCGCTGCTCAGGAAACGCTAACGTGCGCCTCGTTCTTTGATTGGTCGCGCAATCTAGCGGCGAACCGGTTCCCACTTCGCCGGATTGCGCGATACGCCCCCCAGGAGCCCCGAATGCCCTCGACGATCCTCGATTCCGCGGTGTTCCGCGACATTTTCACCACCGAAGCGATGCGCCGCGTGTGGTCGGACGAAAACCGCGTGCAGAAATATCTCGACTTCGAGGCGGCGCTGGCGCGCGCGCAAGGCAAGCTCGGCATCATCCCGAAAAAGGCCGCCGCCGAGATCGTGCGCCATTGCTCGGCCGACAAGATCGACATGGCCAAGCTCAAGGAGGCGACCGAGAAGATCGGCTATCCTGTGCTGCCCGTGGTGCAGCAGCTCGTCAATCTGTGCAAGGACGGGCTCGGCGAGTGGTCGCACTGGGGCGCCACCACCCAGGACATCACCGACAGCGCCACCATCATGCAGATCCGCGAGGCGCTCGACATCGTCGAGGACGAGATCGACGCCATCGCCGACGCGCTGGCCACGCTCGCCAAGAAATACCGCGACACGCCGATGGCCGGGCGCAGCAACCTGCAGCAGGCGGTGCCGATCACCTTCGGTTACAAGATGGCGACGCTGCTCGGCGCCTTCGAGCGTCACAAGCAGCGTCTGAAGGAACTACGCCCACGCGTGCTGGTGGGCGAATTCGGCGGCGCCGCCGGCACGCTGTCTTCGCTCGGCAAGGAGGGGCTCAAGTGCCAGGCCGAGTTGATGAAAGAGCTCAAGCTCGGCCAGCCCGACATTTCCTGGCACACCGTGCGCGACCGCATCGCCGAGGTCGGCTGCTTCCTCGGCCTGGTCACCGGCACCTGCGGCAAGATCGCCTTCGACGTGAAGCTGCTGATGCAGACCGAGGTGGAAGAAGTCTACGAGCCGTTCCATCAGGGCCGCGGCTCGTCCTCGACCATGCCGCAGAAGCGCAACCCGATCTCGTCGGTCTACATCACCGCACAGACCGCCATGGTAAAGCAGCTCGTTGCCGCGCTCTTGGAAGCGATGGTCGAGGACCACGAACGCGCCACCGGCCCGTGGGAGATCGAATGGATCGCGCTGCCGGAAATCTTCATGCTGTCGGCCGGCGCGCTGGCGCAGACGCGCTTTTTGGTCAGCGGCCTGCAGGTCAACGAAAAGAAGATGCGCGCGAACCTCGACATCACCAACGGCCTGATCATGTCGGAAGCGGTGATGATGGGCTTGGGCGCCGCCATGGGGCGCAACCGCGCGCACGACATGGTCTACGACATCTGCCGCGAGGTGGTGAAAACCGGCCGCCCGCTCGTCGACCTGCTCGCGGAGAACAAGGAGATCAGCCAGCACGCCAGCCGCAAGCAGCTGGAGAAAATGGTCGACCCGGCGAACTATCTCGGCGTCGCCGGCGAGATGGTCGACCGCGTCTTGAAGAGGCGCAAATAAAAACGGTCCCCGTTTGCACGGGGACCGTCAAATCTCTGAAAGCCGCGGCTAGACGCCGGCCTTGGCGCCCGCTTTCTTGTTCTGCCGGTTGTGCACGAGGTCGTCGACCACGGCCGGATCGGCCAGCGTCGAGGTATCGCCGAGCGTGCCATATTCGTCCTCGGCGATCTTGCGCAGGATGCGGCGCATGATCTTGCCCGAGCGCGTCTTCGGCAGGCCTGGCGAGAACTGGATCAGATCGGGCGAGGCGATCGGGCCGATCTCCTTGCGCACCCAGGCCACCAACTCTTTGCGCAAATCCTCGGTCGGTTGCGCGCCCGCCATCAAGGTCACATAGGCGTAGATGCCCTGCCCCTTGATGTCGTGCGGATAGCCGACCACGGCGGCCTCCGACACCTTCGGATGCGCGACCAAAGCGCTCTCGACTTCGGCGGTGCCGAGGCGGTGGCCGGCGACGTTGATCACGTCGTCGACGCGGCCGGTGATCCAATAGTAGCCGTCCTCGTCGCGGCGGCAGCCGTCGCCGGTGAAGTAACGGCCGATGTAGGTCGAGAAGTAGGTCTGCACGAAGCGCTCGTGGTCGCCATAAACCGTGCGCATCATTCCCGGCCACGCGTCGGCGATGCACAGGTTGCCGGAGCCTGCACCTTTAAGCTCGTTGCCTTCGGCGTCGACGATCTGCGGAATGACGCCGAAGAACGGCAGCGTCGCCGAGCCGGGCTTCTGTGCGATCGCGCCCGGCAGCGGCGTGATCAGGATGCCGCCGGTTTCGGTCTGCCACCAGGTATCGACGATCGGGCAGCGGTCCTCGCCGACCACGTGGTAGTACCACTCCCAGGCTTCCGGATTGATCGGCTCGCCGACCGTGCCGAGCAGGCGCAAGCTTTTGCGCGAGGTCTTCTTCACCGGGTCGTTGCCGCCCTGCATCAAAGCGCGGATGGCGGTCGGCGCGGTGTAGATGATGTTGACCTGGTGCTTGTCGCACACCTCCCAGAAACGCGAGGTGGTGGGATAGTTCGGCACACCCTCGAACATCATGGTGATGGCGCCGTTAATGAGCGGGCCATAGACGATGTAGCTGTGGCCGGTGACCCAGCCGACGTCAGCGGTGCACCAGTAGATGTCGCCGTCGTGATAGTCGAACACGTATTGGTGCGTGATCGAGGTGTAGACCGCGTAGCCGCCGGTGGTGTGCAGCACGCCCTTCGGCTTGCCGGTCGAGCCCGACGTATAAAGAATGAACAGCGGGTCCTCCGCGTTCATTTCCTCGCACGGGCAATCGGCCGGCACGGTCTTGGCGATTTCGTCGTAATAGACGTCGCGCCCGGCCTTCATGTTCACCTTCTCGCCGGTGCGGCGCACCACGATAATGCTGGTGACGCCGCCGGCCTTGTCGGCGGCGGCATCGGCATTGACCTTGAGCGGGATCTTGCGGCCGCCGCGCACACCTTCATCGGCGGTGACGATGATGGGCGACTTGCAGTCCTCGATGCGGCCGGCGAGCGAGTTGGGCGAGAAGCCGCCGAACACCACGGAGTGGATGGCGCCGATGCGCGCACAGGCGAGCATGGAGATCGCCGCTTCCGGAATCATCGGCATGTAGATGGTGACGCGGTCGCCCTTCTTGACGCCGCGCGCCTTCAGCACGTTGGCGAAGCGGCAGACCTCGGCATGCAACTGCTTGTAGGTGATTTTCTTGTCGTCCTTGGGATCGTCGCCTTCCCAAATGATAGCGGTCTGGTCCCCGCGCTTGGCGAGATGCCGGTCGACGCAGTTGTAGGCGAGGTTGAGGGTGCCGTCCTCGAACCATTTGATCGAGACGTTGTGCGGATCGAACGAAGTGTTCTTCACCTTGCTGAACGGCTTGATCCAGTCGATGCGCTTGGCCTGCTCGGCCCAGAACCCGTTCGGGTCCTTGATCGAGCGCGCGTACATCTCCTGGTACTTGGCTTTGTCGGCGAAGGCGCGTTTCTGCCAGGCAGGCGGAACGTCGTAGATCTTGTCGGACATCGCAATTTCCTCCCGCCCGCGCAGCTTCGCCGCGGGCACCCGTTTAGTTTCTCGTTGGCTGTATTATGCGCTGGCTCGCGCGCGACCGACAAGGCGCGCCATGCACCACTTTGGTGGGGCATACGGGGGTACTCACACCCCCCAGGCGCCGATAATCGCGCCCATCAGCAGCAGCACCGCCAGCCAATGACCGCCATCGATGACGATCAATTTGGCGCTACGCATGCCGAAGGTGTTGTTGACTACCAGGGTAGTGACAACGAAGCCGAACCAGAGGAAGGCGGCGGTGATCACGCCGTTCTTCACTGTCACTGCGCCGAGATGGCCGATCACGCCGGCCAGCATCCAGGCCATGATCAAGTCGGCAACGAGCGCGATGATGAGCGGCCACGGCGCCGCGCCCTTGCCGTGATGGGCGCGGATTTGTTCGGTGCTGAAGCCGTGCGCCGCCTTCCAGGGCTCGGCCAGCAGGCGATACCAGACGCCGCCGAAGGCGAAGCCGATGGCGCCCGCCACCAGCACCGCCCAGTAATTGATGCCCGCGAAGGTCATGGAGGTCCTCCCGCTACAGCCCGCCCATCTTGCTCACGATCTTCCACTCCGCGTCGGTGACCGGCTGCACCGACAGCCGCGTATTGTTGACCAGCACTATCGTCTTGAGCTTCGGCTCGGCCTTGATCGCATCGAGCGTCACCGGTTTGGGCAATGGCTCGACGGCTTTCACATCGACCACCACCCATGGCTCGCCGGCCTTGGCGGTCGGATCGGGATAATGCTCGCGCACGATCTCGACGATACCGACCGCCGCCTTGTCGGCACCCGAATGATAGAACAAGGCGCAGTCGCCCTTTTTCATCTTCATCAGGTTGAGCTTGGCCTGATGGTTGCGCACACCCGACCAGGCTTCGCCCTTGGCGCCCGCTTTCACCTGCTGCTGCCACGACCAGGTGCCGGGCTCGGATTTCATCAGCCAGTGAGCCATGTCAGTGCTCCGACTTCAGCGGCCGCGTGAGCAACGACTCGATCGCTTCGTCGACGTTCAGTTTTTCCGCCAGCACGGCGGCAACCGCGGCGGAGATCGGCATCTCGACATTCTTCTCGCGCGCCATCTCCAGCAGCACCGGCGCGGTGAACACGCCTTCGGCCAGCTTGCCGTGCGCGGCGCTGTCCGGCTTCTCGCCTTTGCCCAACGCGACGCCGCAGGAGAAGTTGCGCGACTGCGGCGTTCCGCAGGTGAGGATCAGATCGCCGAGGCCGGACAGGCCCATCATGGTCTCGGTGCGCGCACCGAACGCCTTGCCGAACCGCACCAGTTCGGCGAAGCCGCGCGTGGTCATCGCCGCCAAAGCGCTGGCACCCAGTCCGCGCCCGGTGACGATGCCGGCGGCGATGGCGAGCACGTTCTTGGTGGCGCCGCCGAGCTCGACCCCGCGCATATCGGTGGAATGATACGGCCGGAACGTGCCGGAATTGATCGCGTGCGCCAGCGCCTGCGCGATCGTGGCGTCGGGCGCCGCGATGGTCACCGCGGTCGGCAGTCCGCGCGCCACATCGGCGGCGAAACTCGGCCCCGACAGGATCGCCGGCATCGCCTTCGGCGCGCATTCGGCGATGATCTCGGTCATGAACTTGTGCGTGCCGTGCTCGATGCCCTTGGCGCAGGCGATCAGCGGCGTAGCCGCAGCCATCGTTTGCGCCAGCGACTTGATCACCGAGCGCATCGCCTGTGCCGGAACGACCAGAAGGATCGCGTCGCTGCGCGATGCTTCGGCAAGCGCGCGCGTCACCTTGATGCCGTCATCGAGGCGCACGCCCGGCAGGAAACGGCTCTCGCGCTTGCTCGCGAGATGCTCGGCATTGGCGGCGTCGAATTCCCACAGCGTGACGTCGCGCCCGGCGCGCGCGCAGGTCAGCGCCAGCGCCGTTCCCCAGGCGCCGCCACCGAGCACGGCGATGCGTTGGATGGTCATGCGCCGGGCCCGCTCATTTATATGCCGCCGTGCGTTGCAGCTTGCCCTTGGCCGCCGCGATCTCGTCGAGCGGCCAGCGCGCACGCGGCGCCACGTCGAGCGTATCGGTCAGCCCCAGCGCCAGCCGTTCGCAGCCCGCCCAGGCAATCATGGCGCCGTTGTCGGTGCACAGATCAAGCGGCGGCACCACCAGCGCGGTGCCGACCTCGAAGGCGAGGCGGTGCAGCACCTTACGGATCGCCTGATTGGCGGCGACGCCGCCGGCGGCGACCAACGCGGTGGGTGCGCCATAACGCGCGCGGAACAAACGCAAGCCGGCGCGCAGCCGGTCGAGAACCACGTCCACCACCGCCTGCTGGAACGAGGCGCACAAATCGGCGACGTCCTGGTCGGACAGCGGCGCGATTTTTTCGGCTTCGAGACGCAGCGCCGTCTTCAATCCCGACAGCGAGAAATCCGCTTCCTTACGTCCGTGCATGGGCCGCGGCAGCGCAAAGCGGGCCGCGTTGCCGCGCTCGGCTTCTTTCTCGACCTGCGGCCCGCCCGGATAGCCGAGGCCGAGCAACTTGGCGGTCTTGTCGAAGGCCTCGCCGATCGCGTCATCTTGCGTGGTGCCAATCCGCACATAGTCGCCGATCCCGCGCACCGCGACGATCTGGGTGTGGCCGCCGGACGCGAGGAACAGGCAATATGGGAACGGCGTGGCGTCGGTCAGCCGTGCCGTGAGCGCATGGGCTTCCAGATGATTGACCGCGATCAGCGGCTTGCGTTGCACCAGCGCGATCGCCTTCGCCGTGGTCAGACCGACGATCACGCCGCCGATCAGCCCGGGGCCGGCGGCGGCGGCGACACCGTCGATGCTGCCGAAATCGCAGCCGGCCTGTTCCATGGCCTTGGCGATGATCAGGTCGAGCGCTTCGACATGGGCACGGGCGGCGATCTCGGGCACCACGCCGCCGAATGCGGCGTGCTCATTGACCTGCGACAGCACGATATTCGACAAGATCTTGCCGCGGCCGTCCTCGAAACGTTCCACCACCGCCGCGGCGGTCTCGTCGCAGGTCGTCTCGATCCCGAGGACGATCATTTCTGCCTCCGGCCCTCCCTTTTACAGGAACGGTGCCTAGGGAGGGGCAAGATCATTCGGAGTGAACCGATACCGCCCCTAACGTTTTGCTGGCGCATGATCTTTTCCGAAAACCGGTTCCCACTTTTCGGGATCATGCGCTACAAGGTGCCCTAGCATCGAGAGGTTATATGACGCAATCCACCGCCCCCTTGCGCATCGGCACGCGCGGCAGCCCGCTGGCGCTGGTGCAGGCGCGCACCGTGCGGGCGCGGCTGGCCGCGGCGATGGGGGTCGATGAGGAGGCCATCGAGCTCGTCATCATCCGCACCTCGGGCGACGCGATCCAGGATCGCCCGCTGGCGGAGGTGGGCGGCAAGGGGTTGTTCACCAAGGAGATCGAGGAAGCCCTGCTGGGCCGCCGCATCGACGTGGCGGTGCATTCGTCCAAGGACATGCCGACCTTTTCGCAGCCGGGGCTGATGCTGGCGGCCTGCCTCGAGCGCGAGGACCCGCGCGACGTATTCATCAGCCGCAAGGCGCCATCGCTTGCCGAGCTGCCGAAGGGCGCGACGCTGGGCACCGCCTCGCTGCGCCGGCAGGCGATCGCCAAGCGCGCGCGCGCCGACCTGCGCGTGGTACCGCTGCGCGGCAATGTGGAGACGCGGCTACGCAAGCTCGCGGACGGCGAAGTCGATGCGACCATCCTGGCGCTCGCCGGCATGAAGCGGCTCGGTCTCGCCGCGCACGCGACCAAAGTCATGAGCACGGAAGAATTTCTGCCGGCGGTCGGACAAGGCGCCATCGGCATCGAGGCACGCGCGGACGATACGCGCACGCGCGACGCGCTGGCGCGCATCGACCACGCCGACACGTTCACCGCGCTTTCGGCCGAGCGCGCGTTCCTCGCGGTACTCGACGGCTCCTGCAAGACGCCAATCGGCGGTCATGCCACGCTCAGCGGCGACACGGTGCAGTTTCGCGGATTGATCGCGCGGCCCGACGGCGCCGCCGCGCACGACATCGCCGCGACCGGCCATCGCCAGGACGCGGTCAAGATTTGCAGCGAAGCCGGCCGCGAGTTGAAGCGGCTCGCCGGCCCCGGTTTCTTCGACTGAACCATGCGTCTCGTGGTCACCCGCCCGCAGGCTGATGGCGAACGCACCGCTGCCGCTTTGCGCGCGCACGGGCATGAGGTGCTGGTCGCGCCGCTGCTGCGAGTCGAGCCGACGGCGGCCGATCTTTCCGGCACCTGGGGCGCGGTCATCATCACCAGCGCCAACGCGCCGCTCGCCATCGCCGGCAATCCGGCATGCAAGGCCTTGTTCAGACTGCCGGCGTTCGCGGTCGGACGGCGCAGCGCGGACGCCGCGCGCGAGGCGGGGTTTACCGACGTCACCTCGGCCGGCGGCGACGTGCGCGATCTGGTGCGGCTCATCGCCGAGCGGCACGCCGACGCGGCGGCGCCGCTGCTGTATCTCGCCGGCGAAGACCGCGCCGCCGACCTGGTGGGCGAGTTGGTCGTGCATGGCATCGCGGCCGAGATGAGGGTCGTCTATCGCGCCGCCACCGCGCCGTTTCCGCCTGAGCTGATTGCGGCGCTGCAGGCCGGCGAGGTCGACACGGTGTTGCATTTCTCCAAGCGCAGCGCCGAGAATTACCTCGCCGGCGCGGCCGAAGCGGGCGTCGCCGGGGAGGCGCTCGCCGTGCGGCATATCTGCTTGTCGGCGCAGATCGCCGCGCCGCTCGCGGACGCCGGCGCCGGCCGCATTGCCATCGCGCCGCGGCCGGACGAGGCGGCGCTGATCGCAAGCCTTGAGCGGCTGCAGGGTTGATTGGCGCGCTGTCGCCATTTGCGTTATTTCCTGCGGGCGGGTGGGCCGATTCGTCGAGGAACTGCATGGCAGACAAAGGCACGACCCCGGAAGCGTCCGAAGGAACGCCACAAGCCGCGCCCGAGGGACCGCGCCGCAAGAAGCGCGCGGGTCCGACCATTGACCTGACCGCGACCGAAGTGCCGCCGGCGCAAGCGGCGGCGCCATCGCAACCCGAGGCGCCGCCCGCCGCGGACGAACCACCGCTGGCTCCTGCCGGCGGCGCGTCGCCCGACACCGCTGCGACGCGACCCGGCCATTCGATCGGCATGGCAACCCTTGCCGCCGGGGCCGCCGGCGCGGCGACCGTGCTGCTGATCCTGTTTGCGATCTGGCTGTCCGGCCTGCTGCCGCTGCGCCACGTGACGTCAACCGATACCGTTGCGCAGGCTGGCGCGGATCATGGCGCGCTCGATACGCTGACCCAGCGCGTCAGCAAGATCGAAGAGGCGATCAAGACCCTGCCAACGAGCGACGCCGGCGTCGCCGACCGGCTCGCCGCCGCCGAGAACGCCATGAAGTCGCTCGGTGTCGCGCTCGCTGCGCTCAGCCGCCGCAGCGACGATACCGCCGCCAACGCGAGCCAAGCGCGCGAGCGCGCCGACGCAGCCGCCAAGGCGATGGCGGACCTGCAAGCGTCGACCAAAGCAAACGCCCCTGCGGGTGCTTCGCACGAGGACATCGAAGCGCTGGACAAGCGCATCGCGGCGCTGGAGAGCGCGAGCCAATCGGCGCGCGCCGACATCAGCAAGATCGCAACCACGACCAGCGGCAACGACACTGCGGCGCGGCTGGCCTTGAGCGCCGAAGTGCTGCGCGATGCCGTTCTGTCCGGCGCTGCGTTCTCCGACGAGCTGGCGGCGGTCAAGCAGCTTGGCGGCGACGACAAGGCGCTGGCGCCGCTCGCGCCGTTCGCGACAACCGGCGCACCGACCGCGCCAGCGCTCGCCCAGGAGCTGCACGCGCTGCTCCCGGCCATGCTGGAGATTTCCGGTGCGTCAGCGCCGGAAGGTGGCTTCCTCGAACGGCTGCAGGCCAATGCCGGCAAACTGGTGCGCATTCGCCCGGTCACCGCGCCGACCGGCGACATTCCGTCCGCGGTGCTGGCGCGCATTGAAATCGACGCGGCCAAGGCCGACATTGCGGCGGCGCTGGCGGATCTCGGCAAGCTCGATGGCGCAACGCGTGCGCCGGCGCAGGCCTGGATCGCGAAGACGCAAGCCCGCCAGGCCGCGCTCACGGCCGCGCGGCAATATGCGGCCGAGACGGCGCGTGCGCTTGGGTCCAAGGCAGGAACGCAATGATCCGGGTCGTCACGTTCCTGTTGGCGGTCGCGGTGCTGGCGGCCGGATTTGTCTGGGTCGCCGACCGCCCGGGCGACGTCGCCGTTACCTGGATGGGTTACCGCATCGAAACGTCGGTGATGGTGGCCGCGCTTGCCGTCGCCGCGCTGCTGATTGTGCTCATGGTGTTGTGGACCATCGTGCGCGCCATTTGGCGTTCGCCCGAGCAGGTGTCGCTGCTATTCCGCCACCGCCGCGCCGCCAAAGGCTATCTCGCAATTTCGCGCGGACTGATCGCGATCGGCGCCGGCGATCTGCGCAGCGCACGCAAATCTGCTGTTGAAGCGGCGCGGCTGTCGCCCGGCGATCCGCTGGCGCTGCTGCTCACCGCGCAATCGGCGCAGATGGCCGGCGACCGCAGCGCCGCCGAGCTCGCCTTCCGCGAGATGACCAGGCGCGAGGATACCAAGCTGCTGGGCTTGCGCGGCCTTTATATTGAAGCGCAGCGGCGCGACGATGTGCAGGCCGCACGGCTGGCCGCCGAGGAAGCAGGCCGAGCATCGCCGGCGCCCGCCTGGGCCGGACAGGCGGTGCTCGATTATCGCTGCGCCGCCGCCGATTGGTCGGGCGCTCTCGACGCGCTCGATCGCATGAAGCCCGCACTCGAGAAGCCCGACTATCGCCGCAAGCGCGCCGTACTGCTCACCGCCCGCGCGCTGGCGCTGGCCGAGAGCGACCGCGACGGCGCGCGCGCCGCGGTGCTGGAAGCGGTCAAGCTCGCGCCCGGTCTGGTGCCGGCAGTGGCGATCGCGGGACGTCGGCTGGCGGAAGCGGGCGAACAGCGCAAGGCGCGCAAGATTTTGCAGAAAGCGTGGGCGATCAACCCGCACCCCGACATCGCCGAGGCCTATGCCGACTTGCGGCTGGGCGACAGCGCGCGCGAGCGCCTCACGCGCATGCAGAAGCTCGCCGAGCTGGCGCCCGGGCAGCTCGAAGGCGCGATTGCCGTGGCGCGCGCCGCGCTCGACGCGCGCGAATTCAGCGTCGCACGCGCTGCGCTCGCGCCGTATCTATCGGCGCCGACGCGCCGGGTCGCGACGTTGATGGCGGACATCGAAGAGGCCGAGCACGGCGACGAAGGCCGCGTGCGCGAATGGATGAGCCGCGCCATGCGCGCGTCCGGCGATCCGATGTGGACGGCGGACGGCACCGTCTCCGAGCGCTGGATGCCGGTCGCCCCGAACGGGCGGCTCGATGGCTTCGCCTGGAAAGTGCCGCTGGCGGAGATCGGGGTCCCGCGTCCGGTGATCGACGCCGCCCCGCCGCCACCACGGCCGGCGAGCGAGGCGATCGCGGCCGCATTGCTCCTGCCGAAAGCGCCCCCGCCACAATCCGAGCCGGAGCCGCCGTTGCGCAAGGCGGCGAAATCCGCGGCCAAACCGGCGCCCAAGGCCAAGCCGGTCGAACCGGTGATCCCGCTGGTGCACGCCCCTGACGATCCGGGGCCGGATTCCGGCTTGGAGAGCGATCCGGTACCGGAACCCACTTCGCCGCCGCCGCAGACTTCTTGGCAGCGCTTTATGCAGCTATTTCGCTAGGCGGCGATCAAGCGGCGGGCGTATTGCTATTCCAGACTTGCGTCGATATGAGTGCCACCCATTCAGCCGGCGTAGCTCAGCGGTAGAGCATCCGCTTCGTAAGCGGGTGGTCGGGGGTTCAAATCCCTCCGCCGGCACCATTTTCGCTCACACATCCTGCGGGCTGAGCACCTCGGCCGACGAATGCGCCTTGATCTCGCGCGCCGGCGCCTGGCCGCGGATGTCGCGGCCGGTCGGACGCCAGTTGCAGATCTGACTCTCGTCCACCCAGACCGTCTTGAATTCGCCGGGCGCGAAGAATTCCGCGAACACCAATTCCTCGTCGGGCGCGGCCTCGAGATAATGCCGCTCGAGATCGGGATAGTAGATCACGTCGCCCTTGCGCACGGCGAACGGTTGCTCGTTGGCATAGACGGTGCCGCGCCCGCGCAGCACGTACATGAAATGCTCGGCGCCGACGTGATGATGGTTAGCCGCCGCGGTGCCCGGCGGATAGATGATCATCTCGCCTTTCACAGTCTTGGTGCCGAACAGCTTCGGCGTCACCAGATAGATGCGCTTGCGCGCGTCGTGCTCGGAATCGAGCACCGGCTCGCGCGTCCAGTCCACCACGCGGAATGCGGGCGGAGTTTTTGTGAGCGCAGGATCGAGGCTCGCGGCATCGGGAATTTCGCCATAGAGCAAAACGGCACCGCCGCGCGACGATAGGGTGATCGAATAGCCCGGAGGCAGGAACACCACATGGGCGTCCGTCAGCATCTCGTAGCCGCCGCCATGCGCCAGCATCGCCTCGCCTTCCAGCACCTGGAACCAGGCCAACCCATACGCGGGCACCGTCAGGCTGGCCGCGCCGCCGGGGGCGAGTGTCAGCCGGTCGAGCAGAATGCAGGTTCCGCTGACGCGTTCTTCGGTGAGCAGACGCTGGCGCGCGGCACCGCTCACCGCCGGTTCGGCAGTAACCGCGCTTTCGTTGAAGATTGTGGCCATGGCGCTCTTGGAACCTCTCGCTGGCGAGTTCCAGTATCAGTCATTTCGCCCACAATCTTACAATTTTCGCATGCGGGTTGGTCACCAAAAATCCGCATCCGGAGTGCGGAACCCAGGAACCAAAGCCGGCGCTCCGCGTTGCTCTGGCCAGACTTCCCCGCGCGCGTCACGCCAACGAGGAGGCTATGCCATGTGGACCTCGCTGTTTGCCATTACCGCCGTGGTCGCGATCGCCCTGACCATGGCCGCGATCGTCGTGGATTCCGCCAATGGAGGTAAGTTCCGCCTGTAGTTGCGTCCTGTCTGAAGCAACCCACTTTGGGCGGCCCGCGGGCCGCCCATTTTTATTGCGGAGGAGCGCTACCCGGCGCGGGGAACTTTGCAATACTAGGCGCGATGCCGCCGCCCCTGATTTTGTCGAGGCGTTTTGCGCCGCTGTTCGCGTGCCAGTTCTTCGCGGCATTCAACGACAATTTTCTCAAAACCGCGCTGGTATTCCTGATCTTGTTCACCCGCAGCGGGCCCGACGCCGAGGCTCTCATCACGCTCGCCAGCGCCATCTTCATCGCGCCCTACTTCCTGTTTTCAGGCCTGGGCGGCGAAATCGCCGACCGCCATGACAAGGCGCGGGTGGCGCAAGCGATCAAGTTCGTCGAGATGTTTGTCGCCGGCTTGGCGCTCGTCGGCTATGCGCTGCACTCGGTGCCGATCCTGTTCCTGGCGCTCGGCGGCTACGGCATGCTCGGCTCGCTGTTCGGACCGATCAAATACGGCATCCTGCCCGATCATTTGCGCCGCGAGGAATTGCCTACCGGTAACGCGCTGGTGGAAGGCGCGACTTTCGTCGCCATCCTCTCCGGCACGATCGTCGGCGGGCTGGCCGCGCGCGGCGGCGGCGACGTCGCGGCGTTCGCGGCGCTGGTGATGGGATTCGCGCTTGCCTGTTGGCTGTCGGCGCTGTTGATTCCGCCGACCGGCGAAGGCGCGCCGCAGCTCAAGGTGTCCGTCAATATCGTCGCCTCGACCGCGGCGATGATCCGCCATCTGCGCGCCGACGCGCGACTGTGGTGGGGCGGCATGGTGACGAGCTGGTTCTGGCTGGTCGGCATCGTGGTGCTGTCGCTGCTGCCGCCGCTGATCAAGACGTTGATCGGCGGCAACGAGGACACGGTCACCGCCTATCTCGCATTGTTCTCGATCGCGGTCGGCGCCGGCTCGGGCCTGGCGGCGGCGATCGCGCGCGGGCGCATCAGGCTCAACACCACGCTCGGCGGCGCGGTGCTGCTTGGCGCATTCGCGCTCGATCTCGGCATTGCGACCTATGGAGCCGCGCCTGCGTTGACGCCGCAAGCGCCCGGCGCGGTGTTTTCGACGATGCTCGGGATTCGCACCGCGATCGATCTCGCCGGCATCGCGATCTCTGGCGGGCTGTTCATTGTGCCGACCTTCGCGGCGGTGCAGGCCTGGGCCGGCGCGGCCTATCGCGCGCGCACGGTGGCGGCCGTCAATATGCTCAATGCGGCATTCATGACCGGCGCGACCGTCATTATCGCCATCATGCAGAACTATGGCGCCACTGTGCCGGCGCTGTTTGCGATGATCGGCGTGGCCACGCTTCTCGTCGCCGCCGCAATCTGGCGCACGATGCCGAAGACGGAATTCGCCGCTTAAGGGTCGGCCAGGGACTTTCCGGCGCCGCTGGTTAATTCGGCGATTTTGCGCGTGGGCACCAGCGTCGGGTCCATATAGGCGTGGCGCTGCGGGTTCTTGCGCACGGCCGTTTCGGCCGATTTTGCTGGGGTTTCCGGACACCGCTGCCCTAGAAATTCAGGCCAATTAGGCAATCTTTACGTTACTTCGAGCTTTCATCCGAGAATTCGCGCGCGAAGATTATAATTCGCGCGGATCAACGATTTTCAGGGCCTTGCGATGTTTCGGCGTGCGGCACTTTGGCTTGCGGTCGCGATGGGAACGGCGCTGCTGTTGGCGGTGCCGGCAAATGCGGCGACCCATGACGTCGTCAGCTTCTCCGGCTTCTCGCCCGGCACCATTGTGGTGAAGACGCAGGAGCGCCGGCTTTATTATGTGCTCGACCGTGGCCACGCGCTGCGCTTTCCGGTCGGTGTCGGCCGCGCTGGCATGACCTGGTCAGGCAATGCGCATGTCGAAGGCAAATATATCCGGCCGGCCTGGGCGGCACCCGCCTCCATCCGCCGCGAAAATCCGCGTCTGCCCAAGGTCATTCCCGGCGGCGCCGCCAATAATCCGATGGGCGCGGCGGCGCTCACCTTGCGCGGCGGCGAATACGCCATCCACGGCACGAATCGTCCGGAATTGATCGGCGGCTTCGTCTCGCACGGCTGTATCCGCATGTACAACAGCGACATCCGCGAGCTCTATCGCATGGTCGATGTCGGCACGCCGGTCGTTGTCGAGCGTTAAAACGCGCGCGGTGGTGAAGGTAAGCACCTCACGTACCGGCAACCTCACTAAGTCAGATTTTTCTTATATAACGAAGCGGTTTTTCGCCGGCGGCGAAAACGTATTAGCGTCTGTGGTGTCCGCTACGCAATTGGGAACATAGTCCTTTCCTGCTGCCGGCGGTCGATTCGCGCGAGCGCAATCTAAAGTTGTTTTTATCAATATTTACGAGCATATCGTGCGCCGCCGGATGGCTTAAACCTGTGTATTGCTGAGGTTTTTTCTCGCCGCTTCGCGTGCAAGCCACAATTCGTGGCAATGATCGGGCCATGGTGCGCCCGCGCATCTCCCCGCAGCCGGAAGTCCCCGGCCTCGCCGCCCGAAGAATCGCCGCCGATATTCTCGACGGCGTCCTGCGGCGGAAGATCGCGCTCGACGAGCAGCTGTCCGGCAAAGCCGCCCATCCCGGCCTCCCCGCGCTCGCCGACCGCGACCGCGCGCTGATGCGCCGGCTCGCCGCCACCGTGCTGCGCCGCCTCGGCACCTTACGCCACCTGCTCGGCGGATTTCTCGACAAGGGCTTTCCGGCCGACGCGCCGCGCGTGGAAACCATTCTGCTGATCGGCGCGGCGCAGATCCTCTGGCTCGAAGTGCCCGACCATGCCGCGGTCGATTTGTCGGTCCGCCTGGCGCAGGCCGATCGCCGCGCCGCGCGCTATGCCGGTCTGATCAACGCGGTGCTGCGCCGCGTGACGCAGAGCAAGACGGCGGCGCTCGCCAATAACGCGACACGCGACACGCCGAAATGGCTCGTGGCGCGCTGGACCAAGCGCTATGGCGCGGAAGCCGCGCGCGCGATCGCCGCCGCCAACGGCCACGAGCCCGCGCTCGATCTCACCGTCAAATACGATGCCGAGTTGTGGGCCGAGCGCCTGCGCGGGCGCGTGTTGCCGACCGGAACCGTGCGCACCTTCGCGCAGGGCGCCGTCTCGCTGCTGCCGGGCTTCAGCGAAGGCGCCTGGTGGGTGCAGGATGCCGCCGCGGCGATGCCCGCCCGCCTGCTCGGCGACGTGCGCGGCAAAGCGGTCGTCGATCTGTGCGCGGCGCCCGGCGGCAAGACCGCGCAGCTTGCTTTCGCCGGCGCGCGCGTCACCGCGGTCGATCGCTCGCCGGCGCGGCTCAATCGCCTGCGCGAGAATCTGGCGCGGCTGGAGCTGCAAGCCGAGACCGTCGCCGCCGATGCGCTGGAGTGGCAAGGCGGCCCGTTCGACGCCGTGCTGCTCGATGCGCCCTGTTCGGCGACCGGCACTATCCGCCGCCACCCCGATATCCCCTGGCTCAAAAGCGAAGCCGATATCGCCGCGCTCACATCGTTGCAGCAGAGGCTGCTCGACCGCGCGGTCGAGTTGCTCAAGCCGGGGGCCACCCTGGTCTATTGCGTCTGCTCGCTCGAGCCGGAGGAATCCGAGGACCAGATTGCGGCGCTGCTGGCGCGCGACCCCCGCGTCGTCCGCGCGCCTGTTGCAGCGCAAGAGGTTGCCGGCCACGCCGAGTTCCTCACCGCGGATGGCGACCTGCGCACGCTGCCGCCGCAACTGCCCGACCCCGATCCGCGCTGGGGTGGCCTCGACGGATTCTATGCCGCCCGGCTCACCCGCAAAGCATAGTTCCGGACCGCCGTATTGGAGCTTTGGCGACCCTTCGCTATCGTGTGGATTGTGCGCGAGAATCAGGCCGCGCCGCAGGGGACGGGCGCCTTCATGATGCGGGTTTCGCTCGCGGAGCGATCAAGGCTCTTCGTGCTCATCGCGCGCCGCGCGTTCCGCAGCCTGCTCGGCCGCATCAATACGCTTCCGCTGCTGCGCTGGAGCTTCGGCCCGGCCAAGACCGACCGGCTGATCATCGCGCCGCAGGACCTGCGTACCGCCGACGCCACCCGTGCCAGCGAAATCTATGCCGGCCGTTTCGCCTTTGCCGGCAAGGTGGTGATCTGCGACCGCCGTTCCCCCTTCGAGATGACGCCGCCGTCCGACGAATGGGCGGTGATGCTGTTGAGCTTCACCTGGCTGCGCCATTTGCGCGCCGCCGACAGCGCCATCACGCGCGCCAATGCGCGGTCGCTGATCGACGACTGGATCAACCTGCAAGGCGGCTGGCACCCAGTCGGCTGGCGCGTCGATATTCTGTCGCGCCGCATCGTCAGCTGGCTCAGCCAGGCGCCGTTCATATTGCAAGACGCCGACGCGCGCTTCTACCGCCGCTACCTGCGCAGCCTGTCGCGGCAGGTGCGCTGTCTGCGCCGCTCGCTGAAGCAATCGCGCGACGGCCTGCCGCGGCTGCAGGCGGTGATCGCGCTCAATTATGCGACGCTGTGCATGCAGGGGCAGTCCGGCTACCTGCGCAGCCATGCGCGCCGCCTGATCGAGGAACTGCGGTCGCAGATCCTGCCCGACGGCGGACACATCAGCCGCAATCCGGGCGCGCTCATCGAACTGCTGGTGGACCTGCTGCCGCTGCGCCAGTTGTTCTCCGCGCGCCATTTGCAGCCGCCGCAGGCGCTCAATAACGCCATCGACCGCATGATGCCGATGCTGCGTTTCTTCCGCCATGCCGACGGCAATTTCGGGCAATTCAACGGCATGGGTCCGACGCCGGTCGACCAGCTCGCCACCGTGCTCGCTTACGACGATGCCCGCGGCGCGCCGGTGGCGAACGCGCCGCATTCCGGCTATCAGCGCATCGACGCCGGATCGACCGCCTTGCTGATGGATACCGGCCGGCCGCCGCCGCTCGCCTTGAGCCAGGAGGCGCATGCCGGTTGTCTGTCGTTCGAGTTGTCATGGAACCAGCATCGGCTGGTGATCAATTGCGGCTTGCCGGCGGTGAACAAGGAAAACTGGCGTCAGGTGGCGCGCGCCACCGCGGCGCATTCCACCGTGACGTTCAACGACGCGTCGTCCTGCCGTTTCCTCGAATCCCACCGCTTGCGGCGGCTGCTGTTCGGCGCGCCGATCGTCGGCGGGCCGCGCGACGTGCGGGTGGCGCGTGAAGACACAGCCGAAGGCACGCAATTGACCGCCTCGCACGACGGCTATGCCGACGCCTTCGCCGTGATCCACCACCGCTCGCTGCGGCTCTCCGCGGACGGCCGCACGCTCGACGGCGAGGACAGCTTCATGCCGGCCGCCGGCGAAACGCTGCCGGTCGACAAGGGCGACGAATTCGCCGTCCGCTTCCACTTGCATCCGTCGATCAAGGCCAACCGGCTGTCGGACGGCCGCGGCGTGATCCTGCTGCTGCCCGACCGCGAGCTGTGGACGTTCACCAGCTATGGAGAAACTATGCGCATCGAGGAAAGCGTGTATCTCTCCGGCTCGGACGGCCCGCGCCGCACCGTGCAGATCGTGATTTACGGCCATGCCCGCAGCGAGGCCACGGTGCGCTGGAGCTTCGGCCACACCCCGCCGGCGCCGCCGGGCACCCGCCCCGAACGGGCGGATGAGCCGGAATTACCGCTCTAATCATATTGTGGATGCCCGGCCGGACCGGGGAAATCCCGAATACACTTCCGCCCGCTTCATGTGCTAGCCCGTGAGCCAAGGGAAAGCCCATGACCAGCCACCCGCGCCGCATCACCCGCGCCCTACTGTCGGTCTCCGACAAGGCCGGCCTCACCGATTTCGCCACCGCGCTCGCCGGCTACGACGTCGAGCTCATCTCCACCGGCGGCACCGCCAAGGCGCTGAAAGATGCCGGGCTGAAGGTAATCGACGTCGCCGATCTCACCGGTTTCCCTGAGATGATGGACGGCCGGGTCAAGACGCTGCACCCGAAAGTACATGGCGGCTTGCTGGCGATCCGCTCCAACAAGGAGCACGCCGCGGCGATGGAGAAACACGGCATCAAGCCGATCGATCTGCTGGTGGTGAATCTCTATCCGTTCGAAGCAACCGTCGCCAAAGGCGCCGCGTTCGACGACTGCATCGAGAACATCGACATCGGCGGCCCCGCCATGATCCGCGCCGGCGCCAAGAACCACGCCGACGTGACCGTGGTGGTGGAGCCTGCCGACTACGACAAGGTGTTGGCCGAACTCGCGCTGCACAATGGCATGACCTCGCTCGAACTGCGCCAACAGCTGGCGGCGAAAGCCTATGCGCGCACCGCCGCCTATGACGCGGCGATTTCCAACTGGTTCGCTGACACGCTGCACGACAGCGCGCCCGACTACCGCGCCTTCGGCGGCAAGCTGATCCAGTCCTTGCGCTACGGCGAGAACCCGCACCAGAGCGCGGCGTTCTATCGCGCGCCGGGCGAGCGCTTCGGCGTCGCCACCGCGCGCCAGGTGCAAGGCAAGGAACTGTCCTACAACAACATCAACGACACCGACGCGGCTTATGAATGCGTCGCCGAATTCGATGCCGGGCGCACCGCGGCCTGCGTGATCGTCAAGCACGCCAACCCCTGCGGCGTGGCGGAAGCCGGCAATCTGCACGACGCCTATCGCAAGGCGCTAGCCTGCGATTCCACCTCCGCCTTCGGCGGCATCGTCGCGCTCAATCGCAAGCTCGATGCCGAGGCGGCGAAGGCGATCACCGAGATCTTCACCGAGGTGATCATCGCGCCCGACGCAACCGACGAAGCGATCAAGATCGTCGCCGCGAAAAAGAATCTGCGGCTATTGCTCGCCGGCGGCCTGCCCGATCCGCGCGCCAGCGGCTTGACGGTGAAGTCGGTGGCCGGCGGACTGCTCGTGCAGTCGCGCGACAATGCGGTGGTCGACGAGATGCAGCTCAAAACCGTCACCAAGCGCGCGCCAAGCGAAAAGGAGCTGGCCGATCTTCGTTTCGCGTTCCGCGTCGCCAAGCACGTGAAGTCCAACACCATCGTCTATGCCAAAGGATTGGCCACCGTCGGCATCGGCGCCGGGCAAATGAGCCGCGTCGATGCCGCGCGCATCGCCGCGCGCAAAGCGGAAGACGCGGCGAAAGAATTGAAGCTGCCGGCGCCGCTCACCAAAGGCTCGGTGGTCGCCTCCGATGCCTTCTTCCCGTTTGCCGATGGGCTATTGGTCGCGATTGAGGCCGGCGCCACCGCGGTGATCCAGCCCGGCGGCTCCATGCGCGACGATGAGGTGATCAAGGCGGCCGACGAGCATAACGTCGCAATGGTGTTCACCGGGACAAGGCATTTCAGGCACTAATTACTGCCGCGCCAAATCCCCCAGCAAGCTCGCCGCCACCGAGAGTTTCGACAGCGTCAGCCCGGAGCCGGCGATCTCATGGATCGCCGCGCGGATACGCTCGACTTCCGTCCGCCGCGGCTTGATCCATTCCTCCACCGCGCCGGCGCCGGCCACGCCATTGCCGACCATGGCGGCGGTGAGCCGCCGCTCGGCATCGCCGATCGAATCGAGCGCGCGGTCGAGCGCCAGCCGGTCGAAATAGTCCGCCACAACGATGCCGGGCACCGCGCCGATCACGCGGTCGAGCTGGAAGAAGGCCTCGGTCGCGAAATAGGTCGCGGTTACCTCGCCCACCGGTTTCTTGCCTTGGTCTGCCACCAGCACGATATCGGGCGCGGCCTTCAGCACGCCCAAGCTGGCGATGCGGCGCGCCAGCACCTCCGGCACGCCGTCTTTGGCGAGCTCCGCCGCCCGCGCGGCGCGCGCGGCCGCAGCCTGCTTCGACAGCGCGCCGTCGAGCGCGGCCGCCACTTGCGCGATGCCCTCGTGATAATGCGCGATGATCGTTTCCAGCCCCTGCTTGAGATCGACATTGCGCAGGAACCACACCAGCCGGTCGAGCAGCAGGTCCTGCACGGCGGCATAGAGCGCGAGCTGGGTTTCGCCCGACACTTTGTTGTCGAGCGCGTCGACTTCGCTGTTGAGCGCGATCAACTCGTAGCTGTTGCGCACGGCCGCGAAAGCGGCGGCGATCGCCGCGGGCTGCGCGCCGGTCTGATCGGCGATGCGCACGATCAGCGTGGCGCCGCCGCGGTTGATCATCGAATTGGTGAGCTGAGTGGCGATGATCTCGCGCCGCAGGCGATGCGCGTGCAGGGCGTCGTCGTAGCGCTCCGACATTTCCTTGGGGAAATAGCGCTCGAGCTCGCGCCCGAGATAGGGATCGTCCGGCACCGTGCTGTCGAGCAGTTCGCTGAAGAGCGATAGCTTGGCGTAGGCCAGCAGCACCGCCAGCTCCGGCCGCGTCAGCGCCAAATTGCGCTTGCGCCGCTCGGCGACCGCCAACTCGTCGGGCAGGAATTCCACCGTGCGGTCGAGCTGCCCGCGCATTTCCAGCGTCTGCATGAGCCGCTGCTGGAAGCCAAGGTCCTCCAGCCCGCGCCGCTGCGCCAGTGAAAGCGCCAGCGTCTGCTGGTAGTTGTTGCGCAGCACCAGGCGCGCGACCTCGTCGGTCATCTCGGCCAGCAGCGCGTTGCGCGCGTCGATGGTCAGCGCGCCGATGCGCAGCGGCCGGCTCAGCGCGACCTTGATGTTGACCTCGACGTCGGAGGTGTTGACGCCGGCGGAATTGTCGATGGCATCGGTGTTCAGCCGGATGCCGGCGAGCGCCGCCTCGATGCGGCCGCGCTGGGTCATCCCTAAGTTGGCGCCCTCGCCGATCACCTTGCAGCGCAGATCGGCGCCGCTGACGCGGATCGGGTCGTTAGCGCGGTCGCCGGCCGCTTCGTCGCTCTCGTTCGATGACCGCACGTAGGTGCCGATGCCGCCGAAGAACAACAGATCGACTTGCGCCTTCAGGATGGCCTTCATCAGCTCCTGCGGCGTCACCGCCTCAGCCACGCCGAACAGCTTCCGCGCCTCCGGACTGAGCCGGATTTCCTTCGACGCGCGCGGATAGACGCCGCCGCCCGCGGAGATCAGCTTCTTGTCGTAGTCCTGCCAGCTCGAGCGCGGCAGCGCGAACAGCCGCGCCCGCTCGGCGAAGGCCGCCGTCGGATCGGGATCGGGATCGATGAAGATGTCGCGGTGATCGAAGGCCGCCAGCAGCCGCGTGGTGTTCTCGCGCAGCATGCCGTTGCCGAACACGTCGCCCGACATATCGCCGACGCCGACCGCCGTGAACGGCGTGGTGCCGATATCGACGTCCATCTCGCGGAAGTGCCGCTTCACCGCCTCCCAGGCGCCGCGCGCGGTGATGCCCATCACCTTGTGGTCGTAGCCGGCCGAGCCGCCGGAGGCGAAGGCATCGCCCAGCCAGTAGTCGTGCTCGATCGAAATCCCATTAGCGATGTCGGAGAACGTCGCGGTGCCCTTGTCGGCGGCGACTACCAGATAGGGATCGTCGCCCTCGTGCCGCACCACGCAGTCAGGCGGAATGATCGTGCCGTCGTGATGGATGTTGTCGGTGATGTCGAGCAGCGTCGAGATGAACAGTTTATAGGTCGCGATGCCTTCCGCCTGCACCAACTCGCGGGCCGCGCCCTTCGGCATCAGCTTGGGCACGAAGCCGCCTTTGGCGCCGACCGGCACGATCACCGCGTTCTTCACCTGCTGCGCCTTCACCAGCCCGAGGATTTCGGTGCGGAAATCCTGCGGCCGGTCGGACCAGCGGATGCCGCCGCGCGCCACCTTGCCGAAGCGCATATGCACGCCTTCCACGCGCGGCGAGTAGACGAAGATCTCGTAGAGCGGGCGCGGCAACGGCAGATCGGCGATCTTGCCGCTCGCGAACTTGACCGCGATCAGCGCCTTGGGATGGCCGTCCTTGTCGGTCTGATAGAAATTGGTGCGGATCGCCGACTGCACCGCGTTGACGAAATGACGCAGGATGCGGTCTTCGTCCAGGCTGTCGACCTTCTGCAATTCCTCTTCGATGCGCGCGGCAATCTCTTTCTGCTTGGCGTCGCGCTCCTGCGCGACGTCCGGCCGCGGGTCGAAGCGGGCGTAGAACAATTCGACAATTTGCGCGGCGATGGCGGAATGTTTCACCAGCGTCGCCCACATGTAATCCTGCGAATAGGGCACGCGCACCTGACGCAGGAAGCGCGACAGCGTGCGGATCAGCGCCACCTCGCGCCAGGCCAGCGAGCCTGCCAGCGTGAGCGCGTTGTAGCCGTCGTTCTCGGCCTGCCCGCGCATCACCATCAGGAAGGCGGCTTCGAGCCGCGCCTTGCCGGCGTCGAGCTCGATCATGCCGCCGTCGCGGCGCTCCAGCAGCATGTCGTGGAACCAGGCGTCGTGGCCACCCTCGGCGCTGGGCGTGATGTGGTAGGTGCGCTCGTCCACCACCCGGAAACCCATGTTTTCCAGCACCGGCACGCGCTCCGACAGCGGCAGCGGACGCGCCAGGCTCCAGACCTTGAGGCCGACCGCGCGCTGCTCCTCCTCCAGCCGGTGATGGAAATCGACGCCGAGCGGGCGTTGTTCGCTCAAGGATTCGACCATACGGATATCGCCGGCCGCCACCGCCGGCACGTAGGCTTCCTGGAAACCGATGGAGAAGGCGTCGCGGTAGCGGCCGAACAATGCGCGCGCCCGCTCCGGCGGATTGACCAGCGCCAGTGCGTCGCTCAATCCGTCGGTCCACGAGCGCACGATGGCCGCGACCTCGCGCTCCAGCGTGGCGCTGTCGATCGCCGGCGTGTGGCCGCCGGAGCGGCCGATGATGAAGTGCACGCGCACCAGCGGACCTTCCGGGAAGAACGGATAGAACGCCGACACGCGCCCCACGAAGGCGCTGCTGAGATAATCGCCGATCCGCGCGCGGATATGGCTGTCGTAGCGTTCGCGCGGCACGAACACCAGCACCGACACGAAGCGGTCGAAACGATCGCGCCGCGCCAATACGCGCACGCGCGGCCGCTCGTCGAGCTGCAGGATGGCGAGCGCGAAATGATAGAGCGAGTTGTCGTCCACCTGGAACAGTTCGTCGCGCGGATAATGCTCCAGCACGTTGGTCAACGCCTTGCCGGAATGACTGTTCGCGTCGAACCCGGCGCGCGCTTCGACGCCGGCGATCTTGCGGCGCAGATAGGGAATGCTGTGCGCGGTGCGGGTGTAGGCGGTGGAGGTGAACAGCCCGACGATGCGCTGCTCGCCCACCAGATTGCCGGCCGCATCGAAGCGCTTGATGCCGACATAGTCGAGATAGACGCGCCGGTGCACGTGGGCGTGGATGTTGGCCTTGGCGATGATCAGCAGCCGCGGCTCCTTGAGAAACGCCATGATTTCCGGGGTAAATTCGATCAGCTCGTTGCCGTGCTTGAGCACGCGCAATTCACGCAGGCGCATGATGCCGAGCGCGCTGTCGAAATCGGGCTCCAGCGTATTGCCGTCGAAGATGTAATTGCGCACGCCGAGGAAGGTGAAATTGTCGGCCAGCAGCCATTGCAGGAATTGGATCGCCTCGGCGATTTCGTCCACCGGCAGCGGCGGCGGATTGGTTTTCAGATCGGCGACCACGCTGTTCACGCGTTCGAGCATGGCGCGCCAATCCTGCACCGCCAGCCGCACTTCGCCGAGCACGCCGTCGAGCGCGCGTACGATCTCCGCGCGCACCGCCTCGTCGGCGATCGGCTCGAGATGGATATGGATGAAGCTCTCGCGCGCGCTGCCGCCGGCGTCGGCGGCGCCGAGCGCCGAAAGTTTTCCGCCGTCACGCCGCACGCCGAATACCGGATGCGCCACCAGTTGCACATTGAGCCGGCGCTCGGCGAGTTCGCCCATCACCGAGTCGACCAGGAACGGCATGTCGTCGTTGACGATCTCGATGACCGAAACCGACTTGCGCGCGCCCGACTCTTTCAGCGCCACGGTTTCGCAGCGGATTTTCGGGACGCCGGGCTGCCGCTCTTTGAGAAAATCGAAGGCCCGTTCGGCCAGTTCGGCAAGATCGGCGACCGCGTAGCACAGCACGTCCTCCGCCACCGTGCGGGCGTAGAGCTGCGCGACGAAGCTTGGCCGGGATGTCGCTGCGGCGTGCGGCCAGCGCGGCGCCGGCCTGCTCGATGACGGCGCGGGCGGCGTTTTCGTGCTCGCTGGCGGGAAATTCGACGGCCATGGAGCCAGATGCTGGTTGCGAGAATCGGTCGAGCATGGATCAGGAGTCTTCATGTTCCAAGGCGGGCCGTGAGAGCAACCCACCATTTGGTGACGCGACCATGACCGCTTTGCAAAAGGCCGCGCGCGGGCGGCTTAAGATGCTGACCTAAAAGGCAAAAGCAGGGTCGCGGGGTCGTATCGCGGGGCTTCGGAAAATTGTAGGCTTGCCGGCAGGCGAGGACAGCAAGGGGCGCGGGCAATGAACAAGGCCGACAAATCAATCAAAACCGCCGGCAAGGCGGCCATCGTGAAGCCAGCCGCGGCCAAGCCCTCGCTGCTCGCCATCAAGGGCGGCAAACCGGCGGCCAAGGCGGCCGCGGCGAAGCCGGTCCCGCTTAAATCGGCATCGCCGGCGGCCGACGACGCGCCGGTGATCGCGCTCAATCTGCCGATGGCGAAGCTCACGCCCGCCATGGCCGCCTATTTCAAGAAGTGCCAGGACAGACTCGGCTTCATCCCGAACGTGCTGGTCGCCTACGCCTTCGACATGACCAAGCTCGAAGCCTTCGTCGCCATGTACAACGATCTGATGCTGGGCGAGAGCGGACTCTCCAAGCTCGAGCGCGAGATGATCGCGGTCGCGGTGTCGTCGCAGAACCGCTGCTACTACTGCCTCACCGCGCACGGCGCCGCGGTGCGGCAATATTCCGGCAACCCGCTGCTCGGCGAGCAGATCGTGATGAACTATCGCGCCGCGCGGCTCACCAAGCGCCAGCGCGCCATGCTCGACTTCGCGGTCAAGCTCACCGCGCAGCCGGCCAATGTCGAGGACGGCGACCGCGAGCGGCTGCGCCGCGCCGGCTTCTCCGACCGCGACATCTGGGACGTCGCGGCGATCGCCGGCTTCTTCAACATGTCGAACCGCATCGCCTCCGCCACCGACATGCGGCCGAACACGGTCTATCACGGCCAGGCGCGCTGCCCTTACTGCGCCGCGCGCACGAACTCCATGAGCTCGCGGTTGAAGCGCGGCGCGTCCTCGTAGAACGTCGAATGGCCGATTTTGTCGTACATCGACAGCCGCGCGCCTTTGACTTGCGAGGCGGTGAATTGCGCCATGGCCGGCAGCATGAACGGATCCTCGCTGCCGTGGCTCACCAGGACCGGGCAGTTCAGCTTGGCCAGCATGTCGCCGGGATTGGCTTCGCGATTGAGCACCGCGGCGCGCACCTGCGCCGGCACCACCATGTTGTAGGCAAGCATGAACGCGAACTCGTCGTCGCTCGGCTGCCGCTCGAAGCAGGCGCGCAGAAAGGCGCGCGTGCCGTCGATGCGGCTCGCCAGATCGTCCGCCAGAGCGGCCGGGATGAGCTTGATGGCCGGACCGAGCAAGGCGCTGTCGCTCTTGGTATTGGCGCCGACGAAATCGATGCCGGCCACATTGGCCTGCCCATGCACACGCAGATAGTCGGTGATCACGCGGCCGGAATACGACCAGCCGACCAGCACCGGCTTGCGCAATCCCAACTGCGCGATAACGGCGGCGACGTCGTCCGCCCACAATTTATCCGGCCGGTAGTGTTCCTTGCCGACCGGTTTGTCGGATGCGCCATGGCCGCGCAGGTCCATGGCAACCAGGCGGAACGCGCCAGCCAACGCCGGATCGTCGAATTGCCGCCGCCATGCCAGATGGCATTGCATCAGCCCGTGCATGAACAGGATGGCAGGCCCGGCCGGATTACCGCCTTCAAAGGCCGCAATCGTCGTACCGTCGGGCGACTTGACCGCGATCGAACGCATGCCGGGAGCCTCTCATTTCGCACCATGGCGACAATGCATTATAGCTTGCGTGCATTCGCTCCGCTGCCTGCCGCCGGGTCCGCTCCGATGCGATACCTCCGACGCTTGACGATCGCTGCCGCCGCGCTGCTCGCTTTCGCAGGCGTGGCGCTCGGCCAGGTCGCGCCGGTCGCGCGTACGCCGCTTATTCCGCCGGCGACGCCGATCCTCGCCCACAACGGCATGGTGGTGGCGCAGGAGAGCCGCGCCGCCCGCATCGGCATCGAGATCCTCGACCGCGGCGGCAACGCGGTGGACGCGGCGGTGGCGGTCGGCTTCGCGCTCGCGGTCACCTATCCGCGCGCCGGCAATCTCGGCGGCGGCGGCTTCATGCTGATCCACCTCGCCAAGGACAATCGCGATATCGCGATCGATTATCGCGAGACCGCGCCGGCGGCCGCGACCGCGACCATGTTCCTCGATGCCAAGGGCAATCCCGATCCGGCAAAATCGCGCGACTCCGGGCTCGCCGTCGGCGTGCCGGGCACGGTGGCGGGCCTGGCGCTGGCGCAGCAGAAATACGGCTCCGGCAAGCTTTCGCCCGCCGATCTGATCGCGCCTGCGATCCGGCTGGCGGAGCAGGGCTTCCCAGTCGAGGACGACACCGCCGACTCACTGCCGCGCGCGCGCGCACGGCTGGCGCGCTGGCCGTCGGCGGCGGGGATTTTCCTCAGCGGCGGCCAGCCGCCGCACGAAGGCGACCGGCTGCTGCAATTCGATCTCGCCGATACCTTGCGGGCGATCGCGCAAAACGGACCACGCGCATTCTATGAGGGCCGCACCGCCGCGCAGATCGTGGCCGCGGTGCGCGGCGCCGGCGGCATCATGACGGCGGACGATCTGAAGAATTATCGCGCGGTGGAGCGCGAGCCCGTGCGCGGAACCTATCGCGGCTACGACATCGTCTCCATGCCGCCGCCCTCCTCCGGCGGCGTGGCGCTGATCGAGACGCTCAACATCCTGGAGGGCTACGATCTCGCCAAGCTCGGCCGCGGCGCACCATCGATGCACGATATGATCGAAGCGATGAAGCGCGCCTATGCCGACCGCGCCGTGTTCATGGGCGATCCCGACGCGGTGAAAATCCCGCTCGCCCGCCTGCTCTCGAAAAAATATGCCGCCACATTGCGCGCCGGCATCGGCGACAAGGCAACGCCGGCCGCCGACATCCGCCCCGGCAAGCCCGCCGGCGACGAGGGTCGCAACACCACGCATTTCTCGGTCATCGACCACGATGGCAACGCGGTGTCGAACACCTATACGCTGAATTTTTCCTACGGCCTCGGCCTGGTCGCCGACGGCACCGGCGTGCTGCTCAACAACGAGCTCGACGATTTCACCGCCAGGCCGGGCGCGGCCAACGCCTACGACCTGGTCGGCTTCAACGCCAACCTGCCGGGTCCAAACAGGCGTCCGCTGTCATCGATGGCGCCGACCATCGTGCTGAAAGACGGCAAGCCGTTTCTGGTCACCGGCTCGCCAGGCGGCAGCCGCATTATTTCGGCGCTGCTGCAGGTCATCACCAACGTGATCGATTTCCATATGCCGATCGACAGAGCGGTGAGCGCGCCGCGTCTGCATAACCAGTGGCAGCCGGACGAGACCTTCGTCGAGCCGGGCTTTGCGCCCGATGTGCTCGAAACGCTCAAAGCACGCGGCCACACGCTCGTGGCGACCGAGCCGCATACCTCGGCCAACTCGATCGTGGTGATCCCGAAGGGCGAGTTCGCGCCGCAGGGCTATGTCGGCGCCGCCGATACCCGCACCCGCGGCGCGCTTGCGGCGGGGTATTGACCCGCGTCATACCGGTCGCGCGCATTAGCGCGCGGTCCGGAATGACAATTATTTGAGAAGTTTGGAGCGGGCGAAGGGATTCGAACCCTCGACCCCGACCTTGGCAAGGTCGTGCTCTACCCCTGAGCTACACCCGCATCCGATAGAAAACTGGCCGAAACAGCATGTCCGGCCGCCAAGCCCGAACCTATAGCCAAAAGGTTGACCACTTTGCAACTACGCCCCGTTTTGCCCGTTAATCCCGATTAACGTGGCGCCGGCGGTGCCGCTTGGGCTTTTCCGGCTTCGGGTACCAGCCGTCCCAGCGCGGGTTCATGTTGCAAAAGCCGCGATTGCCGGAGAGCACGTTCGGCACGCACGCCTCGAACGTCCAGTATTGGCAATCCCAAATCATGTCGCCCAAGCCAGCATTCACGACCGCGCACCAGGGCGCCTCCGCCGCCTGGGCCCACACCGGCTGCAGGCTCAGGATCGCGCCGGCAAGGACCACGGCCCCAGCATAAGTTATGCACTTCATCGTCAGCCTCACTGGCCGGCAGTGGTAATAACACCGGACAGCCTGTCAGAGTTCATGCCCGTAACGCCCGACCAGCTCTTCGCCGCCCTCGATGCCCTGGGCATCAGGCATAGTACCGTGAAGCATCCGCCGCTGTTCACGGTCGAACAGTCGCGAGCCTTGCGCGGGCAGATCCCGGGCGGCCACACCAAAAATCTGTTCCTGCGCGACAAGAAATACGAGCTTTATCTGGTGGTGGCGCTGGAAGACGCCGAGATCGACCTGAAAGGCCTGCACCGGCAGCTCGGCGCCACCGGGCGCTTCTCGTTCGGCTCGTCCGACCTGCTGCGCGAGGTCTGGGGTGTCGAGCCGGGCGCGGTCACGCCGTTCGGCGCCATCAACGACACCCAAGGCCGCGTCACCGTGGTGCTGGATGCCGCCATGATGGAGCACGAGACGCTCAACTATCATCCGCTGGTCAACACCATGACCACCTCGATCAAACGCGACGATCTGGTGAAGTTCCTGGAATTGACCGGCCACATGGCCCGCATCGAGCGCGTTTCAGGCCGGGTGGCCGGGACGTCCTGACCCGATTGCATTCATGCCCGGGATAACCCATTTAATCCGGCATGGAACCGGGCTTTAGGCCCGAATAGGCGAGGTAAAATGCTGCAAAACGGCGGGGGAATGACGGCGGCGCCCGAAAGCGTGGTGATCGAAACCACGACACAAGGCTTCATGAAGGACGTCATCGAGGAATCCAAGCGCCAGCCGGTGCTGGTGGATTTCTGGGCGCCTTGGTGCGGACCCTGCAAGCAGCTCACGCCGATCCTGGAAAAGGCGGTGAAGGCGGCCAAGGGCAAGGTCAAGCTCGCCAAGATGGACATCGACAAGCATCCGGAAATTCCCGGCCAGATGGGCATCCAGTCGATCCCGGCCGTGATCGCCTTCGCCAACGGGCAGCCGGTCGACGGTTTCATGGGCGCGTTGCCCGAAAGTCAGGTGATTGCGTTCCTCGAGCGGGTGACCAAGAGCAAGATCGGCGCCGAGGACAAAGACCAGATGAAAGCCGCCGACGAGGCGCTGGCCGCCGGCAATGCGGCCGAGGCGGCCAATCTCTACGGGCAGTTGCTCACCCAGGACGGCGGCAATATCGCCGCGCTCGCCGGTCTCGCGCGCTGCTATGTGCAGACCGGCGCGCTTGAGCAGGCCAAGCAGACGCTCGCCATGGTGCCCGAGGCCAAGCGCAACGACGCGGCGGTCGCCGCCGCACGCGCGGCGCTCGAGGTCGCCGAGCAGGCCAAATCGGTCGGACCGATCGACGAGCTGGAAAAGAAAATCGCCGCCAATTCGCTCGATCATCAAGCGCGCTTCGATCTCGCCGCCGCGCTCAACGCCAAGGGCAAGCGCACGGAGGCCGCCGATCATCTGCTCGCCATCGTCAAGCGCGACCGCAAATGGAACGACGACGGCGCGCGCAAACAACTCGTGCAGTTTTTCGAGGCCTGGGGCCCGACCGATCCGGCCACCGTGGAAGGCCGCAAGCGGCTGTCGTCGATTTTGTTTTCGTAGCGCATGATCCCGAAAAGTGGGAACCGGTTTTCGGAAAAGATCATGCGCAGCTAAAATGCGTTCGCGCCGGAACGGCACCGGCGCGCGGAGTAACGTACAATGCCGATGAACGCCCAGTATCGCGGGCCGATCGATCTGCCCGAAGTCATTCCGGTGTTCCCGCTGCCGGGCGCACTGCTGCTGCCGCGCGGACAGATGCCGCTCAATATTTTCGAGCCGCGCTATCTCGCCATGATCGATGACGCCTTGCGCGACGGCCATCGGCTGATCGGCATGATCCAGCCCGACGCCGCGCATAGCGGCGGCGCCGACAAGCCGCCGCTGTTCAAGATCGGCTGCGTCGGACGCATCACCCAGCTCGCCGAAAGCGGCGATGGCCGTTATCTGCTCGAGCTCACCGGCGTGGCCCGCTTTCGTATCGAGCAGGAATTGCCGGTCAAGACCGACTATCGGCAATGCCGCGTCACTTACGCGCCGTTTGCCGACGACTTCATCGCGCGCAAGGGCGAGGAGGCGGTCGACCGCGCCGCGGTGCTCCATGCGTTGCGCGCCTTCATGAAGGCCAACAATCTGAAGGCGGACTGGGAAGGCATCGACCAGGCGCCGAACGAGGCGCTGGTCAATGCGCTGTCGATGATGTCGCCCTATGGCCCGCCGGAAAAACAGGCGCTGCTGGAGGCGCCCGACCTGAAAACCCGCGCCGAACTGCTGGTCGCCATCACCGAGATCGAGCTCGCCAAGAAGAATACCGAGGGCGAGACGCCGCTGCAGTAGGCCGCCATCCCATGCTATAAAGCCGGCGAAAACACCGGGACCTCAGTCATGCCCACCACTCCGCCCACCGAACCGCCCGTCGGCAGCGTCGATCCGAAGCTGTTGGAAATTTTGGTCTGCCCGCTGACCAAGACGACGTTGGAATACGACGCCGCCAAGCAGGAGCTGATCTCGCGCAAGGCCAAGCTCGCCTATCCGATCCGCGACGGCATCCCGATCATGCTGCCGGAAGAGGCGCGGCGGCTGGATTGAATTCGCCTTCGATCATCAAAAAGCCACGGCAAAATCAGGAAACGACGCATGATCAAAATCTGGGGCCGCAACACCTCGTCCAACGTCCAGAAGGCGATGTGGGCGGTCGGCGAGCTCGGGCTTGAGTACACCCGCATCGACGTCGGCGGCGTCTTCGGCAAGAACAAGGAGCCGCCCTATCTGGCAATGAATCCGAACGGCCTGGTGCCGACACTGGAGGAAGAAGACGGCTTCCTGCTGTGGGAATCCAATTCGATCGTGCGCTATCTCGCCGGCAAGCACGACAAGAACAACGTGCTGGAGCCGAAGGATCCCAAGCAGCGCGCGCTCGCCAGCCAGTGGATGGATTGGCAGTTGTCGGTGGTGGGACCTGCGATCACGCCGGCATTCTGGGGCCTGATCCGCACGCCGCCGGAAAAACGCGACGCGGCCGCGATCAAGACCTCGCAGGCCAAGACCGTCGACGCGATGAAGATCCTCGATGCACAACTCGCCAAGACGGCCTACGTCGCCGGCCCGGCGTTCTCCTACGGCGATATTCCGGTCGGCGTGATGTGCTACCGCTACCGCCAACTGGTGCCCGACCGGCCCGCCACGCCGCATCTCGACCGCTGGTACGAGACGATCGCCAAGCGCAAGCCGTTCCACGATCACGTCGGCAGCATTCTGCTGACGTGACTTGCTACAACGCTTCCCCCCGCAGCAGCTTGGGCACGTCGCCGGTGAAGCCCGCCGCCTCGCGGATGAATACGCGCTTGAGCGCCGGCATGCGCTCAACCACGCCGAGGCCGACGTCGCGCACGAGACGCAACACATCGGAGCTGTTGGAGAACAGCCGGTTCAATCCGTCGGTGGCGACGCCCATGGTCATGGTGTCGAAGCGGCGCCAGCGCTGATAGCGCTCGAGCACTTGCGCGCCGCCGATATCGAGCCCGAGCCGCGCGGCGTCGGCGATAGTTTCCGCCAGGGCGGCCACGTCACGCAGCCCCATATCCAGTCCCTGGCCGGCGATCGGATGAATAATATGCGCGGCGTCGCCGACCAGCGCCAATCGTTCGGCGATGAACGAGCGCGCGGTGAACAGGCCGAGCGGGAAGGCGCGGCGCGGCCCGACCACCTTGATATCTCCGAGCTGCAGGCCGAACCGCTTCTCCAGCTCGGCGTGGAATTCGTCATCGGGCAGCGCCACCATGCGCTCCGCCTCGCGCGCAGTCTCTGTCCACACGATCGACGAGCGCTTTCCCTTGAGCGGCAGAATGGCGAACGGCCCGGCGGGCAGAAAATGTTCCTCGGCGCGGCCGTTGTGCTCGCGTTCGTGCGCCACCGTGGTGACGATCGCCGACTGATTGTAGTTCCAGCCATGGCTGGCGATGTCGGCCTGTTCGCGGATTTTCGAGCGCGCGCCGTCGGCGCCGACCAGGAGCCGTGCCGAAATCGTCTCGCCGCCGGCAAGCTGCACCTCGATCGCATTCGCCGCGTGCTCGAATCCGCTGACCGAACCCGGCCGCAGATCGACGCCAACCTCTTTCGCCTTCTTCACCAGCGCGTCGATCAGATGGCGGTTCTCGACCATGTGCGCGAAGGGTTCGCCCGGCTCCACGTCGCCGCCGAAGGTGAGGAAGGTCGGCCGCACCGCGTCGTCGAGCTTGCTATCGGTCACCACCATATCGAGGATCGGCTGCGCGTCGGCGGCGACCGCATCCCAGACTTCGATTGCCTCGAACAGCCGGCGCGCGGCCGCCGCAATCGCCGAGGCGCGCGGGTCTTTCGATGGCGCCGCGACAAGCGTCGGGTCCACCAACGTCACGCTAAGCCCCTCGCCGAGCCCCTGGCGTAGCGCGATCGCCAGCGCCAAACCGGCAAAGCCGGCGCCGCCGATCAGCAGATCGGTCTTTTTATGGTGATCCTTCAGGGCCTTCGGCATGGGAGTTTGTTCGCAGCTTCCTTGTAAAACTTGGCCCAGCATAGCAGGTTGGGGCCGTGATTTGACCTATACCGGCCGCCCATGACCTCCAATCCTTCCGCCGTCCAGGACCTGCTCAATATCCTCGATCTTGAGCCGCTCGAGGTGAACTTGTTCCGCGGCCGCTCGCCGCAAGTGGGCTGGCAGCGCGTGTTCGGCGGCCAGGTGATCGGCCAGGCGTTGGTCGCCGCGGTGCGCACCGTGGAGACGCGGCCGCCGCATTCTATGCACGCCTATTTTCTGCTGCCGGGCGATCCCAAGGTTCCGATCATCTACGACGTCGACCGGATCAGGGACGGCAAAAGCTTCACCACGCGACGCGTCACCGCGCGCCAGCACGGCCAGCCTATTTTTTCCATGCTCGTGTCGTTCCATAGCGACGAGCCCGGCCTCGAGCATCAGGCGAAAATGCCGGACGTGCCGCCGCCGGAAAACCTGCCGAGCGAAACCGAGGCGCGCGAAAAAATCCTGCCCATGATGCCCGATCCGGTGCGCCGCTATTACGAGCGCGAACGGCCGATCGAGCTGCGTCCGGTCGAATTCGAACGCTATCTCGGCAAGAAATATCCCGACGGCCGCTTCAATGTCTGGATCAAAACCACCGGCCGGCTGCCGGACGATCCGGCGATCCATCAATGCGTGCTGGCCTACACCTCGGACATGGGACTTCTCGACACCGCGCTGGTGCCGCACGGCCGCACGCTGTTCGAAAAGGAATTCATGGCCGCCAGCCTCGATCATGCGCTCTGGCTGCACCGGCCATTCCGTGCCGACGAGTGGCTGCTCTACGCGCAGGATTCGCCCAATCTGCATGGCTCGCGCGGGTTCTCGCGCGGACTTATATTCACCCGCGACGGCACGCTGGTCGCCTCGGTGGCGCAGGAAGGCTTGCTGCGGCGACGGCATACATAGCGCATGATCCCGAAAAGCAGGTCCTCGACCCCGATCGGGGATGGGAACCGGTTTTCGGATAAGATCGTGCGCAGATCGTAATTCTAATATGAAGCGATCGTTGGCGGCGTTTGTTTTTCTATTGTCGTTGGCGGGGGCGGCGGTCGCCGCCTCCGGCCGGCAGTCGGCGCCGCTCGGCTCGTTCCCCGGCGCGCCGCCGCAATACACGCGCTTCTCCACCGCCGAACTCATGCGCGGATTTCTCGCGCTCAGCTTCGGCTCCGATCTGCGCATCGGCGCGCCACCGCGCGGCATCCGCCGCTTCGATCATCCGATCCGCGTCGCCGTGACCGGCAACGGCAGCGTCGATCGCGCGGACGCGATGCGGCGCGTGCTCGAAGAATACGCGGAGAAGGTGCCCAACCTGCAGCTCAGCATCGTGCCCGACGCCGCGTCGGCCGACATCGAGGTGCACCTGATCGACGAAAAATATTTCAACTCGGCATTGCGGGCCGCGTTCGGCGCCAAGATAGCCAAGACCTTCATCGCGCGCACCGATCCGCAATGCATGACCAGCGTGAAATCGGGCACCGACGGCGGCATCCTGCGCGCGGTCTCCTTCGTCATCGTCGACCAGGGCGACGACGTCTTTCTCGACTGCGCCTATCACGAGCTGTTGCACGCCTTCGGCCTGTCGAACCACGACCAGCGCAATCCGTGGACCTCGCTTAACCAGAAACGCATGGTGGGCTACCTGACGGTCTATGACCGGTCGCTTCTGACCTTGCTCTACGACCCGCGCATCCAGCCCGGCATGACCGCCGCTCAGGCGCGCGCCAAGCTCCCGGGTCTGATCCATGGCCTCAGGCTCGCCGCTCCCGTCCAGGACAAGTAGGACAATCCCACTGTCGTAATACGGCGCTTTCTGCGGCGAATGCCTTTGGAAGTAGCAATATTGGCGCTTAATTTTTGATCCGGCTGTCGATACGCTAGGCAGATGAGCCCCGCCGGCAGCCGCCGGAAGGGTTTTCATCGCCCCCCGGCGCGTGATCCCGAAGACGCCCGCCCCCAATTAAGTCAAGGGCGGAACCCGGCTTTCGGATTAAATCAGGCGCCACCCAGAGATCTGCCGGGAAGGAAAACCATGAAGCTGGTCATCGCGGTCATTAAACCGTTCAAGCTCGACGAGGTGCGCGACGCCCTCACCCGCATTGGCGTTCACGGGATGACCGTGTGCGAGGTCAAGGGCTACGGACGGCAGAAAGGTCACATGGAGATTTATCGCGGCGCTGAATACGCGGTGAATTTCCTCCCCAAGCTGCGTGTCGAAGTGGCGGTCGCCAGCGAGCAGCTCGACCAGGTGATGGACGCGGTCGCCGCCGCCGCCAAGACCGGACAGATCGGCGACGGAAAAATCTTCGTCACGCCGATCGAGCAAGCCGTGCGCATCCGCACCGGCGAGACCGACGTCGACGCGCTTTAGAAACTTAAAAATCGGGGGGATATGAAATGACACGGGCGCAACTACGCCTCGCAGCAACCGTAGCAGCCATGTCGGTGATACTCGCCGCGTCACCGGCTTTCGCGGAAGCAGCCAAGATCGACGCCGCCGACACCGCCTGGATGATGGGCGCCACCGGCCTGGTGCTGATGATGACGATCCCGGGCCTCGCCTTGTTCTATGCCGGGATGGTGCGCAAGAAGAACGTGCTCGCCACCATGGCGCAGTGCATGGCCGCCACCTTCCTGGTTTCCGTCCTGTGGGCGGTCATCGGCTACTCGCTCACCTTCACCGGTGACGGCGCCTATATCGGCTCGTTCGATCGCATTTTCCTCAACGGCATGACGCTCAATGCGATCTCGCCGTTCGCCAAAACCATCCCGGAAAGCTTGTTCATGATCTATCAGATGACCTTCGCGGTCATCACGGTGGCGCTGGTGGCGGGCTCGGTCGCAGATCGTTTCCGCTTTTCGGCGTTCCTCTTGTTCTGCGTTTTCTGGCTGCTGCTGGTCTATGTCCCGATCGCGCATTGGGTCTGGGGCGGCGGCTTCCTGAGCAGCTACGGCGTCATCGATTTCGCGGGCGGGCTAGTGGTGCACCTCAATGCCGGGGTCGCCGGTCTGGTCGCGGCCTATGTCATCGGCAAGCGGCGCGGCTACGGCAGCGAAAACCTGTCGCCCTACGATCTCACTTTGGCGGTGATTGGCACCGGCCTGCTCTGGGTCGGCTGGTTCGGCTTCAACGGCGGCTCGGCACTGGGCGCTAATGCCCGCGCCGCCATGGCGATCACGTCGACGCATCTTGCCGCCAGCGCTGGCGCCTTCACCTGGATGGCGCTGGAGTGGTGGACGCGCGGTAAGCCATCGGTGCTCGGCATGATCTCCGGCGCGGTGGCCGGACTCGGCACCATCACGCCCGCCTCCGGCTTCGTCATGCCGATGGAAGGCGTGCTGATCGGGGTGATCGCCGGCGGCATCTGTTTCTGGGCCTGCACCTGGCTCAAGCTCAAGCTCGGCTACGATGACTCGCTCGACGTGTTCGGCGTGCACGGCATCGGCGGCCTGACCGGCACCTTCCTTGCCGGCGTGCTGGCGGTCGGCGCCCTGTCCGCAAGTCCCGAATTGCCGGGCGGCGTGTCCGGTCTGCTCGAAGGCAATCCACGGCTGGTCCTCACCCAGATCTTTGGGATCCTCGTGACGTTGGCATGGTCGGGCATCATGACCTTCGTCGTGCTCAAGCTCATCGGCGCTATCGTGCCGCTGCGGGTGCGCCACGAGGATGAAGTAATGGGGCTCGACGTCACCCAGCACGGCGAGGCGCTGCAATAACGCGCAACTGAGCCGCATCCGCCCTTGCGACGGGTGCGGTTTTACCACCGCCAGGCGGCTGCTTAAATATTATGCAGGCCCTCTGAGTCTTGGCGCGACTTTGGGCTAACGCCCAATGGAGCCTTTGGTCTGCCGCCTCAATCGTAAAAATTCGTTCATCGAATCAGCCAGATGCGGGCCAGCCCGGCATCTGGCACGGCGTTTGATTCTCCTGGTCCGGCCATGCCCGCAAAGCTTGCTTTGCGGGCCCGGCTCAGTGAACCCGCCCGCACTGCGTGACTGTAGAAAACGGGCTCAAGCGGGGATCGAATCCATGAAAATCGTCATGGCCATTATCAAGCCTTTCAAACTCGACGAGGTCCGCGATGCTCTGACCTCCATCGGGGTGCAAGGACTAACTGTCACCGAGGTCAAGGGCTACGGGCGTCAAAAGGGCCACACGGAAATCTACCGTGGGGCCGAGTATGCGGTGAGCTTCCTCCCGAAAGTTAAAGTGGAAGTGGCGGTGGCAACCGAACAGGTTGACAAGGTCATCGGCGCCATCTCCGGAGCCGCCAAGACTGGTCAGATCGGCGACGGCAAAATCTTTGTCTTTGCCCTCGATCATGCCGTGCGAATTCGCACCGGCGAAACCGACGCTGCGGCTCTCTAGTAACCCGCACCGCAAAACAATACGGACAGGAGTTAGACCATGACGTTGAAGAAATCCTCCCGTGCGGGACTTGCAGCTCTCGCTCTCGGAGTTCTGCTCAGCCTATTTCTGAGCGTGGCGACGTACAATACGTCGTACGCCCAGACGCCGGCTCCCGGCGCTGCTCCGGCCGCGCCTGCGGCCGCGCCCGCTCCGGCACCGGCGCCAACGCCGGCCTGCGCCAGCGATCCCGATCCGAAGAAAGCCGTCACTGCCAAGTGCTCGCCCAATTCGGGTGACACTGCCTGGATGCTCACCTCCATGGCGCTGGTGCTGATGATGACCGTTCCGGGCCTTGCCCTGTTCTACGGCGGCATGGTGCGGAAGAAGAACGTGGGTGACACCGTGATGACGAGCTTCGCCGTCACCTGTCTTGTCACCATCGTCTACGCGATCTTGACCTATACCTTGGCGTTCACGCCTGGCTCGCCCTACATCGGCGGACTCAGTCGATTATTCCTGCAAGGTATTCTGAGCGACATCACCTCGGGCGCGGGCAATCCGAATGGGCTCGCGGTGACGATCCCTGAAACCGTGTACATGTGCTTCCAGATGACCTTCGCGATCATCACTCCTGCGCTGATCGCGGGCGCCTTCGCCGAGCGCATGAAGTTCTCCGCCATGCTCTGGTTCATGGGCCTGTGGGCGATCTTCGTCTACGCACCGGTCGCGCACTGGGTCTGGGGCTCGGACGGCATGCTGTCCTCCGGCAATTCGGACGCCTTGATCAAGGTGCTCGACTTCGCCGGCGGCACCGTCGTGCATATCAACGCTGGCGTCGCCGGTCTGATGTGCGCGATCATGCTCGGCAAGCGGAAAGATAGCGGTCCCGCTCACAACATGGTGCTGACACTGATCGGCGCCTCGCTGCTGTGGGTCGGCTGGTTCGGCTTCAACGCCGGTTCGGCTGTGACCGCCGGTCTGCAAGCCGGTATGGCCATGACCGTGACGCAGATCGCCACGGCCGTGGCGGCCTTCACCTGGATGTTGGTGGAATGGGCGGCGCGCGGCAAGCCGACCGTTGTCGGCATCTCCTCCGGCGCGGTCGCCGGTCTCGTCGCGATCACTCCGGCCTCGGGCTTCGTCGGCCCGGTCGGCTCGATGGTCATCGGCGTCGCCGCCGGCGTGGTCTGCTACTGGGGCGTCACCGGCCTCAAGCGCATGCACGGTGTCGACGACGCGCTGGACTGCTTCGGCGTCCACGCGGTCGGCGGCATCGTCGGCGCGTTGCTCACCGGCGTGTTCGCGATCAACGAGTACGGCGGCACCCCTGGCCTGATCGAAGGCAATCCCGGCCAGGTTCTCAACCAGCTCGAGGGCATCTGCATCGTGTTCTTCTATGATGCCATCGTGTCGCTGATCATCCTCAAGATCATCGACGTGATCATCGGCCTGCGGGTCACCGAAGAGGTGGAACGCGACGGTCTCGATTTCGCGCTGCATGGCGAGACCGTGCAATAGTCGTAACAAGCTAGCGGTAGGGGCGGAAACCCGGCACTGTCCCTTCCGTCGAGGCCCCCGGTTCGCAAGAGCCGGGGGCCTCTCTCTTTTTGGCGTCCCAGAAACGAAAAAACCCGGTGCACGCGCCGGGCTTTATTCGTCTCGCCGATGAGGCCGATCGATCAGTGCATTGCCAAGACGCTCGGATCGATGTGACCGGCAACACCGATGAAAGCCGCGACCGCAAACACCGCAAAGCAGCAATACGCCACGCCCCAAAGCAAAGGCGACATATGATTGGTCATTATCTTCTTCTCCCCCAGTTTAAGGCAAGGGCTAGCCTAGGCGGCCTGCGTTAATGCCCATTCAATTGGCACCAATTCCGGTTACCGATGGTTAATCGGGTCTTAACCTCGCCCTCATTATTGTGGTTCACCGTCGTGCCGCGGGCCGCTCCCGCTTGTGTACCGCCATGCCCATGATGACCGCCCAGCGCGAGCCTTCCAGCATCCCTGCCCCGGCGGTCGAAGGCCGCTCGCCGTTCGTGCGCCTGACCGAGCTGATCGCCGGCATCGAGCCGGGTAAGCCGGCCATCAATCTGTCGGTCGGCGAGCCGCAGCATCCGATCCCGTCTTTCGTCGGCCCCGAGCTCGCCGCCCATCTCGACGAATTCGGCCGCTACCCGGCCAACAAGGGTAGCGATCAGTTCCGCCGCGCGGTCGCGCAATGGCTCGGCCGTCGCTACAAATTGGGGCGGCCGGTCGATGCCGACAGTGAGGTCTTGGTGCTCAACGGTACGCGCGAGGGACTGTTCCTCGCTGCCATCGCCGCCAAGCGCTGGGTCAAGCCGCGCGCCGGCAAGCCCGCCGTGCTGATCCCCAATCCGTTCTACGCCGCCTATGGTGCCGGTGCGCTTGCGGCCGATTGCGAGCCGGTCTACATGCCGACGACGCGCGCGAGTTCGTTCCTGCCCGATCTCGACGCGCTCGACGATGCGCTGCTGGCGCGCACGGTCGCCTTCTACCTCGCCTCGCCGTCGAATCCGCAAGGCGCCGTCGCCAGCCGCGCTTATCTCGACAAGCTCGCCGGCGTTGCCCGCCGCTTCGGCTTCCTGGTGTTCGCCGACGAATGCTACTGCGAGATCTACAGCGAGCATCAGCCGGCCGGCATGCTGGAAGCGACCGGGCCCGACTTTGCCAATGCCGTGGTGTTCCACTCGCTGTCCAAGCGCTCGAACCTGCCCGGCCTGCGCGTCGGCTTCGCCGCCGGTGACCGCCGCTTTCTGTCGGCCTTTCTCGAACTGCGCAACATCGCGGCGCCGCAGGTGCCGGGCCCGGCGCAACACGTCGCCGTCGCCGCTTACGGCGACGAGGCGCATGTGCGGGAGAACCGCAAACTCTATTCGGCCAAGTTCGATCTCGCCGACCAGATCATTGGCGATCGCTACGGCTACCGGCGCCCGGCCGGCGGATTTTTTCTCTGGCTCGACGTCTCGCAATACGGCGGCAGCGAAATTGTGACCAAGCGGCTATGGCAGGAAGCCGGCGTGCGCGTAGTGCCCGGCCGCTATCTCGCGCGCGAGCAGGCCGACGGCAGCAATCCCGGCGCGGATTACATCCGCGTCGCCATGGTTCAGGACAAGGCGACCACGGCGGAGGCGTTGCATCGCCTCGTCGCGGTCCTTGCTTGAGGTAAAAAGATGCCCGCGATCGACCGCAGCCTCGACGCCGTCGCTTTCGTAACCGAGCATTTCCGCGACATCCTGCGGCGCCGCCTGAGCGAAATCGCCGGCCTCGCGCTGATCACGCTGGCGTTCCTGGCGGCGATCGCGCTCGCTACCTGGTCGGTGCAGGACCCCTCGCTCAGCCATGCCACGCAGACGCCGGTGCACAATCTGCTCGGCTTCCCGGGCGCGATTTTTTCCGACCTGGCGATGCAGTTGCTCGGCCTCGCCGCCGTCATGCTGCTGGTGCCGGAAATCCTGCTGGGCTGGCGGCTCTTGTCGCACCAACCGGTCGGCGAGAAATGGCGCGGCCTGTTGTGGATCCTCGCCACCTTCCTTGCCGCCGGCTTCGTTTCGGCCATGCCGCGCGTGGGCTCCTGGCCGCTGCCGACCGGCTTGGGCGGCGTGTTCGGCGACGCGCTGCTGCGCGCACCGGCGATAGTTGTCGGCGGGCGGCTCACCGGCATGCCGCTGCTGATCACCGCCGTGCTGTTCGGCATCGCCACCGTTGTAACGGTCGCGTTCGCCGCCGGCTTCGGCAGCAAGCAGCCGGCCGAGCGCACCGTCACGCGCGATGCCGACGAAGAGACCGACGAAGACGAGGGCGATCACGCTTCGGCCTGGCTCGGCATGATCGCGCACGCGCTGCTGAGCTGGAAAGCGCGCGCCGGCCGCCTGTTGCGCCGGAAGCCGCGCACGCCGCTGCGTGCCGCCATGCCGGCTGCGACCAGCCCGCGTCAGGAGCCGCGTTTCGAGGGCTACGCCCGCGCCGGCATGCTGGCCGATCCGGCGCTCGTCGACGAAGACGATGACGACGCACCGCCCACCCCGCGCCGCCGCGCCGCACCGCGCGTGCCGGCGCGCCGCTCCACCGGCGGTTATCAACTGCCCTCGCTCAACCTGCTGACAGCACAGCGCGTCGCGGACCGTTCCACGCTGTCGAAGGACGTCATCGACGCCAACGCCACGGCGCTCGAAAGCGTGCTCGGCGATTTCGGTGTGCGCGGCGAGATCATCAATGCGCGGCCCGGCCCGGTGGTGACGCTGTACGAACTCGAGCCGGCGCCCGGCATCAAGTCGTCGCGCGTGATCGGGCTTTCTGACGACATCGCCCGCTCGATGAGCGCGGTCTCGGCGCGCGTCGCGGTGGTGTCCGGCCGCAACGCCATCGGCATCGAACTGCCCAATCCTACGCGCGAGAAGGTTTACCTGCGCGAATTGCTCAGCGGCAACGACTACAATGAAACCGCCGCCAAGCTGCCGCTTTGCCTCGGCAAGACCATCGGCGGCGAGTTGGTGATCGTCGATCTCGCGCGCATGCCGCATCTGTTGATCGCCGGCACCACTGGCTCCGGCAAATCGGTCGCCATCAACACCATGATCCTGTCGCTGGTCTATCGTCTCACGCCGCACCAGTGCCGGCTGATCATGGTCGATCCCAAGATGCTCGAGCTTTCCGTCTATGACGGCATCCCGCATCTGCTCACGCCGGTCGTCACCGATCCGAAGAAGGCGGTGGTCGCGCTCAAATGGGCGGTGCGCGAGATGGAGGAGCGCTACAAGAAGATGTCCAAGCTCGGCGTGCGCAACATCGACGGCTACAATGCGCGCGTTGCGGAAGCCAAGGCGAAAGGCGAGACGCTCACCCGCACGGTGCACACCGGCTATGACAAGGAAACCGGCGAGGCGATCTACGAGAAGGAAGAGCTCGAGCTTGAGCCGTTGCCCTATCTGGTGGTGATCGTCGACGAGATGGCCGACCTAATGATGGTCGCCGGCAAGGATATCGAAGGTGCCATCCAGCGCCTGGCGCAGATGGCGCGCGCCGCCGGCATCCACGTCATCCTCGCCACCCAGCGTCCGTCGGTGGACGTGATCACCGGCACCATCAAGGCGAACTTCCCGACCCGCATCTCGTTCCAGGTCACTTCCAAGATCGACAGCCGCACCATCCTGGGCGAGCAGGGCGCCGAACAACTGCTCGGCCAGGGCGACATGCTCTATATGGCCGGCGGCGGCCGCATCAGTCGCGTGCACGGCCCGTTCGTGTCGGACGACGAAGTGGAGAAAGTCGTGCGCCACCTGAAGTCGCAGGGGCATCCGGAATATCTCGACGAGGTGACCGCCGGCGATCCGGAAGAGGGCGAGGACGGCGCGGTGTTCGATGCGACCGGCATGGGCCTGGCCGAAGGCGGCGACCTCTACCAGCAGGCGGTCGCCATCGTGAAGCGCGACCGCAAGGCCTCCACCTCCTACATCCAGCGCCGGCTGCAGATCGGCTACAACCGCGCCGCGTCGCTCATGGAGCGGCTCGAACAGGAAGGTATCGTCGGCCAGCCCAACCATGCCGGCAAGCGCGAGATTCTGATCCCGGAAAATCCGGCCGATGACCGCTTTTGAACCTTGCCGTTTCGGGCCGGCCCGAATCAGCGCATGATTGGAGCCGCGAAATAGCCACAGCCGGCCCATATTGGACGTGCACAAGACTTGAACTCAACCCGGGGCGCGAGCGAGGCGGAAAACCGTGATGGCGCAATATCTTAATGCGCAGACCGGCCACAAACTGGCGATAGCATTCATGGTTGCCTGCCTGGCGCCCGTCTCGGCGCTGGCCCAGGGCGTCCCGCTCCCGACCCCGCGCCCGGCGATCGAAACTCACCCCGCGACTACCGGCTCGATCGCTGCGCCCAAATCCGTGATTCCCGCGGCAGCGCTCGCCGCCCGCGCACAAGCGCCGCAGCCACCGGCGACGGCGCAGACGCCCAATCCGGTGTCCAATCCGTTCGCCGCTTTGCTGGGACGGCCCGGCTCGACCACCGCGCTCAGCCCCGAGCAGCGCAGCATCATCGAGCGGGTGAACAATTATCTCTCCAGCATGCAGGTGATGACGGGCAAATTCGTGCAGGTGGCGCCGGACGGCCGCCGCACCCAGGGCGCGTTCTATATTTCCAAGCCCGGCCGCGTGCGCTTCGAATACGACGACCCCAGCCCGATCGAGCTGATCGCCGACGGCCAGTCGGTGGTGGTGCGCGACCGCAATCTGGCGACGCAGGATGTCTATCCGCTGTCGCAGACGCCGCTGCGCTTCCTGCTCGCCGACCACGTCGATCTGATGAAGGACACTAGCCTGGTCGCGGTTTATGCCGATGACGTGTTCATCACGGTGGTGGTCGAGGAGAAGAACAGCGTGGTCGGCACCAGCCGGCTGATGATCATGTTCAGCGCCAAGGACATGCAGCTCAAACAGTGGACGGTGACCGACCCGCAGGGTTACGACACCACCGTCGCGGTGTACAATATCGACACCAGCAAGCGGCCGGATCCCGGCCTGTTCAAGATCGACTATACGCGCTATCCGACTTCCGCGAATTAGCACGCCTTGTCATTCCGGACGCCCGCCGACAGGCGGGCGCTGATCAGTTTGCATGCCGCTCAAGATTACCACCTGGAACATCAACTCCGTCCGCCTGCGCATCGACCTGGTCGCCAAGTTTCTAAAAAGCGCGCGGCCGGACGTGCTCTGCCTGCAGGAGACCAAGTGCCCCGACGACGCCTTTCCGCTCAAGCGCTTCCAGCGGCTCGGCTATGAGCACGCCGCGCTCAGCGGGCAGAAGGGCTATCACGGCGTCGCCGTGCTCTCGCGCCTGCCATTCGAAGGCGTCGACGTGCAGAGCTTTTGCGGCAAGACCGACTGCCGGCACGTTTCGGTAACGCTGGGCGAGCGCGCGCATTTGCGCGATCCCATCACGCTGCATAATTTCTACGTGCCGGCCGGCGGCGACGAGCCGGATCCGGAGATCAATCCGAAATTCCAACACAAACTCGATTTTCTCGACGAAATGCGTGTGCACTCCGGCCTGCGCCCGCAAAAATCCCAGCGCGCGATCCTGGTCGGCGATCTCAACGTGGCGCCGCTCGAGCACGACGTCTGGAGCCACAAGCAGATGATCAAAGTGGTCTCGCACACGCCGATCGAATGCGAGAAGCTCAATGCGGCGCGCAACGCCGGCAACTGGATCGACTCCATGCGCGTGCTCATGCCGGAGCCGGCCAAGCTCTACACCTGGTGGAGCTATCGCGCGATGGACAATTGGCGCACCGCCGACCGCGGCCGCCGGCTCGATCACGTCTGGACTTCGGATGCGCTCGCCGACCGCGTCTCTACGATCAAGATCGCCAAAGATTATCGCGGCGCGGAGCGGCCGTCCGACCACGTGCCGGTGACGGCGACGATCGAGACCTGATTAATCGCGCTTTTCCAATTTCTGCTTCACGCCTCCGAGCTCGCGCATCCAGTCGCCAACCCGCTCGGCCATCATATCGCGCAATTTCTCGGCGGCGGCCGGGTAGCCCTCCATCATCTTCCGGAACAGGCTGCGCGAGATGCGGATCACCACCGTCGGTCCGCGCGCGATCGCGGTCGAGGCGCAGACCGTATCGGTGAACAGCGCCCGCTCGCTCACCAGGGTGCCGGGCCCGGCGATGAATTGCTCGGTGTTCAGCGCCGAGTTCGGCTCCAGCAACAACGCGCCTTCCTGCACCACATAGCCGCCGTCGGCGAGCTCGCCGGCGTAAAACAGCACCGCGCCGTTCGACAATTGCTTGGTTTCCGCGCCGATCGCGAGGATGCGCAAGGCCTGCTTGCCCAGCGCCGCGAAGGTGGGCACCTGTTCGAAGAAGGCGATGTCGTCTTCGAGGGACATGCGCGTTATCGCCCGGGTGTCGGTCGTGTGAGGCTGTGCGCCATTATCACGGCACCAGCTTGTAGCCGCCGGCTTCCGTCACCAGGATCGCGGGCTGGGCAGCGTCCTTCTCGACCTTCTGCCGCAGCCGGTAGATGTGCGTCTCCAACGTGTGGGTGGTGACGCCGGAATTATAGCCCCACACTTCCTGCAACAATGTCTCGCGCGACACCGGCTTCTGCGCGGCGCGATAGAGATAGCGCAGGATGGCGGTTTCCTTTTCGGTCAGCCGCACCTTGCTGCCCTTCGGGCTGAGCAGCAGCTTGGAGCTCGGGCGGAACGTGTAGGGCCCGATGGTGAAGACGGCGTCCTCGCTCGCCTCGTGTTGCCGCAATTGCGCGCGGATTCGCGCCAACAGCACGGCGAAGCGGAACGGCTTGCTGACGTAATCATTGGCGCCCGATTCCAGCCCCAGGATGGTGTCGCTATCGGTGTCGTGGCCGGTCAGCATGATGATCGGCGCCTTGAAGCCATTCTTGCGCAGGATGCGCACCGCCTCGCGGCCGTCCACGTCCGGTAGCCCCACATCCATGATCACCAGATCGATCTGGCCGCTTTTGGCCGCCTGCACACCTTTGGTGCCGCTGTCGACCGCGACGGCGTCGAATTCCTCATGCAGCGCCAATTGCTCGACCAGAGCGTCGCGCAGTTCGGCATCGTCGTCCACGATCAGGATGGTTCGTCGGTTGGGCATCGCGGAATGGGTCGCCTCACGGGAATATCGCGAAGTAGAGCATTCAGGGCTAAAAGAGCAAGGGTGAACTGATATTTAGCCCGGATTCGGGGAGTTTTGGAACGTGCCGCGGGTAAAACGCGAAACATCGTTGCGGCGGCTGGTGGTGCGGCGGAAACCGGCGCAGCCCACATGCGGCGTGCTGCAAGCCGGACCGCTGACGCTGCCGGTCGCGCTCGGCCGCGCCGGCGTCAAGGCCAACAAGCGTGAGGGCGACGGCGCGACCCCGCGCGGCCGCTTCCGGCTCAAGCGGCTGTGGTGGCGCGCCGACCGCCATGCGCGCCCGGCGACATTGTTGCCGGTCCGGCGCATCACGCCGGAGGACGGCTGGTGCGAGGACCCCGCCGACCGCCGCTACAACAGGCCGGTAAAAGTGCCCCCGGGATCGAAGGCCGACCGGCTCGCGCGTCTGGACCCGCTCTACGACTTCATCATCGAGATCGACCACAACACGCGCCCGCGCGTGGCCGGCCGCGGCAGCGCCGTATTCATCCATGTGGCGCGCTTAGGCTTCGCGCCGACCGCCGGCTGCGTCGCGCTCACGATGGCTTCGCTGCGCCGGCTGCTCGCGCGCGTCGGCCCGCGCACCCGCATCATGGTTGAGTAATCGTTACCGGCAACGGACCGGCCACCATTGATTAAGCATAGTCGCGCGCCACGGAATGCATAACCGACGCATTAACTGAACGGGCATCACGCTGTGATATTTAAATGACAGCGTGGCTGTCATGCAAGAAATGCAAAACAAGGCCGCGCCGGGGTGATCATGGACACTTCAACCGCGCATCATGCAATTCATGGCCATACGCCGGGACGGCCAGGGCCGGATTTGATCGGCCGCGTCGCGGCGGTCTCTGGTTCGCAGGCCACCGTCGAACTCACCGCGCGCAGCAACGGCGGCGAACATCCGACGGTCGGAAAATTCATGGGCATGGTGGCCGGCAAAGTGCTGACCATCGGGCTGGTCACCGATATCGGCGAGCAGGCCATGGTGGCGCCGGGCGGCGGACCGTCCTATCGCAAAGTCGCGCGCCTCGATCTGGTCGGCGAGATTCGTTCCGGCGAAAGCGGCGCGGCGCAGTTCCAGCGCGGCGTCATGGAATATCCGAACATCGGCGACGGCGCGCTGCTGCTCACCGAGCGCGAGCTGCGGCTGGTCTATGGCGCGGCCGACGCCGACCATGCGCATGTCGGCGACCTGCAGCAGAACACCGAAATCGGCGTGCACATCGACATCGACCAGCTGGTGAGCCGGCATTTCGCCATCGTCGGCGCCACCGGCGTCGGCAAGTCGAGCGGCGTCGCCATCATTCTGCAAAAGATCCTCGACACGCGCCCGAACCTGCGCATCTTCCTGGTCGATCCGCACAACGAATATGGCCGCTGCTTCGGCGACAAGGCGCAGGTGCTCACCCCACGAAACCTGCGGCTGCCGTTCTGGCTGTTCAATTTCGAGGAAACGATCGACGCCTTTTTCGGCGGCCGCCCCGGCGTCGACGAGGAAGTCGAAATCCTGTCGGAAGTTATTCCGCTGGCCAAGTCGGCTTATCTGCAATACCGCGTCAACAACGAACGCGCGCTGGCCAAGAAGCGCGATCCGCGCGACACCGGCTTCACCGCCGATACGCCGGTGCCCTACCGCATCGAGGATCTCATCAACCTGCTCGATGAGCGCATGGGCAAATTGGAGAACCGCTCCTCGCGCATGGTCTACCACAAGCTGATCGGGCGGATTCAGACCTTCCGCAATCATCCTCGCTACGCCTTCATGTTCGAGAACGCCAATATCGGCGGCGACACCATGGCGGAAATCCTCGCCCACCTGTTCCGGCTGCCGCCGGACGGCAAACCGATGACCATCATGCAGCTCGCCGGTTTCCCGGCCGAGGTAGTCGAACTCGGTGGTGTCGGTGCTCTGCCGCATGGCATTCGACTTCGGATTGTGGAGCGACGGCGTCGCCCCGCTGCTGTTCGTGTGCGAGGAAGCGCACCGCTACGCGCCGGCCGACAAGCACATCGGCTTCGGCCCGACCCGCCGCGCGCTCTCGCGCATCGCCAAGGAAGGCCGCAAATACGGCGTGTTCCTCGGCCTGGTGACGCAGCGGCCGGCGGAAATCGATCCGACCATCGTGTCGCAGTGCTCCACTCTCTTCGTCATGCGGTTGTCGAACGACCGCGACCAGACGCTGATCCGCTCGGCGGTGTCGGACGCGGCGGCCAACCTGCTGTCGTTCATTCCCTCGCTCAGCACCCGCGAAGTGTTCACCTTCGGGCCGGGCGTGGCGTTGCCGACGCGCATGCGCTTCACGCAATTGCCGCCCGAGCTGCGCCCGAACAGCGAGGCGTCCGGCAACACGCGCTCCGACGCCGGCACCAATATCAGCCGCGATCTGATCTCCACGGTGATCGAGCGCTGGCGCGCGGCCAGCATGAGCCACCGCGGCGGCGACGACGAATTCTCCGACTACAGTTCGTCGCTCGACGCCGCGCCCTTGCAGCCCGCGCTGCCGCAGGCGCCGGTGCCGGTCCCGCCCTCGCCGCGCGGCGAGGCCTTGCGCTCGAGCCTGCTAAAGAAACCACTGGACGCGACCCCGCTCGGCGCCCCGCAAGGCCTGAAGACACCGCTGCCGCCGCCGCGGTTCCGCTAGCCGCGTTCGCCGAAAATCGCGCTGCCGACTCGCACATGGGTGGCGCCGAGCTGAATCGCGGTCGCGAAATCAGCGCTCATGCCCATCGACAGCAGCTTGAGCCCGTTGCGCCGCGCGATCTTGGCGGTGAGCGCGAAATGCGGCCCCGGCGCCTCATCGAGCGGCGGAATGCACATCAGCCCGGAAATGGTCAGGCCGTATTTTTCGCGGCAGGCCGCAAGAAACGCGTCGGCATCCTGCGGCAGCACGCCGGCCTTCTGCGCCTCGGCGCCGGTGTTGATCTCGACGAACAACAGCGGCTTGCGACCCTGCTTGCTGATTTCCTTAGCCAACGCTTCGCACAGGCTCGGCCGATCGACCGAATGAATGGCGTCGAACAGCGCCACCGCATCCTTCGCCTTGTTCGATTGCAGCGGGCCGATCAGATGCACCGCGATGCTCGCGTGCTTGGCCTGGAGCGGCGGCCATTTGGCTTTCGCCTCCTGCACGCGGTTTTCGCCGAACACGCGCTGGCCGGCGGCGATCACCGGCTCGATCGCCTCGGGCGGGAAGGTCTTCGACACCGCCACCAGCGTCACCTCGGCCGGATCGCGGACGGCATCTTTGCAGGCGCGCGCGATGTCGGCGCGCACCTCGGCGAGGCGCGCGACGGCGCCGGCGGTATTGGGTGAAACCTGGGTCGTGCTCATCTTGTAAATGCCAGCGAATAGGGGCTTCCCGTCAAGTCGCCCGTTGACCCTCCTCCCCCTTTCATGTCACCTCCCGGCGCCCTAGAAAGAGCCGGAAATGACCGCCAATTCGAGCAAAAACGAGCGCTACAACGCCCGCGAAGCGGAAACCCGCTGGCAACGCGTCTGGGCCGAGCGCGGCATTTTCGCGACCCAAAACGACGACCCGCGCCCGAAATACTACGTGCTGGAGATGTTCCCCTACCCCTCGGGGCGCATCCACATGGGCCACGTGCGCAACTACACCATGGGCGACGTGGTGGCGCGCTTTAAGCGCGCCATGGGCAACGCCGTGCTGCACCCGATGGGCTGGGACGCCTTCGGCATGCCGGCGGAGAACGCGGCGATCGACCGCAAGGTGCATCCCAAGGCCTGGACCTACGACAACATTGCGTCGATGAAGAAGCAGCTCCAGTCGATGGGGCTGTCGCTCGACTGGGCGCGCGAGATCGCCACCTGCGACCCGGCCTACTACAAGCACCAGCAGAAGATGTTCCTCGATTTCCTGCGCGGCGGCCTGGTCGAACGCAAGCAGTCGAAGGTGAACTGGGACCCGGTCGACCACACCGTGCTCGCCAACGAGCAGGTGATCGACGGCCGCGGCTGGCGCTCGGGCGCGGTGGTCGAGCAGCGCGAGCTGACGCAGTGGTTCTTCAAGATCAGCGACTATTCCGAGGATCTGCTCAACGCGCTCGACACGCTCGACCGCTGGCCGGAAAAAGTCCGGCTGATGCAGAAGAACTGGATCGGCCGCTCGGAAGGCCTGCTGGTCCGCTTCATGCTCGATCCGGCGAGCACGCCCAACAAAGAGAACGAGCTGGAAATCTTCACCACACGACCGGACACTTTGTTCGGCGCCAAGTTCATGGCGTTGTCACCCGATCATCCGCTGGCCGCTGCCGCCGCGGCGAAAAATCCCCAGCTCGCCGCCTTCATCGAGGAGTGCAAGAAGATCGGCACCTCGCAGGCGGCGATCGACACCGCCGAGAAGATGGGCTTCGACACCGGCATCAAGGCGCTGCATCCGTTCGACGCCAACTGGAAGCTGCCGGTCTATGTCGCCAATTTCATTTTGATGGATTACGGCACCGGCGCCATCTTCGGCTGCCCGGCGCACGACCAGCGCGACCTCGACTTCGTCAACAAATACGGCCTCGGCAACACGCCGGTGGTATGCCCGCCGGGCCAAGATCCGAAGACTTTCGTCATCACCGACGTCGCCTATGACCGTGACGGCCGCATGATCAATTCGCGGTTCCTCGACGGGCTCAGTATCGACGAAGCCAAGGAAGAAGTGGCAAAGCGGCTCGAGCGCGAAACGCGCGGCAATCGTCCGGTCGCGCAGCGCCAGGTCAATTACCGCCTGCGCGACTGGGGCATCTCGCGCCAGCGCTATTGGGGCTGCCCGATCCCGGTCATCCATTGCGACAAATGCGGCACCGTGCCGGTGTCGGAAAAAGATTTGCCGGTGACGCTGCCGGAGGACGTTACCTTCGACAAGCCGGGCAATCCACTCGACCGCCATCCGACCTGGAAGAACGTTAAGTGCCCGCAGTGCTCCGGTCCGGCGCGGCGCGAGACCGACACCATGGACACCTTCGTCGACTCGTCCTGGTACTTCGCGCGCTTCACCGATCCGTGGATTACGACCGCGCCGACCGACGTGAAATGCGTCAACGACTGGATGCCGGTCGATCAATATATCGGCGGCATCGAGCATGCGATTCTGCATCTGCTCTATTCGCGCTTCTTCATCCGCGCCATGCACAAGACCGGCCACATCGGCATGGACGAGCCGTTCGCCGGCCTGTTCACGCAGGGCATGGTGGTGCACGAGACCTACCGCAGCAAAAGCGGCGAGTGGGTCGAACCGGCCAACGTCAAGATCGACGGGCTCGGCGACGCGCGCCGCGCCACGCTCGCCACGACCGGCGAAGCGGTGGAGATCGGCTCGATCGAGAAGATGTCGAAGTCGAAGAAGAACACCATCGATCCCGACGACATCATCGCCGCCTACGGCGCCGACATCGCGCGCTGGTTCATGCTGTCCAACTCGCCGCCCGAGCGCGACGTGATCTGGACCGAGGAAGGCGTGCAGGGCGCCTGGCGCTTCGTGCAGCGGCTGTGGCGGCTGGTCGGCGAAATCGCCGGCGTGCATGGCCCCGCCTCCCGTTCGGCCGCGGTCGGCCCGGAAGCGCTAAAACTGCGCAAGGTCGCCCATCGCGCCTTGGCCAACGTGTCCGACGACATCGCCAAGCTGCGCTTCAACCGCTGCGTCGCGCATATCTATGAGTTCGCCAATGCGCTCTCCGACGCCATCGGCCGCGCCGAAACCGCGCCGGCGCCCGATTTCGCCTGGGCCTTGCGGGAAGCCGGCGACATCCTGGTGCGCCTGTTCCACCCGATGATGCCGCATTTGGCCGAGGAATGCTGGGCCGCGCTCGGCCATAAGACCCTGGTTTCCGCCGAGGCCTGGCCCCAGCTCGAGCCCGAGCTTTTGGTCGAAAACACCATCACTTTGCCGGTGCAGATCAACGGCAAGAAGCGCGCCGACGTGACCGTGGCGCGGGACGCCGGAAATGCCGATATTGAGGCTGCCGTTCTGGCCCTCGATGCGGTAATAAGGGCCCTGGACGGCAAGCGCCCGAAAAAGGTCATCGTCGTCCCCCAGAGGATCGTGAATGTGGTGGCCTGAATCCAGGCGTTTGACCCGACTGCTGCTGGCGCTGGCGCTGGCCGCCCTCACCGCCGGTTGTTTCCAGCCGCTCTATGGCACGCAAGGCTCGGCCGGCGGCACCGGTATCGGCGACAAGCTGAGCAGCGTCGACGTGGTGCCGATCGATGTGCCCAACGGCACACGCCTGTCCCGCATTGGCGTCGAGTTGCGCAACAACCTGCTGTTCGGCTTGACCGGCGGCGGCGCCGCTGCGCCGACCGACTACAAGCTCAACATCAAGCTCGCCGCCAGCCAGACGCAGGTGATCGTCGACATCAACACCGGTCGCCCGGACATCCAGAACTACGGCCTCGAAGCCAGCTATACGCTGGTCGATACCCGTACCGGCAAGACGGTGATCAACGGCCAGACGTTCTCGCGCGTGTCCTACGACATTCCCGGCGAGCAGCAGCGCTTCGCCAGCGACCGCGGCTTGCGCGACGCCGAGAACCGCGCCGCCAAGGCGATCGCGGACAGCATCCGCAGCCGTCTGGCGTCGTATTTCGTGGCGGGGACGTAAGACTCACCGCGCGCGCACTTACCCTCTTCCACAAGGGGAGAGGGAAAGAAGAATCCATGACTGCCATCAAAGCCTCCGACGTCGATCGCTACATCGCCAAGCCCGATCCGGCGCAGCCGATCCTGCTGGTATACGGACCGGACGCCGGGCTGGTGCGCGAGCGCGTCGACGCGCTGGTGCGCGCTTCCGTCGATGATCCCAACGATCCGTTCGCGTTCGTGCGCATCGAGAGCGAGGAGCTTTCCGGCAATCCGTCGCGGCTGGTGGAGGAGGCGAATACGATTCCGCTGTTCGGTGGCCGCCGCGCCGTTCTGGTGCGCGTGAACCCGCGCTACAATTTGGCCCCTGCCTTGGCGACTCTGATCGCCGCGCCCTCGCGCGACTGCCGCGTGATTATCGAGGCCGGTGAATTGCGCAAGACCGCGCCGCTGCGCACGATGTGCGAAAAGGCCAAAACGGCAGCCGCATTGCCCTGCTATCCCGACGACGCTAAGGCGGTTTCCAATCTGATCGACGAGGAGATGCGCGCGGCCAAACTGACGTTGGCGCCCGATGCACACGCGGCCCTCACGTCTTTGCTCGGCGGCGACCGCCTGGCTTCACGCGGCGAGCTGCGCAAGCTCGCCGTCTATGCCATGGGCCGCGAGCGGATCGACCTCGCCGACGTGATGGCGGTGGTGGCCGATGCCTCCGATCAGGCGCTCGACGGCGTGATCGACGCGGCCTTTGCCGGCGAGACCCGCGACGTTGAAATCGAATTCGGCAAGGCGCGCGGCAGCGGCTCGTCGCCGGCCGCGATCGTATCGGCCGCGATCCGCCAGGTCGCCAATCTGCACAAGATGAAGCTGGCGGTGGAGGGCGGCGATTCGATCGAATGGGCGATGAAGCGCGGCGCGGCGCCGGTGCATTTCAGCCGCGAGAAGGACGTCGGCGCTGCGCTGCGCGTCTGGACACCGCCGCGTCTCCTGCGCACCATGGCGCAGCTCGCGGAGGCGTCGCTCGACATGCGGCGCAACTCCGCGCTGGCGGAAGCGATCGCGCAGCGCACGCTGCTGTCGATTGCGATGAGCGCGCGACGACGCGACAACTGAGGCTGTCATCACCCGCGAAAGCGGGGACGACTGTCTAGAGATTCAACTGATAACTATGCGGCACCCAGCGATAGGCGCTGCCCGCCTTCTCCACGTAGCCGAGACCCGGGAACGGCATATGGAAACCGGCGACGAATAATTTTTCGGTCGTCACCATGTCGAGGATGCGCTTGCGGGTGGCCACCGCTTTCTCTTTGTCGTCGTCGACGTCGAGATGCAGGGCCGGCCGCTGCAACGACATCACATAATGCCCGCAAGAGTCGGCCCAATTGAGCACGCGCTTGCCCTCGCTTTCGATCATGAAAGCCAGCATGCCCGGCGAATGCCCGAAGGCGTCCACCGCGGTGATGCCCGGCACCACGACGTCGCCCGGCTTGATCATGGTGGCGTGGTTGGCGAGCGGCACCACGATCTTCACGTAGAGCTCGCGATTGAACTTGCGCGCCTCGCGCACGTTCTCGCCCTTGTTCCAGAAATCGAATTCGGCGGCGCCGAACACGTAGCGCGCATTGGGAAATACCGGCACGCCGCCCTTGGTCAGTCCGCCGATATGATCGGGGTGGCCGTGGGTGATCACCACCACGTCGACGTCTTCCGGCTTGTAGCCGGCCTGCGCCATGCGCGCGACCAGGTTGCCCGGCGGCAAGCGACCCTTGAGCTGCTCATGCTCGGCGGAGAGTGAGCCGTTGCCGGTGTCGAACAGCACCAGTTCCTTGCCGGTATTGACCACCGTCGGCGTGAACGGATGGAAGTAGCGGTCCGCCTCGATGCGGTTGGCGGCGGCGACCGCCTTCACCTCTTCGGCATGCGCCTCACCGCCGAACGAGGGCGTCAGCCCGGGGCGGATCACGTGGCTGTCCATGATGGTCGCGACTTCGAAGCCGCCGAGCTTGAAGCGGTAGATGTTCGGCAGCATTTCACCTTGCATTGAAGCGGGCACGGATGTCCTCCCTGGCGTGGCAAGTGATGATTAGCAGCATTTCCGCCCTGCGATCCAGCACGACGATGGGCTGAAATGACGGCCGGCTACAATCCTCAAGCCTTGCCGGTCGCGCGCCGCCACACCTGCCGGTAGGTGCCGAGCTCGGTGAAGCCGCCGTCGACCGGAAGGTCGATGCCAGTCAGATAGCCCGCTTCGTCGCTCGCCAGGAACATCACCGCGTGGGCGACGTCGTCGAGCGACGCGCTGCCCTTAAGCGCGGACATGTATTCCATGGCTTCGACGAACTTGTCGGCGCCCGCCACCATCGGCGTTCGCACGATGCTGGGATGCACCGCGTTCACCCGGATATTCCAGTCGGCGTATTCCATAGCCGCCGCCTTGGTCAGCCCGCGCAGGCCCCATTTCGACGCGCTGTAGGCCGCCGCGAAATGTCCGTTGATGCCGGCGGTCGATCCGATATTCACGATCGCGCCGCCGCCGCTGTCGCGAATGACCGGTGCCGCTTCCCGGATCCCTAAGAACGGCCCGGTGAGATTGACCGCCAGCACGCGGTCCCAGTCGGCGCGCGATGTGCCGGCGAGATCGACGCCGCGCAGCGAGACGCCGGCATTGTTCACCAGTACATGCAGCGATCCGAACGTGGCTTTCGCGAGCGTCACGGCGTCGCGCCAATCCTGCTCGTTGCCGACGTCGAGGTGCCGGTAGTCGGCGGTGCCACCGGCGGCGCGGATCGATTGCACAAGCGCGCCGCCCTCGGCATCCAGCACATCGGCGACGACTACTTTTGCGCCAGCCTGCGCGAACAGCCGCGCCTCGGCCGCCCCCTGGCCGCGGCTACCGCCGGTGATGAGCACGGTCTTATTCCTGAAATTCTGCTGCACGACGCTTGCTCCCTCGTATTGCTGCGCAACGAAACGAATCGAACAACCCACATGACATGTATTCACGGCGCGCAGCCGCTGCGTGATTTTGTACTTCAAATGGTAACGATGCACCGTTTTGCGCCGTTCGACGACGCATTTGAAGCGGCATTTTAAGATGCCATTAGAGATAGTCTTGTAGACCGGCTTGCAACTCCGAAGGGCAGCAATGTCGGAAGCGTTACCCGGTCCCCATCATTGTCTGGCCACCGCGCGTGTCGTGGCCGAGATCGTCTATCGCAGCCTGCACGCCCAAAGCATGGCCCGCGGCGGCGTCTTGTCGGTGGAAGACCTCGAGCATTGCTACGCGCAAATCATCGAGAGTTTTTCGTCCGGCTTCGACTTGTTCGAAGAGCGGCATTTCCAATGCATGAGCGCCAGCCTCAGCACGGCCGAGATGCCGTTCGCGCGCGACTGCATCCTCGCCACCATCTTGCGCGCTTGCGGCGAGCCGGCCGCGCGGGAAGCCTTCCCGCAGCAGGTCGAGCAATGGGGCGAGGTGTGGTTGAGCCTGTTCTTCGACGGTTTTGCGCAATATATCCGGCGGCACCAGTGTCTCGACGCCGACCAGCGCTTGACCGCGGCCTATGTCGATGCCGGGCTGACGCACAAGGCCAAATTTTCGCTCGCGGAATTGCTGAAGCACTCCATCGTGCAAAACGTGCTGCGCGATTGCGCCCGGCCGTTCGAGGAGCAACCGGTTCCCCAGGCGGTGGTCCGGCAGATCTGCGACCGCCTCAATACTTACGGCGCCCGGCCGGACGGCGCGGCCGAAGCACAGGCGATCAAGCTCGCCGACGACCAGGTGCAGAACTTCCTCGGCTTGCTGGCGCGCCGGATCGCCACGTCGATCCCGCCGGAGCCCGCGCTGCATGAGGCGGAGCTCTATTCTCTCGCCGGCCGCAAGAGAATGAGCGCGACCCAGCTCTAGCGCTCGCCCCGGTCCCCGATCGATTGCGCTTGCGCTAGCCCCTGGCGCTGAAACGAAACCGCGCTTAGGTTGACCTCAGCAAACCTGCATAACCTGGGGGTCGTCGATGGCTAAGAAGAAGCGCAAAAAATCCGCTGCGAAGATAATAAAGAAGAAATCCACCCCTGCGCGGAACAAACGCAAAACGGTGGTGCGAAAGAAAGCCAAGGCGGTGGTCCGCAAAAAGCCGACCCGCAAGGCCAAGCCCAGGGGCGTCATCGGCACGATCGTTGCCGACGTTAAAGCCGTCGTCGACACCCTGACCGAAGCCGAACGCCTGCACCACAAAATGGAGCCGCACGTCCCGCCGGATCCAGAGTGACCGTTTCCGATTAGGCGGCACGGCTCGCGTCAATCCGGACGCGCCAGGATGACCAGCGAGCCGAGGCAGGCGATCCCCGCGCAGGCCGGCAGGAAAAGTTGCAGCAATTTCAGCGCTTGTGACGGCGCCTCGACCGCGGTCGCCTTATTGTAAATCTGCCAGGCGCAGACCGCCGCGGTCAGCACGGCCGTCCGCACCCATCTAACTTTGCCTGCCTTCGGCGCACTCATAGGGCACCCTGATTTCGCGGTCACCGGCATGAGTGTGACAAAAAGCAATTCGGGTTCAATGGCCGCCCTACGCGCTGTCAGAGCTTGTTAAGCACAAGGGTCTATGAGCTGGCTCATGAGAAAAGCATTGCCCGAACAGATGTTCTCCGTAACCGACCAGCAGCCCAGGCTGACCACGCTGCGCAACTGGGTGCTCGATCACAAGGTGACCGAGATCGAGATGAACGAGCAGCAGTTCTGGAATTTCGCGCTGCTGCAGCCGGTCGCCGAGAAACCGTGGACCACGTTCATGGGCCGCGCCCTGCGCGTGCCGGACATGCCGGAAAACGCGCAAAAGCAGCTTGGGATTTTCGACAAAATAAACGGCCCGGGCGCCATCTGATCGCGCGCCGCGCGCGAGGGTGCGGCCTGGCCCGGCGTTACCGCGGCGCCGGCGGCGGGGCCTTGAAGCCGGTGCCGCCGCAGCGCTGACACTTCACTTTTTTGTCGCCCTGTTTGACGAGACCTTTGCCTTCGCAGTTCTTGCACTTCGGTTTCTTCCTGTCGGCCTGCATGGTCGCTCCTTTTGTCAAGGCCGATGCTTACTCCCCGGCGATGGTGAAAGCCACCGATTGCACGGCGTGCGCTCATGCGGCCGGCACCATTGAGCGGCGCCGCCACGGCCGATATCGTGCCCTCGATCGAAACGCCAAGTACGACCGAGGCCGCGCCTGCGCATCTCAGCCAACGCGTCGAAATGTCCGAAGCCCCTCATGGGTCCTGGACACGGCTGGTGCGACCTGCTGCGATATCGAACTCATATGACAGAGGAGCTTTGCCGGTGACGATCATCGATTCCCAGGTCCACGCCTATGAGGCGAACACCCCGAAGCGGCCTTGGCACAATGTGCCGAACTGGCCCGCGCACGTGACGGGCGACGAGATGGTGGCGGCGATGGACAAGGTCGGCGTCGACGGCGCGATCTTCATCTCCTCCTTTTCCATGTACCGCTACGACGCGAGCTATGCGGTGGAAGTGCAAAAGGCCCATCCCGGCCGGATGGCGATCGTCAAGCCGGTCGATCCGGACGATCCGGCCGTGGCCGACGTCGTCGCCGACTGGAAGCGCACTCCGGGTGCGGTCGGCATCCGCATTTTCCTCACCCAAGAGGCCAAGCGCGATCCCAATGACCCGGGCCTCGACCGCATCGCGCGCGCGGCCGTCAAATACGACTTTCCGGTCAACGTCCTGTGCTGGGGCAACTTGGACGCAGGGATAGCGGTGATCGACCGCAACCCCGACACACGCTTCATCATCGACCATCTGGGCATCCTGCAGCCGCGCACGCCGCCGGCGCCGCCGCAGCCGTGGGCCGACCTACCGAAGGTGCTCGACCTCGCCATGCGCAAGAACGTGGTGATCAAGGTGAGTGGCGCCTGCACGCTGTCGAAGGAGCCGTATCCGTTCGCCGACATCTGGGACCCGCTCGCCCGCGTGTTCGACGCCTGGGGTTTCGAGCGCTGCCTGTGGGGCACGGACTGGACCCGCGCTTACGCAGTCGTCAACTACGAGCAGGCGGTCGAGCCCTTTCTCAAGACCGATCGGCTGAGCGACAGCGAGCGGGCCATGCTGATGGGCGGCGCCTGCGCCAAGGCTTATCGCTGGGAACCGAAGAAGGGTTAGGTTCGTAGGGTGGGTTAGCACCGCCCGGATCGGCGCTTCGCGCCGTCCGGGCGCAGGCTCCGGCGTGTAACCCACCGCGAATGTTGCCGTGCGTCAGATGGTGGGTTACGGCGCTACGCCGTACACTTATCAGGGGCAACCCTTCCGGAGGGAGCGATGGAGTGGCAGGGCGGATGTTACTGCGGGGCCGTTCGCTATGTGGTGAGCGCAAAGCCGCGGATGAAGGCGCAATGTCATTGCCGCGCCTGCACCCATGTGGCGGGAGGCGGGCCGAACTATTTCATGTTGATCCCGCCCGAGGGCTTCGCCTACACGCAAGGCACGCCGGCAAGCTTCAGGCGACCCGACAAGCCCGACGCGGTCAAGCGCGAGTTCTGTGCGACCTGCGGCACGCATCTGGTTTCGCACCGCCCCGGCCTACCGCACGTCGTGCTGAAAGTCGGCACGCTCGATGATCCGTCGGTCTATGAGGGCCCCAAGCTCGCTATTTTCTACGCCGAGAAGCAGCCGTATCAGGTGATTCCGGAAGGCCTGCCCGCGTTCGACGCGTTGCCGGAATAAGCAAATTGCGCTGTTGTCTTCCCACCCCCGCTATCGCGGGGACAGGCTCCAGCGGGGACCTAGTACGCCGCAGCCTCTCTCCGCCGCAGCCTGAGGAGCATCGCAAAGCGATACGTCTCGAAGGATGGGGCGGCCACATGGTTCGAGACAGCGCTTCGCGCCTCCTCACCATGAGGCCGAGAGAGGTTTGCGCATGTAGGGTGGGCTAAGGCGCGCGGCGCCGAGCGCACCTGTGATTCAAAAAAAATCGAATGAGAAACGGTGGGCACGCTTCACTTAGCCGACGCTATGCTTGCTATTTCGTCGAAAGCATTCCGGAAAATAGCCGGCGCCCAAGCGTCTCAACCATGTTTATCGCTGACAGTACTTCTTGATAGGTCACGTACACTTTACGTCCAACAATCGCGCTCGGATCGTTGGCATTTCTTGTGTAGATCTCATCTATGACACCCATTTTATGCGCCAAAAGGTGCCGTTTCTCAAAAACCTTACAAACGTTCTGCCATTCGTCTCCTTTAAGAGCATCAGCAAAATTGAACCCAAAGGTCTCCTGCACTTTCCGTCTTGCGCCAGCGATATTTTAAAACCAAATATCAGCCGCGCGTTGTAAACAGAGTTGTCGACCAAAGCCGTCGAAAGCGGACACCACGTTTTCCAACGCATCGCCAATTAGATGCTCTGCTAAATCTTTTTCTGCCTTTTCAGCAAGGGCTAGCTCTTTCTTGGCCAGCTCGAGATTTTTCGTCAAAATCTGAAAAGAGTTGTGTGTTCCGCAATCTGGACACCATCCAAATACGCCGTAAATCGCATAACGAAGCGTGCAGTTATCGCAGACAACTTCTGTTTCGAGTTTTTTCTCTCGGTAATAGCTAATCGGATGCGGCGTTGAACTTTTTACTTTCATACTGATCCCGATGCCGAATGCTCCTCGGGGTTTATGCTCAAATTCCAGCGCCTTTAAGTCTTTATGGAATGCATCAGTAACCTGTCGAACTACGACTACCGCGCGTATTCAAGCTGCTCTTTTGTAAAGAAGTTTTTCTGATCACCGCTGTGTCCGCAATATGGACAATGGCACGGGGCCGGAACTTTGATACCGGTGCCGGGCGTGATCTTGAAATAGCCGAGACCTGCCTCGACAGGACATTCTCTTCCGATATATCCCTCGGCATCGGGTTCGATTCGAACGCTAACCTGATTACCGAGCCTTCGCAGGTTATTCATGCGTCACAGGCTCAAGCTTGTTATCCCCCCAACTTCCTCAACACCCCATCCAACTGATCCAAATCGCGGTACTTGATATGCAGCGTGCCGCCGTCGCCGCGGTGATCGACCGTCACCTCTAATCCCAAAGCATCCGACAGCCGCCGCTCGAGCGCGCGGGTGTCGGCGTCCTTGGCGCCGCTGGTGTGGCCCTTCGCCTCGTTGCGCACGTCGCGCGCCTGGCGCGCGCCGTCCTTGCGCATGTCGGCCTCGAGCTGGCGGACGTTCCAGCCCTTCTTGATGACCGCGTGCGCGATCTGCTCGGCGTTCGGCTGGCCGACCAGCAGGCGCGCGTGCCCGGCCGACAACTGGCCGGAGGCGACCAGCGCCTTCACCGGATCGGGCAGCCGCAGCAACCGCAGCGTGTTCGCCACATGCGGCCGGCTCTTGCCGACGATCTGCGCGACGTCGTCCTGGCTGTGGTTGAACTCCTCCATGAGCGCGAAATAGCCGGCCGCCTCCTCGATCGGATTGAGGTCGGCGCGCTGCACGTTCTCGATGATGGCGAATTCGAGCGCCTGTGCGTCGGTCGCTTCCACCACCGTCACCGGCACATCGTGCAGCCCGGCGCGCTGCGCCGCGCGCCAGCGCCGCTCGCCCGCGATGATCTCGAAATTGTCCGGCGCGCCGTGAACGTTGCGCACCACGATCGGCTGGATAATGCCGCGCTCGCGGATCGATTCGGTGAGTTCGTTGAGTTCGGTCTCGGTGAAGGCGCGGCGCGGGTTGCGCGGATTGGCGCGCAGATTCTCGATCGGCGCGCGGCGCGGCTTGCGCCCCGGCTCCGGCGCCGAGGTTTCCTCGCCGACATCGCCGATCAGCGATGCGAGGCCGCGCCCCAATCGCGAATGATCCGCCATCGCCGCCGCTCCTGAACTCCGTGCCACGATTGCCTCTGTCTTTTCGTTTCTACGTTTTGTTTCTTCGTCATGGCCGGGCTTGTCCCGGCCATCCACGCCTTAGCATCCTGACCGCAATCAAGGCGTGGATGCGCGGGCCAAGCCCGCGCATGACGGCGATTAGCTCGCCTTCAATGCCCGCTCGCGCTGGATGATCTCGGTGGCGAGGCGCAAATAAGCTTCGCTGCCGACGCATTTCAAATCGTAGACCAGCACCGGCTTGCCGTAGGACGGCGCCTCCGAGATGCGCACGTTGCGCGGGATCACCGTGTCATAGACCTTGGCGCCCATGTGCTGGCGCACGTCGGCGACCACCTGGTTGGAGAGGTTGTTGCGCGAGTCGTACATGGTCAGCACGATGCCATGGATCGTCAGCGTCGGGTTGAGGCTGCTCTTGACCTGGTCGACGGTTTTCAAAAGCTGCGAAAGGCCTTCGAGCGCGAAGAACTCGCATTGCAGCGGCACCAGGATCGAATCCGCCGCCGCCATGGCGTTGACTGTGAGCAGGTTGAGCGACGGCGGGCAGTCCACCAGCACGTAGCTGTAATCGAAATTGCGCGCGCCCTTGTTGAGCTCGGCGAGCGCGGTGCGCAGGCGGAAGGCGCGGTCGCGCTCGCGGCCGATCTCGAGCTCGAGGCCGGAGAGGTCCATGGTCGACGGCGCGATGTCGAGCTGCGGCACCGCGGTCGGCAGCACCGCGTCGCGCAGGTGCGCTTTGCCGGTGAGCACGTCGTAGGTCGACACGTGGCGCGCCTTGCGCTCGATGCCGAGGCCGGTCGAGGCGTTGCCCTGCGGGTCGAGGTCGACCACCAGCACATGCTCGCCGATGGCGGCGAGCGCGGTGCCGAGGTTGATGGCGGTGGTCGTCTTGCCGACGCCGCCCTTCTGGTTGGCGACCGCCAGCACGCGCGGGCGAGCGCCCTCGGGCCGCGGCCCGGGCTTCGGGAACGGGACGACGTCCGGACTATCGGTTGGCGGCTGATTGGACATTCGACGTTTCCATCATTGGATCAATGGCTTAGCTTGTGTTTTCCGAGACGCTTGAGGCCGCGCACGACGACGATTGCACTGGCCGGATTGGTCACGCTGGGGACAAGCGAGGCCTGGATACTCCAATATTTAGCGGCTTCGGTCAATTCGGCCGCTACATCTTGTCCCTTGGGGAACAGCCCGACCGCCCCTTTGGCAATCAAAGGAAAGGCCTGATCGCAAAGGATTTTCAATGGAGACAGCGCGCGGGCCGTCACGACGTGGACGGCTTCTGCACAGGTTTCCCCAAATTTCTCGGCGCGTTCCTGGTGCACCTGGGCCGGAATCCCGGTCGCGCTAACTGCCGCGCGCAGAAAGTGCGCCTTTTTCCCCACACTTTCAACCAGATGCACCATCGCGCCTGGCTTACCGGCAAGCGCGCAGGCGATCGGGATCCCGGGAAAGCCGCCGCCCGATCCGAAGTCGACCCACACCTTCGCGCCCGGAGCCAGCGGCAAGAGCTGCAGCGAATCGGCGATGTGGCGCGTCCACAAATTCGGAAGAGTCGAGGATGCGACCAGGTTCGTCTTCTTTTGCCTAGATAAGAGCAAGAGGACGAAGATATTCAGCCGCTCTTTTGTTTCACGTGAAACAGGGGTGAGCGCGAGCGCGCGTTTTTCGTCGGCTTCGAGATCGAAATCGCCCTGCCCGCTTTTTTTCAAGCGCGTTTCGCGGCGTTTTTGCCGCGTTTCACGTGCGCCACCAGCAGCGTCAGCGCCGCCGGCGTGATGCCGTCGATCTTGCTCGCATGGCCGATTGTTCTAGGCCGATTTGCTTGCAGCTTTTGTTTGGCTTCATTGGAAAGTCCCCGCATCGCCGCGTAATCGAGATCGTCCGGCAACGTGAAGCTTTCATCGCGCCGATAGGCCGCCACATCCGCGGCCTGGCGCGACAGATAGACGTTGTACTTCGCGTCGATCTCGATTTGCTCGGCGATCGTTTTTTCGAACTCGCCGAAGCATGGCCAGATTTTCGCGAGATCCGAAATTGTCACATGCGGATACGACAACAACTCGAACGCTGTGCGCCGTTGTCCGTCTTTGTTCAACGCAAGACCGTGACGTTCCGCCTCTTTCGGCGTGAGCGAAACTTCATTCGCAAATTCGCGCGCGGAGTTTAACGCGGCACTTTTTTCGCCGTGGAATTTCGCGCGCTTGGATCCAACGCAGCCGATTGAAATTCCTTTGTTGGTCAAACGCTGATCTGCATTGTCGGCGCGCAGCTGCAAACGATATTCGGCGCGCGACGTGAACATGCGATACGGTTCGCTGACGCCGCGCGTGACGAGATCGTCGATCATCACGCCGATATAGGCTTGCGCGCGATCGAGAATAATGTCGTCGTCCCGACCGCCCGCTTTTGCCGCCGCGTTGAGACCTGCAAGAAGTCCTTGTGCCGCAGCCTCTTCATAGCCTGTGGTGCCGTTGATCTGGCCGGCAAGATAAAGCCCGCGCAGACGTTTTGTTTCGAGCGTCGGCTGCAGCTCGCGCGGATCGACGTAGTCGTATTCGATCGCGTAGCCAGGACGAACGAACTTCGCGTTTTCCAATCCGGGAATGGTCGCGACCAGCGCGTGCTGCACGTCTTCCGGCAGCGACGTCGAAATTCCGTTCGGATAAACCGTGTGATCGTCGAGACCCTCCGGTTCCAAGAATATTTGGTGCCCGTCGCGCTCGCCGAATTTTACGATCTTGTCTTCGATCGATGGGCAATAACGAGGACCACGACTTGCAATTTGTCCCGAATACATCGGCGAGCGATGCACGTTGGCGCGGATGATCTTGTGCGTGGCTTCGACCGTGCGCGTGATGCCGCATTCGATTTGGCGGTTTTCGATACGTGGGGTCAGAATTGAAAACGCTTCCGGCGGATCGTCGCCCGGCTGCATCTCGAGCGCCGACCAATCGATGCTGCGGCCGTCGAGCCGCGGCGGCGTGCCGGTTTTCAAACGGCCGAGCGTGAAGCCGACGCTTTCCAGCGTGCGCGAAAGCCCGATGGCCGGGGCTTCGCCGACGCGGCCGGCGGGAATTTGTTTTCCGCCGATGTGGATGAGCCCGCGCAGAAAGGTGCCGGTGGTCAAAACCACCGAACCGCAGGAAATCTCGCCGCCGTCGGCGAATTTCACCCCGCAAACGCGGCCGTTGGCGACGACGAGATCGTCGGCTTCCGCTTCAAACACCTGCAAATTGACGGTTTCCCGGATCGCCGCCTGCATGGCCGCGGCGTAGAGCTTGCGATCGGCCTGGGCGCGCGGTCCGCGCACGGCCGGGCCTTTGCGGCGGTTCAAAACGCGGAACTGGATGCCGCCTTGATCGGCGACGCGGCCCATCAGGCCGTCCAAAGCATCGATTTCCCGGACTAGATGGCCCTTGCCGAGGCCGCCGATGGCCGGATTGCAGGACATAGCGCCGACGGTTGCGAAGCGATGGGTCACCAGCGCGGTCTGCGCGCCCATGCGGGCGGCCGCAGCCGCGGCTTCACAGCCGGCATGGCCACCGCCAATCACGACAACGTCGAATCGTGCGCTCATTGGACCTCGAATGCCGAGCTTGTAGCGGAGGCGCGGGGAGGGGTCAAAAACAAGCGATTTTGCCGGAATGTTTCACGTGAAACATTTCTGCCCCGGTGTCGGGATACCGAAGAACTCGATCTTCTTGCACCAAATATGGCCGTTGCTCGCGCCGAACCGGGCTGGAGATGACTTTTCTTCTGGCCATCTCGCGCCAGAATAACGGAGCGTGCGACTAGCTGTTCTGGCCCGCTATTTCCCGATGCAAAAGTCCCGGAAGATCACGTCCAGGATATCCTCAACATCGAACCGGCCGGTCAGGCGCCCGAGCGCGCGCGCCGCAATGCGCAGCTCCTCGGCCAGCAGATCCTCCTTGGCCGCGACATCGGCGCTTTGGGCGCGCCGGAGCGCCGCCAGGGTCTCCTCAAGCGCCCGGCGGTGGCGCTCCCGCGTCACCAGCGCAGACTCGGTGCCGGCCAGGAATGCTTCGGCGTAACGGGCCAACTGACCCAGTAGAAAGTCAAAACCCTCGCCAGTCGTCGCTGAAAGGCTGAATCCGTACTCACCATTATCGACTATAGATTCATTTCTACGCGTTAACGTTTTATTATCCATGTTTGTTAATGGCTTATTAAGACCGGATATATCTTCATTTCTTCTAATACTCGGTATTTTAAGTTCACTTCTATGTTCGTCCTGAATCAGGTCGATTTTGTTGCGGATCAGCCAAGCCGGCGGCGCGGCACCTACATTATCCGGACTTTTTGCTGCACCTTTTGCTGCAGCATTTTTTTCGGCCGCCGGCTCGCCCGCATCCACCACCCACAGCACCAGGTCGGCAGCCTGAGCGCGTTCGCGCGCGCGCCGCACGCCCTCCATCTCGACCGGGTCGCCGGTCTCGCGGATGCCGGCGGTGTCGAGCAAAGTCACCGGCCAGCCGGCCAGGTCGAGATGCACCTCGATCACGTCGCGGGTCGTGCCGGCATAAGGCGACACGATCGCCGCCTCGCGCCTGGCCAGCCTATTGAGCACCGTCGACTTGCCGGCGTTGGGGGGCCCGGCGATGGCGACCGTGAGCCCCTCGCGCAGCCGCTCGCCGCGCGAGCCGTCGGAGAGCGCGGCGACGATCTCGCCCGTGAGCTCGCGCGCGATGGTCAGCGCCGGCTTGAGCAGGTCCTCCGGCACGTCGGCCTCGTCGGAAAAATCGATGCGCGCCTCGACCAGCGCAAGCGCCTGGATCAGCCGCTGCCGCCAGCTTTCCGCCCAGTTGCCGAGCGCGCCCTGCAACTGGCGCAGCGCCTGCCGGCGCTGACCTTCGGTCTCCGCCATTACCAGGTCGGCGAGGCCTTCCACCCCGGTGAGATCGAGCTTGCCGTTCTCGAAGGCGCGGCGGGTGAACTCGCCGGCCTCGGCCGGGCGCAAACCGGGCAGGCGGGCGAGCGCGGCCAGCGTCGCCGCGATCACCGCGCGGCCGCCGTGCAATTGCAGCTCGGCCACGTCCTCGCCGGTTTCGCTCTGCGGCGCCGGAAACCACAGGACGAGCGCCTGGTCGATGGGCTCGCCGGAGGCGGGATCGCGCACGCGGGCGAGCGCGGCCTCGCGCGGGGCAGGGACCTTGCCGGTGAGTAACCTGAGCGCTTCGCCCGCGCGCGGGCCGGAAATGCGGACGACCGCGATCGCCGCTGGCCCGCGGCCGGAGGAGAGGGCGAAGATGGTGGAGGGGACGGACATACCCTGTTGAAGCGAATCTATTTTTAGGCGTAAAGGTCCAATTCGCAAAAATTGCAGGCGACTAAATTACCCAGCTAAGATTGAACATCATATGCCAAACATTATCGCCAAATATTTTCGTATAGTGCTTGCGTTTCTAGTATTACTTTTGGCTGTCACAGCAAACGCGCAAGATTCTAGCATCATCGATTTATCTCGCGCGTCTACCGTCAAACTAATCAGCAAGTCCGGAAACTCTAGCGGTAGTGGCTTCTTCATCGATAGTCAGCACATTTTAACTTGCTTTCATGTCATCGCCAAACTCTCTATTGAGGATAAGACCGTCCATTGGAATGTGTATTCTGATTTACAAGCCATATTGCCATCTGGTGAGATAATCGACGCGACAGTGGTCTCGCTGCCAACACAGACGGACCTTGCTCCGTTGGTAATGGATTTCGCGCTCGTAACTCTAAAGGCCCCGCCGTCAAAATTACCCACCACACTTGCGCTGGCGACTGACAACGAAGCGTTGAAGGTTGGCGACGACGTTTTATTTTCAGGGAATCCGCTTGCGACTCCAGGCATGGTGACGCATCGCGGAATGGTATCCGGATTTGATAGCTCTGAATCGTTGATATTTGTTCAAGCATCAATCAATAAAGGTAATTCTGGTGGCGCACTGTTAAATTCGAAAGGACATGTTGTAGGTCTAGTCAGTATGCGGGAGGGCGGGATCTCACGCGGTCTGAGTGAACTGAATTCTTATATTGATAAAAATACACATCACGGAAGCGTCCAGATTATGGGTGTGGACGCTCTTCAAGCCACAAAGGCGATCATTCAAACCCTCGACGAATATATTAGCACCGGTATCGGATATGCCCGATCCGTCAAGTACGCCCGCGAATATCTCGATACGCACAAAGAACAGCTTAAGTGAGTCAGTGGCCCCGCGATGCCAACTCTTTCCTTCCGCCCTTTCGGGAGAGAGTGCCAAGCGAACGTCGGTGAGCGACGCCGGTGAGGGGGCACGCTTATCCTGGCTGTCCCCCTCACCCGGATCCCTTCGCGATCCGACCTCTCCCGCCAGGGGAGAGGTGAAGAGAGAATGCCGCGCCGGTTCGTACCTTCATCGTCATGGCCGGGCTTGTCCCGGCCATCCGCACCTTGCTTGTTCCAAGAAAGAAAGGCGTGGATGCCCGCAACAAGTGCTGGCATCACGCCGAGTGTGTGGCACGCCTCGAACCTTAATCGGCCTCATGGTCACGAGCGGCGAAGGCGCGTCTCGAACCATGTGGCCTCCCCATCCTTCGAGACGCCCGCCTTCGCTATAGCTTCGGCGGGCTCATCAGGATGAGGCCGAGAGGGGCTGCAGCGTATAGATTCCCAGTCCGGCGCTGCGCGCCGTCCCGGCATGACGATCGGATCAAGCCCGGCGGTAGCCCGCGAGCAGCTTGTCCTCGATGTCGGGTAGGTTGACCACGATGTTCTCCGGCGTACCAGCAGACCGCGAAAGCGACCGAAGAGATCAATCAGAAGATCGCCGCGGTGAACGCATCCTGCGGTGCGGTGGTCGGCATCATGGAGCAGGTGATCAGCGCGATCGACCGGCTCGGCGAAGGCACCATGGAAATGGCGAGCGCGGTCGGCCAGCAGGCGGCCGCCACCCAGGAAATCTCCAAGAACGCGCAGCAGGCCGCCGACGGCTCGCGCCTTGTCGCCAACAATATCGTGAAATTGGATCAAAAGACGCGCGAGAACGACGACGCCTCGGGCCAGGCGCTGGCGGGCGCCAAACAGCTGCTCGACCACGCCGCCGTCCTGCAGCGCCAGGTCGACAATTTCCTGCGGCATGTCCGCGCGGCTTAAGCACCGACCCCCGGCACATTTAATTTAATTACGCGCCTTTAATGACGCGACTTTAATTAGCACCCCAGTCAATTTGTCCGGCGCGCAATCCGCGCTAGGCTCTCCCGATGGCCGCTCCACCCGACTCCGCGCACGAAAATCGCCTCGCGCAAGCGACCTCGCCCTATCTGCTGCAGCACAAGCACAATCCGGTGGACTGGTGGCCGTGGGGGGCGGACGCGCTGGCCGAGGCCAAGCGCTCGAATCGGCCGATCCTGCTGTCGGTCGGTTACGCGGCCTGCCATTGGTGCCACGTGATGGCGCACGAGTCGTTTGAGGACGAACAAACCGCAAAAGTGATGAACGAGCTGTTCGTCAACATCAAAGTGGACCGCGAGGAACGGCCCGACATCGACCAAATCTACATGAACGCGCTGCATTTATTGGGCGAGCAGGGCGGCTGGCCGCTGACGATGTTTCTAACGCCGGCAGGCGAACCGGTCTGGGGCGGAACCTATTTCCCGAAAGAGTCGCGGTTCGGGCGGCCGGCCTTCACCGACGTGCTGCGCGAGGTGGCGCGGCTGTTCCGCGAGGAGCCCGACAAGATCGAGCAGAACCGCGCCGCGCTGCTGGCGCGGCTGGCCGAGAAGGCACGGCCGGCCGGCAAGGTCACCATCGGGCTCAAGGAGCTCGATGCCGCGGCGGTCCAGGTCGGCAATATGTTCGATCCCCTGAATGGCGGCTTGCGCGGGGCGCCGAAATTTCCGCAGCCGGCGATCCTGGAAACGCTCTGGCGCGCCGGCCTGCGCAGCGGCGATGCGCATTTTTTCGAGACCGTCGAGCATTCGTTGGACCGCATGTCCGAGGGCGGCATCTACGACCATCTCGGCGGCGGCTTCTCGCGCTATTCGGTCGACGAACGCTGGCTGGTGCCGCATTTCGAGAAGATGCTTTACGACAATGCCCAGCTTCTGGAGCTGCTGGCACTGGTATTTCAGCGCAGCGGCAATCCGGTTTTTCGCGAACGCGCGCTGGAGACCGTGGGATGGCTGGAGCGCGAAATGACCACGCGGGAAGGGGCTTTCTGCGCTTCCCTCGACGCCGATTCGGAGGGCGAGGAGGGCAAGTTCTACGTTTGGTCAAAGCCGGAGATCGACGAGGCCCTCGGGCCGGAAAATGCTGCGTTCTTTGCTGCATTTTATGACGTGAGCGCGGGGGGCAATTTCGAAGGCCACAATATTCTCAATCGTCTCAATTGCTTACCGCGCAGCATAGAAGACGAGCATCGGCTCGCCATGCTGCGCCCCATGCTGCACAAAAAACGCGAGACGCGGGTCCGGCCCGGCCTCGACGACAAGATCTTGGCCGACTGGAACGGGCTGATGATCGCCGCTCTGGTCAATGCCGGGGTCATCCTGGACCGGCCGGGCTGGCTCACCCTAGCCGCCCGCGCCTTCGACTTTATTGCGCAGCAAATGGTGCAAAATCAACGACTTGGCCATTCGTGGCGGGCCGGCAGACTGAGCGTTCCCGGCCTCGCCTCGGATTTTGCCGCCATGATCCGCGCCGCGCTGGCGCTCTATGAGGCCAGTGGCGAGCGGACCTATCTCGAGCGTGCGCTCGCTTGGCAACGCGCCTTCGATACCCATTACGCCGACTCCGACACTGGCGGCTATTATCTGTCGGCCGACGACGCCGACGACCTGCTGCTGCGGCCGCATTCAACGGTCGACGACGCCACGCCCAATCCCAATGCGGTGGCGGCGCAAAATCTGGTGCGGTTGGCGGCGCTTACCGGCGACGACGCCTGGCGCGCGCAGGCCGACCGGCTGATCGAGGGCATCCTGTCGGCGGCCGAGCACAATCTGTTCGGTCATATGGCATTGCTCAATGCGCTCGATCTGCGCCTGCGCGGCGCCGAGATCGTGGCCGCCGGGCCGGAGGCGGAGCGCTTCGCGCAAGCCGCACTCAAGCTGCCGTTTCTCGACCGCATCGTGCTGCGCGCGGCCGCGGCCGCCGACCTGCCGGCCGCGCATCCGGCGCAGGACAAGCTCAAGGCCGCCACCGGCAGTGTCGCCTTCGTTTGCGTCGGCGCGACCTGTTCGCTGCCGGTGAGTGATCCGCGGCAGATCGCGGAAGCGGTCAAGGCGATGCGTGTATCGGCGTAATCGCCGCGGCGCTCCGGGGGGATGTACGCGCGCGAGCCGCGCGTTATAACTTTCCCGCCGGGCGACACCGAACGGAACATTTCATGCGTCACCTCATCCCGCTCACGGCCTTGCTCGCCCTCGTCACCATCTCTACTGCCCGCGCCGCGGAATGGTGCGGCTTCATCGACAAGGAGCATTCGCCGGTGCACTGCGGCTATTCCAGCCTGGCGGAATGCAAGCAGTCGCTCGGCGACAAGAAGGACGGCTATTGCATGCCGAATCCGGACTTCGCCAGCGTCGGACAGCGCATCCGTTTCGCGCTCAAGTAAACGCGGCGGGTTGCGGCTTCGGATCCGGCCTAGGCCGTCATTCGCTGCGGCGCGCCGGCATCCGCATTCTCCGGCAGCCATCGGCTCCACGGCTCGGGCGCGATCAGCGTCGGGCTGGTCCATACCGGCCAGATGAAATTTTTCTCGTCCATGCGGCCGATCATCGCCGGCATGTGCAGATGCTGGTTTTCCGGATCGAGCCGCACGTCGAAGCCCGACGGAGCTCGGATCGATCGGCCGGCAAGCGCCTTGCGCACCGCATCGACGTCGGTGCTGCCGGCCGCACTTACCGCTTCAGTCCATAATTTGAAACCGATCCAGCTCGCTTCCATCGGATCGTTGGTCATCGCTTCCGGATCGCCGGTGAACTGGCGCCATTCCCCGATGAAGGCGTGATTCTCCGGGGTGTCGAGCGAATGCAGATAACTCCATGACACCATGTGGCCGATCAGATTGCGCTCTTTCAGCGCCGGCATTTCCGCCTCGCCCAGCGACAGGCTCATCACCGGCAGGATATCGGCGTCGAGGCCCTGGCGCGCGCGTTCGCGGAAGAAATGCACGTTGGAATCGCCGGAAAGCGTCGCGATGATGGCGCCGTCGCGGCCGGCGAGTTTGCGGATCGCATGCACCCGCTCCTGCCAGCTTTTCTCGCCGAACGGCACGTAAAGCTCGTCCACCGCGTCGGGCCCGATGCCGCGGCTCGCAAGGTAATTGCGGATGATGGCGTTGGTGGTGCGCGGATAGACGTAATCGGTGCCGACCAGGAAGAAGCGCTTGCGCCCCAGATACAGCAGATGATCGACCGCGGGGATCGCCTGCTGCTGCGGCGTGGCGCCGGTATAGATCACGTTCGGCGACTGCTCCTGGCCTTCGTATTGGCTCGGATAGAACAGCAGCCCGTTATGTTCGGCCAGCACCGGCAGCACGTGCTTGCGCGAGGCCGAGGTCCAGCAGCCGAAGATCGCCGCCGCCTTGTGCTCGGCCAGCAGCGCGCGCGCCTGCCCGGCATAGGCGTTGGCGTCCGAACGCGGATCCATGATCACCGCCTCGACCGGGCGGCCGAGCAACCCGCCTTGTCGGTTCAGCTTCTCGATCATCATGACGAGCAGCAGCTGCAGCGGACGCTCGCTGGCGGTCAGCGTGCCCGACAATGAATGCAAAATGCCGACCTTGATCGAGCCGTGGTCGAGATCGGCGAAATAGCGCGCAGACCGAGCTCGCCAGCGATTCCGCCCGCCCGATCAGGTCCTCGGCGGTGGTGAGCACGGCGTCGCCCGCGGTCGCCACGTCGGTCACCACTGCGCGGATGCCGGGCAGCGTCTGGCTGACCTTGGCGGCGACTTTCATCGCTTCGCTGCCGATGATGCCGAGCTGGGCGATCTGCTGCTCGATGATGCGGTTGATGTTCTCGTTGACGCCGCCCATGGCGGCGACGCTGTGATCGACCGCCAGAATGGCCTCGGCCGTGTCGTGCACCGCCTGCTGGATGCCGTGGATTTGCTCGCTGACTTCCTCGGTCGCCTTGGCGGTGCGGCGCGATAGCTCCTTCACCTCGGCGGCGACCACCGCAAAGCCGCGTCCCGACTCGCCGGCGCGCGCGGCTTCGATGGTCGCGTTGAGCGCCAACAGCGAGGTCTGCCCGGCAATGGCCTGGATCAGCTTGATCACCTTCTCGATGCGCTGCGCCGCCTCGGCCAGCGTGTGCATAGTGGCATCGGCGCGCGCCAGCTCGGTGCTGGTGCGCTTGGTCGCCGCGCGCGCTTCCACGACCTGCTGCGCCGAATTCATCACCAGCGTCTCGACGTCGCGCGCCGCCGCGGCGACGCCGGCGACCTCTTCGGCGGCCTGCGCTGCGGCGTCGGAGGCCGCGGTGACCTGCTGGGCCATGTCGCGGTTGCTCTGCCCGAGCTCGGTGGCGGTGCGCCTGATGCGCTCGCCGGCGCTGGTGAAGGTGTTGACCACCTCTTCGACCGCGCGGCGGAAATTGCCGGTGAAGAACAGCCGGCCGGCGTGATGCAGCCGCGCTTCAGTCTCGCGGCGGCTCTGGTCCACGCTCACGGTATCGGCCTCGATCAGCGCGGCGCGCACCGTTTCCGCGGTGCCGGCGAACTGCTGGATGGCGCCGTCGCCGATCAGCTCGGGCAGCGAGGTGTAGCGGTCGCCGCGGGCGATGCGGTCGATCGAGGAGATGATGCGGGTGAGGCGGGCTTCCGCGAAGGCGCCGACCAGCGCGGCGCCGACCAGGGCGACCACCAGCGCGGTGAACACGCCGGCCTTGAGGGCGACCGCCACCGCCAGGCTGACCACGAAAGTGGGAACCGCAATCCACAACGCGGGGCGCGTAATTTGCGTTCGGTGTGGCGAAGACATTGGCGGCCCGTCGCGAGATTCCCAACAGCAAATTCGCCAGAAGATGGTTTCAAATTCCTTTCGCAGGTGCGAGAAAACCGCATGAAATAAGAGCAAACGCGCCCAAACTTTGGGCGGAGTTCGAAAATCGAAATGGCCGGGCAACCAGGCCCGGCCATGACACGGAAAGTTTCCGGAGCCGCCTTAGGTATTCATCGACTCGAAGAATTCCGCGTTGTTTTTGGTGTTGCGGAGCTTGTCGAGCAGGAAGTCGATGGCGTCCATGGTGCCCATCGGATTGAGGATGCGGCGCAGGACGTACATCTTCTTGAGCACGGCCGGGTCGGTGAGCAGCTCTTCCTTGCGGGTGCCGGAACGCGTGATGTCCATGGCCGGGAAGGTGCGCTTGTCGGCCACCTTGCGGTCGAGGATGAGCTCCGAATTACCGGTGCCCTTGAACTCTTCGAAGATGACTTCGTCCATCCGGCTGCCGGTATCGATCAGCGCGGTGGCGATGATGGTGAGCGAGCCGCCTTCCTCGATGTTGCGCGCGGCGCCGAAAAAGCGCTTCGGCCGCTGCAAGGCGTTGGCGTCGACGCCGCCGGTCAACACCTTGCCGGATGACGGCACTACAGTGTTGTAGGCGCGGCCGAGGCGGGTGATCGAGTCGAGCAGGATCACCACGTCGCGGCCGTGTTCGACCAGGCGCTTGGCTTTTTCGATCACCATTTCGGCGACCTGCACGTGGCGCGAGGCCGGCTCGTCGAAGGTCGAGGAAATCACCTCGCCCTTGACCGAGCGCTGCATGTCGGTGACTTCCTCCGGCCGCTCGTCGATCAGCAGCACGATGAGAAACACTTCCGGGTGATTGGCGGTGATGGCGTGCGCGATATTCTGCAGCAGCACGGTCTTGCCGGTGCGCGGCGGCGACACGATCAGCGCGCGCTGACCTTTGCCGATCGGCGCCACGATATCGATGACGCGGGCCGAGAGATCCTTCTTGGTCGGATCCTCGTGCTCCATCTTCAGCCGTTCGTCGGGATAGAGCGGCGTCAGGTTATCGAAGTTGACTTTGTGTTTGGCCTTCTCGGGGTCTTCGAAATTCAGCGTGTTGACCTTGAGCAGGGCGAAATAGCGCTCGCCTTCTTTCGGCGAACGGATATGGCCGTCGACGGTGTCGCCGGTGCGCAGGCCGAAACGGCGAATCTGCGAGGGCGAGACGTAGATGTCGTCGGGCCCGGACAGGTAATTCGATTCCGGCGAGCGCAGGAAGCCGAAGCCGTCGGACAGCACTTCGACGACGCCTTCGCCGATGATGTCGATTTCCTGCGTCGCGAGCTGCTTGAGGATCGCGAACAACAGCTCCTGCTTGCGCATGGTGCTGGCGTTCTCGACTTTGTTTTCTTCAGCGAATTGCACCAGTTCGGCTGGCGTTTTGGACTTGAGGTCCTGGAGTTTCATTTCCCGCATGGGGGGCATTGATCCTTGGGAGAGTGACCGGTGAAGTCTTAAAAAATGAGAAGACTTGGTAAGCCGGTCGACTTGAGGAGAGAGATCGCAGGTCTGGGGTGACGCGGTGGTTTTGGAAAAGGACCCGGAACCCGATGCTGCGACCGGCCCGAACATTGGGAGCCGGAACGCGACTGCATCCGCCTGCGTTCGGTGGGAGAACACAACATAAGCGGGAAAGCGTTATTTCGCAAGTGGCGCAGCGCGCCGGCGCACGAATTTTCGCTGCGGCTAGAATGGCTTGACGGTCACCAGAGCCACGATGGCGATCATCAAAACGGTCGGTATCTCATTGACAATACGATAGAATTTCTGTGTCCGCCGATTGCGGTCGAAACGGAAGTCGGCCGCCCACAGGCGCAAATAGCCGTCCAGGATGGTCATGGCGAATACGAGGACGAATTTGGCGTGGAACCATGACGCCGTCAGCCAGTGCCCCTGCAGCACCAGCACGATGCCCACGAGCCAGGTCACGATCATCGCCGGCATCATGATGAACTTGAGCAGCCGGCGTTCCATTACCTTGAAGGTTTCCGACTGCTCGGACCCGGGCTTGGCGGCGGCGTGATAGACGAACAACCGCGGCAGATAGAGCATCCCGGCCATCCACGAGATGACCGCGATGATGTGCAGGGCTTTCAGCCAGAGATACATCGCATCTGCCGCCGTGGTTTATCCCCTCACGCGCTTGAGCATACGCTCAACATGGGCGATCGGCGTCTCGGGCAGGATGCCGTGGCCGAGGTTGAAGATAAGCGGTCCTCCCGCCAGCATAGTCATGACCTCATTGACCTCGTGGTCGAGCGCTGCGCCGCCGGCCAGCAGCGCCAGCGGATCGACATTGCCTTGCACTGGCAACTGGGGCTGAAAATCCTCCGCCATCGACTCCCGATCGTAAGTCCAATCAAATCCGATGGCGCTAATACCGGTCATTTTTGCATAAGGCCAAGCCATGATCCCGGCACCGCGAGGAAATCCGATGATCTTCGCACCAGGAACCTGTTCTCGTACGCCTTTGACGATTTTTCGCGTCGGCTCGATGCACCAGCGCTCGAACTGATCAGGCCCCAGCACGCCGGCCCAGGTATCGAAGATCTGCAAACATTCGGCGCCCGCTTTGAGCTGCCCGACCAGATAATCGATAGACCCTTGCACCAGTCGGTCGATCAGCCGCGCGAAATTTTCTGGATCGCGATAGGCGAACAGCCGCGCCGGCGCCTGGTCGGGCGTTGCCTCGCCCGCCACCATATAGGTCGCGACCGTCCAAGGCGCGCCGCAAAATCCGATCAGCGCCGTCTTGCTGTCCAGTCCCGCTTTGACCTTAGCCACCGTTTCATAGATCGGTGCCAAGACCTTTTGATCGACGCTTTCTCGTAAACTACCAACCGCCTTGCCGTCCGCCAGCGGCTCGAGCTTCGGTCCTTCGCCCACCTGGAATTCGACTTTGCGCCCAAGCGCGAGCGGTATCACCAGGATATCGGAAAACAGGATTGCGGCATCGAATCCAAAGCGCCGCACCGGCTGCAACGTTACTTCGGCTGCCAATTCCGGATTGAAACAGAGATCGAGAAAGCCACCCGCTTTCTCCCGCACTGCACGATATTCCGGCAAATAGCGCCCCGCTTGCCGCATCATCCAGACCGGCGGCACGGGTTGCCGCTCTCTACCGAGCACCCGCAGCAGCGGCTTTGTCCCCAGACCATCAGTTTTGCCGGCTTCTTCCATAAAGACTCTTATAAGTTTCTTTGTAGTGGTTATTAGACGGTGGATTGGACTCATGCCTTCCGATCAACAGTCTGTCCACTGCATCGCGGGTGTGGATTCAGAATCGGGCCTTATCCGGCACTTTCTCATCCACAAGCATAAGCGCTGTTTTGCTGGCTTTTGATGTGCTGTCCCTGGTCATCCGCAAGGGGCTGTCCACATCCCCGTATCAAAACCGTGCGGTTGCACCAGGGTCGTCCCGCGGGCAGTCGTGTGGACGGAAAATGAACTCATTGCCAGTGCGAGCTTGCGTGGCGGATAAAGCCGTGGCCTTCTCCCGTCCTATCCACATACGATCCCGCAGCTATACAGATGCCAGACACCGGCTATTTCCATCTCCATCTGGTTTCCGACGCCACCGGTGAGACGCTGATCACGGTGGCGCGCGCCGCTGCGGCGCAATATGCCAACGTCTCGCCGGTCGAGCATCTCTACCCGATGGTGCGCTCGAAGAAACAGCTCGACAATGCGCTGGCGGAAATCACCGAGTCGCCGGGCCTGGTGCTGTACACGCTGCTCGAGGAAGACCTGATCCAGTCGCTCGAGAAGAGATGCCGCGAGCTGGCGCTGCCTTGCATGTCGGTGCTGGGACCGGTGCTGCGCCTGTTCCAGTCTTATCTCGGGGCCGAGACCATCCACCGCGTTGGCGCCCAGCACGTGCTCAACGCGGAATATTTCCAGCGCATCGACGCGCTCAACTACACGATGTTCCACGACGACGGCCAGCACGTGGAAGGGTTGCAGGACGCCGACGTGGTGCTGGTCGGCGTCTCGCGCACCTCGAAAACGCCGACCTCGATCTATCTCGCCAATCGCGGCGTCAAGACCGGCAATGTGCCACTGGTGCCGGGCGTGCCGCTCGCGCCCGAGGTGGAGAAGCTGACGCGGCCGCTAGTGGTCGGGCTCTACGCCAGTCCGGAGCGCATCGTGCAGATCCGGGAGAACCGGCTGTTGGGCCTGAAAGCGCATCGCGACGATGATCGCTATATCGACAAGGCGGCGGTGGCCGAAGAAGTGGCGTTTTCGCGCCGGCTCTGCGCCAAATTCAGTTGGCCGAGTATCGACGTGACCCGCCGCTCGATCGAGGAAACCGCCGCCGCGGTGATGAAACTGCTGAGCGAACGCCGCCGGCAACCGATGACGTAATACTGCACGAGCGGCGGACGCGAGCCGGGCTTGTGGTGTTTTCATTACGCAAGGGTTGAGGAAAACCGTCATGCCGCTCTGGCTTAGCCCTCAGCCGCTGGTGCTCGCGTCGAAAAGCGACGTGCGCGGCAAGATGCTGGCGGCGGTCGGTCTGCGCTTCGAGATCCGTCCGGCGCAGATCGACGAACGCGCGGTCGAAGCGAAAGCTGGCACCTGCGATGCCGCCGCCATCGCCCGCCTGCTCGCGCGCGCCAAGGCCGACGCGGTGGCGCGCTCGCTTCCCGGCCGGCTGGTGCTGGGCGCCGATCAGACGCTGGCGCGCGGCGCCACACGCTTCAGCAAACCGGCAAGCCGCGCCGATGCGGCCGAGCAGCTGCGCAGCCTGCGCGGGCGCACGCACGAACTGCATTCCGCGCTCGCGCTGGTGCGCGACGGCGCCGTGCTGTTCGATTGCGTCGGCAGCGCGCGGCTAACCATGCGCAACGTGTCCGACCGCTTTCTCGAGGATTATCTCGACATGGTGGGAGACGCCGCCTTGGCGAGCGTCGGCGCCTATCAGCTCGAAGGCATCGGTATTCATCTGTTCGAGCGCGTCGACGGCGACTATTTCACGATCCTAGGCCTGCCGTTGTTGCCGCTGCTCGCCTATCTGCGGGAGAACGGTTTTATCGATGGCTAATTCACAATGTTCATTCTCGGCCTGACTGGCTCGCTCGCCATGGGAAAGTCCGCCACGGCGAAGATGTTCGTCGAGGAGGGCGTGCCCCTGCATGATGCCGACGCCGTGGTGCACCGGCTTTATGACGGCGAGGCCACGCCGGCGATCGAAGCCGCGTTCCCCGGCACCACCGTGGGCGGCAAGGTCGACCGCGACAAGCTCGGCAAACGCGTGCTCGGCGATGCCGCCGCCATCAAGCGGCTGGAGCAAATCGTGCATCCACTGGTGCACGCCGCCTCGGCGCGGTTTTTGGCTGAGGCCGAGCACCAGGGCGCACCCGTTGCGGTGCTCGACGTGCCGCTGCTGTTCGAGACCGGCGGCGACAAGCGGTGCGACGCGGTGGCGGTGGTCTCGGCGCCGGCCGAACTGCAGCGCAAACGCGCGCTCGAGCGCCCCGGCATGACCGAGGACAAGCTCGCTGCCATCCTCGCCAAGCAGATGCCGGACGCGGAAAAACGCGCCCGCGCCGATTTCGTGGTGGATACATCGCAAGGATTCGAGCACGCGCGCGTCCAGGTGCGTGATATTCTGCAAGCCGTCGCTAAGATGCCGAAGCGGCGGCGTTGAGTCGCCACAGAAAGAAGCGTTGATGCGCGAAATCGTCCTCGACACAGAAACCACCGGGCTCGATCCCTTGCAGGGCCACCGCGTGGTCGAGCTCGGCTGCATCGAGCTGCTCAACCGGATCCCAACCGGCGCGACCTTCCACAGCTATCTCAATCCGGAGCGCGAAGTGCCGGTGGAGGCCTTCGCTATTCACGGGCTGGCGACCGAGTTCCTCAAGGACAAGCCGCTGTTCGCGGACATCGTCGACGATTTCCTGGAGTTTATCGGCGACGCGCCGCTGGTGATCCACAATGCCGGCTTCGACCACGGCTTCCTGATTGCCGAGCTCAAGCGCGTGGCGCGCCCGCCGATCGCGCGCGAGCGGCTGGTCGATACCTTGTTCCTGGCGCGGCGCAAGCACTCGGTCGGGCCGTACAGCCTCGATGCGCTGTGCGCGCGCTACGGCATCGACAGTTCGCGGCGCACCAAGCACGGCGCGCTGCTAGACGCCGAAATCCTGGCCGAGGTCTATCTGGAGCTGATCGGCGCGCGCCAGGCGCAGCTCGGGCTTGCCGAGCGCTCGGAGCGCCGCAGCAATGGCCGCAACGGCGTGGTCACACGGCGCGAGCGCGACGTGGCGCTGGCACCCCGTGTGAGCGAGGCCGATCGGGCGGCGCACCGCGACTTCGTGGCGACGCTCGGTGAAAATGCCGTGTGGCGGAATTATTGGGCGGACGGCGCCTGACGGTCAGCTTTGCGGCGCCGGCACGTTGGCCGCCTGCACTTCGCTCATGCGCTGGCGATAAAGGCCGACGAAATCCACCGGCTCGAGCAGCAGCGGCGGGAAGCCGCCATTGCGCACGGTGGTGGCAATGATCTCACGCGCGAACGGGAACAGCAGGCGCGGACATTCGATCAGCACGACCGCGTTCAGGCTTTCCTGCGGGATGTTCTGGACGCGGAACACGCCGGCGAATTCCAGCTCGAAACCGAACATCAGTTTGCCGTTCGATTCCGCCTTACCATCGAGCTTGAGCGTCACCTCGAAATTATTATCCGGCATCGGCTTGGCGCCGACGTTGATTTGAATGCCGATCTGCGGCTGCGTCGTGCCGCCCGACAACGACGTCGGCGCGTTCGGGTTTTCGAACGAGAAATCCTTGATGTATTGCGCCACCACGCTGATTTGCGGCGGTTGCTGGGCCGGCGCCGGGCCGCCATTGGTCGTGGACATGAAAACTCCTTAGCCGCAACGAATTATAACGCGGCGGTTGGCTAACACAGGGTCCTGGGGGGAACAAGGATGCGCGGTCAGCGGATTTCGCGCTCGTCGTCGCGCCGGTCAGTCAGCGCGGCGTCCGGCACCTGATGCCACTGCTCGGGCTCGAGATCGACCACGCCGTCACTGCGCGCGGGCGCCGGCTTTCGTCCGAGCAGCGCGCCGAGCGCCCGCCGCAGCGGTGCGAGCAGCAGCAAAAGGCCCAGGACATCGGTGATAAACCCTGGAATTAGCAGCAGAATCCCAGCAAGCAGGGTGAGCGTTCCGGCGCTGTCGGCTTGCAGGGCGGAAAAGCCGCCGTCACCCATGGCAACACGCACACGGGCGATGTGGTTACCGCCGGCGTGGCGCAGCACCATGGCGCCGGCCATCGACGTCGCCACGATCAGCGTCATCGCCGACAAAAAGCCGATGGCATGCACGACCGCGATAAACGCCGCCAGTTCCATGACCGGCAACGCCAGCACAGCCAGCAGCAGGTATTTTGCCACATTCATCGGTGTTTCTATCCCTCGCGCCGAGGTTGGCGTCGGCGTCCCGATCGTTTAAGCTTTATTCGCGAAGCACGATTGCGCCGAAATTCCGGCGCTGGGCCTATGGATTGGCGCGGACACCGGCATAGATAGGTACGGTGGGCTTGGCCGCCATACCGTCGATCCGGGCCGATTTGCCGGTAACGGTTACCGAAAGCATGCGAGACGTGTTCGACATCTACACCATCATATTCCTGGCGCTGGCGGTCTTCATTTTTCTGCGCCTGCGCAGCGTGCTCGGCCAGCGTACCGGCCGGGAGCGGCCGCCTTACGACCCCCATTTCCCTGCGCGCGAGCCGGCGCGGCCGGCGACTGAAAACGTCGTCGCTTTGCCCAATCGCACGCCGGAAGCGGTTGCGCCCAAGCCGGCCGAGCCGGTGGCGCCGGGCGAGCGCTGGAAGGGTGTCGCCGAGGCCGGCTCGGTGCTCGCTACGGGGCTCGACGCGATCGTCGGCGCCGACGCCAATTTCGATCCCAAGCATTTTCTCACCGGCGCGCGCGCGGCCTACGAGATGATCGTCAACGCCTTCGCCGAAGGTGATCGCCGCACGCTGAAGAATTTGCTGTCGCGCGAAGTCTATGACGGCTTCGAAACCGCCATTACCGGGCGCGAGAAACGCGGGGAGACGGTGGAGAGCCGTTTCGTCTCCATCGACAATGCCGAGATCACCGCCGCTGAGTTGCGCGGGCGCATCGCGCAGTTGACCGTGCGCTTCCAATCCAAGCTAATTTCGGCGACGCGCGACAAGGACGGCAACGTGATCGACGGCAATGCCGAGAAGGTGACCGACGTCACCGACGTCTGGACCTTCGCCCGCGATCTGTCGTCGCGCGACCCGAATTGGAAACTGGTCGCAACCGAAGCCGGGCAATGACCGCATGGCGGCCCAAGCATCCCGCGCGCAGATCGGCTTGGCGTTCTGTCTGATCGCGGCTGCGTGTGGGCCGGCGGCGGCGCATGAGATGAAATTCCGCAACGCGCAGGTCGAACCGGTTAGTTTCGCGAAGCTCGACGGCTGGAAGGACGACGACCACGCCGCCGCCTTCGGGACGTTCTTGAAAAGCTGCAGCGCTATCCTGCAAGGCAGCCGCGCGATGCGCGCGGCGCGGCCGGTCTATGCCGGGCTGTACAATGCTTGCGAGAAGGCGGCCGCGCTAGCCGGCGGCGGCATGGTCGATCGCGCGCGAGCGCGCAAGTTCTTCGAGGACAATTTCAAGCCGGTGCGCATTTTGCCGGCCGTCCACAGCTACGGCTATTACACTGGCGCCGACGGCTTTTACACCGGCTATTACGAGGCCGAAGTCACGGGCTCGCGCGTCAAGACCGAGGACTACGACGTTCCGCTCTACGGTGTGCCGGCCAAACTCGCGGGCAGGAAGAGCAGGGTGTTCTCGCAATACGACCGCACCGAAATCGATAAAGGCGTGCTGGCCGGCAAGGGGTTAGAGATTTGCTGGATCAAAAATCCGGTCGATGCATTCTTTGCGCAGATCCAGGGCTCCACGCGCGTCAAACTCGATGACGGAAAATTGCTGCGGCTCAATTACATCGCCAGCAACGGCAAGCCCTACACGCCGGTTGGCCGGCTTTTGATCGACCAAGAAATCTACACGCCCGAAGAAATGTCGATGGACAAGATTCGGGAATACATGGAAGCCAATCCGGAAGAGGGCAAGGAACTGCGCGAGAAGAACCGCTCCTTCGTGTTCTTTTCCGCGACCCAGCTCGGGCCGACGGACGAATGCGTCGGCGCACAGGGCATCCCGCTGACGCCGTGGCGCTCGCTGGCGGTCGATCCCACGATCCACGTCTACGGTACACCGATCTGGATCGACGCCAAATTTCCGATCACCAGCAACCTGCCGCAGGACACCTTCCAGCATCTGATGGTCGCGCAGGATACCGGCTCCGCCATCCGCGGGGCGGCGCGCGCCGACATCTATTTCGGCCACGGCGAGGATATCCCCCACATCGCCGGTCGCATCAAGCAGTTCGGCAAATTCGTCATGCTGGTGCCGAAGGACGTGTCGGTGAGTGGGACCGCCCTGGAAACCGTGAACGTTCCGCTGCCCCGACCGCGCCCGAAGGACATCGTAGCGGACAATGCGCCGCCTGCCACGGCGGCGCTGCTCAAGCCGAAACCATGAGCGCGGGCAGCCGGCGCCGCGTTCTCTCCAGCGAGGAACGCGTGCTGTGGGCGAGCTTCACCAAGGCGATCGCGCCGTTGCGCGCGAGCGCGCATTTCGACGCGGGGGATGACGCGATCCCGCAAAGCGTTCCGTCAGCGCCGCTTGCGAAGGCCGCGCAGATGCCGCCGCCCGCGCCGGCAAAGCTGGCTCTGCCGCCGCTGGCCCCGCTCGGCCGCCGCCTGAAGCAGCGCGTCGCGCGCGGTAAGGAGGCGATCGACGCCCGCCTCGACCTGCATGGGCTGACGCAGGCGCAGGCGCACTCCGCGCTGCTGAATTTCCTCCGCAACGCGCTCGCGCGCGACGCCCGGCTGGTGCTGGTGATCACCGGCAAAGGCCGCGGCGGCGCGCCCGGCGTGCTGCGCCGCCAGGTGCCGCAGTGGCTGGGCCTGCCGGAATTCCGCTCCTTTGTGGTCGGCTTCGAGGACGCCCATGTCGCCCATGGCGGCGAAGGCGCGCTTTACGTACGGCTGCGGCGCGCGCGCGGCTGACCGTTGCGGCAGCTCAGGAGGACCCGTCATGTCCCGTGCGATCGTGTTGCTGCCGGCAGCGATGGTAAGCCTGGTTTGCGGGGCCGCCATCGCGCAATCGTCCATGAAGCCGAGCGCGCCGCAAAAGATGATGTCGCCGGCGGAAGCCAAAAAAATGCGCGCCTGCGAAAAGCAGGCGGCCGATCAGAACATCCCGATGGAGCAGCGCTCGAAATTCGTCATGGATTGCATGACGGGCAAGAAATAGCGCTAGAGGATGAACCGGCTCAGATCCGCGTTCTTGGCGAGATCGCCGATGTGTTTTTCCACGTAAGCCGCGTCTATCTTCACCGTCTCGCCGGAGCGGTCGGTGGCGGCGAACGAAATTTCATCGAGCACGCGTTCCATCACCGTCTGCAGACGGCGCGCGCCGATATTCTCGATCGAGGAATTCACCGCCACCGCGATGTCGGCGATGGCGTCGATGGAATCTTCGGTGAATTCCAGCGTCACGCCCTCGGTCTTGAGTAGCGCGACATATTGCTTGATCAGCGAGGCTTCCGGCTCGGTCAGGATGCGGCGGAGATCGTCGCGGCTGAGCGCCTTCAACTCGACGCGGATCGGCAGCCGGCCTTGCAGCTCGGGCAACAGGTCGGACGGCTTGGAAATGTGGAACGCGCCGGACGCGATGAACAGCACGTGGTCGGTCTTCACCGGCCCGTGCTTGGTGTTGACGGTGGTGCCTTCGATCAGCGGCAGCAGGTCGCGCTGTACGCCTTCGCGCGATACGTCGGCGCCATAGCGGCCCTCGCGGCCGGCGATCTTGTCGATCTCGTCGAGGAACACGATACCGTTCTGCTCGACCGCCTTGATCAATTCCTGAATGAGCTGCTCGTTGTCGAGCAGCTTGTCGGATTCCTCGTTGATCAGGATGGGATGCGAATCCAGCACAGTGACCTTGCGCGTCTTGGTGCGGCCGCCGCCGAGCTTGCCGAAAATATCGCCGATGTTGATGGCACCCATCTGCGCGCCCGGCATGCCGGGTATTTCGAACATCGGCATGCCGCCGCCGCCCGATTGCACCTCGATCTCGATTTCCTTGTCGTTGAGCTCGCCGGTGCGCAGCTTCTTGCGGAAGCTCTCGCGCGTGCCGGGGCCGGAACCAGGGCCAACGAGGGCGTCGAGCACGCGCTCTTCGGCGGCGAGTTCGGCGCGCGCCTGCACGTCTTTTCGTTTGCGGTCGCGGGTGAGCGCGATGGAGATCTCGACCAGGTCGCGCACGATCTGCTCGACGTCGCGCCCGACATAGCCGACCTCGGTGAACTTGGTGGCTTCCACCTTGAGGAACGGCGCGCCCGCGAGCCGCGCGAGCCGGCGCGAAATCTCAGTCTTGCCGACGCCGGTCGGGCCGATCATCAGAATGTTCTTGGGCAGCACTTCCTCGCGCAGCTTGTCGTCGAGCTGCAGGCGGCGCCAGCGGTTGCGCAAGGCGATGGCGACCGCGCGCTTGGCGTCGTTCTGGCCGACGATGAAGCGGTCGAGTTCGGAAACGATTTCGCGGGGGGAGAAGTCGGTCAACGGAGCACTCGCTTACGATTTCAGCGATTCAATGGTGACATTGCGGTTGGTGTAGACGCAGATGTCGGCGGCGATGTCGAGTGACTTGCGCACGATCGCCTCGGCGTCGAGCGCCCCGTCGAGCAACGCGCGGGCGGCGGCGAGCGCGTAGTTGCCGCCGGAGCCGATGCCGGCGACGCCCGCCTCCGGCTCCAGCACGTCGCCGGTGCCGGTCAGGACCAGCGAGACCTGCTTGTCGGCGACGATCATCATGGCTTCCAGCCGGCGCAGATAGCGGTCGGTGCGCCAATCCTTGGCGAGCTCGACCGCGGCGCGCAGCAACTGGCCGGGGTACTGCTCGAGCTTGGCTTCCAGCCGTTCGAACAAGGTAAATGCGTCGGCGGTGGCGCCGGCGAAGCCGCCGATCACGTCGCCCTTGCCGAGCTTACGCACCTTCTTGGCATTGGATTTGACGATGGTTTGCCCGATCGAGACCTGGCCGTCGCCGCCGATGACGACGGTGCCGCCCTTGCGGACGGTCAGAATGGTGGTGCCGTGCCACGTGGGCAGTTCGTTGGATGGCATACGCGTTAACCCCTGCAATCAGCGTCATCTAGGCATGGCGCGGCGCGTTTGCAAACCGCCCGCGAGCAAGGTGGCGAATCCCGGCAACCCCTGATAAAAGGCGCGCGACTAAGGGATACTTGCCATGCGCAAAGCCGCCGTGAAGCGCAAGACCAAGGAAACCGACGTCGAGGTCGAGGTCGATCTCGACGGGACCGGCCGTTCGTCGGTCGCGACCGGCATCGGTTTCCTCGACCACATGCTCGATTTGCTGGCGCGGCACTCGCGCATCGACATCACGGTCAAGGCCAAGGGCGACCTGCACATCGATCATCACCACACCACCGAGGACGTCGGCATCGCGCTCGGCCAGGCGGTGAAGCAGGCGCTCGGCGATATGAAGGGCATCACGCGCTATGCCGACGTGCACGTGCCGATGGACGAGGCGTTGACGCGCGTGGCGCTCGACATTTCCGGGCGGCCGTTCCTGGTGTTCAAGGCGGAGTTCGTGCGCGACAAAGTCGGCACCTTCGACACCGAGCTGGTGCAGGAATGGTTCCAAGCTTTCGCCATGAATGCCGGCATCACGCTGCACGCCGAGACTTTATATGGGACGAACGATCACCATATCGCCGAGTCCTGCTTCAAGGGCCTGGCGCGCGCTTTGCGGGCGGCCGTGACGATCGATCCGCGCGCTAAGAACGAAGTGCCGTCCACCAAGGGTTCGCTGGGCGGGTAAGACGGCTTGCCGCCGGATTCCGGGTTGGCGAGCTTCGCTCGCGCCCCGGGATGACCGGATGAGTTGAGAGTAAATGATGCCCACTTTCACCGTGCACGCACCGCCGCCGCGCAAAGGCGAAGCAGCAAGCGCTCCGGAACGCTTCGTATTCGTGCGCGACGGATTCCATTTCTGGGCCTTCCTGCTGACGCCGTTCTGGCTGCTGCGGCGCCGGCTGTGGCTGGCGTTCGCGCTCTACGTCTTGGCCAGCATCCTGCTCGCCATCGCCTTGCGGCTGGTCGGCGCGGGATCGACGGTGCAATTCCTCGCCGGGCTGCTGGTCGCGTTGCTGTTCGGCTTCGAAGCGGCAACGCTGCGGCGCTGGAAGCTGACGCGGCGCGGCTGGAAGATGCTCGGCTTCGTGGTCGGCGAGGACATCGAAATGGCGGAACGCCGTTTCTTTGCCGAATGGAGCACGCGCGTTGACAACGCGCCGCCAGCACCGCCCGCTCCGCCGGAACCGCGCACTACCGTGCCGGTGCGGCATGACGCACCACCCGACATTATCGGTCTGTTCCCGGAGCCGGGGGGCGTGCGATGAGCGTCGCCATCGTCGATTACGGCTCCGGCAATTTGCATTCGGCGGCGAAAGCCTTCGAGCGCGCCGCGCGCGAGAGTGGGCACGAGCAGCCGATCGTGGTCACCAGCGAGCCCGAGAAGGTCGCGCGCGCCGAGCGCGTGGTGCTGCCCGGCGTCGGCGCCTTCGCCGATTGCCGGCACGGGCTCGACGAAATTCCCGGCATGATCGATGCCTTGGAAGAAAGCGTGCGGAAACGGGCGAAGCCGTTTTTCGGGATCTGCGTCGGGATGCAACTGATGGCCGAGCGCGGGCGCGAATATCAGGTCACGCGGGGCTTGGGCTGGATCGCCGGCGAGGTCGATCGCATCACGCCAACCGATCCGAATCTGAAGATTCCGCATATGGGCTGGAACACGCTCAATCTGCTGAAAACCCACCCGCTGCTCGAGGATATTCCGCTCGGGCCGGACGGCCTGCACGCCTATTTCGTGCACAGCTTCGAGCTCAAACCGGCGCAACGTTCCGACCTGGTGGCGCAGGCCGACTATGGTGGCCCGCTCACCGCGATTGTCGGGCGCGACAACATGGTCGGGACGCAATTCCATCCCGAGAAGAGCCAGCGGCTCGGCCTCAAGCTGATCGCGAATTTTTTGAAGTGGGCGCCGTGATCCTGTTCCCCGCCATCGATCTCAAGGAAGGCCTCGCCGTGCGGCTGCAGCAGGGCGACATGGCGCGCGCGACCGTGTTCCACCGCGATCCAGCGGCGCAGGCGGAGGCCTTCGAGCTGCAGGGTTTCAAGCATTTGCACGTCGTCGATCTCGACGGCGCCTTCGCCGGCAAGCCGATGAATGTCACGGCGGTCGAACGCATTCTGGAAACGGTCGGGCTGTGCGTGCAGCTCGGCGGCGGCATCCGCGACATGGCGACGGTGGCCGGCTGGCTGGAAAAAGGCGTCAACCGCGTGATCATCGGCACCGCGGCGGTGCGCAATCCCGCGCTGGTCAAAGAGGCCGCGCGAACTTTCCCGAAGCGCGTGGCGGTCGGCCTCGACGCCCGCGACGGCAAGGTGGCGGTGCAAGGCTGGGCGGAAACCTCCGAACTGTCGGCGCTGGAGATCGCGCGCCGCGTCGAAGACGCCGGCGTCGCGGCCATCATTTATACCGACGTGACGCGCGACGGCATGCTGAAGGGCTTGAACCTCGACGCCACCATCGCGCTGGCCGAGGTAATTTCTATCCCGGTGATCGCCTCCGGCGGGCTCGCCTCCATCGACGACATCAAGGCGCTGCTGGAGCCACGCGCGCGTAAGCTGGAAGGCGCCATCGCCGGCCGCGCGCTTTATGACGGGCGGCTCGATGCGTCGGAGGCGCTCAAGCTTATTCGTGATGCGCGAGCGGCGGTCTAAGCGATGTTTAAGGTCCGCGTCATTCCCTGCCTCGACGTGAAAGACGGCCGCGTGGTCAAGGGCGTCAATTTCGTCAATCTGCGCGACGCCGGCGATCCGGTGGAAGCCGCGATCGCCTACGACGCTGCCGGCGCTGACGAGCTCTGCTTTCTCGACATCACGGCGAGCCACGAGAATCGCGACACCATCTATGACGTGGTGAGGCGCACCGCGGAGGCTTGCTTTATGCCGCTCACCGTCGGCGGCGGCGTGCGCACGGTTGACGACATCCGCAAGCTGCTCACCTGCGGCGCCGATAAGGTGTCGATCAACACCGCGGCGGTCGAGCGCCGCGGCTTCGTCAAGGAAGCGGCGGAGAAATTCGGCGACCAGTGCATCGTCGTCGCCATCGACGCCAAGATCGTATCGAATCCGGGCGAGAATGCGCGCTGGGAGATTTTCACCGTCGGCGGCCGCAAGCCGACCGGCATCGACGCTGTCGAATACGCCAAGGAAGTCGTCGGCCTCGGCGCCGGCGAGATCCTGCTCACCTCCATGGACCGCGACGGCACCCGGCGCGGCTTCGACATCGCGCTCACCCGCGCGATCGCCGACGCGGTGCCAGTACCCGTGATCGCCTCCGGCGGGGTCGGTACGCTCGATCACCTGGTCGAGGGCATCCGCGACGGCCACGCCACGGCGGTGCTGGCCGCCTCGATCTTCCACTTCGGCGAGCACAGCGTGCGGGAAGCCAAGCTTTACATGGCGAAAGCCGGGTTGCCGATGCGGCTGGATGCTTAGCCCCGCGCCCCGGAATGACTAGGGAATGCAGAGGTGCTATGGGGAGCGCCACCATGAGCAAATTCACCCTCGCCGATCTCGAAAAGCGGGTGCACGAACGCGCCAAGGCGAGCGCGGCGGAATCCTATACTCGCGCCCTGCTCGACAAGGGCGTCGCGCATTGCGCCAAAAAATTGGGCGAAGAGGCCTTTGAAACCGCCATGGCTGCCGTGCAGGAAGGCAAACCGCGCGTGATCGCAGAAACCGCCGACCTTCTCTATCATCTCATGGTCGTGCTGGAAGCGCGCGGCGTCACGCTCGCCGAAGTCGAGGCCGAGCTGGAAAAGCGCACCGCGCAATCCGGTCATCAGGAGAAAGCCGCGCGCGGCTAATCGGAAGATCGCTTGATGGAACAGCGCACCGAAGAAACGCTTTCGCCCTACCGCACGTTTTCGCGCGCGGAATGGGCGGCGTTGCGCGAGGACACGCCGATGACGCTGACGCCGGAGGAAGTCACGCGCCTGCGCTCGCTGCACGACCGGCTCGACATCAAGGAAGTCGAGGAGATTTACCTGTCGCTGTCGCGCTTGCTCTCGCTCTATGTGGCGGCGACGCAGCGGCTGTTCCGCGCGCAGGAACGCTTCCTCGGCACCGAGGACGTCAAGATGCCCTTCATCATCGGCGTCGCCGGCTCGGTGGCGGTCGGAAAGTCCACCACCGCGCGCGTGCTGCAGGCCTTGCTGGCGCGCTGGCCGAACGTGCCGAAGGTCGATCTCATCACCACCGACGGCTTTCTTTATCCGAACGCGATCCTCGAGCGCGAAGGCCTGATGGAGAAGAAGGGCTTTCCGGAAAGCTACGACCTGCCGGCGCTACTGCGCTTCCTCACCGACGTGAAAGCCGGGCGGCGGCCGGCGCGGGCGCCGGTCTATTCGCATCTGATCTACGACGTGACGCCGAACCAGTGGGTGGAAGTGGACCGGCCGGACATCCTCATCGTCGAAGGCTTGAACGTGCTGCAGACCGGCCGCCTGCCGAAGGACGGCAAGGCGATCCCGTTCGTGTCGGACTTTTTCGATTTCTCGGTCTATCTCGACGCCGACGAAAACGTGCTCAAGTCCTGGTACGTCGATCGCTTTCTCACGCTGCGCAGCACCGCATTCCGCGATCCGAAATCATATTTCCATCGCTATTCAAATCTATCCGACGAAGAAGCGATCGAGACCGCGTCGTCGATCTGGACGCGCATCAATCTGGTCAATCTGCACGAAAATATCGTGCCGACGCGCCAGCGCTCCGACCTCATCCTGAAGAAGGTCGCGAGCCACCAGGTCGACGAAGTGTCGCTGCGGAGATTGTGAGCGAAATTACGCCGCGCGGCGGCCGACGGCGAAGTGCTCGATATAGCGCTGCTTGATCGCCGACACCGGCAGGATGATCAGCACGTCGGTGGTGCCGAACTCGTGGTCGACCACCGCACCGTCGCCGATAGAGGCGCCGACCCGCAGATAACCCTTGATCAGCGGCGGCAGCACCCGCAGCGCTTCCTTCGGATCGATCGCTTCCTTCGACATACAGTTCATCTCGGCATAGCGTTCCGGCAGCGCCCGCGTCCGCCATTCTTCCGGCGCCCGCGCGTAGTGATGCAGGAACGACAGCGGCACCCCCAACTGCCTGGGGTCGGTACCGTCGAGACTGGCGCAGCCGAACATGACGTCGGTGCGGTTTTGCCGCAGATAGCCCGAGATGCCGTGCCACAGCAGTTCGACCGTGCGTTTGTTGCGGTAAGGCGCCAGCACGCAGGAGCGGCCGAGCTCGAGGAACTGCAGATTGCTGTGGCGCGCGATCAGCGCGCCGATGTCGAATTCGGCGGCGGTGTAGAAGCCGCCATATTCCTCCGCCACCGGCTGGCGCAGCAACCGATAGGTGCCAACCACCGCCGGCCGGTTGGCGTTCTGCCCGTCGCGCGCGGCGTGATCGAGCACCAGCAGGTGATCGCAAATCGCATCATAGGCATCGACGTCGCGGCGCGCGAACAGCCGGCCCTGATTGGCGATTGCCGCGCCCTCTTGGTAAAAAATGCGGTAGCGCAGTTTTTGCGCCTGCCGCACTTCCGCGGCGGTCTGTGCCAGCCGCACCTCCAGGGAGCCGAGGCGGCCCAGGCTCTGGGTCGGGCGATGCGCCCGCGCCGCCCAGGCTTGCAGCCCGCCATAGGCTTGCAGTGCGGAAATCAGGTTGGGTACGGAGGGGCCAGCGGGCGCGGGGCGAAACCGTTCGAATGGGGTACGCGGCGCATAGAGACTGTCGCGGCGTGCCAAGGGTTTTTGGCTCCCTTTCGGGTCGAAAAAGGCACGATAAGCCCGAAACTCAAGCAAACCGAATCGGCCACCGTCTGTCATCCGCCTCGTACAACATGCGTGGGATACGGAATTATGACACCACGGAACTATGACAAAGTGGGGAAACCGCGGTCAGGCCGCCAGCTGGCCGGCGACCATCTCGAGCGCCTCGCGCAGCCGCTCGCGGTCGAGCGGCTTGACCAGCAAGCCGTCCATGCCGGCGGCGAGGCAGGCCGCGCGGTCCTTGGCCTGGGCATTCGCGGTGAGCGCCAGCATGCGGACCGCCGGATCGCCCGCTTGGGTCTCGGCGGCGCGGATGCGGCGGGCCGCTTCCAGGCCGTCCATGCCCGGCATCTGCACATCCATCAGCACCAGATCGTAAGCGTAGCCGGCGGCGCGCGCCGCGGCCCAGGATGCCACGGCCGCTTCGCCATCGCCAACGATCACCGGGCGATGGCCGAGCCGCGCGAGCAGCGCACGCGCGAGCAGCGCGTTGATCTCGTTGTCTTCGACGACCAGAATCGAGAGGCCGTTGCCGGTCGGGGCAGCGACCGCGCCGCCGGCAATTTCCGCCGGTATGTCGTCGAACACCGCATCGGCGGTGAGGCGCGCGGCCAGCGACGCCATGCGAACCGGCTTGACCAGATAACCGGTAAAACCCGCCGCCTTGAGCGCCGGCAGTTCATGCCGCTCGGTCGGCCGGATCAGCGCGATGCGGCGCGTGCCCTCAAGACGCACAAGATTGCGGTCGGCAATCATGTTGCGCGCCAGCGGATAATCGACCAGCAGCGTGTTCCAGTGTGACTTCGCCAGCAGCGCGTCGGCGCTGGGCGCGTCGGCCGTGACCGTTGTCGCGGCGCCCCAGCGGCCGAGCCGGCGCGCCAGCAGCGCGGATTCGATGTCGGTCGCCGCCAGAATCAGCGCCGTCTGGCCGGTGAGATCGGGTGCGCTGAATTCCGGCACGCCGTCGCTTGCCGGCAGCAACGGCAAAGTGAAGCCGAAGGTGGCGCCCTTGCCTGGCTCGCTGTCGACGGCGATGTGGCCGTCCATGCACTCGATGATGCGCTTGGAGATCGCGAGCCCCAAGCCGGTGCCGCCGAACTTGCGGGTAGAAGATCCGTCGGCCTGCTCGAAATCGCGGAAGATGCGCGTCTGGTCTTCCGGCTTTAGGCCGATCCCGGTGTCGCGCACCAGGAATCGGATTTCTTTCTCGCGCTCGCCCGGCTCGACAATGACCGCGACACCGCCAGTTTCGGTGAACTTGATGGCGTTGCCGGCGAGATTGAGCAGCACTTGGCGTAAGCGCGCGGCATCGCCCACAATCCGTTCGGGCAACCGCTCGTCCACGAATGAGGCGATCTCGATATTCTTCGCCTGCGCGCGCGGCGCCAGCAGTTCGACGGTTTCCTCGACCAGCGGAACCAGCGCGAACGGCAGGGCGTCCAGGTCAAGTCTGCCGGCCTCGATCTTGGAGAAATCGAGAATCTCCTCGATCAGCGACAACAGAGTTTCGCCCGAGGTCTTCGCCGCCTTGGCATACGTGAGCTGCTCGGGCGAGAGCGGCGTGTCGAGCAGCAGATCGGCCATGCCGAGAATGCCGTTGAGCGGCGTACGGATTTCGTGGCTGACGGTGGCGAGGAAATGCGACTTGGCGCGGTTGGCGGTTTCCGCTAGGTCGCGTGCCTTCTCGAGCGTAGTGACCTCGACTTCGCGCAGCTCCCAATTGTCGTCGGACAATTCCTCGATGCGCGTTTCCAGCGCGCGCATCTTTTCCCTATAGCTGCGCTGGCGCATCAGCATCAACGCGATCACGGCGCAGGCGGCGGCGAACAGCGCGCCGACGCCGGTGCCGTAGGCGTAAGGGTCGTAGTTCGAGCTTTGCAGGCGGATGCCGGTAAGGAAACCGAGCCAGCCGGAGACGACCGCCATGGTGGCAACGACAGAGCGGCCGAACAGCACCAGCGCCGCTTTGTTGCGCGCGCGCTTGCGTGCTCGTTGCGTGATTGAGTTTAGCGTCCCTGATCCCATCGTCCGCCGCCCGGAACCCCGCAGATGATCGGGATATCTGGTACCTTTAACGTTGCAACTTTATTCCCGGCCGCAGGCGGACGGCGGACATGGTGAAGGGAGTGTTAAGCGGAGGTAACCGCATGATCCCGAAAAGTGGGAGCCGGTTCTCGGAATAGATCATGCGGCAGACAAAATCAGTCAGTCGCGCGCGGCGAATTCGCGTCCGGAACCCGCGGTCTTGCCGGAGTTCCGCCAGATCACGGCGAACAGAGCAGCGGCGTCCTGCTGCGAGAAGCCGGCCGACCGCACGTAGATCTTGAAAGCGGCGGGCGCCCGCGACAGCGCCACCGTGAGGTCGGGGTTGCGAGCTGTGGGATCGAGGCGGATGCTTTGGATGGCGGTGCCGCCCGGGCAGGCTTCAGCGGCGTCGCCGTCGTCGAGCAGCACGAAATCGGCGGCGGCCGCATCGTCAATCAGCTGCAGGCGCAGGTCGGGCTTGGCCGCTGCATTGTCGATACGGACCGTGACGTTCGCTGCAGCGCTGTCGGAAATGCGATAACCGGTATCGTCGGCGATAAAGCACGGCGTGTCGTTCGATGCGACGAATGAACCGGCGGTGGCGGCGGGGATGGCGACGACGAGGGCTAGCAACACGGCAGTATGGGTCCGTTTCATGGCGGCCTCGTTCGACGCGGGCCAAACGGCCACATGCCCCGCGAGGATAACGCCGAGCGTTTACTTGTTTATTAAGTTGCGCGGAATCGCGGCGGCGGCCGGCCGGGGCGGCCAAATTGGCCGGTCAGGCCTTCCGTTTGGCCTCGATCTTGTCCCAGATCAGCACCGCGGCGTCGGGGCCGCCGAGATTCTTCACCGCGCGGATGCCGGTCGGAGACGTGACGTTGATCTCGGTCAGCCAGTCGCCGATCACGTCGATGCCGGCGAACAACAGGCCGCGCTCGCGCAAGGCCGGCCCGAGCCGCTGGCAGATTTCGCGCTCGCGTGCCGTCAGGTCGGTCGCCGCCGCCGCGCCGCCGCGCACCATGTTGGAGCGCAGGTCGTCGGCGGCCGGGATACGGTTGACCGCGCCGGCGAACTCACCGTCCACCAGCAGAATGCGTTTGTCGCCCTGCTTCACGGCGGGCAGGAACTTCTGCACCACCCATTGCTCGCGGAAGGTGACCGCGAACATGTCGTAGAGCGAGCCGAAATTGAGATCGTCGCGGGTGACGCGGAACACCGCCCCGCCGCCGTGGCCGTAGAGCGGCTTCATCACGATGTCGGCGTGCACGGCGCGAAACGCCTTGATCTCGGCGAGGTCGCGAGTGACTAGCGTCGGCGGCATCAGGTCGGGAAATTCGGTGACCATCACTTTCTCCGGCGCGTTGCGCACGTGCGCCGGGTCGTTGACCACCAAAGTATTGGGGTGGATGCGCTCGAGCAGATGGGTGGTGGTCACATAAGCGAGATCGAAGGGCGGGTCCTGGCGCAGCAGGATCACGTCGAAATGGGTCAACTCCACGCGCTGCGGTTGCCCAAGCGTGAAATGATCGCCGGGCTTATCGCGCACGCTCAAGGCTTCGACGGTGGCGAACAGCCGGCCGTTGAGCAAAGCCAGCCGGTCAGGGGTGTAATAGGACAGCGCGTGGCCGCGCTTTTGCGCCTCCAGCAGCAGGGCGAAGGTCGAATTGCCCTTGATGTTGATCCGCTGGATCGGATCCATCTGAACCGCGATTTTCAGGCTCATGGCAACCTATGGGGGCCTTTTGGCGATCAGAAGTTCAAGGAAAATAGACCGTTAACGTATTACGGCCAGTATAGCCGCCTCGCAGACCCATATTTCAAGGGCGGGGGTAGCTTTTGACTTTGCCGAAGCTTTCGATCGCCGCCAAGCTCTATGTAATCTTCGCATTGATGGCCGCCACGACCGTTGCCCTGGCGGCGGTCGCCGTGACGGCGGCGCGCCACCATGCGGCGCTGACCGACGAATTCGAATCCGCCAATGCCGGCACCTGGAACGTCGAACGGGTGAACGGGCTGATCTACGCCGTCGTCATGGAATTGCGCGGCGTCTACATGTCCACGGACATTGTGACGTCGAAGGTCTACGCCGACGGCATTCTCAAGTTCGACAAGCAAATCGCCAAGGTGGTCGAGGACTGGAAGAAATCGGTGCGCGGCGACGACGCCGAACTGTTCGCCCAGTTTTCCCAGCGCATCGCGCAGTTCATCGATTTCCGCAAGGAGTTGGCGCGGCTCGGTACCGAGGTCAGCCCGGCCGCCGGCCGGGACTGGGGCGACAACGACGCCAACCGTTCGGTGCGCAAGGCGCTCAACAGCGATCTGGAAAAGCTCACCGCGCTCTATGAGAAGCGCGCGACCCGCGTCTACGGCGAGATGACCACCGCCATCGACAAGACCGCCCTGTGGCTGAGCCTGCTCGCCGGTTTGGCCGTCATGCTGGCGGCCGCCGGCGCGCTGGTGATCTCGCACAGCGTGGCCAAGCCGATCGCCGATATCACGCGCGTCACCGAGGCGGTCGCCGCCGGCGACGTTTCGATTGGGGTGCCGTTCAGCGAGCGCAGCGACGAGATCGGCGCGCTCGCCCGCTCGATCGCCGTGTTCCAGCGCGCCATGCGCAACAACGAAGAACTCAATCGCACGGTGCGCAGCGACGCCGAAACCCGCGCGCAGCGCCAGGAACAGATGTCGGGTGAGATCTCGCGCTTCTCGGCGGAGGTGGAAGCAACGCTGGCCGAGCTGGGGCGCATTTCCGATCAGATGCTGGCGTCGTCGAGCCACCTCGCCGCCGCCGCCGACGAGGCGTCGGCCAAAACCGCGAGCGCCGCGGCCGCCTCGTCGGAGGCCTCCTCGAATGTGCGCGACATCGCGTCCGCCGCCGATGAATTATCCGCGTCGGTGAACGAGATCGACCGCCAGGTGGCGCAGTCCAATGCCATTGCCACCAAGGCGGTGAGCGAGGCCGGGCGCACCAACATCGCGGTCAAGGAACTGGACGAAGCGGCTGGCCGCATCGGCGATGTGGTTAAGCTGATTACCGGCATTGCCGAGCAAACCAATCTGCTCGCGCTCAACGCCACCATCGAGGCGGCGCGCGCCGGCGAGGCCGGGCGCGGCTTCGCCGTGGTGGCCGGCGAGGTGAAGGCGCTGGCCGGACAGACCAGCCGCGCGACCGAGGAAATCACCGCGCAGATCGCCGGCATGCAGCGCGCCACCGTGCGCTCGATCGAAGCCATCACGTCGATCGAGCACATCATCCGGGAAATCGGCGAAATCAGCGGCGCCATCGCGGCCGCCGTCACCGAGCAGGGCGCCGCCACCGCCGAAATCGCGCGCAGCGTCGAGATCGCCGCCAAGCGCACGGTCGAGACCGCCGACGAGGTCAGCCTGGTCGGCACCGCCACCGACGGCACGCGCTCCAGCGCCGGCGCGGTGAAAACGGTGGCCGATGATCTCGGCAGCGTCGCCGGCCGCATCCGCGGCCAGGTCGACGCCTTCTTCCAGCGGCTGAGCGCTTAATTTAAGTCTCGAACGCCGCCTGGATATGGCTATGGCGCGGCAAGCGGCCGGGCGCGACCAGGATCGCGTCGAAACGCATATCGCGGATCGCCGGGACGGGATGGGCGGCCAACCAGATTTCCGCCGCCGCAGCGATGCGCTGCTTCTGCCGCTGGTTACCGATTCCGCCGCGCTCTCCAGCTCCGCGCCAGGATGCGGTAGCGGTGCGCGATCAGCTAGACCGCCGCACGGCTCTCGGCGGAAATGCCGAGACCGAAGGCCGCAACTTTTCCGGACGCGCTGCGCGCTTTTGCCGTTCGGGGCTTGCGGCCGGCTTGGGCGGCCGCGGCGTGCCGTTACACCGCGCCATCGCCGTCATCCTTTGCGAGCGCCAACGCGCGCTGATAGACCTCGCGGCGCGGCCGGCCGGTGGCGAGCGCCACTTCGCCGACCGCGTCCTTGACCGAGACGCGGATCAGCGCGCGGCGCAGCAGGTCATCGACATCGTCGGCGGTCTCGGCATCGTCCGCGGGCGGCGCCACCACGATGACGATCTCGCCGCGCGTTTCACCGTCGGCGGCATAGTGGCGCGCGAGCATAACAAGATCGTCGCGGCGGATCTCTTCGTGCAGCTTGGTCAATTCGCGGCAGATCGCGGCGGCGCGCGATCCTAAGCCGGCGGCGAGATCGGCGAGCGCTGCCGGTAAACGCCGCCCGCTTTCGAACAGCACCAGTGTGGCGGGAATGGCGGCCAGCGCGGCGATGCGCTTTTGCCGCGCCGCTTGCTTGGGCGGCAGAAAGCCCTCGAAGAAGAAACGATCGGTCGGCAGGCCGGCGGCGCCGAGCGCGGTCAACACCGCGGAGGCGCCCGGCACCGCGACCACCGCATGGCCGGCTTCGCTCGCCGCGCGTACCAACTTGTAACCGGGATCGGAGATCAGCGGCGTGCCGGCATCGGAGACCAGCGCGACCGCTTGCCCCTCGGCCAAGCGGGCGAGCAGCTTCGGGCGCGCCGCGGCCGCGTTATGCTCGTGATAGGGCGTCAGCGGTGTGGCAATTCCATAGTGTTCTGTGAGCTTGCGGGTGACGCGGCTGTCCTCGCAGGCGATCACGTCAGCGGCGGCGAGCGTCTCGAGCGCCCGCAGGCTGATATCGCGCAAGTTTCCGATCGGCGTCGCGACCAGGTAAAGGCCTGGCGCCAATCGCGGGGCGTCGACACCTTGACCGGCCAGCGCATAGCGGCGCGGCCGGCCGGCGCCCACGGTTTTGCTGTCCCCGGCCATAATGGCTAGTTTAGACGGCGGCCATTGGCGCGTCATCGTGACAAATTCCCTTTCTTTTTCACGGCTTTAATTTTGCAGGACAAAATCGCCAATAATCGGTAGGACTTGTGACATAGAATTGTCACGTGGGGAGCCACCATGTCGGGGATGTGGCGAGCTGAGGAGGGGACGCTGTCGCGCGGCCGCCGCCGCCTATGCGCTGCGCTCGGCGTCGCCGCAGCGGCTGCCGTGCTCACCGCCTGCGCCGGTGGCAATTCGGAATTCTTCAGCAACACGCCGCCGCCGGGGGCGGCCGCGCCGGCGGCCGCCTCGACGCTCGGCGAGGGGCAAATTCGCGTCGCCCTGATCCTGCCGCTGTCGGCGCAAGGCAATGCCGCCGTCGCCGCGCAGTCGATGAAAAACGCCGCCGATCTGGCGCTCGCCGAATTCAAGAATCCGAACATCCAATTGCTGGTGAAGGACGACGGCGGCATGCCGCAAGGCGCGCAAGCCAGCGCGCAGCAGGCAATCAACGAGGGCGCCGAGATCATTATCGGCCCGTTGTTCGCGGAAGCCGTCAGCGCGGTCGGTGCGGTGGCGCGCACGCGCGGCATTCCGGTGATCGCGTTTTCGACCGACGTCAGCGTGGCTACGCGCGGCGTCTATCTGTTGAGCTTCCTGCCGGAGACCGACGTCAAGCGTATCGTCGAATTCGCCGTCTCCCGGGGCAAGCGATCGTTCGCCGCACTGATGCCGGACAGCGCCTATGGCGCGGTGGTGGAAGCCGCGTTCCAGCAGGAAGTGGCGCGGCGCGGCGGCCGCATCCTGGCCTTGGAAAAATATCCGCTCGATCCGAACAAGATGGCCGAGCCGGCGCGGCGCGTGGCGGAGGCGGCCGGCCACGTCGATACGATTTTCATTCCGGACGGTGCCGACGCGGTGCCGCAAGTGGTGCAGGCGCTCACCGCCGCCGGGGTGAACTTGAAGCGTGCGCAATTGCTCGGCACCGGCCTGTGGGACGATCCGCGCATCTTCTCGACCACGGCGCTCGACGGCGGCTGGTATGCCGCGCCGGAGTTGGCCGGCTTCCGCAATTTCTCAGGCCGCTACCGCGCCCGTTACGGGCAGGACCCAGTGCGCACGGCTACGCTCGCCTATGACGCGGTCGCATTGGTCGCCGCGCTGGTCAAGACGCAAGGCGCGCAGCGCTTCAGCGAACAGGTGCTGACCAACTCCTCGGGCTTCGCCGGCATCGACGGCGTGTTCCGCTTCCGCCCCGACGGCACCAATGAACGCGGGCTCGCCGTGTTGCGCGTCACGCCGTCGGGAGGCCAGCCGGTCAGCCCGGCGCCGAAGTCGTTCGCGCCGGGAACGTAGCTTTTTTCGTGCGCATGAACTTTTCCGAAAACCGGTTCCCATCCCCGATCGGGGTCGAGGACATGCTTTTCGGGATCATGCGCTAAGCCGCGAGATCCGCGACTACCGCGTCGAGCACCGGAAAGCCGCTCTGGGTCACGCGCAGGCGGCCGGTCGCCGTGGTCTCCACCGCGCCCTCGTCGCGCAGGATCGAAATGCGCTTAGGGTCGAGCGTGCGGCCGGAGAGCGCCGTGAAGCGTTGGGGATCGATGCCTTCGGCGAGCCGGAGCCCCATCAGCAGGAATTCGTCCGCGGCTTCGCCCGAGGTGAGCTTCTCGTCCACGATGAGGGCGCAGCCGGCCGCCTCGACCCGCATCAACCAGCTTTCCGGACGCTTGTCGGTTTCGGTCGCGTAGCGGCGGCCGTCGATATTAAGCCGGCCATGCGCGCCCGGTCCGACGCCAGCATATTCATGGCCGCGCCAATAAACCAGATTGTGCCGGCATTCGGCGCCCCGCCGCGCGTGGTTGGAGACCTCGTAAGCCGGCAGGCCGGCCTCGGCGCAGGTCGCTTGCGTGAGGTCGTAGAGATCGCGCCCCAAATCGTCGTCGGGGATCGCGAGCTTGCCGGCCTTGTGCAGTCCGAAGAACGGCGTGTCCGGCTCGATGGTCAGTTGATAGAGCGAGAGATGTTCGGCCGCTTCCGAGATGGCGCACTTGAGTTCGGCGGCCCAAGCGGTAAGCGTTTGCTGCGGCCGCGCATAGATGAGATCGAACGAATAACGCTCGAAATTCGCGCGCGCCACCGCGACCGCGTCGAGCGCTTCCTGCGCGCTGTGCAGGCGGCCGAGTTCCTTGAGCGCTCGGTCGTCGAGCGCCTGCACGCCGAGCGACACGCGGTTGACGCCGGCCGCGCGATAGCCGCGGAAGCGGGTGGCCTCCACGCTGGTGGGGTTGGCTTCCAGCGTGACTTCGACGTCGGGCGCGACGCTCCAGTGTTTGCCGATCGCATCAAGAATGGCCTGCACCGACGCCGGCTGCATCAGCGACGGCGTGCCGCCGCCGAAGAAAATCGTCGACACCGTGCGGCCGGGAACGCGCGCGGCGGTGGCGGCGATCTCGGCCTTGAACGTGCGCACGAAGCGCGCTTCGTCGACGCCGCCGTGGCGCACGTGGCTGTTGAAGTCGCAATAGGGGCACTTCGACAGGCAGAACGGCCAGTGCACGTAGACGGCGAAGGGCGTTGTTAAGGTCATGTTAAGCATCATAGGCCGCGCCCCGCATGGCAGCTAGCGCGAATGCGCAAGCGCGGCACACAGTTGATTAAAATTGTACCGATCGGGAACCGTTCAAGCCCCGCGCAGGCAGGCATCCGCGAGTTTCAAAAAGGCGCGCGCTCGATGTGATAGGCCCTGGCCTTTCGGCGGCAGCCCGTGCTTTTCGTCGGCGTTCATCTGTCCGAAGGTGCGCTTGAAGCCGTCGGGCTTGAACAACGGATCGTAGCCGAAGCCTTGCTCGCCGCGCGGCGGCCACACCGCCACGCCATCGACGCGACCTTCGAATTCCTCCACATGGCCGTCGGGCCAGGCGAGACAGAGCGCGGCGATAAAATGCGCGCGGCGTTGCTCGGGTGCGCGCGCGCCGCGCTCGATCAGCAGCGTCTGGATCTTGTTCATGGCGAAGCGGAAGTCCTTGTCGGGCCCGGCCCAGCGCGCCGAATGAATGCCGGGCTCGCCGCCGAGCGCGTCGACCACCAGACCGGAATCGTCGGCGAAGGCGGCGCGGCCGGTCGCCTTCGCGGCGGCCATCGCCTTGATGCGCGCATTCTCACTGAAAGTTTTGCCGGTTTCCGCCGGCTCGCTCAGCCTGAGCTCGCCGGCCGATTGCGCGGCAACGCCGAACGGCGCCAGCAGTTCGCGCATTTCGGCCAGCTTGCCGGGGTTATGCGTCGCGATCACCACCGGGCCGGTGAGTTTTCGGCTCACATCACCGCCATTTTCTGCAAGCCCACCAGCTTTTCGATCCCCTTGCGCGCCAGCGCCAGCAGGACCTGGAACTGGTCTTCGCTGAACGGGATCTTCTCCGCGGTGGCCTGGATTTCAACGATATTGCCGGAGCCGGTCATCACGAAATTGGCGTCGGTGTCGGCTTCCGAGTCTTCGGCGTAATCGAGATCGAGTACCGCCGTGCCGTTGCAGACGCCGCATGAGACCGCGGCGATATGATCGCGCAGCACTTGCGTGCGCAGCATCTCGCGCGCCTTCATCCAGGTGAGGCAATCGGACAGCGCCACCCAGGCGCCGGTGATCGAGGCGGTGCGGGTGCCGCCGTCGGCCTGGATCACGTCGCAGTCGATGGTGATCTGCCGCTCGCCGAGCGCCTGCAGGTCGACCACCGAACGTAAAGACCTGCCGATTAAACGCTGGATTTCCACCGTGCGGCCGCCCTGCTTGCCGGCCGATGCCTCGCGGCGGGTGCGTTCGGATGTGGCGCGCGGCAGCATGCCGTATTCGGCGGTGACCCAGCCGCGCCCCTGGCCCTTGAGCCAGGGCGGCAGCCGTTCCTCCAGGCTGGCGGTCACCAGCACATGGGTATCGCCGAATTTCACGAAACAGGAGCCTTCGGCGTATTTGACCACGTTGCGTTCGAGCGAGACGGCGCGCAATTCATCGACTTGTCGGCGGCTCGGCCGCATCGGGCTTGCTCCATTTCCTTTGGTCGCACACCATAACCATATGCATGACTTGAACAAGTCCGCCGCGATGGCCATTGTTGGTGGGTGTAAGGAGTAAGCCTGTGGCTTCCCACGACGTCCCGATCGGCGCGAACCAAGTGAGCCTGGCGGCGCTAAACGAGCGCTCGCGCGAGATATTCCGCAACATCGTCGAAAGCTATCTCGCCACCGGCGAGCCGGTCGGCTCACGCAATCTGGCGCGGCTGTTGCCGATCACGCTGTCGCCGGCCTCGGTGCGCAACGTGATGTCGGACCTCGAGCAGCTCGGCCTGATCTTCGCGCCGCATACCTCGGCCGGCCGGCTGCCGACCGAACTGGGCCTGCGCTTCTTCGTCGATGCGCTGATGCAGATCGGCGACTTGACTGAGAGCGACCGCCGTTCGATCGAGGCGCAGGTGGCGGGCACCGGCAGCGGCAAGTCGCTGGAGACCGTGCTCACGGAAGCCTCGCAGACTTTGTCCGGCTTGACGCGCTCCGCCGGCGTGGTGCTCACCGCGCAAGCCAACGTGCGGCTCAAGCATATCGAATTCGTGCGGCTGGAGCCGGAACGCGCGCTCGCCGTGCTGGTGGCGGAAGACGGCCAGGTGGAAAACCGCGTGCTCAATGTGCCGGCCGGCGTGCCGACCTCGGCTTTAGTCGAAGCGGGAAATTTCCTCAACGCCCGCATCCGCGGCAAGACGCTGGCCGAGCTGCGCAGCGAGATCGAAACCGCGCTGGAGGCGGGCAAGGCAGAGCTCGACCAGTTGACCCAGAAGATCATCTCGGCCGGTCTCGCGAGCTGGTCGGGCGGCGAAAGCGAGGAGCGCAAGCTGATCGTGCGCGGCCATGCCAATCTGCTCGAGGACCTGCACGCGCTCGACGATCTGGAACGGGTCCGCTCGCTGTTCGACGCGTTGGAGACCAAGCGCGGGGTGATCGACTTGCTCGGCCGCGCCGAGCGCGGCGACGGCGTGCGCATCTTCATCGGCTCGGAGAACAAGCTGTTCTCACTGTCCGGTTCCTCGACCATTGTGGCGCCCTATCGCGACAGCAAGGGCAGCATCGTGGGGGTGATCGGGGTGATCGGGCCGACCCGGCTCAATTATGCCCGCGTCATCCCGATGGTTGATTATACCGCGCGGATCGTGAGCCGCCTGTTATCTTCCTAATTTTGCGCATGGTCTTGCCCGAAAACCAGTACCCAGTTTTCGCGACTATGTGCGCTGAACGCTTGATTTTTCGCTTCCGAAACCTGATATCCCCCGCATCCGACGCAAAAATGGATCAAGCACAATGACGGACCCGACCGCTCGCCAGGCCGGAACAGCGGGTGCCGAGCCCGAGAATAGCGCCACCAAGATCGAGGTTGGGCTCGCGGCCGAGCAGCCCGATCCCGTGGCCGAGCTTGTGCGCGAAGCGGCCGAATACAAGGACAAGCTGCTGCGCACGCTGGCCGAGATGGAGAACCTGCGCAAACGCACCGAGCGCGAGGTCGCCGACGCGCGGCTCTATAGCAATGCCAGTTTTGCCCGCGACGTGCTGGCGGTGGCCGACAACATGCAGCGCGCGCTCGACGCCATCGAGCCCGAATTGCGCGCCGTCGGCGACCACAAGCTGACGTCGCTGATCGAGGGCGTCGAGCTCACCGAGCGCGAACTGCTAAAGGTTCTGGAGAAGCACGGTGTGAAGAAATTCTCGCCGGCCGGTGAGAAGTTCGATCCCAACTTCCATCAGGCGATGTACGAGGCGGACAATCCCGAATTGCCGGCGGGCCATGTCGCGCAGGTCATCCAGGCCGGCTACATGCTGGGCGACCGCGTGCTGCGCCCGGCGCTGGTGGCGGTGGTGAAAGCCGCGCCGAAAGCGCCGCCGACCTCCGCCAACGACAATCCCACTCCCGGCGCCAAGTAAGCTTCAGCGCAAATCGATTCCGTCGCGCACCGCGCGGAAGCGGGTGAACAGCGCGTCCCAATCGTCCTTGCGGCCGATGCCGACGACGCGCAAATAGTTGCCGCCGCCGAAGCGCAGCCATTGCGCCACCATCACCGGTTCGCCCTTCAGCCCCTCGGCCTCCGCTCTGATTTCAAAGCCGGGCGAACCGCCGATCCGCATGGCGTCCGACGACTGCATCCTGATATCGCGCAGCGGCGCCGATGACAGCAGATCGCGAGCAAACCGGGCGCGATCGTCGGGCTGCTCCGGCGCCCCGCGCCCGATCGAGACGATAACATAAGGTTGCTTGCTCAGGTCATCGGCCTGGCCCTCGGTCAGGATCACGCCATTGGGCGGAAACACCTTCATCACCCGGAAGCCCGATAGCTGCGCGAGCTTGAATGGCAGCAATCCAAGCTGCTCCTGGACCGGCGCCGGCCGAAACGTGACGCTCGCCAGCGCCTTGCGGATGACCGCGTCGGGGTAGAGCGCGAGCGCGGTCTCCGGCACTTCCACATTGATCAGCGCCGTCAGGTCTTTGTCGGCGGCCGCGGTCGCCAGCAGGATCCATTTGTGCAGCGTAACGTCATTGACCCGGACGTTGCCGGAGAGCAGCAGCCCGATGCCGCTGTTGAACGAAAAATTCTCCCGCTTCACCTCGGTGAGGCCGTGCTGGTCACCGGCATTCGCCGCGCGCTCGAGCTCGCCGTAGGCGCCGGCCGGCAGGTCGAGAATGGTGATAGCCACCTTGCGATCGACGTCTTCGAAGCCGGAAAAGTTACGGCTCGGCTTGAGATCGCCCGGCGGCTCAATCCCGATGCGCAAGCCGGACGGAAATGTCGGCTCGGCCGCGAAAGCTGGAGCTAAGACCGCGAGGGCGGCCCAGGCCGTAAAGAGGCAAACCAACAAGCGGCGAGGCATGGGGCGCATTTGCTTTCCGATGCAGGGGTGGGCCGGCCTGCCTAACCGGCATCGCCCGGCGCGGCAACAATTAGATTAACCCTCAATCCTGGTGGCGGCCCGGGGCCGGGCCGCCGGCTCGCGATTTCGTGACCGGCTGGCTTGCGGGCCGGGGCGGCCCTCCTATATGAGCCATTGAGCCGCAGAAATGCGGCAAAACGCGTATCCAGGGGGCTGGATCAGGGGGTCTGCGGATGGGCCGCAGACGTATCCCGCTCGGGCGCCAATTGGCCCGGCCGGCCCGCCGCAATTGAGAGGACAAACCATGGGCAAGGTCATCGGCATCGACCTCGGCACCACCAATTCGTGCGTCGCCGTCATGGAAGGCAAGACGCCGAAAGTCATCGAGAACGCCGAGGGTATGCGCACCACGCCTTCGATCGTCGCCTTCACCGAAGACGGCGAGCGTCTCGTGGGCCAGCCGGCCAAGCGCCAGGCGGTCACCAATCCGGAAAAGACCATCTTCGCGGTCAAGCGCCTGATCGGACGGCGCTACGAGGACCCGATGGTCGAGAAGGACAAGAAGCTCGTCCCCTACAAGATCTCCAAGGCAGGCAACGGCGACGCCTGGGTCGAGATCGACGGCAAGAGCTATTCGCCCTCGCAGATCTCCGGCTTCATCCTGCAGAAGATGAAGGAAACTGCGGAGGCCTATCTCGGGCAGAAGGTCGATCAGGCCGTCATCACCGTTCCCGCTTATTTCAACGACGCTCAGCGGCAGGCCACCAAGGACGCCGGCAAGATCGCCGGTCTCGAGGTGCTGCGCATCATCAACGAGCCGACCGCCGGCGCGCTTGCCTACGGTCTCGACAAGTCGAAGACCGGCACCATCGCGGTCTACGACCTCGGCGGCGGCACCTTCGATATTTCGATCCTGGAAATCGGCGACGGCGTGTTCGAAGTGAAGTCGACCAACGGCGATACGTTTCTGGGCGGCGAAGACTTCGACATGCGTCTGGTCAACTATCTGGCCGACGAATTCCAGAAGGAGCAGGGCATCGACCTGCGCCGCGACAAGCTCGCGCTGCAACGGCTCAAGGAATCCGCCGAGAAGGCCAAGATCGAACTGTCGTCCACGACGCAGACCGAGATCAACCTGCCGTTCATCACGGCGGATGCCTCGGGTCCCAAGCATCTCACCATGAAGCTTACCCGCGCCAAGTTCGAGGCGCTAGTCGACGACCTTATCCAGAAGACCGTCGAGCCTTGCCGCAAGGCGATCAAGGACGCCGGCATATCGGCGGCCGAGATCAACGAGGTCGTTCTGGTCGGCGGCATGACGCGCATGCCGAAGGTGCAGGAAGTCGTGAAGCAGTTCTTCGGCAAGGAGCCCCACAAGGGCGTCAACCCGGATGAAGTCGTCGCCATCGGCGCCGCCATCCAGGCCGGCGTGCTGCAGGGCGACGTCAAGGACGTGCTGCTGCTCGACGTGACCCCGCTCTCGCTCGGCATCGAAACGCTGGGCGGCGTGTTCACCCGCATCATCGACCGTAACACCACGATCCCGACCAAGAAGAGCCAGGTGTTCTCCACCGCCGAGGACAATCAGAATGCGGTCACCATCCGCGTGTTCCAGGGCGAGCGCGAGATGGCGGCCGACAACAAGATGCTCGGCCAATTCGATCTGGTCGGCATTCCGCCGGCGCCGCGCGGCGTGCCGCAGGTCGAGGTCACCTTCGACATCGACGCCAACGGCATCGTCAACGTGTCCGCCAAGGACAAAGCCACGGCCAAGGAGCAGCAGATCCGCATCCAGGCCTCGGGCGGTTTGTCGGAGTCCGACATCGAGAAGATGGTCAAGGACGCCGAGGCGCATGCCGACGAGGACAAGAAGCGCAAGGCGGCGGTCGAAGCCAAGAATCACGCCGAGGCGCTCGTGCATTCCACCGAGAAGGCTCTCGCCGAACATGGTTCGAAGGTCGGTGAGGCCGAGCGCAGCGCGATCGAGAATGCCATGGCGGACTTGAAAGAGGCTCTCAAAGGCGACGACGCCGAAGCCATCGCGGCCAAGACCAATACGCTGGCGCAGGCGTCCATGAAGCTCGGCGAAGCCATGTACAAGGCGCAACAGGAGCAGCCGGCGGCTCCTGGCGGCGACGCCGCCGCGGCGGAGAAAAAGGAAGATGTGGTCGACGCGGAGTTCACCGAAGTCGACGACAAGAACGACAAGAAATCCGCCTGAGCTGAAGGCGCTGACCGTGCGGTCATCAGCAAGCGCGACATGTGTAACCCCGGGGCGTAATCCCCGGGGTTACACTTTCCGGAGCGCGGCGAACGGCCGAATCAAGTACGGCTATGGCGTTCTGATCTAACGGCAGGACCGGCATGTCCAAGCGCGACTATTACGAAGTCCTGGGCGTCTCGCGCACCTGCAACGATGCCGAGCTCAAGGCCGCATTCCGTAAGCTCGCCATGCAGCATCATCCGGATCGCAATCCAGGCGACGCCGACTGCGAGCACAAATTCAAAGAGCTCAACGAGGCCTACGACGTCCTCAAGGACGGCGACAAGCGCGCCGCCTATGACCGCTTCGGCCACGCCGCCTTCGAGCAGGGCGGCATGGGCGCCGGCGCGCACGGCTTCGGTGCCGATTTCGCCTCGACCTTCTCCGACATTTTCGAAGATCTGTTCGGCATGGGCGGCGGCCGGCGCGGCGGCCGCGGCCAAGGCCGCGAGCGCGGGTCGGACCTGCGCTACAACATGGAAATCGGCCTGGAAGAGGCCTTTGCGGGCAAGACGGCACAAATCCGGATACCGACCTCGGTGATCTGCGAAGCCTGCTCCGGGTCCGGCGCCAAGACCGGCAGCAAACCGATCCCCTGCGCAACCTGCGGCGGCGCCGGCAAGATCAGGCATGCGCAAGGCTTCTTCACGCTCGAGCGCACCTGCCCGACCTGTCAGGGCCGCGGCCAGGTGATCGAGAACCCTTGCCCATCTTGCACCGGCGCCGGCCGGGTGACGCGCGAGCGCAATTTGTCGGTCAATATCCCGTCCGGCGTCGAGGACGGTACCCGTATCCGTCTTGCCGGCGAAGGCGAGGCCGGCCTGCGCGGCGGCCCGGCCGGCGACCTTTATATTTTTCTCTCGATCACCCCGCACGAGTTCTTCCAGCGCGATGGCGCCGACCTGCACTGCCGGGTGCCGATCTCCATGGTGACCGCGGCGATCGGCGGCGAATTCGAAGTCCCGGCCATCGACGGCAGCCAGGCGCGGGTCAAGGTCCCGGCCGGCACCCAGGCCGGACGGCGTTTCCGCCTATCCGGCAAGGGGATGCCGGTGCTGCGGTCGAAACAAACCGGCGACATGTACGTTCAGGTTTCGGTGGAAACGCCGCAAAATCTGACCAAACGCCAGCGCGAATTGCTGGCCGAATTCGAAAAGCTGTCGTCCGAGGCGACCCAGCCGGAGTCGTCTGGCTTCTTCAGCCGGGTCAAAGATTTTCTTGATGGTCTCGGAAATCGGGGCAGCCATACGGAGTAGCCATCTTGACCCCCCGCCCGGGGCTCTATACCCCTTTGAGTTCCTTAGACTAAAGTTCGTCCCCCCGCACGCGTGACACGCACCCAATGCCCTCACATTCAGTCGCCCGCGTCGCCAAGAAAGGCCTGCGTCTCGACGACGAGATGCAATTCATTCGTTCGTGGATCGAGAAGCCCATCTCCACCGGAGCGGTGATGCCGTCGAGCAAGGCGCTAGCGCGCACGATGGCGCGCTATGTCGATCCGAAAGCGAGCGGTCCGGTGATCGAGCTGGGACCCGGCACCGGCCCGGTGACCGAGGCGCTGGTGCAGCGTGGTGTCGATCCGGCGCGGCTGATCCTGGTCGAATTCAATCCGGACTTCTGCCGGCTGCTGCGCACGCGCTATCCAGCGGCGACCGTGGTGCATGGCGACGCCTATCGGCTGCGCCGTCTGCTGGACACCTTCGTGCGCGAACCGGCCGCCGCGGTGGTGTCGGGATTGCCGCTGGTCACCAAGCCGCTGCGCACGCGCCTGCGTCTGATTTCGGACGCGATGAGCCTGCTGGCTGCCGCGGCGCCGTTTATCCAATTCACTTATGCCATGGTGCCGCCGATCCCGAAGGCGTTGTCCGGCATCAAGGCCGAACACTCCGAGCTGATCTGGCTGAACCTGCCGCCGGCGCGCGTGTGGGTTTATCGCGGGCGCTGAGCGCCGGCGCTCGCGTGTTATAGATGGCGGACGCGATTGGAGCCGCCGATGGCCACGCCGAAAATCCTCGTCCTGCCCGGCTCGACCCGCAGCGGCTCGCACAACGTCAAGCTGGCGGCGCTGGCGGCGAAAGAGCTGGCCTTGATCGACATCGACGTCACGCGCATCTCGCTCGAGGATTATCCGCTGCCGTTCTTTGACGGCGATCTCGAGGCCGACAACGGGCTGCCCGCCAACGCGCTCAAGCTCAAGCAGATGATCACGGCGCACCACGGCGTGTTCATCACGAGTCCCGAATACAGCGCGTCGGTGACGCCGATGCTCAAGAACGCCATCGACTGGGTGTCGCGCGTGCGCGAGCGCGGCGAGCCGACTTATGCCGCCTTCAAGCGCCGCGCCTTCGCGATCGCGTCGGCATCGGCAGGCCGCTCCGGCGGATTGCGCTCCCTGATGGCGCTGCGGCAGATCCTCGAACTCGGCTGTGGCGCGCTGGTGATCCCCGAGCAGGTGGCGATCCCGCAAGCCGATCAGGCCTTCGACGACTTGGACAACATCGCCGACACCGGCACCGCGGACCTGCTGCGCGCGCAGCTTGCACGGCTGGTGGACATGGCGCAGCGGATGATGTGAACGGCATGATAGAGATCATGCCGATACGGAGATTGCCTTGACACTGGATGCACGCGAACGCCTGATCGTCGCTCTCGACCTACCCTCGGTGCAGGCCGCCGAGGCCATGGTAGCGAAGCTGGGCGAGACGGTGTGCTTCTACAAGATCGGCTATCAGCTCGCCTTCGCCGGCGGGCTGCCGTTCGCGGCCGGCCTGATCGCCGCCGGCAAGCAGGTGTTCCTCGATCTCAAGCTGCACGACATCGGCAACACGGTCGCCAAGGGCGTCGAGAGCGTGGCGCAGATGGGCGCAACGTTTCTGACCGTGCATGCCTATCCGCAGACTATGAAGGCGGCGGTGGAAGGCAAGGCGGGCTCGACGCTGCGCATTCTCGCGGTGACCGTGCTCACCTCCTATGACGACGCCGATCTCGCCGCCGCCGGCTACGACATGAGCGTTCCGGAACTGGCCGCCGCGCGCGCAGCGCAAGCGCGCGATACTGGCGTCGATGGTTTGGTGTGTTCGGCCGAGGAGGCCGCCAACCTGCGCGGCATCGTGGGCCGCGGCATGGTGCTGGTCACGCCGGGCATCCGGCCGGCCGGCAGCGCCTCCGGCGACCAGAAGCGCATCATGCCGCCGGCAAGAGCAATCGAAGCCGGCGCCGATTATCTGGTGGTCGGCCGGCCGGTGCTGGAAGCGCGCGATCCGCGGGCGGCGGCCGACGCGATCGTCGCCGAGATCCAAAACGCAACGGGAAAATAAGGGGGAGCCGAGATGGCCAAGGGCTACTGGATCGCCAATGTCGATGTCCGCAATCCGGATGGATACAAGCAGTACGTCGCCGCCTTGCCGGACATCTTTCGAAAGTTCGGGGCGCGCTACACCACGCGCGGCGGCAAGACCGAAGTGGTCGAAGGCAAGAGCCGCAGCCGCGTCGTGATCATCGAATTTCCAAGCTATGAGGCGGCGCTGGCCTGCTACCGCTCGCCCGAATACGCCAAGGCCATCGCACTGCGGCAGGCCAACGCGGACGCCGATTTGATAGTGATCGAGGGCTACGACGGCCCACAGCCCTAGTCGTCTTTCGCCCGCCACGCTATACCCACGCCGCAAGTTCCGGGAGTCGGACCGATGGTCGAGATGCGGCTTGTGGTCGCCGGCGCCGGCGGGCGGATGGGCCGCACGCTGGTCAAGGCGATCGCCGATATTAAGGGTTTTGCGCTGGCGGGTGCGCTGGAAGACACGCGCTCGCCGCTGATCGGCTGGGACGCCGGCACGCTTGCCGGCACGCCGGAGAACGGCGTCAAGCTGGTGGGCGACGCGGCGGCGCTCATGGACAAGGCCGACGGCATTATCGATTTCACAGCGCCGTCGGCGACGGTGGCCTTCGCTGCGCTCGCGGCCAAGGGCCGCAAGGTCCACATTATCGGCACCACCGGCCTGAGCGCGGCTGAGGAAGCCAAGATCAAGGACGCCGCCAAGAGCGCGGTGATCGTGAAGTCCGGCAATATGAGCCTCGGCGTCAATCTGCTGGCGGCGCTCACCCGGCGCGTGGCCAAGACGCTGGACAATTCCTTCGATATCGAAATCCTCGAGATGCATCACAACCAGAAGGTCGATGCGCCGTCCGGTACCGCGCTGATGCTCGGCCGCGCGGCGGCGGAAGGCCGCGGCATCGATCTCGACCGCCACGCGGTCAAGGGCCGCGACGGTCACACCGGCGCGCGCAAGGCCGGCGACATCGGTTTCGCTGCGCTGCGCGGCGGCAGCGTGGTCGGCGAGCACAGCGTGATCTTCGCCGGCCCAGCCGAGCGCGTCGAACTCGTGCACAAGGCCGAGGACCGCATGATCTTTGCGAGCGGTGCGCTGCACGCGGCGTTGTGGGCGCGTGACCAGAAGCCGGGACTTTATTCGATGGCCGACGTGCTCGGCCTCGCCGGGTTCTAGTCGGGAGCGACGATGACACCGGAACAAGTGATGCGGCGGAAGGGTTGGGTCTTTGCGCTGATCGGCGCTGGCATCGCCTGCCTTTATATGGCCTACCAGTACGCCACGCCGGCGCCACGTTCCGAGCCGCCGCCGGATTGGGCGCCGTTCCTTTTCGCCGGCATCGGGGTTGTCTGCCTTATCGTCTCGGGGCTCATCGCGCTCAAATTGAAAGAGGATGGCACTCCGGCCGCCGTGACCGATCTCAGTGGCCCGCAGGGAAAAACAGTCAAAGTGCTGTTGGTGATCGGCTTAATTGCCCTGGCCGGCACCTATTTCGTCGGTTACATCACCCCGGCAGAAGAGCCGCTCTGCCTTGCGCTGTCGGTCGGCTTGCTGCTCGTCGGCGTGTGCTTTGTCAGCGCCGACCGGAAACCGCGAAAAATACGCAACGCATCTGCGATGGGAGCCGCAAAAGAATGACCGACCGTCTTCTCGTACTCGTGCGTCACGGCCAGAGCGACTGGAACCTGAAGAACCTGTTCACCGGCTGGCGCGATATCGATCTGACCGACAAGGGCGTTGCCGAAGCGCGCGAGGCCGGCCGCAAGTTGAAGGCGCAGGGACTCAAGTTCAACGTGGCGTTCACCTCGGTGCTGATCCGCGCCCAGCGCACGCTCGACCTGATGCTGCAGGAAATGGAGCAGACCAACATCCCGGTGTTCAAGGACCAGGCGCTCAACGAGCGCGACTATGGCGATCTTTCCGGCCTCAACAAGGACGATGCCCGCAAGAAATGGGGCGAGGAGCAGGTGCACATCTGGCGCCGCTCCTATGACATCGCACCGCCCGGCGGCGAATTGTTACGCGACACCGCCGCGCGCGTGCTGCCTTATTACATCCAGGAGATCTTGCCGCGGGTGATGCGCGGCGAACATGTCTTAGTGTCGGCGCACGGCAATTCACTGCGCGCGCTGGTGATGGTGCTCGACAAGCACACGACGGAAAGCATCACCAAGCTGAATTTGGAAACCGGCGTGCCGATGATCTACCGGCTCAATGCGGATTCGACAGTTAAGTCGAAGCTCGATCTAGCGGCGTAGCTCTTTCTTTCCTTGCCCCGCGTGCGGGGAGAGGTAGATCACGCCGCGGCCATACCGGCTTCCCAGCCGAGCATCGCGCGCTTGCGCGTGAGGCCCCAGTGATAGCCGGTGATGTCGCCGCTCTTGCCGACGACGCGGTGGCACGGCACCACGAAGCAAATCGGGTTCTTGCCGACCGCCGCGCCGACCGCGCGCGCGGCTTTCGGCTCGCCGATCTTGGCGGCGACACCGGAATAGGTGTCGAGCCGGCCCATCGGGATGGTCAGCAGCTTCTCCCACACACGCACTTCGAAATCGGTGCCGATCAGCACCACGCGCAGCGGCTGCTCCGCGCGCCAAAGCGCCGGATCGAAAATTCGCCGCGCTGTTGATGCGGTCGCCGCGAAGTCCTCGACATAGCGCGCCTTCGGCCAGCGCGAGCGCATGTCGGCGAGCGCCTTGCGCTCCTTGCCGGCATCGGCGAGCGCGAGACCCGCGAGCCCGCGCGGCGTGGTCATCACCAGCGCAATGCCGAACGGGCAGGGGTGGAAGCCATAGCTAATGGTGAGACCTTCGCCGTGAGCCTTCCATTCGCCCGGCGACATCGCCTCGTGCGTGACGAACAGATCGTGCAGCCGGCCGGGCCCGGACAAGCCGACCTCGTAGGCGGTGTCGAGTACGCTCACCGATGAGCGCAGCAGGTCGCGCGCGTGGCTGAGCGTGAGCGCCTGTAAAAATGCTTTGGGCGTCAGTCCGCACCAGCGGCGGAACAGGTGATGCAGGTCGGTCGCGCTGACGCCGGCGGCGTCGGAGATGGTGTCGATCTCGGGCTGCGAGCGCCAATTGCCGCGGATATGGGCGATGGCGCGGCGCACGATGTCGTAATCCGCCGCCGCCGTCGGGAGCGGGGCGAAGCCGGGGAAGCGGTCGGCGATAGCGGGTTTTGCAAGGGTCACGGTCATGACCTGCTATTTAGAGCGCCATCGCATATACAGCCACCCGATTCCTGCTCACCCGAACGTCGTCCGCGTCACCCCGCGCTTGGCCTCGCTCAGCGCATTGCCGAGCGCCTGCGCAAAGCTTGCCTTCTCGTCGGGCCCCAGGAAATTCCCGATCACCAGCTGCTTGCCGCGCGACACCAGAAGCAGGCGCTCGATGCCGTATTCCTCGTGCACCACCTTGTCGAGCTTGACCCAGAGCGGGTTGAGCACCCATTCGCGCGCGGCGCCGCGCGGGCTGACCTTGCGCACCTTGAGGGCGGTCGGCGTTACCGTGACTTGTTCGTAGGCGGCGGCTTGCCGGTAGTTCAGCCGGAACGCCCAGTACAGCAGCAGCACGTCGAGCCCGAAATAGCCGAACACCGGCCAGGCGCCCATCAACAGGAACGCCATGCCGGAGATGAAACTGACGCCGCCGAACACGATCATCAGCACCAGGAAGCCGACATTGCCGAGCGAGCGGTGCGGGGTAAGCACCGCGGAAAAAATCGTCGGCTCAAGGTCGCCAGTGGCGTAGGCACTCATGTTGTCGTCGGCCATGGTCCTCAGTATACCGGAATGATGGCGAAAAAATCGGCCGGTAAATCTTCTGTGAAGTCCCGCAAGGGCAAGGCGCGCAAACCCGTGACCGCCAAGCCTTCGATCGCCAAACCTTGGACCAATGCTCAGATCGCGGAGGCGTTCCGTCGCTTCCAGGCGGCGAACCTGGAACCCAAGGGCGAGCTGCAACACATCAATCCGTTCACGCTCTTGGTGGCGGTGGTGCTGTCGGCGCAGGCCACTGACGCCGGCGTCAACAAGGCGACGCCCGCACTGTTCGCGCTCGCCGACACGCCGGCAAAGATGGCCGCGTTGGGCGAAGACCGCGTGCGCGACCTGATCAAGGCCATCGGGCTGTTCCGCACCAAGGCCAAGAACGTGGTCGAGCTGTCGCGCCGACTGGTCGCTGGGCATGGCGGGCAGGTGCCGCGTTCGCGCGAGGCGCTGGAAGCACTGCCGGGCGTCGGGCGCAAGACCGCCAATGTCGTGCTCAACATCGCCTTCGGCGAGCCCACCATCGCGGTTGATACCCACATTTTCCGCGTCGGCAACCGCACAGGTCTGGCGCCGGGCAAAAATCCGCTCGAGGTCGAGCAGAAGCTCGAGCAGGCGGTGCCGGCGCAATATAAGCGGCACGCGCATCATTGGCTTATTCTGCACGGGCGCTACACTTGCCTGGCGCGCAAGCCGCGGTGCGAGAGCTGCGTCATCGCGGACTTGTGCCAATGGCCGGAAAAGACGGTCGCGAAGTAGCGGTCCTGGGAGAGGCGCATGGAAGGCTCTGCCGGCGGGAATGTTCGTTGATCGCGGCGATCCGCGCGTCATTCTGGAGCATACCGGCTTGCCGCCGCGCGGCGTGGCGATGTGGCTCAATGCCAAGCCGCAGTTCCGCGACAAGTTCAAGCGCGACGCCGCTGCCGGCACCCGATTCTGGCGGGGCGGGACGAATCTTCTGGCCAAGCTGCCGAAGAAGCCGCTGCGCACGCCCGAGCAGCAGCTCGCGGCCGACGTCATCCTTTTCCGATGCCGCGACGCGCGTGAACGCTTTCTCGCCGCGCATGCCGAGAGCGTCTATCGCAAGCTCACCAACAAGCTTGAAAACTTTTTGCGGGTGGACGAGCTCGCCTATGAGGCGGCCAAATTGGTGCCGGGTCTCACGCCGACGCAGCGGCAGGTCAATGCCGAAAGTCGGCTGATGCAGTCGGAGAAAGATGGCGTCGAAATCGATCAGGGCATTTTCCTGGCGCAGGTGCTCGCAATACCTGAGACCGGGATGCATCTGTGTCACGCCATGCTGCGGCCGAAAATGGAATCGATCGAGCGCGTGCGGGAATTCATATCGAATGACGTGATCGATTTCGGCCCCGCTAAGGTCGAACGGCAGGGCAAGGCCGCGGTGGTGACCGTCAAAAATCCGCGCTTCCTCAACGCCGAGGACGACGACACGCTCGACGACACCGAGACCGCGGCCGACATCGCCATCATGGATCCGATGAGCGAAATCTGTGTGCTACGCGGCGGCGTGGTCGATCACCCCAAATACAACGGACGTAAGGTCTTCTCCGCCGGCATCAACCTCACGCATCTCTATCGCGGCAAGATTCCCTATCTCTGGTACATCCGCCGCGACATGGGCGTGGTGAACAAGATGCTGCGCGGGCTGGCGATGCCAGGCACGCGAGGGCCCGACGAAACGATCGGCGGCACGCACGAGAAGCCGTGGATCACCGGGCTCGACGTCTTCGCCATTGGCGGCGGCTGTCAGTATCTGCTGGTGATGGACTACGTGGTCGCCGGCAGCGACGCCTATATGACGCTGCCCGCGCGCAAGGAAGGCATCATTCCGGGCGCCGCAAACTTGCGGCTGCCGCGCTTCGTCGGCGCGCGCATCGCGCGGCAGGCGATCTTGGCCGGCCGCCGGCTCGACTGCGATTCGCCCGAAGGCCGCATGATCTGCGACAGAGTCGTGCCGCCGGACGAGGTGGACGGCGCGGTTGCGCGCGCGGTCGAGGATTTCACCGGCGCGGGCGTGGTCAGCGCCGCCGGCAACCGGCGCGCTTTGCGGGTCGGCGAGGAGCCGCTCGATACGTTCCGCCGCTACATGGCGGTCTATGCCAGAGAGCAGGCCTATTGCCACTTCAGCCCGGCGCTGATCGCCAACCTGGAAACGCACTGGAACGCGACGCAACGCGCATGATCCCGAAAAGTGGGAACCGGTTTTCGGATAAGATCATGCCCAAACAAAAGAGAAAAATTTAACGGCGCGGCTCGATCAGTTCCACCCGCGGGCCCGACATGCGCTTGTGGATGTGCACCATATAGGCCATGGCGAAGATCGGCGTCGCCAGATTGACCAGCGGGATCGAGACGAACACCGCAATCACCATGCCGGCGAGAAAGATGTAGGGCGCATTGGCCTTGCGCAGTGCTTTGGCCTCGTGCGGGGTGCGGAAGCGCATGGCGGCGAATTCGAAATATTGGCGGCCGAGCAGATAGGCGTTCGCCAGGAACAGAATGATCACGCCGAGCCCGGCAAAGAAGATGAACGGCAGCGCGCAGAGATAGACGACCAGCGCCAGCAGAGCGAACTTCACGCCCTCGATCAGCGCGCGGAATAGCGGCAGCGCCTTGCCCGGCGGCTCGGCCGGATAGGTGTCGCGCTCGACCGCGTCGCCCACCTCGTCGACGAAGAAGCTGCCGACGAAAGCGGTGATCGTCGGCATTAGGAACAGGGCGCCGGTGATGATGCCGAGGCTTGCCATGATCGACAGAACCCAGGCGAGCGCCGACCAGGCCGCGTGCGGCGCCACGCCGGTTGCGTGCTCGGCCCAGGTCGCGCCGCTCGCCGCCAGCGCGTTGATGATGCGGTTGAGGACGATGCCGACGATAACGATCAGCAGCAGGGCGAGGCCGACCGCCTTCATCAGCACCGCGCGCAGCGGCGGCGTGAACAGTTGCGAAAGCGCTGTGAGGGCCGCGTCGAACATGCGGACAGAGGTAAGGCCGGCCGCGGCAATGAGCAAGGCCGTCGCCGATCAACCCGCCGGCGACAGCGTGTCGGTTTCGAGCACCTCGGTGTCGACTGGCACCAGCGACATCAGCTCGCGGTCATCGGCGATCGGCAGGTCGGCCCAGGCCATGGTCTTGTAGTCGAAGCCCCGCACCAGAGTCGGCTTGACCACCTCGAAATAGGGCGAGATGTCGAAATCGCGGGGGGCATAGAGCGAGGAATGGCGGATTTCCAGGATGTCCTGCCACGCCGCCTCGCTGGCCGCGCGCGCGACCTTGGCCAGGATCGGATAGCGCACGGTCTCGAAGGCTTGCGCGATCAGGGCCGAGCAGATGATGCGGGTCGGATGGCCGGAGCCGAGCGCCATCAGGCGCCGGCGCCAGCGCTGCGGCACCGGCAGCGGAAACAGGTAGCGCATCAGGTCGATGATGTTCTTCAGGTCGTAGTCGAAGCCGATGCGCTCGGCGGCATAGGCGCACACGCGCGCGCAATCCTCCGCGGTGAGTTTGGTCGGCCGGCAGATGCGGGTATGGCAACGGATATATTTCGACAGCGCCGCCGCCACCACGCCCTGGCCGATATTGGCCTCCACCAGCACCAGCGGCTCGCCGTCCTCAGTGACGCGATCGCCGATCGGACCGACATAGAGCGCGGCATGCGACCAGGTTGACTGCGTGAGATATTTGATGACGCCGGAAATATGGTTGTTGCCTTCGACCAGCAGCACGTCGCCCGGCTTGAGCGTGGCGCGCAGCGCGTCGGCGTCGCTCGGCGTGAAGGGCTCATAGCCCTGCGCCGGCTTTTCCAGATAACGGGCCAGAAAACGCCCAACCCCGTCGACCACCCAACCCATGACGCTTAGGTCCCTGACGTCTATCCTTGACGCCGCACAGCGTTCCCCTGCACGCGAGTTTTTACCCGCGGGTCTTGTTGCGGCGGAATGTAATAAAGACTCATTGCAATTTGGTTCATCCGCTTAGTTCATCCGCCGCGCGCCGGAGTTACCTTCCGTTAGCCATGAAATTTGCGGTGCGACGCGCGTTACGGCAATCTGGGCGCCCGTACAGCAAGAATCCGGATACCATGTCAAAACTTCGCCGCACGTTCATCCGCCACCCGGGGGCCCGCTGATGGCCGCCCGGCCGAAAGCGCTGATCGCCTGGTCGAGCGGCAAGGACAGCGCCTGGGCGCTGCACGAGGCGCGCCGCACCGGCGAATTCGACATCGTCGGCGCTTTGACGACGGTGACCGACGCCTTCGCCCGCGTCAGCATGCATGGCGTGCGCGAGGAGTTGCTGCGCGCGCAGCTCGAGGCCGCCGGATTGCCGGCGGTGGTCGTGCGCATTCCCTATCCCTGCCCGAACGAGGTCTATGAGCGCGAAATGGCGGCGGCGATCGCGGACGCCAAGGCGCGCGGCGTGACGCATATGATTTTCGGCGATCTCTACCTGGAGGAGGTGCGCGCCTATCGCGAGAAGAATCTCGCCGGCACCGGCATCACCCCGGTATTTCCGCTCTGGCTGAAGCCGACCGGCCAGCTTGCGCGCGACATGATCGCCGGTGGCGTCGAGGCGCATCTCGCGGTCGTGGACCTGAAAAAATTGCCGGCCGCGTTCGCCGGCCGCCGCTTCGACGCCGGATTGATCGGCGCATTGCCCGCCGGCAGCGATCCTTGCGGCGAGAACGGCGAATTCCACACCTTCGTATCGGCCGGGCCGATGCTGGCGCGCAAGATTGTGGTGCAGGTCGGGGAAACGGTCGAGCGCGACGGCTTCGCGTTCGCGGATTTGTTGCCGGCCTAGAGCATGATCCCGAAAGGCGGGTACCGGTTTTCGGAAAGGATCGTGCTTCGAAATTACGCTCGCAGCACGCCGCCGATTTTCTTGGCGACTTCGGCGACGATCTTGGCGGCCAGCGCGTCGATCTCGGCATCGGTCATGGTCTTCTCGCGCGGCTGCATGGTGACCGCGATGGCGATCGACTTCTTGCCGGGCTCGATGCCCTTGCCTTCGTAAACGTCGAACACGGTCACGCCCACGATCAGTTTCTTATCGACGCCTTGTGCCGCGCGCACGATATCGGCCGCCTTCACGCCGCTCGCCACCACAAAAGCGAAATCGCGCTCGACCGGCTGGAACGGCGACAATTCGAGCAGGGGCTTGGCGCGGGTGGGCCTCGCCTTCGGCTCGGGGATTTTGTCCAGGATCACTTCGAACGCCACCAGCGGGCCTTCCGCCTTGAGCGCGGCAAGCGCGCGCGGATGCAATTCGCCGAATGCGCCGAGCACGTTCTGCGGCCCGATCTGGATGGTGCCGGAACGGCCCGGGTGAAACCACGCCGGACCGCCGGGTACGACCTGCAGCGCCTGCATCGGGCTGCCCGCCGCGGCCAGCACGGCGAAGGCGTCGGCCTTGGCGTCGAAGACGTCGACCGGCGCTGCCTTGCTCGACCAGTGGCGGCCGATGCCGGCGGTCTTGGCCAGCGCGCGGCGCAAGCCGCTGGCGGCGGTGAGCTGGTCTTCCGGCCGGTCGCCCTTGAAGATCTGCCCGACCTCGAACAGCGCCACGTCGGCGCTGCCGCGGTCGGCGTTGCGCTGTGCCGCCATGATCAAACCAGGGATCAGGCTCGGCCGCATGTCGGACAATTCGGCCGCGATCGGATTGGCTAGCGCCAAAGCCGAGCTGCCGCCGCCGAACAATTCCGCCTCGCGTTTTGACACGAACGACCAGGTGACGGCCTCCACCATGGCGCGCGCGGCGAGCGCGCGCTTGGCCTTGCGGGTGCGGTTCTGGATCGGCGTGAGCACGGCCTTGCGCGCGTCTTCGCCGCGCGGGAACGGCGTCGACGGCACCTGATCGACGCCGACGATGCGCACCAGCTCCTCGACGATGTCGGCGCGGCCGTGCACGTCCGGCCGCCACGACGGCACCGCGACCTTGACGCGTTCGCTCTGGCCGGCGGCGAAGAAGCCGAGCTTCTCCAGCACGCGGCGCACGTCGGCGAGCGGCAGCTTGATGCCGGCAAGCCGCTGCAATTCGCTCAAGGGAAAATCGATGACCGTTTCCTTTGGGCTCGGATCGCCGGCGAGCACGACCTCGGACGGGGTGCCGCCGCAAAGATCGAGCACCATCTGGGTGGCGAGCTCGAGGCCGGGCAGCATGAAATTGGGATCGACGCCGCGCTCGAAGCGGTAGCGCGCATCGGAATTGACGCCGAGCTTGCGCCCGGTCTGCGCGATGTTGAACTCGTTCCACAGCGCCGATTCGATCAGCACGTCGGTAGTCGTCTCCGAGCAGCCGGTGGCCTCGCCGCCCATGATGCCGGCGAGCGATTCGACGCCCTGTTCGTCGGCGATCACGCACATGGCGTTGTCGAGCGTGTAGGTCTTGCCATCGAGCGCGAGCAGCGTTTCGCCGTTTTGGGCGCGCCTGACCGTGAGGTTGCCATGCACCTTGGCGGCGTCGAACACATGCAGCGGGCGGCCGCGGTCGAAGGTGATGAAATTGGTGATGTCGACCAGCGTGTTGATCGGCCGCAGGCCAATCGCCGTCAGCCGCTTCTGCAGCCAGTCGGGCGAGGGGCCGTTCTTGACGCCTTTGACCAGCCGCAGGCCGAAAGCCGGGCAGAGCGAGGGCGTCGCGCCGAAATCGAGCGTGACCGTGACCGGGCAGGGGAACGTGCCCTTCACTGGCTTGGGCGGGCGGTCCTTGAAGGCGCCGATCGAGGTGGCGCCGAGATCGCGCGCGATGCCGTTGACGCCGTTGCAGTCCGGCCGGTTCGGCGTGAGGTTGATATCGATGACCGGCTCGCTGACGCCGGCCCATTCGACGTAAGGTTGACCTACCGGCGCGTCGGCGGGCAATTCGATGATGCCGTCGTGATCATCGGAAATCATCAGTTCGGCCGCCGAGCACAACATGCCGCGGCTTTCCACGTCGCGGATGGTGCCGACCGTGAGCGTGATGTTCTTGCCGGGGATAAAGGTGCCGGGCGCCGAGAACACGCCCTTCATGCCGGCGCGCGCATTGGGCGCGCCGCACACGACCTGAATGGGTTGGCCAGTCCCGATGTCGACCATGCACACCCGGAGACGATCCGCGTTCGGGTGCTTCTCGGCCGAGATCACTTTGGCGATCACGAACGGCTTGAGCAGGCTCGCTTTGTCCTCGATCGCCTCGACCTCGAGCCCGATCATGGTGAGCTTGTCGACGATCGCGGCGAGCGGCTCGTCGGTGTCGAGGTGCTCCTTGAGCCAGGGCAAGGTGAATTTCACGGGCTCAATCCCCCGGCCAGCGTCGGGAAATCAAGCGGCCGGAAGCCGTAATGCGCGAGCCAGCGCACGTCGGCTTCGAAGAACGCGCGCAGGTCGTGCATGCCGTATTTCAGCATGGCGATGCGGTCGATGCCCAAGCCCCAGGCGAAGCCCTGATACTCGGCCGGGTCGAGCCCGCAGTTGCGCAGCACGTTCGGATGCACCATGCCGCAGCCGAGAATCTCCAGCCAGTCCTCGCCCTCGCCGAAACGGATCTCGCCTTTGTCGCGCCTGCACTGGATGTCGACTTCCAGCGACGGCTCGGTGAACGGGAAGAACGACGGGCGAAAGCGCATCTTCACGCTGTCGACCTCGAAGAACGCCTTGCAGAATTCTTCCAGGATCCATTTCAGGTGGCCGAGATGCGAGCCCTTGTCGATCACCAGGCCTTCGACCTGGTGGAACATCGGCGTGTGGGTCTGATCCGAATCGCTGCGGTAGGTGCGGCCCGGGCAGATCACGCGGATCGGCGGCTTCTGGCTCAGCATGGTGCGCACCTGCACCGGCGAGGTGTGCGTGCGCAGCAACAGCCGCGAGCCGTCCGGCTTGGGCGGAAAATAGAAGGTGTCGTGCATCTCCCGCGCCGGATGGCCTTCCGGGAAATTCAGCTTGGTGAAGTTGTAGTCGTCCGTCTCGATGTCGGGACCTTCCGCCACCGCGAAGCCCATGTCGGCGAAGATGGCGGTGAGCTCGTCGATCACCTGGCTGATCGGATGCACGCGGCCGCTCTCGGCCGGCGCCTCGCGCACCGGCAGCGTGACGTCCACCGTTTCCGTGTTGAGCCGGGCATCGAGCGCGGCGGCGGCGAGCGCGTCCTTGGCCGCCGCGATGGCCGCGGTGACGCGATCCTTCAGGCCGTTGATCGCCGGGCCTTGCAGCTTGCGCTGGTCCGGCGTCATCGCGCCGAGCGTCTTGAGCAGCGCCGACACCGAGCCGCTTTTTCCCAGCGCCGCCACGCGCACGGCTTCGAGCGCCGCTTCGTCCTTGGCCGAAGCGATGCCAGCGAGCAGCTCGTTTTCCAGTTGCACGATGTCGGACATTGACGATGCCTCAGGCTGTCATCATCCGCGAAAGCGGATAATCCAGTAACCCCTGCGCACGCGAAATGACGAATAGCCGGTGGCTACTGGATGCCCCGCTTTTGCGGGGCATGACAAGTCTCGTTGTGGACGGCTTACGCCGGCAGCGCGGCCTTGGCCTTTTCCACGATCGCCTGGAACGCCGCCGGCTCGCGGATGGCGAGATCGGACAGCACCTTGCGGTCGACCATCAGCCCGGCCTTCGAAAGCCCGGCAATGAAGCGGCTGTAGTTGAGGCCGAACGGCCGCACCGCGGCGTTCAGGCGCTGGATCCAGAGCGCGCGGAAGGTGCGCTTGCGCCGCTTGCGGTCGCGGAAGGCGTATTGGCCGGCCTTCTCGACCGCCTGCTTGGCGATGCGGATCGTATTCTTGCGGCGGCCGTAATAGCCCTTAGCGGCCTTGAGGACTTTCTTGTGCTTGGCGTGGGCGGTGACGCCACGTTTGACGCGGGCCATGACAAATCTCCTTGCAGGTCTTCAGGCAAATGACGGGGACAAAGGCCGCGCCAGGGCAGCCCGGAATACGATCAGCCGTTGGGCAGAAAGTATTTCTTGATGTTGTCGCCGTCGGTCTTGAACAGCACCTTGGTGCCGCGATGTTCGCGGATCTGCTTGGTGGTCCGCTTGATCATGCCGTGGCGCTTGCCGGACTGCTGGAATTTCACCTTGCCGGTCGCGGTGATTTTGAAGCGCTTTTTAGCGCCCGATTTGGTCTTCAGCTTGGGCATTTGGCTCTCCTGATCGGCACGGGGGCGGGAAGGCCCGCGCGGCCGGAATTGCTCGTAAAGACCGATGTCTTTGAGCGGGTGCTCGGAATTGAGCTGTTATCGCTGCCACGGCAGCCCTGACTGGCCGGGCGGTGAAGGGCGGCGTTATGGCAGAGGCGGGCGAGCCTTGCAACCAAAGCGGAGGCGTCCGCGTTAACTAAGTGTTTTCATGCCTTTTGCTATGAGGCGCCTTCAATCAGGGCCATTCAGGGGGTGATGGACATGCGCCGCGTGATGAATTCGATCTTTTCAGCGATGTTGGTCGGGGCGGCCTTGGTGGGCCCGTCGCCCGCCGCCTTCGCCGCCGTCCATGACGGTACCTGGAGCGTGCTGATCATCACCGAAAAGGGCGAATGCGACCGCGGTTACCGCTACGAAGTGAAGGTCGCAAACGGCCAGATCAGCTATGCCGGCAATGCCGGGGTCGACATGGTCGGGACGGTCGCGCCGGACGGCGCGCTCAAGGTCAGCATCAAGCTCGGTGAAAAGGGCGCCAGCGGCATCGGTCGCTTGTCGACGCACACCGGCGCCGGGGTCTGGCGCGGGATCGGCGCGAACGGCAGCTGCACCGGCCGCTGGGAAGCGGAGCTGGAATAACGCGAAGCGCCGCCCGCGGGCTGCGAGCGGCGCTGCAGACGGGCTTAAAGCCGCGCGCTAGCGCGGCGCCAGCAGCATGACCATCTGGCGGCCTTCGAACCGCGGCTCCGATTCGATCTTGGCGATCGGCGCGGTGTCTTCTTTCACGCGATTGAGCAGTTTGTAGCCGAGTTCCTGGTGCGCCATTTCGCGGCCACGGAAGCGCAAGGTGATCTTGACCTTGTCGCCCTCTTCGAAGAAGCGCTTCATCGAACGCATCTTCACGTCGTAATCGTGATCGTCGATCATCGGCCGGAGCTTGATCTCCTTGATCTCGACGACTTTTTGCTTTTTGCGGGCCTCGGCGGCTTTCTTCTGCGCCTGGAATTTGTATTTGCCGAAATCCAGGATCTTGCAGACGGGCGGGGAGGTATTGGGAGAAATCTCGACCAGGTCGAGCCCGGCTGCTTCCGCCATGCTCATGGCGGTTTGAAAATCGACGACACCTTTGTTGTCGCCGGTACTATCGATCAGCTGTACCTCTCGGGCGCGGATCTCCTCGTTGATGCGCGGGCCGTCCTTTTGGGCGGGCAGCGCGGACTTCATCGGACGACGAATGGCTTTTTTCTCCTCAAGCTGTTGCGACAAGCCGGGGCGCACGTGCGTACCCCGGAAAGTGAAAGATTGGTAGAAACGGAGAATAAGTCAACGTAGTTCCTTCGATAGTGCCGGGTGAAATGACCGGGACAGCGCTCAAATCGTTCAAATACCTCTAATTTTGTCGCGATCGCGGGGTCAGGGCCGCAGTTTTTTCGCGGCCGGTGATCTCGTCATAAAGCCGCAGCGTTTGCTGGGCGACCACCGGCGCGTCGAAATGGCCGAGCACCCAGTCGCGGCCGCGCGCGCCCATGGCGCGGCGGGCTGGCTCGGGCAGTGAAAACAGCCGCAACAAGGTCGCTGCCAGCGCCGCATCGTCGCCGGCGTGAAAGCGCAGGCCGGTGATGCGGCTTTCCGGCACCGCCGGGGGCGTCAGCACGACGTCCGGCCCGGCGCCTAAGTCGGAGACGACGACCGGCCGCGCCATCGCCTGCGCCTCCAGGATTGCCCGTTGCAGGCCTTCCGGCTGCACCGCCGCCGAAACCACGACCGATGCTGCGGCATAGGCGGCCGGCATGTCGGAGACCGGCGCCGCCATGCGGATGACGTCCATGGTGCCGGTCGACAGCACCAGATCCCAAAGCTCGCCGGTGTAATGGGTGCGGCCGCGATCCTCGCCGACGAAGACGCACAGGAAATCCTTGAGACCCATCTCCTTCAGCCGCTTCGCCGTCTTCACCACCACATGATGGCCTTTGCGGCGCACGATGCGGCCGACGATCAGGATCACCTTGGTGTCGCGCTTGATGCCCCAGGCGTGCCGCATCGCCTCGACGCGCTCGCGCGCGACCTCGGCCAGATCGAAGCGCTCGAGGTCGATGCTGGACGGCACGACCGCGATGCGCTCCCACGGCATGCTGTAGCGGTCGTTGATCAATTGCGCGATCTGCTCGCTCACCGCCACCACGCGATCGCCGCGCGCCATGACGCCGTTGTACAGGTGCTTGAAGATGTTCTGGTCGCGAAAGCCCTTGTACCAGCTGGTGACGAACGGAATGCCGCGCAGACGCGCGGCGAGGTAGGCGCTCCAGGCCGCCGAGCGGCCGAGCGCATGGATTGCATCGCATTGGCACTCGCGCGCGATCCGGTTGAGCGTGGCGGCGTTGCGCAGCATCCGCAACGGATTGTTGCTGGCGAGATCGAGCGCGACGAATTCGCCGCCGGCCGCCGTCACGTCGGCGACCAGCCGCCCGGCCTGCGACGCCACGATGGCGTGGTGGCCCGCCGCGGTGAGGATGCGCACCAGTCCGAGTGCGCCGACATCCGCCGCGCCACCATCGAGCGTGGGCACCACAATGAGTATGGTCATCGGATCGTGCGCTTGATGTGGGCGCGTCGGGGTATCGGAATCGGGTTCGGAAAAGTCGCCGCGCGCAACCACGGCCGGGCGGTCCTTGACGGACGGCATGACAGGCGCAGGCGAACTCGACATACCGTTTACCACCTCGAAGCCATGGGCGTCAGACGTCGCGAGCCAGCAGCGAGGTATAAACGCCGCGAATAGCTTCGGCAACGCTTTGCGGCGAAAATGCAAACTCGGCGAACTGGCGCGCCCGGGCGCTCAACGCTTTGTAAGCGGTGACGTCGAGCGCAAGCGCGGACGCCACCGCGTGCGCGAGTTCGCCAACGATGCCCGGCCGCACCAGCCAGCCGGTGCGTAAGTCGTCGCGCATGCGCGGCGGGCACAGCACGGTTTCCGGCAAGACCCCGACCTCCGTGACGACCACGGGCCGGCCCATGGCCTGCGCCTCGGCGGCGGCGCGTCCGGTCAGCGGCGGTTCCAGCGCCGGCACCACCACCACCACGTCGGCGGCCGCGAGCGCGGCCGGCATGTCGGCGCAAGGACCGACTATGCGGCACAGCGCGTCGACGCCATGCAGGCGGGCTTGCCGGCGCAGGCTCTGCGCATAGTGCTGCTGCCCGCCGTCCTCGCCGGCGAACACGATGGCCAGGTTGCGCTCGCCTGTGCCGGCCAAAAGCGGCAAGGCGTCGATCATGCTTAGTTGTCCGTTCCCCGGCGCGATGCGGCCGCAAGCGAGCACCACGCGCATCTGTGGCGGAATTCCCCACGCCCGGCGCAGCGCCGCGATGCGGTCCGCGCTCACCGCCGCCGGACTGAATTTGGCGATGTCGACCGCGCGCGGGATCACGGTGATGCGGTCGGGCGCGATTCTGTAGCGCTCGATCATCGCGTGCGAGACGTAGCTCGACGGTGCGATCACCCGGTCACCACGAGCCAGCGAGCCGTGGAATGCCGTCAACGGCCAGGAATTCGCCGGCAGCCGGTCGGGAAAGGACGTGACCAGGAACACCGGCATGCGGTCGATGGCGGCGATGGCGCTCCAGGCGGCGCCGGCGCTCTGCGCGTGCACGATATCGATGCGTTCGCTGGCGATCAGTTTTTCGAGCCGCCGGGCATTGCCGCGGATGCGCAACGGATTGATCGTGGCGTTGATCATCGGCAGCCATTCGCCGCCGGCGGCGCGTAGTTCGCCGACCAGCGGCCCGTTGTCGCCGGCAACGATCGCGCGCGCGCCCGATTGCAGCACCGCCAGCGCGATGTCGACCGCGCTACGGCCGGGCGGATCGTCGCGCAGCGCCGGCACCAGCTGCAGGATTGTGGTGCCGGCGAGCGATCGCTGCGTGCCGATCATTGGTTTGCCCCCCTTGCACTCGGGGGCGGCTTGCGGCGAGAAGGTGCGGGACCGGACATCGCATTCATCTTGGATTGGCCCAAGCGCGCATGAGCGAAGCTCGACTCACATCGCTGACGATAGAATCACCTCTGCCGGCACGGACCATCGCCGTGCGTGTGCGCGAGGGCAAGAGCCCCGGCCTGCTCTGGCTCGGCGGCTTCATGTCCGACATGAAGGGCACCAAGGCGCAGGCGCTCGACGACTGGGCGCAAGCGCAAGGGCGCGCCTGCCTACGGTTCGACTATTCCGGCCACGGCGAATCGCGCGGCGACTTCAAGGATGGGACGATCGGCCGCTGGCTTGAGGAAAGCGTCGCGGTCTATGCGCAGTTCGCGCAAGGCCCGCAGGTGGTTATCGGCTCATCCATGGGCGGCTGGTTGGCGCTGCTGCTGGCGCACGAACTGCGCAAACGCCGGGATGCCCCGCCGATCGCCGGCATGGTGCTGATTGCGCCGGCGGTGGATTTCACCGAAGAGCTGATGTGGAAGCAGTTCCCGGCCGCGATCAAGCGCGAGATCGAGGAGACCGGCGTCTGGCTGCGGCCGTCGCAGTATTCGGAGGGGCCCTATCCGATCACGAAGCGCCTGATCGAGGAGGCGCGCAAGCATTTGCTGCTCGGCGGCCTGATCGAGACCGGCTGCCCGGTGCATATCCTGCAAGGCGTACAGGACCCCGACGTGCCGTGGCGGCACGCGGTCGAACTGGTGTCGCGCTTTGCGCGCGACGACGTGGTGCTCACGCTGATCAAGGACGGCGATCACCGGCTGTCGCGGCCGGAAGACATCGAGCGGCTGATCGCGGCGGTGAAGGAGTTTTAGCGGAGCGCCGCTGACCACTCGTCATTCACGGTCGCGTCATCTTCGGTTTTTTTATTTTCCAACGCGGCGAACGTCTCATGCGGCAGCAGCCGCCCCAGCGCCCACACAGCGGCGCCGCGCACCAGCGGCGAGGCATCGCCGAGCAAACGTTCGGCTTCCACCGAAAGCGAAGCGTCGCCGGAATTTCCGATGGCGATCAGCACATTGCGCACGAAACGGTCGCGGCCGGTGCGCTTGATCGAGGTCTTGGCGAACAGCGCGCGGAATTGCGCATCGTCGAGACGCGCGAGGTCGGCGAGCTTGGGTGCGCGCAGCGCCTCGTGCGCGGCGAGCTTGGCCTCGCGGCCTTGCTCCGCGAACTTGTTCCACGGGCAAACCGCCAAGCAATCGTCGCAGCCATAAATGCGATTGCCCATCGCCGCGCGGAATTCATGCGGAATCGGCCCCTTGTGCTCGATGGTGAGATAGGAAATGCAGCGCCGCGCATCGAGCCGATAGGGTTCCGGAAACGCCGCGGTCGGGCAGATGTCGAGACAGGCGCGGCAGCTGCCGCAATTGTCCGGCTCTGGCTTATCGGCGGGCAGATCGAGCGTGGTGAAGATCGAGCCGAGAAACAGCCACGAGCCGAATTGGCGCGAGACCAAATTGGTGTGCTTGCCCTGCCAGCCGAGGCCGGCGCTCGCCGCCAGCGGCTTTTCCATCACCGCCGCGGTGTCGACGAACACCTTCACCTCGCCGCCGGCAGTCTCGACCAGCCAGCGTGCGATCTCCTTGAGCCGCGCTTTGATCAGCTCGTGATAATCGTCACCCTTGGCGTAAGTCGAAATCGCGGCGCGGTCCTTGCGCGTTAAGATCGCCAGCGGATCTTCGTCCGGGCCGTAATTCATGCCGAGCATGATCACCGAACGCACGTCCGGCCACAGCGCATTGGGCGAGGCGCGCCGTTCGGCGGTCGTCGCCATCCACATCATGTCGCCGTGCGCGCCGTCGGCGAGAAAGCGCTCGAGCCGCGCTTTCGCTTCCGGTACGGCGTGGGGCTTGGTGACGCCGGCGACGTCGAAGCCACGCGCATGTGCATGTTCGACGAGCGCAGCCTTGAGTTTATTTGGGTCCGTCAAAAGTCGAGGTTGGCGTACGTCGCTGCCGGCGGCAGTCCGGCCAGCGTGTCGGCCAGGATCGCCCGGAACGAGGGCCGCGACTTCACCCGCGCGTACCAGTTCTTGGCGGCTTCGTCTGCGTTCCACGGCACATCGCCCAGGTAATCGGCGGCGGACAGATGCGCCGCCGCGGCAAGGTCGGCCAAGCTCAGCCGGTCGCCGGCGAGCCAGTCGCGCGTGCGTACCAGCCAGCCGATATAGGCCAGATGATAGCGGATATTGTGGCGGGCGGCGCGCAGGGCCTCGGTGTTGGGCGGCCCGCCCCCCTGGTCCACCGTCATATGGCGCTTGAACTCGCGCTCGTTGACCAGCGGGCCGCTGACCTCGGTATGGAATTTGTCGTTGAACCAGCTCGCGAGGCGCCTCACCTCGACCCGTTCCGCGGCCGCCGCCGGCAGCAGGCGGTCCGCGCTGCGCTCCGGCGGCAGGGTCTCCTCGATATATTCAGCGATGATCGCCGCGCCGGGGATCGCCGGCGTGCCATCGGCCACCAGCACCGGGATTTCGCCGGCCGGATTGAGCAGCATGAATTCTTCCCGCCGCTCCCAGAACCGTTCCTCCAGCAGGCGCGCTGGGATGCCGTATTCGGCGAGGATCAGGCGCACGTAGCGTGAGTGCGGGCAAAGCATTTGGTGGAACAGCGTCAGCATGCGCCCTGGAACTTGCCGGCCAGCGTTGTGGCCGCGGTGGCGGGAATCGGAGGACAGCACTATAGAAAACCACCGCTTTGGGGCAACGAAAGCAGAGCAAATTGATGGCGGATATGACTTTTTTCGTTGCCCGAATGATGGCATTGCGCCAAAAGCGCTGGCCTCGAGCGATACCCCAGCCACGGCTCGCATGAGCCGCCCCTTCTGGAGCAAGCCCCATGTCCCTTCACGCCCTGCAGGCAGCCGGTCTGATCTCGGCGAATATCGACATCGTCAAGGCGGCCGTGCTCGGGTTCGTCGAGGGGCTGACCGAATACCTGCCGGTATCCTCGACCGGCCATCTGCTGCTGATGGAGCGCATTCTCGGCTGGGGCGACGATGCCTTCGGCAAGTCGTTCGCCGTTCTGATCCAGCTCGGCGCCATCCTGGCGCTGCTCAGCATTTATTTCGGCCGGCTCTGGAATCTGGCGCGCAACATGTTCACCCAGTGGGAGGCGGCGCGCTTCGTGATCGGCGTTTTGCTGGCCTTCTTGCCGGCGGCGGTGATCGGCGCGCTCGCCTATCACATCATCAAGACCTATCTGTTCGACGTCCGCATCGTCTGCGTCTCGCTCATCATCGGCGGCTTCATTCTGCTGGCGGTCGACCGGCTCGATCTGAAGCCGCGCTACCACGAGGCGACCGGCTTCACGCTGCCGATGTATTTCGTCATCGGCGTCTGCCAGTGCTTGTCGATGATCCCCGGCGTGTCGCGCGCGGGCGCCACCATCGTGAGCGCCATGCTGCTCGGCGCCGATCGCCGTTCCGCCGCGGAGTTCTCGTTCTGGCTGGCGATGCCGACCATGGTCGGCGCGTTCGCCTATGAGGCCTTCAAGGATCGCGCCGAACTCGCCCACGCCAACATCATGTTGATCGCCGTTGGGTTCGTCTGCTCGTTCATCTTCGGCTGGATCGTGGTGAAGACGTTTTTGGGTTACGTGCAGCACCACACTTTCGCGCTGTTCGCCTGGTGGCGAATCGTGATCGGCGCCGTCGGACTGCTCGCGATTTATTTTTGGTGAGGAGTTTCGTGTCATTCCGGGGCGCATCCCGGAATGACAGTTACGCGACGCGGCTGCGGAACTGGCCGGTCTTGCGGAAGCGCCAGAGATAGGACGGCACGATCGCCTCCATCGTCTCCGGCTCGATGCCGAGTCCTTGCAGCGTGCGCTTTTCCGCCTTGGCGGCTTCGGAGACCACGTTGTCGATCCGCAGCAGCTCGACCTGGTCGGGCGTGAGCGGCGGCTTCGGCCAATATTGCAGCAAGGCGGCCTTGATCTTCGCGGCGAAGAACGGCACCGGCACCAGCAGCCGCTTGCGTCCGATGGTCGCCAGCACGAACCGCATCAGCTCCTCGAACGTGCGCACTTCCGGGCCGCCCAATTCATAGATCGTGCCGCCTTGCGCATTGCCGTCCACCGCTTCCGCGATCGCTGCGGCGACGTCGCCGACGAAGACCGGCTGGAAGCGGGTAGTGCCGCCGCCGATCAGCGGCAGCACCGGCGAGATGCGCGCCAGCGCCGCGAAGCGGTTGAAGAAATCGTCCTCCGGTCCGAACACGACCGACGGCCGCATGATGACGGCCTGCGGCTGCGCAGCCAGCACCAGGCGCTCGGCCTCGGCCTTGGAGCGCGCGTAAGCCGCGCGCGAGTGCTCGTCGGCGCCGATCGCCGACACATGCACCAGACCGGCGCCATGGGCGCTCGCCGCCAGCGCCACCTGCTCGGCGCCGTAGGTATGGACGGTATCGAAGCGCTGCCGCCCGCGCTCGTACAGCAGACCGACAAGATTGATCAGCACATGGGCGTCGCGCGCGGCGGCCGCCACAGATGGGGCATGGCGGAGATTGGCCTGCACCGCGTGGATCTGGCCGACACGGCCGAGCGGCTGCAAATGACCGGCAAGATCGGGCCGGCGCACCGCTACCCGGATAAGGTAGTTCCGCTTGGCCAGGGCGCGCACGACGTGGCGGCCGAGAAAGCCTGAGCCGCCGTAGACGGTGACGAGGGTTTCAGCGTTGCTTCTGGAGGTCATCGGGGCCCTCGGGAGCAGAAGGGGGTTGCAATTCGCGGCAATACAGGATTGGCCGCGGACTGTACAGGCCCGCGACCGGGCGGCGCAGGGCAGCAATGCGCTTCAATTGACAAGCCGAAAACGGCTCCGTACCTAGTCCCGGCCAGCCCAGGTGGCGGAATTGGTAGACGCACTAGTTTCAGGTACTAGCGCCGCGAGGCGTGGAGGTTCGAGTCCTCTCCTGGGCACCAGTTTTCCACCGCACGATCCCGAAAAGTGGCCACCGGTTTTCGGACAAAATCATGCGCAAGCAAACTTGGTAACGCAATGACCATCCGTCTGCATCGCGGCGATCTGCCCAACCTCTCCGCCTACAAAGGCGCGGCGGCGATCGACACCGAGACCATGGGTCTCGATCCCAATCGCGACCGGCTCTGCGTGGTGCAGCTCTCGCCCGGCGACGGCTCCGCCGACGTGGTACAAATCGCGGCCGGGCAAACCAAAGCGCCCAATATCCAAAAGCTGCTCGCCGACAAGTCGATCCTCAAGATCTTCCATTACGCGCGCTTCGATCTCGGCATGCTGGCCAAAGCCTTCGGGGTTATGGCCGAGCCGGTCTACTGCACCAAGATCGCTTCGCGGCTGGCGCGCACCTATACCGACAAGCACGGGCTCAAGGATCTGGCGCGCGAGGTGCTCGGCATCGACCTGTCGAAGCAGCAGCAATTGTCCGACTGGGGTGCCGACGAGCTCAGCGACTCGCAGGTGGCCTATGCGGCAACCGACGTGCTCCATTTGCATGCGCTCAAGGAGAAACTGGCCGCGATGCTGGCGCGGGAGAACCGCACCGAACTGGCGGCCGCCTGCTTCCGCTTCCTGCCCGACCGCGTGCGCCTCGACCTCGCCGGCTGGGCGGCCGAAGATATTTTCTCGCATTCGGTTTGAGCCGCATGACCCCCGGAAAGCCCGCTGCCGGCTCGAGCGCGGCGGGGCGGCGCTTTTCCGTAACGGATGCGTAAGCTAAGCTATTGTAATAAGGATTGTATTCGTTGATGTCGGGCTGCCGCGCAGGGGCCATATTCGCACGTCACGTTGCGCGGCGGGGCGTACGGGGATTTCCGAAAACGAAAGCGAATGGGGCTATTTGCCGATCATGGCAGGGACCGCGTGAGCACAGCTCGAACCGAACCGCAGACCGCGCACGCCTATTGGACCATGGGCCGCGGCAACACCGATCGCGCGTTTCGCTCCGCGCGCCGGCACAGCCGCGTGGTCCGCATCCTGCGCGTCGCGATTCCGATCGTGGTGATCCTGGGTTTCACCGGCATTTTCATGCTCGTCTATTTCAATCCGTTGCGCATGCTGGCCAAACTGCCGATCGATGTCGGGAATCTGGTGGTCGCCGGCACCAAGATCACCATGGAGAAGCCGCATCTGTCCGGCTTCACGAGTGATGCGCGCGCCTATGAGCTTTCCGCCGACGCGGCGAAGCAGGACCTGACCAAGCCGGATATGATCGAATTGAGCAATCTCCGCGCCAAGGTGCAGATGCAGGACAAGAGCACGGTCCAGATTTCCGCAGCTGCCGGCCTCTATGACAACAAGAGCGAGATGCTCAACCTCGAGCGCGACATCATGCTCACCTCGTCCGCCGGCTATACCAGCCGACTGAGCGAGGCGACGGTCGATATCCGCAAAGGCAACGTGATGTCCAAACATCCGGTTGAAGTCGAGATGCTGCAAGGCAACCTCAACGCCAACGGGCTGGAGATCGTCGATTCGGGCGATCTGGTGCGGTTCGACGGCGGCGTGAACATGACCGTGATGCTCAACGGTACGGCGCTGCCGCAAACCAAAACCGGGGTGCAATGACCGTGCTGCGTCATCCGCTTCTGATCGCCGCTGTATTTCTGGCCGTGACCGCCGCGCCGCTCAACGCGCAGCCGTCGAAAGGGCCGCCGAACGCGCTGCAGGGGTTTTCGCAGAATCACGATCAGCCGGTGCATATCGAGGCGGCTACGCTCGAGGTGCGCGACAAGGACAAGGTGGCAACCTTCAGCGGCGATGTGCGGGTGACGCAAGGGGACACCAATATGCGCTGCAAAACGCTGATGGTGTTTTACGAACAGGACGATGCCAAAGCCGACCAGAGCAAAAGCCTGAAGGCGGCCACCCCAGGTCCCGGCGGTCAGCAGCGCATCAAGCGGCTGGAAGCGCGGGGTGGCGTTGTGGTGACGCAGAAGGACCAGACCGCGACCGGCGAGACCGGCGTGTTCGACATGAAGAGCAACACCGTTACGCTGAACGGCGAAGTGGTCATGACGCAGGGGCAAAACGTTTTGCGCGGCGATCGCCTGGTGGTCAATTTGACCAACGGCGTCTCGCGCGTCGAGTCCGGCAAGAATGGCCGGGACCGCGTGCAAGGCCTGTTCGTGCCCGCCAACGGGCCGATCGAGTTCAAGCCGGGTGCGAAGGGCGGCCCGGCGCCGCAGCCGGCGCGGCCTAATTGACTGGAAACGCTCCCTTAGCAGGGCCGGCGGCTCGCGACAGCGAGGAATCAGCTAATGTGGTCCGCCCGGCAACGACGGACGATCGGGCGGTTCGGAACAGCGCATGATCCCAAAAAGTGGGAACCGGTTCTCGGATAAGATCGTGCGCAAGGACAATCGCCGCGAGGTGGCCCGGTGAACATCCTCTCGTTGTTTCGACGCCGGCCGCAGCCCACCCGCCGTACAGTTTCGCAACCGGCCGGGCCGGTGATCCGCCAAGTTGCCCCGGCCGCGGCGACGGTGCAGTCCGCGCGGCAGACCAATCCCCATCCGCAACCGGCGAGCCGCCCGCGTGGCGCTGCCGACGGCCGGGCAGCCGTTCGCCCTTCCTATCTCGCGGTGCACGGCGTGGAGAAAAGCTTCGGCGGCCGCATGGTGGTCAAAGGCGTCACGCTCTATGTGCGGCGGGGCGAGGCCGTGGGGCTGCTGGGCCCCAACGGCGCCGGCAAGACCACGGTGTTCTATATGATCACCGGCCTGATCAAGGCCGACCGCGGCCGCATCGAGCTCGACGGCTACGACGTCACCGTGCTGCCGATGTATCAGCGCGCGCGGCTCGGCATCGGCTACCTGCCGCAGGAGGCCTCGATCTTCCGCGGCCTCAACGTCGAGGACAATATCCGCTCCGTGCTCGAAATGGTGGAGCCGAACCGGCGCCGGCGCGAAGCCGACCTCAATGCGCTGCTGGAAGAATTCAACATCGCGCGCCTGCGCAAGACGCCGACCATCGCTTTGTCCGGCGGCGAACGCCGGCGCGTCGAGATTGCGCGCGCGCTGGCGACGCGGCCGAGCTACATGCTGCTGGACGAACCGTTCGCCGGCATCGACCCGATCGCGGTCGGCGACATCCAGGCGCTGGTGCGCCATCTCACCAATCGCGGCATCGGCGTTCTGATCACCGACCACAATGTGCGCGAGACGCTCGGGCTAACCGACCGTGCCTACATCATCTATTCCGGCTCAGTGTTGATGGAGGGCCGGGCCGACGACATCGTCAACAATCCGGACGTGCGGCGACTCTATTTGGGCGAAGAATTCAAGCTTTAGGCCGGCTTTTACGCATAAAATTTGTGCAATACCGCAGTGCGGAATCGCATACCGCTGGCGGTAAAGACCTGCTATAAGCCAAAGACAAGCAAGAATCGGACCAGTTTCCGCCGGGAAACCACTATGGCGTTGTCGCAACGACTCGAGTTCCGCCAGACGCAAGCGCTGGTGATGACGCCGCAGCTGATGCAAGCCATCAAGCTGCTGCAACTGTCCAGCCTTGATCTCGCCGCCTATGTCGAAGGCGAACTCGAGCGCAATCCGCTGCTCGAGCGCGCCAGCGACGGCGACGAAGCGCCAGCCGAGGCCGCCGAGCCGGAAGCCTCCGCGTCTGAAAGCGCCGAAGGCGGCGAGGAGGCCGCGCCCACCGCCGACTGGATCGGCGAGGACATGGAGACCAGCCGTACCTCGATGGAAGAGGGGCTCGGCACCGAACTCGAAAACGTTTTCCCGGATGATAGCGGCCAAAAAAGTTCGACGCCGGAAGTGCCGCCGCCGGCCTATTCGGAATGGTCCGGGGCGGGCAGTCAGAGCGGCGAGGACAGCACCTACAATCTGGAAGCCTTCGTCACCGCCGAAATCACGCTCGCCGCTCATCTCGCCGAGCAGATGGCGCTGGCGATTTCCGATCCGGCCGGCCGCATGATCGGGCAATACCTCATCGACATGGTGGACGAGGCCGGCTACCTCACCGGCGATCTCGACGCCGTCGCCGACAAGCTGGGCGCGCCGCGCGCCGACGTCGTAGCCGTGCTCGCGATCCTGCAGACGCTCGATCCGCCCGGTGTCTGCGCGCGCAATCTCACCGAATGCCTCGCGATCCAGCTCAGGGACCGCGACCGCTTCGATCCGGCGATGCGCACGCTGGTCGAGCATCTCGATCTTTTGGCCAAGCGCGATCTCGCCGCCTTGCGCCGTTTGTGCGGCGTCAACGAGGAAGATCTCGCCGACATGATTGCAGAAATTCGCAATCTCAATCCCAAGCCGGGCCTAGCCTTCGGTTCGACCACGGTGCAGCCGATCGTGCCGGATGTGTATGTGCGGGCCGCGTCCGACGGCAGTTGGCAGGTCGAGCTCAATTCCGACACGCTGCCGAAAGTCCTTATCAGCCAACGATATTATGCGCAGGTGTCGAAGACCACGCGCAGCGACAAGGACAAGACGTATCTCGCCGATTGCCTGCAGACCGCGACCTGGCTGGTGCGCGCGCTCGATCAACGCGCCAAGACCATTCTCAAGGTGTCGAGCGAGATCGTGCGGCAGCAGGACGCGTTCTTCGCCAAAGGCGTGCAACATTTGCGGCCGCTCAATCTCAAGACCGTCGCCGACGCCATCGGCATGCACGAGTCGACCGTCTCGCGTGTGACCGCCAACAAGTACATGGCGACCACGCGCGGCATCTTCGAGCTGAAATATTTCTTTACCTCGTCGATCGCGTCGGCCGACGGCGGCGAGGCGCATTCCGCCGAAGCGGTGCGCCATCGCATTCGTCAGTTGATCGACGCCGAGACCGCCGGCGATGTGCTCTCGGACGATACGATTGTCGACAAGCTGCGCGAAGCCGGCATCGACATTGCGCGCCGCACGGTCGCGAAGTACCGCGAGGCGATGCGCATCCCATCCTCGGTTCAGCGCCGGCGCGAGAAACAGGCGGCGGAATCCTAGACCATGATCCCGGAAAGCCACTACCTGGCGGCGGATTGACCTTTCGCGGAATGCTTCTTAGCTGAATAATCGTGCGGAAAACCGGAGGCCAAGCAATGCCTTTGCGCGTATCAGGCAAGAACATCAATATCGGCGTGGCGTTGCGGCAGCGAATCGTCAATCGCGTCGAGGAGGCGTTGTCGAAATATTTCCGTGGCGGCTATTCCGGGCATGCCACCGTCGGCAAGGATGGGTTCGGATTTCACACCGAATGTGTGCTGCACCTGGATTCCGGCACCCTGCTCGAAGCCGAGGGAATGGCGGCCGACGCCTATGAAAGCGCCGATCAGGCGGCGGTCCACATTGAAAAGCGGCTGCGCCGCTACAAGCGCCGCCGTACCCAACGTAGCCCGTGAAACTACGTAAAAAGATGCAGGAAAAAACGGCAGGCGCTGCCGGGTCCCGGCCATTGACGCCGCCGCGGACCCTCCTTATGGTCCGCCGCTTCCAACACCCCTTGCAAATTAGCGCTGTTATTTCCGATCATTGGCCATGTCCATGACGCTCACCGATCTCGTCGCGCCCAATGCGACCATTCCGGCGCTCAAGGTCAACAACAAGAAGCAAGCGATCCAGGAACTCGCCGCGCGCGCGGCCGAGCTCACGGGTCAGAACGAGCGCGCGATTCTGGAAATCTTGTTGCAGCGCGAGAAGCTGGGGTCCACCGCGGTGGGCAATGGCGTGGCCATCCCGCACGGCAAGCTGCCGAAGCTCGGCCGCCTGTTCGGACTGTTCGCGCGGCTGGAACGGCCGGTCGATTTTGAAGCACTCGACGGCCAGCCGGTCGATCTCATTTTTCTGCTGCTGGCGCCGGAAGCCGCCGGCGCCGATCATCTCAAGGCGCTCGCCCGCGTCGCGCGCCTGCTGCGCGACCCTGAGGTCGCGCGCAAACTGCGCGACTCGCGCGATGCCGATGCGCTCTATGCCGTGCTGGCGATGCCGGCCGCGAGTAGCGCGGCGTAACGACGCCGCAACACTCCCGACATCCGTTTCAGTTTAGTGGACGCTGACCGCCTCGAGCTCATGGCTCCAGGCATTGGCGAGCGCGGCTTCGCGCGTGTCGGTCAGCATGATCGGCGTGCCGTCCGCGCCGTGTAGCGCAAACAGCTTGATGCCGGGCGCGATCTTGGGCGCCTGCGGGAACAGGTTCGCGACGTCCTCGGAATTGATCGCCTTGACGTATGCCAGACGGCCGTCGCCGAGATGCGCCAGCGCTTCCTGTGTGATTGCCGGGTTGGTCGTGTTCGTTTCAGTCATCTTGTCGTTGTTCATGGCCCTCGACTCCTTTCATTGAACGCTCGACGCGGTCGAGTCCTGTTTTCACGAATGCGTCATTCCTGCTCGTTGATGGCGATTGTCTTCACGATCCGTTCGGGTTGCGGCCGCACCAGATCGATCGACAACAGTCCGTTCTTCAGGTCGGCGCCCTGCACCTCCATGCCGTCCGCCAGCACGAAGGTGCGCTGGAATTGGCGCGCGGCGATGCCGCGGTGGAGATATTGGCGGCTCTTGTCGTCCTGCTGCCGCCCGCGGATCACCAACTGACTTTCCTCGATACAGACGTCGAGTTGGTCGCGCGTGAAGCCGGCGACGGCGAGCGTGATGCGGAGCCGCTCCGGGGTTTGCCCTTCACGCGCCACCCGCTCGATGTTGTAGGGCGGGTAGCCATCGGCCCCTTTGGCGACGCGGTCGAGCACGCGCTCGATCTCGTCAAAGCCCAGCAGGAACGGGCTGGATAGTGACGGCACTCGTGACATGGTCTCAAAGCCCTCGCATGAAGCGACTTTGACGGGGCCCCTTCCGGGCGCCCCAACCAGACGGCAACCGCCGTCCGGTCGCTCGTAATATGGGCAAGCCGGGTTAAAGGTTCAAGAACAAGGGGAATTCGGCCTCGAAAGCCCTATAATGGGCCATCGCCGGGGGTTCCCATGCCAGATCAGCCGTCCATGCCGCCTCTCACCGTGCGGGCCATCCGGGCTACGCCGGTCGAAGTTCCGCTCAACTTCATGCTCGGGACGAGCCAGGGCGCGTTGCGCGAGGTCCCGCTCCTGCTGGTCGACGTGGAGACCGAGCAGGGGGTGACCGGCCGTTCCTGGGTATTCTGCTATCTGCGCGCGGCTGCGCCGGCGATCATGAGCCTGCTCGGCGAGGTCGAGCGGCTGACCAAAGGCGAGTCGGTCGATCCGGCAGCGCTATGGGTGAAACTCGCGCGCCGTTTCACATTGATCGGCGTGCAGGGCATCGTGCGCATGGCGCTGGCCGGTTTCGACGCCGCCTGCTGGGATGCGGCGGCGGTCGCGGCCGGGCAGCCGCTGGTCCGCCTGCTTGGCGCCGAGCCAAAGCCGATCCCCGCCTACAACAGTTGCGGCCTCGGCTTGATGGACGACCTCGGCGCGCTCGCCGCCGAGGCCGAGAAACTGCTGGCCGTCGGCAATTTCCGCGCGGTCAAGCTGCGCCTCGGCTATCCGACGCCTGAACGCGACATCGCCGCCGTGCACGCGGTGCGCCAGCGCATCGGCGACGCTGTGCATTTGATGATCGACTACAATCAGGCGCTCAGCGTGGATGAGGCGCTGGCGCGCGGCCGCGCACTCGACGCGGAAAACATTTATTGGCTGGAGGAGCCGATCCGCCACGACGACTATGCCGGCGCCGCGCGGCTCGCGCGCGAGCTTAAGGTTCCGATCCAGATCGGCGAGAATTTCTCTTTACCCGTCGGCATGGCGGCCGCGCTCGAACAGGCAAAGCCCGACTACGTGATGCCCGATCTCGAACGCATCGGCGGCGTCACCGGCTGGCGGCAGGCGGCGGAGCTCGCCGCCACTCACGGCATAAAAATGTCGTCGCATCTTTTTCCGGAGGTGAGCGCACATCTGTTGGCGGCGACGCCGATCTGTCACTTCCTTGAATATGTCGATTGGGCAAATCCGCTGCTGCAGCAGCCGCTTGCCCTCGTCGACGGCCATGCCGTGGTGCCGGAGCGGCCGGGCAATGGCATGGTCTGGAAAGAGGACGCGGTCGAGCGTTATCGCTTGCGCTGAGCGGTCAAAGCTTCAACTTGAACAGCTTGACGGCGTTGGTGCGGCCGATTTTCGCCTTGTCGGCTTCGCTGATCGCAGTCTGGTCGAACCAGGCGGCGCCTTCGCCCACGTCCTCAAACGGCCAGTCGACCGAAAACATCACCCGCTCGGCGCCCATCTCGGTCATGGCATTGATCAGCGAGGGCGTATGGAAATTGCCCGAAGTGGTGAGATGAAAGTGCTTGCGGAAATAATGGCCGACGCCGTGCTTGGCGGCGTATTTGTGCGGCGCCTTCATCCAGCCGTTGCGGCCGTCGATGCGCCAGAGCTGCACCGGAATGCCCTCACCGAGATGGCCGAGCACCATTTTCAGGTTCGGATGCTCGTCGAAGAGGCCGCTGCCGATCAGACGCAGCGTATGCACCGCGGTTTCCGCCGAAAACGCCCAATTCGGCCCGAGCAGCCAGGAATGGCCTTCGTACTGCCGGGTCCAGCTCGGCAGCGGATTGCGCGGATGCAGATAGAACGGCACGTCGAGCCCTTCGACCGCACGCCAGAACGACCGGTACTGCGGCAGATCGTAATAGGTGACGTTGTCCGGCGTTGCCGTTTGCGAGAAGCCGTTGACCAGCGCGCCGACCATGCCGAGCTCTTTGACGCAGCGGGTGAGCTCGGCGATGGCCGCTTCCGGATCCTGCATCGGCAGCGCGGCGAAGGCGGCGAAACGATCAGGGCGCTTGCGCACTTCGGCAGCGAGGATGTCGTTGGCCTGTTTGGCCACCGCGATGGCTTGCTTGACGTCGTGGATCGCCTGCACCGCCGGTGCGTTCAGCGACAGGATCATCATCTCGATGCCGTGCTTGTCCATTTCGCCGATCCGCGTTTGCTGGATGTCGAGCAGGCGGTGGCTCAGATCTTTCCAGACATGCGCGCCGAACACCTGCGAATCGCTGAGCGTGGCCTCGATGGCGAAATGTTCTTCGAGGGCGATCTTGCCTTGCATTGCGTTTCTCTCCCCGTGGATTTTTCCGGCATCATGCAACGCCGCCGCGATCGTTGTCAGCAGCGCCGCGTCGTCGCGTGAATAAAAAAAGCCGCCCGGGCGGGCGGCTTGCCAACCGAAGCGGCCTTAGCCGCGAAGGTTGGTGGAGCCAGGCGGGATCGAACCGCCGACCTCGTGAATGCCATTCACGCGCTCTCCCATCTGAGCTATGGCCCCAATTCGCAAATCTTATTGCCGCATCGTGGAAATGCGCGTGCGGCGCGCGATCGTCAAGTCTCCTCTTCCTTCTCGATGGTCTCGCCGATGATGTCGGTCACATCGGCATCGCCTTCCTCTTCTTCCTCGATGAAGGCGGCATCGTCGAGGCTCTCGTCGATCTCGACCTCTTCGGTCTCGCCCGCCACGGCGGCATCTTCCGCCGCCGGCTTCTTGCCCTGCTGTTCGGCCTCGGCGTCCTCGAGCGAGACGAATTCGGCATCTGCCGTTTCGGGCGCGACGACCTCGGGCTCGACCACGGGCGCGGGGCGCGCGACGGGCGTCGGCGCGACCGGCTCAGGCCGCGCGCGCGAGGGCGCCGGCGCGGCGATCGGGACGACCTTGCCGGTATAGGGAGAAATCACTGGCGTCTTGCCGAGATCGTAAAACTTGCGGCCGGTTTCCGGACAGATGCGCTTGGTGCCGAGTTCAGCTTTCGCCACGGTCAGGTCCCTCGAAATGGTCGGTAAATCGGTGTTTCACTTGGCTAGTTGCAAGGCCCCTGTCAATAGCGCAGACGTGCCTTGAAATGGCTTAACGCCGCCGGATGACGCGCCGCGCGGACGCGTGGTAGGACGGCCCCGTTGTTAAGGATAACGCCCGTGGATTCTGCCGTTTCGACCCCTTTGACCGCCCGCCGCAGCGGCCCCGTGCAGGGCCGTATCCGGGTGCCGGGGGACAAATCGATCTCGCATCGCGCCCTCATTCTCGGGGCGCTGACGGTCGGTGAGAGCACGGTGGCCGGCCTCCTGGAAGGCGAGGACGTGCTGCATACTGCCGAGGCGATGCGTGCGCTCGGTGCCCGGCTGGAACGGGCGGCGGACGGCGTGTGGCGAATTCATGGCGTCGGCGTCGCCGGCTTCGCCCAGCCGGCCGGCCCGCTCGATTTCGGCAATTCCGGCACCGGCTGCCGGCTGGCGATCGGCGCGGTTGCCGGCAATGCGGTCACCGCGACTTTTATCGGCGACGCCTCCTTGAGCAAACGGCCAATGCGGCGGGTGCTCGACCCGCTCGAGCGGATGGGCGCGCGGGTGATCGAGGCCGCCGAGGGCGGCCGGCTGCCGCTGACGCTGCAAGGCGTCGCCGACCCGATTCCGATCGTCTATGAATTGCCGGTGCCGTCGGCGCAGCTCAAGTCGGCGGTGCTGCTGGCGGGCCTGGCCGCGCCGGGCGAAACCACGGTGATCGAGGCGGAGGCCACGCGCGACCACACCGAGCGGCTGCTGAAACATTTCGGCGCCAAGCTCACCAGCAAGCCCTATGGCGAGCATGGCCGCCGCATCACCTTGCAGGGCCAGCCGGAACTGGAGCCGGCCAATGTCGTGGTGCCGGCCGATCCATCCTCGGCGGCGTTTCCGATGGTCGCAGCTTTGCTGGTGCCCGGCTCCGATCTCATTCTCGACGCGGTGATGACCAATCCGCTGCGCACCGGATTGCTGACGACGCTGCGTGAGATGGGCGCCAGTATCGAGGCGGTGGCGACGCGCGACGACGGCGGCGAGGAGGTCGCCGATCTGCGCGTGCGCACCTCGGCGCTCAAAGGCGTCGACGTGCCGGCCGAGCGCGCGCCCGCGATGATCGACGAATATCCGATCCTGGCGGTGGCCGCCTCATTCGCGCAAGGCGTCACCCGCATGCGCGGCTTGAAGGAATTGCGCGTCAAGGAATCCGACCGGCTCGAAGCCACCGCCGCCATGCTGCGCATCAATGGCGTCAGCGTCGAGATCGAGGGCGACGATCTGATTGTGCAAGGCAAAGCGACCGTCGCCGGCGGCGGCGAAGTGGCCACCCACATGGATCACCGCATCGCCATGGCGGCGCTGGTGATGGGCTTGGCCTCCGACAATCCGGTGCGCATCGATGACAGCGCCTTCATCGCCACCAGTTTCCCCGGCTTCGTCGAACTGATGCGCGCGCTCGGCGCCGAATTTTCCTGATCAGCGGTAAAGATCGGCGCGCGTCGGCGGCAGGTCGGTCAGGCCGCGCTGGCGTTTGACCGCCAGCGTCTGGAAAATGCCGACCGACGCGCCTTCGAAGCCGATGGCGCAGCCGGCGAGATAGGCGACCCACAGCCGGGTCTTGACGCTGCCGATCTCACGTACGGCCGCCGCCTGATTGGCCACCAGCCGGTCGTGCCAGGCCCTGCAGGTCATCCGGTAATGCTCGCGCCAGCCTTCGACGTCGCGCACCTCGAAGCCATGGCTCTCGAGATTGCGGATCGACATGCCGAGATGATCGACCTCGCCGCCGGGGAAGATGTAGCGCGTCAAGGCGACGTATTCCGGCGCCTTGCGGTTGAAGGCCCGCTCGCTCATTTTCGCCCGCCGCGCGATGGCGTGATGCAGGTAGAAGCCGCGCGGTTTGAGCAGCCGGTGGATGGTCGCGAAATAGGCGGAATGGTTGGCGATGCCGACATGTTCGAACATGCCGATCGAGGCGATCTTGTCGTAGCTGCCTTGCAGCGTCGAATAATCGCGCAGCTCCAGAGTCACGCGGTCTTGCAGGCCGAGGCGCGCGACCTTCTCCTTGGCATAATCGAATTGCTGCTGCGCCAGCGTCACGCCATGCGCGTGCACGCCGTAATGCTGCGCGGCGTGACAGACCAGCGCGCCCCAGCCGCAGCCGATGTCGAGCAGCGTCTCGCCCGGCTTTAGGCGAAGTTTGCGGCAGGTGATGTCGAGCTTGTCGCGCTGCGCGGTCGCCAGATCGTTGTTCCAGTCGGTGAAATAACCGCACGAGTAGACCATCTCCGGATCGAGGAAGAGCGCGTAGAATGCGTTGGAGACGTCGTAGTGATACTGGATGTTCTCCTTGTTCTCGACCTCGCTGCCGCTGCTCGGCGTCGGCGTGCCGTGCAAGGAGTCACGCAGCGGCCAAGGGCCGCTGCGCGGCAGCAACAGGAATTTTGCCAGCACGCGCAGCGTCAGCCAGCGGTCGAGGCGTTTGCGGAATTCGCGGCTGCGGACTTTCGGCCGGCGCGACAGCAGGTCGATCACCGTGCCGTTGCGCAGATCGAGCCGTGCGGTGACCCAGAGATCGCCGACGGAGTCGATCTTGGGACGGCGTACCAGTGCGGCCACCACGCCCTCGTCGGCGATGACCACGGCCAGCGCGTCGGACGGCAGATCGGCCGGGACGGTGGAGCCGTCCCACAACACGAATCCGAAATCGAGGCCGTAGGCCTCGCGCACATGCGCCAGCAGCTTACGCAAGCTCGCGGCCCGCTCGGCCGGTGTACTCATCGGGTCTTTCTCGCTCCTTGGAGGCGGATCATGGTGCGGCCGGCTAGCGGTGGTCAATGACAGCTTCCGGCAGTGCTCTCAACCCTTGCAAGGCGCCTGTCGGCGGTGTTGGACTGCGTGGCGTCGGATACACGGCATAAAGGATGACGGCCCTGATCATCGCCATCGACGGACCGGCGGCCTCGGGCAAGGGCACGCTCGGCAAGACGCTCGCGGCGCATTACGGCCTGCGCCATCTCGACACCGGGCTGATCTACCGCGCGGTAGCCAAGCGCGTGCTCGATGCCGGCCGCCGCCCGGACGACAAGGCCGCCGCCATTGCCGCCGCCAACGCGCTCGATCCGGCGCGCTTCGACGAGGTCGCGCTCAAGACCCATGTGGTGGGCGAGGCGGCCTCGGTGGTCTCCGCCATCCCCGAGGTGAGGGCGGCTCTGTTGGCATTCCAGCGCGAGTTTGCGTCCAAACCGCCTGGCGCCGTGCTCGACGGCCGCGATATCGGTACCGTGATCTGCCCGGACGCTGACGTTAAGATCTACGTGACCGCCAACCCGGAAGTGCGCGCCCGCCGCCGGGCAGCCGAATACCAGGCGCAAGGGCGCCAAATCGACGAGGCCGCGGTATTGGCCGATATCCTCAGGCGCGACGAGCGCGATAGCCAGCGCGCCGCCGCGCCCCTGAAACAGGCCCCCGACGCGCACTTGCTCGATACCACGCATTTGGCTATAGACCCCGCCATCCGGGCCGCCATCGACATCGTCGAGGCCACCCGAGCGGGCCGAGGGCGCGACTAACGCCCCTCGTGTTGGAGGACAAAGCCCCGCTCGGGCCTCTGCGTTGGGCACCTGATCGAACCATCGTTCCGAAAGCACGGTTTTAGCGCCGGCCACCCGGGGATTTCGGTTGGCTGTCGAAGGTCTTGCGGGGCCTTCGGCCCGCGCATCCGGAACGCCATTCCAACCCGCCGGCGCGCCGCATACAGGAGATTTCATGGCTACCGCTCAAGCACCCACGCGTGAAGACTTCGCCAAGCTGCTCGACGAATCGTTCGGGACTGGAAACCTGCAGGAAGGCTCCGTCATCAAGGGCACGGTCGTCGGCATCGAAAAGGATTTGGCCGTCATCGACGTCGGCCTGAAGACCGAAGGACGCGTGGCGCTGCGCGAATTCGCGGGGCCGGGCCGGCAAGCCGAACTCAAGATCGGCGACGAGGTCGAAGTCTATCTGGAGCGCGTCGAGAACGCGCTCGGCGAAGCGGTGCTGTCGCGCGACAAGGCGCGGCGTGAGGAAAGCTGGGGCAAGCTGGAAACCGCGTTCAAGAACAACGAGAAGGTCACCGGCGTCATCTTCAATCAGGTCAAGGGCGGCTTCACCGTCGATCTCGACGGCGCCGTTGCCTTCCTGCCGCGCAGCCAGGTCGACATCCGTCCGATCCGCGACGTCACGCCTCTGATGAACGTCAACCAGCCGTTCCAGATTCTGAAAATGGATCGCCGGCGCGGCAACATCGTGGTCTCCCGCCGCACCGTGCTGGAAGAGACGAGAGCCGAGCAGCGCCAGGAACTGGTGCAGAACCTGGAAGAGGGTCAGGTCATCGACGGCGTGGTCAAGAACATCACCGACTACGGCGCTTTCGTGGACCTCGGCGGCATCGACGGCCTGCTGCACGTCACCGACATCGCCTGGCGGCGCGTCAATCACCCGACCGAAGTGCTCAATATCGGCCAGCAGGTGAAGGTCAAGATCATCAAGATCAACCACGAGACCCACCGCATCTCGCTCGGCATGAAGCAGCTGCTCGACGATCCGTGGCAGGGCATCGAGGCCAAGTTCCCGGTCGGAACGAAGTTCAAAGGCCGCGTCACCAACATCACCGACTACGGCGCCTTCGTCGAACTGGAGCCGGGCATCGAAGGCCTGATCCACGTCTCGGAAATGTCGTGGACCAAGAAGAACGTGCATCCCGGCAAGATCGTCTCGACGTCGCAGGAAGTCGAGGTCCAGATCCTCGAGGTGGATCCGGTCAAGCGCCGTATCTCGCTCGGTCTCAAGCAGACCATGCGCAATCCGTGGGAAGTGTTCGTCGAGAAGCATCCGCCGGGTTCGACGGTCGAAGGCGAGGTCAAGAACAAGACCGAGTTCGGCCTGTTCCTCGGCCTCGACGGCGACGTGGACGGCATGGTCCACCTCTCCGACCTCGACTGGAAGCGTCCGGGCGAGCAGGTGATCGAGGAGTACAAGAAGGGCGACATGGTCAAGGCGCAAGTGCTCGACGTCGACGTCGAGAAGGAGCGCATCTCGCTCGGCATCAAGCAACTGGCGGGCGACCCGATGGAGTCCGCCGGCGATCTCAAGAAGGGATCGGTGGTCACCGGCGAGGTCACCGAGGTGAAGGAGGCCGGCATCGAGGTCAAGATCGTCGGCACCGACCTGACGGCCTTCATCCGCCGCGCCGATCTCGCGCGCGACCGCGGCGAGCAGCGCCCCGAGCGTTTCGCGGTCGGCCAGAAGGTGGACGCCCGCGTCACCCAGTTCGACCGCAAGACCCGCAAGGTCGGCGTTTCGATCAAGGCGCTCGAAGTGGCCGAGGAGAAGGAGGCGCTGGCGCAGTACGGCTCCGCCGATTCCGGCGCTTCGCTCGGCGACATCCTGGGCGCTGCGCTCAAGCAGCGTGAGGACAAGCCGGAGACCGAAAAAGCCGGGGAATAAGCCTCCGGCCGGCCGGTTCCATATCCAGCCAACATCACCCCCGGGCTTGACCCGGGGGTTTTTCTTAACGACATCACATTGCCAAAAGCCGGTCGGATACCGGCGGTTCGCTGTAATATCCGGGGCGCGATTCGACTTCAGAGGACGAACCACCAATGTCGCTCGATGCCGATGCCATCGTCGATCGCCGCCGCATGCGGCATAAGCTCACCTTCTGGCGCGTCAGCGCGCTGCTGATCGCGCTCGTCGCGCTGGTCGGCTTGGCCGTCGCGCTGGTGCCGGGCAGCCGGTTGACGGTGCCTGGTGCCTATATCGCCCGCATCAAGGTGCAGGGCCTGATCCGCGGCAACCAGGACCGCGTCGAGGCGCTCGAGCGGCTCTCCCGCTCGCGCGCGCGGGCGGTGATCGTGCATATCGACAGCCCGGGCGGCACCACGGCCGGCGCCGAACAGCTTTACGACGCATTGCGCGCCTTGCAGGCGAAGAAGCCGATGGTGGTGGTGGTCGACGGCCTGGCCGCCTCCGGCGCCTATATCGCGGCGATCTCGGCCGATCACATCATCGCGCAGGACACCTCGCTGGTCGGCTCGATCGGCGTGCTGTTCCAGTATCCGAACTTCACGCAGGTGCTCAAAACCATCGGGATCCAGGTCGAGGAGATCAAATCCTCGCCGCTCAAGGCAGCGCCGAACGGCTTCGAGCCGACTAGCCCGGAGGCGCGTGCCGCGATCGCGGCGATCGTCACCGACTCCTATGCCTGGTTCAAGGATCTGGTGCAGGATCGCCGCAAGCTGGACGCCGCCCAGCTCGCCGCGGTGGACGATGGACGCGTCTTTACCGGCCGGCAGGGCGTCGGCCTCAAGCTGGTGGACGGTCTCGGCAACGAAAAGACCGCGCTGGCCTGGCTGGAGAAGGAAAAGAAGATCCCGGCCTCGACGCCGGTGCGTGATTATTCGCTCGAGCCGCGATTCAGCGAACTTTCCTTCCTGCACGTCGCCGCCTGGACCTTCGAGGCGGTCGGTTTGAGCGCCGTCGCGCACCGCATCGAGGCGTGGGGTGCGGCGCAGGCGGTCGAAGAACTCAACCTTGACGGTCTCTTGGCGCTTTGGCACCCTCCATCCGGCAACTGATCCCTGATCGAACAAGGCGGCATCAATGATCAAGTCCGAGCTTGTGCAACGTATCGCCGCCCAGAATCCCCATCTCTACCAGCGCGACGTCGAGAACATCGTGAACGCGATCCTCGGCGAAATCACCAATGCCATGACGCAAGGCGACCGCGTCGAGCTGCGTGGCTTCGGCGCCTTCTCGGTCAAGCACCGGCCGGCCCGCACCGGGCGCAATCCGCGCACCGGCGCGCACGTCTCGGTCGAGCAGAAATCGGTGCCGTTCTTCAAGACCGGCAAGGAAATGCGCGAGCGGCTGAACAAGACCGGCCCGGCGTAAGCGGACGGTTTCCTGGATTAGCGAGGGTGCTATTGTGATGGCCGGGCTCGTCCCGGCCATCGATGTTTTTGGGAAGAGGCGTCACCGGTGTTCCGCAAAATCGCCACGGCAATCGTCGTCGTCCCGCTGGCCGCGGTCATCGTCGCATTCGCTGTGGCCAACCGGCAGACGGTGACGGTGTCGTTCGATCCGTTCTCGTCGACGAGCCCGGCCTACGCGGCCACGCTGCCGCTGTTCGCGGTCATTTTCGTCGTGCTGATCCTGGGCGTTGTGGTCGGCGGCGTTGCGGCCTGGATCCGTCAGGGCAAGTGGCGGCGCGCGGCCCACCGGCTCGACGGCGAGGCGCGCGCATTGCATGACGAGATCGAGAGCATCCGCCGACGCTTCGGTACGCCGGAGAAGCCGGCGCCCGCACCCGAGCCGAGCCCGCTGGCGGCGATTCCGCCACCGATGCCCTGAACCGCGCCAAGCCATTCTGCTTTGCGGGAAGGGGGCGAAGGCTGCTAGAACCCCCGCCATGTCGCTATTGGTCAAAATCTGTGGGCTGAAGACCCCGGAAGCGCTTGATGTGGCGCTGGAATCCCGCGCCGACCTGGTCGGCTTCGTGTTCTTTGCGCCGAGTCCGCGCCACCTCGCGCTGGCGGCCGCGCGCGCGCTCGGCGAGCGCGTCAGTGGCCGCGCCGGCAAAGTCGCGCTCACCGTCGATGCCGACGACGAGACCCTGCGCGTCGTCGTCGAGGCGCTCAAGCCCGACATGCTGCAATTGCACGGCAAAGAGACGCCCGAACGCGTGACGGCTTTGCGCGCGCGCTTCGGCCTGCCGGTGATGAAAGCCATTCCGGTCGCGACCAAAGGCGACCTCTCGCGCATCGATCTCTACAAGAAGGTCGCCGACCGGCTGATCTTCGATGCGCGCGCGCCGCAAGACGCGACGCGGCCGGGCGGGCTCGGCACGCCGTTCGATTGGACCTTGCTCAAGGGCATCGATCCGGGAATTCCGTTCATGCTGTCGGGCGGACTCGACGCCGGCAATGTGGCGGAAGCGCTGCGCATCACGCGTGCGCCGGGCGTGGACGTGTCGTCGGGAGTCGAGCGTGCGCCCGGCGAAAAGGACCCCGACAAGATCCGCGCCTTCATCCGCGCCGCGCGTGCGGCCGAGGCCGCGCTTGCATCGAAAGTCAGCGCATGACCGCGCCGCAGCCCAACTCTTTCCGCACCGGTCCCGACGAGCGCGGGCATTTCGGCATCTATGGCGGCCGCTTCGTCGCCGAGACGCTGATGCCGCTGATCCTCGAATTGGAGAAGGCTTACGGCACAGCCAAGGCCGATCTAAAATTTCAAGCCGAGATGGACGGCTATCTCGCGACTTACGTCGGACGGCCGTCGCCGCTCTATTTCGCCGAGCGGCTGACACAGCACTGCGGCGGCGCTAAAATCTATTTCAAGCGCGAGGAGCTCAATCACACGGGCGCGCACAAGGTGAACAATGTGCTTGGCCAGATCATGCTGGCCCGGCGCATGGGCAAGACCCGCATCATCGCCGAGACCGGCGCCGGCATGCATGGCGTCGCCACCGCAACGCTGTGCGCCAAGTTCGGCCTGCCCTGCATCGTCTATATGGGCGCGGTTGATGTCGAACGGCAGAAACCGAACGTGCTGAGGATGAAGATGCTCGGGGCCGAGGTTCGCTCCGTCGAGTCGGGTTCTAAGACGCTTAAAGATGCGATGAACGAGGCGCTGCGCGACTGGGTCACCAACGTCGCCGACACGTTTTATTGCATCGGCACCGTCGCCGGACCGCACCCTTATCCCGCCATGGTGCGCGATTTCCAGTGCATCATCGGCCGCGAAACCCGCGAGCAGATGCAGGCCGCCGAAGGCCGCTTGCCGGATTCGCTGATCGCCTGCATCGGCGGCGGCTCAAATGCCATGGGCCTGTTCCATCCCTTCCTCGACGAACGATCGATCGAAATCTACGGCGTCGAAGCGGCCGGCCATGGCCTTGCGAGCGGCCAGCACGCGGCTTCGATCGCGGGCGGCAAGCCGGGCGTGCTGCACGGCAATCGCACATATCTGCTGATGAACGACGACGGTCAGATCGAGGAAGCGCATTCGATTTCCGCCGGCCTCGATTATCCCGGCATCGGGCCGGAGCACGCCTGGCTCAACGATATGGGCCGGGTGAAATTCCTTTCCGCGACCGACGACGAGGCGGTTGCCGCGTTCCAGCTTTGCAGCAAGCTCGAGGGCATCATCCCGGCGCTGGAGCCGGCGCATGCACTGGCGCGCGTGCTCGACCTCGCGCCGGGCAAGCCGAAGGATCACCTGATGGTGGTCAATCTGTCCGGCCGCGGCGACAAGGATTTGGATTCAGTTGCCGCCTTTCAGGAAAGCAAGCGCCGATGAGCACCCGCATCGACCGCCGCTTTGCCGCGCTCAAACAAGAAGGCCGCGCCGCGCTGGTGACCTTCACCATGGCCGGCGATCCCGATTACGACACCTCGCTCGCGATCGCGAAGGCGCTGCCGAAGGCCGGCGCCGACGTGATCGAATTGGGTATGCCGTTCACCGATCCGATGGCCGATGGCCCGGCGATCCAGGCGGCAGGCGTGCGCGCGCTCAAAGGCGGCCAGCGCATGACCAAGACGCTGGCGCTGGTACGCGAATTCCGCAAGAGCGACGACGCCACTCCGATCGTGCTGATGGGCTACTACAATCCGATCTACATCTACGGCGTCGACAGGTTTCTCGCCGATGCCAAAGCGGCCGGTGTCGATGGGTTGATCGTGGTAGATCTTCCGCCCGAGGAAGACGAGGAACTTTGCCTGCCGACGTTGAAGACCGGCCTGAACTTCATCCGTCTGGCCACGCCGACCACCGACGACAAGCGGCTGCCGGCCGTGCTCAACAACACGTCCGGTTTCGTCTATTACGTCTCGATTACCGGCATCACCGGCGCCGCCACGCTCGATCCCGGTAAGGTCACCGCGGCGGTTGCACGCATCAAGCGCCACACCAACTTGCCGGTCGCCGTCGGTTTCGGCGTGAAGACCGCCGAACACGCCCGTGCCATCGCCTCGGGCGCCGATGGAGTGGTGGTCGGCTCGGCGCTGGTCGACGCGCTGCGCGCAAGCCTCGATAAGAGCAGCAAAGCCGGCCCGGATACCGTCAAAGCGGTGACCTCGCTGGTGTCCGCGCTGGCCGACGGCGTGCGCTCCGCCCGCCGCGTGGCGGCCGAATAGCGGCGATTATAATTCTGACGAATCGAGCCTATATAGGCGAAGCATGAATTGGATCTCCAACGTCGTCCGCCCGAAGATTCGCAGCTTCCTGCGCCGCGAAACGCCGGAAAATCTCTGGATCAAATGTCCGGAGACCGGCCAACTCGTCTTCTACAAGGACGTCGAGGCCAACCAGTTCGTCATTCCAAGCTCCAATTATCACATGCGCATCTCGGCCTCGGCGCGGCTGAAGCTGATGTTCGACGGCGCCACCTGGCTCGATATCGGCGTGCCGGAAGTGGCGGTGGATCCGCTCAAGTTCCGCGACGAACGCCGCTACGCCGACCGGCTGAAGGACGCCAAGACCAAGACCGGCCTGCATGACGCGGTGAAACTCGGGCTCGGCAAGCTCGATGGATTACCGGTGGTCATTGGGGTGCAGGACTTCGATTTCATGGGTGGCTCGCTCGGCATGGCGGCCGGTGAAGCGGTAATCAAGGGGCTGGAAACTGCGGTGCAAAAGGCCACGCCGTTCATCATGTTCGCGGCCTCCGGCGGGGCGCGCATGCAGGAGGGAATTCTCTCGCTGATGCAATTGCCGCGCACCACTGCCGCCGTGCAGATGCTGCGCGAGGCGCGCAAGCCCTATATCGTCGTTTTGACCAATCCGACCACCGGCGGCGTCACCGCGTCCTACGCGATGCTCGGCGACGTGCAGATCGCCGAGCCCGGCGCGCTGATCGGATTTGCCGGTCCGCGCGTGATCGAGCAGACCATCCGCGAGAAATTGCCGGAAGGCTTCCAGCGCGCCGAATATCTCTCCGAGCACGGTATGGTGGACATGGTGGTGCATCGGCACAAGCTGCGCGCGACGCTCGCCGAATTGTGCCGTCTGTTGACCAGAGCGCCGGCGCCGGGCGCGCAGCCGCAATTGCCGGTTCCGGCGCACGCGTGAGTGCGCCGTCATGACGCTGCCGATTGACGCGATCGTCGCGCGGCTCGCGGCGTTGCATCCCAAACGCATCGATCTGTCGCTCGACAGGATCGAGCGTCTGCTGGCCGCGCTCGATCATCCCGAACGGAAACTGCCGCCGGTGATCCACGTCGCCGGCACCAACGGCAAGGGCTCCACCATCGCTTTCATGCGGGCCATCCTGGAAGCTGCGGGAAAACGCGTGCACGTCTACTCCTCGCCGCATCTGGTGCGCTTCAACGAGCGCTACCGGCTCGGCCAGGCAGGCGCGGGCGTGCTGGTGAGCGACGCGGAACTCAGCGCGACGCTGGAGGAATGCGAGCGCGCCAATGCCGGCGCGCCGATAACGGTGTTCGAGATCACTACTGCGGTTGGCCTTGTGTTGTTCGCGCGGCATCCGGCTGACGTGCTGCTCATGGAAGTAGGGCTCGGCGGCCGCCTGGACGCGACCAACGTGGTGGATCATCCGCTCGCTACTGTCATCACCCGGATCGCGATCGATCACGCCGATTTTCTTGGCGATACGCTGGAGACGATCGCGAATGAAAAAGCCGGCATTCTCAAGCGCGGGACGCCGGCCATTGTGGCCGCGCAAGCGCGCGACGCGCGCGCCGTGATCGAACGGCAAGCCGCGCGGTTCAATGCGCCGCTGAGAATCGCCGGCGAGGACTGGACAGCGACCGAAGAGCGCGGCCGGCTGGTCTATCAGGACGAAGCGGGGCTGCTCGATCTGCCGGCGCCGAGGCTGTACGGCCGTCATCAGTTCGAGAATGCGGGGCTTGCCATCGCGGCGCTGCGGGCGATAAAGCCGTTGAAGATTACGCCGGCCGCCTATGAGGCCGGCATGGTCAAGGCCGACTGGCCGGCGCGGCTGCAGCGGCTGGCCGCAGGCCGGCTGGTCGATCTGGCGCCTGCCGGCAGCGAGCTATGGCTCGACGGCGGGCACAATCCTGACGGCGGCCGCGCCATCGCGGCGGCACTGGCCGATCTCGAGGAACGCGTCTCGCGTCCGCTGGTGCTGATCGTCGGCATGCTGGCGAGCAAGGATTGCGCAGGTTTCCTGAGCAATTTTACCGGGCTCGCGCGCCGCATGATTGCCGTGCCAGTGCCGGGCGCCGAGAAAAGCCTCACCGCCGAGGCCGTCGCCGACGCAGCGCGCGCCATCGGTCTGCCGGCTACCAGCCGCGACAATCTCGAGGAAGCGCTCGATGCCGCGCGCAAGCTCGATCTCGATCCGCCGCCGCGCATTCTGATCACCGGCTCGCTCTATCTCGCCGGCGAGGTGCTGCGCGAAAACGGCACGCTGCCCGCCTGAAAAAGCAAATGGCCGGCGCCAAGGCCGGCCGTTTCCACTTGAATTCGTGCGGCGATCAGACCGCGCCGCTAATCCATTGATGCAGCTTCTGCTTCGGCGCCGCGCCAACCTGGCGCGAGGCGATCTCGCCATTCTTGAACAGCATCAGCGTCGGAATCGACATGATGCCGTATTTGGCCGCGGTGTTCGGGTTCTCGTCGACGTTGAGCTTGACGATCTTGACCTTTTCGCCGAGCTGGCCGGCGATTTCTTCCAGCGCCGGCGCGATCATGCGGCACGGGCCGCACCATTCCGCCCAGAAGTCCACGACGACCGGCTCGGAGGATTTCAGAACATCCGATTCGAAGCTTGCGTCCGACGTTTTGCCGACGGCCATGGGGATTACCTCTTGTGGATTGCGGGCGGAGAATCGCGGCCCATGAAATTGCGAGGGCCGAACCTATGAACGCGATCCGGCAGCGTCAAGGCGCTATCGCGCTGACGTGATGCGCAACAAAGCGGCATCCAGTACCTCTCCGGAAAGCTCCATGAGATCAGGCACTTCGATCCAGATCAAGGCGGCGCGCAACGGCCGCTCCGGGTATAATTTGGCAAGCACGGCGCGATAGAGCGCGAGCTGGCGCAGGTAACCGGGCGGCACGTCGTCGATTCGGCGCGGCGCGGGCCGGTTGGTCTTGAAATCGGCAATCAGCACCGAGCATTGCGTCACCGCCAGGCGGTCGATCTGGCCGGAGACGCGGATGGTTTCGCCGCCGAGGATAAGCCTTCCGATGACCGGCACTTCGGCCCGGCTACCGGGCGCGAACAGCTCGGAGAAGCGCGCATCCTCGAGCACGAGCATGACTTGCTCGGCGAGTTGCTCGCGTACCTCGGCGGTCAATTTGGCCCCGGCGAGTGCGAGATAGTCCGCCGCCGCCTTGCGGCGCCGCTCAGCCGGAATATCCGGCAGCGACTGCAGCAGCCGGTGCACCAGCGATCCACGCAACAATGCGGCAGTTCTGCCGCCGGAGGCGCGCGTGCGGGCGGCATCGTCCTCGGCGATCGAGGGCGTGAGGGTGCGCACGCCAGAAATCTCAGAGCTGGCGTTCGACCTCAGCCAGTTCGGAACAGAACTCGGCTTGATCGCGGCAGTTGAAGGGGTTCTTCCGATCTTCTCCGCTTGCGATGTTCTTTTGCGGTAGCGCGACACGTCGCCGGCGCCGTCGTCGGCCGGCTCAGTGACGCAGTCGCCCTTCAGCGCGCCCTCGACCAGCTGATACCAGCAGCCGTCGGGAATCTTGTTGCGGCCTTGCGTGCCGGCGATCACCAGCCGTTCCTTGGCGCGCGTCATCGCCACGTAGAGCAGGCGGCGGTATTCGTCGCGCGCGTCCTTTTGCGCCAGCGCGCGTGCATCGGTCATGGCGCCGACGTCTTCCGATTGTCCGGTCGCCCACACCATGGCGCCGTCCGGCAAGGGCAACAGCCGCGGATCTTTCGGGCCGGTCGGTTTCGTCGTGGTGTCGGCGAGGATGACCGTGTTGGCTTCCAGCCCCTTGGCGCCGTGCACGGTCATCACCCGCACCTCGTCGCGCACCATCTCCATGTCGCGCTTCACTTCGCTTTGCGCGGCGCGCAGCCAATTGACGAAGCCTTGCAGCGACGGCGTCTCGCGCGTCTCGTAGTCGAGCGCCAAATTGAGAAACTCATCGAGCGCGTCGTTCGCTTCCGGGCCAAGGCGGCCTAAGAATTTCGCGCGCCCGCGCAACGGCCCCAGCACCTGCGCGAAGAAGCCGAACGGCGTGAGCGTGCGCGCGCCGTTCGCAAGCTCGTCGAGCGCGCGGCCGGTGTCGGCGAAGGCGGCGTTGGTTCGCACGCTATCGCGCAGCGATCCCTTGCGGTCCCACGCCAGCTCGAACAATTGCTCCTCGCTCAGGCCGAACAGCGGGCTCTTGAGCACGCTGGCCAGCGCGAGATCATCATCCGGCAGCAATAGCGCGTCGGCGAGCGCCATCAGGTCCATCACCGCGATGTGCTCGGTGAGCACCAGCCGGTCGGCGCCGGCGACCGGGATGCCGGCATTCTTGAGCGCGCGGATGATGGCCTCGAACAGCGGCCCGCGCTGGCGCACCAGCACCAGCACGTCGCCGGGTCTTTGCCCGCGCGCCATCCACAGCGTCACGTGCCGGGCGATGCGTTGCGCCAGCAGCACGCGCGGGCTTTGCTCGCTCTCGGTGTCGAACGGCGCGTCCCAGCCTTCGATCTCGCGCCGCTCGGCCGGCGCGATCAGCGGCCACAGCTCGACCAGCCCGGGCGCGGCGTCGGGCAGCGATATGTGCGGTGGTACGCCGGCTTCGTCGGCGGTGACGCTCACAAAAATGTCTTGCGCGGCGAACACCCGATCCACGCCGCCGAGCACATTCGCGCCCGAGCGGAACGAGTGGTGGAAGCGCAAGTAGCGCCAGCCCAGTTCCGGCGTCTCGAATTGCTTGGCGAATTCGCGCCGCATCTCGTCGAAAGCGAGCGGCGCCGCGCCCTGGAAGGAGAAGATCGACTGCTTCTCGTCGCCGACCGCGAACACCGTGCGCCGCACGTTCGGTCGCGCGCCGCCCGGCGTGAATTCCGAGACGATGGTGCGCACGATGCTCCATTGCTTGGGGCTGGTGTCCTGCGCCTCGTCGATCAGCACGTGGTCGATGCCGAGATCGAGCTTGTAGAGCACCCAGGCGGCGGACGAGCGCGCGAACAGCGCCAGCGTCTTGTCGATCAGGTCGTCGTAGTCGAGCAGCGCGCGGCGCTCTTTTTCCTTTTGGTAACGCGCGATCACTTCGGCGGCGATGGTGACGAGCGCGGCGGTGCGGTCGCGCGCGGCCAGCGCGCGCTCACGCGCAAGCAGCTTGCACACGCGCTCTTGTTCGGCGACGAGGCGCGCCAGCCAATCGGGATGTTGATCGGCTAGCTTCTTGGTGACGATGTTTTTGCGCGGCGCGAGCTCGGTGGTGCAGAACACTTTGAGATAATTATCGATGCGCGCGCGGTCGGTGGAAGCTTGCGCGGCCTTGAGCGCGGCAACGTGATTGCTGTCCGATTTCGAGCCGCTTTCGAGGATCTCGATCAGCGCCGGCCACTCCGCCGCCGGAATAAGCGAATCGGAAAAGAATTCCTGCTCGAGCGATGCACGGGTTTCGCCGGGGCCGACCCCCAGCGTCTGCGCCATTTGCGCCAATGCGGCGTCGAGACCGCAGGCGCGTTCGATCCAGTCCGCGATGGCGTCGCGCTCGCGGATGGCGTCGCCGATCACGTCCTTGAACGTCTGGTCGGCGGCGACCACGATGGCGGTCGCAAGCGCCTGGCCGAGCGCGCCGTCCGGCTTGGCCGAGGCTTCCAGCAGCACATCCAACGTGAGCTGGTCGAGCAATTGCGTGGTCGACGCTTCGTCGAGCACGGTGAAGCGCGCGGCCACGTTGGCCTCGAACGGAAATTGGTGCAGCAGCCGCGTGCAGAAGGCGTGGATGGTCTGCACCTTCAAGCCACCCGGCGTCTCCAGCGCGGAGGCGAACAGCCGGCGCGCCCGCGCGCGCTCGCCGGCATAGGGCTGGCGGCCGGTGGAAAGCGCGATCTCTTTGTCGAGCGCGGCGTCGCCGAGCGCGGTCCAGCCCGCCAGCCGCTTGAACACTTCGTTCGCCATGTTGGCGGCGGCGGTCTTGGTGAAGGTTATGCAGAGGATCTTGGCCGGGTCGACGCCGCGCAGCAGCAGGTTGATCACGCGCTGCGCCAGCACATAGGTCTTGCCCGAGCCGGCATTGGCGGAGACAAAGGCGGACACGTCTGGGTCCGCCGCCCGCACCTGCACGCGCAGCACGTCGGGCGGGATGATGCGGGCGGTCATGACTCGTCCTCTCCGCCGCCCGTCGCCGACCATTCCTTGACGCGCGCGAGGTGGTCGTAGTCGCCATAGTGAAACTTCCACATCGGGTGCACCAGCGAGAGATAAGGCGTGGCTTCGTCCTCGAAGCGCGCGGCCAATCCCTTCAGCCTTGCGAGTGCATGATCGGCCTGGCTGTCGGGCGTGCCGTCCTTGAAGGCGATCTCACTCGGCTTGCCGGCCGGCTCGCTGCCATTCAGCGTCACGTAAGTGATTTCCGACACCGAACCGGCGGATACGTCCTTAAAGCCGCCGGCGCGCAAGATGGCGGCTTCCAGCGTCAGTTGCGGGGCGAGGCCGGTGCGCACCTGCTTCTCGGTGCGGGCGGCGCCGGTCTTGTAGTCGAGGATGGCGTAGCTGCCGTCTTTGCGTCGCTCGATGCGGTCGGCGATGGCCGAGAGGGTGAATTCACGTTTGCCGACGGGGAATTTCAATTCGCCGCGGATTTCCGCATGCAATGCGCTGAGGCCGTCGCGCCGCGCGCCGTCCCATGATGCGAACCACTGCGCGATGCGCACGAAGCGCGGCCACCAGAATGCGCGCGCCTCCGGATAATCGGCCAGCCCGGCGAAATGCTTTTCGCCGAGCGCTAGCAGTTCCTGCAAAGGATCGGCCGGCGCCTCCGCGGCGAACTTTTCAGTGTAGTCGCCGATGGCGCCGTGTATGACGGTGCCGCGGTCGCGCGCGCCGGGCGGCGTGTCGACCGCTTCGAGCGGCTGCAGGCGCAGAATATATTTGGCGTAGATGGTGTAGGGATCGCGCAGCCAGTCCTCGATTGCGGTGACCGACAGGCGTGAGGGCCGCGCTTCGATTTTCGGTTTTGGCGCCGGGCGCTCGGCGGATTTCACCTGCGCCGGATGATCGAGCGCGCGGGCGAGTTCGAGATAGCAGTTGCCGCGCGCAAGCACCTCACTCCAGCGGCTGCCTGCGAGCGCGGCGATGCGCTGCACGAAGCGCGAGGTCACGGTCGGCGCGCCCGCGACCTTGGCGGCGCGCGCGAGGAACACTTCAGGCGCGCCCAAACCTTGCGCGAAATCGTGCGCCGAGAGGCCGATGCGGCGCTCGGGCGGGTCGAGCCCGAGATCGCGACGCATCGGGCGGCTGAGCCAGGGATCGCTGCGGGTCTCGGGCGGCCATGTGCCTTCGTTGAGGCCGCCGAGCACGACGCGATCGATGGTCTGCAGGCGTGCTTCCAGCGGGCCGAAGATGCGCACGCGCACGTCCGGCGTTTCAGGACGGCGCAGCACGCGGTCGGCGACGGCGGCGTGGAACAGTTCGGCGTAGTCGCTTTTGGCGACTGCCAGGCCGGCGGCGGACGGGCTCTCGCTGAGCTCCTCGAAGATGCGGGCGAGCACGCTGCCGTCATTGCCGGCGAAGGCCGCGACGTCACCTTTGGCATCGCGGCCGAGCGCGGAAATAACGGCGCTATGACACTTGGTCAGCGCGGCGAGCGGGTGATCGCCCTGTTTCAACCGTTCCAGCGGCGCCAGCGCGGCGCCGAGCCGTCCGATCAATTCGGCGGCCACGTCAAATTCGTCGTCGGCGATCAGCCAGCGCGGATCGCTGCGGTGCAGCTGATCGCGGTTTTCACGAAAGGTTGCGAGCGCGTGCGCAAGCCCGTCGCTGCCGGGGCGCGGGCGCGGGCCGCGCAGCAAAGCGCGCTCGAGTGTCGCGATGGCGACGCCGGGCGCTCCGGCTTTGGCGCCGAGCCGCAGCAACGGATGCTTCAGCAACGCCAGCAACGTCACCGGCTCCAGGCCGCCGAGCGCGGCTTGCACCGCCAGCCTTGCGAACACGCCGGCGGGCGTGTCGGCGAGCGCATCGCCGCCGGAGTCATCGACCTTGACTTGCCAGCGCGCCAGCGCGGCCACCACGCGGCGCGCCAGCGCGCGGTCGGGCGTCACCAGCGCGGCGGTCTTGGCCTTGTCTTCGAGCGTCTCGCGCAACGCCACCGCGATGGCGAGCGCTTCGTCCTCGGCGTTCGCCGCTTCGATCATGGCGAGCGAGGTGAGCGCCGCTCCGGCCGCCGCGGCGAAATCCTTGGTGCCGGTGCGCGCCTGCCAGCGTTCGGTGGTGGCGGCCGGGCGCAAGGCTTCCGACACCAGGCGTTCGCGCCCGTGCGGCGCCGGCGGCGCCAATTGCGTGACATCCTCGCGCCGGACGCCAAGTGCATCGAGCAGCGCGTGCATGGCGAACTGCGCATGGCCGGCGGCGGGTGCGCCGTCGTGCGTCGTGTCGTCGGCGTCGCCGGCGATCCGCGCCCAGGAGATGTCGTCGAGATCGGTGTCGAGGCCGGGCAGCACGACCGCGCCGTGCGGCAGCTTGGCGATGGTGGCGAGCAGCTTGGCGGTCGCCGGCATCGAGCCGGTGGAGCCGGCGGCGATCACCGGCGTGGTGCTGCCGGCGAGGCGCTTGGCCTCGGCTTCGATCAGCATATCGCGCCGCTCTGCGGTTTCGATCGCGCCCAATTCCTTGAGCCGGTCCGGCCAATAGCTGCGCGCGATCTTTAAAAAGTCGAGCGCGACCTGCCAATAGCGATCGAGCACGTCGGGGACCATGCCGTCGAGCTTTGTCCACGGCACCTGGCGGGTGATCATGTCGTCGATCAGGCGCGCCAGATCGTCGGCGAGGCCGAGCGCCGCCGACGGCGTGTTGGCGACCAGCGGCGCGCCTTCCGCGGGCGTGATGCCCTCGGCCCAACTGACGATCAATTGCGCCAGCAGCAGTTTGCGTTCGAGCGGCGCGATCGCCGGCGGCAGCGCGAGCGCGGCTTCGGCGAGCTCAGCGGTAGCGGCCTCGGCGAAGGCGATCTCGTCTTCGTCGAGATCGCCGAGCGCGACGATGCGCGGCAAGATGGCGGCATCGCCCTTGAGTTCGTCGAGGAAGACGTCGCGCGCCAGCCGGCAGGCGCGCCGGGTCGGCAGATAGAGCGTGGCCTTGCTGAGTTCGAGCGGATCGCGCGTGGCCGGAAAGCCGGGCACCAGTTTGCCGTCGCGCAGCGCATCGATCAGCACCCGCAGAAACGGCGCCGAGGCGGGGATGGTGAAGACGTTGGGTTTTGCGGCCGGCATCGGCGTGAATCATACACGCTTTGTCGCAGCTCTACCCCGTGCTCGCCCGGATCGCTTTTTCGGCCAGGACGATGGCGTCGGGCGTGCCGACATGCATCCAGAGGCCTTCCAGGCGCAGGCCGAACAGGCGGCCTTGCTCCGCCGCGCGGTCGAACAGCAGCGTCAGCGGGAACTCGCCCTGCGGCGCATCCTTGAACAGCGCGGGTGCAAGGATCGCCGCGCCGGCATAGACGAAGGGCGCCACCTCGCGCTCGGCCCGGCGGCGCAACCGGCCGTCGGGCGCCATGGCAAAGTCGCCGCGTCCGGCATAGCCGATGCTGCCGGTGGTGGGCGCGAGCAGCAGAGCTGCGTCCATGCTGGTTAAATCGAAGGTGTCGGCGAGCCGCGCGAGATTGGGCTTAACACCGTCGATCCAGATGGTATCGGAATTGATGTGGAAGAACGGCGCGGCGCCGAGTTCCGGCAGCGCCTTCATCACTGCGCCGCCGGTGCCGAGCAACAGCCCGCGCTCGTCGGAGATCACGACCTGCGGCTTGGCGCGGGACGCCAGATGGCGCTCGAGCTGTTCGGCGAAGTGATGCACGTTGACCACCGCGCGCTCGACGCCGGCCTCGGCCAGCCGGTCGAGCACATGATCGATCAGCGGCTTGCCGCCGACCTCGACCAAGGGCTTCGGCATGCGGCCGGTGAGCGGGCGCATGCGGGTGCCGAGGCCCGCCGACAGCACCATGGCGTTGCGAGGTGTCTTATTGGTTGGCGATTGGGTCATAAAGATTTCAACGCCGGCACGTTGGCACGATACCACGCGGCCAGCGGCGCCAGCGCCGGATGCGCTAGCGAACGCTGCAAATAGGCCCATACCCGCGGCATATGACGCAAATATTGCGGCTTGCCGTCGCGGCGGTCGAGGCGGGCGAAGATGCCGAGAATCTTGGAGGCGCGCTGCGCCGCCATCGTCGCGTAAAGCTGCGCAAAGACCGGCGCATCGAAGGCCGGCTCGGCCTTCAGCCGCGCGCGCGTGTAGCGCGACAACAGCGCGATCTCCATCATCTCCGGCACGTCGACGCGCGCGTCCTGCGCCAGCGAGGCGAGGTCATAGGCGGCCGGCCCCATCACCGCGTCCTGGAAATCGAGCAGGCCGATGCGCGCCACGCCTTCGCGTTCCGGCAGCCACAACAGATTGGGCGAATGATAATCGCGCAGCACCCAGACCGCGGGCGCCGCCAGGGCCGGCGCCAGCGCGCCGCGCCAGAGTTCGACATAGGCGTCGCGCTTGCTGCCGACGAGCTTGACATCGAGCCGCGGCAGATACCAGTCGACCATAAGCTCGGCCTCGACCAGGAACGCGTCCAGATCGTAGCGCGGCAGGGTGTAATCGACGCCCGTTTCGACCGGCAGCACGGCGGGCATCGGCGTGCGATGCAGCGCCGCCAGCAGATCGGCCGCCACCTCGTAGCGCGGTTCGATCGGCGCCGGCGGATTGCCGTCCACCACAAGTTCGCTGCCGAGGTCTTCCAGGATCAGCAAGCCGGCGTCGCGGTCGGCGGCAAAGATCGTCGGCGCGGAAAAACCGCGCGCGCGCAGCGCGTGCGTCACGGCGACGAACGGCGTGACGTTCTCGGCGAGATGCGCGATCGCGCTATAGGGCTTGCCGTCGCGCACCGGCGGTCCGTCCGGCCGCTTCGGCGAATTCATCAGGATGTAGTTGGCGCCGTCGCGGATGAGCCGCTCGTAGGCGCGGGTCGAGGCGTCGCCCTGCATGTATTGCCGCGACGCCCCGCCGAAGCCGGAGCGGGACAGGAACATGCGGATGACGGCGATGCGCTCGGCACGCGCGGCGAGCGCGCCATAGCCGGTAACGCGCGCGTGGCGGAACGTCGGGCCCTGCTGCGGCAGCAAAGTGAACGCGATGTCGAGCCGGTCGGCGGGGAGGAAATCGCCGGCGCGGTCCGGCCATTCTAACAGCGTCACCGCGCTCGATGGGATGTCCTCGAAGCCGAGCTCGGCAAGTTCGGTCGGTTCCGACAGCCGGTAGAAATCGGCGTGCACCAGCGAAAAGCGCGGCAGCTCGTAGGCCTGCATCAGCGTGAAGGTCGGGCTCGGCACCTCGACCGCTTCGTCACCGGCGAGATGGCGGATCAAAGCCCTGGCAAATGTGGTCTTGCCGGCCCCGAGATCGCCCGACAGCGTTATCAGGTCGCCGGGCGCGAGCGCGGCGGCGATGTCCACCATCAGCCGGCGCGTGGCTTCTTCGTCGGCGAGCGTGACCGTGAAGCTGTAGCCGCCGGGCGTGATGGAGGACATCGAATCATCCGCGTTTATGCGGCAGTTATAAACGGCGGAGGCCGCCGATAGCCAGAACGACAACCGTCTTGGAGCACCCCCCGGTTTGTTTTAGTCTTTGCGCGGCAGCGGCCGGGCAGAGCCGCACCAAGGGACGAAACACTGGGGAGACTCCAATGGCTATGGCAGCCACACACACCCTGTCGGCATCTGACCACAGCGCTCAACTGCGCAAAGCGGTCATCGCTGCGACCATCGGCACCACCATCGAGTGGTACGACTTCTTCATCTACGGCACCGCCGCCGGCCTGATCTTCGGCAAGCTATATTTCCCGAATGAAGATCCGCTGACGGCGACACTCGCGGCCTTTGGTACTTATTTCATCGGCTTCGTCGGGAGGCCGATTGGCGCCGCGATCTTCGGTCATTACGGGGACCGCATCGGCCGCAAGGCGACGCTGATCGCCACGCTGATGTGCATGGGCATCGCGACCTTCCTGATCGCCTTCGTGCCGACTTACGAGTCCATCGGCATCTGGGGCGCGGTGTTGCTGACGGTGCTACGGATGCTGCAAGGCATTGGCGTCGGCGGCGAGTGGGGCGGCTCGGTGCTGCTGGCGATGGAATGGTCGCGCACGCACGGTCAACGCGGCCTGGTGGCGTCCTGGCCACAGTTCGGCGTGCCGTGCGGCTTGTTCCTGGCGAACCTCGCCATTCTGGCGTTCAGCACCTGGTCCGGTGATCAATTTGCGACCTGGGGCTGGCGCATTCCCTTCGCGCTGTCGATCATCCTGGTCGGCATCGGTCTGTGGATTCGCCTTGGCATCCTCGAGACGCCGGTGTTCCAGAAGCTCCTGCACACCAAGAAAATCGAGAAGGCGCCCATTCTCGAGGTGATCAAGAAGCAGCCGCGGGAGATCATCCTCTCGGCGTGTTTGCGCATGGCCGAGCAGGCGCCGTTCTATATCTTCACGGCGTTCGTCTTCGCCTATACGGTCGGCACGCTGCATATGTCGCGCAACTTCATCCTGACCGCGGTGCTGGTGGCCTCTTGCGTCTCGTTCGTCACCATTCCGCTGTCGGGCCACATCTCCGACCGCATCGGACGCAGGAAGATGTACCTGATCGGCGCGGCGGTGACCGGCCTGTTCGGCTTCCTATATTTCGGCATGGTGGACACCGCGATCCCGTCGGCGGTGTTCATCGCCATCGTGCTGTCGCTGGTGCCGCATGACATGCAATACGGGCCGCAGGCGGCGTTGATCGCCGAGGCCTTTACGCCACGGCTGCGTTACAGCGGGGCGTCGCTCGGCTATCAGCTCGCCTCGGTGATCGCCGGCGGGCCGGCGCCGCTGATCGCCACGGCGCTGTTCGCGACATACCACTCGGGCTACGCGATCGCGATTTACATCGCCGCTTGCGCGGTGGTGAGCCTGGTGGCGGCAGCCTTCATGCCGGATTACACCGGCAAGGACATCTCGATGGAATATGACGACTGACCAGACGAACGGTTGCTGACGGAAGGGGGCCTGGAAAGTCCAGGCCCTTTTTCGTTACAAGATTGCGACGGCGGCGACGTCAATCATGCGCCACCCGTGAAGCCAAGAGCGAGAGCCTGTAATGAAAATCTCGATCCTTGACGATTACTTTGACACAGTGCGAACCCTGCAGTGCTTCAGCAAGCTCGCCGGGCACGACGTCACGGTCTGGAACGATCACGTCCAGGATGTCGACGCGCTGGCGGCCCGCTTGCGCGAGACCGAGGTGCTGGTGCTGATCCGCGAACGCACGAAAATACGCGCGCCGTTGCTCGAACGCTTGCCCAAGCTCAGGCTGATCAGCCAACGCAGCGTCTATCCGCATATCGACATCGACGATTGCACCCGGCTGGGCGTCATCGTGTCGTCGAGCCAGCATCCCGGCACGCCGTCCTACGCCACGGCGGAACTGACGTGGGGGCTTGTCATCGCGGCGATCCGCCAGATTCCGCAGCAGATGGCGGCTTTAAAGGCCGGGCAATGGCAGACCGGCGTTGGCACCACGTTGCGCGACAAGACGCTCGGCATTTACGGCTACGGCCGCATCGGCAGCGTCATCTCCGGTTACGGCCGGGCCTTCGGCATGCAGGTGCTGGTCTGGGCGCGCGAGGCCGCACTCGCGCGGGCGCGCGCCGACGGCTGTGCGACCGCCGCCAGCAAGGCGGCGTTCTTCGAGCAGTGCGACGTGATCTCGCTGCACATGCGGCTGGTCGAGGCCACGCGGCACATCGTCGGCGCGGCCGATCTCGCGCGCATGAAACCGACCGCGCTCATCGTCAACACCAGCCGCGCGCCGCTGATCGAGCCCGGCGCGCTGGTGAACGCGCTGCGCGCGGGGCGGCCGGGAATGGCGGCCGTCGACGTGTACGAGGACGAGCCGTTGCGCGACACCGGCCATCCCTTGTTGAACATGCCCAACGTGGTGTGCACGCCGCATATCGGCTACGTGTCGCGCGACGAATACGAAATCCAGTTCACCGATATCTTCGACCAGATCGTCGCCTACGCCGCCGGCGCGCCGATCAATGTGGTGAATCCCGCCGTGCTGCCAAACGCCCGGAAAAACGTGTGACCGCATGGCAAAACAGACGCTCGGAAAACTGCCCGCCGATGCCTTCGGCATGCTGGAGCTGCCGGCGCTGCCGGCCGGCATCATCGACGGCTTTCGCGCGCTTCCCGATCTCACCGGTATGTGCTCGGACGCCATGGACGAACTCGGCATCGTCGGCGCCGTTCCCTCGAGCGTGCTCAAGCCGACCGACGCGGCGGCGCGGCTGGTCGGGCGGGCGCTGACGGTGATGAACGTCGCGGCGCAGGCGAGCGTGCCGGCGAACGTCGCCACCGGCGTCTCCGGCATGGCGGAGATCGAGGCGCACAATCTCGCCGAGCCGGGCGACGTGCTGGTGCTGCAAGGTGTCGACGAGGTGTCAAACATGGGCGGCATGTCGGCCTCGATCGGGCAGCGGCAAGGGCAGATCGGCGCCATCGTGGACGGCGCGGTGCGCGACGTCGATCACTCGCGCGGCTTGGGCTACGCGATCTGGTCGCGCAGCGTCAGCCCGATCACCGGCAAATGGCGGGTCAAGACCGTTGCGGTCAACAAGCAGGTCAACATCTGCGGCGTCGCCGTTAACCCGGGCGATCTTGTTCTAGCGGACGAGACCGGCGTGTGCTTCATCCCGCGTGCGCGCGCTGCCGAGGTGCTGGCGCGCGTGCAGCAGATCGCGAAGAACGAGGAAATCCGCACCGCCAAGATCGAAGCCGGCGTGCCGGTATCGGAATTGCTGCCGAAGAAGAAATAACGCGCGCTACTCCGCCTTGATGCCGAGCTTGCTGATGGTGGCCTGCCAGTAGGGGAACTCCTTGGCCAGCCGTGCCTCGAAGGCGGCGCTGCCGAGCGTGCCATGCATGCCCTGGGTGGCGAAGCGTTCTTTCACCGCCGGCAGCGCGACCACCGTGAACAAGGCCTTCTCCAGTTTGTCGCGCACCGGATTCGGCGTGCCGGCCGGCAGGAACACGCCGTACCAGTTTTCCATCACCACGTCGGGCAGGCCGAGTTCCGCGGTGGTCGGCACATCCGGCAGCAAGGGCGAGCGCTCGGTGCCGAACAGCGCCACGGCCTTGACCTTGCCGGCTTTCACCAGCGGCAGCAACACCGGGAAGTCGGCGTTCAGCATGTCGATCTGGCCGCCCATGAGATCGCTGATGGCCGGCGCCGCGCCGCGATAGGGCACGTGCGCGACTTTCAGGCCGGCGGCCGAGTTGAGCAGTTCGCCGGCGATGTTCATGGTGGTGCCGGGGCCGGCCGAGCCGTAGGCCATGGCCTGGCCGCTCTTCGCCTTGGCGATCAGCTCCTTGAGATTTGAGGCGCCGGATTTCGGGCCAATGACCAGCAGCGTCGGCACCGAGCCGATCAGCATCACCGGTTCGAAGCTCTTCACCGGGTCGTAGCCGCCCGGCTGCCGCAGCGTCGGGCTGATCACTTGCGAGCCGAGGCTGGCGAGCAGGATAGTATGGCCGTCGGGTGCCGCGCGCGCCACTGTTTCCGAACCGATGGCGCCGCCGGCGCCGCCTTTGTCCTCGACGATGACATCGGCGCCGAGCAGCGGGCCGAGCTCGTGGGCGAGCCCGCGCGCCAGCTGATCGACCGGGCCGCCGGCGGCGAACGGCACCACGATCTTGACGGTATCGGCCATGGCCGGCGCGGTCAGCAGAAGCGCGCCGCCGCAGATCAAAGCCTTCAGCAGTTTCATGTTGGTTTACCCGGCTTGGCGCGCGTGGATATGTGCGCGCCGCCCGAGTGCTGGCGGCGCGACGGCGCGCAGTATAACGAAGCTTGGAAACGTATGGCACGGGGTGTGCCGGTATCACGTCGACCAGCGGAGCGCCGGCGAGCAGCGCAGCCGCTTCAACGCGTGTCAGCGCCGTCAGAAATTCGTGCGGCGATAGGCCGGATGCGCGGCCGCCGGCATTTCGATGGCGGTTGCCGGCCGGCTGAACACGATCTTGCAGGCGGAGCTGAGCTGCTGTTTGTTCCGGACCAGGCATTGTGCCACCCGCCCTTCATCGGGGATGGCGTTCTGGCAGAGCCGGAACGCGTCCGGCGTGCAAGCATCCGCATCCTGTTGCGTGTAGGCGAGGGCGGCCAGCGGGGTTATGATCGCAATCAGTGAAGTGACGGCGCACAGTTTGAACATGACGGTGCACTCCAATCCGGGGTCACACGGTCAACCGCCAGCGCCGGAAATTGTTCCTAAAGCCAAGCAAATAGGGTGCACAAAGTTTCGTTATGAAGCTCACGTCCTGGCTCATGGCGGCGCGGCCGCGCACGCTCAGTCTGTCGGTCACGCCGGTGGCGGTCGGCACGGCGCTGGCGTGGGCGGTGGATCGGCAGATTCATTGGCCGGCGGTGCTGGCGGCGTTGATCGCCAGCGCGTTCATTCAACTCGGCACCAACATGCACAACGACGCGATCGATTCCGAGCGCGGCGGCGACGGCCCCGATCGCATCGGACCGCCGCGCGTGACGGCCCTGGGATTGCTGAGCGCTCGCAGCGTCAAGCACGGCGCCTGTACCTGCTTCACGGTGGCCGCGCTGATGGGCCTCTATCTGGTCGCGGTCGGCGGCTGGCCGATTCTGCTGCTCGGCGTGGCCTCGATCGCCTCGGGCTGGGCCTATACCGGCGGCCCCCTGCCGATCGCCTATACCCCTTTCGGCGAACTGTTTGTGATCGCCTTCTTCGGCGTCGGCGCGGTGTGCGGCACTTATTGGCTGTGCACCGCCACGCTCGACGCGCCGTCGCTCGCGGCCGGTCTCGCGCTCGGCCTGCTGACCGGGGCGGTGCTGCTGGTCAACAATTTCCGCGACGTCGAAGCTGATACGCGGGTGGGGCGGCGCACGCTCGCCATCGTGGCGGGGCCGCAGGGCACGGCTTGCATTTTCGCCGGCTTGATGTTGCTGCCCTACGCGCTACTGCCGCTGATCGGCCGCGCCCTGCCGCACGGTCATGTCTGGCCTCCGCTGATCACATTGCCGCTGACGCTGGCGCTGATTTACCGCTTCATGCACGAGCCGTCCGGCCGCGGCTTCAACTGGATTCTGGTGTGGACCGTGCAGATCCAGCTGCTGTTCAGCCTGCTGCTGATCGCCGGCTTGGTCCTGTGACGTAGATCAATGCAATCGCGAAGAGTTTATCTAGATTGTCGCCTTAAACTTGCGCCGGCCTGCGAGCGGAGTACATTCAACCCATGACAATGCGCAAAGGCGTTTACGTCGTTCCCACCGACCGCTGGTACATCGAGCGGACGGTGTGGCTGATCGCCGGCCTGGTTCTGCTCGGCTGCACGCTGCTGGCGGTGCTGGTCAATCCGCTGTGGATCTTCGGCGTGATCGCCACCGGGCTTGTCTCCATCAACGTCGCGCTGACCGGGTTCTGCCCGATCGGCAATGTGCTGTACCGGCTCGGCTTCAAGCCGCGGCTCGGGCAGCCGAACCGCGGCAATTTTTATTTCCTGCAGACCGACAGCTGGTATCTCGAGCGGCGCATCTACGTGACGGTCGGCGTCAATATTACGCTCGGCTCGATCCTGTTCCTGCTGCACAGCCCGTGGTGGGGCCTGTTCACCGGTTTCGTCGGCACCGCCATGGTCTGGTTTGCCGCGACCGGCCTCTGCATCCTGGCCAACGTGTTGTATTGGATCGGCGCCGAACCGCGGCTCAATCCGGGCGTGCTGCGCTCAAGCGGCATCGGCGCCAAGCACGCCTGACGGCTTCCGGCTTGCGCAAGTCACGCCGCCGCTGACCTAGTCACGTGAATCTAAAGTTCGCCGCATAATGTTTGCTGTGCTTTGTGGTAGGAGCGTCACCGGCGGTAAGGATTTGATCGGTAGATTTGGTCCATTTGGACTGCCTTGCAAAACGGTGACCTCTCCAAATTCGTCCCTTCATGCGCGTTCAGCGCCGGCCTCTAACCCCTGCATCCGCGATAAACCCCGCTCGTATCTCGTATAATGTGGCGAACTTCGATTCCAGATGACTAGGGCATCAACTCATAAAGCGGCAGCCAATGTCGACGTAGGTGCGGCCGACAAATGCCCGTTATCGAACCGCCAACCGGACATCACCCGCGTCAGCAACGTTACTGAACAGGTGCGTGGCCCAAAAAGAGAAAGACCGCCTTCGTTGCAGGCCGTGTGAAAAGTCAGGGGCTCCGGTTATTCGGAGCCTCTTTTGCTTGGTTCAAGCGAGGCTGGCGCAGAGGGTGGTGGCGCCGATGAGGTTGATCGCACGAATGAGGTTGTAGGCGAGCACGCTGAGTGCTGCTTCCCCTCCGACTTTCTTGAGGCCTCGAGTGAGGAATCGGCCGCCGGCTGTCATTCGCTTGATGGTTCCGAATGGATGTTCGCTGGCGATATCCGCAACACACTGACCGCTCCTCCAGCGCTCCCAAAGTTCCGCCCTTTGCTTCGGCGTGAAACACGTCCCTGCATGCACTCCCATCGCTCACCTCCTCATCCCGCAAGATTAGAAGGCGTTGCGTCGACCCGTTGAACCCACCGCACTTAGCGGATATTCCGCGACTGTCGTCAAGAGTCCGCTTTTGAGGGCAAAGCCGAATTTGCTCACCGACATCAATTTATGAGTGCGCGAACCTAAGCCGTCACGCCGCCGTCTGCTTAGCTTCCTGCTCGGTCGGAAACACGCAGGTCACTGTCGTGCCTTGGCCGAGCGCCGAGTCGATCGTCACCGTGCCGCCGTGCAGTTCAACGAACGAGCGCACCAGCGAGAGCCCCAAGCCGACGCCGCGGTGGTGCGAGCCCATCGAATCGGTCTCGAACCAGTCGAACACCTTGTCCATCTGCTCGGGTGGAATGCCGGGGCCGTGGTCGGTGACCGTGAACACTACGGCGTCGGGGCGCCGCTCGGACGAGAGCGTGACGGTTTCGCCCGGCGGCGAAAAGCCCACCGCGTTGGACAAGAGATCGAACAGAATCTGGCGCAGGCGCCGCGCATCGGCGGTGAAACTGCCGATGCCGGACGCAGCGCGGATATCGAGCGCGATGCCGTCCTTTTTGAGCCGGTCCTGCACGCCCTCGGCGGCCTCGTCCATGCTGGCGCGGATGTCGACGTCGGAGAGGTTCAGCGCCATGGCGCCGGCGTCGATGGTGGCGAGGTCGAGGATGTTGTTGATGAGCGCGAGCAGCGCGTTGGTCGAGGCCGTGATGTAGCCGAGATATTCGCGCTGCTTTTCGTTGAGCGGCCCGAATGCCGGATCGCCGAGGAAATGCGCGAAGCCGATGATGTTGGTGAGCGGCGAGCGCAATTCGTATGACACGTGGTGCACGAAGTCGATCTTGATGGCGTCGGCGGTCTCCAGCGCTTCGTTGCGCTCGATCAGCGCGCGCTCGACGTTCACCGTGTCGCTAACGTCCTGGAAGGTGACCAGCGTGGCGCCGTCCGGCAGCGGCATGGTGGTCATGTCGATCATCATGCCGTCGTGTCGCTCGATGCGCGCGACGATCGGTTCGCGGCCGTCGATCGCCGTCACCGCGGCGCGCAGGCTTCGCCACACCGCATTGTCGTCGTGCAGCGCCTGCGCCCAGGCGGTCACCGCTTCCACGTGCGGATGCTGGTCGAGCGCCTCGGGCGCCAGCTTCCACATACGTTGGAACGCCGGATTGTGCAGGCGCACGCGGCCGTCCGAGCCGAACACCGCGACCGCTTCGGCGAGATGGTCGAGCGTCTCGCGCTGCACCTTGATCAGCGCGTCGTAGCGGCGGTGCATGGCCAGGCGCTCGGTGACGTCGTCATAGAGATAAGTGACGCCGCCCTCCGGATTGGGCGTGGTCACCACGCGCAGCGCGCGGCCGTCCGGCAGGTGCCACATGTGCTCCTTCGGCTCGACCGCGCGATAGGCCTCGTAGAGCTGCTGCTTCCACTGCCGGAAGTCCTGCTCCTCGGGCAGTTTTCGTTCGGCGCGCAAAGTGTCGAGCAGGGCTGAGTCGGTCGGCGTCAGGTCAAGCAGGCCGCCGTCGAGCTCGAACAGCGAACGGAAAGCGGCATTATAGAATATCAGCTTGCGGTCGGCGTTGAAGATCGCGACGCCGGTGGCGAGCTGGTCAAGCACGCGGCGGTGTGCCTCGATCATGCGCGCGAAGTCGGCGCGCATCGCCTCCACCTCGGTGGCGTCGATCGCCATGCCGGCGCTGCCGGCGCTGCTCGGCGCGTCCACCACGTCGAAGATGCGGCGCTCGCCGGCGACGATGGCCGGTACGCGTGCGGAATAGGGGCCGCCGCCGGTGCGAGCGCGCGCGAAATTTTCGCGCGCGGTGCGGTCGAGCAGTTCGAGCTCGCGCTTGACCGCGTCGGTGGAATCTTCGGCGCTAACGGCGCGGGCGTAAGCCGTGTTCACGAAGGTCAGCCGGCCGGCCTGGTCGCGTCCCCACACCGGGCTGGGCAGCGAATTGAGCAGCGTCTTCAGGGTTTCGACGTCGCCCATCAGGCGGTCGTGACGGGAGGCGAGATCCATCAATTCGGATTCGATGCCGCTGACGTCGCGCAGGCGCAGCACCGCGCGCCCCGCCACCGCGCGCCCGTCCGCCTCAAGCGGCCGGCCGGCGCTGGTGGTGAGCGTCATCACGAAGCCGCGGCCCTCGCGGCGCAAAGTGTCGACCGCGTGCTCCATGCGTTGCGCCGCCGCCGGCTCCAGCCAGGCGCCGAAGGCGAGCACGCGCTCCGGCAGCGAACCCGACACGACGATGCCGGTGTCGCCGATGATGTCCGGCTCGTCGGTGCCCGCCGGCCAGCCCACCAGCACTTGCGGCTGCGACAGCAGCAGCGTCTTGAGGCGGTCGATTTCGGCGCGCAGCAGCATGGCTTCGTCCTGCGCCGCGGACTGCGCCAGGGCGGCGGTCCTGCGTGTGCGCAAGAGAACGAAGATGGCCAGCACCGCGAAGCAGAGCAGCCCGAGCGTCGTGGTCACGGCAGCAACCTGGTCGTGGCCTACGGTCGTGGCCGCGCCGGTGAAACGGTCGATCAGGCCCGCGTCGGCATGCGCCGGCGTGCCGGGCGCGCCGCAAAGCGTTGCAAAGACCGAGGCGGCGAGGAATCCGCCGCGTCTCGGACGAGCACACAGCCTCTCGTTCGCCGTCCGGATCGTCGCCGGCATTTCAGATCGGCCCCAGGAATACGAGCGGCGTCCGCCGCGCCACGCGCGAATCGAAAGACTTTACCCCCGTGGGGACTCGCGCCGAAAAAGTCCAGACCGTGAACGGGAGTCTGATTGGCCGCAGAACTATTGTTTTGTTTGGGCGTGAGCTTGTCCGAGAACAAATGCCATCCCCGACCGAGTCGAGGACAAGCCTTTTGGAGTCATGCGCCGGCTATTTCAACGCTCCGGCCCGCTTCGCCATGTCCTCGACGCTGATGCGGGCGACGGCGGCAGAAAATGTCCGCTCGGCTTCGGCCAGCGCCGGCTTCACCACGTCATTGGCCAGCGCCGAATTGGGCAGCAGCGGATGTTCGTCGTCGTCGGCGGAGTTGACCGCGCGCAGGATATCCTCGGCGCTGATGTGGCCGCGGTCGCGCGCGAGTTTGTAGCCGCCATGCGGTCCGCGTACGCCGCGCAGGATGCCTTCGCGCACCAGCGCCTGCAGAACGGGTTCGAGATGACGCGGCGGCAGCTTATTGCGCACCGCCAGCGCCTTGGCCGAAACCGGCCGGACACGGGCGTTGATCGCCACATCGATTACTGCAGCAATGGCAAGTATGCCCTTGCGGGATACCGTCGGCATGCTTGGCACCAGGCGCAGCGAAAGGCGACGGTAATATGCTACAGTCTGGCGACCGTCCAGCCGAAAATATTTGAATTGGTAATTCAGCCTCCAGTGGAGCCAAATCCACCGGCGCCGCGTGTGGTTTGGTCGAGCGCCGCGACCTCAATCAGCTGCGCGCGCGCCACGGTTGCAATCACCAGCTGGGCGATGCGCGTTCCGCGTGTGATCGTCACTGGCTCGCCGCCGAGGTTGACCAGCAGCACCTGGATTTCCCCGCGGTAATCGGCGTCGATGGTGCCGGGTGCGTTGAGCACGGTGAGCCCGTGCTTGACCGCGAGGCCGGAGCGCGGCCGCACCTGCGCCTCGCTGCCGGGCGGCAGCGCGATGGCGACGCCGGTGGGCACCAGCGCGCGCGCGCGGGGGGCGAGCGTCATCGGCGCGTCGGCCGGCACCGCGGCGATCAGATCGAGGCCAGCGGCCAGCGCGCTCTGGTAGGACGGCAGCGGCAGGTCTTTGCCGTGCGGTAGCCGCGTGATGCGAATGTCGATCGCGCCGGTCATCGCGCAAGCTCCGCGGCGATGCGCGCGATCAGCATCGCGGCCACGTCTTCTTTCGACTGCGGCGGCCAGGGCTCGACGCCCTGCGCGGTCACTAGTTGGATGGTGTTGCGGTCGCCGCCCATAATGCCGGTTTGCGGCGACACGTCGTTGGCCAGGATCCAGTCGCAGGCTTTGCGCGCCAGCTTCTCCTTGGCATTGGCGGCGACGTTTTCGGTTTCGGCGGCGAAGCCGATCACCAGCCGTGGCCGCTGCGATTTGCGGTGCGCGATGGTCGAGAGAATGTCGGGATTTTCCACCAGCGACAGCTCCGGCGTGGCGTGGCCGGCTTTCTTCTTGATCTTCTGCTCGCCCGCTTGCGCCACGCGCCAGTCGGCCGACCGCGGCGGCGAACACCGCCACATCGACCGGCAGCGCGCGTTCGACCGCCTGCAGCATCTCGCGCGCGGTTTCGACGCGGATGACGGTGACGCCGGGCGGGTCGGGCAAATTGACCGGCCCGCTCACCAGCGTCAGGTCGGCGCCGGCGCGCGCCGCCGCCGCGGCGATGGCGTGGCCCTGCTTGCCGGACGAGCGATTGGCGATAAAGCGCACCGGGTCGATCGGCTCGTGGGTCGGGCCGGAGGTGACCAGCACGCGCTTGCCCTTGAGCGTCTGCGCGTGCGGGCCAAGCAAGTGCTCGACCGCGGCAGCGATCTCCAGCGGCTCGGCCATGCGACCCAACCCGCGTTCGCCCGCTTCCGCCATCTCGCCTTCGTTCGGGCCGATGAGCGCGACGCCGTCGGCGATGAGTTGCGCGAGATTGCGCTGCGTCGCCTTGTTCGCCCACATGTACGGGTTCATCGCCGGCGCCAACAAAATCTTCGTGCCGGTTGCCATTAGCACCGCGGTGGCGAGATCGTCAGCGTGACCGCCGGCCATCTTGGCCATCAGATCGGCGGTGGCCGGCGCCACCACCACAAGATCGGTCTCGCGCGCGAGCCGGATATGGCCGACTTCGAATTCGTTCGCCTGATCGAACAGATCGGTAAACGCCCGCTCGCCGACAATGGCGCCGGCCGACAGCGGCGTGACGAAATGCTCGGCCGCCTTGGTGAGGATGCAGCGCACGGCGAGCCCGCGTTCCTTCAGCCGGCGGATGAGATCGAGCGACTTGTAGGCGGCGATGCCGCCGCCAATGATCAACAGCACGCGCTTCGTTTCAGCGGCGGGTGCGGGCGGCGCGCGGCGCGACGATTTCGCCGCCGGCGGCTCGAAGCGCTCGAGCACGTCGGTCCCGGTTTCCTTGGCCGCCGCGCGCAGGATGGTGCGCACCTCGTCCTCGACCGAACGGCCGCTCTTGGCCGCGCGCAGGCGCAAGCAGCTTCTTCAAGTCGCTCGTCGAGCTGCCTTACGGTCAGGGAGGCCATGGGAATACCCGCTATATTATATATACTTAGCATAGTATTGATAGCAGTGCAATCAATGCAATCAAAAGCCCCTCCGATTGATGGAGGCCTGGTATCACGCCAGTGCACGCAAAGCGCCGCGCATGTCGTCCGCGCTGATGCCGGTGATCAATCGTTCGGTCTCGGCGTGCGCCCGCTTCCACAGCGGGTAGGCCTTGCGCATCAAACCGCGGCCGGCGGCGCTGATAATCAGCCGGCGACTGCGCTTGTCCTCCTTGTCGACCGAAACCGTCACCAGTCCGCGGCGTTCAAGAGGCTTGAGATTGGCGGTGAGCGTGGTGCGATCCATGGCGAGCAAAGCGGCGACGCTGCCGATGCTCGGCGGCTCCGGGCGATTGAGCGAGTTCAGCAGCGAAAACTGGCCTTGCGTCAGCTCGAGCGGGCGCAGCACGTCGTCGAAGCGCCGCGCCAGCGCGCGCGCCGCCCGCTGCACGTGCAGGCACAGGCAGGCGTCGCGCACCAAATGGGTGGTGGCGAGCGGGAGTTCCTCACGCGATATTTTGTGGGTTGACATGAAGACTTAATATGTTGATATCAACCTATCTTGTCAAGGCCAACCTGTGGAGGAAAAGCCATGTTTATTCAGCCCTATCTGTTCTTTGACGGCCGCTGCGACGAGGCGATCGAGTTCTACAAGAAGGCGATCGGCGCCACAGTGGACATGCTCATGCGCTTCAAGCAGGCGCCCGATCAGTCCATGATTCCGCCCGGCAGCGCAGACAAGGTGATGCATTCCTGCCTCATGATCGGCGAAACCCGCGTGATGGCGTCCGATGGCCGCAACACCGGAAAGCCGAAATTCGACGGCTTCGCGCTCTCGCTCGACGTCAAGTCGGACGCGAAGGCGGCGCAGATGTTCAAGGCGCTGTCGGATGGCGGCGAGGTGACGATGCCATTGGGCTCGACATTCTTCGCGACCAGCTTCGGCATGGTGAAGGATCGCTTCGGCGTCAACTGGATGGTGCTCAAGGCGAAGTGAGCGCCCGCGAAAAAATAGATGGAGGAGCAAATGGTCCCGGCCACCGCGGAAGAGCAGCAGACCTTCGACACCATGCACGCCAGCATGACGCGGGGCTGGAGCGGCACCATGGAGCGGCTCGCTGCCTACTTGGCGACGGCGAAATAGATCGCAAAGGGAAAACTCATGCAGATCGCCCGCAAATCCATCACGCCCTGCCGGTGGTTCGACGCGCAAGCCGAGGAGGCGGCCAAATTCTATTGCTCGGTACTCAAGAATTCCAAGATCACATCGACCAGCCGTTTTCCCGACGCAGGGCAGAATATCCATCATAAGCCGGCGGGATCGGTGATGGTCGTCACTTTCGAGCTCGACGGGCAACCATTCACCGCGCTCAATGGCGGCCCGCAATTCAAATTCGACGAGGCAGTGTCGTTCCAGATCATGTGCGACACCCAGGCCGAAGTCGACCACTACTGGAACGCGCTGACCAAGGAGGGCCAGGAAGGCCCCTGCGGCTGGCTGAAGGACAAATTCGGCCTGTCCTGGCAAGTGGTGCCGAGCGCAATCCCAAAGATGATGACCGACCCGGATGCCAAAAAATCCGCGCGCATCATGAACGCCTTCATGAAAATGAAGAAGCTCGACCTGGAAACGCTCAACCGCGCCTACGAGGGACCGGAGGCGTGAACTCAGTATCTCCGCTCATTCCCGCGAAAGCGGGAATCCAGCATGCTTGGCTCTGGGTCCCCGCTTGCGCGGGGACGAGCGGAAAAAGAATTCAGTCCATAAATTAGATCAGTCGCCACACCGCCCAGGCCAGCAGCGCGGCGATGGTCCACAGCGCCACCGCGGTCCAGCGGTTGCGGCGCTGCTCGGCGCGGCCGATCGCCTCCACCGTATCGGGCGACAGTACCAGGCCGTTGCGGGTGATGTCGTCGAGCTGATCGAGCAGCGTGGCGGCGCGCGTGAGCAGCGAAGGCACCTGTGCCGCGAAGCGGCCGATCTCGCCGGCGCCTTCGGCGACGTCTTCCAGCCGGCCGGCCGGCCCGAGATTGCGCTCGATCCATTCGCGCACCACCGGCTCGGCGGTGCTCCACATGTCGAGCTTGGGATCGAGCGTGCGGCCGACGCCTTCCACCACCACCATGGTCTTCTGCAGCAGCAGCAGTTCCGGTCGCGTGCGCATGTCGAACAGGCCGGTGACCTCGAACAGCAGCATCAACAGCTTGGCCATCGAGATGTCTTCGGCGGTGCGGTTGTGGATCGGCTCGCCGATCGCGCGGATCGCCTGCGCGAAGCTCTCGACCGAATGATGTCGCGGCACGTAGCCGGCGTCGAAATGGATCTGCGCGGTGTGGTGATAGTCGCGGGTGATGAAGCCGAACAGGATTTCGGCCAGGAAGCGCCGCTCTTTCGGCCCGAGCCGTCCCATGATGCCGAAGTCGACCGCCACCAGGCGGCCGTCGTCGTCGACGAACAGATTGCCGGGATGCATGTCGGCGTGGAAGAAGCCGTCGCGCAGCGCATGGCGGAGGAAGCTCTGAATCACTTTCTGGCCGAGCGCCGGAAGATCGAGGCCTCTCGCCTCGAGCGCGGCGCGGTCGTTGAGCGGCGTGCCGTCGATCCATTCCAGCGTGAGCACCTCGCGTGCGGTGCGGTCCCAGTCCACCGTGGGCACGCGGAAGTCGGCGTCCGCGCCCGTGTTCTCCGCCATCTCGGAGAGCGCGGCCGCTTCCAGCCGGAAATCCATTTCCATCGCCACCGAGCGGGCAAGCGTCGCCACCGCCTCGACCGGCCGCAGCCGCTGCGCCTCAAGCGAGAGGCTCTCCGCCTTGCGCGCCGCGTAGAAGAAGGCGTCGAGATCGGACTTGAAGCGGCGCTCGATGCCGGGCCTTGAGATTTTCACCGCGACCGGCTTGCGCGCGCCGTCGTGCATAATCTCGCCACGATGCACTTGCGCGATCGAGGCGGCCGCGACGGCGGGTCCGAAGCTGGCATAGACTTCGTTCACCGGCTTGCCGAAAGCGGCGGCGACCACGGCTTCCGCCTCGCCTTGCGGAAACGGCGCCATCTTGTCCTGCAGGCTTTCGAGATCGCGCGCGATTTGCTTGCCGACCACGTCGGGACGGGTGGCGAGGAATTGACCGAGCTTGACGTAAGTCGGCCCGAGCTTGGTGAGCGCGGCGGCGAGCCGGCTCGAGCCGTCATTGGCGCTCGGCCGCTCGATCAAGCGCGCGAGCGCGATGGCGGTCTTGGCTGGCAGCGGCAACGGCCGCGTATCGACCAGCGCGAATACGCCTTCGCGCGCGAACACGAAACCGGCGCGCGCGAGACGGGTGAGATGGGAGAGGGCGGAGATCACAATTTCCAGCCCGAATGCAGCGACACCACGCCGGCGGTCATTGGCATGAAGGAGACGCGGCGGAAGCCGGCGGTCTCGATCATCTTCGCGAATGCCGGCGGCTTGGGAAACTTGCGGATTGACTCGACAAGATACTGATAGGCCTCGCGGTCGCCAGTCACCGCCGCGCCGATGCGCGGGATCACGTTGAAGGAGTAGAGTTCGTACAGCGCGTCGATGCCGGGCACGGTCACCGCGGAAAATTCCAGGCAGAGGAAGCGCCCGCCGATGCGCAGCACGCGATAGGCCTCGGCAAGCGCGCGCTCGATGCGCGGCACGTTGCGGATGCCGAAGGCGATGGTGACGCAGTCGAAACGCCGATCCGGATAGGGCAGCTCTTCGGCATTGCCTTGCTCGAAAGTCACCGCAAGATCGTGGCCGCGTTCACGCGCCCGCTCGCGGCCGACGGCGAGCATGTCGGCATTGATGTCGCAGACCGTGACGCGCACGCCGGCGCCGCCCGCCTCCACCACGCGGAACGCCACATCGCCGGTGCCGCCGGCGAGATCGAGCAGGGCAAACTCCTTGTCGCTTTTCGGCGGATTGACCGCCGTGACCAGCGCATCCTTCCAGGCCCGGTGCAGCCCGCCCGACATCAGGTCGTTCATCAGGTCGTAGCGGCGGGCGACCGAATGGAACACGTCATCCACCAGCCCCTGTTTGTCGGCCAGCGGCACGGTCTTTTCGCCGAAATGGGTATCCGCTTTGCTGTCTTCTTGGGCCTTGCCCATAGGAATAATCCTTTGCGGGCAGGACCATAGCGCGGGAACCTAAGGGGCGCTATGTGTGATCGGAACCGGAGTTAACCATGCCCGAGCTTCCGGAAGTCGAGACCGTGCGGCGCGGCCTGGCGCCCGCCATGGAAGGCGCGCGCTTGGCCATGGTCGAAGTGCGCGACCGCCGCCTGCGCTGGCCAATTGCCAAGGACTTCGAAACGCGCCTGACCGGGCAGACGGTCGAGGGCCTCGGCCGGCGGGCGAAATATCTGCTGGCCGACCTGTCGTCGGGCGAGGTGCTGGTGATGCATCTCGGCATGTCGGGTTCGTTCCGCGTCGGCGCGGACGCCAAACCCGGCATCTATTATCACGAGCGCTCGAAGAGCACGACGCACGACCATGTGGTGTTTCACATGTCGAATGGCGCCACGGTGACCTTCAACGATCCGCGCCGCTTCGGCTCGATGAAGCTGGTTAAGCGCGCCAAGCTCGATTCCGAGCCGCTGCTGCGTGGGCTGGGGCCGGAGCCGCTCGGCAACGCGTTCGACGCCGCGATGCTCGCCACAGCCTGCGCCGGGAAGAAGACCTCGCTGAAGGCCGCGCTGAGCGACCAGCGCGTAGTCGCCGGGCTCGGCAACATCTATGTCTGCGAGGCGCTGTTCCGCGCGCGCCTGTCGCCCAAGCGGCAGGTCTCGACCATTGCCGACCGCACCGGCAAACCGAATGCGCGCGCGGCGGCGCTGGTCGAGGCCATCAAGGCGGTACTCCAGGACGCCATCGCGGCCGGCGGCGCCTCGCTGCGCGACCATCGCCGCACCGACGGCGCGCTCGGCGATTTCCAGCACAATTTCCAGGTCTATGACCGCGAGGGGCAGCCCTGCCCGAACTGCAAGGGCAAGATCAAACGCATCGTGCAGACCGGCCGTTCGACGTTCTATTGCCCGAGCTGTCAGAAATAAGCCAAGCTGTGCCGCTCGGGATCCGGGACCGGTGACATGCGTCAGCTTGCCTTCATTGCGTTTATTCTGGCTTGCATGGCCGGCGCCGCAATGGCCGCGGACTATCCCGACCATCCGATCCGGCTGATCGTTCCGCAGGCCGCCGGCAGCGCCACCGACACCACCGCGCGCATCCTCGCCGCCGAGCTCAGCAAGGAGCTCGGGCAGCTCGTCATCGTCGACGACCGTCCCGGCGGCGCGCTCACGCTCGGGCTCGATCTGGTCGCGAAATCGCCGCGCGACGGCTACACCATCGGCATGGGACCGATCGGCGCGCTCGCCATCACCCGCCACATGGTGGCGAAGCTGCCCTACGACATCGAGCGCGACTTCGAGCCGATCGCGCTGACCACGCGCGGGCATCTCTTGCTCGCGGTCTCGCCCACGCTGCCGGTGACGTCGGTCAAGGAGCTGATCGCCTACGCCAAGAAAAATCCCGGCAAGCTGACCAACGCCTCGTCGAGCAACGGTTCGCCTGGCCATGTCGGCGGCGAGCTGTTCAAATTCATGACCGGCACCAAAATCGAGCACGTGCCCTATCGCGGCGGCGCGCTGGCGATCAACGATCTGATTGCCGGGCATGTCGACCTGATGTTCGAAAGCCTGCAATCGATTGCGCCGTTTGCCCGCGCCGGCAAAGTGCGCGCGCTCGGCGTGAGCGGCGCCGCGCGCTCGCCGGCATTCCCGGATCTGCCGACGATTGGCGAAAGCGTGCCCGGTTATCTGGCGCCGACCTGGACCGGCGTGATCGCGCCGGCCGGCGTCCCGCGGCCGATCGTCGACAAGCTGAACGCCGCGATCAACCAGGCGATCAAGTCGGACAGCTTCAAAGAAAAATTCGCCAAGATCGGCGACGAGCCGGGCGGCGGCACGCCGGAAGAATTCGCCGCAACGATCCGGACGGATTCCGCCAAATGGGGCGACGTCATCAAGCGCGCCGACATCAAGATCGAATGAGATCAAACATCAAGGGCAAGCCATGAGCTATCAGAACATCATCGTCGAGACCAAAGGCCGGGTCGGCATCATCCGGCTCAACCGTCCGCAGGCGCTCAATGCGCTCAACATGGCGCTCAAGGCCGAGCTCGGCCAGGCGATCGCCGCGTTCGAGGCGGACGACAACATCGGCTGCCTGCTGCTCACCGGCAGCGACAAGGCCTTCGCGGCCGGCGCCGACATCAAGGAGATGGCCGACAAGAGCTTCATCGACGTCTATCTCGGCAATTTCGCCGCCAGCTGGGATCATGCCGCGCGCGCGCGCAAGCCGATCGTGGCGGCGGTCGCCGGCTTTGCGCTCGGCGGCGGCTGCGAACTCGCCATGCAATGCGACATCGTGATCGCCGCCGATACGGCAAAATTCGGCCAGCCCGAGATCAAGCTCGGCGTCATCCCCGGCATCGGCGGCACGCAGCGGCTCACGCGTGCGGTCGGCAAGGCCAAGGCGATGGAGATGATCCTGACGGGCCGCATGATGGATGCCGCGGAAGCGGAACGCTCGGGGCTGGTGGCGCGCGTGGTGCCGGCGGCCAGCCTGATGGAGGAGGCGATGAAGGTGGCCGACACTATCGCCACCATGTCGCTGCCTTCGGTGCTCGCCGGCAAGGAGGCGATCAACCGTGCCTTCGAGGGTGGGCTGGCCGAGGGCGTGATCTTCGAGCGGCGCATTTTCCATGCGCTGTTCGCGACCGAGGATCAGAAGGAAGGCATGAAAGCCTTCGTCGAGAAGCGCAAACCGCAGTGGAAGAATAAGTAGGATTGCGCGCGCCGATGCTTGTTCGTTTCCCTCTCCCACAACGGGAGAGGGGGCGAGAGCGTGCTGCGCTGCGCCCGGGACAGGTATCGATTACTTCCTTACGCAAATAATGCGCACGACCGCCGCCTTGGCGTCGGCGGTTGGCGCCGGCGCGGGCTCGACATGATGCGCGGCGAGGAACGTGCGGATGGTTTCGGCGCTGACCAGCCGCACCGGCGGCGCGGCGGTCTCGACGCTGGCGAGCACCGCATTGCCCATTTCCATCATGCCGAGGAACTGCCCTTGCGCATCGAGCGCGGCGGCGCCGGAAAATCCGGCCATCGGCACCGGCTGGCGCAGCTCGATCGCGCTGCCGTCGGCCAGCCGCGCCTTGATCTCGGTCAGCTTGTGGCTGCCGTCCTGCTCCTTCGGATCGGGAATGCCGACCAGCGTCAGCTCGCCGGCCTTGGGCGCGTCGCGCGTCAGCGCCAGCGGCAACCCCTTGCTCGATCCGTAGACGCGCAGCAGCGCAAGCCCGTTGTCCTTGTCCTCGGCCACGCGGTCGGCGTCGCCCAAGCCCGAGGCGACGATCACCTGGCAGCCTTGCGTGAGCTTCAGGTCGGTGACGATGTGGCCCTGCGCGCTCACCACTAAGCCGTTGCCGTATTCGACCGATTTCGCCAGCGCGGCGTAGGGCGCGCTGCGCTCGGGAAACGGGGAGAACGCGGCTGCCATCGCCGCCGTCACCGGCGCGACGATGCCCTCCATCATCTGGTCGTACATTATGGTGAAGCCGCGCACCTCGCCGTCGCGCATCTTGGCGCGCACCGAAAACATCTTCAGGCCCTGCATGCCGCTGATGAAGAAATCGTCGTCATGCAGCACGCTGGTCTCGACCCGGCGGGTGGCCGGCTCTTTTTTCTGCTGCTCGAACAGCGCGGCAAGCTTGAGCGCGGGGTCCTTGATGCGGAAAGTCTCGACCTGCACCTCGCCATGCGCCGAAGACCAGCGCGTGCCGCGCGCGGCATCGCGCGCCTGCGGCACCAGCTTGGTCGGCAGGCCGATACGGATGCCGGTGGCCGGGTCGACCACCACGTTCCAGCCGAATTCCTCCTCGTGCGCCTTGGCGGCCGCGACCAGGTCCGCGCGCTCGGACGGCGTGAGCACGCCGGTGACCTTGCCCTTGTGGCGCTTCTGGAAATTTTTGATCGCGGCCAGCATCGGATCGTCGCCGCCGGCTGCGCCGGTATAGTCGCCCGACCACAGCAGCGCCGCCTGGATTTTCAGCCGCTCGCCTTGCGGGATGCCTGAGAACACGTCGGCCGCCGGCGCGGCTGTGACCTCAGCCGGTTTCACCCCGGCGATCTTCGCGGCGGCGGGCTTTTCAGCGACGGGTTTGCGCTTGACCCGTTTCGCCGCGACGGTCTTCGCGGCAGGTTTTTCAAGGGCAGGTTTGGGCGCGACGGCCTTGGCCTCGGCGGACTTGGGCTTGGCCGGCCTGGCTGCGACCGCTCTCGCCCGCATGTGTTTTCTCACCGGCTTGGCGGCGGTTTCCTTAAGCGTCGGCATGACGGCCGGCAAATCCTGCGCCAGCGCCGGAACGGCGCCGATCAGCAGCGCGAGCATCACCATGAACGGACCGCAACGCATCGTTTTGACGCCACCCTTACCTTACTTTTCAGCACCTTAGCCCATCGAGGCAGCCGTGCAAGGCGTCAAGAGGCTGGCCGAAAGCGATGCGAAGCCATAGGTTTAGTGTCATGCTCGATCACCAAGAACTCGAACGCTATGCGCGCCACATCGTGCTGCGCGAGGTCGGCGGGCCGGGGCAGGCCAAGCTCAAAGCCGCGCGCGTGCTGGTGATCGGCGCCGGCGGCTTGGGCACGCCGGTGCTGCTCTATCTCGCCGCCGCCGGCGTCGGCACGCTCGGCATGGTCGACGACGACACGGTGTCGCTGTCGAATTTGCAGCGGCAGGTGATCTTCGGCACCGACGATATCGGTGAGCGCAAGGTCGACGGCGCGGAGGCGGCGATCGCGCGGCTCAATCCGCATGTGAATATCGAAACGCATATGGCGCGGATCGACGCGAGCAACGCGCTGAGCATGATTGCAAACTACGACCTCGTCGCCGACGGTTCCGACAATTTCGCCACCCGCTATCTCGTCTCCGACGCCTGCTATTTTGCAAAGAAGCCGCTGGTCACCGCCGCGGTCGGCACCTTCGACGGCTCGCTCACCACGCTGCGGCCGTTCGAGACGCGCGCCGACGGCACGCGCAATCCGACCTACCGCTGTCTGTTCCCCGAGCCGCCGCCGGTCGGCACGGTGCCGGCCTGCGCGGAGGCCGGCATTCTGGGTGCGCTGCCGGGCGTGCTCGGCTCGATGATGGCGCTGGAGGTGATCCGCGAGATCGTCGGCTTCGGCGAAGGCCTGGTCGGCCGGCTATTAATGGTCGACGCGCGCTCGATGCGATTCGAGACGCTGAGTTACGACTGGGACCCGGGCAATCCGCTCAGCGGCGAGACGCCGACGATCAGGGATTTGTCGGGGCATCGCTAGCGGCCGCCGACGAGATCGAAGAGCTGGCGCAGAGCGGGCGTTGCGCGCCGGTGGGCAAGCCAGTGAGCTTGAGTAGCGCCCGCGCGTTTGCGGGGGCTTAGTGCAGAGAAGCTAGAGCATCGACGGCAAGACTCGATCCGGCGGCCGATGGCCGTCCATGAAGGTCTTGATGTTGATGATGACCTTCTCGCCCATGTCGACGCGGCCTTCCAGCGTGGCCGAGCCCATATGCGGCAGCAGCACAACTTTGCCCTCGCGCGCGAGCTTGACCAGCTTCGGATTGACCGCCGGCTCGTGCTCGAACACGTCGAGCCCCGCGCCGGCGATGTCGCCCGCCTCGATCAGGCGCGCGAGCGCGTTCTCGTCGATCACCTCGCCGCGCGAGGTATTGACGATAAAGGCCTCCGGCCGCAGCAGCTTGAGCCGGCGCGCCGACAATAGGTGATAGGTCGCCGGCGTGTGCGGGCAGTTGACCGAGACGATGTCCATGCGGGCGAGCATCTGATCGAGGCTCTCCCAATAGGTGGCGTCGAGCTCTTCCTCGATCTTGGGCGCCACCCGGCGGCGGTTGTGGTAGTGGACCTGCAGGCCGAAGGCACGCGCGCGCCGCGCCACCGCCTGGCCGATCCGTCCCATCCCGATGATGCCCAGGCGCTTGCCCCAGATGCGGTGGCCAAGCATCCAGGTCGGCGTCCAGCCGGTCCAGTCCTTGTCGGCAGTCAGCACGGCGGAGCCTTCCACCAGCCGCCGCGGCACCGCCAGCACCAGCGCCATGGTCATGTCGGCGGTGTCTTCGGTGAGCACCCCCGGCGTGTTGGTGACGGTGATGCCGCGCTGCACGGCGGTGGCGACGTCGATATTGTCGACGCCGTTGCCGAAATTGGCGATCAGCTTGAGCTGCTCGCCCGATTTCGAGAGTACCGAAGAATCGATGCGGTCGGTGACGGTTGGCACCAGCACGTCGGCGGTTTTCACCGCCTCAGCGAGCTGGGCTTGCGTCATCGGCTTGTCGTCGGGATTGAACCGGACGTCGAAAAGTTCCCGCATCCGCAGCTCGACGCTGTCGGGAAGCTTGCGGGTGACGACGACCAGCGGCTTTTTGGTCTTCGGCATGTGCATTTTACCGCGGCGTCCGGCGGTCCATCTTACTGCCGTTTTGGGCGCCGTTCAGCCCTCTTTAACCGTGCTCGACCACACTGCGCATCTCGCGCGCAGGGTCGCAATCCGTTCTGTTTCCTATCAGATGGCAGTGACAACACAAAGCTTTGGAGCCGCGTTTCGCCGCCTGGGCAGCGTGGCGCTGGCTATCGCCGCCGTTCTGGCCGTTATGGAGCCGACCGGCATGGCGCAGCACGCCCAGGCCGGCAGCGACACGGCCCTGACCACCGGTTCGGTGAGCGGCCTGCCGGTCCCGCGCTTCGTCAGCCTCAAGTCGGACCGGGTCAATGTGCGCGCCGGCCCGACCAAGGACCAGGACGTGCGCTGGGTCTACACCCGCGCCGGCATGCCGGTGGAAATCACCGCCGAGTTCGAAAACTGGCGGCGCATCCGCGACTGGGAGGGCGCGGAAGGATGGGTGTACCACTCGCTGCTGTCCGGCAAGCGATCGGCGGTGGTGGTGGCGACCTTGAAGGGCGATCTGGTGCCGCTCTATGAGCAGCCGGATACGACTTCCCCGGAGATTGCCCGCCTGCAATCCGGCGTGCTCGGCGTGCTGAAGTCCTGCAACGGCAGCTGGTGCCAGTTCGCCGGCAAGAATTTCGACGGCTGGATCCGCCAGGAGCGGCTGTGGGGCGCATATCCAAACGAGAAGGTGGAGTAGGCCTCAAACACACTCATGCCCGGCACAAGGCCGGGCATGACGAAAGCAAGTTCAGCAGATAAGCGCAGCTCAGCTCTTTCGCGTCAGCCGCACCACCACGTCCACGCGCTCGATCTCATAGCCTTCCGGCGGGAGCGGGGTCTTGCCGATCACCACCTCGGCGCTGGGGATGTCGAGCAATTCGTCCGCGCCCTCGATGAAGAAGTGGTGATGGGTCGAGGCGTTGGTATCGAAATACGCCTTCGAGCCTTCGACCGCCACCTGGCGCAGCAGGCCGACTTCGGTGAACTGGTGCAGCGTGTTGTAGATGGTGGCAAGCGACACCGGCACCTTGGCGCGGCTCGCCTCCTCGTAAAGCATTTCGGCGGTGAGATGGCGATCGCCCTTGCCGAACAGCAGCCAGCCGAGCGCCATGCGCTGGCGCGTCGGTCGCAAGCCGACCTGGCGCAGCATCGCCTTCACGTCATGCCAGGGGCAGCCCGTGAACTCCGAGCGGTCGGTCGCCGCCGGCATCGCGGCGGGTCTTGCGGAAGGGAACACCATAGTACGCACTTCGCTCATCGTTGGAGTGCACATCGTCAGCCCCCGCGGGGCCGACGAAAAACCCGTTTTATTTACAAAATATAAGTACTAGCAGACCTACATGCAACTCTTTCGCAATTGGCGCCACGGCCGTTTTGGTGCGTTATTCCGCCCGCAAGATTGTCCACGCCGCGCCGTTTCGCCATCTTTGCCCGCTAGTCTTGGTGTGTTACGAATCCGCGCATGGGAATTCAACCAGCCGGCCCGACCTGCGGGGATATCGCGGTTATGGACGCCAAGCGTCACAGCTTCGAATACGAAGACCTGCTTGCCTGCGGACGGGGCGAGTTGTTCGGACCGGGCAACGCCCAGTTGCCATTGCCGCCGATGCTGATGTTCGACCGCATTTCCGAAATCGCGGAGCAGGGCGGCGAGCATGGCAAGGGCATGGTGCGCGCCGAACTCGACGTGAAACCCGACCTTTGGTTCTTCCTCTGCCACTTCAAGGGCGATCCAGTGATGCCGGGCTGCCTTGGCCTCGACGCGCTTTGGCAAATGGTCGGCTTTTTCCTCGGCTGGCTGGGTTCGCCGGGCAAGGGCCGCGCGCTCGGTCTGGGCGAGGTCAAGTTTTCCGGGCAAGTGCTGCCGACGGTGAAAAAGGTCGTCTATGGCGTCGACTTCAAGCGGGTGATGCGTTCGAAGCTGGTGCTCGGCATCGCCGACGGCTGGCTTTCGGCGGATGGCAATGTGATTTACCGGGCCTTTGACCTCAAAGTCGGCCTGTTCAAGCAGGACAACGCGCTGCAGCCGAGCGGCGCTTGAGCAGGATCCGCGGTCTTGCGCGGTTGCCTCGGGCGGCCCAAGTTTAAGCAAGCCCAAGTGTAAGCAATCACGCATGGTCCAATCATCGGCAATCCGCGGCACAGTTAAGGATATGCGGCAATGAGACGAGTCGTCGTGACCGGGATGGGCATCATCTCATCCATCGGCAACAACACGCAGGAAGTTCTCGCCAGCCTACACGAGGCCAAGTCGGGCATCTCGCGCGCCGAGGACTACGCCAAGCTCGGCTTCCGCTGCCAGGTGCAGGGCATGCCGACGCTCGATCCGTCCACGTCGGTCGATCGCCGCGCCATGCGCTTTCTCGGCGGCGGCGCCGCCTGGAACCATGTCGCCATGGAGCAGGCGATCCGCGATTCCGGCGTCGAGGAGAAAGATATTTCCAATGAGCGCACCGGCATCGTGATGGGCTCGGGCGGGCCGTCCGCGCGCGCGATCGTCGATGCCGCCGACACCACGCGCACGAAGGGTCCCAAGCGCGTCGGGCCGTTCGCGGTGCCGAAGGCGATGTCGTCGACTGCGTCGGCGACGCTCGCCACCTGGTTCAAGATCAAGGGCGTGAACTATTCGATCTCGTCCGCCTGCGCGACCTCCAATCACTGCATCGGCAACGCCTCCGAACTGATCCAGTGGGGCAAGCAGGACATGATCTTCGCCGGCGGCTGCGAGGAGCTCGACTGGACGCTGTCCGTGCTGTTCGACGCCATGGGCGCGATGTCGTCGAAGTACAACGCCACGCCGGAGAAGGCCTCGCGCGCCTACGACAATGACCGCGACGGCTTCGTCATCGCCGGCGGCGCCGGCGTGCTGGTGCTGGAAGAGCTCGATCACGCCAAGGCGCGCGGCGCCAAGATCTATGCCGAAGTCACCGGCTATGGCGCGACCTCCGACGGCTACGACATGGTGGCGCCCTCGGGTGAGGGCGCGGTGCGCTGCATGAAGATGGCGCTGGCGACCTGCAAGCCGCCGATCGACTACATCAATCCGCATGCCACCGCGACGCCGGTCGGCGATCTCAAGGAGATCGAGGCGATCCGCGAGGTGTTCGGGGCGAAGTGTCCGCCGATTTCCGCCACGAAGTCGCTGACCGGCCATTCGCTCGGCGCGGCCGGCGCGCAGGAGGCGATCTATTCGCTGCTGATGATGAACAACGGCTTCATTTGCGAAAGCGCCAATATCGAGAATCTCGATCCCGCCTTCGCCGACATGCCGATTCAGCGCTCGCGCAAGGACAACGTGACGCTCGGCGCCGTGCTGTCGAACTCGTTCGGCTTCGGCGGCACCAATGCCTCGATCGTGTTCAAGCGGCTGGACGCGTGAATCGCCAATGCCGGGGTTGATGGAAGGAAAACGTGGGCTGGTGATGGGGGTCGCCAACGACCACTCGATCGCCTGGGGCATCGCCAAGACGCTGTACGCACACGGCGCCAAGCTCGCATTCACCTATCAGGGCGACGCGCTGGCAAAGCGCGTGAAGCCGCTCGCCGAGCAGGCCGGCTCCTCGTTCGTGATGCCGTGCGACGTCGAGGACATCGCCTCGGTCGACGCCGTGTTCGCCGAAATCAAAAAGCAATGGGGCACACTCGATTTCCTCGTCCACGCGGTCGCCTATTCTAACAAAGAAGAGCTCAAGGGCCGCTACGCGGATTCCACGCGCGAGAATTTCATCCGCACCATGGTGATCTCCTGCTACGCCTTCACCGAGGCCGCCAAGCGCGCAGCCGCGCTGATGCCGAACGGCGGCGCCATGGTGACGCTCACCTATAACGGCGGCCTGCGCGCCATGCCGAACTACAACGTGATGGGCGTCGCCAAGGCGGGGCTGGAGGCCTCGGTGCGCTATCTGGCGGTCGATTTCGGGCCGCAGAAGATCCGCGTCAACGCCATCTCGGCCGGTCCCATTCGCACGCTCGCAGGCGCCGGCATCACCGACGCGCGCTACATGTTCGCGTTCCAGCAGAAATATTCCCCGCTCGGTCGCGGCGTGACGCTGGAGGAGCTGGGCGGCGCCGGACTTTACTTATTGTCCGATCTGGCGACCGGCGTCACCGGCGAGGTGCACTTCGTCGACTCTGGCTACAACACCATCGCCATGCCGCAGCCCGACGCGCTCAAGGCCGCGCATGGCGCGGTGGAGGGTGAGGGCGACATGAAATAGCGTCTTGGCAGAATTAAAAACGGCCGGGGACATCCCCGGCCGTTTCGCTTTTCGCCGCAGCTAAGATCAGGCGAGGTCGAAGCGGTCCAGGTTCATCACCTTGGTCCACGCCGCCACGAAGTCTTTCACAAACTTCTCCTTCGAGTCCGCGCACGCATAGACTTCGGCGAACGCGCGGAGCTGCGAGTGCGAACCGAAGATCAGGTCGACGCGGGTGCCGGTCCACTTGACCGCCTTCGTCTTGCGGTCGCGACCCTCGTACAGGTTGTCGCCTGACGACTGCCATTGCGTGCTCATGTCGAGCAGGTTGACGAAGAAGTCGTTCGTCAGCGTCCCGGGCTTCTTGGTGAAGACGCCGTGCTTGGCTTGTCCGGCATTGGCGCCCAGCACGCGCAGGCCGCCGACGAGAACCGTCATCTCGGGCGCTGTCAGTGTCAGCAATTGCGCCCGGTTCACCAGCGCCTCTTCAGGCGCCGTGAACTGCAGCTTCTTGCTGTTGGTGTAGTTGCGGAAGCCGTCGGCACGCGGTTCGAGCGGCGCGAAGCTATCGACGTCGGTTTGCTCCTGCGACGCGTCCATGCGGCCCGCCGTGAAGGGAACCTTCACGCCGACACCGGCGGCCTTTGCGGCCTTTTCGACCGCGGCGCCGCCGCCGAGAACGATCAGGTCGGCAAGCGACACCTTCTTGCCGCCCTTGGCCGAGGCGTTAAACGCCTTCTGGATCGCCTCGAGCTTCTTAAGCACCTTCGTCAGGTCGCCCGGATTGTTCACGTCCCAATCCTTCTGCGGCGCGAGACGAATGCGCGCCCCGTTCGCACCGCCGCGCTTGTCCGAGCCGCGGAACGTCGAGGCCGACGCCCATGCGGTCGAGACCAGTTGCGACACCGACAGGCCGCTCGCGAGGATCTTCTGCTTCAGAGCCGCGATTTCCTTGTCGTTGATCCGGTTGCGATCGGCAGCCGGGATCGGGTCCTGCCAGATCAGCGTCTCCTTCGGTACCAGCGGGCCGAGGTAGCGCGCGCGCGGACCCATGTCACGATGCGTGAGCTTGAACCACGCGCGGGCAAACGCGTCCGCAAACTGGTCCGGATGCTGGTAGAAACGTCGCGAGATCTTCTCGTAGACCGGGTCGAACCGCAGCGAGAGGTCCGTGGTCAGCATTGTCGGCACATGCTTCTTCGACTTGTCGAAGGCGTCCGGGATGTCGGCTTGCGCACCCTTCGCCTTCCACTGCTTCGCGCCGGCCGGGCTCTTGGTCAGCTCCCATTCGTTTTCAAACAGGTTCTTGAAGAAGTTGTTGCTCCACTTGGTCGGCGTCTGCGACCAGGTGACTTCGGGGCCGCCGGTGATGGCGTCGGCTCCCATGCCGGTGCCGTGCTTGCTCTTCCAGCCGAGGCCCTGATCCTCAATGGCGGCGCCTTCCGGCTCCGGGCCGAGCAGTGACGGATCGCCGGCGCCGTGGGTTTTGCCGAAGGTGTGGCCGCCGGCAATCAGCGCGACGGTCTCCTCGTCGTTCATCGCCATGCGGAAGAACGTTTCGCGGATGTCCTTGGCCGCAGCGACCGGGTCCGGGTTGCCGTTCGGCCCTTCCGGATTGACATAGATCAGACCCATCTGCACGGCGCCGAGCGGATTCTGAAGCTCGCGTTCGCCGCTGTAGCGTTCGTCTCCGAGCCACGTCCCCTCGGGACCCCAGTAGACTTCTTCGGGCTCCCAGACATCGGCGCGGCCGCCGGCGAAACCGAACGTCTTGAAGCCCATCGACTCGAGCGCAACGTTGCCGACGAGGACCATCAGGTCAGCCCAGGAGATTTTCCGGCCGTACTTCTGCTTGATTGGCCACAGCAGCCGGCGTGCCTTGTCGAGGTTGGCGTTATCCGGCCACGAGTTGAGCGGCGCGAAACGCTGCTGGCCGGCGCCGGCCCCGCCGCGGCCGTCGGCGATGCGGTAGGTGCCCGCCGCGTGCCATGCCAGGCGGATGAACAAACCACCGTAGTGGCCGAAATCGGCCGGCCACCAGGGCTGCGAGTCCGTCATTAGAGTGCGCAGGTCCTTGATCACGGCCTTGAGGTCGAGGCTCTTGAACTCCTTGGCGTAGTCAAACGCCTCGCCCATCGGATCGGACATGGAGGAGTTGTGGTGGAGAACGCTCACGTCCAGTTGGGTCGGCCACCAGTCGCGGTTTGCGTGTCCGTGGGGGCCGCCCGTGAACGGGCACTTGCCGGCGTTTTTGTCGTCAGTCTTTGCGTCCATGAAACTTGTCCTCCACACTGAAACCGCATGCGAAACGTGGCGCGCGTCTGCGGCGCTTGTAAAGGCCGGCGGTCATGTTTGACCGAATTATCTTATCAACCCGATCATCTTGCGCCAACCCGCGCGATTTGGTCTCGCCGGCGGCGCAAGCTGAAATTAAAAAGGGCGGCCACCGCGGCCGCCCATTTTCTTGATATGCCGCTGCGGCTTACTCTGCCGCGCCGCCGCCGGCCGCCGCTTGCGGCTCGCCGGCCTTCTGCTTGGCTTCCAAGTCCTCGCCGGTGGCCTGATCGACCGCCTTCATGGACAGCCGCACCTTGCCGCGTTCGTCCATGCCGAGCAGCTTGACCTTCACCTTGTCGCCTTCCTTGACCACATCGGTGACCTTGTTCACGCGGTGCGGGGCGAGCTGGCTGATGTGCACCAGGCCGTCCTTGGCGCCGAAGAAGTTCACGAAGGCGCCGAAGTCCATGACCTTGACCACGGTGCCGTCGTAGATCGCGCCCGGCTCCGGATCGGAGGCGATCGACTTGATCCACTTGATCGCCGCCTTGATCGACTCGCCGTCGGCGGAGGCCACCTTCACCGAGCCGTCGTCCTCGATGTTGATCTTGGCGCCGGTCTTCTCGACGATCTCGCGGATCACCTTGCCGCCGGTGCCGATCACTTCGCGGATCTTGTCGGTCGGAATCTTGAACATCTCGATGCGCGGGGCATGCTCGCCCAGTTCGGCGCGCGCGCTGGTGAGCGCTTTCGCCATCTCGCCGAGGATGTGCAGGCGGCCGTCTTTCGCCTGGGCGAGAGCGACCTTCATGATCTCCTCGGTGATGCCGGCGATCTTGATGTCCATCTGCAGCGAGGTGACGCCGCTTTCGGTGCCGGCCACCTTGAAGTCCATGTCGCCGAGATGATCCTCGTCGCCGAGGATGTCGGACAGCACGGCGAAGCGCTTGTCCTCGAGAATGAGGCCCATGGCGATGCCGGCGGTCGGCCGCCGCAGCGGCACGCCTGCGTCCATCAGCGCCAGCGAGGCGCCGCAGACCGTCGCCATCGACGACGAGCCGTTCGACTCCATGATCTCGGAGACCAGGCGGATGGTGTAGGGGAATTCCTCCGCCTTCGGCAGCAGAGGATGAAGCGCGCGCCAGGCCAACTTGCCGTGGCCGATTTCGCGGCGTCCGGGCGCGCCGATGCGGCCGGTTTCGCCGACCGAGAAGGGCGGGAAATTGTAATGCAGCAGGAACGTTTCTTTATAGGTGCCCTGCAGCGCGTCAATGAACTGCTCGTCCTCGCCGGTGCCCAGCGTAGCGACCACCAGCGCCTGAGTTTCGCCACGGGTGAACAGCGCCGAGCCGTGCGCGCGGGGCAGCACGCCGACTTCCGCCACGATCTGACGCACGGTCTTGAGGTCGCGGCCGTCGATGCGCTTGCTGGTGTCAAGAATATTCCAGCGCACGATCTTGGCTTCCAGCTCCTTGAACACGCCGGCGACGCGCTGCTTGTCGTAAGCCGGCTCCGCGCCTTCCGGAAAGTAATGCGCCATCACCTTGGCCTTGGCGGTGGCGACGGCGTCCTGCCGCAGCATCTTCTGCGGGATCGAATAGGCCGCGCGCAGGTCCTTTTCGACCAGGCCGAGGATTTCCTTCTCCAGCTTGGCATTGTCCGCCACGGTCAGCTCGCGCGGCTCCTTCGCCGCCTTTTCGGCGAGCTTGATGATGGCGTCGATCACCGGCTGGAAATGCCGGTGCCCGAACATCACGGCGCCGAGCATGATTTCCTCGGACAGCTCCTTGGCTTCCGATTCCACCATCAGCACCGCGTCGGTGGTGCCGGCCACGACCAGATCGAGCTGGCTCTCGACCATCTCGTCGAGCTGCGGATTGAGCACGTATTCGTTGTTGATGAAGCCAACGCGGGCGCCGCCGATCGGGCCCATGAACGGCGCGCCCGACAGCGTGAGCGCGGCGGAGGCCGCGACCATGGCGACGATGTCGGGGTCGTTTTCCAGATCGTGCGACAGCACGGTGATGATGATCTGCGTGTCGCAGCGCCAGCCGTCGGCGAACAGCGGACGGATCGGGCGGTCGATCAGGCGCGAGGTCAGTGTATCCTTTTCGGTCGGACCGCGTTCGCGCTTGAAATAGCCGCCCGGAATCCGGCCGGCCGCATAATATTTTTCGGTGTAGTTGACGGTGAGCGGCAGGAAGTCGATGCCTTCCTTCGGCGCTTTCGCCGCCACCACGGTGGCGATCACGGTGGTCTCGCCGTAGGTGGCGAGCACGGCGCCGTCGGCTTGGCGCGCTACCCGGCCGGTCTCGAGGACGAGCTTGCGCCCGCCCCAATCGAGTTCAACTCGATGCATATCGAACATTGCGTTTTTCTCTCATGGTTTTCGGCCAGCCCCGAAAGCCATGAGCAAGACGGCAAGAAACTGCCGCGCATCACCGTCGAAGCGGGGAAGCGAACAGCGTCTGGCGATCCTGCCATGGCGTTTCGAACCTTAGCCTTGTCGCGGGGCCGAACCTTGTCGGGCCCGCTTGTCGCCGGTGACGCCTTCGCCGCCGGATAAATTGAGCCAATGCGTCACACGCATTCGCTCACGGAACGCGCGGGACATACGCGCCCGCGCGGAATCAAATCATCGGCGGATGCCGAGCTTCTCGATCAAAGTCTTGTAACTAGCTTCGTTGGTGCGCCGCAGATAATCGAGCAAGGTGCGGCGCTGGCTCACCATCTTGAGCAATCCACGGCGGGAATGGTTGTCCTTGACGTGGCTCTTGAAATGCTCGGTGAGATTATTGATGCGCTCGGACAGGATCGCCACCTGCACTTCGGGCGAGCCGGTGTCGCCCGGCTTCTTGGCGAATTCCTTCATGACTTCGGCCTTGCGGCCGGCGGTAACCGACATCGGTCATCCTTTCTTGACGCCGGCGCTGCCAACCAGGCCGGCGAGGTTAAAAACGCGCTTGGGGACGATTTCGCCGTGATCCAGTTCGGCGAGGGCCAGCAGTTGGCCCGACGCCGTGGCATAGACTGGCCCACGAAAGTTGGGCGCGTCCCGTCCGCGCAACAAAACGGCTTGGCCTCTTGCGAGCCTCGCCGCATCCGCCCGGCTGACGGCCAGCGCCGGGATGTCGTCCAGCGCGGTCTCAACGGGCATGAGGGCGCCGGCAAGGCTAACCTCGCCGGCCGCGGCTCTATGGCACAGGGCCTCCAATTGTTCCAGTAAAATCATGGTTTCTTCGCCAAAGGGGCCGACCGCGACCCGGCGCAGCGCGCTGACATGGCCAAAACAGCCCAAAGCGCGGCCCATATCGCGGGCGAGCGACCGCACATAGGTTCCTTTGCCGCATTCGGCATGCAGGACCGCGTGATCGGGGTCGGGGGTGGCGACCAGCTCCAGGCGGGTGATTTCGACCGGGCGGGGCTGGAGTTCCACCGTTTCGCCGTCGCGCGCGAGGTCGTAGGCGCGCTCGCCCTCGATCTTGATAGCGGAATAGCGCGGCGGGACCTGCTGGATGGTGCCGGTATAGGACGGCAGCAAAGCGCGGATGGCGTCGGGCGAGGGGCGCTGCTCGCTGGTCGTGACGACGCGGCCCTCGGCGTCGTCGGTGTCGCGTTCCTCGCCCCAGCGCACGGTGAACTGGTAGACCTTGCGGCCGTCCATCACGAACGGAACGGTCTTGGTCGCTTCGCCGAGCGCAATCGGCAAGCAGCCGGAGGCGAGCGGGTCGAGCGTGCCGGCGTGGCCGGCGCGCTTGGCGGAGAACAGGCGCTTCACCACGCTGACCGCATGGGTCGAGGTCATGCCGACCGGCTTGTCGAGCACCAGCCAGCCGTGCACGTCGCGTTTATCGCGCTTGAACTGCTTCTTGCCGCCGCGCTCTTGGCGAGGCGCGGGCGGCTGCGGTTCCTCGGCCGGCGGCGGGTCGAGGTTATTCAAATCGTGTTCGGTCACGCGTCGTCCTCATGGTCGAGATCCCGCTTGACCGCCGGCGAGCGCAACAGCTTCTCGATGCGCTCGGCTTCCGCAAAACGCTCATCGATTCGGAAACGGATATCGGGCGCGAATTTCAGATTGATGCGGTGGGCGATTTCTCCGCGCAGGAACTTCTTGTGGCGCTCGAAGGCGGCGAGCACCTCGTCGGCGTCGCGGCCGGCGAGCGGCATGATGTAGATCGTCGCCAGCCGCAGGTCGGCGGTCATCTGCACCTCCGGCACGGTGATGAGATGGCCCTGGATCACCGGGTCGTGCACGTCGCCGCGTGTGAGCATGTCGGCCATGGCGTGGCGCACCAGCTCACCGACGCGCAACTGGCGTTGCGAGCCTCCGGGTGTGCCACTGTCGCGGTGTGATTTCTTGCGCGTCATATCGTTCCAAAAAATTTCATTCGTCGTGACTGGAAATATTCCGGCCAGTCGTGCCCTTCTCCAATAAAGGAGCACATAGTGACCTGGGCATCAGGCCCGGGTTCGACAGTGGAAAGAGCGGAGATTTTCTATGCCGAAGCCGTGAGAATTGGACTCACAGGCTGCGTTGAATCGTCTCCACCCGGTAGCATTCGATCACGTCGCCTTGCCGCATGTCCTGGTAGTTCTCGAAGGCCATGCCGCATTCCTGGCCGGCGCCGACTTCGCGCACGTCGTCCTTGAACCGCTTGAGCTGCGAGAGCTTGCCCTCGTGGATGACGACGTTGTCGCGAATCAACCGGACATTGGCGCCGCGTTCCACGGTGCCGTCAGTGACGCGGCAGCCCGCGATGTTGCCGACCTTGGAGACCTTGAAGATTTCCAGAATCTGCGCGTTGCCGAGCATGGTCTCGCGCAGCGTCGGCGCGAGCAGGCCGGACATCGCTTTCTTCACGTCGTCGACCAGGTCGTAGATGATGTTGTAGTAGCGGATTTCGATGCCGGCGCGTTCGGCCGCCTCGCGCGCTTCCTTGTTGGCGCGCACGTTGAAGGCGATGATCGGAACGCCGGAGGCTTCCGCCAGCGTCACATCGGACTCGGAAATGCCGCCGACGCCGGCATGCAGCACGCGTGCCGCCACCTCATCGGTGCCGAGCTTGTCGAGCGCACCGATGACCGCTTCGAGCGAGCCCTGCACGTCGGCCTTGATCACCAGTGGGAATTCCTTGCGGCCCGAAGTCTTAGCCTGCGCCATCATCTGCTCGAGCGAGCCGCGCATGCCGGTGGCGCGCGCCGCGGTCTTTTCGCGTTTCTGACGGGCGCGGTAATCGGTCACTTCGCGGGCGCGGCCTTCGTTCTCGACCACCGCCAGACGGTCGCCGGCATCGGGCGTGCCGGAGAAGCCGAGCACTTCGACCGGCGTCGACGGGCCGGCGCTCTCGATCGGCTCGCCGGTGTCGGAGACCAGCGCGCGCACGCGGCCCCATTCGGCGCCGGCCACCACCAGGTCGCCGACCCGCAGCGTGCCGCGCTGCACCAGCACGGTCGCCACCGGTCCACGGCCGCGGTCGAGCTTGGCTTCGATCACGGTGCCTTCGGCCGGGCGGCCCGGATTGGCTTTGAGGTCGAGGATTTCGGCCTGCAGGCCGATCATTTCAAGCAGCTTGTCGATATTGGTTTTCTTGGTGGCGGACACTTCCACGTCGACCACGTCGCCGCCCATGGATTCGACCTGGATCTCGTGCTGCAGCAGTTCGGTGCGCACGCGTTCCGGCTTGGCGTCGGGTTTGTCGATCTTGTTGATGGCGACGATGATCGGCACCTTCGCCGCCTTGGCGTGATTGATCGCTTCCACCGTCTGCGGCATCACGCCGTCGTCGGCGGCGACCACCAGCACGACGATGTCGGTGACCTTGGCGCCGCGCGCGCGCATGGCGGTGAAGGCGGCGTGGCCGGGCGTGTCGATGAAGGTGATCTTGGCGCCGGAGGGCGCGGTGACCTGATAGGCGCCGATGTGCTGGGTAATGCCGCCGGCTTCGCCTCCCGCCACATTGGTCGAGCGGATGGAGTCGAGCAGCGAAGTCTTGCCGTGGTCGACGTGACCCATGACGGTGACCACCGGCGCGCGCGGCGCCGTCTGGCCGGGATCGTCGGCGACGCCGAACAGGCCTTCTTCCACGTCGGCTTCCGACACGCGGCGAACGCTGTGGCCCATTTCCTCGGCGATCAGCTGGGCGGTGTCGGCGTCGATCGTGTCGTTGATGGTCGCCATCTGGCCCTGCTTCATCAGCAGACGGATGACGTCCACCGCGCGCTCGGACATGCGGTTGGCGAGATCGGAAATGGTGATCGCCTCGGGAATCGTGACTTCGCGCACCAGCTTTTCTTTCGGCTCGTCGGAGGCATGGCCCTTGAGCCGCTGGGTACGGCGGCGGAACGAGGCGACCGAGCGCTCGCGCACTTCGTCGGCGCGCAGCGCGGTGACCAGCGTGAGCCGGCCGCGTTGTTTCTCCGGCGCGCCACGCGGCGCGGCGGGACGTGCAGCGGCCGGGCGCGCGGCGCCGGGACGGCGCGACTTCGGCGGCCCTTCATCCTCTTCGGCTTCGAGCGCCATGCGGCCGGGCGCCGGCTTCCGAACTTCATCCTCGCCGAGACGCTTCTTGGCGACTTCGCCGGCCTTGCGCTTGGTTTCCTCGTCGTGCTTGCGGCGCTCTTCCTCCTCGCGCTTGCGCGCATCGGCGGCTTCGCGCTCGGTCTTGTCGACGACTTCGCGGCTTTGGCGGCGGCGCGCTTCTTCTTCGGCGATCTTGCGCTCTTCGGCTTCGCGCACGCGCGAATCCGCCAGCGCATGAGCGCGCGCGGTGCGTTCCTCGTCGGTCAACGTGCGTAAGACCACGCCGGACGGCTTGGGCGCCTCGGCGGGTGCCGGAGCGGCCTTGGCCGCGGGCGCCGGCTTGCGCGCGGTTTCGACCGGCGCCGGCTCGGGCTTGACCTCGGCGGCGCCGCCGATGCTGCGGCGTTTGACCTTCTCGACTACGACCTGCTTGCTGCGGCCATGGCTGAAGCTCTGGCGCACGACGCCCGTCTCGGTGCGCGGCTTGAGCGTCAACTTGCTGGTGACGCTCAGCTTCTTTTCGCCAGGATTTTTCGTTTCGCTCATTTACGTATTCTGTCCTCGTGCGCCATCCGTCGGCGCATGCGCGCTAACCAAATCGGGCGAATTTCCAGACCGAAAGCGCTCCAAGCGCTTGGCGCGGGCGAGAAAAGTGTCGCTCACGGGTCCGGCAAGCAGGGCAGCATGTACCACATTTGGGCGGTTCAATGCCAAATCCAATTGCGCTCCGGTTAATTCCTCGATGACCGCGATTTCGCGCGATTTTTCGGGTGTTTTCCGCTGCAAGGCCGCGTCCAGCTTGCGCTTTCCGTCGGCCGCGGCGTCGGCCGCGTGGATCAGCGCCCGCAGGTCGTCGCGGTCCATTGCGGCCTCTACCTTGGTGAAACCGCCGATCACCTGCCCGGCCTTGCCGGCGATCGCCAGCGCGTCGAGCGCGCTGCGCTCCAGCAGCCGCTCGGTCACCGCCGGCAGATCGGCGGCGACCCGCACGTTGCGCTTGAAGCCGCGCGCGAACACGTTGCGCTTGACCGCATCGTCGAGCGCGGCGCGGGTGGCGGTGATCCAGATACCGCGGCCCGGCAGCTTGCGCTTGATGTCGGGCACCGCTTCGTCGCCGGGACCGACCACGAAGCGGATCAAGTCGTCGACCGGCTTCAACGTGCGGGTGAGTGCGCAATGCCGCTCCATCCCCGGCGCGACTTTGGTCGCTCCGTGGTCGAGCTCGTCGTCTTGCGCGATCGCCAGCATCGTTTCTGCCGCGCTCCCTTACGCTTCTGCGGGTGGCGCTTCGGCCGGCGCCGCTTCGGCTTCCGGAGCGGGCGGCGGCGCGAGTTCCGCCTCGGTCACCCAGCCCGCCTTGAGGCGGGCCTGCATGATCAAAGCTTCGGCGTCCTCGCGCGCGACGTCGAGGCCATCGAAGAAGCCGGGCTCATGCTTGGATTCGCCGTCCTTGCGTTCGGTCCAGCCGGTGAGGTCGTCGGTGGCGCAGCCGGCGAGATCCTCGACGGTTTTCACGCCGTTCTCGCCAAGCTTGACCAGCATCGCCGTGGTCACGCCGGGCACGTCCTTGACCGCGTCCTCGACGCCCAACTCGATGCGCTTGGCATCGAGCTCGCGTTCCTGCTTCTCGAGATATTCCTTGGCGCGCTCCTGCAATTCGCGCGCGGTGTCGGCATCGAAGCCCTCGATCCCGGCGATTTCCTTTTCGTCCACCAGCGCGAGCTCCTCGATCGAACCGAAGCCTTCCGAGGCGAGCAACTGTCCCACCACTTCGTCGAGATTGAGCGCCTCGACGAAAATCTTGGTGCGGTTCTCGAACTCTGCGTGGCGGCGTTCCGACTCTTCCTGTTCGGTCAGGATGTCGATGTCCCAGCCGGTGAGTTGAGACGCCAAACGTACGTTCTGACCGCGCCGGCCGATCGCGAGCGAGAGCTGCTGGTCGGGAACCACCACCTCGATGCGCTCCTTGTCCTCGTCGAGCACGACCTTGGCGACTTCCGCCGGTGCCAGCGCGTTGACCACGAAGGTGGCGATATCGGGCGACCACGGGATGATGTCGATCTTCTCGCCCTGCAACTCGTTCACCACCGCCTGCACGCGCGAGCCGCGCATGCCGACGCAGGCGCCGACCGGATCGACCGAGGAATCGCGCGAGATCACGGCGATCTTGGCGCGCGAGCCGGGGTCGCGGGCGACCGCCTTTACTTCGACGATGCCGTCATAGATTTCCGGCACTTCCTGCGCGAACAGCTTGGCGGTGAATTGCGGATGCGTGCGCGAGAGGAAAATCTGCGGGCCGCGCGGCTCGCGCCGCACGTCGTAGATATAGGCGCGGATGCGGTCGCCGTTGCGGAACACCTCGCGCGGCAGCATCTCGTCGCGCCGCACGATAGCCTCGCCGCGGCCGAGATCGACCACCACGTTGCCGTATTCGACGCGCTTGACGATGCCGTTGACGATGTCACCGATGCGGTCCTTGTACTCGGCATATTGCCGGTCGCGCTCGGCCTCGCGCACCTTCTGCACGATTACCTGCTTGGCCGACTGCGCGGCGATGCGGCCGTATTCGAGCGGCGGCAGTGGGTCCGCGATGGTGTCGCCCACCTGGGCCGCCGGATGATGCTTGCGCGCGCCTTCCAGCGTGATCTGGTTGGACGGGTTCTCGACGGCCTCGACCACCAGCATGTGGCGGGTAAGCCGGAGATCGCCGGTCTTTGGCTCGATCTCGGCATGCACGTCGGTCTCCGCGCCGTAGCGCGAGCGCGCCGCCTTGGCGATGGCGTCTTCCATGGCGGCGATCACGATGCCACGGTCGATCGCCTTCTCGCGGGCCACCGCGTCGGCGATTTGCAATAGTTCGAGCCGGTTGGCGCTGACTGCCATAGCTCAGTCTCCTTGGTTGGTGGCATGCCCGGCGTGGCTGGACTTATGCCTACGATGTCGTTCTTCTCGTTTCGCCGCGCGCGCTTGGCGCTTGGCGGCCTTCTCGCGCCGCAAAGCTTGCGTCACCAGTTCGTCGGTGAGCACGAGTTTCGCTTCGCTCATCTCCTCGATCGGAAGCAGCACTTCGGCTTCCTCGCCGGCCTCGTCATGGCGAATGCGCGCGGCATCGCCCGCGGTGCCGAGCAATTGGCCGCGGAAGCGCTTGCGCCCGCCGATCGGGATTTCCGTCTCGATCTTGACCAGATAGCCGGCGTAGCGATCGAAATCGGATTTGCGCACCAGCGGCCGGTCGATGCCGGGCGAAGATATCTCCAGCCGGTAGGCGCGCTCGATCGGGTCGGCCACGTCGAGCACCGGCGAGAGCGCGCGCGAGACCGCCTCGCAATCCTCGACTGCCATGGTGCCGTCCGGACGCTCCGCCATGATCTGGACGGTGCAGCCGTCGGCGGCCGAAATCTTGACCCGCACCAGCCGGTAGCCGAGCTGTTCGACGACCGGCTCGGCGATGGCCGCGACACGGGCAGGCAGCCCCGGCTCGACGATCAGCCGTGGTTCCGTCTCGTTCGGTGCGGCGTTTGCCGCCTGCTCAGCCTGGCTTTCGGCCATTTTGGTAACAAAAAAGAGCGGGCCCGGGAGGACCCACTCTCAAAACCCGTTCGGTTATGAGGGTGTCTTAACAACCAGAAATATAGCGATTTCCGGACTTCATGCAAGGGTGCAGGAGCTTTTTGGCAGCTAACCCTTCGTTCAGAATCTAGCCCTAAAAATAGGTAAAATCACATATCGTGCGACTTTCAAAGGCCGTTTGCGCAGGTATTCGCAATGAGCGTTCCCGCTTCGCTGCTTCCCGAACTGGAAGAAGTCGTCCAGCATGGCTCGGCGGAAAAGCGGGCCAAGACGCTGCACCGCATCACCAGTCTCTTTCTCGACGGCGCGGGGAACTATGGTGATGAACACGTCGCGCTGTTCGACGACGTCATCGGCTCCCTGATCGAGGAGATCGAGGTCAAGGCGCTCGCCGAACTGGCGCGCCGGATTGCGCCGGTACCCAATGCGCCGCGCGGCGTGGTGAAGACGCTTGCCAAGAACGACAACATCTCCGTCGCCGGCCCGGTGCTCAAACAGTCTCCCATCGACGACCCGGATCTCAAATATATCGCCGAGACCAAAAGCCAGGCGCACCTGCTGGCGCTGTCCACCCGCGTGTGGATCAGCGAAACGCTGTCGGACGTCCTCGTGCGGCGCGGTGACGGCGAAGTGGCGCGCAGCGTCGCCACCAATCATAAGGCGCGCTTGTCGGACAATGCGTTCACCACTTTGGTCAAGCGCGCCGAACGCGACGGCGTGCTGGCCGAGAAAGTCGGCTCACGCACCGATATTCCGCCGCGCCTGTTCCGTCAGTTGTTGATGCAGGCAAGCGGCGTGGTGCAGCAACGGCTGTTGGCCAAGGCCAAGCCGGATACCCAGGCCGAAATCCGGCGCGTGCTGGCGAAAGTGACCGAGGAAGTCGCCGCCAAGGCCACACCGCGCAATTACACGGCGGCGCTGGCGGCGGTGCAGGCGCGGCACAAGGAGCGCAAGCTCACCGAAGCCGATGTCGCTGACTATGCCAAAAACGGCAAGTACGAAGAGACCATTGCTGCGCTGGCCACGGTGAGCACGGTGCCGGTCGAAGTGGTGGACCGGCTGGTGAACGGCGAGCGTGCCGATCCGGTGCTGATTCTGGCGCGCGCGGCCGGCTTCGGCTGGAAGACGGTGCGCACGATCATGACCGCACGGCCGGACTTGAAGTCCTCGGCCCAGACGCTCGACGCCGCGCGCGAGAACTTTGAGCGGCTGACTGCGGCCACCGCCCAGCGCGTGGTGCGCTTCTGGCAAGTGCGCCAGGGCAGCGGGGAATAATCACACCCGTCGGAAGATGAAATAAGCCGGCACGCGCCCTTCGCGCTTGGCCTTGGCTTCGTAGCGCGTTCCGGAAAAATCCGGCCACGGCTCGCGCCAGCCGGAAGCCTGCTCGGCGGTCCAGACGAAATCGTTTGAACGCAACACGCGCGTCAGCGCATAGGCCGCGTAGTCGGCGATGTCGGTGGCAAAGCGCAATTCGCCGCCTGGTTTGAGAATCCGCGCCAGCCGTTTCAAACTCTCGTCCTGGATGAAGCGCCGTTTCCAGTGCCGCCGCTTCGGCCACGGGTCGGGATAGAGCAGATCGATGCGCGCGAGCGCGCCTTCGGGCAGCCAGTCGAGCAATTCGCTGGCATCGCCGAAATAGAGCCGGATGTTGCTGAGCTGGTGGGCATCGACTGCGGCCAGCGCTTTCGCCACGCCGTTGATGAAAGCGTCGGTGCCGATGAAGCCGATGGTCGGACGCGCTTGCGCCTGCGCGATCAGGTGTTCGGCGCCGCCAAAGCCGATTTCCAGCCGCACCTCATCGGCAGTGCCTGTAAACAGCACCCGCGGATCGGCCGGCGCCGACTTGGCAAGATCGATTGCGATGCGCGGCAGCAGCGTGTCGAACAACGCGGTCTGCCGCGGCTTTAACGCATGACCCTTGCGCCGGCCGAAGAAAGCGCGCGCCGGATGCTTGTCGTTATCGTTGGTATTCTTTATGGCCACGCGCGGGTCTAGCCTGCGCCCGGCGACAAGAAAAGGCTACTTCACCGCGCGCCTGATGGCGTCGGCGAGATCGGTCTTTTCCCAGGAGAAGCCGCCATCTTTGTCGGGTGCGCGGCCGAAATGGCCGTAGGCCGCGGTGCGCCGGTAAATCGGGCGGCTGAGCTTGAGGGTACGGCGGATATTGGTCGGCCGCAGCAGGAACAGCTCCGGCAAGACTTTTTCCAGTTTGCCTTCCGGCACCTTGCCGGTGCCGTGGGTATCGACCAGCACCGACATCGGATCGGCGACGCCGATCGCATAGGCGATCTGGATGGTGCACCGCTCGGCGACGCCGGCGGCGACCACATTCTTGGCAAGGTAGCGCGCGGCGTAGGCGGCCGAGCGGTCCACCTTGGTCGGGTCCTTGCCGGAGAAGGCGCCACCGCCATGCGGGGCGTAGCCGCCGTAGGTATCGACGATGATCTTGCGGCCGGTGAGCCCGCAATCGCCGTCCGGGCCGCCGACCACGAAATTGCCGGTCGGGTTGACCAGAAAGTCGGATGGCCGTTTCGGCATCCAGCCCTTCGGCAGCGCGGATTCCACCGCGTCCGTGATCATCTCCTTGATCAGGCCGGGCGTGTACTTCTTGCCGTTGCGGCTCTGCGCCTTGTGCTGGGTCGACACCACCACCTTGGTGCAACCGACCGGCTTGCCGTTGACGTAGCGGACGGTGACCTGGCTCTTGGCGTCGGGCTGTAGATCGAACAATTGGCCGGCGCGGCGCTTGTCGGACAGCACCTTCAGGATCTTGTGCGCGAAATAGATCGGCGCCGGCATGAACGAATTCTTTTCGTAGACCTCGCTCTCGGTGCAAGCGAAACCGAACATCATGCCCTGGTCGCCTGCCCCTTCCTCGTCGCCGCTTTTCTTCTTCTTGGCGTCGACGCCCATGGCGATATCGGGCGACTGGCCGTGCAGCAGCACCTCGACGTCGGCGCCGTAGTAGGAGAAGCCGTCCTGGTCGTAGCCAATGTCCTTGACCACATCGCGCGCGATCTGCGCGATCAATTCGCGGTCCACGACCGCCTTGTCGCCGTGCTTGTGGAAGAACGGCGCCTGGCCGCGGCCTTCGCCAGCGATAATGATCTTGTTGGTGGTCGACAACGTCTCACAGCCGAGACGCGTGTTCACCTTGCTGTCGTCGGCGATACCGAGTTTGGCGTCGTTTTCGAGAAAGGCATCGAGTACCGCGTCGGAAATCTGGTCGCAAACTTTGTCCGGGTGACCTTCGGATACCGACTCGCTGGTGAAAAGAAAATTGGTGTGAGCCACTGTTGAAACTCCTCCGATGGCGCAGGCGTCACGGCCGCGTCATTTCACGGGTGGTTCTTGCAGTGGCAGTGGACGAGGTCAAGATGCGGGCAGCGGTGGGCAGTCCGATTGGAAGCGATGGGATCGGACCTCGGTCTAGTCTCCGCCCGCGATCTGCTCGACCAGCTCGACAATGCGGCGGCGTAATTTACCGCTCTTGATGCGCATGAACGACTTGGTCAGCGACAGCCCGTCGGAGGTGGCGAGGAAGTCCGACACATAGGCCGGCGAGGGTGCATCGCCCGTGCCGGAATGGCCCGGCATATTCGGCGCGCCTTCGAAGAAAAACGAAACCGGCACTTGCAGGATATTGGAAATCTGCTGCAGCCGGCTGGCGCCGATGCGGTTGGTGCCTTTTTCGTATTTCTGCACTTGCTGAAAGGTAAGGCCAAGCGCGTCCCCGAGCTTCTCTTGGCTCATGCTCAACATCATCCGACGCATGCGCACGCGCGAGCCCACATGCTTGTCAATCGGATTTGGGGTCTTCTTGGCCATAACGGTCTCCTATACGACTATCGTAGAGCGTAATGTCATAGATGACGTCCGCCATTGCAACTCATGATTTCCCATCAAGCGATAGTTGAACCCCAAGAGGAGCGAAACTTCTTTATATTTTTCAATGAGTTTCACGCTGTCGAAACTCGGCTTTGTTTTTCCTCAACCGGAAAATCTGTACCCGCTCCGAATAAAGTGGACCCCGCATCGGACGCTCGTGCAATCCAGGACTGAACATAATTCAATCTAGCGGTGCATTCGCCTTCGCGTGACGAGTATCAAACCTACTACCATAAATAGAATCAAGGCGTCGTCGCCGAAGCGCACATAGGTCGTCATCCCGATGGCGCGCGGCAGGCTCGCGTCGAGGACGCCTTCAACGCCGAGCGGCAACGCATCGACGACGCGGCCGACCGGGTCGATCACGCCTGAAATTCCGGTGTTCGCCGCGCGCACCAGCGGCAGGCCTTCGGCGATCGCGAGCACGCGCGCCTGCTGGAAATGCTGGTAGGGTCCGGTGCTGATCCCGAACCAGCCGTCATTGGTCACATTGACCAGCCAACCGGGCCGCTCGCCGGGCGGCACCGCGGCGCCGGGGAAGATCGCTTCGTAGCAAATCAGCGGCAGCATTTTCGGCGCGCCCGGCACGTTCATGGCGCGCCGGTGGTCGCCCGACAGGAACCCGCCGACCTGCTTGGTGAGTTGGCGCAAGCCGAGCCGTTCCAGCATGCGCTGGAACGGCAGGTATTCGCCGAACGGCACCAGGTGCACCTTATCGTAGATGCCGCGGATCGAGCCGTCGGGATCGATTACATAGACCGAATTATAGGCATGCGGGTTGCTGGCGCTGGCGCCCGGTGCGGGACGCACCGCGCCGGTGATCAGCTCGGTCGAAGGTTTCAGCAGGCCGGTGATCTGCGTGAGCGTATCCGGCTCCTGGGTGAGGAAGAACGGGAACGCCGATTCCGGCCAGATCAAAACCGTGACGTCGTGTACGCCGTTGGAGTTTGGTCCGGTGGAGCGGTTGGACAAGCGCAAATAGTGCTCCATGACCTGCTCCTTGGCGGCGTAATTGAATTTTTCGTCCTGCTGCAAATTGGGCTGCATGATGCGCAGCTTCACGCCGTCCACATAAGTCGTCGGGTGTTGCCACAGCCGCACCACGCCGTAGCTGGTCAGCGCCGCGAGAACCAGCAGGCCGACGATCAGCGGGCGCCGCGGATGCGGCGTGTCCGCCAAGTCGTCCGCGAGCACCGCCGGGCTTGCGCAGATCGCGATGCACAGGAAGGTCAGGCCCCAGATGCCGGTGAGCGAAACGCTTTGCGCCAGCGCCAGCGGCTCGGTCAGCGCGTAGCCGAACGCGTTCCAGGGAAATCCGCTGAGCAGATGGCCGCGCAGCCATTCCGCGCCGGCGAGCGTGGCGGCGAGCGCCAGCACGCGCGTCGGTCCGCGCACCCAGATCAGTCGCGCCGCGGCGAGCCCCAGGGCTGTATAGAGCGCGAGATAGGCCGGCAGCCCGGCGACCGCGACCGGCAGCAGCCAAGCGAAGGTCTTGGCGTCGACCAGAAAGGCATAGCCGATCCAGTAAAGTCCGGCGACGAAATAGCCGAAGCCGAAGCACCAGCCGGCAATCGCCGCAGTGATAGCGCCGCTCCAGCGTCCGGCGGCGGAGCCATCCACCAGCCAAATCAGGATCGGAAAGGTCAGGAACAGGATCGGCCAGGCATTGATCGGAGCCAACGCCAGTGATGACGCGGCGCCGGCGACAAAAGCGATGATTACGCGCCGCCAGCCGTAGGCGAGCACCACTGCATAAGCGAGGCGGGTGACGATCACGGGCGGGGCGCGCTGGCCGGAGAAGCGGACGCCCCGCCATCCTTGGGCGCGGGCGGGTCGTCGATCACCAAGGCCGGCGGCGTGGTGCCGGCCAGCACCGCGTCCGGCTCGCCGCGCTTGCGCTCGCCGCGCGGGCGTTCGCGCTTTTCTTTCAGTCTGGTGATGCGTACGCGCTTGATGCGGCGCGGGTCGGCGTCCAAGACTTCGAATTCAAACAGACCCGGTCCGGGGATTAACTCGCCGCGCACCGGCAGGCGGCCGGCGCGCGTCACCAGATAGCCGCCGAGCGTATCGACCTCTTTCGCCACGTCGCCGGGATCGAAATCGTTGCCGATGGTGGCCGCCACGTCCTCGAGATGGGCGCGCGCGTCGGCAATGAAGGAATCGTCGCTCTGGCGCACCACGTGCGGCAACTCGTCCTCGTCATGCTCGTCGGCGATCTCGCCGACGATCTGCTCGACGATGTCCTCGATCGACACCAGCCCGTCGCTGCCGCCATATTCGTCGACCACCAGCGCCAGGTGAATTCGCGTCGCCTGCATGCGCGCCAGCAGATCGATGACCCGCGACGACGGCGGCACGAACAAGATCTCGCGCACGATTTTGGCCGACGACAGCGGAGTGGACAGATCGATCGCCTTGAGGTCGAGCCCGGCCGGCAGCGGCTTCTTGCGTTTGGCGTTCTTGGTCGGATCGACCGCCGCGCGCGCGGTCATGAAGGCGATCAGATCGCGGATGTGCACCATGCCGATCGGATCGTCGAGCGTGTCGTTGTAGACCACCAGGCGCGAATGCGCGGCGCCCTCGAACATGCGTACCAGCTGGCCGAGCGTGATGTCCTGCTGCACGGCGATAATGTCCGCGCGCGGAATCATCACATCCCCCACGCGGCGCTCGCGCAAGCCGAGGATGTTCTTGAGCATCCGGCTTTCTTCCGGCGAGAAGCCGGATTCGCCGGGCGGCATGGTGTCGAGCACGTCCTTGAGATCGGCGCGCGAGTTGGGCTTCCAGCCGAAAATCGCGCGAAATACGCGCGCCACCCAGCTTTCGCCGCCTTCGCGTGGCGGCGGCACCGGCACCGGCAGAAGGCGCGGCTCGTATGGAACGGCGTCGCTTTGGCTGAAACTTGAAGGATCGTTGTCAGGCATGGCGGTCAAGAATCGTCCCGATCGCACGCGAGATAGGGATCGGGCATTTGCAGGCGCCTCATGATCTTGCTCTCGATCTCTTCCATCTCTCCGGCTTGCGTATCGATCTGGTGATCGTAACCGATGAGGTGAAGAAAACCATGCACCGTGAGATGGGCGAGATGATGGAGAAAATTCCGGCCTTCATCGTCGCATTCCCGCTTGAGCGTCTCATAGGCAATGGCGATATCGCCGAACATCGGCATGCGGACTCTTGCCTTGGTCGCCGCCGCCGGAAACGACAGCACGTTGGTCGGCTTGTCGATGCCGCGCCATTCGCGATTGAGCAAACGAATCGCCTTGTCGTCGGTAAGCAGGATACTCACTTCGTTGTCCGCTGTTGAGAGCGTGGCGGCGGCCGCGGCAATGGCGTCGCGCACCGTCTGCTCGGCGGCGGGTTCGGCCTCCCACAGCGGCGATTGAATCTGGATGCTGATTGGCGGCGCTGCCGCGCGCCGGCTCGGCGCGGTCATCATTTCTTGTCCCCGCGCGCGGCGTCTTTGCGGTCATAGGCTTCCACGATGCGCGCCACCAGCTCATGGCGGATCACGTCCTCATGCGTGAAGGCGACATGGCCGACGCCCTCGACGCCCGCGAGCAGCTTCACCGCTTCGGCGAGGCCCGAAGTTTGACCCGACGGCAGATCGATCTGGCTCGGATCGCCGGTGACGATCATGCGGCTGTTCTCGCCCAGGCGGGTGAGAAACATCTTCATCTGCATCGAGGTGGTGTTCTGCGCTTCGTCGAGAATGACGCAAGCGTTCGACAGCGTACGCCCGCGCATGAAGGCGAGCGGCGCGATCTCGATCTCGCCGGCCTGCAGCGCGCGCTCGACGATGCGGGCGTCCATCAGGTCGTAGAGCGCGTCGTAGATCGGGCGCAGATAGGGATCGACCTTCTCGCGCATGTCGCCCGGCAGGAAGCCGAGCCGTTCGCCGGCTTCCACCGCCGGCCGCGACAGGATGATGCGGTCGATCTCCTTGCGCTCGAACATCTGTATCGCCTGCGCGACCGCGAGCCAGGTCTTGCCGGTGCCGGCAGGTCCCGTGCCGAACACCAGATGATGGCGCTTGAGCGCGCGGACATAGCCGTCCTGCGCGGCGGTGCGCGCGCGCACCGGGCGTTTCCTTAAGTTTATTTCCTCGAAGGCCGGCCGCGCGCTCGCCGGGTCGTAGTCGAACAGCGAGCCTTGCGCGATCGCCTGCCGGATGGCGCCCTCGACGTCGCCTTGGCTCAGTTCGTGGCCGCGCTTGACGTGCTCGTAGAGCCCCTCCAGCACGCGCCGGGCCTGCTCGCAGCCGCCGCGCGAGCCGTCGACGGTGACGTGATTGCCGCGCTGCTCGGCCACCACGCCGAGGCGGCGCTCGATGAGCGCGAGGTTTTGTCCGTATTGCCCGAACAGGATGGACGCCAGCCGGTTATCCTCGAAGGCGAGCACGATCTGCGTGGTGGCCGTGTCTTCCAAAGCGGCGGCGGGCGGGATCGGCGGATCCGGTGTGCGCAAGGTTGTTTCAGGCTCCTGCTGCGGTGAGTTCTTGCGTGAAAGGCTGCTCGGCGAGCGCGCCGAACAGGGTGTTGGTACCGATCTCGGTAATCGTCACCGGCACCACCGAGCCGATCAGCGAGCGCGGTGCCATCACCTGCACCGCCTGCAAATATGGGGTGCGGCCGACCAGTTGCCCAGGGAGCCTGCCCGGCTTCTCCAGCAGCACTTCCACGGTGCGGCCGGCAAATTGCCCGTTGAAGGCGCGCCATTGACGGGTGATGACGGCCTGCAGCCGTTGCAGGCGGTCGGATTTTTCCTTGTCCGGAACCTGGTCTTCCATATCGGCGGCGGGCGTGCCCGGGCGCGGCGAGTAGGTGAAGGAATAGGCGGTGGCGAAGCCGACTTCCTCGACCAGCGTCAGCGTGGCGCGGAAATCGTCCTCGCTCTCGCCCGGAAAGGCGACGATGAAATCGGAGGTGAAAGCGAGATCGGCGCGGGTCGCGCGCAGCCGCGCAATTACGTCGAGATAATCTTGCCGCGTGTGGCGGCGGTTCATCGCCGCCAGAATGCGGTCGCTGCCGGACTGCACCGGCAGATGCACATAGGGCATCAGCGCGGGTAGGTTGCCATGGGCGGCGATCAGGTCGTCGTCCATGTCGCGCGGATGGCTGGTCGTGTAGCGCAGGCGCACGATGCCGGGCACTGCGGCGAGACGGCGCAGCAATTTGCCGAGCGTCGCCGGACGTCCGTCGGCGCCCAGCCCATGATAGGCATTCACGTTCTGCCCGATCAGCGTCACCTCGCGTACGTTCGCCTCGGCCAGGCGTTCGACCTCGGCGGCGATCTTTTCAACGGGGCGCGAGACTTCCGCGCCGCGCGTGTAGGGCACCACGCAAAACGTGCAGAACTTGTCGCAGCCTTCCTGCACGGTGACGAAGGTGGAAATACCGCGACTGGCAATTGCTTCGGGGCGCGGCGCGGCGAGGGCGTCGAACTTGTCGTCGACCGGAAATTCGGTGTCGACGATCTGTTCGCCCGTCTGCACGCGCGCGAGCAGGCCGGGCAGCCGGTGATAGTTCTGCGAGCCGACCACCAGATTGACCGCGCCGGCGCGGCGGATGATTTCCTCGCCCTCGGCTTGCGCCACGCAACCGGCGACCGCGATCACCATGCGGCGGCCATGAGCGGCGGCCTCCTCCTTCAGCACGCGGATGCGGCCGATCTCGGAATAGACCTTCTCCGCCGCTTTTTCGCGGATATGGCAGGTGTTGAGGATGACGAGGTCGGCGTCGGCGGCCTCGGCGGTCTCACGGTAGCCGGCCGGCGCCAAGGTGTCCGCCATACGATGGGAATCGTAGACGTTCATCTGGCAGCCGAAGGACTTGATGTGGACTCTGTGGGGTTTGCTCATGCCGTTGCGATGCGAACCGGGTGGCCAATCTAACCTGTCGGGGCGGCCTTTGTCCCACCCATCCAAGTCCTTGATTTATCCACGCTTTTAAGATGCCTTCGCGTGCGCCTGGCGCGTCTGGCCGCGCAGCGTCGCGCTGTTGAGCGCCCGCACGGCGCCTTCCAGCGATTTCGCCATCGCCTTGCGGTCGGCGGCGGCATCGGCCACCACTGGCTCGCCGTAGCTGACCACCGCATCGACCGCGCCGCGCGCGATGAAGTCCTTGATGTGCGGCATGAAATCGAGATCGCCATACCACGCCACCAGCGGGCGATGCTGGCGGCCCATCGGGATGCCGTGCTGGCCGGTATAGCCGATCGACATCGGCTGGATCATAAACTTGCCACCGAAGTCGGCATGCGCGGCGGCATCCTTCACCACGCTGACCAGCGCCGAGCGGAACGGCAGCACGCGATTGCCGTCGCTTGAGGTACCTTCCGCAAACAACACCATGGAGGTCCCGCCGACCAGCCGCTTGACCATCTCGGCGATCGCCTCGCCGGTCTGATGGCGGCGCGTGCGGTCGACGAACACCGTGCGCTGCAGGCGCGCGGTGATGCCGACCAGCGGCCAGGCGGCCACCTCGCGCTTGGCGACGAAGGCCACCGGCCTGACCGATCCGATCACCAGGATGTCGGCCCACGAAATATGATTGGAGACGAACAATACGGCGCGGTCGGCGACCGGCTCGCCGACAACATGCACGCGGATGCGCAACAGCCGGCACAGCACGCGGTAATAGTTGACCGCGATGAAACCCCAGCCGGGCAGATTGAGCCTGTCGAGCAGCCACTGGATCGAGATCAGCAGTGGCGTCATCGTAAAGAAGAACGCCCCGATCAAAAGCCCGCGCAGCATGAGCGTTTATTTTTTCTCGTCGTCGAGCGGAACGGCGTAGAGCTCGAGCCGGTGGTCGACCAGCCTGTAGCCGAGCTTGCGCGCGACTTCCGCCTGCAGGCGATCGATTTCCTCGGAACGGAATTCGATCACTTCGCCGCTGCGCAGATTGATCAGATGGTCGTGATGGGATTCCGTGGCGGTTTCGTAGCGCGCGCGCCCCTCGCGGAAATCGTGCCGCTCGATGATGCCGGCATCCTCGAACAGGCGCACGGTGCGATAGACGGTGGAAATAGAAATCCGGTCGTCGACCTTGGCGCAGCGCCGGTACAGCTCCTCGACGTCGGGATGATCGTCGGACCCCGCCAAGACGCGCGCGATGGTGCGGCGCTGCTCGGTCATCCGCATGCCTTTGGCAGCGCACAGGGCCTCGATATCGCGTCGGTCGGAAATGGCCTTGTCCGGCGTGGTCACGATGGCGGTTCTCGTCGTCTCTTCGGTCCGGCTCTCATAGCATATTGAGCGCGGCCAGGATGGTCTATCGGGCGTTTCTGCTTAGCGCATGATCCTATCCGGAAACCGGTGCCCACTTTTCGGGATCATGCGCGTCAAACCAGATCGCGGCGTAACACCAGCGCGGCGGTCGGCTTGCCGTCGGCACCCGGGTAGTAATTGGCGCGGCGGGATATTTCGCGAAATCCGGCGCGGTCGTAAAGCCGGATCGCCGCGACATTGTATTCATCGACTTCCAGGAATACCGCGCGGGCGCCCAAACCGGCCAGCCGGCGCAAATGCAGCGTGAGCAGATTGCGCGCCAGCCCGCGACCGCGCCGGGAGCCGGCGACTGCGACCGAGAGGATTTCCGCCTCGTCCTCGACCAGCCGCGACATGATGAAGCCGGCCATGGCCGATCCCGCCATGGCGCGATGGGCAATGACGTGGCGGTCGGTCAATAGGCCTTCGACTTCCTGCTCGCTCCAGCCGCGCCGGAACGAGACGGCATGCAGCGCGGCGATCGCCGCGGTGTCGCGGCTCGCCGCTTCTGACAAAGCGGGCTCGCCGCGCGCGAATAAATTGGAGAGAAGGCCCATTACAGCGAGATCCGTTCAGATTTAATCCCTGTGCCTAACTAATATTTTTGCTTGCGCATGATCTTATCCGAAAACCGGTGCCCACTTTTCGGGATCATGCGCTATCTTCTCGCCAATTGCGCGGCATTCTGCGGCTGCGCGTCGGGCGCGCGCAGGTAAAGCGGCTTCGGTGGCGCGCCGGTCTCGAGCGCGGCGGCACCCAAGCGCGCCACCCAATCGATGTCGGGTGCGCGGCGCGCATCGACCAGGCTCGGCGCGCGTTCGCCGGACGGCCAGGCGGCCGCCAGCATCGCGGCGGCAGTGCCCACCAGGCGCGGCGTGCCGGTCGCCGCCGCGCGCAGCGCCTCGCGCAGCGTCGCGAGCCGTGCCGCCACGATGGTGCGGCCGCCGGGTCCGAAGACTTGCAGATAGACGTGATCGTGGCGCGCATCGATGGCCGCGACCACCGGCAGCGTGCCGTCGGCGGCGACCAAGGGCGCGGCATAGGTGGCGAGCGTCGACAGGCCGATCGCCGGTTTGCCGGCCGCGAGCGCGATCCCGCGCGCGGCCGCGATGCCGACGCGCAGCCCAGTGAAGCTGCCGGGTCCGGTGGTAACGGCGATGCGGTCGAGCGCGGCGAATTCGAGACCGGCGCGGTCCATCACGCGCGCGATCAGCGGCATCAGCGCTTCGGCGTGGCCGCGCAACATGGGCAGCGACTCATGCACCGACGTCGCCGCATGCTCGGTGTCGAGCACGGCGGCCGAGCAGGCCTCGAGCGCGGTATCGATGGCAAGAATGCGCATGAGTCGAATCTATCACCGTCATGGCCGGGTTTATCCCGGCCATCCACGCTCTTTCTATCATCTCTTAAGACGTGGATGCCCGGCACAAGGCCGGGCATGACGAAGAATGTACAGTTGCGACAGCGACTACAACGGCCGCACTTCGACCACTTCGGGCACGAAATGCTTGAGCAGATTCTGGATGCCGTGCTGGAGCGTGGCGGTCGAGGACGGGCAGCCCGAGCAGGCGCCCTTCATCGTGAGGAATACCACGCCTTCCTTGAAGCCCTTGAAGGTGATGTCGCCGCCGTCGCCGGCGACCGCCGGGCGCACGCGGGTCTCGATCAGATCCTTGATGATGGCGACGGTCTCGGCGTCATTGGCGTCGAAGAATTCGTCCGCATCGCTCGTCGCCGGTTCGGCTCCGCTCGCCAGAAGCGGCGCGCCGCTGATGAAATGCTCCATGATGGCGCCGAGGATCGCCGGCTTGATCTCCTGCCACTCGCCGTCACTCTTGGTGATGGAGATGAAGTCGGAGCCGAAAAAGACGCCGCCAACATTCGGAATCGCGAGCAGACGTTCCGCCAGCGGCGATTGCCGGGCGGCTTCCTTGGTCGCCATGTCGAGGGTGCCGGATTCGAGCACCGCTCGGCCGGGCAGGAATTTCAGGGTCGCCGGATTCGGCGTGGCTTCGGTTTGGATGAACATATTCTGCTCCTTGCGGGTTCAAGGCCCGTGGATCGCATAAAGTATAGCCGATAAATGGCGCTTGCGTTGACCAAGGTCAACTGGCGCGAAATGCCCGGAAAGACGCGGAAACTTCAGGAACTGGCGTCAATGTCTGCGTCGCTCAGATGTCCCGGCACGATGGCGATCGGGATCGGAAAGGTGCCGGCGGTCTTGGTGAGGCTGGAAACCAGCGGGCCGGGGCCCTCCTTGGCGGTGCCGGCGGCCAGTACCAGGATGCCGATGTCGGCATCCTCGTCGATCAGATTGACGATCTCCTCGGCCGGGTCGCCTTCGCGGATCACGCGGTCGGGCGTGATGTTGGCGATCTCCTTTGCGCGCGCCGCGAACTTGTCGAACGCCGCGTTGGCCGCTTCCGCAGCCTCTGCCTTCATGATGTCGGCGACGCCCAGCCATTGCTGATTCTGCTCGCCAGTGTCGATCACACGCAACATGACCAGTTGCGATTTGGTGCGGCCGGCGCGCTTGGCCGCCCAATAGACCGCGCGGTCGCATTCCTCGGTGTCGTCGATGACGACCAGATATTTGCGTTTGTGGCCGGCCTCGTAGCTGCGGCGCTTGGTGCTCATCGTCGCTCCCGCTGCGCCAGATCATGGTTTTGATCATGGCCGCATCAGCATAAATGGTCGCACGCCGGCCGCGGTCGAGACAAGCGGGCCAGAGCCCGGATATATTCCGAGTAAAAACGCGGCGTCAGCGGCGCACGAAACCGACAATGTCCTTGACCGCCTTCATGGTTTCGGCGGCGAGCGCCTGCGCGCGCTGCGAACCCTCTCCCAGCACGGAGTCGATATAGACCGGATCCTGCACCAGCCGCTTCATTTCGGCGCCGATCGGCCCGAGCTTGGCGACGGCGAGATCGACCAGCGCGCCCTTGAAGGCGGAGAACTGCCCGCCGCCGAATTCGCCGAGCACCTGAGCTTTGGTCGTGCCTTGCAGGGCGGCGTAGATGCCAACCAGGTTGTCGGCTTCGGGGCGCGGCTCGAGACCCTTCTCCTCGCTCGGCAGCGGCTCGGGATCGGTTTTGGCCTTGCGGATCTTCTGCGCGATGGTGTCGGCGTCGTCGGTCAAATTGATGCGCGAATAGTCCGACGCTTCCGACTTCGACATTTTCTTCGAGCCGTCGCGCAGCGACATCACCCGCGTCGCCGGTCCCTGGATCAGCGGCTCCGGCTGCGGGAAGAACGCCTCGCCGTAGCCGTGCGCGTGAATCGACTGCGCGAAGTCGTTGTTGAATTTCTGCGCGATATCGCGCGATAGCTCGAGGTGCTGCTTCTGGTCTTCGCCGACCGGCACGTGGGTGGCGCGGTAAACCAGAATGTCGGCCGCCATCAGGTTCGGATAGACGTACAGACCGACCGAGGCGTTCTCGCGGTCCTTGCCGGCCTTCTCCTTGAACTGGGTCATGCGGTTGAGCCAGCCCATGCGCGCGACGCAATTGAACACCCAGGCGAGTTCGGCGTGTTCGGCGACCTGGCTCTGGTTGAAGATGATGTGCTTTTTGGGATCGATGCCGCAGGCGAGGAACGCCGCGGTCACCTCGCGCGTGGCGCGCGGCAGTTCGCTCGGGTCCTGCCAGACCGTGATGGCGTGCAGGTCGACCACGCAATAGATGCAATCATAGCGGTCCTGCAGCGCAACGAATTTGGTGATTGCGCCGAGATAGTTGCCGAGGTGCAGGTTGCCGGTCGGCTGCACGCCGGAAAATACGCGTTCCTTGAACGCCATGGCCTCACTCCGGGATTGTGGTGGGCCACATCGCATGACGCCGTTTGGCGCGCAACCCCTGTTGGGGGCCGCAACAAAGGCTTTGCCCCGACACGGGATAGCAATGTTAAAGGCCTTGCCTTTCCGTTATACGAGAAAGGCAAGACAGTCGGGAATCTCGTGGGGTGGCAAGTGGCGGGTGGGATTTAGATGAGCAAAGACGAGCTAATCATCCAATTGGTGAAAGTGGCGCTCGGCAGTCTAATCGGTGGCTACTTTCTCTGGTGGAGTCTGGAAGTGCTGAAAAGACTTCCGCCCCCTCACTAGACCGCGCGAACCGTCGGCGTTGCCAGCCCGCCGGTCGCCGCTATAGTGCGCGGCCGCCCGCGATCTCGCCTTACGATTTCATTCGAGGACCGCATGACCACCCCCCGCTACGACGTTATCGGCATCGGCAATGCCATCGTCGACGTGATCGCCCGCGCCGAGGATGATTTCCTGGTCGGGCACGGCATGCACAAGGGTACCATGGCGCTGATCGAGCAGGCGCGCGCCGAGAAGATCTATCAGGCGATGGGGCCGGCGGTGGAAAGCTCGGGTGGATCGGCTGCCAATACCATCGTCGGGGTGGCGAGCTTCGGCGCCCGCGCCGCCTTCGTCGGCAAGGTCAAGGACGACGAACTCGGCCGCGCCTTTGCCCACGATATCCGCGCCGCCCGAGTCGCCTTCGATACCAAGCCGGCGAGCACCGGCCCCTCGACCGCGCGCTGCTACATCATGGTGACGCCGGACGGCGAGCGCACCATGAACACCTTTCTCGGCGCGGCGCAGGATCTCAAGCCGGCCGACATCGACGAGGCCAAGATCGCCAGCGCCGCGCTGACTTATCTTGAAGGCTATCTGTGGGACCCGCCGCAGGCCAAGGAAGCATTCGTCAAGGCGGCGGCGATCGCCCACAAGGCCGGACGGCGCGTGGCGCTCACGCTGTCGGATGCGTTCTGCGTCGACCGCTACCGCGCGGAATTCCTCGGCCTGATCCGAAAGGGCACCGTGGACATCGTTTTCGCCAACGAGCATGAGCTGCACAGTCTCTACGAGACCGCCGACTTCGACACCGCGGTCAAGGCTTTGCGCCACGACGCCAAGCTCGCGGTGATCACGCGCAGCGAGAAAGGCTGCGTGGTGGTGACCCGCAACAGCGTCGAGGCGGTGCAGGCGATGCCGATCGACCGCATGGTCGACGTTACCGGCGCCGGCGACCTGTTCGCCGCCGGTTTCCTGGTCGGCCTGGCGCGCGGCAAGGACCACCGCACCGCCGCCCGGCTCGGCGCGCTGGCGGCGGCCGAAGTGATCCAGCATATCGGCGCGCGTCCGGCCGTTTCGCTCAAGGCCTTGGCAGCTGAGAACGGTCTGCCGGTCTGATGCTTTTAAAAATCGGTCAATAAGTGGGTTTCCGGCGTGATCCGCCGGGATGCGACCTGTGCCGGCATGGCGGCGGGGCGCAATTGGTAACTTATTGGTAACCGAACATGGTTAGCGATTGGTGAACAACCAACCGCGAGGACCGGCCATGGCGAAGCGCAAGGATATCGAAATCACCGGGGGTGATGCGGCGGCAAATCCAAATGGCGCGCCCGAGCCGGTTTCGGCCAAAAGCGAGCTGCCGACCGTTGAATCGCCGTCGATATCGCCGGGCACCGATATACCCGCCACCACCTCGGACGCGCCCGCGCCGGCGGTCGAGCCCGTCAAAGCGGAAGCGCCTGCGATCGAACCGATTGCCGTGACGGTGCCCGCCGTCGGACCCGCCGCCGACGTGGCGATCAAGACGCCGCTGCGCTTTGTCTTCAGGCCGCGCCATAAGCGCCACGCTTTGCTGGCCGCCTCGGTGACCTTCGCGGCCGTGCTCGGCGCCGTGATCGGCACCCTGGCGAGCGGCGGTTTCTCGCCGCCCGCGCGCCCCGACGTCGCCGCGGTCGAACAGGACAAGGCGATGCAGCAATCGATCGCCAAGCTAGGCAAGGAAATCGCCACGCTGAACGCGAGCCTCGAGCAGGTCGACAAGTCGGCGCATACGCAGATTGCCAAGATTACCGAACGGCTCGAGCATGGGGCCGCTGAAATCACCGACTCGATATCGGCGCCGCAGACCGTACCGGCGGCTCCGCCGCCGCTGCCGACGCCGCGGCCGGCACCGCGCTTTGCCGCGATGGAATCGCAAGCGTCCGCGCGGGTCCCGGTGGTGGCGGACTGGACCATCCACGACACCCGCAATGGCTACATTTTCGTCGAGAGCCACGGCGAGATTTATCAAGTCCAGCTCGGCGCCCCGCTGCCCGGCCTCGGACCGGTGCAATCGGTCAAGCGGCAGGATGGCCGCTGGGTGGTGCTGACACCGAAGGGCGTCATCGTGTCCATGCGCGACCGCCGCTACTTCGAAGAATTCTGAGCGTCGGCTCGGATCGCGATTGAACGGCGGCGCCCTCAGGTCCTGATCCCGAAAAGTGGAAACCGGTTTTCGGACTAGATCAGGCGCAAACAAAAGCGCCGCCGCTTTTCATTTGTGTGGGAGTCGGTAGCACGCCCGCCAAAACCGTGTCAGATTCGCCGCGCCGGACCGGTGTGGGTGATGACATGCGCGGAACATTGCTGGGAATTCTCACGGCGTCTTTGGGCGTCATGGCCTGCGCGGGCCAGCCATTGGCGCAAGGCGCGGCGCCGCCGGCGGCCAAGCCGGAAATGACCGCAAGCTGCCCGGGCCTGGTGGCGGAGCGCGCGCCTTTCGTGCAGCCGGCCGCCTTTCGCCTTGCGGCGCTCGAGCCCGATCAGGTGCGCATCACCTATGTCGGTCACGCGACCTTCCTGATCGAGAGCCCGCAGCTCGTGCGCATCGCCACCGACTACAACGATTATGTCAGGCCGCCGGTGCTGCCCGACATCGCGACCATGAACCACGCGCACCCCACCCATTACAGCGACCATCCCGATCCGGGCATCAAGCACGTGCTGCGCGGCTGGGCGGAAGACGAAAAGCCGGCACGCATTGACCTGACCTACAAGGACGTGCGCGTGCGCAACGTGCCGACCAATATCCGCACCTGGGACGGCGGCACCGAGCGCCACGGAAATTCGATCTTCATCTTCGAGGTGGCCAATCTGTGCATCGCCCATCTCGGCCACCTGCATCACACGCTGACGCAGCAGCAGCTCAACGAAATCGGCCGCGTCGACGTGGTGCTGGTGCCGGTTGACGGCAACTACACGCTCGACCTCGACGGCATGGTCGAGGTGCTGCACGCGCTGAAGGCGCCGCTGATGATTCCCATGCACTATTTCAGCGCCTACACCCTCGATCGCTTCCTGGCGCGCGTGCGGCAGGAATGGGACGTGGAGATCGCCGCAGTGCCCTCGACAGTGGTGTCCAAGGCGAGCCTGCCGGCCAAGCCGAAAGTCCTGGTGCTGCCCGGTCACTGAGCTGGACCTCTCCTGCAGGCACCTGGAAATCCACGGAACCAAAGCGGAATTGTCGCGTTCTCGGAGCGCGATTTTGAAGGCAAGCCGAGGGCGTCCGCATGATGCAAACCTGGAGCGGCTGGAAGCGCTTTCCCGACGGGAAAGGTGATGGTGCCATCGAAGCGCCGATCGGCCCGGGGGTCTACGAGGTTCGCCATACCCTGACGGGCCGCGTGATGGCCTTCGGGCATAGCGGTCATGTGGCCAAGACGATCGCCGAGCTGACGTCCGACGGCGATGGCAATCCGTTCGCCAGACTGTTCCGCCGGCCGCTGCCAGTGTCGCGCGTCTCCGACCTTGAATACCGCAGCTGCGCGGCCGCCAGCCGCTCCGACGCCAGAACCGCCGCGCAACGGCTGCTGGGATTGCGCCAGAACGCCTGGCGCCGGCGGATGGAATTGGGTTGGGCGGCGCGCCACCCCGCTTGAACGTCGCACCAAGAACTCGACACCGCGGCCGGCGCTTTGCCGGCCGTTTCATTTGGCGCGGTGGCTTCCGGCCGGGCGCGATATCCGTATAGAGTGCCGCCGTCTCAACGGGTCATCTCGCATGCCTTACGCAATCACCGGCGACAACGTGCGGCTCCACTACGAAGAGGTGGGGCAGGGCACGCCGGTCCTGTTCGTGCACGAATTCGCCGGCGATCATCGCAGCTGGGAGCCGCAGCTGCGCGAATTCGGCAAGCGCTACCGCTGCGTCGCCTATGCCGCGCGCGGCTATACGCCGTCCGACGTGCCGGCCGATGCGGCGGCCTACAGCTACCAGCACGTGATGCGCGACGCCGTCGCCGTGCTCGATCATCTCAGGATCGACCAGGCGCACATTGTTGGCCTGTCGATGGGCGGCTACACGACGTTGCAGGTCGCGCTCAATCATCCGGCGCGCGTGCGCTCGATGACGCTCGCCGGCATCGGCTCGGGCAGCGAGCGCTGGTACACGGACGCATTTCATAAGAACTCGCGCGACCTCGCGCTTCAGTTCGAGCGGGACGGTTCGGCGGCGGTGGCCAGGACCTACGGCAACGGGCCGAGCCGCGTGCCGTTCGCGATCAAGGATGCGCGCGGGTTCGCGGAATTTTCAAAGCATCTGGCCGAGCACGATGCGCAAGGTTCGGCCCATACCTCGCGCGGCTTTCAAGGGTCGCGGCCCTCGCTCTACGATTTCGAGGACGCCATCCGGCGGCTCACCATCCCGGTGCTGATCGTGGTCGGCGACGAGGACGATCGCTGTATCGAGCCGAGCCTGTTCCTGAAAGCGGCCATCGCCGCCTCGGGTCTGGTCGTGTTCCCGAAGACCGGTCATGTGGTGAACCTGGAGGAGCCCGACCTGTTCAACCAGGTGGTCGGCGATTTCCTCGCCCGCGTCGATGCCGGCCGCTGGGGCCCGCGCGACCCAAGGTCGATCGCGCCGAAATCGGTTCCGGAGCCATGGAACCCCGGCGGGACCAAGCCTATTTAATGCAGGCGAAACCGAGCGCGGGAGCAGCTGATGCTGCGATGGACTTTTATCTTTCTAGTGATCGCCATTATCGCCGGCATTTTCGGCTTCACGGACGTGGAAGCGGCCTCCGCCACCATCGCGCAGTGGCTGTTCGGCATTTTCCTGCTGCTGTTCCTGGGCGCGCTGGCGATCGCCTTGTTCCTCGGCGCCAAGCTGATGTCTTAAACGTCCACGCTCGCTGATAGCGCGTTGTCCTGGATGAACTGCCGGCGCGGCTCGACCAGATCACCCATGAGCTGGTCGAACAGCACGTTGGCCTCGTCGACTTCCTTGATGCGGACCTGCAGCAGCGAGCGCGCGTTGGTGTCGAGCGTGGTCTCCCACAATTGCTCGGGGTTCATCTCGCCCAGCCCTTTATAGCGCTGCATGCTGATGCCCTTGCGGCCGGCGGCCGTGAGCGCCTCGAACAGGCCGACGGGCCCATGGATCGCCGTGGTTTCGTCCTTGCGGCGCAGCATCGCCGGCGGGGTCGGGCGCGGATAGACCTGCTGCAGACTGGCGGCGAATTCGTCGAGCTTGCGGGCGTCGGCGGAGCCGAGCAGCGCCTGGTCGATGATCGCGACTTCTTTCACGCCGCGCACGGTACGCTCGAAATGGAAGCCGTTCTCGTCGAAGCTGCCTTTCCAGCCGCGCTCGGTTTCTTCCTCGAGCGCGTCGAGCCGCTTGGCGATGTAGTCGGCGGCGGCGGCCCCGGTCGCAAGATCGTCGGTGACCTTGGGCGTGAGCACGCCGGCGATCGCCGCCTGCTCGATCACCTTGCGGTTATAACGGCTGTGCAGCCCGGTGAGGATGTTGCGGATTTGGCGCGCTTCCTCGACCAGCTTGAGCAGATCCTCGCCGGCGCGCTCTTCGCCCGACGCGAGGCGGAGCACCGAGTCCTCGAGCCCCATGGTGATCAAATAATCCTCGAGCGCGCGCTCGTCCTTGAGATACTGCTCGGACTTGGCGCGCGTGACTTTGTAGAGTGGCGGCTGCGCGATGTAGATGTGACCGCGCTTGATCAGCTCCTCCATCTGCCGGAAGAAGAAGGTGAGCAGCAGCGTACGGATGTGACTGCCGTCCACGTCGGCGTCGGTCATGATGATGATCTTATGGTAGCGCAGCTTGTCGGGATTGAACTCGTCGCGTCCGATGCCGGTACCGAGCGCGGTGATCAGCGTGCCGATCTCCTGGCTGCCCAGCATCTTGTCGAAGCGCGCGCGTTCCACGTTCAAGATCTTGCCGCGCAGCGGCAGCACGGCCTGGAATTCGCGGTTGCGGCCCTGCTTGGCGGAGCCGCCGGCCGAGTCGCCCTCGACGATGAACAGTTCGGACTTGGCTGGATCGCGCTCTTGGCAGTCGGCGAGCTTGCCCGGTAATGACGAGATGTCGAGCGCGCCCTTGCGGCGGGTCAGATCGCGCGCCTTGCGCGCGGCCTCGCGCGCGGCGGCGGCTTCCACCACCTTGCCGACGATGACCTTGGCTTCCGCCGGGTGAATCTCGAACCAGTCCTGCAGTGCCTGGTTGATCACGTTCTCCACAACCGGCCGCACTTCCGAGGACACCAGCTTGTCCTTGGTCTGCGAGGAGAATTTCGGGTCCGGCACCTTGACCGAGAGCACCGAGGTCAGGCCTTCACGGCAATCGTCGCCGGTGAGCGCCACCTTTTCCTTGCGCGTGGTGCCGATGGTCTCGGCGTATTGGGTGACCTGGCGGGTGAGTGCGCCGCGGAAGCCGGCCAAGTGAGTGCCGCCGTCGCGTTGCGGAATGTTGTTGGTGAAGCAGAGCACGCTCTCATGATAGCCGTCGTTCCACCACAGCGCGGCTTCCACCGTGATGCCTTCGCGCTCGGCCTTGATCATGATCGGATTTGGGATCAGCGGCGTCTTGTTGCGGTCGAGGAACTTCACGAAGGCTTCGACGCCGCCCTCGTATTTCATTTCCTCGCGCTTCTCGACCGCGTGGCGCATGTCGGAGAGCACAATGGTGACGCCGGAATTCAGGAACGCCAGTTCACGCAGGCGGTGCTCTAGCGTGGCGAAGTCGAACTCCACCATGGTGAAGGTCTTCGGCGACGGAAAGAATGTCACTTCGGTGCCGCGTTTGCCGCCGCTCTCGCCGGTCACCTTCAGCGGCGCGACCGCGACACCGTCGGCGAATTCCATGAAATGTTCTTTGCCGTCGCGCCAGATCTTGAGCTTGAGCCAGCTCGACAACGCGTTGACCACCGAGACGCCGACGCCGTGCAGGCCGCCGGAGACCTTGTAGGAATTCTGGTCGAATTTTCCGCCAGCGTGCAGCTGGGTCATGATGACCTCGGCCGCCGATACGCCTTCGCCTTTGTGGATGTCTGTCGGGATGCCGCGGCCGTTGTCGATCACGGTCACCGAGCCTTCGGCGTTGAGCGTGACCGTCACCTGGTCGGCAAAGCCGGCAAGCGCCTCGTCGATGGCGTTGTCGACCACCTCGTAGACCATGTGGTGCAGGCCGGAGCCGTCGTCGGTGTCGCCGATATACATGCCCGGCCGCTTGCGCACCGCATCGAGGCCTTTCAGGACCTTGATCGATTCTGCACCGTAGTCGGATTCAAGATTGCGGGCCGGTTCAGCCATCGGCGGGAGCCTCAAAACGGGCGAGGAAATGAATCGAATTTGTTGTTTGGTGTGACACGAAATTTAGGTCCCGTACAGAGCTAAGTGACACTGTCTAATGTGTTGATTCAAAATGATTTTTTAAAGAGTGGCCGAGTGAAAAAATGCCGTTTTATTCGGCCCCTCGGCGTCCGATTCGACACCTTTGCAGGCGATTCGCGCACCCGGCGCTGCGCAGCCATGGAACGGCCACGGCCTTGCGTCCAAATCCGTTTCTCTTGCACGCGGACGCGGCTTGGCATCTAAGAATTGCTGCGTCACTCGATCCTATTCCGCTCCCCATGCGCTGGTTCAACAAGCCGTTTGAAGTTCCCCATCGCCTGCGCGCCATTGTGCGCGCTCGTGAATTGAGCGTGATCGTGCTGGCGCTCGTCGCCGGTGCCTTGGCCGGTCTGGTGGTCGCCGCCATGGGCGAGGCGGTCAGCCTCATGCATCTGACGTTTTTTGGGCTCGACCCCGGCGAGCGGCTGTCGGGCCGCGGCTCGCTCAACCCGTTTTATGCGTTTTTCACCCCCTGCCTCGGCGGGCTGCTGTTCGGCCTCGCCACCGCCTATATCACGCGGCGGCGTGGCACCGAGGTCGACCCGGTCGAAGCCAATGCCTTGCACGGCGGGCGCATGTCGTTGCGCGGCAGCCTGATCGTGGCGGCGCAGACCGTGTGGTCGAGCGGCGTCGGCGCCTCGGTCGGTCTGGAGGCCGGCTATACCCAGCTCGCCAGCGGCATCGCCTCCAAGATCGGCCAAGCCTTCCGCCTGCGCCGCAGCGACATGCGCATCCTGGTCGGCTGCGGCGCCGCCGGCGCCATTGCCGGCGCCTTCGGCGCGCCCTTGGGCGGCGCTTTCTACGGCTTCGAGCTGATCATCGGTAGCTATTCGATTGCCTCACTGGCGCCGGTCGGCATGGCGGCCTTGGTCGGCTATCTGACCGCGCAGATGTTCGCGCCTGACCGGTTGGGGATCGAAACCGGTGCGGTCTCCAGCCTGGCGGTGCATGACGTGGTGATCGCCGGCGGGGTCGGCTTACTGGCGGCCATATTCGGGATCGCGCTGATGCGCGGCGTCGCCGCCTGCGAGGTGCTGTTCTCGCGGCTGCGGGTGAAGCCGGCCTTGCGGCCGATGCTGGGCGGCGCGGTGGTGGGCCTGTTGGCGACGGTGTCGCCGCAGGTGATGTCGTCCGGGCACGGCGCCCTGCATCTGACCGGCATTTTCAAATTGCCGTTGGCGACCATCGCCCTGATCTTCCTGCTCAAGGCGCTGGCCTCGATCGTTTCGCTCGGCACCGGATTCCGCGGCGGCCTGTTCTTCGCCTCTCTGCTGCTCGGCGCGCTCGGCGGACAATTATTCGCGGTCGGGCTCAACGCCGCCTGGCCGGGGTTGAACGTCAATCCGGACGCCTATGCCATCATCGGCATGGGCGCGCTGTCAGTCTCGGTGATCGGCGGGCCGTTGACCATGACGTTCATCGCGCTGGAGACGACCGGCGACCTCTGGCTCACCACCGCGGTGCTGATCGCGGTGATCGTCTCGATGCAGGTGACCCGCGAATTCTTCGGCTATTCGTTCACCACCTGGCGGTTCCATCTGCGCGGCGAGACCATCCGCAGCGCGGCCGATGTCGGCTGGATCAGGGATCTGGCGGTCGGCCAAATGATGCGCTCCGACGTGCGCACGACGCCGGTGGAATTGCCGATCTCGGCCTTTCGCGAGGCGTTTCCCTTGGGCTCGACCAACCAGGTGGCCGCGGTGGACGAGGACGGCCGCTACGCCGGCATGGTGATCGTGGCTGAGGCGCACGCGCCGGAACTCGCCGCCACCGCCTCGGTGCGCGACATCCTGCACCATGCCGATCACATGCTGCTGCCGCAGATGACGGCGCGGGAAGCGATCGCGGCGTTCGACCGCTTCGAGGCGGAAGCGCTGGCGGTGGTCGACTCGGCCGAGCGCCGGCAGGTGATCGGCCTGCTCAGCGAGGCGCATGCGCTGCGGCGCTATTCCGATGCGTCGGAACGGCAGCGGCGGGAATTGCTCGGTGAAACCTAGCGCGACGGCCGCGCGCAAACCGGACTAGACGGCGGTGAGCTGCAGATTCTTGCGCAACAGCTTGCTCGCCATGGCTTCCGGCACCGGCTTGCCGAAGTAATAACCCTGCGCCAGCTTGCAGTCGGCCGAGATCAGAAAGCTTTGCTGGTCGGCTGTTTCCGCGCCTTCCGCAACCACTTCGATACCCAAGGCGTACGCCAGGTTGATGGTGACGCGCACGATCGTCGCGTCTTCGGGATTGATGCAGACGTCGTTGATGAAGCGGCGATCGATCTTCAGCCGCGATACGCGGAACGGCCGCAAATAATCGAGTGAGGAATATCCGGTGCCGAAGTCGTCGATCGTGATCCGCAGGCCAATCCGGCGCAAACGATCGAGGGCGTCGCTGTGTCGTTTGCATCAACGACGATGATCGCGTCCGGTGAATTCTCGACCGCGGTCGTCAGCAAGAATTTGGAGAAGGACAGTTCGCGTTCGGATTTCTTGCGTTGGTGATATCGGTGAGGATGCCCTCGATGGCGACGAGCCGGCGCTCCTCGTCGCGCACCGCATATCCGCGTCCTTCGAGCCAGGCGTGGGAGCCATCCGGCTTGCGCAAGCGGAATTCGATGAGAGTGTTTTCCGTTCGCCCTTCAATGATGGACTTGATGTCGGCCGCGATCGCGGGATGTTTTTCGCTTTCGATGTGCTGCAGCCAGCGGCCCGGCGTCGCCAATAATTCATCGGCATCGTAGCCGTAGCGCCGGACGTTCTGCGAGAGGTAGATCAGATCGAAGGGCTTCTGCGGGCTCAGGCGGTAAAGGATCGTCGGGCTGTTCTCGATGATGTGATTGGCGTCAGCCAGTTTATTCAAATGCGACGCGCGGGCGACCGCGGCGCCGACCAATTCGGCGACCATGTTGATCGCGTCGATCTCCGCCGCCGACCAGTCGCGCTCGCTGTGGCAGTCATCGAAGCCGATGACGCCTGACCATCGGTCATCGGCGAACACCGGCGCGGCCAACACCGACTTCACGCCGCCGAGACTAAAAAACGCGCGTTTGTCGGGATCGAAATCGCGCACATGGCCGGCGATGGTTTCGCCGCGCTCGAATTTCTCAACCCAAGACTTCATGCCGATATTCGTGACCCGCTCCTGGGCATTCTGGAACTCCGGCGGCGTCGCAATACCGGGCGCGGTCCACACGGAATGCCGGAGGAGGTTGCCCTGCCCGTTTGCCGGATCGACGAGGAAAATATGGCCGCGGTCGACGCCGGTGGCGCCGGCGAACAGCTCGATGATTTTCGGCAGCGAGACCGCCAAGTCGGACGAGCGCAACAATTCCTTGGCTGCGATCGCCACCGCTTCCAGCAACCTGTCGCGGCGATGGCCATCGAGCACGGCGAGCGCGCCGGCCAGTCTCTGCGAATCGGTCGAATCGTACCGCGCGCGTGCGCCAGACGCTTTAACGGCGGTAGCGCCCGATGCGGCGGTGCGCGGAGCCATGCCGGAATCCCGTCGGAGGTATTTTTATTAATATTACCAGAGAGTTATCGGGTTTCCGTTAGCCTGATCGGTAAAATTGTCGATAAAATATGGTTGGCGGAAGATTAAGGTGCCGGCTGTACCGCGCCGGGACGGACTTCGAAGACTTGCGCGCGGCCGACAATATCGCCGAAGGCCGCCGGATCGGCGCCGGTCATCCAGACCTGCGCGCCGAGGTTGGTTAGTGCGTCGTAGAGCGCGGCGCGGCGGGCCGGATCGAGATGGGCGACGATCTCGTCGAGCAGCATCAGCGGCGCGAAACCGGTCATGTCCTTGATCAGTCCGGCATGGGCGAGCACCAGGCGGATCAGCAGCGCCTTCTGCTCGCCGGTCGAAGCGTTCGATGCCGGGATGCCCTTGCCGGCATGGGTGACGGCGAGATCGGACAGATGCGGGCCATCGAGCGTGCGACCGGCGGCCGCGTCGCGCGCGCGGCTGTCCTTCAGCAAGACGCGGTAGCGGTCCTCGATCTCGATTGCGCTGTGATCGGGCAGCAGTTTCTCCATCCAGCCGCTGAGCGCGATCTCCGCGCGCGGAAAGCCTTCGTCGCGTGCGGCAGCGAGCGTCGCCGAAAGACGCATGACCGTCTCGGCGCGCGCGGCGGCGACCGCCACCGCGACCTCGGCGGTTTCGTGTTCGACCGCATCGAGCCAATGCGGATCGCTGCGGACGTCTTCCAGCAGCCGGTTGCGCGAGCGCAGTGATCGCTCAAGGGCGGCGACGCGGCTGGAATGCTGCGCGTCGACCGCAAGGACTAAGCGATCAAGGAAGCGGCGACGCTCGGACGCCGGGCCGTTGAACAGCGGGTCCATGGCGGGCGTCAGCCACACTACGCGCACATGATCGGCGAAGGCCGTCGCCGAGGAGACACTCTCGCGGTCGATGCGGCATTTGCGCGGGGGTGCGGAATCCTCGCCCGCCGGCGGATCGATGCCGGTGCCGAGCGTGGCCAGCCCCAGCATGCCCTCGATCTCGGCGGACACCGCCCAGGCGCCGTCGCCCTCGGAAAACGCCAATTCCTCGGTTGTCGCGCGCCGCAGCCCGCGACCGGGCGCCAGCAACGAGATCGCCTCGATCAGATTGGTCTTGCCGGCGCCATTGGCCCCGGTCAGCACCACCGGTCCAGCTGGCCCAAGTCCGATCTGCGCGGCGTGGTAGCTGCGGAAATTGGCGAGCGTCAGGCGGCAGATGAAGGCTGAAGTCATCAGCGAGCCTTACTATCCGCGCCGGCGATGCGGGAGATCAAACCCGCATCGGCATCAGCACATAGAGCGCGCCCTTGGCGTCCTTGTCCTGGATCAGCGTCGGCGAGCCCGGGTCGGCGAGTTTGAGCACGGCCACCTCGCCCTCGATCTGCGCGGCGATGTCGAGCAAATAGCGTGAGTTGAAGCCGATATCGAGCGGATCGGATTCGTATTCGACTTCGAGCTCTTCGGTGGCGCTGCCGGAATCCGGATTGGTCACCGATAGCACCAGCCGCCCGCCGGTGATCGAAAGCTTCACCGCGCGGCCGCGCTCGCTCGACACGGTGGAGACGCGGTCGACCGCGGCCTCGAAATCCTTCTTGTCGACGATGAGGTTCTTGTCGTTATTGGCCGGGATCACGCGCGCATAATCGGGGAAGGTGCCGTCGATCAGCTTGGAGGTGAGCACCACGTCGCCGATCGAGAAGCGGATCTTGCCGGTGGACAATTCGATCGCGACTTCGCCTTCGCCGGTTTCGATCAGCCGCTGTACCTCGCCCACGGTCTTGCGCGGTACGATGATGCCGGGCATGCCGGCGGCGCCGTCGGGCAGCGGCAGCTCGACCTGCGCGAGGCGATGGCCGTCGGTCGCCACCGCGCGCAGCGTGGCGTTCTTGGCTGTCCCGGCCGTGTGCAGGTAGATGCCGTTCAAATAATAGCGGGTCTCCTCGGTGGAGATCGCGAACTGGGTCTTGTCGATCAGTCGCTTGAGATCGGCGGCGGCGAGCTTGAAGGAATGCGTCATCTCGCCGGCGGCGAGATCGGGGAAGTCGCTTTCCGGCAGCGTCTGCAGCGTGAAGCGCGAACGCCCGGCGCGCAGCGAGAGCACGGCGCGGTCGCCGGACCCCTCGATCACGATCTGCGAGCCCTCGGGCAGCTTGCGCACGATCTCGTAGAACATGTGCGCCGGCACGGTGGTCGCGCCGCCCGGCGACACCTCAGCGGCGACGCTGTCGATGACTTCGAGATCGAGGTCGGTGGCCTTCATGCTGAGCTTGCCCCGCTCGGCCTTGATCAGCACGTTGGCGAGAATCGGAATGGTATTGCGCCGTTCCACCACGCGATGCACGTGGCCCAGCGACTTCAACAGCTCTGCACGCTCGACAGTAACCTTCATGGGGAGACCCGCTTCGGCGCCTTCGAAAACGACCCTGAATTGAGGCGCAACAGCAAGCCGGCGGCTCGCGGAATGCGAGGCCGGGGGTGAAAGGTGACGAATGTATGACGTTTAGGCAAGGGTGGGTTCCGGGCCGGCAGGCATATCCCCAAGGGCTTTGCAGCCGCGGCGCCTCCCCCGGAAAGCAAAAGGGGGAGGCTGGCCCGGCTATTCCTGCAATTGGCGCTTGAGGATCTCGATTTCCTCGGCCAGCGCCATGTCGTTGCCGACCAGGCCCTCGATCTTGCGCACCGCATGCAGCACGGTGGTGTGGTCGCGGCCGCCGAAGCGCCGGCCGATTTCCGGCAGCGAGCGCAAAGTGAGGGTCTTGGCCAGATACATCGCCACCTGGCGCGGGCGCACCACATTGGCGGTTCGGCGCGACGACAACAAGTCGGACCGGCTGACATTGTATTGCCGCGCCACCACCCGCTGGATGTCCTCGATCTTGACCCGCTTGGGTTCCTGCGGGCGGATCAGGTCGCGCACCTCGCGCTCGGCCATTTCCAGGGTCACGGCATGGCCGGTGAGCTTGCTATGGGCGAGCAGGCGGTTGAGCGCGCCTTCCAGATCGCGGCCGTTATGGGTGACGGCCTTGGCGATATAGCTCAGCACCGGCAGCGGCACGTCGAAGCTAGGATGGTGCGATCGGGCCGCCGTCACGCGCGATTTGAGGATTTCGAAGCGCAGCTCCTCGCCGAGCGGCCCCATTTCCACTACTAGGCCGCCGGCCAGCCGGGACCGGACCCGGTCGTCGAGGCTTTCGAGGTCGGACGGCGGGCGGTCGGAGGCGATCACCACCTGGCGGCCGGCATCGATCAGGGCGTTGAGCGTGTGGCAGAACTCGGCTTGGGTCGACTTGCCTTGCAGGAACTGCAGGTCGTCGATCACCAGCACGCCGATGCCGCGTAGCGCTTCTTTGAAGGCGAGGGCGGTCTGCGTGCGCAGCGCCGATACGAACCCGTACATGAATTTTTCGGCGGTCAGATAGAGGACCTTGCGCTCGCCCAAGGCATTGCCGGTCCAGGTGACCGCCTGAAGCAGATGCGTCTTGCCGAGGCCGACGCCGGCATGGATGTAGAGCGGATTGAACATCACCGGGTCGCCGCGCTTGGCGGCGGCCACCTGCTTGGCGGCGGCTTGCGCGAGCGTGTTGGAGCGGCCGACCACGAAGGTGTCGAAGGTCAGGCGGGCGTCGAGCGGCGAGCCGCCGAGCGCCTCATGCCCGGTCGCATCGCCGACCGGCAGCGGGCGTCCATTGCCGGTGTTGTTGAAGCGGCCGCCATCGTCGGCGCCAATCTCAAGCTCGGCTTTGGGCTTGACGATGGCCGAGCGCAGCACCGCCGAGCGCACGATCAGCTCGATGCGGCCGACTTGCGCCTGCTCCGCCTGCCAGCAGGCCAGCACGCGCTCGGCATAGTGCGACTGGATCCAGCTTTTGAGAAAGCGCGTGGGCACCGACAGGCGCACGGTTCCTTCCTCGATGGCTTCCAGGTCCATGCGCGCAAACCAGCTCGAATAGATATCCTCGCCGACCTCGGCGCGCAGACGATCCCTTACCCGTGACCAGCTCTCGTGATCTGCGTTCGACATTTTCTTATTTCTCGTTTCGATTGATTGTTTGAACCGACTAAGGCGGCCCGGCCCGACGGTGCGATGCCGCCGACGCGCCGGAGACGGGGACGCAACAAACTCGATCACGATGCCGGTGGGAGATTGTCGGACCGCTGGCGGCCTTTCGGCCGTGCGGCGCAACAGGGGCGGCGGGTCGAGGATGCTGCGCCTCAGCCCGCCGGCGGAGGGGTGGCGCCCCGGATGCCGGTCACGAACGCGGACGAACTATTGGATGCACGGTTCAAGGACAGAACAATGCGGGAAACACTGGGGGGACGAGCGACGACGCAGAGTGAATCCAAATCGAATGAAATCCATCCAATGGTACCGGCGATGTTCGCCAGAATATGTCCCGTTGCTGTCATAATTCCCCCCTCGAGTTGATTCCCGGACTTTTGCCCGGTGGTCCGCCTCACGCCCGCCTTGCGGCAGCCCGCTCACGTCGTTGTCCGATCGAATATCCGATTGCGCGATATCAATCCCACTGGAACCCGACGTTGAACTCTAGATCCGGCTTACCGGGATTTCGAACGGCCCCACATGATACCGGCAGGCAAAGAAAGGCTGTTCTCATCCGCGATGAGCGTGACATGAGACCTTGTTTTGATAACGCCCAAGACTTTCGGGCGCGCATTTCAAAAATACACAAGGGTTACTGGCCCGCAATGAAAATCGCGGATGTGGGCGTCCCATATGACGAAAATGCGCAGCGGCGCGATGGCGCGCCTGTGTATAAATTGGTTTGCAACGTCTTGATGAGTTGCGCAGAATTTAAAAGTCGGATTAAATTTCCAAGCGCGGCGCAACGGCGCGACAATTAAAAAAACAGGAGCCAAAAAAATTGTCCGTCAAATCCGCATTTTGTGGTCCTGCCCTCGGCATGCTCGTTAAGTCGTTCATGCCGCAAAAAAATCCGTGAGCGAAAATTCAGGGTAACCCTCAAGAAAAAGCGTGTAGGCATCGGCGTCCCCGCGGCCAGCGCCGCACTTTGTCAAGCAGTTTCGTCACGAGCAGATTTGTTTGACGCCGCGATGACGGTTTGACTACGGCGAGGCGCAGCGACGTCCCTCGCGCGACCGCTCAGCCAATATTCTCAAAAATTTGATACAAAATAAAGCGGCGCTATAGTCGGGCCGCCGCTCACTTGGCGAGCTTGGCGATCCGATGGGCGAGGCGCGACACTTTGCGGCTCGCATTGTTCTTATGGACGACGCCGCGCTGCGCCGCACGCATGATAGTCGGCTCGGCGTCCTTGAACGCCGCCAAAGCCTCAGTGCGGTCGCCTTTGGCGATCGCTTCCTCGATCTTGCGGACCGAATTGCGCAGCACCGAACGGCGCGCTTTGTTGACAATTGTCCGGCGCGCGATCTTGCGCGTGGCTTTGCGGGCGGACTTGGTATTGGCCATGAGCCTCTCGTTCACAACTGGCGTTTCGCGGCGGAAAGACCGCCTAAGCGACTGATCTTTGCAAGAAAGCGTAGCGGAAGCATACCCCGCCGCCACGGGCGAGGCTTATAGTAAGGCCCCACGCAGGCGTCAACGCCCGCAAAACAGAAGGTCAGGCCACCCGTTTGGCCCGTACCGCATCGTGGCCGGCGCATACCGCCGCGCGGTCGGCGGCCGAGAACTCGGCCAGCGGCGGTTTGACCCGGGCGAGCTCCGGGTCGTCATGAATATGCGCGAGCAGTGCCTTCACCCCGGAGACTAGCGGCTTGCCGTCGAACAGCTTGCGGATCGCCACCGCGGCGTCGAGCGCGCCCGCATCACCTGCGCGCCACGCTCGCGCACACAGATCGGCGTTGAGATTGGCGGTGGCCGAGATGCAGCCGGCGAACGCGCCGCCGCGCGCTTCCAGCAGCGCGGCCTCGGTCGAGGGGAACACCGCGAAGCCGGGTGCGATCGCAGCCGCCGAGCGGGCGTAAGCCATGTCGCTGGAGGAGTCCTTGAGGCCCACGACGCGGGACGGGAAGGATTCCAGCAGCCGCTTGATCAATGTGACATGCCAGGGCAGGCCGGACATCGCCGGGAAGTGATAGAGATAAATCGGGATTGGCCGATCCGCGGTCGTCTTCACCAGCGTGTTGATATAGGCGACCAGTCCGTCGTCGGGCACGCCCTTGTAGTAAAACGGCGGCAGCACCAGCGCGCCGGCAAAACCGAGCTCGGCGGCATGGCGGGTGAGCGCCACCGCATCCGACACCGCCGCGGCGCCGGTTCCCACCATCAGCCGGTCGAGCGGCAGACCTTCCGCCTTGTAGGCGCTCATCACCGCCTTGCGTTCGTCGCGCGAGAACGAGGTCGCCTCGCCGGTGGTGCCGAGGACATTGAGGCCATCGCAGCCATTATCGAGCAGATAGCGCGCCAGCTTGACCGCCCGCTTGAGGTCGGGCGCGCCATCCTCGTCGATCGGGGTGGCGATAGCGGCGATCACGCCGGACAGGGTCTTGCGCAACGATGCTCTCCGTCCCGCTCTCGGTTCAAAACTGTCTGTGCATGATCTTGTACGAAAGCCGGTTCCCACTTTTCGGGATCATGCGCTAGTCATCCGCTGACATTATAGGCGGCCAGCGCCGCCATGTTGACGATCTGGTTGTCTTTGGCGCCGAGCTGCACAATCTGCACTGGACGGTCGAGGCCGACCAGCAGCGGCCCGATCACGGTCGCACCGCCCAGCTCCTGCAGCATTTTGGTGGAAATCGAGGCTGAATGGAACGCCGGCATCACCAGCACATTGGCCGGGCCGGATAGCCGACAGAACGGATAGGATGCGGCCAGCGCCGGATTGAGCGCGATATCAGCGGCCATTTCGCCGTCATATTCGAAATCGACGCGTTTGCTGTCGAGGATGCGCACCGCCTCGATCACACGCGCCGATCGCTCGCCCTGGGGGTGACCGAAGGTCGAGAATGCCAATAGCGCCAGCCGCGGCTCATAGCCGAGCCGGCGCGCGACGCCGGCCGCCTCGATGGCGATCTCGGCGATCTCGTTCGCCTCCGGCATTTCGGTGACCGCGGTGTCGGCCACCAGCACGGTGCGCCCGCGCGCCACCACCAGCGACACGCCGATCACGCGGTGCCCGGGCTTGGGATCGATCACGCGGCGCACGTCCTCGAGCGCGACCGAGAAATTGCGGGTGACGCCGGTCACCATGGCGTCGGCGTCGCCGAGCGCGACCATGCAGGCGGCGAAATGGTTGCGGTCGGTGTTCACCAGCCGTTGGCAGTCGCGCAGCAGATAGCCGCGCCGCTGCAGCCGCTCATACAGATAATTGAGGTAGACGGTGTTGCGGGTCGACATGCGGGCATTGATGATCTCGATGCCTTCGCCGAGCTCGATGCCGGCCTCGCGCGCGGCCGCGTGCACCAGATCCTCGCGGCCGACCAGCAAGGCGGTGCCCAGCCCCTGGTGCACGAAGCTGGCGGCGGCCCGGATCACCTGTTCTTCCTCGCCCTCGGCGAACACCACGCGTTTGGGCTGGCGGCGTAGCCGCGCGAAGACTTGCACGAGGGTGCCGGCGATCGGATCGCGCCGCGCGTTCAGTTGCTGGCGGTAGGCGTCCATATCGACGATCGGCTTGCGGGCGACGCCGGTGTCCATGGCCGCCTTGGCGACCGCGGGCGGCACCGTGGAAATCAGCCGCGGATCGAACGGCACCGGGATGATGTATTCGGGTCCGTATTTCGGCCGTGCCCCGTACAGGGCAGCGACCTCGTCCGGCACGTCCTCGCGCGCGAGATTGGCGAGCGCGCGTGCGGCGGCGATCTTCATCTCCATGTTGATGGTGGACGCGCGCACATCGAGGGCGCCGCGGAAAATGAACGGGAAGCCGAGAATATTATTGACCTGGTTGGGATAGTCGGAGCGGCCGGTCGCCATGATGGCGTCGTCGCGCACTTCCGCCACTTCCTCGGCGGTGATCTCGGGGTCGGGATTGGCCAAGGCAAAGATGATCGGCTTGGCCGCCATCGACTTGACCATGTCCTTGGTAACGGCGCCTTTCACGGAAAGGCCGAAGAACGCGTCGGCGCCCTGCATCGCCTCTGCCAGCGTGCGCGCCGAGGTCTTGATGGCGTAAGCCGACTTCCACTGGTTCATGCCCTCGGTGCGGCCTTGGTAGATTACGCCTTTGGTGTCGCACAGGACAAGGTTTTCCGGGCGGAAGCCGATCGCCTTGAGCAGTTCCAGGCAGGCGATGCCGGCGGCGCCGGCGCCGTTGCAGACCAGCTTGGTATTCTGAATGTCGCGCCCGGTGAGATCGAGCGCGTTGATCAGCCCTGCCGCCGAGATGATCGCGGTGCCGTGCTGATCGTCATGAAAAACCGGGATGTCGAGCAGTTCGCGCAACTTCTGTTCGATGATGAAGCATTCCGGCGCCTTGATGTCCTCCAGATTGATGCCGCCCCAGCCGGCGCCGAGATAGCGCACGCAATTGATGAACTGGTCGGGGTCCTCGGTGGAGACTTCGAGGTCAATGGAGTCAATGTCGGCGAAGCGCTTGAACAGCACCGCCTTTCCTTCCATCACGGGCTTCGCCGCCAAGGCGCCGCGGTTGCCGAGTCCCAGGATGGCGGTGCCGTTGGTGATGACGGCGACGAAATTGCCCTTGACGGTGTAATCGTAGGCGCGGCTCGGATCCTCGGCGATGGCGAGCACCGGCACCGCGACGCCCGGCGAGTAGGCGAGCGAGAGGTCGCGCTGGGTCGCCATCGGCTTGGTGGCGATGACTTCCAGCTTGCCGGGCCGGCCAACGCTGTGGAATTGCAGGGCTTCTTGATCAGTGAAAGTCGGCCGATTGCGGCCGGCAGAGGGTTTTTTGGACATTGCTACTCTATGACACAAGCAGTGTTGCCGGGCGAGGGTGAGGTTAGCGGAAGCAGCAGCGCCTGCTCAAGGGAAGGGCGGGCGAAGGTTGAACCGGACCGCGCCGCGGGGTAATCGGTACGGTTACTCAAGGAAAAGACCGCCAAGCCATGATCCGATTTCTGTTCCGCTTCCTCGGCCTGATCTTCCTGGCCGCAGCCTTTATCTTGGTGATCTATGACGGCACCAAGTCGATCGCCGGCAACAGCCTCTCCCTCACCACGGTGCAGGCGCTGTGGGGGCAGATCAATGCGGGCGGCCTGGCGAAACTCGAGCCGCTGATCGAACCCTATGCCGGCGGCCTGTTGTGGGACCCGGTGACGGTTTCGATCCTGGCGGCGCCGGCCTGGAGCCTGCTCGGAATTGCCGGCATCCTGCTGCTGCTGCTCGGCCGCAAAAAGAAGCCGCTGATCGGCTACGCGCGCTAGCAGCTAGCGCGTGATCCCGAAAAGTGGGTACCGGTTTTCGAATAAGATCACGCGTAAGCAAAAGGTCTCTAACGCAAGCGTGAACACCGCGTGCGGCCGGCTGGCCGAGACGTGATCGGCGCCGGCATTTCCGCGCGGACGGATCGATCATATATTCCGGACATCGATTGCAGGAGAACCAACCATGTTCGGATTGAAGAAGATTGCCATGCCGACGGCGGCCGAGGCGTTGCCCGGGCGCGATCGGCCGATCCGCACCGCGCAAGAGCACTTCGTCAATAACCACGCGCTGAAAGGGCCTTATCCGGAGGGCGCGCAGAAGGCTGTGTTCGGGCTCGGCTGCTTCTGGGGCGCCGAGCGCAAGTTCTGGGAGCTGGGCGACGGCATCTATGTCACCGCCGTCGGCTATGCCGGCGGATTGACGCCGAACCCGACCTACGAGGAAGTCTGCTCGGGCCGCACCGGCCACAACGAAGTGGTGCTGGTGATTTTCGATCCGAAAAAGATTTCCTACGAGACCCTGCTCAAGACGTTCTGGGAAAGTCATGACCCCACGCAAGGCATGCGCCAGGGCAACGATGTCGGCACGCAGTATCGCTCCGGGATCTACACGTTTACGCCCGAGCAGCGGCAAGTCGCCGAGGCGTCGAAGGCGATGTATGAGAAAGCGATCAAGGGCAGGGGCTATGGCGCTATCACGACCGAGATCGTCGATGCGGGCGAGTTCTATTTTGCCGAGGACTACCACCAGCAATATCTCGCCAAGAATCCGTTCGGCTATTGCGGGCTCGGCGGCACCGGCGTGTCGTGCCCGATCGATACCGGGGCCAAGCTGACGCAGGCGGCCGGCGCCTGATTTTGCCGACAGGAGTTCAAAATGCGCGGGCGCTCGTCACGGGCGCGCGTTGTATTTCAGGGGAGCGGCAAAAAAAACGCTGCCGTGACGCAAGTTTATGGCGGCGTCCGGCCGGTGAGGGTTTATTAACCATATAAAGCGTTAATCGGGTTTAATTTCTTTGGACGGCGCGGAATCGTTTGATGCGGGCATCCCAATTTCTGTTGGCTGCTTTGGTCGCGCTCACGGGCACCGGCTGCATGCGGCATGAGCCAGACGACGCCGCTGGCCGCGGGCTGTTCTCGTCGCAGATTTTCGCGCGGCCGCAATACGCCCAGCAGGCCGATCAGCAGCCGGCGCCAGCAGGGCGCGGACTGTTTTCGTCGCAGCCATTCGCGCAGCCGCAATACGCCGAGCAAACGTATCAGGAGCCAGCGCCAAGCGGGCGCGGATTATTCAAAACGCGGTCGAGCGCGCCGCAGGTGTACGCGCAACAGCCGCTGCAACCGCCTTCCGTGCTGCGGTATATCGCCCCGCGCCCCGCGACGCCTCAGTATGCCACGCCGCAATATAGCGCCGGCGGATCCTACGCGGCGGCGCCGAGCAGTTATGTTGCAGCCGCGTCCTACGAACAGCCCTACACGCTCGGTGCCGGCGACAAATTGCGCGTCGTGGTGTTCGGCCAGGACGGCATTTCGAACACTTACATCGTCGATGCCGGCGGCAATGTGAGCCTGCCGCTGATCGGCAGTGTCGCGGCGCGCGGCATCACCACACAGCAGCTGTCGCAGCGGATCGCCGAACGGCTCAAGCAGGGTTACGTGCGCGAGCCGCATGTATCGGTGGAGGTCGAGACCTACCGGCCGTTCTTCATTCTCGGCGAGGTGACGACGCCGGGGCAGTACGCTTACGTCGCCGATATGACGGTGGAAAAGGCGATCGCGATTGCGGGCGGCTTCGCCCCGCGCGCCTACAAGACCACGGTCGAGATCACCCGCAGCGGGCCCGGCGAGCAGATCAAGGGCGCGGTGCCGCTCAACTATCCGCTGCGCCCCGGCGATACCGTGCTGGTCAAGGAGCGGTGGTTCTAGCCAATCCGTCTCGTCCCCCGCGCATGCGGGGGACGCAGTCGTGGACGATGACAGCCGGGTGTAGAGCCGCGCCTCGGCCTATTTCTTCATATGTTTGCCGAGAAACTCGACCGTCCGTTGCCAGGCAAGGTCGGCCGACGGCTTGCGGTAGCTCGCGCGCTCGTCGCAATAGAATCCGTGCGGTGCATCCGGATAGGTGTAGGTCTCTGCCTGTGGCTGCTTCTGCTTGATCGAAGCCACGACGTCCATCGGGATGCCTTCGTCCTTTTCGCCGAAATGCATCAGTAATGGGCATTTCGGCTTTTCGTCGGCGAACTTTCCGATCATGCCGCCGTAAAAAGCCACCGCCGCCGCCAGGCCGGAAAGCCGGCAGGCGGCCAGAAATGCCGCGGTGCCGCCCATGCAGAAGCCGATCACGCCGAGCGGACCGACGCCCTTGAGATCACCTTGCGCGGCGGCGATGTCGTGCATCATGTGTTCCCAGTTCAAATTGCCGAGATAGCTGCGCGCATGGGCGATCTCGTCGGGCGTATAGCCGCATTCGAAATCGCGCACGAAGCGGTCGAACACCGCCGGCGCCACCGCCACGTAACCAAGCGCCGCCAGCCGGTCGCACACCGCGCGGATGTGATGGTTGACGCCGAAAATCTCCTGCACCACGACCAGGCCGCCCTTCGGCGTGCCCTGCGGATCGGCGCGGTAGGCGCCGAGCGAATGCTTGTCGGTGGTGGTGAGTTTGAACTGCTTACCCAAGGAAAACCTCCCATTTTCTAGACGGCGAGAAACGCGGAAAACTCTGTGCCCCCCGCATCTTTTAGCATGGCGAGCCGCGTGCTGTGGAGATGCCCCGCGCGTGAGCGTCCTTATTCCGCGAAGGCTTGCGCCAAGAGTTCGTAGGAATGCTTGCGCGCTTCGTGGCTGAAAGTCATGGTCGTGACCATCAGTTCGTCGGCTTGCGTGGCGGCGATCAGCGGTTCGAGCCGGGCCTTCACCGCCGCCGGCGCGCCGACCGAGAGCTTGGTGCGGTTCTGCGCGATGCGCGCGCGGTCAACCGGAGTGTAGTCGTAAGACGCAGCATCTTCGGGTGAGGCGAGGGGGAGATATTCGCCCTTGGCGCGGCGCACGATATTGAGCTCGACGGTCTTGGCCAGGTTCTCGGCCGCTTCGTCGGTGTCGGCGCACACCACATGGGTGCCGAGGATCGCGTAGGGCTTGGCGTGCGATACCGAGGGGCGGAAATTGTCGCGATAAAGCCGCATTGCCTCGGCGGCGTCGAAGGTGGCAAAGTGGTGCGCAAACGCGAAGGCCGCGCCGATCTGGCCGGCCAGTTGCGCGGAATAGTCGGATGAGCCGAGCAGATAGATCGGCGGCAACGCCACGTCGGCCGGCATGGCCCGCACGTTGTGAAACGGATGCCCGGCGGGAAATCCGCGGGTCTCCAGCAGTATCAATTCGTTGAAGCGGTCGAGGAAGTCGTCCCCCTCGCTGATGCCCTGCCGGCGGCGCAGCGCGTAGGACGTGGCGGGATCGGTGCCGGGCGCGCGCCCGAGGCCGAGATCGATGCGGCCGGGAAAGAGCGCCTCCAGCACCTTGAAGCGCTCGGCCACCATCAGCGGGGCGTGGTTGGGCAGCATCACGCCGCCGGAGCCGATGCGCATGTTCTTTGTGATCGCGGCGATTTGCCCGATCATGATATCGGGGGCGGAACTGGCGATCGCCGGCAGATTATGGTGTTCGGCCACCCAATAGCGCAAAAAGCCCAGGCCATCGGCCAGCCGCGCCAGGTCGAGCGAATTACGCAAGGCCTGCGCGCCGGTCGAGCCGGCCGCAACAGGCGAGAGGTCGAGGATGGAGAGCGGGGTCATGGCTGGTGATCTCTACGCTATCATGCCGGATGCCATCTTCTCACCTGCGTCCGGATGCGTATGATAAATAGCAAAAAGCACAGGAGCCCGGCATGGCCGCGTTGACCGAATGGAAAGTGTCGCCATCCGCGCAGCCGCGCGCGGAAGACTATCCTTACGATCTCGAGCGCGCGCTGTCCTCGGTAGTCGGCCTGCATTCGATCATCCCGCCTGACGGCTTCACCGCCGAGACGCTGGGGGTCGAGCGTGCCGGCAACGGCGTGCTGATCGACAACGGCCTAGTGCTCACCATCGGCTACCTGATCACCGAAGCGGAGACCGTCTGGCTGCATCTCGGCGACGGCCATGTGGTGCAAGGCCATGCGCTCGGTTTCGATCAGGAGACCGGTTTCGGCCTGGTGCAGGCGCTGGGCAAGATCGACCTGCCGGCGCTGCCGATCGGCTCATCGCAGGCCGCCGAGATCGGCGAGCGGGTGGTGATCGGCGGCGCCGGCGGGCGCACCCGCTCGCTCGCCGGCCGCATCGCCGCCAAACAGGAATTCGCCGGCTATTGGGAATACGTGCTGGACGAGGCGATCTTCACCTATCCGGCCCATCCCAATTGGGGCGGCACCGCGCTGATCTCGCTACAGGGAGAACTGATCGGTATCGGCTCGTTGCAGCTCGAACGCGCGCGCGAGGGCAAGAACGAGCATCTCAACATGGTCGTGCCGATCGATCTGTTGAAGCCGATCCTCGACGACCTGCGCAAATTCGGCCGCGTCAACAAACCGGCGCGACCCTGGCTCGGGCTTTACTCGACCGAGGTCGAAGACAAGATCGTCGCCGTCGGCATCGCGCCCAAGGGGCCGGCGGCGCGTGCCGAGCTGAAAACCGGCGATGTGATCCTGGCGGTCAAGGGCGAGACCGTGACCACGCTGGCCGGCTTCTACCGCAAGGTCTGGGCGCTCGGGCAAGCCGGCGTCGAGGTGCCGCTCACGCTTTATCGCGAAGGCGTCACCTTCGACGTGCGGGTGAACTCGTCCGACCGGGCGAAGTTCCTCAAAGCCCCGCGCATGCACTGAACGTGCGCGTTACGCCGCGCTTTCCTCAATTCTGTCCACGCGGTTCGGATAAAACGCCAGGTAGCCGGCAATTTCGGCCATCGCTGGAAGCGGCCGCTCGTAGCTCCACACCGCATTCTCGGCAGTACGGCCATCGGCGGAAATCGAGAAATAGCTGGCATCGCCCTTATAGGGGCAATGGCTGGCATGGGCGGTGGGCGTGAGCAGGCTCATCACCACGTCGGCGCGCGGTACGTATTGCACCGGGCGATAGCTCGTCTCGCGCAGCGTGAGCGCGCGCGTCGTGTCGGCGATCGTTTTGCCGGCAAATGTGACGCGCACGCGGTTGGCGTTACGCGCGATGGTAATCGGATGATCGGGGCTGGGAAGCTTCATGCTGCTTGTTTCGCTGCATTTGCCGACAATTTTATCGAAATGACGGCGTGCCGGCCACATCAATTGGTTGCGATGATGACGCTTGCCCAGCCGGAATAGCGAAAAATTGAACGGTCTGACTTAGCAAAATTACAGAGTCTTCGACTTAGGCTTCGTGCGATCCCATCGCAGCGGTCACAGGCTTTCATGCGCAAGAATTCGACGGAGGCTTTGCTCCAGGGCCTCGATATCCTGATCGTCGACGGCAACGCCTACATGCGCCGGCTGACCCGCACGATGCTGATGAATCTCGGCGCGCGGTCGGTGATGGAGGCCGCCGACGGGCTCGCCGGGCTGGAAGCGATCCGCACCGGCGATCCCGACGTCATGCTGCTCGATTGGGACATGCCGGTGCTCAACGGCATGGAGGTGATGCACATCGTGCGCTCGCCCGGCGTGTTTCCGCGTCCCAACATCCCGATCATCATGCTGACCAGCCGCGCCTATCACTCCGCGGTGATGCAGGCCTTGCGCGCCGGCGTGCACGAATTCCTGATCAAGCCGACCTCGCCCAAGGCGCTGCGCGACCGCTTGGCGTCGATCCTGATCAAGCCGCGACCGATGAAGCAGCTCGGCGAGTTCTACGGACCGGAGCCGCGGCGCAAGCTGGACGAGCCGCCGTTGGCGGCTTCGGCCTGAGGCAAGCGCAGGTCACGTCGGCGGAAATTCGTACAGCCGCGCCGGATTGTCGGTGAGGATGGCCTGCCGCCGAGCCGGGTCGCGCGTCCAGTCGAGGAACACGGCCAGCAGGCGCGCGGCATCCGGTACCGGCCCTTCCGGCCGCGGATGCGGCCAGTCAGTGCCCCAGACAAGGTTCGCTGGATTGGCGGCGACCAGCGCGTCGTGGAACGGCTTGGCCTGCGCATAATCAGGCGGCGTCGCGCCCAGCCGGTAGGTGCCCGACAGCTTCGCCCATAGCCGGCCTTCGCCGATGCCGCGCAGCAGCGCCTGGAAGCCGGGGTTGTGCGTGCCGTGATGATATTCCAGCCGGCCCATATGATCGACCACCACCGGCACCGGCACGCGGGCCAGCGCGGGAGCCATCTCAGGTAGGTCGCGCGCATCGATCCAGAGCTGCAGGTGCCAGCCGAGATCGGCGATGACCGACAACAGTGGTTCGATCTCCTTCAAGCCGACGCCGTTCTGGTAATAGGGCTTGCCGTCGCGGCGGAATTCATTGGCGCGCAAGCCGCGCACGCCGGCCGCGTGCCATTGCTTGAGCGTATCTTGCGTCAGCTCGGCGCCGCCGACCGCCACGCCGCGCAGGCGCTTGGGCTCGCGCGCAAGCGCGTCCAGCATAGCGCGATTGTCGCGGCCATAGGCGCTCGGTTGCACGAGAACGCCGCGATCGAAGCCAAGGCGGTCGAGCATCGCCAGGTAAGCTTCCAGCGGCGCGTCGTCCGGCGTGTAGCTGCGCGGTTCGGAGTAAGGAAAGCGCGCGGCCGGGCCGAATACGTGGCAGTGGCAGTCGCAAGCGCCGCGCGGCAGCACGCCGCTCATTTCGGCACGATCCCGGCGAGCTTGGCGGCCTCCGCCATGTGTTGGTAGTCGGCCCGGATGAAGGCGGCAAAGCCGGCCGATGTCATCTGCTCGGCCGTGGCGATTTCCGCTCCCAAGGCGCGCAGCTTGTCGGGCGCCGGACCGCCGGTGAGGCCGGCGGCGATCGCCTTCTGTAACTGCGCGACGATAGGCGCTGGCGTGCCGGCGGGCGCCAGGATGCCGATATAGCTCTCCGCGGTGAAATCCTTCACGCCGCCCTCGATGAATGTGGCGACGTCGGGCGCCAGTTGCGAGCGCTGCGCCGAGGCGATGGCGAGGACGCGCGCCTTGCCGGCTTTGTGCAGCGGCAACGCGGTCGAGAATTCCGTCATCGCGGCCTGGATATTGCCGCCGATCAGGTCGGGCATCAGCTGGCCGCCGCTGCGGTAGGGGATATGCGTGAGGTTGGCGCCGGTCACGGCCTTGAAACGCTCGAGCGTCATGTGCGTCGCGCTGCCGACGCCGCTGGTCGCGATGCTGATCGGCTGTTTCTTGGACAGCGCGATCAGGTCCGGCAGCGTCTTGGCTTCGACCTTGTCATTGAGAATGATCACGTGCGGAACGTAGCTGGTCAGCGCTACGGCTGCGAAATCCTTCATCGGATCGTAGCCGAGCTTGGCCTGCACGAACGGGTTGACGGTGAGCGGGCCATTGGACCCGACGAGCAGCGTGTAGCCGTCGGGCGTCGAGCGTGCCACCGCTTCCGCGCCGATGCTGCCGCCGGCGCCGCCGCGGTTGTCGACCACCGCCGGCTGGCCGAGCGCGTTCGAGATCCGTTCGCCGACGATGCGGCCGACGATATCGGCATTGCCGCCGGGCGCGAACGGCACGATCAGGTGGATCGGCCGGTCCGGATAGGCGGCGAAGGCTGAACGCGGCAGCAGGCTTACAGCCGAGCCAAGCCCGAGGGTGACGATCAGTCTGCGGCGTGAGATCGGCATGGTTTCCTCCCGAGTTTGTTTCGTTCCCTTGCGGGCTACGATGTGCCGGAAGCCGTCCATTTCCAATACCCCTTAAGATATTTCACAGTTTCTGACGAGAGATTGGCGCCATGTTGCGAATGCAACCGCCGCGTTCTTTCCTCACACGAAGCCCGACCGCGAACGGAACTCTCGCGACCCTGAAAAAGAACGTTGCTTGACTTGAATCAAGGCCTCGAGATTGCGATCATTTCACATAACAGTGTCTGTGCCGTCGGCATGGTGCCGGGCAATCTGAGGAGATACTGATGAAGAGCATTATTGCCGGATCATTAGGGCTGGCGGCCTTTGCGTTGTTCGCGGGCTTGGTCGTTGCCCCTCGGTCCGCCACGGCGTTGCCGGCCTATGCTCAAAAGGAAGGCAAGGCCTGCGGCTACTGTCACGTGAACCCGGCGGGCGGCGGCGAGCGCACCGCCAAGGGCAAGCAATATGAGGCCAACGGGCACACCTTCAAATGATCAAGAGACGGCGATGAGTTAGCGCTGCACATTTGCGGGCGCTGCTTGCGAACGAAAGCCCCGGCCACTGTTGGCCGGGGCTTTCCTTTTTGATCTATGTCGTTGACTTATGTCATTTCGCTGGTTCGGGCGAATCTCTAAACACGATTCATGGCTCGGAAAGCTTGCGATTATTCTGCACCACCGCCGACCTGTCCGATTTGCGGGATATCGATGACGCTTGTGCGCATCGATCCTCGGGTCGCATCGTTTACCGAATTGCACACGTTTCGCTGCTTCGCCTGCGACGATCTGCCGGCAACGGAGCTGGAAAAGATTCAGCAGGTTCGCGCCGTGTCCTGGCCGCGTGCCGGATTTTCTCACTAAGCCTGCTTCACAAAAAAGTTCTGCGACCCGCCGCGCTCATTTGAACTTCGGCAATGCCTGTTTGAGCCGCCCGATAGTCGCCCACGGGTCCCTGCGCAAGCGCGCAAGCCGCGCCGGCAGATTGCGCACGGTAAATTGGTCCGCGCCCTCGAGGCTGTCGAGCTCGGACCATTCGATCGGCGTCGACACCGGCGCCCCCGGCCGCGCGCGGGTCGAGTAGGGGGCGACCGCGGTCGCCTCGCGGCTGTTGCGCAAATAATCGATGAAAATCCGCTTGTTGCGTTTATTCTTGGCCGCGCTCGCCGTGTAGCGCGCGGGTGCGTCCGCCGCCATGCTGGTTGCAACGGCATAAGCGAAATCCTTGGCCTGATCCCAAGGCGTCGGCTTGATCGGCAGCACCACGTGCAGGCCTTTGCCGCCGGAGGTTTTGACGAAACTCTCGAGCTTCAGGCGCGCGAGCCGCTCGCGCACCTCGCGCGCAGCGGCGACCACGTCCTTCCAGCCGGTGCCCGGCCCGGGATCGAGATCGAACACCAGCCGATCATCGCGCTCGCGGTCATCGACCGTGGTGCCGCGGGTGTGGATTTCCAGGACGCCGGCCTGCACCAGCGAAACCAGGCCGGCGAGATCGTCGATCGAGATGATCTTGTCGCCCTTCTCGGGGATCAGATGCAGGTGCTCGGTGGCGATGCCGGCGGCGGCATGTTTCTGGAAAAAGCATTGTCCGGCCGCGCCCTCCGGGCAGCGCAGCAGCGCGATCGGGCGGCCGGTGACGTGCGGGCGCATCCATATCCAGACCTGCGTATAGAACTCGGCAAGGTCGCGCTTGCTGACGCCCGCGTCCGCCCAATAGACGCGGTCGGGATGCGACAGCGTCACGCCGCTCACCACGGTCTTTGCATTGCGCGGCGGGCCGCCATGGGCATTCTTGAGCTTTGCCGTTTTGCGCAGGGGCCGCATCGCCGCCGCGCGCGATGTTTGTTTTTTGGGCATGACCTTGCCCTTCGGCTCGGCGGTGACGCCGAACTTGCGCTTGGCGCGGCAGGTTTTCAACTCCGCCATAGAGCTCTCTATTTTTCGCGCATGATCTCGTCCAAAAACCAGTGCCCACTTATCGCGCTCATGCGCCAATCCGCTTAACTCGCCCGGCGTGTCCATCAAATCTATCATATTGCTCGGCCACGGTTCAGCGGCCGCCGGCGGCGTCCTGCCGGCGCGCTTGGTCTTGATCCGCGCGTTCTCGTAGCGGCCCTCGAATTTGCCGTCGGCACTACGCCGTAGTAACGCTGTCATGGCCGAGTTTCCGCTTTCATAGACTGGCAATCGGCTCATTTGAAACGGACGACGACCGAAGCTCATTGAAAGTCTTGATGGCTTTTCACCAATGACGCCGGGCAACGAGATCGAGTCCTGGGGGCGCGTTTTCAAAGCCCCGCACACGGTCACGACCCCGGCATTTCTGTCCAATGCCTGTGCCGCCCTGACTGGCAGCAGCCGCTCCATCCTCGCGCTCGGTGCCGCGCGCTCGTATGGCGACGTTTGCCTCAATCGCGACAATGAGCTCGTGCGCACGACCGCGCTAGATCGAATGATCGAGGCCGACTGGTCGACCGGGATCATCCGCGCCGAAGCCGGTCTGATGCTCGACGCATTACTGCGCATCGCGGTGCCGAAGGGCTGGTTTTTGCCGGTCACCCCGGGAACGAAATTCGTCACGCTCGGCGGTGCCGTCGCCAACGACGTGCACGGCAAAAATCATGAGAGCGCCGGCACCATCGGCTGCCATGTGCGGCGCATCGGTCTTGCCCGATCCTCGGGCGATGTGCTCGAACTTTCGGAAAGCGAGAACAGCGAGCTGTTTCAAGCGACCGTCGGCGGACTCGGACTGACTGGTCTCATTCTGTGGGTCGAGCTTGCGCTCAAGCAGATCGGCTCGTCTGACATCGAGGTCGAGACGCTTGCGATCGCCGACCTCGATCATTTCTTTCGCCTCGCGTCCGACAGCGCCGGCTGGGAGCACACGGTTGCCTGGGTCGATTGTCTGGCCAAGGGCAAGGGCCTCGGCCGCGGGCTGTTCATGCGCGGCCGGCATCGGCCGCAGGGCGCGTTGCGCGTCCATCGCGGCCCGCGACTGGCGGTGCCGTTCGACGCGCCGTCCTGGCTGCTGAATTCAGCGACCGTCCGGTTGTTCAATCTCGCCTATCGCTCCCGCCCCTGGGTCATGGGGCGTCAGATGGTGCATTACGATCCGTTCTTCTATCCGCTCGATTCCATCCTCGGCTGGAATCGTCTCTATGGGCCGCGCGGCTTCTTCCAGCATCAAACGGTCGTCCCGATGCGAGCGGCGGTCGGCGCCACGCAGCGCCTGCTGACCTTGACCGGCGATTTTCAGCAGGGTTCATTCCTCGTCGTGTTGAAGCTGTTCGGCGAGCGCGAGTCGCCCGGGCTGCTGTCTTTTCCCATGGCGGGCGCAACCCTGGCGCTCGATCTGCCCAATCATGGCGACAGCACGCGCAAGCTGTTGCAAGCCATGACCGATGTGGTGGTCGAGGCCGGCGGCCGTGTATATCCTGCCAAGGATGCCACGATGTCGGCCGAGGCGTTCCGCCTTGGCTATCCCCAATGGCCTCGATTGGAATCGTTGCGTGATCCCAAGATCATGTCCGACTTCTGGCGGCGGGTGGCGCAATGAATTCGACGGTGGGGCGGAATATTTGGATCTTCGGCGGCAGTTCGGCGATCGCGCAAGCCTATGCGCGCCTGGCAGCGGAACGCGGCGGCAAGCTTCTGTTGGTCGGCCGCAATTACGATCACTTGCAGGCCAATGCCGCAGACCTCGTCGTACGCGGTGGAAAAGCGGCCGTCGAGGTGCTCGATCTGGCGGGCCAAGACGATCGCGATGCCGTGCTCGGCGGTTTCATCGAACGGCATGGATTTCCAGACGAGGCCCTGATCGCCTACGGCATCTTGGGCGAGCAGGAGCGCGCGCTCACCGACTTGGCGCACGCGGCGGAAATCATCAACGTCAACTTCGTCAGTGTTGCCCTGTGGCTGTTGGCAATCCGCGCGCGCCGTGATCCCGCCCTTCCGCTCACCCTGATCGTCATCGGCTCGGTTGCCGGCGACCGCGGGCGCGCCAGCAACTTCATCTACGGCGCTGCCAAAGGCGGTCTCGACCGCTTCCTCGAAGGCCTTCAGCACGCCCATGCCGGAACATCGCTCCATATCGTGCGAGTCAAGCCGGGCTTCGTCGATACGCCGATGACCGCGGCGATCAAAACGGGCGGCCCGCTCTGGGCGACGCCGGAGCGCGTCGCCGTCGATATCCAAAAGGCGGTCGACCGCCATGCCGCCGTCGTCTATACGCCTTGGTTCTGGCGGCCGATCATGTTGATCATCCGCTTGCTGCCCCGGTTCCTGTTTGACCGGCTGAAGATATGAGCCCGCGGACATGAGCGTGCGAATCGCCGTGACAGGCGCCGCCGGCCTGGTCGGTCAGAACCTAATTCCACGCCTCAAGGCGCGCGGCTTCACCAATATCGTCGCGATCGACAAGCATCCGGCGAACACCGCGATCTTGCGCCGGCTCCACCCGGATATTCGCGTGATCGAAGCCAATCTTGCCAGCGACGACGGCTGGCAGGACGCGGTGGCGGCTTGCGATGTAGTCGTCGTTTGCCACGCTCAAATCGGCGGGCTTGACCCGAAGGTATTCGAGCAAAACAACGTGGCGGCAACCCGCCGCCTGATCGACGTGCTGCAAGCCAATAAGCGACCCTATCTGGTGCATCTGAGTTCCTCGGTGGTCGAGTCGGAGGCGGCCGATTGGTACACCGAGAGCAAGGAGCAGCAGGAACGGATCGTCGTTCAGTCGGGTCTGTCGCACGTGGTGCTGCGGCCGACGCTGATGTTCGGCTGGTTCGACCGCAAGCATGTCGGCTGGCTCGCCCACTTCATGCAGCGGGTTCCGATATTCCCGATCCCCGGTAGCGGCCGCTATTTGCGCCAGCCGCTTTACGTCGGCGACCTCTGCGACATCATCATGTCGTGCATCGACAAGCGCCCGAACGACGCCGCCTACAACATTTCCGGCCAGGAAAAGATCGACTACATCGACCTCATGCGCGAGGTGAAGAAGGCTTGCGGCGCACACGCGGCAATAGTGCGCATTCCCTACAGCCTGTTCTGGGCGCTGTTGTGGACCTACGGTCTGTTCGATCGCGACCCGCCGTTTACCACCAAGCAGCTCGAGGCGCTGGCGACGCCGGACGTATTCGAGGTGATCGACTGGCCGGGCATTTTCGGTGTAACGACAACGCCCCTGCATCGCGCGCTGGAGCATACGTTCCAGCATCCCGTGTATTCGAAAATCGTGCTGGAATTCTAGCGACATGAGCCGCGTGGTCGTCATCGGCGCCGGTGCGATGGGACTTGCGGCCGGCTATTATGCCGCCAAGCGGGGCCACGCCGTCACGGTGCTGGAGGCGGCGCCCGAGCCGGGCGGCATGGCGGCGCATTTCGACCTCGGCGACCTGTCGATCGAGCGCTATTACCATTTCGTCTGCAAATCCGATCAGTCGACCTTCGATCTGCTCGCCGAGCTCGGGCTCGGCGACAAGATGCGCTGGGTGGCGACCTCAATGGGCTACTATGTGGATGGCACGCTCTATCCCTGGGGCGACCCGGTCGCCCTGCTGAAATTTCCCAAGCTGTCGTTGCCTGACAAGCTGCGCTACGGCGCGATGATGTTCATCTCGACCAAGCGCAGCGACTGGCGCAGCCTCGAGACCATCTCCGCCAAGGATTGGATCACGGCGTGGTGCGGTCGCGGCGTCTATGAGCGGCTGTGGGCGCCGTTGTTCAAACTGAAGTTCTATGAATTCGCCGACAACATCTCGGCGGCGTGGATCTGGACCCGCATCAAGCGCGTGGGGACCTCGCGCCGTTCGATGATGCAGGAGGAACTCGGCCACATCGAGGGTGGTTCCGAAACTTTGATCCATGCGCTGGTGAAGGCGATCGAGGCCAAGGGCGGGCACGTGGTGCTCAACACGCCGGCCTCGCGGGTCGAAGTTGCGGGCGGGCGCGTCACCGGCGTCACCGCCGGCGGTGCATTCCATCCCGCCGACGCGGTGATTTGCACCGTGCCGACGCCGTTCGTCGGACGCCTGGTCCCCGATCTGCCGGCGGCCGATGCCGCCCGCTACGGGGCGATCCGCAATATCGGCGTGGTCTGCGTAGTGTTTCGCCTCAAGCGTTCGATCTCGCGGCATTTCTGGGTCAACATCACCGACGCGCGCTTTGAGATCCCGGGCATTGTCGAGTTCTCCAACTTGCGCGCGACCGGCGACACGGTAGTTTACATTCCCTATTATATGCCGGTGACGCAGCCGAAATTTGCCAAGGACGATGCCCATTTCCGTACCGAGAGCTTCAACTATCTGAAACTGCTGAACCCGCAACTGCGCGATGACGAGCTGATTGCTTGCCACGTCGGCCGGTTGCGGCACGCGCAGCCGGTCTGCCAGCCCGGCTTCCTGGCGATGTTGCCGCCGGTCGAAACCGCGATCGGCGGCTTGCAGATCGCCGACACCTGCTTCTACTATCCCGAGGACCGCGGCATTTCCGAAAGCGTGCGTTTCGGGAAAATATTGGCGGGGCGAGTACCGTGACGCCCGATGCGGAGCCGACGGTGCGCAAGGCCTCTGGTCACCGGCAGTTTATCGCCTTCGTCGTCGCCGGTGGGCTTGCGGCAATAGTGAATATCGGCAGCCGCATCGTCTTCAATCTGATGATGCCCTACGAGATCTCCATCCTGGTCGCTTATGTCTGCGGCATGACCGTGGCCTATTTCCTCAACAAGAAATTTGTTTTTGCCGCGTCTGGCCGCGGCGTCACCAGCGAATACGTCCGTTTTACGCTGGTCAATCTGGCGGCGGTGGCCCAGGTGTGGATCGTCAGCGTCGGCCTGGCGCGGTTGCTCTTTCCGGCGATGGGCTTTAATTGGCACGCCGAAACCGTCGCGCATGTTATCGGCGTCCTGGTGCCGGTGTTCGCCAGCTACCTCGGACACAAGCACTTTTCGTTTGCCGCCCGCGCAGACTGAGGCGCCCCCGCTAATGACGCTGCAATCAACACAGGGGCAGCGATCAAGCCGAAAGCAACCGGCATCACCACTGGCGAACACGCGCCGCCGTTTCGTGCGATGCAGCCGGTCGGCGTCGAGATCGGCGATGTCGTTGAGCATGTAGGTCGCCGAGGCGAGCAGGCAGACAAGCGCGAAACCCGCAGAGGCCGTAAGGCAATCGCGGATCATAGGGGGTTAGCGCGTGGAAAAGTCCAGTGACCCGAGCGAGCTTTAGACCTCATCGGTCGAGATATGGTGAAAGCGGACACGCTCTTTGGCGTCTCCCTTTAGTCTGGACCAATAAGTGCGGGCTGCTTCAAGTGACCTGACCTGGCGTTTTTGCACCAAGCGACGATATGAGAAAATGGGCTTGGAAAGGAGCCGGTCATGGAGAAGAAGAGGTTCAGTGCGGAGCAGATCGTGACGCTGGTTCGCCAGATTGAAGTGTTGATCTCTGTCAAAAACATACATCATGGAAGACCACTTCAAAGGGGGCAGATCAGTTTTGCTACATCTGAATTGGCGATTAGAATGAAATCCCGACTAGGCCGCGAGTTTCGCGAATGTATTTTGCGTCAAAAACACACTGCCTTACGCCTGCAGTGCGCGCACATTGACGCAGGTCTCCATCTAGCAGCTATGCTTTAGGGTCGGCGGGCAGGTCGGTTCTATCGCCCTTAACGTCTATATGCCGCGCCCAAGCGTGCGCATCTTTCCGAACATGAGAACATGAAATGACTTAGATGTGGGGCATTGGCCCGCACGTCTGATTTGGACTTCCCACTTACGTCGGCGCTTGCGGATCGTCGCCATGCGGAATCTCACTGTGGCCCACGTGTGGCTAACTGAAATTTTCGACATTTGAGAGTGGCGAGCCCTGTGGCGAAACGTGCGTTCGCGTAAGGGTTTACTACTGGCGCGCCCGAGACGATTCGAACGTCCGACCTTTGCCTTCGGAGGGCAACGCTCTATCCAGCTGAGCTACGGGCGCCTGGCTGCCTCAATAGACGAAACGCCGGTTGTCGGCAACGCCCTTGATATTGCTGGTTGGATTATGCGTGAAAGCTCCTGCGGCAAAAGTCGGACGTTCGAATCGTCTCGGGCGCGCCAGTTATTGTGTGCCGTGGGCGTGCCGGAGGGGCGCCGATGGGGCGCTGCTAAAAGAACTTGCGGCCGAGGATAAGACGCCATGACATGAAAGTTTTGCGGCTTAAATTTCAGCAGGGCGGTTGGCCAGTCGGGTGGTCGCGATCATAGAACAGCTATTTTCGATTTACGCTTGCACAACATCGCTCGTGTATTCTGGTCTATCGTTTGTGATGCGATCAACAGCGAACCAGCGTGTCCGAAAATCCCCGCTAATCATACCCAAGCCGGACATCGCGAAAACAACGCTAATGACCCCAAACCGACATGAAGCGCAGGTGCCGCGCACCAGCGAGACGGCGCGCCCAGCGGGGCCGAATATTTTAGGCTTAAAGAATGATTAGCCCTCCCCGCTTCGACTAATTTTCGAACGAATTCCCCGATCCTGGCTCGGTGCTCACCTCGTAGGCGGCGACCAACGCCTTTGTGCAGTCGGTGCTGCATCCCTCGGGCGGCAGTGCGGCGGTGCCGGTGGTTGGCATTCTGGACAGTGTTCAGCCGTTCCAACTCGCGGCGTAGGCCGCCATTGGCAGGACGCTTGAGTGACGGTGCCCTGTACACCGAAGGCAATGGAACAATAGGCTCTATTCTGCTAGACGAGTTTTATATGGCGAAGCGCAAACTGCTGGCTTGGACGAAGAAAGACATTGCCGAGCTTAAGGCTCATTCAAAAGCCAGAACGCCGGTCTCAAAGATTTCGAAAGTGATGAAAAGAACGGTTGCGGCGTTAAGACGGAAAGCTGGGATTGTAAGGATCGGATTGGGCCATCAGCGTTAGTTCATAAATAGTTAGACGACAACGGCGCGTCATCGGCAGATCAGGCGAGTTATTTTCTCGGTCCCTCGACCCTATTGTCTACGATCTTTCGCGCTTCCTCGAATGCCCCGGCAGGGGTTGAGAGCGGCATTGTTGCGGCCGGCCTAAGACCATCTTCGTCATATATCGTCACGATGAGGCCGCTCTGGCGGGTGAGATCGAGACAGTGGAAATTTTAAATCTCAGATTTAAGGATCATGGCTTGCGCTCCCACGCCGCCTTGAAATCCGCCATCGCTTCCTCTCACGTCGCCGCGTAGTCTCGATCATGCGGGTATTGCGGCACCCGCACCGTTGTCGGCACCTCTGGCTGACGGCGGGACGGCGTGTTGGCACAGACGCGCCACCTCGCTGTCGCGATGATCGCGATCTGGTGCTGCCAATTTCAGTAAAAATTAACTGAACGGCTTAAACAGGCAGATATATCTTCCGCGTAAACAAGGGCACAAGGGCATCTGAGGCAACAGCGGAATCTTGTCCCATGAACAAGCTTGTTTTGCGTTTTTTGAAAGACAAATCGGGCGCAACTGCCATCGAGTACGGCTTGATCGCTGCTGGCATTTCGATTGCGATCATCGCTGTGGTCAACGGCCTGGGCACCCAGCTTAACAACACGTTCACGAGCGTCTCGACCCAGCTCCACTAAGGGGCGACGGACAAGTGGCACAGCAAAGCCCCTCAATTAGTTAGGGGCTTTGCTTTTTGAGATTATCCGACGCACAATTTTCAGTTGACGGCTTGCGCTCCCGCGCCGCCTTGAAATCAGCCATCGCTTGCTCCCGCGTTGCAGCGTGGCCCCGATCATGCGGGTACTGCGGCACCCGCGCCGCGATCGTTCAAAACCAATGCGTGTCGCGGCTGGCCGCATGCGTCCACATGATGAGGCCGATGTGCTGGTCGCCGTCGAACACGTCGTAGTGGTCATCCGACCATTGACCGCTCGGGCGGGATTTTGAGGCGCGTTTAAGGGTGAGCATTACGGAGACGCCATCCGGCAGCATCATCCATGCTTCAATTTCTTAATTTCAGCATCGCTCGCGTCCCGCCTGTGTGGGCATTCCAGCTCATGGAGCAGCGCCCATTCTTTGATCAACTTTTCCCTGATTACAGGACAGAATAGCTTATACCTCGCGCGCGAGGACATCGGTCCCGTCTGCATTAACGTCTACTACAGCCGAACAATTCGGGCATTTCACAATCATTTTTTCGGCATCCCTGTCGCGGTTGAGGATTAGCATCGGATTGGACGACGGTTTTATTTGGCGCTGCGGAAAATTTGCGCGGAGCCCGACTGCATTGCACCGGCCCAGCTATATCGCGGGGCTAAGGGGTTTCATCCTTGCCGCGGACCGATATTGCTTTGAAAATGGCCGTTTGCAGACTGGCGCGCGTCTTTTCTAAGCCGCCATAGTTGACCCAACGGCGCGGGCTAAAATGAATTCCCGCCCACTCCAATGCCTCGTGAATTTTCTCGCGCTGATATGGATTGTCAGCCAAGGACAATATCGAGCGCAATTCGGCAATTATCGCATCGCCATCAATCATGTCTTTTTTGGTCTCATTAAGAAGGGCATTAAGTCTCTCCTTTGTTGTGGGCATTGGCTTGGTCCCCTCGATAGAACGTCAGTATAGCAAAAAGGGCGCCCGACTTGGGGCGCCTATCCGCAAGCGTTCGCACGCCGTTGGCGCGCATGTTGCCAAAGGAAGGGGGGCCGGGCGTCATGCTCGGCCCTTTCCTCTTCTTTAGATTGCACTCGCTATTTGCGCGATCAGGCAGGAAAGTTTGGCAGCGCGATCACGGATTGCTTGTAGATCGCTGGTAGGTCGCGTTTTGCCAGTCTTGCTACGTGTAGCGGACGTGGTTTGATAACCGGGCTCAACGTAGTCGTCGACGTAATCGTTCGTATAGAAAGCATGGATGTGACCTGACGGATTTTTTTAACCAGCGGATGAGAGACTGCTGCATTGCATTGAGCATCGTATTCGTGGCGGCGGAAATCGTGCATACCCGGCAAGGAAGAATGGGTCTTGCGGAGAAATTTCCGTGGATCGTTGCGTTCACCTTCGGCTTGTTACACGGATTCGGCTTCGCTAGCGCGTTAAGCGAAGTCGGGCTGCCGCAATCAGCGATCCCAGTCGCCTTGCTCTTCTTCAACGTTGGCGTTGAGATCGGACAACTGCTCTTCATCGCGTCGATCTTCGCGGTAATTGCGCTCGCGCGGCAAGTCACCCAGCGTATCAATGTGTCGCAACCCGCGTGGGCATGGTGCGTCCCTGCCTACGTCATCGGTAGCGTTTCGGCGTTCTGGATCATCCAGCGAATCTCCATATTTTGATCGAACAAAAAGACCGCCGCGCTCGTTGGCGTGCTGGCGGCGATGACTAGCATTTGCCCGACGCTTTCTTAACGTCGCCTCATGGCCATCGCTGCGTTCGCTGCGCCGCAATAATCTGGTCGCTATCGGGTAAAGCGGACGTGACGCGACATCGCGAAAATGTCGCGAATAATGTTATGCAGCATCCCAGCAGACACCGCAGTGGCGCTTGGGTGCCGATTAGGTGCGAATCGAAAGAAACGCACTTGGATTGGGCTGCGATTGCTAGGCTTCTATGAATCCCGGCCGCCCATTCCTTCTAGCTTCAGAGGGCAGCGGTCCGTTCAGCAAAGACCTTGATGCCACCGTGGCAAGGCAACGCTCTGTCATCGACTTGAAATGGACGGTTCGTGGTTTATTCGTAGGTGGGTCGAATGTCCGCTCTCGGGGGAATAGCGGATATTGAGCGGACATTGCGGGATGTTCGATTGGGACCACCCTATTCGGATATGTATCTTAATAAGTAACTTGGGCGGAAAACAGACAGAATTTGGCGCAAAACTGACTACCCGCAAGCGCGTCTATTTGTCCATCCAAGCCTACGGGCCTTCATGAGCCATTCAGTTGCCTATGCCATTGGAGCGATGGTCTGCTATGGCCTCGGGGACTTCATCTATAAGCAGGCTGCAGCCGCAGGCATTCAGGCCGACCATTTCCTGATGGTGCAGGGATGGTTTTTCTGCCCGCTCGTTATTCTCTATGCGCTCGCGACCGGCACGCTCATTCCCGATCCGGCGGCGTTGTGGGGCTCTGTCGCCGGCATATTCGTCTTCACCGGGTTCTATTATTTCGTCCGCAGCCTTGCCGCGGGCTCGGTCAGCACCAACGCGCCGATCTTCCGCATGAACTTTATTGTTACCGCCCTGCTTGTGATCGTTTTGCTCGGCGAACCGATGACGCTGACCAAGCTCACCGGACTTGCTTTCGCGCTGCTGGCGACTTGGCTTCTAGTCGGCGCGAAACATCCAGCGATAGGCGGAGCCGTTCGCTCGCAGAGGTCGCCGTCGCGATGATCGCGTTCGGCGCGTCAAATTTCTTCCACACTGTCGGGCTGCGGCACGGTGCTGTCCCCGAAACGCTTGCAGTCGCTCAGGCGGGCGTGTTTATGCCGCTCGCGACTTTCGTCGTATGTTTCACGGGCCGCAGGTTTTTACCGCCGCCGGCGACCTTTAAATACGGCGCCGCCGCCGCGATCGTGCTACTTGCCGCCACGATCCTTCTGCTGCGCGGCGTGGCAGGTGGCCAGGCGAGCGTGCTGGTGCCGATCGCACAGATGGGCTTCATTATTGCCGCGCTGCTCGGGATTTTTGTTCTGGGCGAGCGCATCACGGCCCGCAAAACGATCGGTGTCGCCTCAGCGCTGGCTGCCTTGGCAGCGCTAATGGGCAGTTGAAGCGAAGCCGCGAGAGTGCGCCGGAGAAATTACCTTGCGGGTAGGAACCTCTCACCCGCATCCATCTAGCCATGGTTTGGCCTTTTTGTTCTATTCTGATTTCAGTCAGCGGGGGGCATTATGTATTGCATCAGCTGTGCCAGAAATTCGTACGGCGACATTGCGGCAAGCCATATTCTACTTAATGTGCCTTTGTTCTCGCCGACCGGTTTTCGGAACGTTGTTCGTTTGTTTGCCGTCGCTCTAACGGCGGCGGCGCTTGCGGCCTGCGCTCAGTCCTCTGTCGTCACCGACAAATCTGAACTACTTGCCGTCAGTCGGCAGGCATCGCTGGAAAACAATCGAAAGGCGTCATTCGTAACGAATAGGCGTGTGGCGGTCATGAAAATGTATAGCCCGGCCGCGACGGACAAACATGCAGCCGAGACACAGTTTGCGTCGTATGGACTTGCCAGCTTCTACACGGATGCAGAGACCGCGAGCGGCGAGAAGTTCGATCCGTACAAAATGACCGCTGCTCACCCTTCGTTGCCATTCGGCACCCGGCTGCGCGTGACTAACCTCGCAACTGGGCGATTTGTCACAGTTCGGGTCAATGACCGCGGTCCGTTTGTTCCCGGACGAGTTGTTGACGTCTCGTATACTGCGGCCGAAACGCTAGGAATTACCGAACAGGGCATTGCGAAGGTTAAACTTGACGTCGTTAAATAGCTAGCGCAGCCGAGCCAAACAGCGGACGTACCGAACGGTTCTAGCGAAGGTGCGAACCTAAAACGCTGAAAGCGGCACAAAGCGAACAAACCAACCGCGCCCGCGTTTGTCGCCTATTGGACTAACAACGGACATTGGTCGGCCCGGACGCTGAATTGATACGCAGCGATTGAACTCAGAGCCGTCATTGACGCTGTGAGGCGGCGACCGCAGAATACAGGGTCTTCAATGCTCGACGATCTTGGCTGAGGATGACTGTGACCGCCCATCAAACCAACCCCGTTACGTTTGTGCGCATATTCCGAATACCTACGGAAGGTGTTGAGGACTTTCGAGCCTACGAGGAGGCCGTCTTGCCGCTATTGCCCGAGTTTAACGGGCGTTTGGAGCGTCGTCTGCGAAATCCGGATGGCACCGTAGAGATGCACATAGTTAGCTACGCATCCGATGCGGACCGTCAGAATTGCTCCCGATGGCGAACGTCACTTAATGGCACTTGGCGGACATTCCCGAGAGACCGGCGAATGTCCGCTGTTGGAGTGACAGCAGACATGGGTCGATGCTCCGCTTGACCATTCTTAGAACGGGTGGTGCAGCAATCGAGGGATGAGCCGTGCCGAACAAATCCAACGTACAGGCAAGTTCCCGCCTGAATAAATGGTGGCGCTTTAGAAATGAAACGCTCGAGCGTGTCGCCTTCATTGTTGCGATAATAGGCTTTCCGCTCCTAGTAATTTCGACATGTGCCGTCCTTTATCAATTTATCGAAGTAAGGCACATCGCGTCATCGCAGAACTACATTTTATTGAGCAATCTATTTTTCCGCGACGCTAATATCGCGATCGTCGATGCCATCGAGATCAATGCCATCGACGGCAAAAAGCAAATTCTTAGAGAGCACGGAGGAGAAAATACAAACACGCGCCTCGACAACTATCTCGGTGATTTTGATACTATTGACCAAGTGTACAAAGAGGGGCTGCTTACCGAGGACCAGATGTGCAGGTCCTTTTCCTATTATGTGAGCGCGACACTCAAAAACGAGGAGGTCAAAAAATACATGGCCGATAATCCTAGCTACTTTGACGGAATTAAAGACCTGAAAACCGCAGTAGAAAAAAGCAAAAAGAAAAACTGTCACTCACTGTAAATGTTGCCGTTTCAAGTTGACGGTCGTCCGATAAAGCCGCGAAGGCGCTCGGCATCGCGGTTGCGCCATCACTTCTCTCCACCGCCGACGAGATGATCGAATAACGATACTGTTTGCTGCGGTGCAAGAGTTCGCTTCTTGGCACTTAACGAACAAACCAATCGCGTCCGCGTTTGTCCGCATTCGGGGGAGAAGCGGACATGTACCGGATATAGCGAAAATGTCGCGAATAATGTCATGCAGCATCCCAGCAGACACCGTAGTGGCGCTTGTGTACCGATTACGTCCGAATCGAAATAAAGGCACTTGGATTGGGCTGCGATTGCTAGGCTTCTGTTGATCTCGGCCGCCTATTCCTTCCAGCTTCGGAGGGCAACGCTCTATCCAGCTGAGCTACGGGCGCCTGGCCGCCTCAATAGACGAAACGCCGGGTGTCGGCAACGCCCCACCGCATTGCAACAAAGGCCCGGTTTCTGTGGTTAAACGCGCTTCCGGCGCCTCGGCCCTTTTCGAAAGGCCGCGAATCTCATAGGTCTGGAACGACGGCGCATGGTGCGCAACAGGAGCAGACGTCCATGGCAGACATAGCGAAATCCAGACCAATCACCACCAAGCAACTGGTCGACACGCTCGCGGCGCAGCACGAACTCACGAAGCGCCAGGGCAAGGAGATGCTCGATGACCTCGTCGGTTTGATCACCAAGCACCTGAAAAAAGGCGAGCGGGTGAAGATCGCTGGTCTCGGCATCCTGCAAGTGCGCAAGCGCGCCGCCCGCATGGGCCGCAACCCGGCCACCGGCGAGCCGATCCAGATCAAGGCCAGCCGCAAGGTCGCCTTCCGCGCCACCAAGGAACTCAAGATGGCGATCTGATCGCCGTCATTAGTATGACGCCAATGACCCCGCCGGGACGCCGGTGGGGTTTTTGTTTGCTCGCCGCGCAAAACTTATCCCCGTTCAGTCCAGCGCACGTATATTCGGCGCGCCTTGTGAGCTGACGGCGTCATCTTGGGTGGCGCTCGATGTCAGAGCAAGCTGCGCTCCATTTTCCCTTTCGGGGAAACGGAAAAGGGAAAGCCGGCGTGTCCCGCGCCTTCAAAGAATAGGGACTGTATAGCGTTGGCTAGGTCTATGCGCGCTGGTCTATACTGCGCACAAAGGTCCCCAGGAGGCATTCATGTCGCAGCCGGCCGAGAAGCGCGAGGGCAAACCCGCAATGCTGAAGGACAAGGACTTCCAGTGGGAGGACCCGCTCGGGCTCGAGGACGAGCTGAGCGAAGAGGAGCGCATGGTGCGCGACACCGCGCGCGGCTTCGCGCAGGACTACCTGATGCCGCGCATCGTCGCGGCCTACCGCGACGAGACCTACGACGCGAACATGCTGCCCGAGATGGGCAAGCTCGGATTGTTGGGGCCGACGGTGCCGGAAGAATATGGCGGCGCCGGCCTGGGCTATGTCAGCTACGGCCTGATTGCGCGCGAACTGGAGCGGGTCGACTCCGGGTATCGCTCGGCCATGTCGGTACAGTCGTCGCTGGTGATGTATCCGATCTACGCCTATGGGTCGGAAGCGCAGCGGCGGAAGTATCTGCCCAAGCTGGCAACCGCAGAAATGATCGGCTGCTTCGGCCTGACCGAGCCCGATCACGGTTCCGATCCCGGCTCCATGGTGACGCGGGCGGAGAAGGTCCCCGGTGGCTACAAGCTCAACGGCGCCAAGACCTGGATCTCCAATGCCCCGGTCGCCGACGTGGCGGTGGTCTGGGCCAAGCTCGATAACGTGATCCGCGGCTTCATCGTCGAGCGGGCTACCCCCGGCTTCTCCACGCCCAAGATCGAGGGCAAGCTTAGTTTACGCGCGTCCATCACCGGCGAGCTCGTGCTGGAAGACTGCGTGATCCCGGAAGACAACCTGCTGCCCAACGTCAAGGGCCTGGCCGGCCCGTTCGGCTGTCTCAACAACGCGCGCTACGGCATCGCCTGGGGCGCCATGGGGGCGGCCGAGTTCTGCTGGCATCGTGCCCGCCAATACGTGCTCGACCGCAAGCAGTTCAACCGCCCGCTCGCCGCCAATCAGCTGATCCAGAAGAAGCTCGCCGACATGCAGACCGAGATCGCGCTCGGCCTGCAGGGCGCGCTGCGCTTAGGGCGCATGCTGGAGGCCGGCAAGGCGGCGCCGCCGTCCATCTCCCTGATGAAGCGCAACAATTGCGGCAAGGCGCTCGACGTCGCCCGGCTCGCGCGCGACATGCACGGCGGCAACGGCATCTCGGAGGAGTACCACGTGATGCGGGTGCTTTCGAACCTCGAGACCGTCAACACCTACGAGGGCACCCACGACATCCACGCCCTCATCCTCGGCCGCGCCCAGACCGGCATCCAGGCGTTTTTCTGATTTTTTGTAATGGACCTTCTCACCATTGCGGCTTTGGCCGGCGCGGGCGTGCTCGCCGGCATGCTGGCGTCGATTATCGGCGGCGCCGCGGTGGTGGTCTATCCGGCGCTGATTGCTTCCGGCCTGTCGCCGCAACTCGCGGCGGTCAGCAATCTAATTGCGCTGATGCCGGCGACGATGCTGGCCGCACTCTCCGACCGCACGCATCTGCCGCCGTTCAACCGCGCCTTTATCGAGTTGATCTTTGCCTCGGTCATGGGCGCGGGCGCGGGCGCCATGCTCCTGTTGCTGACGCCGCAGCGCCTGTTCAACGGCCTGGTGCCGCTGCTTCTCGGTTTTGCGACGCTGCTGTTCGCCTATGCCGAAAAGATCAGCGCCTATATCCGCAAGCGAGCCGAGGGGCGCGGCCACGACGTCACTTTCAACGTCTCCAGCTTGAAAGTGCTGCTGCCCGTCTCCTTCTATGGCGGTTATTTCGGTGCCGGCGTCGGCATTCTGATCCTCGGCGTGTTCTCGATTGCGACCGGCGGCGACTATCGCTCGGCCAATGTGGCGAAAAATTTTGTCTCCAGCCTCAACGGCCTGGTGGCGTCGATTGTGTTCATCACCCAGGGCGCCGTCGTGTGGCCGCAGACGCTGGCCTTGATGGCGGGCACCGTCGGCGGCGGACTTGCCGGCGCCTATATCGCGCGTGTGATCCCGCGCCGCTTAGTCCGGGTATTGGTGGTTGCGGTCGGCGCCGCGCTCACCGTCGCCTTCGCGAGGCGGTATTGGTTTTAGCGCAGAATCCCGAAAGATCACGCGCAGTCGCTAGAGCGCCAGCGCGTTGGTGTATTGTGCCAGCTCCGCTACGCGCCGCGTCATCGCACTCGCGGGATCGCTGAGCGGATCGACCACGGTGAAATGGTTGGCGCCGGCGATTTCGTCATAGCGCGTCGCGACGCCGCGCGCGCCCCAGCCATCGGCGATGATTTTGCTCTGGCGCAGGAATTCGCTCGACTCCAGCCCGCCGACCACGGCGTCGAGCGTGCGGCCGGCCGGGACTTTCCAGTGCAGCGGCGATACCCGCCGCGCTTCCGCCTCGTCGAGCCGCAAATCCAAATTCTGCGACACGTGCACCAGCGGCGCGAGCTCGAACACGCCGGAAATCGCGTAGGCCGCCGGCACCAGATCGGCTGGCACATCGGGCGCGAACGCCTTCCAATCCTGCGCCAGCAGGCAGGCGGCCAGATGCCCGCCGGCGGAATGGCCGTACGCGAAAATGCGTTTTTTGTGCTTGCGCCACAGCCACAGGCAGGCCACGCGCATCTGCTCGATGATGGTGGCGATCGAAACATGCGGGCAGAAATCGTACCCGGCGACCGCGACGATGACGCCGCACGCATTCGGTCCGGCCGCCAATTGGCTGAACATCGAAGGGTCGAGCGAGCGCCACCAGCCGCCGTGAATGAACAACGCGAGCGGCGTCGACCCGTCATCATCTTTGGCCGAAAACACATCGATGGTCTGGCGCGGCGACGGCCCGTAGGCGAGGCCGAGTTCGGCTTCGCGCGCGGCGTCGCGATAGGCCGCCGCGTCGCGCTGCCAGCGCGCGAAAATCTCCGGATGTTCCGGCACCCGGCCGCGGTTGTCGTATTCGATTTCGTAATCAATCGATGTCATGGCGCCCGCCGCTTGTCGTGGCCGAGCTCGTCCCGGCCATCCCGATCGGTAGGTACATTTTTGCTAGCCTAAGCGGGGTCACCAGGACAAGCCCGGTGACGACAAGCTCATTCCTCGCTATTGCTTAACCATGAAAATCGACGGTCGCGAGACCCGCACAATCTGGGTGGAGGCCGACGCCGCCAGCGTCGGCATCATCGACCAGACGCTATTGCCGCACCGCTTTGCAACGGTGCGGCTCACGACGCTCGACGATGCCGTGCGTGCGATCAAAACCATGCAGGTGCGCGGGGCGCCGCTGATCGGGGCGACCGCCGCTTACGGCGTGTGGCTCGCGCTGCGCGGCGACGGCTCGGACGAAAATCTGGAGCAGACCTACGCGGCCCTGCTGGCAGCGCGGCCGACCGCGATCAACCTCAAATGGGCACTCGACCAAATGATGGCGGCGGTGCGCAGCCAGCCGCGGGCTGAGCGCAGCGCGGCTGCCTTGCGCCGCGCCTATGAAATTGCCGAGGAGGACGTCGCGATCAACCAGGCGATCGGCCGGCACGGATTGAAAATCATCGAGGAGATCGCCGCGCGCAAGAACGGCACCCGCGTCAACGTCCTCACCCATTGCAATGCCGGCTGGCTGGCGACGGTCGATTGGGGCACCGCAACCGCGCCGATCTACATGGCGTATGACAAGGGATTGGCCGTGCATGTGTTCGCCGACGAGACGCGGCCGCGCAACCAGGGCGCCTCGCTCACCGCCTGGGAACTCGGCCATCACGGCGTGCCGCACACGGTGATCCCCGACAACACGGGCGGTCATCTGATGCAGCACGGCCTGGTCGATCTGGTGATCGTCGGCACCGACCGCGTCACCGCGCAGGGCGACGTCTGCAACAAGATCGGCACCTATCTGAAGGCGCTGGCGGCGGCCGACAACAAGGTTCCGTTTTATGTGGCGCTACCGTCGCCCACCGTCGATTTCACGGTCAGCGATGGCCTCTCCGAAATCCCGATCGAGCAGCGCGGCCCCGAGGAAGTCGCCTGCATGACCGGCAAGACCAAGGATGGCCGCATCGAGACCGTACAGATCATTCCGGACGGCTCCGACGTCGCCAACTACGCCTTCGACGTCACGCCGGCTCGCCTCGTCACCGGGCTGATCACCGAGCGCGGCGTGATTGAGGCCAATCGCGCCGCGCTTGCCGTGGCCTTTCCCGAACGCGCTGCAAATAGTGCTAAGATCGCGTCATGAGCCTCGCCGCTAAACAGCCGTTGGAACATCCCGTGGACGGCCGGCAGTCGGAGACCGCGCTGGCCGTCGCGCGCGGCACCGCGCGGCTGCTGCACGCGCACGGCTTTTCCACGGTGAGCGAACTGCCGCTGCCGTCCGGCCGCCGCGCCGACCTGGTGGCGCTCGATACTGGCGGCGAAATCTGGATCGTCGAGATCAAATCCTCGGTCGCCGACTTCCGCGCCGACCAGAAATGGCAGGATTACCGGCTGCACTGCGACCGGCTGTTCTTCGCCACCTGCATGGACGTGCCCTGCGAGATCTTCCCCAAGGACACCGGGCTGATCGTGGCCGATGCTTTCGGCGCGCAAATGATCTGCGAGGCGCCCGAGCACCGGCTATTGGCGGCGACCCGCAAATCCATGATGCTGTTGTTCGCGCGCGCCGCCGCGCTGCGGCTGCAATCGCTGGCCGATCCGAATGGGCCTTATGGGGACGTAACCTGAAAATCAGCGCGGCGCGCGTTTCGCCAAGATCCGCTGCAGCGTGCGGCGGTGCATGTTGAGCCGGCGCGCGGTTTCCGAAACATTGCGGTCGCACAATTCGTAGATACGCTGAATGTGTTCCCAGCGCACGCGATCGGCCGACATCGGATTTTCCGGCGGCTCAATCTTGCTGCTGTCATGGGCGAGGAGGGCGGCGACCACGTCGTCGGCATCCACCGGCTTGGCGAGATAGTCGACGGCGCCGAGCTTCACTGCGGTGACCGCGGTGGCGATATTGCCGTAACCGGTCAAGATGATGCCGCGCGCGTCGGACCGACGGCGCTTGAGCGCGGAGATCACGTCGAGGCCGTTGCCGTCGCCGAGCCGCATGTCGACCACTGCAAAGGCGGGCGCGGATTTTTCCACCTGCTGCAATCCATCCGCCACCGATTCCGCCGTTGAAACGATAAAACCGCGCTGCTCGAGCGCTTTCGCCAGGCGCTGCAAAAACGAGCGGTCGTCGTCGACAATCAGCACCGATAGTTCGGCCGGGATTTTTTCTTTCGCCGCCGCTTCGGCGGCGTTGTCGATGGCCATGTCCACATTGCACCTTTTCGAAGCCCGTATTTTAGCGCGCGCTGCTGTATAAACACAGCATAAAAATAGAAATTGCGTGCCGCAATCTCAAGGTAGCGCGAACGGTTCCGGCCGCTCGAAATCGCTTCGGCTCCAGCGCACGGTGATCACGGCGCCACGTTCGGGAAATTCGCGATTTTCGAAGCCGAGCGTGGCGCCCGAGCGCTCGAGCAAAGTCTTGGCGATGAAAAAGCCCAAACCCAGTCCGGCCGGCGCCTCGTCCGATGCATTTGGATTGTGCCGGCGACTGGTGACGTAAGGTTCGCCGATGCGGTCCATGATGTCCGGCGCAAAGCCCGGACCGTCATCGCTGATGGTCACCTCGACGATGTCCTCGTTCCACCGCGCGCCGACCACCACGCGTTCGTGGGCGAAATCGACGGCATTTTCTAACAGATTGCCGAGGCCGTAGAGGATCGCCGGATTGCGCGCGGCCACCGGCTCGGCGTCGCGCGTAGGCGGCGCGGTCACGTCGATGGCGACCCCGAAATTGCGATGCGGCGCCACCACTTCCTCGATCAGCGAGGAGAGTGGCGTGCGGTCGAACGGCTCGCCGCTCGCCGACAATTCGGTGAGCTTGGCCAGGATATCGCGACAGCGCGCCGCCTGTTCGCGCAGTAGACGCACGTCATCGCCATGCGGCGCGTCGGCGGAAATCGCGTTCTCCAGTTCCTTGGCAATCACCGAAATCGTCGACAGCGGCGTGCCGAGCTCGTGCGCGGCGGCGGCCGCCAATCCGTCGAGCTGCGAGAGATGCTGCTCGCGCGCCAGGACCAGTTCGGTGGCGGCCAACGCGTCGGCGAGCTGGCGGGATTCTTCGGTGATCTGCCAGGCGTAGACGCCGATGAATCCGATCGCGAGCAGGATCGCGAGCCAGACGCCGATCACGTAGATCGGCGGCAGTTGCAGCGGGTCGTCGTTGTCCCACGGCAGCCGATAATGCGCGAACACCAGCACGGTCGCGCAGGCCACCGCGAAGGTCCCGAGCATCAGCGTCAAGCGGGGCGGCAGCGCGGTCGCCGACAGCAGCACCGGGGCCAGGAACAGGAAGGCGAAGGGATTTTGCAGTCCGCCGGTCAGATACAGCAGGACCGCCAGTTCGCCGATATCGAAGGCGAGCAGCCAGGCGGCGCGGTCAGGCTCCAGCCGCTGCGTCATGTGGAACCGCAGGCGCAGTGCGATGTTAAGCCAGGCCGACAGCGCGATCACGGCGAGGCAGGCCAAGATCGGCAGTGAAAAATTGAGCCCGAAATGGACCACCAGCACGGCGGTGGTCTGGCCGATGATGGCGAGCCAGCGCAGCCGTACCAGAGTATCGAGCCGCACATTGCGGCGCGGCTGATTCTGGGTAAGGCCGAGCGCGGGCATGGCGGCCAGTGTAACGCCGCGCTGCGGCGGCTCAAAATTGGCGGTTTTGCCGCGGGGCTTGCGCTTCCCACAGCGGAGCGTCACATCTTGCCTCACAATGGACGCGCAGAACACGTCAGCCATCGCCGTCGATCGCCTGGTCAAGCTCTACAAGGGCGTGGCGGCGGTCGACGGCATTTCGTTTCGTTTGCGCCCGGGGTCGATCACCGGGCTGCTCGGCGGCAACGGTGCCGGCAAGACCACGACGATCGCTATGATCATGGGCCTGGTCACGCCGACCTCGGGCACGGTCACGGTTCTGGGCGCGCAGATGCCGGGCGAGCGCTATCGCGTCCTGCACCGGATGAATTTCGAGAGCCCCTATGTGGCGTTGCCGATGCGGCTGACTGTGCGGCAAAATTTGTCGGTGTTCGCCCAGCTTTACGCGGTTCCCGATATCGATGGGCGCATCGCCGAACTCGCCGCCGATCTCGATCTTACCGAATTTCTCGACCGGGCGACCGGGAAGCTGTCGGCCGGCCAGAAAACCCGCGTCTCGCTCGCCAAGGCGCTGCTCAACCGTCCCGAAGTCCTGCTGCTCGACGAGCCGACGGCATCGCTTGATCCGGACACCGCCGACTGGGTACGCGGGCGGCTCGAGCGTTATTGCCGCGCGCAGGGGGCGACCGTGCTGCTCGCCTCGCACAACATGACCGAGGTCGAGCGGTTGTGCGAGCGCGTCATAATCATGAAAAAGGGCCGCATCGAGGACGACGACACGCCGCAGTGCCTGCTCGACCGCTATGGACGCGAAACCCTGGAAGAGGTGTTCCTCGACGTCGCGCGTGGACGCGCCGAACATCGCGAGGCCGCGCAATGACCGGCAGCGATTCGGGCCTCGACTTTTCCTTCAATCGTGTCGCCGCCATGGTGCGGCGCTATTGGTATCTCTTGCGCTCGTCCTGGCCGCGCGTGCTCGACCTGATTTATTGGCCGACCGTGCAGATGCTGATGTGGGGGTTCCTGCAACTCTACGTCTCGCAGAACGGCGGTCTGTTCGTGCGCGCCAGCGGCGTGTTCATCGGCGCGGTGTTGTTGTGGGATATCCTGTTCCGCGGCCAGCTCGGATTCTCAATTTCGTTCCTGGAAGAGATGTGGTCGCACAATCTCGGCAACCTCATGATGTCGCCGCTGCGGCCGGTGGAATTCATCGCCGCGCTGATGATCATGAGCATCGTCCGCTTGCTGATCGGCATGATTCCGGTGACGCTACTCGCGGTTCTCTTCTTCGGTTTCAATCTGTGGTCGCTCGGCTTCGCGCTCGCCGCGTTCTTCGTCAATCTGATCCTGACCAGCTGGGCGATCGGAATTTTCGTCGCCGGCCTGCTGCTGCGCAACGGTATGGGCGCAGAGAGCATGGCCTGGACCATCATGTTCCTGTTCCTCCCGCTCACCTGCGTGTACTACCCGGTTACGGTGCTGCCCGGCTTCCTGCAATATGTTGCGTGGGCGCTGCCGCCGACATACGTATTCGAGGGGATGCGCGCGCTGCTGATCGATCACGTATTCCGCGCCGACCTGATGCTGGAAGCGCTGGCCTTCAATGTCGTCCTGTTCGCGGCTGCGTCGTTTGCCTTCCTGAAGCTGTTGCAGAGCGCCCGGGTGCAGGGATCGCTCCTGCAAGCCGGTGAATAAGCTGAAAAGTCATGCAATTATAGGGCTTTACAAACGAGTTTCCGGGCGTAAATGGGACACGAAGGACTTATCGCTATGTTGACGATATGACAGAAAAGCGACACGGTGCTGCAACGCAGCAGGGTCCGGGGACTGAGTCCATGCCAATTGGTGAATTCGACGGGGCAGCCACGCTGCCCGGCGACAGTGGTATTTTGCTGTCGACGCCAATGTACTGGCTCTACGAGATGGGCCAGGCAGCGCTCAATCCTTCGCGCGCGGTGGCCGACGCCACGCGTCTGTTCTTCAAGAACCCGGCCAATCCGTTCGCGCACACCACCTACGGCAAGTCGATTGCCGCGGCGGCGGAATTGTTCGAGCGCTCGACGCGCCGCTATCGCCGGCCGGAATGGGGCATCAAGCAGGTTACGATCGGCGCCGAGCATATTCCGGTGCATGTCACCAGCGTGTGGGAGCGCCCGTTCTGCCGGCTCTTGCATTTCGAGCGCGCCTTCACGCGCGTGCCGCGCCGCCCACAACCGAAACTGCTGATCGTGGCGCCGATGTCGGGCCACTACGCGACGCTCCTGCGCGGCACGGTGGAAACGTTCCTGCCCAATCACGACGTCTACATCACCGAATGGGCCGACGCGCGCATGGTGCCGTTGGCGGCCGGCCGCTTCGATCTCGACGACTATATCGACTACGTCATCTCCATGCTGCATGTGCTCGGCGGCGACGTGCACGTCGTCGCGGTGTGCCAGCCCTCGGTTCCGGTGATGGCGGCGATCTCCATGATGGAGGCCGACCAGGATCCTTACGTTCCCCATTCCATGGTGCTGATGGGTGGGCCGATCGACACCCGCATCAATTCCAACGCAGTCAACAAGCTCGCGGAAAATCGTGGCATCGACTGGTTCCGCAACCACGTCATCACCAAGGTGCCGTTCCCGCATCCCGGCTTCATGCGCGACGTCTATCCGGGCTTTCTGCAGTTGCACGGCTTCATGAGCATGAATCTCGACCGCCATATCGAGGCGCACCGCAATCTGTTCACGCATCTGGTTAAGGGCGACGGCGACTCGGCGCAGAAGCACCGGGAATTCTACGACGAATATCTCGCGGTCATGGATCTCGCCGCCGAGTTCTATCTGCAGACCGTCGATACCGTGTTCATCCGCCACGCGCTGCCGAAGGGCAAGATGGCTCATCGCGGCCGCCGTATCGATCCCTCGCAGATCAAGCGCGTCGCGCTGCTGACGGTGGAAGGCGAGCACGACGACATTTCCGCGGTCGGCCAGACCGAGGCCGCGCACGTCTTGTGCTCGAATATTCCCGCCGACGACAAGGCGCATTATCTGCAGCCGGCGGTCGGCCATTACGGCGTGTTCAACGGCTCGCGCTTCCGCGCCGAGATCGCCCCGCGCATCTCCGATTTCGTGCTGTCGCATAATGGCAGGCGCGGGCGCGGCAATGGCACCCATCACGGGCCGGCCAAGGTGGCGTCCACCGGCCGCTTCGCCGGCACCGCGCCCCCGTTCGTATCAGCGTAAACCCTTTCGTCGTTGCGGCAATTCCGGCCGCGCAAAACCGCGTGGCGAACGGCGGCGAATATGGCAATATTTGCGCGACGATTTGCGATTCCGCGGACTTTACCAATGCCTTTGCGCGCGCTGCTCTATCGCCGGCCGAGCGAACCGCCGACGATCAGCATTACCTTCGAGCGCCAAATCTATCTGGTGCGCGTGCGCCGTCATCGGCAAGCACGGCGCTATACGCTGCGCATCCATTCTGTCACGCGCGAAGTGGTGCTCACCATGCCGCCGCGCGGCAGCCTTAAGCAGGCGCATGAATTCGCGCAGAAGCACGGCGGTTGGATCGCGGCGCGGCTCGGCCGGCTGCCCGAACCGGCGCCCTTCGCGCACGGCACCGTAATTCCTTTGCGCGGCGTCGATCACCGCATCGAGCACCGGCGCGGGCAGCGCGGAACGGTGTGGGTCGAGAGCAGCGAGCAAAGCGAACGCCTGCTCTGCGTCGCCGGCGCAGAACCGCATGTCGCGCGCCGGGTCTCGGATTTTCTCAAGCGCGAGGTCAAAAGCGATCTCGAGGCTGCCAGCCGGCGCGCTGCCAATTCGCTCGGTGTTGCGATCAAGCGCGTGTCGATCCGCGATCCGTCGAGCCGCTGGGGCTCATGCTCGACCACCGGCGTGCTGTCCTATTCGTGGCGGCTGATCTTCGCACCGCCCTTCGTGCTCGATTATCTGGCGGCGCACGAGGTCGCGCATCTCGTGGAAATGAACCACAGCCAAGCGTTCTGGCGCGTGGTCGAGCGCATTTGCCCGCACGTCGCGCGCGCCAAGTCCTGGCTCGACGCCCACGGCGCCGACCTGCATCGCTATGGCATGCCTGATCTGCGCTAGCGCCGCACAGGCGCATGCGCTAGTGACACGGCGGGCCGCATCGGCCATCCACGTCTTCGGACAACGTCAAATCGCAAGGAAGTGGGTGCTCTGCGGCAAACCGGGCACGACGACTTCGTCCACGTTTTCGGTATCCCGACCATGCTGCGTCCCGGCACTTTCGCGCTCACGGTCTTGCTGGCGGCGTTGAGCGCGATCGGGCCGCTCACCACCGACATGTATCTGCCGTCGCTGCCGGATATCGCGCGGCTCTTGGATGCCTCGACCGCGCAGGCGCAGCTCACGATCTCCTCCTATCTGCTCGGCTTCGCCGTCGGCCAGATTTTCTACGGTCCGCTGGCCGATCGGCACGGCCGCAAGCCGGTGCTGCTGGGCGCGATGGCGCTTTATTGCGCGGCGAGCCTCGCTTGCGCGCTGTCGACCTCGATCGAGATGCTGATCGCGGCGCGCGCATTGCAGGCACTCGGCGGCTCCGGCGGCATCGTGCTGGCGCGCGCCATCGTGCGCGATCTTTATTCCGGCGCACGCGCCGGCCGCGAATTGTCGCTGATCGGAGCGGTGATGGCGCTGGCGCCGGTGCTGGCGCCGCTGCTTGGCGGCGTCCTGCAGACCGGCTTCGGCTGGCGCTCGGTCTTTTTTACTCTGGTGGGCGGCGGATTGGCCGGTGCCGCGATCGTCTGGCCGCTGATGCCGGAAACGCTTGCCCTGCGCGCGGCCGATCCGGTGTCGCCGGCGACGATGTTCAGGTCCTATCGCGTGGTGGTGCGCAATTCGGCCTATCTCGCTTATCTTGGGCTCGCCTCCACCAGCTTCGCCGGACTGTTCGCCTGGATTTCCGGCTCGTCCTTCGTCCTGCAATATCTCTATGGGCTCTCGGCGTTCCAGTTCGGCGTCGCTTTCGCGGTCGGCTCGGTCGGCTATATGGGCGGCACGACGCTGGCGGCGCGCCTGGTGATGCGGCTCGGGCTCGACCGCACGCTCGGCGTCGGCGCTGCGGCGATGGCCGCCGGCGGGCTCGGCATGGTGATGGCGGTCGCGTTCGGGCTCACGTCAGCGGTCTCGCTGGTGTTGCCGATGGCACTTTATCTCGCCGGTCTCGGCATGGTGCTGCCGCAGGCGATCGCCGGCGCCATGACGCCGTTTCCGGAGCGGGCGGGCGCCGCCTCCGCGCTGCTCGGCTTCGTGCAACAGAGCGCGTCGGCGCTGTGCGGTGTGTTGGTCGGAGTGCTGCTTGGGTCAACAGCCTGGCCGCTGGCGGCGGTGGTGGCGGTGATGGGCTGCGCGACGCTGGCCTTGTGGATTTTGACGCGCGCCGTGCGCGCCCGCGCAGCCAGACAGCACTAGTTTCTGCTGCGCCCGAACAGGTTGTCGAGCAGCCAGCTGTCGAGACTGCCGCCGCGCGCGGGCGGCGTATTGCCGGCGGCTTGGATCGGCGCCGGCGGCGCCATGCCGTCCGTTTCGCGTGCCGGAGCATTTGCGTTGAACAGTCCGGACAATACGCCAGCCGGCGGGCCGGGCAGGGCGGCGACCGGTATGCCCTGATGGGCGCCGCGCATGAAGCGGCTCCAGATTTCCACCGGCAATCCGCCGCCGGTGATCTTCTTGGTCGGCGTGCCGTCGTCATTGCCGAGCCAGACGCCGGTGACGAGATGGGCGGTGTAGCCGATGAACCAGGCGTCGCGGAAATCTTGGGATGTGCCGGTCTTGCCGGCCGCCGGCCAGCCCTGCAGTGCCGCCTTGTGCGCGGTTCCGATGGTCAAAGTTTGCGCCATCATCTCGTTCATCATCGCCACATGGCGCGCCTCGATGATACGGCCGAGCGGCTGGTCGTTGCGCGCGTAGAGCACTTTGCCGTTGGCTGTGGCGATGCGCTCGATCACATGCGGCACCACCGCCAGTCCGCCATTGGCGAACGGCGCATAGCCGCTGACCAGTTCGAGCGGCGAGACTTCCGAGGTGCCGAGCGCGATCGAGGCATTGGGTTCGAGCTTCGAGGCGATGCCGAGCCGGTAGGCAGTGCGGATCACCGCCGCGGGCGAAAATTCCATGGTCAGGCGCACCGACACTGTGTTGAGCGACAGCGCCAGCGCCTTGGTCAGCGTGACGGGGCCGTAATATTCGTGCCCGTAGTTCTCCGGCTGCCAGCCTTTGATCTTGATCGGCGCGTCCAAACGCACACTGTCGGGGGTGAGGCCGTGCTCAAGCGCGGTGAGATAGACGAACGGCTTGAAGGCCGAGCCGGGCTGCCGCTTGGCGGCGACCGCGCGGTTGAACTGGCTCTCCCCGTAACTGCGTCCGCCGACCAGAGCGCGCACCGCTCCGTCCGGCGTCATCGCCACCAGCGCGCCCTGGCTGACGCCGTTCTTGTCGCCCTTCTGTGCGAGTTCCTCGGTGAGCGCCTGCTCGGCGCCGGCTTGCAGGCCGGTGTCGATTGTCGTCCGCACCAGGATGTCCTCGTCCACATGACCGAGCACGTCGTTGATCACGTCCATGACCCAATCGGCGACATAGTTGATCGAGCCGTTCCCGGCCTGTGCGGCGACCTGGGGTGGATGCGCGAGCGCGACTTTTTCGCTGGCGGGCGTGATGAAGCCGACGTCGGTCATGGCGGCGAGCACGGTTTGCGCGCGGTGCTCGGCGCCGTCGAAATTACGCGTCGGTGCAAGACGAGATGGTGACTTCACCAGGCCGGCAAGCAAAGCTGCTTCCGGGAGGCTTATCTGTTTGGCGGACTTGCCGAAATAGCGCTGCGAGGCCTGCTCGATGCCGTAGGCGCCGGAACCGAAATAGACGCGGTTCAGATACAGTTCGAGAATCTGCGTCTTGGAAAATTTCCGCTCCAGCCAGAGCGCGAGCAGCATCTCCTGCAGCTTGCGATGGACGGTACGCTCTTGAGTCAAAAAGAGATTTTTCGCCAATTGCTGCGTGATGGTGGAGGCGCCCTGGGCTAGGCCGCGGTGCAGAATGTTGGCGACCGCGGCGCGCGCGATGCCCCAGGGATCGACGCCGTAATGCTCGTAGAAGCGGCGATCCTCGATGGCGATGAAGGCCTGAGGAACGTAGCTCGGCAGTTCCTTCAGCGGCAGCACGGCGCCGCCATTGTCGCCACGGGTGGCGAGCGGGCGGCCGTCGAGGTCCACGATCTGGATCGACGGCGGCCGCTTGGGGATTTCCAGCGACTGGAGCGGCGGCATATGCGCGCCGGTCCAGGCGATGGTGCCGGCCGCGCCGATGATCAGCCACAGGCCAAGCACCAGGCCCCAATAGATAGCGGGGCCGATGAGGGAGCGCTTGCGGCGCGTCTTGCGCGGCTGCTTGGTGCGTTTGCGGTTGGCCGGTGGCTTGCCGCCACCGCCTGCGGCGCGGTCGCCCGGCGCGACCCGCAGTTCGGGACCGCTGTCAAATACCGGCTCCCGGCGCGTGCCCGATTGTCCCTTGCCCTGCGCCATCGCGCGACCCGACCCGATCAGCCGGCCTTGGCCGGTCCCCAAGGGCCACGCTAAGGGGCGCGATTTAAGGGCCCGTTAAGCGGGGATTAGCCAGCAAATCCGGGCGTTGCGCGGCGGTCATTTTGCCAATTTGCCGTGCTCGCGCAGGACCTCGGCGGTGATGCGGTGCGCCTCGTTGGAGGACGGGATGCCGCAATAGAGTGTCAGCAACAGCAGCACTTCCTGGATCTGCTCGGGCGTGCAGCCATTCTTCACCGCGCCATTAAGATGAACACGCAGCTCATTCGGATACCCGGCCGCCGCCATCATGCCCACCATGACCAGCGATTTGGTCGCCGGCGAAAGGGCGGTGCGGCTCCAGACGTCGCCGTACGCGTAGGCATTGATGATGTGCTGCAGCGGCTTGCCGAAGTCGCCGAATGCGCTCATGCGCTTTTCGACCGCCTCGCGGCCGAACATCTCGATGCGCAGCTTGAGGCCGCGCTCGTGTTGATCTTTCTCGTCCATCGTTTGCTTCCTTTCGATAATGCGCGGACGCAATCTATTGCTGTGGAATGTTGGCGGCCTCGCGCACGGCATTCCAGCGCTCGTATTCGCTCGCCAGGAATCGTCCGAACTCCTCCGGCGTCGAGCTATTGACCACGACGCCAACCGTGGCCATGCGCTTCTTCACGGCCTCGTCGGCGAGACTTTCGTTGAGCGCCTTGTTCAGTTTGGCGACGACGGCCGGCGGCGTGCCGCGCGGCGCGAATACGCCGTACCAGGTGGTGACGTCATAGCCGGGCAGCACACCCGACTCGGCGGCGGGCGGTATATCCGGCACGGCGGGAAAGCGATCCTTGCCGGTGACCGCCAGCGCCTTGAGCTGGCCGGACTTCACCTGCCCAATCAGGGCCGACACGGTGTCGAACAAAATATCGGCGTGCTTGCCGAGGACGGCGTTGATCGCCTCCGGCGATGTCTTGTACGGGACATGCAGCAGGTCGACTTTCGCAATCTGCTTGAACATTTCGCCGGCAAAATGCTGGGTGGCGGCAAAGCCCGGGCTGGCGAACACGACCTTGCCGGGGTGGTCCTTGGCGTAGGCGACCAGTTCCTTCACGTTGTTGGCCGGGAAATCCGGACGGGTCACGATCATCAGGCTGGCGGTGGCGACCTGGCCGACCGGGGCAAAGGCAGTGTTGGTGTCGTAGGGCGTGTTCTTCTTGGTGACCGCGGCGATGATCTGGCCCGCGGTCATGATGCCGAGCGTGTTGCCGTCGGGCGCGGCCTTGGCGACCACGTCATTTCCCAGGATGCCGCCGGCGCCGGGCTTGTTTTCGACGATCACCGGCTGGCCGAGCTTGCTTTGCAGCGAGTCCGCCAGAATGCGGCCGATGATGTCGGCGCCGCCGCCCGGTCCGAACGAAACGACGATGCGGATCGTCCGTTGCGGCCATTCCTGCGCAGGCGCGGGACTGGCGATGCCGGCGGTCGCGAGCAAAACGGCCGCGAAGGCGAACAAAATCTTCTTCATGACGGTCCTCCCCATGACGTCGCCGTCACGCTCGAGGTTTCGCACGTCTGCGCCGGACTTCATTTATGACGACACTATTATCCAAATTGGCTTCGCCCGCACGCACGCAGGCCTCCAGCACATCGGCGTGCACCTCGAGCATCGCCAGTTTCTGCCCGACGCCGGCGGCCTGGTCGAGCATGAGGTGGACGTCTTTCAAGGTCTGCTTGGCGCGGCCTTCCGGCGCGAAATCGCCGCTCAGCATTTTCGGCCCCTTGGTCTCCATCACCTGCGAGTAGGAGGCCGAGCCGCGCGCCACCGCGAGAAAGGCGGCCGGATCGAGCCCAAGCCGCTCGGCAAAGACGAGACCCTCGGCCAGGGCGAGACGGTTGAGGCCGAGGATCAGATTGACCGCCAGCTTGGCGCGGCCGCCGTCGCCGATCTTGCCGACCTGGATGCTGCGCGCAAACAGCGCGTCGAACACGTCCTTCAGCTCCGCGGCGATTGCCGGGTCGCCGCCAATCAGGGCGACGCCGTCGCCGCGCCGCACCTGGTCGCTGGTGCCGGACACCGGCACGTCCAGATAACGGATGCCGCGCGGGATGACGCGGGCGGCCAGCGCCGCCACCTGATCGGGATCGCAGGTGCTCATGCACATCACGATCTTGTTCGAGCCATCGCCGAGCGCCGACAACAGATGGTTCTCGATCACGTCCTCAACCTGCGCGGTGTTGAACACGGCGATGAGGATCGCGCGTGCGGGCGGGCCAACTTCCGCGATCGAATCCACCGGGCGCCCGCCGATTTCGGCCAGGCGCGCGCGCCGGGCGGGATCGATGTCGAAGCCGATGACCTGGAATCCTGCGTCAATCAGCCGTTGGGCATAGACTTCGCCCATCAAGCCGAGACCGACAATGGCAATAGGGGATTCGCGCATCACGCTGCTTCGTGGTTACTCTTTCGCTTGCTTGCCGCTGCTTTCGCCGGCCGCGAACAAGGCGATCAGCGCGCGCTTGATGGCAGCCTGACGCGTCGGCGACGCGATCTGCGCGCCCATCAGATCGGTGACGTAGAACACGTCCACCACCCGCTCGCCGAAGGTGGCGACGTGGGCGGAAGCGATGTTGAGGTTGAGCTTGGACAGCGTGGTGGTCAATTCGTAGAGCAGGCCGGTGCGGTCGAGGCCGGTGATCTCCACCATCGTATAGCGGCGCGACCACTGGTTGTTGATGGTGACCGTCGGTTCGAGCACGAAGGCCTTGATGCGGCCCTTGGGCGCCGCGCGCTTTTCGATCATGTCGGGCAGCCGCAGTTCGCCGCGCAGCGCCTTCTCGATCGAATCGGCCACGCGATTGGCGCGCCGTTCCTCGTCCTCGTCGCGATCGAATTCGCGCGACAGCGAGATGGTGTCGAGCGCTCGCCCGTCGGTGGTGGTGTAGATCTGCGCGTCGACGATATTGGCGCCCGCCATGGCGCAGGCCCCGGCGATGATCGAGAGCAGCCAGGGGTGATCGGGCGCCAGCACTGTAAGCTCGGTCACCGCGCGCTCGGTGTCGAAGCCGACCGCGGTGGCAAGCGACTTGCCGGCCTCCTCGGCGGCGCGCACGAACTTCGCGTGTTCGAGCATGTGCGGCAGATCCACTTTAAGCCAATAGGCGGGATAGAGCTTGGCGATATAGGGTTCTAGCTTCTCCGGCGGCCAGTCGTTGAGCGCGGCGCGGAATTCGCTCTGCGCGGCGGCGACACGCTGGGCGCGGTTGACCTCGGAGAAGCCGCCGGTGAGCACTGGCTCGGTCTCGTAATAAAGCGTGCGCAGCAGCTGCGCCTTCCAGCCGTTCCACACGCCGGGGCCGACGGCGCGGATGTCGGCGGTGGTGAGGATGGCCAAGAGCTTCAGCCGTTCCGCCGACTGCACCACCGCGGCGAAATTCTCGATGGTCTTGCGGTCGGACAGGTCGCGCGACTGCGCGACGCTGGACATCACCAGGTGATTCTCGATCACCCAGGCGACCGTCTCGGTGTCGGCCGCGGAAAAGCCCAGGCGCGGGCAGAGCCGCCGCGCCACCCGCGCGCCGGCGATCGAATGGTCCTCGATGCGGCCTTTGGCGATGTCGTGCAGGAACAGCGTGACGTAGAGCACCGCGCGGTTGCCGGGCAGCAGTTTGTGGATCAGATCGTTGGCGAGCGGGGTGTCCTTGCTGCTGCCAGTTTCGATCTCCCGCAAGATGCCGATGCAGCGCAGCAGATGCTCGTCCACCGTATAGTGGTGGTACATGTTGAACTGCATCATCGCCACGACCTTGCCGAAGGCCGGTATGAATTGGCCGAGCACGCCGGCTTCGTTCATCCGCCGCAGCACGGTTTCGGGGTCGTTCTTGGAGGTGAGGATTTCCAGGAACAGCCGGTTGGCTTCCTCGTCGTCGCGCAAGCTTGCGTCGATCAGCTTGAGCGAACGGGTGATCGCGCGCATGGCATCGGGGTGGAAGGCGAGATTGTGCTTCTGCGCCAGATAAAAGACGCGGATCAGGTTGACCGGATCGCGCTTGAACACGTTGGCGGCGGCGACCGTGATGCGGTTCTTGTCGACGATGAAATCGTCACTTTCGACGAGCGTGCGCCGCTTCGTCGGGCGCAGTCTCGCCATCATGCGGCTGAGCACCGGCACGCTCTTGGCGTGGCTGTCCTCGAGGTCCGCACACAAAATGGCGGTGAGATCGCCGACATCCTTGGCGACCAGGAAGTAATGCTTCATGAAGCGCTCGACGTCCTGCTGGCCGGGATGCTCGGTGTAGCCGAGCCGCACCGCGATCTCGCGCTGGATGTCGAATGACAGCCGTTCCTCGGCGCGGCCGGTGAGGAAATGCATGTGGCAGCGCACTGACCAGAGGAAATCCTCGCAGCGGCGGAACAGCTGATATTCCTCCTTGTCGAACACGCCGCGCTTGATCAGCTCGTCCGGTTCGCGCACGCGGTAGACGTATTTGGCGATCCAGAACAACGTATGGAGATCGCGCAGACCGCCTTTGCCGTCCTTCACGTTCGGCTCGACCAGGTAACGCGATTGTCCAGAGCGGCGGACGCGGTCCTCGCGCTCGACCAGCTTGGCGGCGACGAATTCCGCGGCGGTGTTGCGCACCACCTCGTTGTCGAAGCGCTTGATCAGGTCGTCGTACAGTTTCTGGTCGCCGAGCAGGAAGCGCGCTTCCAGGATGGCGGTGCGGATGGTCATGTCCGCCTTGGCCTGGCGGATGCATTCGTCGACCGAGCGGGTGGCATGGCCGACTTTCAGTCCGGTGTCCCACAGGCAATACAGGATCGCTTCCGCGATCGACTCGCCCCAGGCGGTCTGCTTGTAAGGCAGCAGGAACAACAGATCGATGTCGGAGCCGGGCGCCTGCAGGCCGCGGCCGTAGCCGCCGGTGGCGATCACCGCCATGTGCTCGGCCTCGGACGGATTCTGCGACGGATAGAGATGCTTGCGCGCGAATTCGAACAGCAAGCGGATGACTGCGTCTTCCAGCCGGCACAGCCGCTCGGCGCAACTGCGTCCATGCCGGTCGTCGAGCAGTAACTGCTCGGCTTTGGCGCGGCCGTCGTTGAGCGCGGTCTTCAGCCGCTGCGCCAGCGCGGAACGCAACTCGCGCCCGCCGCCGCTATGGGTCTCGGTCAGGCTTTCCAGGTCGGCGGCGACCGCGCGGAGGTCGATCAGCTCGCCCGAGTTCCGCTGCGGATGCTCGGGTCCCGGGCGCGGGCCGGTTTCGAGGGCGAGGGAGGCCATGCGGGCATCGGGATAGCCGAGTGCGAGGGGCAAGTCACTCGCTCCCCGCAAAGATATTCGTTAACGCCGGCCTCGGCGCCGGGGGGCGGCCGATTTTCGGCATTTTTGCGGCTGCGAAATGCAGCGGGCAGGGTTCACCGTGACGCGCGGCCCCGGTTATGGTTCCCTGCACGTCCGGCAAAAGCCCGGTGGCGACAACCAGAAAGTTCGGGAGAGAAACGACAATGCGCATGTTCCAAGTCTGCGTTTGCGGTCAGCCGCTTGTGTGCAACGAGGCGCCCACGCCGCAACCGACCGGCACCCAGGTCCTGTTGAAGGTGCTCGCCGCCGGCGTCTGCCACAGCGATCTGCACCTCGCCGACGGCTGGTTCGATCTCGGCGGCGGCAAGCGGATGAGCCTGGCAGACCGCGGCATGAAGCTGCCGGTCACGCTCGGGCACGAGAACGTCGGCGAAGTGGTGGCCTTCGGGCCCGACGCCAAGGGCGTCAAGGTCGGCGACCGCATGCTCGCGGATCCCTGGATCGGCTGCGGGACCTGCGCGCCCTGCCAGCGCAACGAGGACAACCTCTGCACCGCGATGCGCAGCCTCGGCGTGTTCAGCAATGGCGGTTACGCCGACTACCTGATGGTGCCGCATCCGCGCTATCTGTTCGACATCGGCGACTTGCCGCCGGAGCGCGCCGCCCCGCTCGCCTGCTCGGGCGTGACCACGTTCGGCGCCTTGAAAAAAGTGACGACGCTCAAGCGCGAGCCGGCCGTGATCATCGGCGCCGGCGGGCTCGGTTTGATGTGTCTTGCTCTGCACAAGGCGATGGGCGGGCACAGCGCCATCGTCGTCGATATCGATGCCGCCAAGCGCGACGCCGCCAAGCAGGCGGGCGCCGCCGCGGTGGTCGACGGCAAGGCACCCGACGCGGCCGAGCAGATCAAGGCGCTCACCAAAGGCGGCGCCTGGGCGGTGATCGACGTGGTCGGGTCGTCGCAGTCCGCCCAGCTCGGCTATGACAGCCTGATCAAGGGCGGCAAATACATCATCGTCGGCCTGTACGGCGGGGACTTCACGGTGTCGCTGCCGCCGATCCCGATGCGTGCATTGACGATCCAGGGCTCCTACGTCGGCAGCGTGCCGGAGATGACCGAATTGATGGAACTCGTGCGCCGCACCGGACTGCCGGATGTGCCGGTCACCACGCGTCCGCTCGATGAGGTGAACGCGGTGATGGACCAGCTGCGCGCCGGCAAGGTGGTCGGCCGCGTGGTGCTCAAGCCGGCCAATTAAATATTCACCTCTCCCCGAGTTGAAGTCGGATAAGCCGAAGTTCGGGCGGGGAGAGGGAGAAGAAAAATGTCCCCCGATTTCTATTTCGCCCTCACGCTGATCGTCAAAATGGCCGTCACCGCGGCGTTTCTGCTGGCGGCAACGGTCACGGCCGAGCGCGCGGGTCCGCTCGTCGGTGGGCTGGTGGCGACGCTGCCGATCAGCGCGGGGCCGGTCTACATCTTCTTGGCACTCGATCACGACGCGCATTTCATCGCGCAAAGCGCGCTCGGCAGTCTGGTCACCAATTCATTTAACGTCGTGTTCGCGCTGACCTATGCGCTGCTAGCGCAAAAGCGCAACTTATTGATCAGCCTTGCCGGCGCATTTGCGGCCTGGGTTGCGCTCATCTGGGCGAGCGGAGCGGTCGTCTGGACGCTCGCTGTGGCGGTCGTCCTCAACATCGTCATCCTCGGGTTCTCGTTCTGGCTGTCGGCGCCGTTGCGCCATGCGCCGATGCCGCGCGTGCAAACGCGCTGGTACGACCTCATCCTGCGCGCGGCGATGGTGGCCTTGCTGGTGGGAACGGTGGTCACGTTGAGCTTCCGCATCGGGCCAACCGCGAGCGGCAATCTGGCGGTCTTCCCGATCGTGCTCACCAGTATCATGATCATTCTGCACCATCGCGTCGGCGGACCGGCCACGGCGGCGGTAATGGCCAATGCCGTAATCGGGCTCGGGGGATTCGCCATCGCCGTTATTGTGCTCAATCTGACCGCCGACCGTTTCGGCTCGCCGCTCGCGTTGTCGCTGACGCTCGCCGTATCGCTTGGCTGCAACTTGCTGCTTTATTTCGTGCGCCAGCGTTCGATCGCGAAATCACTGTGATGTCGCCCGAACTGATGCTCTTGCTCGGCATGCTGCTGAAGATCGCGATGACCGCGACCATCGTGGTGGCGGCCTCGGTGGTGGTCGAGCGGAGCGGGCCGTTCGTCGGCGCGCTGATCGCCTCGCTGCCGACAGCCGGCGGCGCGGCCATGATCATTCTGGCGATCGAGCATCCGCCAGCCTTTATCGCAGCAAGTGCGGTCGGCAGCATGGTCTCCAATGCCATGGTCGCGATCTTCGCGCTCACTTATGCCACGCTGGCCCAGCGGCGCTCGTTGGTGGTCAGCCTGGGCCTGGCCTTCCTGGTGTGGTTTGGCTGCGCCGCGCTATCGCGCCTGGTCGATTGGAGCGCCGCCGGCGCCGCGCTGTTGAACGCGGTCGTCTATCCGGTGGCGATCTTTGCCGGCCGGCACTTCCGCGCGGAAGGCGCGGTCAAACGCGTCGAGTTGAGCGGCGCCGATCTCGCCTGGCGCGCCGCGGTGGTGACGCTCTGCGTCATCGTCGTCACCGCCGCCTCGAGCTCGATCGGCTCCTATGCGTCGGGGCTGTTCGCATTTTTCCCGGTGGCGATGGGATCGTTCTTCGTGATCCTGCATCCGCGCATCGGCGGCCCGGCGGCGGCGAGCGTGGCCGCGCACGTGCTCACCCCGCTGATCGGGCTGGGGCTGAGCCTTTTAGTCGTGCATCTCTTGGCCGAGCCGATCGGGGTGTGGTGGTCCTACGCGGTCGGTTTGAGCGTCGGCATCGGCTGGAACGCGCTGCTGTGGGGATTGCGGCAGCGGCAGGCGCGCGCGGCGTGAGGCGTCACTTCTTCTCGGTCTGCGCCAGCTTTGCCTTCAGCATATAGAGCGCTTCCATCGCCTCGCGCGGCGACATCTCGTCGGGATTGATCGCGGCGACCGCGGCCGCCACCAAATCGAGCGCGTCGTCCTGCAATTGTTGCGACAGCTTGTAGGGCGCCGCGAACAGCGGCAGGTCCTCGAAGCCTTTCGGCGCCGCGCGGTCCTCCTGCTCGAGCTTGGCCAGCACCAGCTTGGCGCGCTCGATTACGCTCGCCGGCAGGCCGGCGAGTTTGGCGACCTGGATGCCGTAGGAATGGTCCGCTGAGCCGGCAATGACTTCATGCAGGAACACAACGTCGCCCTTCCACTCCTTTACTTTCACCGTCGCGTTGTGCAGCCGGTCGAGCCGCGCCGCGAGCGCGGTCAGCTCGTGGAAATGGGTGGCGAACAGCGCGCGGCATTTGTTGACGTCGTGCAGATGCTCGACCGTGGCCCAGGCGATCGACAGCCCGTCGAAGGTCGCGGTGCCGCGGCCGATCTCGTCCAGGATCACCAGCGAACGCGCGCCCGCCTGATTGAGGATAGCGGCGGTCTCCACCATCTCGACCATGAAGGTCGAGCGCCCGCGCGCCAGGTCGTCGGCGGCGCCGACGCGCGAGAACAGGCGGTCCACGACGCCGATCTGGGCGTGCTTTGCCGGCACGAACGATCCCATCTGCGCCAGGATCGCGATCAGCGCGTTCTGCCGCAGGAAGGTGGACTTGCCCGCCATGTTGGGGCCGGTGATCAGCCAGATGCGGCCGGCCAAAATCTCGGACTCGGCATCCTTCGGCGGCGACAGATCGCAGTCGTTGGCGACGAACGGCGTGCCGTCGCGAGACAGTGCTTGTTCGACCACCGGGTGACGGCCGCCGGCGATGACGAAGTCGTGGCTGTCGTCCACTTGCGGGCGCGCATAATCGCGCTCGGCGGCCAGAGCGCTAAGCGCGCTCGCCGCGTCGAGCCGAGCGAGCGCCTCGGCGCATTCCTTGATCGGCGCGCTCTGCGCGATCACGCTGGCAACCAGTCGCTCGAAGATTTCCAACTCCAGCCCGAGCGCGCGCTCGGCGGCGCTGGCGATCTTGGCTTCCAGCTCGCCCAGCTCGGTGGTGGTGAAGCGCACCTGGCCGGCGAGCGTCTGGCGGTGAATGAAGGTGGCGTTGAGCGGGGCGGTGAGCAGCTTGTCGCCGTGCTGGGCGGTGACCTCGACGAAATAGCCGAGCACGTTGTTGTGGCGAACTTTAAGCGCGCGGATGCCGGTCTGTTCGGCATATTTCGCCTGCAGCGCCGCGACCACGCGGCGGGATTCGTCGCGCAAGCCGCGCGTCTCGTCGAGGCTTGCGTCGTAGCCTTCGCGCACGAAACCGCCGTCGCGCTTGAAGGCGGGCAGTTCGGCGGCGAGTGCGGCGGAAAGCTCGGCGGCGAGCATCCCGTCCGGGCGGCGGCAGGACTGCAGCGCGTCGGCGATTTCCGCCGGGATATCCTTCATCGCCGCCAGAGTGCGGGCGAGATCGGCCGCCGCCAGCACGCCGTCGCGGATGGCGGCGAGATCGCGCGGCCCGCCGCGTCCGACTGCGAGACGCGCCAGCGCACGGGCGAGATCGGGCGCTGCCTGCAGGCGCGAGCGCGTGTCGGCGCGCGCCGCCGCGTCCTCGACAAAGCTCGACACCGCGTCGAGCCGTCGCGCGATCGCCTTGGGATCGGTGAGCGGCGCCGACAGACGTTGTGCGAGGAGCCGCGAGCCGGCCGAGGTGACCGTGCGATCGATCGCTTCGAGCAATGAGCCGCGGCGCTCGCCGGAGAGCGTGCGCGTCAGTTCGAGATTGCCGCGCGTGGCCTGGTCGATCGCCATGGTCGCGCCGGCGCTTTCGCGCAAGGGCGGCGACAGCGGCGGGCGCTTGCCGATCTGCGTGCGCTCGACGTAAGTCACGCAAGCCGCGGCGGCGGTCAGCTCCAGCCGCGTGAGCGCGCCGAAGGCTTCGCTGGTCGCCACCGCGAAGAACGACGTCAGCCGGAGTTCGGCGCTGGCGCTGTCGAATACGTCGCGGGTGAGCGGCGTCACCGCCGGCAGCTCGCGCCAATAGGGCGCCAGATCGACGTCGGCGAACAGCGCGTCGGAGACGATGATCTCGCCCGGCTCCAGCCGCGCGATTTCGGCCGGCAGCGACAGCCGGTCGCATTCGGTGATGCGGAATTCGCCGGTGGAGATGTCGATCCAGGCCAGCGCGAAGCGGGCGTCCTCGCCGGCCGACGACAGCCGCGCGCGCGCGACGCTGAGCAGATAGTTGTTGCGTTTGGCGTCGAGCAAAGTGTCTTCGGTGAGCGTGCCGGGCGTAACCAGGCGCACCACGTCGCGCCGCACCACGCTTTTATAGCCGCGCTTCTTCGCCTCGGCCGGATCCTCGAGCTGCTCGCAAACCGCCACGCGATGGCCGAGCGCGATCAGGCGATGCAGATACTCGTCGGCGCGGATCACCGGAACGCCGCAGAGCGGCACGTCGCGGCCGAGATATTTTCCACGCTTGGTGAGCACGATGCCGAGCGCGCGCGAGGCGGTCTCGGCGTCGTCGAAGAACATCTCGTAGAAATCCCCCATCCGGTAGAACAGCAGGCAGTCCGGATTGGCGGCCTTGATCTCGATGTATTGCGCCATCGCCGGCGTGACGCGTTCGGCGTCACCGGGCGGCGGCGGTTCTGGCTCGGACAGGCCGACGGGTTGTGTAAACGCCATGGGCGGCAAGGTTAGCAGAGTTTTTCTTGCTCGGCCTGCCCGTTCAATACGGCGTAATGACGTTGAGCAGCGCCTGGCGGCGGCCGTTGACGACGGCCTCGCGGGCGCGCGTCAGCGCGTCGGGCAGGTCAGCCGCCTTCGTCACGCGCTCGGCATAAGCGCCCTGCGCTTGCGCTATTGCCTCATAGGCCGGCGCCGGTTCGAGATCGGCCAGCAGGCGGCCGTCATTCTCGCCGGCGACGCCGTCCTTGAACATCGACAGTGTGGCGCGGCGCACCGCGCCGTAGCGGCTGTTGTTGAACACCATGGTGAGGATCGGCAGCGCATGGGTGGCGGAAACCCAATGGCCGACCATCGGGTTGGAGAACATGTAGGCGCCGTCGCCGAGCGTGGCGACCACGAAGCTGTCGGGCGCGGCGAGCTTGATGCCGAGCGCTGCGCCAAAGCCCCAGCCGAGCCCGCCGGCCGGCCCGAGCGCGAAGAAAGTCCCCGGCTTTTCGCGCGCGCAATGATCCGGCCGCAGCGGATATTCGTTGACGATGACCGCGTCTTCCCCGAACGCTTCGCCGATCGCGCGCGACAGATATTCCGGCGAGATATGCGCGGCGGGCACCGCCTCCTTGGCGAGCTGCGCGCGCCGCAAGCGCATGCGCTCGGTCAGGCGGGCGCGCCGGGCGGCGATGCGCGCCTCCGCCATTTGCAGGCGCGCCTCCACCGCCACGATCAGCGCTTCCAGCGCGTTGACCGACCCGGCCTGCACGGCGAGGTCGCTCGGGAAGCTGCGCATCGGGTAGCGCACGTAGAACGGATCCTCGCCCACATGCACGACGCGGCAGCCGGCCTGCGGATGTTGCAGGCTCGGAAGCCACGGCACGTCGGATTCGAGCGCGATCACCATGTCGGCGTCGGCGAGCAGCGTGCCCGGCTCGAAGCCGAAATGCATGGGATGATCCGACGGCATGCAGACGGTGCGCGGATTATGCGTGACCACAGGGATCGCGCAGCGCTCCGAAAGATGGGCGAGCAGCGGCACCGCCGCGGCGGGCAGCGTGGAGGCGATGATCAGCGGACGCTCGGACGCTGCGATCCATTCGGCCAGCGTCGCGATCGACTTCGGATCGGGATGCACGGGCGCCGCCTGCGCGCGCGGTTTCAACGGAGCGATCGGTTCCGCTAGCGGCGCCGACAACGGCTCGCGCGGCAGCATCAGATAGACCGGGCCGCGCGGATGCGCCATCGCGACTTCCACGCCGCGCGCGACCACATCGCCGGCCTGGGCGGGCACGCGCAATTCGTAGTCCCACTTCACCAATTCGCGCACCATGCCGGCCTGGTCGTACATTTCCTGGCCCCATTGGATCGGCCGGTTGCGCGAGCCGAACGATCCCTTTTCGGTGATCGGCGTGCGACCGGCGATGAGCACCAGCGGCACCCGGTCGCGCGACAGGTTGATGAGATTGTTGATGGTGTTGGCGGTGCCGACCGTGGTGTGCACCATCACCGCCTGCGGGCGGCCGGTCATCAGATAAGCGCCATGCGCCATGCCGACCGCGAGGTTCTCGTGCGGAACCAGGATCGGCTTCGGCACCTTGGCATTGGTCTTCTTGGCGCGGCCGAAGGCTTCGACGATCGGCGGAAAATCGGTGCCGGGATTGCAGAAGAAATAATCGACGCCGTAGTCGGCGAGCGCGCGCAGAACCGCCTCGGCGGCAATGGCCGGCCGTTGGCCTCCGCTCGGTGTGAGCGCCATGCGTTTCGCCCCGTACGGCGCCCGCCCTGGTGCGAGCGGCCGGTTTAGCTATTCAGATTGTTCTACGCGACGGGACAGGGGCTGACAACGGAGGAGCCTATTCGGCGGCCACGCGGAACGCCGTCTGGCCCTCGATCTCGGCCAGGCACTTGGCCAGGCTTTCGCCCTCCGGGTCGACCAGGGCGGCGGTGCGCGCGCTGGCGAGCGCGTCGGCGGCGCGGTCCAATGGGATGTTGCCCGCCAGCGCCGGGCGGATCACGCGCGCCTCGATGCTGCGGTAGTTGGCAAGCCCGCGCGCATGAGTGTCGCCATAGCCCTTGATCAGGCGGGCGCATTCGGCGACTTCGAGCGCCAAGGCGCCCGAGCGCCGGGCGGCCTCGCCGATCAGAGCGAGCCACGATTCGATCTGGGCCTGTTCCTGTTTGAAGCGGTAGCCGTGCGGGCGCAGCCAGCGCAGCTTGGCCAGCATCAGGAAGCGCAGATAGCCGGTGATCGAGGTGGAATTGATCTCCATGCCGAAATAGACGCGGCCGAGCCAGCCTTTGCGTTCCGCATAGCGGAGGATCGGCCGCGCCAGGAACGGAGGCAGCAACTGGGTCAATTCCTCGATGCCGGGCTTGAGGAAATCGTGCACCGAGAACGGCTCGTCCTTGGCGCGCAATTCCTCGCGCGCGATGCGCCGCATGCGCGAAGGCGCAATCTTGGCCTGCGCCACCCGCACCACGTCCTCGTAAGACATGCGCACGGCGAGCTGGCGCGCGACCTCCTTGAGCAGCTTGCCCGGCGTGCCGGCGGCGGCATCGGCATCGACTAGAGCGCGCAGCCGGTCGAGATAGAGCCGCGCATAGGCGACGCCCTGGTAGGCGATCAGCCGCCGCACGCCCTCGATCGCGGTCGCTTGCGCCAGCGCTGGCAGAGAATAGGAGACCTCGTGCTCGAGCAGATCGGGCGTGGTCGGGGCGTTGCGCTTTTTGTCGGGTGTCTTGGCCGGCTGAATTTTCGCGCGCGCGGCGTCGAAGCCGGCGCGGAAGCCGCGCAAATTGCTGTCGACCGATTTGCCGTCGGCGCGGATCGCCGCCTCCAATTGCTCGGTTGTCAGCGGCAAGCGCCCCGACCCGGCGATGGCGCCGAGCATCACCGCGTTGATGATCGAGCCGCTTTGTTTGGCGAGCGCGTCCATGTCGATGAGCAGCGTGTCGCGCGCATGGTCCTTGACGGTCTTGATCAGCCTGTCCTGGTCGAAGCGGCCGTCGCCCATGGCGATCTTCTCGTCCATCGCATAGAAGCGGCTGAGCGAGCCGATGAGATAAGTGCGGTCGGGCGTGACGAAGCCGCCCGCCACCACGCGGCCGGCCTCGAGCAATTCGCTCGCCACCGCGATGTCGATATCGCCGACGCCGGGCGTGAGCGCCAGCACCGGGCGCTTGCCGGCAAGTTCGCGCACGCGCACCGGGAAAATCTCGATGTAATAGGTGGTGGCGCCGGTGCGCTGGGCGACGCCGGGGATCGAGGTGCTCTGCACCGGATAACCGGCTTCCGCCGCCGCCGACACGATCCAATCGGTCAGCACGCCGCCGCCTTCGCCGCCGAGCGCGGCGATGAGAATGGTGATCGGCCGCGCGCTCATGCCGCCGCCTCGCCGGCATAGCCGCCGAGCCAGCCGATGACCTTCTGGCGGATACGAAATGCCGTCCGGTCGCGCCAAGTGGCGTTGCGCATGATCTCGGCGCGATAGAACGACGGGCACAGCACGGCGGCATGGGCGACCTCGCCGCACAGGCCGCAGCCGACGCAACTCTCGATCACGGTGGCCACCGGATCGCTGCGCAGCGGATCGGACGAGGGCTTCACCGTCAGCGACGGGCAGCCCGATAAACGGATGCAGGAATGATCGCCGGTGCAGATCTCGTCGTCGACGCCGTAGCGCGTGCGGGTGACGCGCTCGCCGCGCTCGAGCTTGACGGCGTCCTCGGCGCGCACGCGGCGCTGGCGCGCGAGCTGGCATTCGCCGTCGGCGATGATCACCTTCAGGCCGCGCTCGGCGGTGCGCATCGCCTCCTTCAGCGTCTTGGTCATGACCGCGACCGAATAGCTGCGCACGGTGCGCAGCCATTTCACGCCCATGGTGCGCAGCGTCTGCTCGATGTCCACGCCGGGTATCGGGCCGTCGCGGCTCGTCACGCTCGACGGGATGTATTGCTGGCCGGTGGCGGAGGCGTAGCCGTTCTGCATCACGATCAGCACGCCGTCGCCCTTATTGAACAGATTGGAGGCGACGCCGGTGATCAGCCCGTTATGCCAGAAGCCGCCGTCGCCCATGATCGCGATCGGGCGCCTGGCCATGTTCGGCGTGACCGCCGCGGCGCTCGCAAGCGACATGCCGTAGCCGAGGATGGAATTGCCGAGCGAGAACGGCGCGAAGGTCGCGAACGAATGGCAGCCGATATCGGTGCTGATATGGGTCGGCCCCAGTTCGCGCTGCATCAGCTTGATGGCGGAGAACACCGGGCGCTCCGGACAGCCGGTGCAGAACGCCGGCGGGCGCGGCGGCAGGGCGCCAAGCGCGGCAGCGGCTTTCGGCTTGTGCGCGATCAGGCCGCGCGCTTTTTCCGCCACGCTGTCGGCGTCGAGGCCGTGCGGCTTGGCGGCTTGCAGGAACGCCGCCAAGCCTTCCAGCAGCACGTCGGAGGTATATTCGCCGGCCTGCGGCAGCGGCCCCTTGCCGAGCACGCGGGTCTGCATATCGGCGCGGCGCAGCTCGACATTGACCGCCTGCTCGATGTAATCGGGATTGCCTTCCTCGACCACCAGAACGGCGCGCTTGCCCGCACAGAATTCGCGGATCTCCTCCGGCACCAGCGGATAGACCACGTTGAGCACGAGCAGCGGAACGCGCGAGGCGCCGAACACGTCGGCCAGCCCCATGCGCTCGAGCGCGCGCAGCACGGAATTGGTCAGTCCGCCCATGACGATGATGCCGATATCGTCGAGGTCGCCGGCGATCATCTCGTTGAGCTTGTTGGCGCGGATGAAGGCGCGCGCCGCCGGCAGCCGTTCCTCGACCTTCAGCTTCTCCTGCGTGAAGGTCACCGGCGGATGCGACAGCCGCGCATAGTTGAAGCGCGGCGGGCCGGGCAACTTGTCGAGGCCGGATGCGACACCCTTGCGGTTATCGCTGGCGGCGAATTCGCCGGTGACGTGGCAGGCGCGGATGCGCAGCTCCAGCATCACCGGCGCGTGGCTCGCCTCCGACAGTTCGAAGCCTTTCTCCACCGTGCGCACGATCGACGGCAGATCGGGACGCGGATCGAGCAGCCACATCGAGGATTTCAGCGCGTAGGCGTAAGAGCGCTCCTGGATCACGCTGGCGCCCTCGCCATAATCCTCGCCGATGATGATCATGGCGCCGCCGATCACGCCGGGCGACGACAGGTTGGAGAGCGCGTCGGCCGCCACGTTGGTGCCGACGATGGATTTCCAGGTCACCGCGCCGCGCAGCGGATAGTTGATCGAGGCGCCGAGCATCGCCGCCGCCGAGGCTTCGTTCGCGCAGGTCTCCAGATGGACGCCGAGCTCGCCCATGATGTCCGCTGCGTCGACCAGCACGTCGAGCAGATGCGAGACCGGCGCGCCCTGATAGCCGCCGACATAGGACACGCCCGATTGCAGCAGCGCCTTGGTGACGGCCAGGATGCCTTCGCCGCGGAAGGTCTCGCCGTCGCCCAGTCTGAGCGCCTGCACTTCTTTCTTGAACGAGCGTTCCATCGTCCGGACCTAGGCCAGATAGTTGGGGTTCAAACTAATATCAGATTTGGCTCACATGTGCGAGGGCAGCCAAAGCGCGATGATCGGGAAGGCGATCAGGATCACCAGCCGGATCAAGTCGGTGATGATAAAGGGGACTACGCCCTTGAAAATAGTCGTGAAACTGACGTCCTTCACCACGCTTTTGATGACGAACACGTTCATCCCGACCGGCGGATGGATCAGGCCCAGTTCCACCGTCATCACGATGATGACGCCGAACCAGATCGGGTTGAAGCCGAGATGGGTGACGACCGGGAAGATGATCGGCACGGTCAGGATGATCATCGCCATCGCATCCATCAGGCAGCCGAGCACCAGATACATCAGCATGATCAGCGCCAGCACGCCGTAGCGGCCGAGCCCGAGGCCGGTGAGGAACTCGGTGACCTTCTGCGGCGTCTGCGTGATGGTGAGGAAATAGCCGAAGATCAGGCGCCGATCAGCACGGTGAACACGGCGGCGGCGGTGCGCGTCGCCTGCAGCAGCGACGTCAGGATCTTGTCCTTGTTGAGCCGGCCGGTGAACACGCCGATCAGGAACGCGCCGCTGGCGCCGACGCCGCCCGCTTCGGTCGGCGTGAAGCGCGGCAGGAACGGCAGGCCGTAAAGTCCGCCGATCACGAACACGAACAGCAGCAGCGGCGCCCAGATGTCCTTCAACCCGGCGATGCTCTGCCGCCAGGCCATGCGCGGACCGGATCGGCAGGAAACCGGGACGGACATAGCCGATGACGACGATGGTGATGAGATACATCGCCATCGCGAGCAGGCCGGGAACGATGCCGGCGATGAACAGCTTGCCGATGTCCTGCTCGGTGATGATGCCGTAGACCGCGAGCACGGTGGACGGCGGCAGCATGGCGCCGAGCGTGCCGCCGGCGGCGATCACGCCGGTGGCGAAGCTCTGCGGATAGCCGAAGCGGCGCATTTCCGGATAGGCGACGGCGGAAAACGTGGCGGCGGTCGCGACCGACGAGCCGCAGATCGCGGCAAAGCCGCCGCAGGCCACGACCGTGGCGAAGCCCAGTCCGCCGCGCAAATGGCCGACGAAGCCGTTGGCGGCCCTGAACAGCTCGCGGCTCATGCCCGAATTGGACACGAACGTCGCCCATCAGCAGGAACATCGGGATGACGCCGAAGGTGTAGTCGGTCACCGTGCGCATCGAGGTCTGGCCGACCAGCTTGAGCGCGGGGGTGCCGCCGACCAGGTAGCCGAAGCCGCTGACGCCGACCAGGCCCATCGCCATGCCGACCGGCACGCGCAGCAGCATCAGCGCGAACAGCGCGACAAAGCCGAGGATGGCGACGGCGTCGGTGCTCATCCGTCTCTGCTCACTCGACCGGTTTGATTTTGGGTTCGTGCATCAGCTCCGGCTGGAAGATCAGCCGGTAGGTGCGGATGGCGATCAGCAGCACCGCCGACACGTCGCCAGCCCAGGCCACCGCGAAAAACGGCCAGGTCGGCAGACGCAGGTCGAAGGTGAGCACGTTGTCGTAATAAGTGCCGCGCACTTTGTCGAACAAGCGTGTAGGTCTGCACCGTCACCACGAACAGCAGCACCAGCGTCGCGAACACGTCGATCATGCGCTGGTATTTCGGCGACGACATTGGCCCAGACCAGATCGACGGTGATGTGGCCGCCGCGATAGGAGGTCGCGGCGATGCCCCAGAAGATCAGGATGCCGAGCAGCAGGCGGCCGAAATCGAAGGCGTCGGGAATCGAGAAGGAAAACAAATTGCGCAGCAGCACGCCGAGAAAAATATTGGCGGCGACGATGCCGACGAAGCCGGCGGCGATCCATTCGATCGTGTCGATGAAACGATCCATATAGATGCGTTTCATGTCCGCTCCCGCCGCCTGGCCGTCAGCAAAATCGGCGGCGGGAGAACCCCGCCGCCGTCATTCCATCATTGCGAGGCGTATCCCCCGCGGCTACTTCGCCAGCGCGTTGTATTTGCCGAGGTCGGCGCGCAGCCCTTTCAGCGGCGACGTCGGGATCGACGCCGACTTTCTTGACGCCGTCGGCCCAGCTGTTGACCAGCGGCTCGGCTGCCTTCTTCCATGCCGCGGTCTGCTCGGGGGTGAGCTTGTAGACCTCGTGGCCGGGCTCGGCCTTCACCTTGTCGATGCCGGCGTCCTCGAAGTTGCCCCAGGGCTCGCCGACGCGGCCGGCCGCCTCGGTGGTGCAGTTGTCGTCGATCACCTTCTTCTGGCGCGGCGACATCTGGTTGTATTTGTCCTTGTTGAAGACGAAGGCGAAGGTCGTCACGTAGAGCGGCGCGTCCATGTGATACTTCGTCACCTTGTCGATGCCGAACAGCACCAGCGAGCCCCAGGGGAACGTCACCGCGTCGGCGACGTGGCGCTCGATGATGTCGCGCACTTCCGGCGCCGACGACTTGGACGTTGGTGCCGCCGAGCAGCGTGACCAGATTCGGCGATGGTGGCGTCGGCCGGGCGGATCTTCATGCCCTTGATGTCCGCCGGCACCACGATCTTCTTGTTGCTCGAATGGAACGAGCGCGGGCGCGTGGACGAAGGCGAGGCAGAACTTGACGTCCTTCATCTCCTTGGCCGCGTATTTGCGGTACCAGGCGTCGAGCGCCATCGAGCCGCCCTTGGCGTTCGAGATCAGGAACGGCAATTCGCCGGCGGCGATGATCGGGAAGCGGCCGGGCTGATAGCCGGGATTGATGTAAGTGAGGTCGGCGATGCCGTCGCGCGCCATGTCGTAATGGTCGAAGGCCTTGCCGAGCTGCTGCGCCGGATAGACCTTGTAGTGCAGCGTGCCGCCGGACGCCTTCTCGACCGCGGCGCCCCATTCTTCCAGCGCCTTCTGCAAGCGGATGCGACGCGCGGCACCCAGTGCGACAGCTTGAGTTCGAAGGTCTTTTCCTGCGCGCGAGCGCGACGGCTGGCGCCGCCGATCAGGCGCGGCGAGCGTGGCGGCGCAAATGCAGTGCGGCGAAGCGTGACATCATGGCTCCTCCCTAGAAGTGTCGGCGGTTGTCCGGTCTGCGTCGCAGCCAATTTTTGTGCGAATCGATATTCAGCCGCATGTCGCGGGCGTTGTAAAGGTTATAGTTTGATATCAAACTATGTCGCCGGATCATATTTCGGCGCCGGTCGCGCCGGCGTCGAGCAGGGATCGCGCAATGTCGATCAGCGGCAGCGGCCGGGTGCGGCGCGGCAAGAACGGCGAAGCCATTGCCGAATCGATCAGATTCGGCCCGCTCGAGCATTGGGTCGGGTTCAATCTGCGCATGGCGCAGGAGCACGCCTTCCAGGCGTTTTCGCGCCGCTCGCAGGAGATCGGCGAGAGCCCGGGCCGCTTCGCCACGTTGACGCTGATCGCGCGCAACCCGGGCATCAGCCAGACCGAATTGAGCCACGCCAACGGCCGCGACAAATCGAGCCTCACGCCGGTGGTCGAGGACCTGGTGCGGCGCGGCCTGGTCGAGCGCAAGCGCATGCGCGGAGGACCGGCGCACCTATCGGCTGAACCTGACGCCGGCCGGCAAGAAGACGCTCACCATGCTCACGCGCTGCGCGCGCCGGCACGAACGCGTGCTCGACGGCATCATCGGCCGGCGCGACCGCAAGCGGTTCCTGCAGATCCTGAAGAAGATCGCGGCGGAGATCGAGTAGACCGGCGGCGTCACGGCCGATGAACTTCGCCCGCACCGCCTCCGGAACCGGCTGCGATTTGTAGCGGCCGGGATCGGCCGGATCGAGCACCACCCACACCCGCGTCTCCGAGCACTCGACGCAGGTCAGGCCGTTGAGGCTGAGGCGGTGCTCGATCGTCGAAGCTGGAGTGGCCGAACGTGACCGTCGTTTCCACCGTCACGTCGTCGCCGTAGCGGGTGGGCCGGATGAAGCGCGCGCGCGTGCGCGCCAGCGGATAGCCGGCGAATTCGAACGTCTTGAACATCTGAAACATGGTCATGCCGAGCGCGCGCTCGAACAGCGCCGCGGTCGAGGCATCGAAGATCTCGAAATAGCGCGGATAGAAAACGATGCCGGCGGGGTCGCAGTCGGCCCACTCGATGCGCACCTTGCGGGTGTTGCTGAACGTCGTCACGGGATCATGCGTTACCGCGGCGCCATGCGCAGCGCGCCGTCGAGGCGGATCACCTCGCCGTTGAGATAGCCGTTGTGGATGCAGTGCAGCACCAGCGCGGCGAATTCGCGCGGCTCGCCCAGCCGCTTGGGGAACGGCACCGAGGCGCCGAGCGAATCCTGCGCTTCCTGCGGCAGCGCGCGCAGCATCGGCGTGCCGAAAATGCCCGGCGCGATGGCGAGCACGCGCACGCCGAACTGCGCGAATTCGCGCGCCGCCGGCAACGTGAGCGCGGCGACGCCGCCCTTGGAGGAGGCATAGGCGGCTTGCCCGATCTGGCCCTCGAAGGCGGCGACCGAAGCGGTCGACACGATCACGCCGCGCTCGCCGTCGGCGAAGGGCTCCAGCGGCTGCATGGCGGCGGCGGCGAGCCGCATCATGTTGAAGGTGCCGATCAGGTTGATGCGGATGACGCGCTCGTAGTCGGCGAGCGGCATCGGCCCGTCGCGGCCGACGATGCGCTTGGCCGGTCCGATGCCGGCGCAATTGACCAGGATGCGCGCGGGCCCGTGATCGGCGGCGGCCTTCTTCACCGCCGCCTCGGCGGACGCCGCGTCCGCCACGTCGCAGGCCACCGCGATGCCTTTGATGCTGGCGGCCACTTCGGCGGCGCCTTTTTCGTTGACGTCGAAGACCGCCACCTTGGCGCCGGCAGCGGCGAGCGCGCGCGCGGTGGCCGCTCCCAGTCCCGATGCGCCGCCGGTGACGATGGCCGCTTGTCCCTTGATTTCCATGATCTCGATTCCTTACGCGCCTGCGATGGCGATCACGCGCGAGGATAGCGGCGTCGCATAAAGCTCGTCCACCAGCGCGGCGCGGTTTTTCAAGACCGCGCGCTGATTGATCGAGCCCTTGTCGGTCATTTCGCCTTTGTCCATGGAGGGCGGCTCCGCCATCAGGATGGCGCGCACCACGCGCGTCGACGAGCCGGGGCTGGCGGCCGCCAGCGCTTGCAGCAGGCTCGGCGAATTTCAGCCGCACGCGCACGTCGCCGAGCACGGCCGCGGGCGCCGCGTCGGCGGCATGCTCGGGCGCGAGCTTGCGGCAGGCCTCGAGGTCGGGAAACACCAGCGCCACGATATCGTCGCGGTCGGGGCCGGCGAACACCACGTCGCGCACATAGGGCGCGAAGGCATCGATGAAGCGCGCGCGCAACGGCCCGACGCTGACCCAGGTGCCGGTCGACAGCTTGAAGTCCTCGGCGATGCGGCCGTCGAACAGGAAGCCTTTGCCGGGATCGGCGGGGTCGGCGAATTTCAGCGCGTCGCCGATCTTGTAGAAGCCGTCCGCGTCGAAGGCCTCGCGCGTGAGCTGCTCCTGCCGCCAATAGCCGGGCGTGATGTGCGGCCCGCGCAGGCGCGCCTCCAGCTTGCCTTCGTTCGGCACCAGCTTGAGTTCGACGCCCGGCGCCGGCAGCCCGATATTGCCCGGCCGGTCGAAATCCCAACGTGCAGGCGAGCGCCAGCGGCGAGGTCTCGGTCGAGCCGAGCGAGGACAGGAAGATGATGCGCTCGCCGGTGGTCTCGATCGCGAGCTGGGTGAGGTCGTCCCAGGTGGTCTGGTTCAAGCCGGCGCCGGCATAGAACAGCACCTTCAGCCGGCTGAAGAAATTCTTGCGCAGCGTCTCGTCGGCGCGGAAATGCGGCACCAGCGCCTCGTAGCCCTTGGGCACGTTGAAATAGATGGTCGGCGCGATCTCGCGCAGATTGCGCGCGGTCTTCGGCACGCCCGGCCGGCGTCGGATTGCCGTCGTCGATGTAGAGCGAGCCGCCGTTGACCAGCACCATGTTGAAGTTGTGGTTGCTGCCGAAGGTGTGGCTCCAGGGCAGCCAGTCCACCACCACCGGCGGCTCGTCGGCGACGAAGGCGAAGCCGGCGGCGATCATCGCCTGGTTCGAGCACAGCATGCGGTGGGTGTTGATGACGGCCTTGGGGTTTCCGGTCGAGCCGGAGGTGAACAGGAATTTCGCGATGGTGTCGGGCGTGACCTGCGCTGCGCACGGCGGCGACGCCGGCGTCGTCTTCGGCGCCGATCAGATCGGCGAACAGCGTGGTCTTCCGGTCGCCCAGCGGATTGCGCGTCACCACCAGTTCGACGTCGTCCGGCACGGTGGCGTAGATCGCGCGCGCGAACGGCCCGCCGTCATTGGCGAACACCATGCCGGGCGTGAGCAAGTCGATGATCGCGCGCAATTTGCCGAAGTCGCTCGACAGCAGCGAATAGGCCGCCGAGATCGGCGCATAGGGAATGCCGACGCCCATCGCCGCGAGCGCCAGCAGCGCGTGCTCGATGTCGTTGCCGGAGATGATGGCGATCGGCCGCTCGGGCGACAGCCCGCGCCGCAGCAGTGCGGCGCCGATGCGCCTGGTCAGTCGCCAGCACCTGCGCATAGCTGAGCGTGCGCCAGCGGCCTTCCGCGTCGCGCTGCGCCGAGGAACACCCGGTCGGGCGCGGCCTTGGCCCAATGCTCGAGCGGCTCGCTCAGCGTGGCGTGATAGGGCGGCAGCACCTGCGCGGTGCGGATATGGATGACGCCGCTCGGCTCGCGCTCCAGCACGGCATCGAACGCGCCCAGCCGCACCGGCCGCAAGGGCGCCGATGTGCGCAGGACCGATGCCGCCGCCGTGCTCATGCCGGGCCGCGCGTCACCTTGGGCGCGCGCTTCTCCAGAAAATCCTTGAGCCGCGCCTTGGCCTCGCCGTCGGCCTGCGCGATCGCCGACATCAGCGCCTCCACCGCATAGCCGCTGGCCGGGTCCATTTCGGCGATGCGCGGCAGCGCGTGCATGACCGCGAAATTGGTCAGCGGCGCATTGCCGGCGATGCGGGTGGCGAGTTCGAGGCCCTTGGCGAAGCCCTTGCCGGGTTCGACCAGATAGGTCGAAAGCCCCATGGCCTGGCCTTCCTCGGCCGAATAGGTGCGGCCGGTGAGCATCATGTCCATCATGCGCGCGACGCCGATCAGCCGCGGCAGCCGCACCGAGCCGCCGCCGCCGACATAGATGCCGCGGCTGCCCTCCGGCAGCGCGTAATAGGTCGAGCGCTCGGCCACGCGCACATGCGCGGCTGGCCGCAAGCTCCAGCCCGCCGCCGACCACCGCGCCATGCAGCACGGCGACCACCGGCACCTTGCCGAACTGGATCTTGCTCGAAGGCGCGGTGCCACAGCCCGGAATGGGCGATGCCCTGCTTGACGTCGCGCTCTTCCAGCTCGCTCAGGTCGAGGCCGGCGGAGAAATGCTCGCCCTCGCCGGCGAGCAGCACGGCGCCGATTTCGTCCGGCAACGAGGTGAAGAAGGTCTCGATGCCGAGGATGGTCTCGTCATCCAGCGCATTGCGCTTGTGCGGGCGCTTGAGCCGCAGGATGGCGACGGCGCCCTGCCGCTCGGCGGCGAGCGATGCAGGCAGCGTCATGTCGAGCGGTTCGTCCGGCATCACTTCACCTCGTACACATCGAGCCGCACCGCGCGGGCCTCGCGCTGGCCGCGCGCCAGCGCCAGAATGCGGTTGAGCCAGTCGACCGCGGGGTCGGACGTCTCGAACCGCATCACGGTGCGGAAATAATAGAGCGCGGGATCGACGCTGTCGCCCCGCGCCAGTTTCTCCAGCACCGTCCGGCGGACCATGCCGCAAGCCGTCGCTCGTGACCAGGATGCGCGCGCCGGCGTCGGTCTCGATGGTGTAGCGCGCCTGGATGTCGGCGGCGCCGTCGCTGCGCACGATCTGCCAATCGGCGCCGCCCGGCAGGATGCGGCCGTTGAGCTTCGGCCCGCGCACGCTGCCGCCGGTAATGTCGATGATGCGCCGTTCGCCATAGGGCGTGCGGCCCAAATTCATGATGGCCGCAAGTTCGGCGTGGATGGTGAAGATCGGTTCTGTGCCCAGCATGGCGGCTGTTTGTTGGAGCCCAAACTTAATCCCGATTTCGCCATTTGACCCTGTCCTTGGCGGGCCGTAAATACGGTGCCGCAACCGGGAAGCTCAGTCGCATGGCGCGTATTTCGTCGCTCGCCGAAGCCATCCAATCCGCCGTCCGCGACGGCGACACGGTGGCGCTGGAAGGCTTCACCCACCTCATTCCGCATGCCGCCGGCCACGAAATCATCCGCCAGGGCCGCAAGCGCCTTACGCTGATACGGATGACGCCGGACCTGATCTACGACCAGCTCATCGGCATGGGCTGCGTCGACAAGCTCGTTTTCTCCTGGGGCGGCAATCCGGGCGTCGGCTCGCTGCATCGTTTCCGCGACGCGGTCGAGAACGGCTGGCCGCAACAGGCTGGAACTCGAAGAGCATTCGCACGCCGCCATGGCCAATGCCTACGAGGCGGGCGCGGCGGGCCTGCCTTGCGCCATTTTCCGCGGCTATATCGGCGGCGACCTGCCGAAGGTGAATGCCAAGATCAAGCGCGTGACCTGCCCGTTCACCGGCGAGGAACTGGCCGCGATCCCGGCGCACCGGCCGGACGTGGCGGTGATCCATGCCCAGCGCGCCGACAAGGCCGGCAATGTCATGATCGAGGGCGTGCTCGGCGTGCAGAAGGAAGCGGTGCTGGCGTCGAAGCGTTCGGTGGTGACGGTGGAGGAGATCGTCGACGAGCTGCCGCCGGACCGCAGCCTCAATGCCGTGGTGCTGCCGCACTGGACCGTCGGCCACGTGGCCGAGGTGCCGGGCGGCGCGTTCCCCTCTTATGCGCAGGGCTATTACCCGCGCAACAACGCCTATTACAAGCAATGGGACGAGATCGCGCGCGAGCGCGACATCGTTCCTCGCCTGGATGAAGACAAACGTGCTGGAGAAAGGTCCCGAGGCCTTCGCCCAGTATGCGCGCAAACATCGCGCGGCGGCGGAGTAGGACAATGGCCGATTACAAGCCGAACGAGATGATGACCGTCGCGGCGGCGCGCGCGCTGAAGAACGACGACGTCTGTTTCGTCGGCATCGGCCAGCCTTCGGCCGCCTGCAATCTCGCGCGCCTGACGCACGCGCCCGGCATCACGCTGATCTACGAATCCGGCACGCTTGCCACCAAGCCGAACGTGCTGCCGCTGTCGATCGGCGACGGCGAATTGTGCGAGACCGCGCTGACCACCGTGTCGGTGCCGGAGATGTTCCGCTACTGGCTGCAGGGCGGCCGCATCAAGATCGGCTTCCTCGGCGGCGCGCAGATCGACAAATACGCCAATCTCAACACCACGGTGGTCGGCCCCTACGACAAGCCGAAGGTGCGGCTGCCGGGCGGCGGCGGCGCGCCGGAGATCGCCACCTCCTGCGGCGAGATTTTCATCATCATGGCGCAGGGCAAGCGCAGCTTCGTCGACAAGCTCGATTTCGTCACCTCGATCGGCCACGTCTCCGGCGGCGACAGCCGCGCCAAGCTCGGCGTGAAGACCAAAGGCCCGACCAAGCTGATCACCGATCTGGCGCTGTTCGAGCCCGATCCCGAGACGAAAGAGATGACCGTCGTCTCCATCCATCCCGGGCGTCACCCGCGAGCAGATCCAGGAGAACGCCGGCTGGAAGGTGCGATTTGCGTCGTCAGGTCGCGGAGACGCCGCCGCCGACGGCCCGCGAGCTCGAGGTGCTGCGCGACCTCCACGCCCGCACCAACCGCGCGCATGCGGAGGCGGCGTGATGGCAACACGTGAGGCATTTCTCTGCGACGCGGTGCGCACGCCGATCGGGCGCTACGGCGGCGCGCTCGCCAAGGTGCGCACCGACGATCTCGCCGCCGTGCCGATCAAGGCGCTGATGGCGCGCAATCCCAAGGTCGACTGGGAAAAGCTCGACGAAGTCTATTTCGGCTGCGCCAACCAGGCCGGCGAGGACAACCGCAACGTGGCGCGCATGGCGCTGCTGCTGGCCGGCCTGCCGGCCAGCGTGCCCGGGCGTGACGCTCAACCGGCTGTGCGCTTCCGGCATGGAAGCGGTCGGCACCGCGGCGCGCGCCATCCGCGCCGGCGAGATGGACTTCGCCATTGCCGGCGGCGTCGAATCGATGACGCGGGCGCCCTTCGTGCAGGGCAAGGCGCAGGAAGCCTTCGCGCGCGCGGCCGAGATCTACGACACCACCATCGGCTGGCGCTTCATCAATCCGCTGATGAAGAGCCAATACGGCGTCGATTCCATGCCGGAAACCGGCGAGAACGTCGCCGAGGAATTCCAGGTCAGCCGCGCCGATCAGGACGCCTTCGCGCTGCGCTCGCAGCAGCGCGCCGGCGAGGCGATCGGCCGCGGCTATTTCACCGAGCGAGATCGTCCCGGTCGAAGTGCCGGGCGGCAAAGGCGGCCCGATCCTGGTCGACCGCGACGAGCATCCGCGGCCGGAAACGTCGATCGAGCAACTCGCCAAGCTCAAGACGCCGTTCCGCCACAACGGCACGGTGACCGCCGGCAATGCCTCCGGCGTCAATGACGGCGCCGCCGCGCTCATCATCGCCTCGGAAGCGGCGGTGAAGGCGCATGGCTTGACGCCGCGCGCGCGCATTCTCGGCATGGCCTCGGCGGCGGTGCCGCCGCGCATCATGGGCATCGGCCCGGTGCCGGCCACCCGCAAGCTGATGGCGCGGCTCGGACACAAGATCGGCGACTACGACGTGATCGAGCTCAACGAAGCCTTCGCCTCGCAGTCGCTCGCCTGTCTGCGACAGCTCGGGCTGGCCGACGACGCGGAACAGGTCAATCCGCATGGCGGCGCGATCGCGCTCGGCCATCCGCTCGGCATGTCGGGCGCCCGGCTGGTATTGACGGCGGCGCATGGTTTGCATGAACGGGACGGCAAGCTCGGCCTTGCCACCATGTGCGTCGGCGTCGGACAAGGCGTGTCGCTGGCGCTTGAACGGGTTGCTTAAGAAACTAGGACAAAAACAATGTCGATGATCTATCCCAAGGAAAGCCTCAGCGTTTATCCCAAGCACCTGTCGCCGGAATATCGCAGTACGGTGAAGCGCTCGCCGTCGAAGCCGCTGATCATCGTGCCGCACACGCTGTCCGAGTTGACCGGCCCGGCCTTCGGCCATGACGCGATCCAGGAGGGCGACAACGATCTCACCAAGCAGCACAAGGGCGAGCCCTTGGGCGAGCGCATCATCGTGCACGGCCGTGTGCTCGACGAGGACAAGCGGCCGGTGCCCGAGACGCTGGTGGAAATCTGGCAGGCCAATGCCTGCGGCCGCTACGTGCACAATGTCGACCAGCATCCGGCGCCGCTCGATCCGAATTTCACCGGGGCGGGGCGCACCATCACCGACAAGAACGGCCATTACAAATTCATCACGGTGAAGCCCGGCGCCTATCCGTGGGGCAATCATCCCAATGCCTGGCGGCCGAACCACATCCACTTCTCGGTGTTCGGCCAGTCGTTCCTGACGCGGCTGGTGACGCAGATGTATTTCCCCGGCGACCCGCTGTTCCCGTTCGACCCGATCTTCAATTCGGTGACCGACGAGAAGGCGCGTTTGCGCATGGTGTCGAGTTTCGATCTGGAGAACACCATTCCCGATTGGGCGCTCTGCTTCCGCTTCGACATCGTGCTGCGCGGGCGCGAACAGACACCTGTACATACGGAAAAACACTAACGCATGATCCCGAAAAGCATGTCCTCGCCCTGATCGGGGATGGGAACCGGTTTTCGGACAAGATCATTCGCAAAAGGAAAACGTAATGTCGGACATCACGCCCTCACAAACCGTTGGTCCGTACTTCGCGTATGGCCTGGCGCCGCATAGCCGCTGCGACTGGCAGCCGAGCCCGCACTACGACTCGAAGGAAACCGTCGGCGCCAATCTGGTCACGCCGGACGCCAGCGGCCAGAAAGTCCGCATCGAGGGCCGCGTGCTCGACGGCGACGGCAAACCGATCAACGATGCCATGATCGAAATCTGGCAGGCCGACGCGCAAGGCCGCTACGCCCATGCGCGCGGCGAGAAGCCGCGGCCGAACGCGAAGTTCACCGGCTTCGGCCGCTCGGCCACCGACAAGGACGGCATGTACGTTTTCGACACCATCAAGCCGGGCTCGGTGCCGGGGCCCGAGGGCAAACCGCAGGCGCCGCATATCGTGGTCTGCATCTTCTCGCGCGGCATGTTGCGGCAGGTCTATACGCGGCTGTATTTCTCCGACGAGGCGGCCAACGGCGCCGATCCGATCCTCGCGCTGGTGCCGGCCGACCGCCGCGGCACCCTCATTGCCCACAAGCAGCCGGGAAGCGGTGCGGCGGTCTACCGCTTCGACATCCGCGTGCAGGGCGAGAACGAGACGGTTTTCTTCGATATCTGAAGATATTAGCGGCGAGTTGCCGGTGCCCACTGGTGCACACGCTATTGCCAGATAAGTGGGAAATTGCCCATTATTTTGAGCGTGAGCGAAAAAGTTCGGCCTATTTAGAATAGAAATGTATTATTGTATGGCTATCTCTACTATTGGGCGATGCCCACCCATCCTGCCCATCTTTTAAAACACTACTTTTCCAATTGACGAAAGCGGGTGGACTTGGTTCCCTTGACGGCGAGCCGGCCGATGAGAGCTGGCCGCAAGGAAACGCCGCCATGAACGATCAGATTCTCCAGGAGATCAGCGATTTCTGCCGCCAGCGCGGCTTGGCCGAATCCACCTTCGGCCGCCGCGCGGTCAATGACGGCAAGCTCGCCAACCGTCTGCGCAACGGCGGCCGCATCACCACCGACACGCTCGAGCGCATCCGCAGCTTCATGGCGCGCAACGCCGATACCGCGCCGGCGCGCCGCCGCATGCTGTTCGACGCGGCCCCGCCCGCGGCCTTGCCCGTGGTCACACCGCCGGCGCCGCCGGTCGCCTCCGGCCAGGCCGCCAACGATCCGCAACGCAATTTCCGCTTCTTCGACAACCGGCAGAAATATCTGCTGTTCGTGAACACCTGCTCGGAGAAATGGGAGATCGCGAACCGCGTCGGCATGGAGCTCGCCAACATCCATCCGCGCCCGCCGGCGGTGCGCGTGTTCGACGCCGGCCTCGGCGACGGCACCGTGCTGGCGCGCGTGATGCGCAACATGCACGACCGCTTCCCCACCATGCCGTTTTATATCGTCGGCAAGGAAATCAGCCTCGAAGACATCCGCCTCACGCTGCACAAGATGGCCGACCGTTTCGTCGAACATCCGTCGACCGTGCTGGTGCTCACCAATCTCGCCTATGCCGAAGCGCCCTGGCTGGCGGTGAAGTCGCTTTCCGCCGCCACCAGCCTGGTGTGGAAGGAAATGGCGATGGACGGCAACACCGCGCACTCATTCGAACAGCAGATCACCGCGCTCGAGCCGTTCCTGGCCGAGAACTGGAAGGCGCGCGTGTCGGCCAAGAGCGGCAATCCGGTCTATGAGCGCCCGGTCATTTTGGTGATCTACCGCAACGATCACAAATTCCTGCTCGACCAGATCGTGCCCAAGCCCGGCGGCACCGTCGCCGACTACGATCTGGTCATCGCGTCGCAGCCCTATCGGGCGCGCGCCTCGCTCGAATTCAAGGCCAGGCGCGTGCTGGCGCCGCTCGCGCGTGCGCTCGGGCAGGGCGGGCGCATGATCGCGATCCATTCCTACGGGCGCGATCCCGGCATGGAGATCATCCATAAGGTCTGGCCGAACGACAATCCGTTCGTGCACAGCCGCCACGACCTGCTCAAGGAAGTGAAGCACGAGCTGGGCAATGCCGGCCGCGATCTCAATTTCAACGCCTATTCCGACCAGCGCTCGCTGTTCCGCTACGACATGCACACGCTGCCGTCGGAGATTTCTTCTTCGATCGGCACTTCGACGCTGCTCGCCGCCTGGAATGCGGCGATCTACGTGGCGCAGATCGAGGATGACCGGCTGTCCGACGTCAACAGCGACCGCCGCTACATCGAGGCGACCCGCGACGTGCTGCAGAAGCAGGGCGGCTTGTGGTTCTACGATGAGTCCTTCGTGATCTCCCATCGGCGCGAATAGCGCATGATCCCGAAAAATGGGAACCGGTTTTCGGCCAAGATCATGCGCAAGCAAGATGTGCGACGCCAATGAGCCAGAATTTCGCGCGCACCTTCTCGGTCGAGGCGACACGGCCGAATGCCGGCGAAATCGCCGCGCTGGCCGAATTGCTGCCGCCGGGGACACCGGTCTATTTCTCGGCGGTGCCGACGATCGAACCGCCCGAACTGATCGCCGCGGCCGCCTTGCTGCGCAAATCCGGCCTGGAGCCCGTCGTCCATATCGCAGCGCGGCGCATTCGCGCTGCCGCCGACTTGCAGAACTTGCTCGCCAGCCTGCACGGTGAGGCCGATGTGCACCGTTTGCTGGTGATCGGCGGCGACGTCGATGCTTTGGGGCCATTCCCCGATGCGCTGACGGTGATCCAGAAGGGACGCCTGCGGGAGGCTGGGATCGAGGAGATCGGCATCGGCGCCTATCCGGAGGGCCATAGCCGTATTCCGGCCGCCCGGCTCGAGGCCGCGCTCGACGAGAAGATCGCCGCCGCCGCCGCGCACGGCCTGGGCGTCCATATCGTGAGCCAATTCTCGTTTTCGCCCGAGCGCATCCTGGCCTGGCTCAGACAGCTGCGCGCCTGCGGCATCACCAGGCCGGTGAAGGTCGGGATGGCCGGCCCCACCAGCATGCCCGCGCTGCTGCGCTATGCCCGCCGCTGCGGCGTCAACGCCTCGCTGCGCGGCCTGATGTCGGGCGCGGCGGCCGGTCTGATCGGCGCATGTCGGGCCGGACCGCATCATCGAAACCCTGGAAGCAGCCGGCGATCTGGGCGATGCCGCGCCGCATTATTTTTCATTCGGCGGCGCGGTCGAAACGGCGCGCTATGCTTGCTCAACGTCAAGACGGCTCGCCGCCGGGCATGCTATGGCACAGCCAAATCCAAACTAGCGCATGATCCCGAAAAGTGGATACCGGTTTTCGGGATAGGTCATGCGCAAATAAAACGGTCCCGCGGCCCGGCCGGCCCGTGGGCGTCATTCGGAGGAAACCATCATGCAACGGACCAAGCCGCCTTTCCGCGCCGACATGGTCGGCAGCCTGCTGCGCACCGCGCCGATCAAACAGGCGCGCGCGCAGCGCGAAAAGGGCGCGATCACCGCCGCGCAACTGAAAGAGGTGGAAGACCGCGAGATCGAGAAGATCATCAAAAAGCAGGAAGAGATCGGCCTCAAGCTCGCCACCGACGGCGAGTTCCGCCGCTCGTGGTGGCACTTCGATTTCTTCAGCATGCTGGACGGCGTCGAACTCTATGAGCTCGACCACGGCATCCAGTTCCAGGGCGTGCAGACCAAGATGCAGAGCATCCGGGTCAAGGGCAAGATCGGCTTCTCCAACCACCCGATGATCGAGCACTTCAAGTTCTTGAAGGCGCACACCAAGGTGACGCCGAAGATGACGATTCCGGCGCCGAGTGTGATGCATTTCCGGCTCGAGCCCAAAGCGGTCGTGACCGAAGTCTACAAGGACCGCGACGCCATCTTCGACGATCTCGCCGTGGCCTATCAGAAGGCGATCAAGGCGTTCTACGACGCCGGCTGCCGCTATCTGCAATTCGACGACACCGCCTGGGCCTATCTCTGTTCGCAGGAGGAATTGAAGAAGGCGCGCGAACGCGGCCTCGACGTCGATCATCTGCAGGACACCTACACGGCCTGCATCAACAAGGCGCTTGAGGCCAAGCCCGCCGACATGACCATCACCACCCATGTCTGCCGCGGCAATTTCCGCTCCACCTTCATCTCGTCCGGCGGCTACGAGCCGGTGGCGCAGAACCTGCTCGCCAAGTGCAACTACGACGGCTACTTCCTCGAATACGACACCGATCGCGCCGGCGGCTTCGAGCCGCTGCGTTTCCTGCCCAAGGGCAACAAGATCGTCGTGCTCGGCTTGGTGACCTCGAAGTCCGGGCGGCTCGAGCCGCGCGAGGACATCAAGAGGCGCATCCAGGAAGCGACCAAATATGTCGCGCTCGATCAGTTGTGCCTGTCGCCGCAATGCGGCTTCGCCTCGACCGAAGAAGGCAACGTGCTGGCCGAAGACGAGCAGTGGGCCAAGCTGCGCATGATCGTGGAACTGGCGGAAGAGGTGTGGGGCAAATGAGCGCCCGCACCACGCCGCCATTCCGCGCCGACATGGTCGGCAGCCTGCTGCGCCCCGCGCCGCTGAAAGAGGCGCGCGCCAAATTCGCCAAAGGCGAAATCGCCGCCGCCGCGCTCAAGGACGTCGAAGACCGCGAGATCGAGAAGATCATCAAGAAACAGGCGGAGGTCGGGCTAAAACTCGCGACCGACGGCGAATTCCGCCGCTCCTGGTGGCATTTCGATTTCTTCCGCGGGCTCAAAGGCGTCACGCCCATCACCACCTCGACCGGCATCAAATTCCATGGCGTGGAGACCAAGCACGAAGCGATCAGGATCGACGGCAAGGTCGACTTCGCCGGCCATCCGATGCTCGAGCATTTCAAGTTCCTGAAGGCGCATTGCAACGTCACGCCGAAGATGACGATTCCGGCGCCCAGCACGTTCCATTTCCGGCAGGGCCGGGCGATGGTGAGCAAGCAGGCCTATCCCAGCTACGACGAATTCTTCGCCGACGTCGCCGCCACCTGGCGAAAGGCGATCCGCGCCTTCTACGACGCCGGCTGCCGCTATCTGCAGCTCGACGACACCGCCTGGGCGATGATCTGCGATCCGAAAGAACGCGAGCAGTCGAAGGCGCGCGGCGACGATCCCGACACGCTGCCGGCGATCTACGCGCGCGTCACCAACGCGGCGCTGCAAGGCAAGCCGGCCGACATGGCGATCACCATGCATTCCTGCCGCGGAAATTTCCGCTCCACCTGGATCGCGCAGGGCGGCTACGAATTCGTCGCCGAGCATCTGCTCGGCAACACCGACTTCGACGGCTATTTCCTGGAATACGACAGCGACCGCGCCGGCGGCTTCGAACCGCTGCGCTACTTCCCCAAGGGCAACAAGCAGCTTGTGCTCGGTCTGGTCACGTCGAAAAGCGGGCGGCTGGAGCCGCGCGACGAGATCAAGCGCCGCATCGAGGAAGCCACCAAATACGTCGCGCTCGATCAGCTTTGTCTTTCCCCGCAATGCGGCTTCGCCTCCACCGAAGAAGGCAACGTGCTGGCTGAGGACGAGCAGTGGGCCAAGCTGCGCATGATCGTGGAGGTTGCCGACGAGGTGTGGGGGAAATGAGCGCCAGATCGGCGCCTCCCTTCCGCGCGGATCATGTCGGCAGCCTGCTGCGCCCCTTGCCATTGAAGCAGGCGCGCGCGCAACGCGAACGGGGAGAGATTTCGGCAGAGCAGCTTAAAGCCGTCGAAGACCGCGAGATCGCGGCTGTCATCAAACGCCAGGAAGATATCGGCCTGCAGGCCGTCACCGACGGCGAATTCCGCCGCGCCTTCTGGAACTACGATTTCCTGGGGAGCCTCGACGGCGTCGAGGCCTATCTCGGCGAACGCAAGATCAAGTTCCAGGGCCCGAACCCGAAGCCGATGATGCTGCGCGTTACCGGCAAGCTCGGCACGTTTTCCGGCCATCCCATGCTCGAACATTTCAAGTTCGTGCAAGCGCGCACGAAACGTTTGCCGAAGATGACGATCCCGTCGCCGTCGTCCTTGCATTTCCGTTACGGCCGCGACGCGGTGCCGGAAGCGATCTATCCCGACATGGACGATTTCTACCGCGACCTCGGACAGACCTACCGCAAGGCCGTGCGCGCGTTTGCCGACGCCGGTTGCCGCTATCTGCAACTCGACGAGGTGAATTTTGCTTATCTGTGCGACCCGAAGCTGCGCGCGCAAGTGGCGAATCGCGGCGACGATCCTTCGCGGTTGCCGGCGATCTATGCGCGCATGATCAACGCCGCGATCGCCGACATCCCGCCCGACATGACCATCGCCATGCATCTGTGCCGCGGCAATTTCCAGTCCACTTTCGTCGCCTCCGGCGGCTACGAGCCGGTGGCGGAGATCCTGTTCAACACGATCAACGTGCACGGCTATTTCATGGAATACGATTCGGACCGGGCCGGCGGCTTCGAGCCGCTGCGGCTGGTGCCGAAGGGCAAGACCGTGGTGCTCGGCCTGGTCACTTCGAAAAGCGGGCGGCTTGAATCCAAGGACGAGATCAAGCGCCGCATCGATCAGGCGGCGAAATTCGTGCCCCTCGATCAACTGTGCCTGTCGCCGCAATGCGGCTTCGCCTCCACCGAGGAAGGCAATATCCTGGCCGAGGACGAGCAATGGGCGAAGCTCAAGATGATCGTGGAAATCGCCGACGAGGTGTGGGGGTAGCGCTTTGAGCCAAAGAACCAAGCCGCCGTTCCGCGCCGATCATGTCGGCAGCCTGCTGCGTCCGGCCGCGCTGAAACAGGCGCGCGAGCGGCGCGCCAAAGGCGAGATCGACGCCGCCGCGCTCAAGGCGGTCGAAGACCGCGAGATCGAGCGCGTCATCAAGAAACAGGAAGAGGTCGGCCTGCAGTCGATCACCGACGGCGAATTCCGCCGCTCCTGGTGGCATCTCGATTTCCTCTGGGGCCTCGACGGCGTCGAGAAGCACGTGATGGACGGCGGCGTCGCCTTCGCCGCCGTGACCACGCGCAACGAGGGCCTCAAGGTCGCCGGCAAGATCGGCTTTTCCGGCCACCCGATGCTCGATCATTTCAAATTCGTCGCCGCCCACACCAGGCGCACGCCCAAGATCACCATCCCCGCGCCGTCGGCGCTGTACGGGCGGCCGGTGAAGCCGCCGATCGACGATAGGATTTATCCAAAGCTCGACGCGATGTTCGACGATCTCGGCCAGGCCTACAAAAAAGCCGTGCGCGCCTTCGCCGACGCCGGCTGCCGCTATCTGCAGCTCGACGAGGTGTTCATCGCCATGCTGTGCGATCCGAAATACCGCCAGCAGATGAAGGACCGCGGCGACGATCCGGACCGGCTCGGCGCGCTCTATGGCGATCTCATCAACACCGCGATGTCGGACATCCCGCCCGACATGACCATCACGATGCATCTGTGCCGCGGCAACTACAAATCGACCTTCATGGGCGCCGGCGGTTACGACGCGGTGCAGGAGATCCTGTTCAACAAGATCAAGGTGCACGGCTTCTTCATGGAATACGACAGCGACCGCGCCGGCGGCTTCGCCCCGCTGCGGCTGGTGCCGAAGGACCGCTGCGTGGTGCTCGGCCTGGTCACCAGCAAGACCGGGCGCCTGGAGCATAAGGACGACCTCAAGCGCCGCATCGACGAGGCCGCGAAATATGTTTCGCTCGACCAGCTCTGTCTGTCGCCGCAATGCGGCTTCGCCTCCACCGAGGAGGGCAATACCTTGGCCGAGGACGAGCAATGGGCCAAGCTGCGCATGATCGTAGAACTTGCCGAGGAGGTATGGGGCCGCTAACCATCGCGCTCGCTCCGCTCGGTTGGCGGGGCGACAGCAAGAAGTCTTCACGCATGCCCCTCGACCCCGACAAACTCCTGGCCCTGCAAATCCCCGACGTCGAGCACACGTACGGCCCGAAGGATTGCATCCTGTATGCGCTCGGTATCGGTCTTGGGCAGGACCCGCTCAACGCCGACGAACTCGCCTTCGTCTACGAGAAAAATCTCAAAGCGCTGCCGACCTTTGCCGTGATGCAGGGCTACGCCGCCTATTGGCTGCGCCGGCCGGAGATCGGCGTCACCTGGGCCAAGGTGGTGCATGGCGAGCAGGGCCTCAAGCTGCACGCGCCGGTCGCGCCGCAGGGCACGGTGATCGGGCGCACGCGTATCCTGGACGTGGTGGACAAGGGCGCCGGCAAGGGCGCGCTCGTTTATTCCGAGCGCGCGATCAGCGACAAAGCGAGCGGGCGCCTGCTCGCCACCTTGACGCAGACCACGTTCTGCCGCGGCGACGGCGGTTTCGGCGGACCCAAGCGCGACACGCCGCCGCCGCATGCGCTGCCCGGCCGCGCGCCGGACGGCGTTTGCGACCTGCCGACCCGGCCGGAAATGGCGCTGATCTACCGGCTGTCCGGCGATACGAACGCGCTGCATGTCGACCCGGATTTCGCCAAGGCCGCCGGCTTCCCGCGTCCGGTCCTGCATGGGCTTGCGACCTTCGGGGTCGCCGGCCACGCGCTGCTCAAGGCGGTATGCGGCTATGATCCGGCCCGGCTGACCGCGATGGCCGGGCGGTTCTCGGCGCCGGTGTTCCCGGGCGAAACCATCCGCACCGAGTTCTGGCGCGATGGCGGCGTGGTAAGCTTCCGCGCGCGGGTCAAGGAGCGCGACGTGATCGCGATCGACCATGGCCGCGCCCAAGTGAGCGGATGAAGTGAACGGATGAAGTGAAAGAGTCATGAGCAAACGCAGCGCCGACACGGACGAGTTCGCCGACATCCGCGAGCAGGTCGCCGCGCTGTGCGCCAAGTTCCCCGGCGAATACTGGCGCGCGCTGGATCGTGAAAGAGCCTATCCGACCGAGTTCGTTGCGGCGCTTACCCAGGCCGGCTATCTCGCCGCCCTTATCCCGGAGGAATTCGGCGGCAGCGGGCTCGGCATCAGCGCCGCCGCCGCGATCCTCGAGGAAGTGCATGCCGCCGGCTGCAATGGCGCCGCCTGCCACGCGCAGATGTATACGATGGGAACGATCCTGCGGCACGGCAACGCCGAGCAGAAGCAGAGCTATCTGCCCAAGATCGCCAGCGGCGAATTGCGCCTGCAGGCGTTTGGCGTGACCGAGCCGACCTCGGGCACCGACACGCTATCCTTGCGCACCACCGCGCGGCGCGAGGGCAACGACCACTACGTCATCAACGGCCAGAAAATCTGGACCTCGCGCGCCGAGCACTCCGACCTGATGCTGCTGCTCGCGCGCACCACGCCGAAAGAGCAGACCAAGAAGCGCACCGACGGCCTGTCGGTGTTCCTGGTCGACATGCGGCTCGCGCAATCGACCAGCATCACCATCAATCCGATCCGCACCATGATGAACCACGCCACCACGCAGGTGTTTTTCGACGATCTGCGCGTGCCGGCGGAAAATCTCATCGGCGAGGAAGGCCAGGGTTTCCGCTACATCCTGGCCGGCATGAACGCCGAGCGCATCTTGATCGCTGCGGAATGCATCGGCGACGCCAAATGGTTCATCGAAAAGGCGACCGCCTATGCCAAGGAGCGCGAACTGTTCGGCCGGCCGATCGGCAAGAACCAGGGCGTGCAGTTCCCGATCGCGCGCGCTTATGCGCAGATGCGCGCCGCCGAATTGATGGTGCACGAGGCCGCGCGCAAATACGAAGAAGGCCGCGACGTCGGGCCGGAGGCCAATATGGCGAAGCTATTGGCCGCCGACGCCTCCTGGTTCGCCGCCGACATGTGCGTGCAAACTCACGGCGGCTTCGGCTTTGCCGAGGAATACGACGTCGAGCGCAAGTTCCGCGAAACGCGGCTCTATCAGGTGGCGCCGATCTCCACCAACATGATCCTGTCCTATTTGGCCGAGCACGTGCTCGGCCTGCCGCGGTCGTATTGAAATGTCCCTGCCGCTTGAAGGCCTGCTGGTCGTTTCCGTCGAACAAGCCGTGGCGGCGCCGACCTGCAGCTGCAAGCTGGCCGATGCCGGCGCGCGCGTGATCAAAGTCGAGCGGCCGGAAGGCGACTTCGCGCGCCGCTACGACGCTCTGGTGCACGGCGAGAGCGCTTATTTCGTCTGGCTCAATCGCGGCAAACAGTCGGTGGTGCTCGACCTCGGCAAATCCGAAGACAAGGCGCTCTTGGAAGCCATGCTCAGCAAAGCCGACGTGTTCGTGCAGAATCTCAAGCCCGGCGCGATCGCCAAGCTCGGCTTTGCGGTATCGCGGCTGCGCAAGGATTATCCGCGCCTGATCTGCTGCTCGATCTCCGGCTATGGCGAGAGCGGCCCTTACGCGCAGCGCAAGGCCTATGACATGCTGATCCAGGCCGAATCCGGCCTGTCCTCGATCACCGGCGGGCCGGAGGCGCCGGCGCGCGCCGGCGTGTCGGTCTGCGATATCGCCGCCGGCATGAACGCCTATGAGGCGATCCTCGAGGCGCTGCTGGCGCGCGCGCGCACCGGCGAGGGCGCCGCGATTGTGATCTCGATGTTCGACGCCATGGCGGACTGGATGGGGGTGCCGCTGCTCCAGCATGAGGGCGGCGATACGCCGAAGCGCATCGGTCTTGCGCACACCTCGATCTCGCCCTATGGCGCCTTCAAGACCAGGGACGGTGTCGACGTTCTGATCTCGATTCAGAACGACCGCGAATGGCGCGTGCTGGCGGAACACGTCCTGGGCGACAAGGCGCTGGCCGCCGATCCAAATTTCGCGACCAATGTTGAACGGATGAAGCGGCGGCCTGAGACCGATGGCCACGTCGCCGCCGCTTTCGCGGCGATGGACATCGCGCCGCTGGTCGAGAAGCTCGCGCGATACGATATCGCTTTCGGCGTCATCAACGATCTGAATTTTTTGGCCCGCCACCCGCATCTGCGGCGTGCCACCGTCGATACGCCGAGCGGCCCGGCCAGCGTTCCCGCGCCGGCGGCGATCCATGACGGCACGCCGCGCAGCTATGGCGCGGTGCCCGCGCTCGGCGAGCATACGCAGATGATCAAGAAAGAGTTTGCGGGGCTCGTGCCTCGAACGCGGCGCGGCTAATCGATCACCGCATGGTCCGGCTTGCCCGCGCTGCGCACTTGCCCGCCGGCGCGGATGATCAGCACCAGCGGGATCATCGCCAGCGTCAGCACCATCAGCAGCTTGAAATCGTTGAGATAGGCGATCATCGCCGCCTGCTGGGTGACGATCTCGTCGAGCATGGCGCGGCCAAGATCGCTGTTGACGTTCAGGGTCGACGCGACGTCCTGCATCTGCAGCGCGTTGTTGAACGGAGTGACGCCTTCGACAATGCGCGCGTGCATCTCGATGGTCTTGTCGGTCAGGTTGGCGATCACCATGGAAATGCCGATCGACGAGCCGATATTGCGCACCAGCGTCAGGATCGAGGTGCCGCTGTTGCGCAGATGTCCGGGCAGCGTCAGGAACGCGGCGGTGGTGATCGGTACGAACAACAGACCCAAGCCGATGCCCTGCACGACACTGGTGATGACGATGGTGCGCTGCGTGACGTCGAGCGAAAATCCGGTCATGTAATAAAGTGTGCCGCCGGTGAGCAGCAGGCCAATCAGGATGAGATAGCGCGTTTCCACGAGCCGCATCAGCCGCGGCGCCACCATCATGGTCAGCAACGTGCCGACGCCGCGCGAGCCGAGCAGGAAACCGGCGGTCTGGATCGGGAAGCCGAGCAGGTTCTGCATGAACGGCGTGACCAGCGCCATGGTGCCGAACAGCACCACGCCGATCACCACCATGAACACCACGCCGCTGACGAAGTTGCGGTCCTTGAACAGCTCGAAGCGCACGAACGGTTCCGGCGTCGTCAGCGAATGGGCGAAGAAGTAATAGAAGCCGACGATCGAAACGATCATCTCGATCCAGATCTCGCTGGCGCCGAACCAGCCGACCTGCTCGCCGCGGTCGAGCAGCAGTTGCAGCGAGCCGATGCCGACCGCGAGCGCGAGAAAGCCGAACCAGTCGAAACGTAGGTGTTCGTGCCGCTTGGTTTCCTCCATGAACAGCATCATGCCGATCGCGGTCATGACGCCGATCGGCAGGTTGATCAGGAACACCCAGTGCCAGGAATAATTATCGGTCAGCCAGGCGCCCAGCGTCGGGCCCATGATCGGCCCCAGCATCACGCCGATGCCCCACACCGCCATGGCCTGGCCGCGCTCCTCGAGCGAATAGGCGTCGAGCAGCACCGACTGCGACAGCGGCACCAGCGCCGCCCCGGCCATGCCCTGCAACAGGCGGAACAGCACCATCTGCTCGATATTCTGCGCCAGCGCGCACAGGAACGAGGCGACGGTGAAGCCGGCGACGCAGGTGATGAACAGCTTCTTGCGGCCGAAGCGGTCGGCAATCCAGCCGATCGGCGCGGTCATGATGGCGGCGGCGACGATGTAAGAGGTGAGCACCCAGTTGATCTGGTCGAGCGAGGCGGAAAGCGAGCCCTGCATATAGGGCAGTGCGACGTTGGCGATCGTGGTGTCGAGCGCCTGCATGATGGTGGCGGTCATCGCGCACACCGTAATCAGCATGCGCCGCAGCTTCGGCGACATCGACGCGAAATGCGTCGCGGTCATTTTGCCGGCTCTTTGGCGGTGGCCGACAGGAACGGCAGCCGGCTGTGGCCGGTGTCGATATCGACCACGACGCTCATGCCCGAGCGCAGCAGGTGGGTGTCCTCGTCCTTGTCGAAGGCGATGCGCACGGGAACGCGCTGCACCACTTTGACCCAGTTGCCGGTGGCGTTCTGCGGCGGCAGGATCGAGAACTGCGCGCCGGTGCCGGGGCTCACCGCCAGCACGGTGCCCTTGAAGGTGTGGTCGGGGAAGCTGTCGACGTCGAGCGTCACCTTCTGGCCGACGCGCAGATAGGTGATGTCGGTTTCCTTCGGATTGGCGTCGACCCAAGGCGCCTGATCGTCGATCACGCTCAAGATCGGCGTGCCGGCGGCGACGAAGCGGCCGACCTGGATGTTGTCCACTTGCGTGGCCGTGCCGGAAATCGGCGCGCGCAGGACGGTGTGGTCGAGATCGCGTTGCGCCTGGTCTAATGCTGCCTTGGCCTGCGCATATTCGGGGAATTGCTCAAGCGGTAGGTTGGGGTTGCCGAGCAACGAACTGAGCGTCGAGTCGCGCTGCTGGATGGTGAATTGCGCCTGCAGTTGCGCGGTCACCAGCGCGCCCATGGATGTATCGACGTCGGCTTGCGAACCGGCCTGCGTACTCACCAGCTTGGTTTTGCGGTCGACGTCGCGCTGTTTGAGATCGACGCTCTTCTGGGCAAGATCCGCAAGTATGGTCAGCGATGCGAGATTGCTCTTCGCCTTATCGTAATCGCTGCGCGCCGTGTTGAGTTTGGCTTGCGCCTGCGCGAGGGCGAGGCGGAAGGGCTCATCGTCCAGCGTGAACAGTTCATCGCCCGGCTTGACGTGCTGGCCCTCGACCACGGCGACGTGGATGATCTTGTCGGAAATATCCGGCGTGATCAGCACCTTCTGCGCGCCGACATAAGCGTTGTCGGTGGAGATGTAGCGGCCGCCCGAGAGATAGAAGACGAGCCCGATCAGCGCGGCGATCGCCGGCAATCCCACCAGCAGGATCATGCGCAGACGCTTGCGGCCAAATTGCGCGAACCGTCCGGACTTTTCGGCCGCCGGAGCGTCCGCCACCGGCGAGGTCTTGGCTTCGAGCGCGGGAACGATCTTGAGGGGCTTTTCACTCATGACGAATCAACCGTTGACGGCTTCTTGCGGGTGCGCGTTGGCGCTGATGGCGCGGCGCAGATTGTCCTTCAACATGCCGAGCTCGCTGAGCATGCGGTCGATCGACTTGGCGTCGAGTCCTTCGAGCACCGTCTCCATCATGTCGGCGCCGAGTTCCGTCAAGCGGCCGAGCAGCGGCTTGGCGGCGGGCTTCAGGTACAACCGGTTGGCGCGGCGATCGTTCGGATCGGCGCGGCGCTCGATCAAGCCGTTGTCGGCCAGGCGGTCGAGCAGGCGGGTCAGCGAGATCGGCTGCAGGTCGAGCAGTTCGGCAAGTTCCGATTGCTTGAGGCCCTCGGTGCGCTCGATGCGGATCAGCACCGCCCATTGCGCGCGCGAGATGCCGAACTGGCGCGCCCGCTGATCGGCATAGGTTTTCAGCATCCTGGCTACGTCCATGATTGTAAAGGCGATTTCTCGTTTGACCGGTTGCGGCGTCATGACCTTCTCATCTCCAAGTACGCTTATAATAAGCTAAGCTTATAATAAGTGCAATAGGTCTTTCGGCGTGGTTTGGGGCGCATAGCCGGGCTGGCGCCGAGGCCGGGTGACGCCGTCATGCTGGTCGGGCAAAGTCGCCGCATAAAAACATCGAGGGACGAACGCCATGGACATCGGCTTTATTGGACTGGGCAACATGGGCGGGCCGATGGCGCGCCGGCTGATCGCGGCCGGGCACAAGCTCGTCGTCTACGACACACGCAACGACGCGGTCGCGCCGCTGGTGGTGCTGGGCGCGCAGGTCGCGTCGTCGCCGGCCGATGTCGCCGACCGGGTCGAGACGGTGATGGCGAGCCTGCCGTCGCTGCAGATCTCCACAAAAGTTGCGATCGGCGAGGGCGGCGTCATCGAGGGTAAACGCATCAAGCGCCTCGTCGATCTCTCCACCACCGGGTCGCGCGTCGCGGCCGAGATTTGCGCGGAACTCGCCAAAAAGAACATCGTACAGGTCGACTCGCCGGTGAGCGGCGGCGTCGGCGGTGCCACCAAGGGCACGCTCGCCGTCATGGTGTCCGGGCCGCAGGCCGACATCGACGTGGTGAAAGACGCGCTTGCCGTGTTCGGCAAGGTGTTCGTGATCGGCCACAAGCCCGGCATGGCCCAGACCATGAAGCTCGCCAATAATTTCCTCTCGGCCACCGCGATGGCCGCGACGTCGGAAGCGGTGGCCATGGGTGTGAAAGCCGGACTCGATCCGGCGGTGATGATCAACGTGATCAATGCCGGCTCCGGCCGCAACACCGCTTCGGACGGCAAATTCCCGAATACGGTCCTGCCGCGCACGTTCAACTACGGCTTCGCCACCGCGCTGATGCTCAAGGACGTGCGGCTGTGCGCCGAGGAAGCGCGAGAGCTGGACGTCCCGAACGCGGTGATGCGCGCCGTCCTCGATCAATGGGAGATCACCAATTCCGAATTTGGCGGAGATTCAGACTTCACCGCCATCGTCAAGATGATCGAACGGCGTGCCGGCGTCACGATAGGCACGGAGAAGAAGTCATGAGCGACGACGTCCACGAGGTCTATGCCGTCCGCTACGCCGAGCACGCGCGCATGCGCTCGGAGAACTACATCTTCGGCGATCCGCACGACGAGATGACCTCGATTTCCTATTACGTCTGGGTGATCAAGGGTTCGCACGGAACCTTCGTGATCGATACCGGCTTCGACGAGGCGGCGGCGAAGGAGCGCGCGCGCAAGATCACCCACCCGGTGGGCGAGGGGCTGAAAGCGCTCGGCGTCGAGCCCAACCAGGTGCGCAACGTGATCGCCACCCACATGCATTGGGACCACGCCGGCAACTACGATCTGTTCCCCAACGCGCGCTATCACATTCAGGACACCGAGATGGCCTACGCCACCGGCCGCTGCATGTGTCACCAGACGCTGCGCATCCCGTTCAGCGAAAGCGACGTCCACGCGATGGTGAGCAAGGTCTTCGCCTATCGCTGCGAATTCCATGATGGCACCGAGGAACTCGCGCCCGGCATCACCGTGCACAAGATCGGCGGCCACTCCAAGGGCCTGCAATGCGTGCGGGTGAAGACGAAGCGCGGCACTGTGGTCGTTGCCTCCGACTGCATCCATCTTTACTCGCACATCGACGAGGGCCGCGTGTTCCCGATTACCTATTCGGTCGGCGACACGCTCGAGGGCTACAAGACGATCCAGAAGCTGGCGAGCTCGCGCCACCACATCGTGCCCGGTCACGATCCCGAGGTGATGAAAATCTATCCGGCGGCGAAGCCTGGGCTGGAAAATTGGGTCGCCCGGCTCGACGTAGCGCCGAAGGTTTAGGCCAACCCCAGTTCCGCGAACGCGTCCTTGTGATGCTCGGCGCTCTCCGGCGCGAAGCAGCAGAACACCACGCGCGTGATGCCGCGCGGGCGCGCCGCGATTTCCGACGCCACGGTGCCGACCGCGATGCGCGCGGCGAGATCGGCGGGAAAGCGATAGATGCCGGTGGAGATCGCCGGATAGGCGATTGAGCTGAGCGAATGCGCGGCGGCGAGATCGAGCGCCGTGCGATAGCAGCCGGCAAGCAGCGCTTCCTCGCCGGCGCCGCCGCCTTGCCACACCGGCCCGACGGCGTGGATGACGTGCTTCGCCTTCAGCCGGTGGCCGCGCGTGATCTTGGCTGAGCCGGTCTCGCAGCCGCCGAGCGCCTCGCATTCCGCCAGCAGGCCCGGGCCGGCGGCGCGATGGATGGCGCCGTCCACGCCGCCGCCGCCCAACAGCGAGCGGTTGGCCGCATTGACGATCGCGCCCACCTCGAGCGTGGTGATGTCGGCGACCACGATATCGAGCAACGTCTCGCCGATTTCGGCGCTGAGCAATGGTGCGTCCATGCCGGGCATCTTAGAACATTTTGCTTGCGCGTGATCTTATCCGAAAACCGGTTCCCACTTTTCGGGATCATGCGCGGTCACGCCCACTCGGCCTTGACCTCGGCCTGCAAGTCGACGGTGCCGCGCACGCCGATGTCGTCGAAATGCTCGTCCAGAAAGCGCCGCGCCGCGCGCCGCCCATGGTTGCGCAGCATTTCGAAGAAATCATAGTCGGTGTTGAGGCGGCTTTTCACGTTCGGCTGCTTGGCGAGAGCATCGAGCGCAATGCGATGCATGTTGATGCGCCGATACTTGCCGGGCCCGAACCCGCGTGTCAGGCGGCCCTGATCGATCAAGCGTGCCACGAATTCGATCGCGCGCAGCTCGCCCATCAGCGGCGAATTGAACGTGATCTCGTTCAGGCGGCTCACGATGTCCCGGCTCGTGGTCGGCGCCGCGTGGCGAACCAGCGGATTGATCTGGATCAGCAGCACGTCCTCGGTCTGGGTCGTGCTGAACAGCGGGAAGATCGAGGGATTGCCGAGATAGCCGCCGTCCCAATACGGCACGCCGTCGATTTCGACCGCCTGGAACAAGAGCGGCAGGCAGGCGGACGCCAGGATGACGTCGGCGCTGATCTTGTCATGCGAGAAGACGCGCAGCCGCCCGGTCTGCACATTGGTGGCGCTGACGAACAGCTGCGGGGTCTGGGCCTTCCTGATGGCGTCAAAATCGACAAAGCGCTCGATCAACTCTTTCAGCGGATTGATGTTGAGCGGATTGAATTCGTAGGGCGACAGATATTGAGAGACCGCCTTGAACCAGATCCCCATCGGCGAATCCTCGAGCGGAAGAAACGAGAACAGGCGGTCGAGAGCCTTGCGCTGCATCTCGGGCAGGCCGCCGCCCAGGCTGGCGGCGCGCCAGAAATCGGCGAGCCGCTTGCGCGCCTCGTCGCGCCCGCCGCGCGCCAGCCCGTCGGCGAGCAATACCGCATTGACCGCGCCGGCGGATGCGCCGGTGATGCCCTCGATCTCGATCCGGCCGTCCTCGAGCAGGTGATCGAGCACGCCCCAGCTGAAGGCGCCATAGGCCCCGCCGCCCTGCAGCGCGAGATTGACGCGCTTTTGTGCGGGAGCGGGCGGACGATCGCCGCGAATGGCCCGAACGATGGATTTGATCATGAAACGATTCGACCTTTCCCCGTCACCTCGAGGTGCGAGCGAAGCGAGGCTCGAAGTGTGGCGGCCGTCATCCTTCGAGGTTCGGCGCCGCGCGCCTCACACCTCAGGATGACGGAGAGAATTACTGCGCGACCCAGCCGCCGTCGATCGAATAGGCCGAGCCGGTGATCGATGCCGCGGCGTCGCTCGCCAGGAACACCGTGAGTGCGCCGATGTTCTCCGGCTTGGTGAACTGGTGCATCGGCTGCTTCTCCGACAGCAGCGCGATCTCTTCAAAGCGCACTCCCTTGCCGGAGGCCTTGGCGCGGTCGTCGATCTGCTTCTGCACCAGCGGTGTGAGCACCCAGCCCGGGCAGATGGCGTTGCAGGTGATGCCGGAATTGGCGCACTCGATCGCCACGACTTTGGTCATGCCGACCAGGCCGTGCTTGGCCGACACGTAGGCGACCTTCTGCGGACTGGCGACCAGCCCATGCGCCGAAGCGATGTTGACGATGCGGCCCCAGCCGCGCTTCTTCATGCCGGGCACCGCGGCGCGGATGGTGTGGAACGACGACGATAGGTTGATGGCGATGATGGCGTCCCATTTCTCGATCGGGAAATCCTCGATATTCGCCACGTGCTGGATGCCGGCATTGTTCACCAGCACGTCGATCGCGCCGAAATTCTTCTCGGTCGTCTGGATCATCCCGGCGATCTCGGCCGGCTTGCTCATGTCGGCCGCCGAATAAAGCGCCTTGACGCCGAACTCCTGTTCCAGCCCGGCGCGCTCCTTCTCGATGGCCGCCGCCTCGCCGAAACCGTTGAGCATGATGTTGCAGCCGGCCTGCGCCAGGGCGCGGGCGGTGGCGAGGCCGATCCCGGAGGTGGAGCCGGTGACCAGCGCGGTTTTGCCTTTCAGCATGGCAGTCCTCGTGAGCTGCGGCCGCCAAATGGCCTGGTTTGCGGCCTCGGAATGAGACCCGGACCCTGCCCCTATTATTGTTGCAGTGCAATATATATCAAGGGGCGGCCGGTCATGTTTTCGCGACTCGGCCGTTATCGCGCTACACTTCAAAACCATGAAGGCGGATCGTTCCTTGGCTAGAAAGACACAAAGCCGCGCGGTGTTCCCGCCGCCCGATCACGATCATGCGCGCTGTGCCAGCGATGCGATCGCGCATGCCGAGGCGATCTGCGCCGCGCGGGCCGAGCGCCTGACTCCGATCCGCCGCCGCGTGCTGGAGGCGCTGCTGGCGAGCCATCAGCCGCTCGGCGCCTATGAGCTGATCGACCGGCTGGCGCTGCGCGGCGCGCGGCCGGCGCCGATCACGATCTATCGCGCGCTCGATTTCCTGCGCGAGCAGGGGCTGGTGCACCGCATCGAAAGCCGCAACGCCTTTATCGCCTGCGGGCAGGAGCACGGCAGCGGCGACCCGGTGGTGTTCCTGATCTGCGAGAAATGCGGCACGGTGGGCGAGGCGGCCAGCGCCGCGGTCGCCGATACCATCCGAACCGCTTCGCGCGCCGCCGGCTTCACGCCGAAGACGCCGGTGATCGAGATCTCCGGCATCTGCGCGCATTGCAAGGCGGCGTGACCGCGTCATCGGATGGTGTCGTCGCCCGCGTCCAATAGCGTCACCCGCCCGCTCGATGCGGTGGCCGCGGCCATCGTGGTGGGCCTGTGCCTGTCCTGGGGCTTCAACCAGGTCGCCACCAAGCTCGCGATCCACGACATCCCGCCGCTGACGCAGGCCGCCATCCGCTCGACGGTCGCCGCGCTGTTGATCGCCGGCTGGTGCCGGTTGCGCGGCATCCCGATGCTGAGGCGCGACGGCACCTTGTGGTTCGGCGCCGCCGCCGGCGTCTTGTTCGCCGCCGAATTCATCCTGATCTATCAGGGCCTGCTCTACACCACCGCGACGCGGGCGACGCTGTTCATTTATCTCGCGCCGTTCATCGTGGTGCTGGGCTCGCGCATCGTCCTGCCGGCCGATCGCTTCAGCCCTTGGCAATGGCTCGGTCTTGCGCTGTCCTTTGCCGGCATGCTGATCGCCTTCGGCGTGCCGACGCCGGCGCTCGATCCGCGCCAACTCACCGGCGACCTGATGATGGTGGGCGCCGCGGTATTCTGGGCGGCGACCACGCTGCTCATCAAGGCGAGCCGGCTCAACCGTATCTCGGCGGAAAAAGTGATGCTCTACCAGCTCGTGGTGTCGGCGCCGATCATGGCGGCCGCGGCCTACGCCGCCGGCGAGCACATCGCACCGGCGCCTTCGGCGCTCGCGCTCGGCGCGCTCGCCTATCAGACGATATGGGTTGTCAGCGTGACCTTCGTGGTCTGGTTTGCGCTGGTCGCGCGCTATTCCGCCAACCGTCTTTCGGCCTTCACGTTCCTGGCGCCGCTGTGCGGCGTCGCCGCCGGCCATCTGGTGCTGGGCGAGCCGTTGACGCTCGCATTCATCGCCGCGGTCGCGCTGGTCGCCGGCGGGCTGATGCTGGTGAACCGGGCGCGCCGGTGATCATTCTCTGCCGGCGATCAAGCGAGTGATAGCGACGCAACCTGGTGGTCTTTACATCCAGCCGCCGCCGTCGGTCGCGCGGTTGGCGACGCTGGCTTCCTCCAGATCCAATTCGTATTCGATGCGCCGGCGCGCGTCGTCGGTGATCTTGCCGTCGCGCAGCAGCTCATAGATGAAATCGCGCTCGGCTTCGATCAACTCGGCCTTGATCTTGGCGGTTTGCCGCATGTGATCGAGACCCTCGGTCAAGTTCGTGGGCAGGATCTGCAAGCGGCTTTGATTGCGCGTCCGCAAGTGCTCGATCGCTTCGTCCGGCAGCTCGTGGTCCTTGATGACTTTCTCCAGCCGCTTCCTGACTTCTTTCAGCGCGGCCTGGCGCGCGGCGAGTTCGGCCTCGATCTCGTGCTTGCGCTCCGCTTTGCCTTCCCGGTGCAGGCCGAGCCAGCGCACGACCCAAGGCAGCATCACGCCCTGGCCGATCAGCGTCACGATGATGACGCCGAAGGTGACGAACAGGATCAGCTCGCGATGCGGAAACGGCGCACCGCTGGCCACCGCATAGGGAATCGCGAGCGCGACCGCGAGCGAATTGACGCCGCGCACGCCGGTGAAGGCGAGGAAAAACGGCCCCTGCCAAGACGGCGACGGATCGCGCTTGGCCAGCCGCGGGCTGAGCCAGCGCGGAATGTAAGTCGCCGGAAATACCCAGACGAAGCGCGCGACAACCGCGATCAGCGTCGTCCAGGCGGTCGCGATCAGCAGTTCGTGGATCGAGAAGACATGCGTCTGCTCGATCAACGTGCGCGCTTGCAGACCGGTGATCAGAAACACCAGGCCTTCGATCAAGTAGACGATCAGGTCCCAGAAGAAGATGCCCTGCAGCCGCGTGGCGAATGGGATCAAGCGCGGCCCGTTCCAGCTCACATAGAGCCCGCAGGCGACGGTCGCCAGCACGCCGGAGCCGCCGAGATGCGCCGGCACCCAGAACGCGAGATAGGGCGTCATCAGCGACAGCGTGATTTCGACGCGCGGCTCGTGCGCCAATTTGCGTAGCCGCAGGCTAAGCCAGCCGACGCCAAGGCCGTAGCAGATTTCGCCGACGACGATCAGCATGAAGGTGCCCGAGGCCTGTTCGAGCGAGAATGTTCCGGTGCTCACCGCGGCCACGGCGAAGCGGTAAAGCACGAGCGCCGTGGCGTCGTTGGCGAGGCCCTCGCCCTCCAGCACGACGACGATCCGGCGCGGCAGGCCGAGTTGCCGTGCGATGGCGAGCGGCGCCACCACGTCGGTCGGCGAAATAATGGCGCCGAGCAGGAAACCGACCGCCCAATCGAAATTCAGCAGATAATGCGCCGCCGCCGCGACCGCGCAGGTGGTGAACACCACGCAGCCGAAGGCGAGCAGCGCGATCGGCCTTAAATTGAAGCGGAATTCGCGCCAGCTCATGGCGACGCCGGCCGAATAGATCAGCGGCGGCAGGATCACCAGCAGCACGACTTCCGGCGCCAGCGTCACTTTCGGCAGGCCGGGAATTAGCGCCATGCCGATGCCGGCGACCACCAGCAGGATCGAGGCCGCTATGTTGAGCCGCTTGGCCGCGACCGCCACCGCCGCCAGCACCGCCAGCATGAACAGCACGGTCTGCACGGTCGCGGTCATAGCAGGTTCGAGATCATATTCACCGTCAGCGCCAGCACGGTCAGATTGAAGAAGAACGACAGCACGCCGTGAACCGACGCCATCCGCCGAATGACCCTGCTGGTGATGGCGACGTCGGATACTTGCGATGTCATGCCGATGACCAGGGAGAAATAGAGAAAGTCCAAATAGTCGGGATCGTCGTCGCCGGGAAATTTGAGTCCGCCGAGTTTCTTGTCGCGGCCTTCGCCGTAATATTCGTGCGCATAGTGCAGTGAGAATATCGTGTGCATGAACGCCCACGACAGCACGATGGTGGCCATGGCGAGGAGCACATGGATGACGAAGAGTTCATGGCCCGCCTGCTTCGAGCCGCCGAGTTCGAACACGATGGCGACCAGGCTCGCGAGTGTTGCGGTCATCGACAGCAGCAGAATGGCGAAGGCGCCTTCGTCCTGCTCTGACGCCCGCCGGCGCAGATGCGCAATGTCGCAGCGCCAGATCATGCTGTGTATCATGACGAGGTAGAGCGCGATGCCGACATTCCAGCCGGCCAGGAGGCGCGTCGGCAATCGCCAGTCGCCCGGCAATATGACGATGACGACGATGCCGATCACGGCCGCGATCAACAGCCGGGCGTGCAGCCGGGCGATGCGGATCGGCATGGGCCGCAGCGGTGTCGGCGGCGGTGAAGGCTTTTTCGGCGCCATACGCTATTGTTAGCCATAGCCGGCCACCCGGCAAAGGGAATGTTGCAACTCAAATCGCGCCTGGGATGGTCTAATCTCGTCTTATGGTGTCCCCGCCGGGCAAACGTTTCACTATCTTCGCTATCCTGCCGCTGGCGTGGATGCCGCGGCCGTTGCGCGCGGCCGTGTTCGCCGTTCTGGCGCTGCTGGTATTGCCCTATCTGATCGTGCCGTTTTATTCAGCCGGCAAGCCGGTCTCCACGGTGATGCTGTGGCGCCTGCTCACCGGCCAGCGAATGCAGCGTGACTATGTGCCGTTGCCGCGCATCTCGCCGGCGCTCTCGCTCGCGGTGATCGTCGCCGAGGACGGGCGCTTCTGCAGCCACCACGGCGTGGACTTCACGGAAATCCGCGACGCCATCGCCGATGCCGGCGATTTCGCGGAGGCGCGCGGCGGTTCCACCATCACCCAGCAGGTTGCGAAGAACCTGTTCCTGTGGCCGGGCCGCAGCTGGCTGCGCAAGGCGCTGGAGTTTCCGCTGGCGCTCTGGATCGACCTGGTGCTGTCGAAGCGGCGGATCCTGGAAATTTACCTCAATATCGCCGAATGGGGCCCGACCGGCGAATTCGGCGTCGAGGCCGGCAGCCGCTATGCGTTCGGTAAACCGGCGCGCGAGCTCTCCCGCTACCAGGCGGCGCTGCTCGCCGCCGTGCTGCCCAATCCGGTAACCCGCAATGCGCACGGCCCCGGGCCCGGCTTGCGCAGGCTGGCGGGGCTCTATGTCGGCCGCTCGGCGCAGACGCCGGGCGAGGCCAATTGCGTCCGCGGCACCCCCTAGCCTTGCGCCAAGCCATCCTCTATAAGCCCGGCTTCAAACCGACATTTCGACTTGCAGGAGCTCGTTTCCCATGGCTGTGCCGAAAAGAAAAACCTCGCCGTCGCGTCGCGGCATGCGCCGCTCGGCCGACGCGCTCAAGCAGCCGACTTATGTCGAAGACAAGGATTCCGGCGAATTGCGCCGTCCGCACCACATCGACCTGAAGACCGGCATGTACAAGGGCCGCCAGGTGTTGAAGGTGAAGACCGAGGCGTAAGCCGCCAAGAGTGAGGAAAGTTCGGTATGTTCCTCATCGGCTTTCCTCTGCTTCTCGTTCCCTTCGCGATCTACAACATCGTCGCCTTCCTGATGCCGGGCGTGAGTTGGACCGGCACGCTTGCGACTGTGCATATGAAGTCCGGCGCCGATTGGGCGATGTCGGGCGGCGACGTGCTGATCACGCTGGCGATCCTGCTGCTGTTTGTCGAGATGATGAAGGCGGCCCGTATCGGCAGGCGCGGGTTCGTCGATCACGGCCTGTCGCTGCTTCTGTTCTCCGCGATGGTGGCCGAATTCGTGCTGGTGGGACAGGCAGCAAGCGCGACCTTCTTCCTGCTATTGGTCATGAGTTTCTTTGACCTGCTCGGCGGCTTCACATTGACGCTGCGTTCCGCGCGGCGCGAACCGGTCATCGAATACGTCGATCCCGCACCCGCCGAGCCGGCGCCCAAAAGCGTCGAACACACCCCGTCCTAACGTCTTCAATAGTGGAAAGAACATGAGCCGCGATTTCCAGCTCCCCGGCCGTTCGCCCGTGATCGCCTGCGATGGCATGGCGGCGACCTCGCATCCGCTCGCGACCTTGGCCGCCGTCGACATGCTGCGCGCCGGCGGCAGCGCGGCGGATGCCGCGGTGGCGGCGGTGGCGACCCTGTGCGTGGTCGAGCCGCACATGACGGGGATCGGCGGGGATTGTTATTGCCTGGTCTCGCAGCCGGGCAAGCCGGTGTGGGGCTATAACGGCTCCGGCCGCGCCGGCGCGAAGGCTTCATACGACCGCTTACGCGCCAAGGGCCTGCGCGAAATCGGCGACTCGATCCACGCGGTGACCGTGCCCGGTGCGCTCGATGCCTGGGAAGCGATCCTCAAGGCGCATGGCCGCTTCGGGCTCGACCGCGCGCTTTCGGCCGCGATCAAATACGCCGAGGGCGGGTTTCCGGTCGCGCCGCGCGTAGCGTGGGACTGGCAACGGCATGTCGGCAAGCTTGCCGCCGATCCAGGCGCCGCCAGGCATTATCTGTTCAACGGCGCTGCGCCGAAGGAAGGCGACGTGATCCGCTTTCCGGCGCTGGCCGCGACGCTCAAGACCATCGCGTCGAAGGGGTCGCGCGCCTTCTACGAAGGTGAGATTGCCGCCGACATGGCGGCGACCGTGGCGGCACGTGGCTCGTTCCTTACGGCCGAGGATTTTGGGCGCCATCGCGGCGATGCGGTTGCGCCGATCTCGACCAACTATCGCGGGCTCGATCTCGTTGAGATTCCGCCGAACGGGCAGGGCCTCACCGCGCTGGTGATGCTCAACATCCTGGAGAATTTCGATCTCGCCGCGCTCGACCCGAACGGTCCCGAGCGTTTCCATCTGGTGCTGGAAGCCGCGCGGCTGGCTTTTGCGGTGCGCGACACCCATATCGCCGACGCCGCGCACATGCGCACGCCGGTCGCCGACCTGCTCGACAAAAGCTTCGGCAAAAAACTCGCCGGCAAAATCGATCTTGGCAAGCGCGCGCAGCTGCCGGCGGCGCCCGCGCCCGGCAGCGACACGGTCTATCTGTCCGTTGTCGACCGCGACCGCATGGCGGTGTCGTTCATCAATTCTCTCTATTCGAGTTTCGGCATCGGCATCTGCACCGAGAAGACCGGCATCATGCTGACCAATCGCGGCGCCTGCTTTACGCTCGAGCTCGATCACCCCAACACGTTCGGCCCCGACAAGCGGCCGATGCACACCATCATCCCGGCGCTCGCGATGCGTGACGGCCGCTGCGACATGAGCTTCGGCGTCATGGGCGCGCATTATCAGCCGATGGGGCACGTGCAGATCGTGCTCAACATGCTCGACTACGGCATGGACGTGCAGCAGGCGATCGACGCGCCGCGTTTCTTTTTCGAAGGCGAGCAGACCGTGGTCGAGACCGGCACGCCGGCGGCGACCGTCGAGGGGCTGAAGGCGCGCGGGCACACGGTGGTAATGGCCGACCAGCCCTGGGGCGGCGCGCAGACGATCAAGATCGACTGGGACCGCGGCGTGCTGATTGCCGGTTCCGAGCCGCGCAAGGATGGCTGCGCACTCGGTTACTAGGGCATTACCCGAAACGCGTCAGCGCGGCGGTAGCTCGATAGGCGGCAAGCGCTTCGTCCGGTTCGGCGCGCCGGCGCGCGCGCGTCTGCGGATGCTGGTCCTTGATCGCCAGCAGTTGGGCGAGGAACGGCGCCTGGCGGTAAGTTTCCGGCGACGAGTGCATATCGGCGGTAGGCGTCAGCGCGACCAACGCATGGCTGGCGGCGGGTTGCTCGGCGGCTGCCGGCTCGCTGCCGTGCGGCGTCGGGTCCGCCTGCCGGGTGGCCACTTTTCTGATCTCGCCAAGCAGCATCGACTGTCTCGTTTCGGGACAAGAGGCTCTTGTCTGCCTTCGTATTGGCAAGCGCCGTGCCGTAGGCCGAAACCGCGCTGAAATCGGTCGATCGGTGAGCTTTTTCGAATTGTTTATGGTTTGCCCGTAGATTCGGCGCTTAATCCATCCTGCAAACAACGCCCGGCGCGACGAGGCGTTCCCAAAAAGGGGCGAGCGTGACCCGAATCGAACAACCGGCTGGTGTCCCTGACGCCGCGGAAGTTCTCAGGGCGATCGGCGACGCCGCCTACGAATGGCGGCTCGACACCGACGCGTTGGTCTGGAGCGGCAATGCCGCCGCCGTGCTCGGCATCGCCGACCTCGCCGACATCGCCAGCGGCCGCAGTTTTGCGCAGCACATTGATGACGAGGACGGGCAAAGCCGGCTCGACGCGGTCACCCGCTCCAGTCATGGCGACACCGGCGGCGGCGTAGTCTATCAGGTGCAATACAGTTTTCGGCACGGCAGCGGCGAGACAATCTGGCTGGAGGACACCGGCCGCTGGTTCGCCGGCAGCGACGGCAAGCCGGTGCGCGCGCTCGGGGTCGTGCGCGCGATCACCGAACGCCACGAACGCGAACGGGCGCTCATCCAGCTCGCGAAATTCGATGCCCTGACCGGTGAAATGAACCGGGTGCACTTGACCGAGGTGCTCGGCGCCAAGCTCGACGACGCGGTGCGCTTCCGCGGCTCGTTGGGTTTCCTGTTGGTGGCCATCGACCATCTCGCCCACCTCAACGAGTCCTACGGCTTCGATGTCGCCGAGGAGGTGATCGCGCAGGTCGCCAAGCGCATTCGCGCGCGCCTGCGCGGCAAGGATTTCCTCGGCCGCTTCTCCGGCAACAAGTTCGGCATCATCCTGACGACCTGCACGGCGGACGAATTGACGGTCGCCGCCGACCGGCTGCTCGCCGGCGTGCGCGACGAAACGGTTCCCACCGCCGCCGGACCGGTGGCGGTGACGGTGACGATCGGCGGCATAACCGCGCCGCGCCATGCCCGCACCGTGCCGGAAATCCTCAGCCGCGCGCAGGACGCGCTGCATGGCGCCCGCCTCAAGCGTCACGGCTCGTTCGCCCCCTATCGGCCGAACGTGGAGCGCGACGCGCTGCGCCGCGACAGCGTGCGCGCGACCGACGAGATCGTGGCCGCGCTCAACGAGCGGCGGATCGCGCTCGCTTTTGAACCGGTGGTGGCGGCGAAAACCCGCGAGATCGCGTTCTACGAATGCCTGATGCGCGTGCACCGCCCCGACGGCCGTCCCGCGCACGCCAACGAGATCATCCCGGTGGCCGAGCGCGTCGGGCTGATGCGCATGCTGGACTATCGCGTGCTCGAACTGGTGGTGAACGAATTGGCCGCGGCGCCCGGTCTGACCGCCAGCGTCAACGTTTCGCCGGCCTCCACCGTCGATCCGGACTGGTGGTCGGGCCTCGGCGCTTTGTTGCGCGCCAATTCCGGCGCGGCCGCCCGGCTGATCATCGAGATCACCGAGACCGCGGCGATCCAGGATGTGCACGACGCGCGCGGTTTCGTCACCCGCGTCAAGGACCTCGGCTGCCGCATCGCGATCGACGATTTCGGCGCCGGCCACACCTCGTTCCGGAATTTGCGCAAACTCGGCGTCGATATCGTCAAGATCGACGGCGCCTTCGTGCAGAATATCGTGAAGTCGAGCGACGACCGCGCCTTCGTGCACACGCTGATCGACCTGTCGCGCCGGCTCGGTCTTAAGACCGTCGCCGAATGGGTGCAGGACGAGGAGGCCGCGCGGCTATTGGCGGACTGGGGCTGCGATTACCTGCAAGGCGCGCTGAACGGGCTGGCCAGCGACGCGCGGCCGTGGCTCAAGGACCGCGCGGCGACTGCGTAGACCGAAACGGAACGCCCGCTGTGAGCCTGCCCCCGCGCAGGCGAGGGCGGGCATGAGCGGTGATTGCCGCGCTATTCCTTGGTTCCCAGCTTATCGATCCGCTTCTGCAAATCGTCGAGCTGGCGCTTGAGATCGTCCATCTCGCCGCCCGAGCCTTGCGGCTTTTCGTCCGCCGGCTTGCCCTGGCCGCGCGCGAAGGGCGCGAACATGGCAAAGGTCTTCTCGAACATTTCCATGTTCCGCCGCACCTGATCCTCGAGCGGGCCGAAGCCGACGCCGCCGAAGGCCTGCGCCATCTGCTCGCGGAACTTGCCCTGCTGGCTGGTGAGCGACGACATCGACTGTTCGAGGAAGCGCGGCACCAGCATCTGCATGCTGTCGCCGTAGAAGCGGATCAATTGCCGCAGGAAGGCGATCGGCAACAGGCTTTGGCCTTCCTTGTTCTCCTGCTCGAAAATGATCTGCGCCAGCACCGAGCGCGTGATGTCCTCGCCGGATTTGGCGTCGAAGACGACGAAATTCTCGCCGTCCTTCACCATGGTGGCGAGGTCCTCGAGTGTGACGTAAGCGCTGGTACCGGTGTTATAGAGCCGCCGGTTAGCGTATTTTTTGATTGTGATTGGCTCTTTTTCGTCTGTCATGGTGTTCGCAAAGCCCCTGCTCAGAGCTTGAGCATAACCGGTTTCTGCTTCCGCGGGCCACCGTTTTTGTGGCGGTGCGGCAGGATCGGTGCGCAGTGCGGCAATCCTTGAGAAAGGTCAAGAAACCGCCAATTCTAGCTGATATCTTCAGATCGCCCATTGTTGACAGGGCTGCCTAGGCTGCCGAGGATGCGGCAGCGCCAGATGGCCGCCCTGCCGCGCAACCGCCTGCCAAAAGGAGTTTCGGATGAAGGACGATATCGTCATTGTCAGCGCCGCCCGCACGCCGGTCGGCTCGTTTAACGGGGCGTTCGCCAATCTGCCGGCCCATGAACTCGGCAAAACCGCGATTCAGGCGGCGTTGCAGCGCGCCGGCGTCGAGGGCGCCCGCGTCTCCGAGGTGATCATGGGCCAGATTCTGACCGCCGGTCAGGGCCAGAACCCGGCGCGGCAGGCGTCGATCGCGGCCGGCATTCCGGTCGAGAGCCCTGCCTGGGGCGTGAACCAGCTATGCGGTTCCGGCTTGAGGTCGGTTGCGCTCGGCTTTCAGGCGATCCTCAACGGCGACAGCGAGATCGTGGTGGCGGGCGGCCAGGAATCAATGAGCATGGCGCCGCATTGCCAGCATCTGCGCAACGGCGTGAAAATGGGCAACTTCGAATTGATCGACACCATGATCAAGGACGGGCTGTGGGATGCCTTCAACGGCTACCACATGGGCAACACCGCCGAGAACGTCGCCAAGCAATGGCAGATTACCCGCCAGCAGCAGGATGAATTCGCGGTCGCCTCGCAGAACAAGACGGAAGCCGCGCAGAAAGCCGGCAAGTTCAAGGACGAGATCGTTGCCGTGACCATCAAGTCGCGCAAGGGCGACGTGGTGGTCAATGCGGACGAATTTCCCAAGCAGGGGGTTACGCTCGAAGGCATTGCCAAGCTGCGCCCAGCTTTCGACAAGGAAGGCACGGTCACCGCGGCCAGTGCCTCCGGTATCAACGACGGCGCCGCCGCCGTAGTGCTGATGACGGCATCCGAGGCCGCCAAGCTCGGCAAGACACCGCTGGCGCGCATCGTGTCGTGGGCGCAGGCCGGCGTCGATCCGGCGATCATGGGCACCGGGCCGATCCCGGCTTCGCGCGCGGCGCTCAAGAAGGCCGGCTGGAAGAAAGAGGACCTCGACCTGATCGAAGCGAACGAAGCCTTCGCCGCCCAGGCTTGCGCGGTCAACAAGGACCTCGGCTGGGATACCTCCAAGGTCAACGTCAATGGCGGCGCCATCGCCATCGGCCATCCGATTGGTGCCTCCGGCACCCGTGTGCTGGTGACACTGCTGTTCGAAATGCAGAAACGGAACGCCAAGAAGGGGTTGGCGACGCTCTGCATCGGCGGCGGCATGGGCATCGCCATGTGTGTCGAGCGGTAATAGCCTGGTACTACCCTTATTTGCTTCATGCCCGGCCTTGTGCCGGGCATGAACGTCTCTAAGCTGTCACGAACAAGCCGTGGATACCCGGCACAAGGCTCGTGCCGGGTCCAACGGTAAAAAAATTCCGAGGAGGACTACACTATGTCACGCGTTGCGTTAGTCACTGGCGGTACGCGCGGAATCGGCGCGGCCATCGCCAAAGCGCTGAAGGCAGCCGGCTACAAGGTCGCGGCCAATTACGGCGGCAACGACGAAGCGGCGGCGAAATTCAAAGCCGAAACCGGCATTGCGGTGTTCAAATGGGACGTATCGTCCTTTGATGCCTGCGCCGACGGCGTGAAGAAAGTGCAGGCCGAACTCGGCCCCATCGAGGTGCTGATCAACAATGCCGGTATCACGCGCGATGCCATGCTTCACCGCATGAAGCCCGAGCAGTGGACCGCGGTGATCACGACCAATCTCGGCTCGCTGTTCAACATGTGCCGGCAAGTGATCGAGGGCATGCGCGAGCGCAAGTTCGGCCGCATCGTCAACATCTCGTCCATCAACGGCCAGAAAGGCCAGATGGGGCAGACCAATTACTCCGCCGCCAAGGCTGGCGAGATCGGCTTCACCAAGGCGCTGGCGCAGGAAGGTGCGCGCGCCGGTATCACGGTGAACGCGATCTGCCCGGGCTACATCAACACCGAGATGGTGCAGGCGGTGCCGAAGGACGTGCTGGAGAAGAACATCCTGCCGCAGATCCCGATCGGCCGCCTGGGCGAGCCGGAGGAGATCGCGCGCTGCGTGGTGTTTCTGGCCTCCGACGACGCCGGCCTGATCACCGGCTCGACGATCAGCGCCAATGGCGGGCAGTATTTCGCCTAGCGGCCGCGCTTGCGCTTGGCCTTGGAGCGCTTGTTCGCGCGGCGTGCCGGCTTGGCGGCGCGCTTGTGCAATGTGCCTTCCGCCTTGTCCAGCCGCACCGACCAGTATTCCCAGGCGCGCATCACCGGTCCCGGCCGCAGATTATATTCGCCGGCAAGTTCGGTCTCTACCGCGGTGAGCGGCGACACCTTGCCGAGCGTATGCGCCTGAATCTGCATCGCCGCGTTGCGCGCGGTGTAGATGGTGCGGAACGTCAGCTCCTCCAGCGTCGTGCCGGCGACGGTGGCGCCGTGCCGGCGCATCAGCACCATCCAATACGGCCCTAGCGCGCGCGCCAAAGAGGCGCCTTCCTCGGGCTTCGCCACGATCAGATTGGTGTCGCCGAATTCGTCGCGGCTGTCCCAGAACGGCGCCTTTTCGCCCAAGGTGGCGCCCAGATGATAGACCGGCTTGAGCTCGGCGCCGGAAATGCAGAACGGCAGGATCGACGGCGCGTGATGGTGGCACACCGCGTTCACCTCCGGCCGCGCCTTGTAGATCTCGCCGTGGATGACGCGCTCGCCGTAAAGCCGCGCTTCGATCGGCGTGACGATTTGTGATTCGAGGGTGAACTCGTGAATGTCCGCTGGCTCGACCAGCTCGGGCGCGCGCGAGCGCGACATCAGGTAGCGCCGCGGATCGGTCGGATGGCGCATGGTGACGTGGCCGAAGGCGTCGAGCACGCCTTCATTGGCGATCATGCGGTTGGCGCGCGCGAGCAGCTCGCGCGCCACGTCGAGTTTGTTCGGCACCGGCATTTCCTCTCATTGAAGGGTCGATGTTTTTATCGCGTTTTCTCGCCCGGCGACCAGCCCGCCGGCGCCAGCTCGAAGCCGTCGAAAGAAAATCCGGGCGCGACCGTGCAGCCGACCAGCGTCCAGTCGCCTGAGGATTCCGCCGCTTGCCAGGCGCGCGCCGGCACCGTGAATTGCGGAACTTCGCCGGCATGGATGTCGGCGCCGAGCCGCACGATCTCCTCTTTGGCGCCGTCCACCACTTCGAGCTTGAGCGGTGCGCCGGCGTAATAGTGCCAGATCTCGACGGCATCGATGCGATGCCAGTGCGAGCGTTCGCCGCGCGTCAGCAGGAAATAGATCGAGGTGGAGGCGGCGCGGCCGTCGATCACGCGCGGGTCGCGGAACGTCTCGCGGTAGTGGCCGCCCTCGGGGTGCGGCGCGAGCGCGAGCGCACGGATGATATCGGCGGCGGTGTGGGGCATGCGCGCCGTCAGAACTTGTTCTTGCGCGCGCGGATCTCCGCGAACACCTGCGCCGCCGCCTTGCCGGTCATGCCGATGCCGGCCGCTACCTCCGGCAGATCGGCGCGCAGGAACGGATTGGCCAGCTTCTCGTCGCCGATGGTGACGGGAATCGTCGGCTCGCCTTGGGCGATCTGCTGCTTGACCTGCACCTCGCGCGCCGCCAGCACCGCGTTGTCAGGCTCGATGGTGCGCGCGAAACGGATATTGGCGGCGGTGTATTCGTGCCCGCAGTAGATTTCGGTGTCGTTCGGCAGATCGCGCAGCTTGACGAGCGAGCGCCACATCATCCCGGGGGTGCCCTCGATGACGCGGCCGCAGCCGATCGAGAACAGCGTGTCGCCGACGAAAGCCAGCTTGTCGGCGTGGAACCAGTAGGTGATGTGGCCATTGGTGTGGCCCGGCGTCTCGATCACGCTGCCCGCCAATTTGCCGACCATCACCTTGTCGCCCTCGCGCACGGTTTGGTCGACCGCCGGGATCGTGTCGGCTTCCGCCGCCGGCGCCACCACGCGGCATTTGTATTTGTCCTTGAGCGCCGTGATGCCGCCGGTGTGGTCGGCGTGATGGTGGGTGACCAGAATGTCGGTGAGCTTCCAGCCGGTGGCTTTGAGCGCGGCCTCGATCGGTGCCGCCTCGGGCGCGTCGATGGAAGCGGTGGCCCCGCTCTCCGGGTCATGCAGCAGCACCCCGTAATTGTCCTTCAGGCAGAGAAACAGGCGGGTTTCAGCAGGCATGGCGCGATCCTCTGGTCAACGAGTTAACCGTAGCACGCGGATGAATTGTCCCGCACCCCTTGCGTTGCATGGGAGGAGCCGCCGCCCGGCATTTCGTGATAGTTTTAGGCCATGTCGATCGACGTCGTGGATCTGCGCAATTTTTACGGCCAGCGCCTGGGCGTGGTGGCGCGGCGCTTCGTCGGCCGCGGCATTCGCGGGTTGTGGGGCGATACCGCCGGCCTGCGCGTGCTCGGCATCGGCTACGCCACCCCCTATCTCGGCCTGTTCCGCGAGGAAGCCGAACGCTGCCTCGCCTTCATGCCGGCCGGGCAGGGCGTGGTGAAATGGCCGACCACGCGGCCGGCACTCTCGGCGCTGGTCGACGAGAACGAGCTGCCGCTGCCCGATAACGCGGTCGACCGCGTGTTGCTGGTGCACGCTTTGGAAATGACGAACGACCCGGCCGCGCTGCTGCGCGAGGCGTGGCGGGTGCTGGCGTCGGGCGGGCGGCTCTTGGTCGTTGTGCCCAACCGGCGCGGGCTTTGGGCGCGCATGGACACGACGCCGTTCGGTCACGGCCGGCCTTATTCGCGCTCGCAGATCAATCAGCTGCTGCGCGAGACCTGGTTCACGCCGACCGGATGGAGCGAAGCGCTCTACGTGCCGCCGATCGCGCGCGGCTGGTTCCTGCGTTCGGCGGTGGCCTGGGAGCGCACCGGCGCAACGCTGTCGGCGCCGTTCGCCGGCGTGCATATGGTGGAAGCGACCAAGCAGGTCTATCGCGCGATCCCAGCGCGCCGCGTCAAGCGCCAACTGGTGCCGAAGCTCGAGCCCGCGCTGGCGCCTTCGCCCGGCACGTGATCGCGCCGCGCAAACAACTTTGATTTAAGTTTGGATCAATCCGGCTGACGGTCGTCGCCGCCGTCGCTTGGCACCGGCTGCGGCGCCGCGCCCTGCGGATTGGCATTGCCGAAATTATCCGGACGGTCCGGGCGGTATCCGCCGCCGCGATGGCGCCGGCGCCGGCGGTGCCCGAATCGATCGGGGCGGTCGCCTTGTTCATGGCCGTTCGGCCCGTAGCCCTGATTGGCGTTCGGAGCGGCGGTCGCCTGCGGCTGGCCGCCGGTGATGAAGGCCGGCAACGCGTTCGGGTCCGGGACGGCGACATTGCCGGTCTGCACCGAAGGCTGCACGTAAGGCTGCTGTTGCGGGCGATTGTGCTGCTGCTGCTGATCGCGCGGCGGGAACGGCTGCGCGTCGCGCGGCAGATAAGGCTGCGCCTGCGGCGCCGGCGGCTGCGGCGCGAAGCCCGGCTCGTTCGTGCCCACGAAAGGCTGGCCGTCATCGTCGTCGTCGTAGATGTCGTCGGCGGCGCCTTGCGCTCCGCTTTGGCCCGCTTGCGGCTGCGCATTGTAATAGGGGTTCTGCTGGCGGAATTGCTCCTGCGCGGCGGCGATCAGACGGAAATAATGTTCGGCGTGCTGATAGTAATTCTCGGCCGCCACCGGATCGCCCGAACTCTGCGAGTCGCGGGCGAGCTGGATGTACTTCTCCGCGATGTGCGAGGCGGTGCCGCGGATCTTCACGTCGGGCCCGTTCGACTCGTAGACCCGCGTCAGCGGATTCTGGCTCTTGCGGTGTTGGTTGTTGCGACCCCGCATGCGCTTCTGACCGTTTCTCATCATTTGCCTATTCGCCGACCTTTCAACTTCACCGCGGCACGCGCCGCCACCTGTTGCACCGAATTTGCACGCCTAACCCAGTCTCTAGTCCACACGCATCTCACCACGCGGCCACGGCCAGCGCCGTTTCATGCGCGAATGCTCGAACATTTGCGATCTTTATCGCGATAGCCGCAGCAACCCCATGGCCGCGATCCTGTCGCGGCGTTGCCAACCTCTCGTTACGCGCATCGTCAAGGTTAAAATCTAATGCGCCCAACCGGTGAAGCGTTCGAACCCGTATCTGGCGATTTCGTCTGCCGTCTTCTATAAGCCGGCGTTTCGTCATCGGTTTTGCGCCGCCGCCACACAGAGCCTCTTTGCTCCGGGGTTCCAGGCGGTGCAACCCTCACGGGTCGATTCCGTTGAGGGAAGCTAGTCGTTTCCGCGCCACATTCCAAGCGATATTTTCGCCCGCAACGGAGATCTGCACTTTTCGCCGTATCGAATTAAGACCGCATTATGTCGCGATTGTCGCGCTCAGCGCACGCGGTATTCCGGCCAAATCGTCGCGCGCGGCGGCAACCGCCAATCCAGCTTTGGTAAACAGCGCGCGGACCGCCGCTTCCTGGCCCGCGCCCAACTCCACGATCAGTCTACCGCCCGGCGCCAGCAGGCGGTGGGCTTGCGCGGCGATGGCGCGGTAAGCATCAAGCCCGTCGGCGCCGCCATCGAGCGCAAGCGCCGGATCGTAGTCGCGCACCTCCGGCGCGAGCGATGCGATGTCGCCGCGCGCCACATAGGGCGGGTTGGAGACGATGAGATCGAACGGACCCTGTAGGCCGGCGGCGATATCGCAGGCGACGAATGTGCAGCGGCCGGCCAGATCGTTGCGCTCGGCATTCGCCCGCGCGACCTGCAGGGCGGCCATGCTGATATCGGTGCCGATGCCCACCGCGTTGGGCAATTCGCTGAGCAGCGCCAGCAGCAGCGCGCCCGATCCGGTGCCGATGTCGAGAATGCGCAGCTTTTCCATCTGCAAGGCATCGGCCACGACCGCATCGAGCGCGGCTTCGACCACGGTTTCGGTTTCCGGCCGCGGCACCAGCACGGCCGGGCCGATCTGCAGGCTCAAACTCCAGAATTCCTTGCGCCCGAAAATGCGCGCGACCGGTTCGTGCTTGAGCCGGCGCTCGGCCAGCGCGTCGATCGCCTTGATCTCGTCCGCGCTGAGCGCGCGTTCTCCGCTCGCGATCAGTTCGGCACGATCGATGCGGAGCGCATGCGCCATGAGCAGGCGCGCGTCGGTTTCGGCCGAGTCGATTCCCGCCTGGCGGAATTTTTCGGCGAGCTCCCGCCGCACCGCCGCCATCGTACGCGCGGCCGCGAGCATCACGCCGCGCCTTCGGCCGCCAGCAGTTCGGCCTGATGTTCGGTGATGAGCGCGTCGATGATCTCGTGCAAGGCTTCGCCTTCCATCACCTGCGGCAGCTTGTGCAGCGTCAGATTGATGCGGTGGTCGGTGACGCGGCCTTGCGGAAAATTGTAGGTGCGGATGCGTTCCGAGCGATCGCCCGAGCCGATCTGACCGCGCCGCTCGGCGGCGCGCGCGGCGTCGAGTTTGCTGCGCTGCTGGTCGTAGAGCTTGGCGCGCAGCATGGTCATCGCCTTGGCTTTGTTTTTATGCTGCGAGCGTTCTTCCTGCACGAAGACGATGATGCCGCTCGGCAGGTGGGTGATGCGGATGGCGGATTCGGTCTTGTTGACGTGCTGGCCGCCGGCGCCCTGCGCGCGCATGGTGTCGATCTTGAGATCGTCATCGTTGATCTTGATGTCGACGTCCTCCACCTCGGGCAGCACCGCGACGGTGGCCGCCGAGGTATGGATGCGGCCGGAGGCTTCGGTGTCCGGCACGCGCTGCACGCGGTGCACGCCCGATTCGAATTTCAGCTTGGCGAACACGCCGCGGCCGCGCACCTCGGCGACGATTTCCTTGAAGCCGCCTTTGGTGCCTTCGCTCATCGACAGGATTTCCGTCTTCCAGCCCTGCTTGGCGGCGTAGCGCTCGTACATGCGGAACAGGTCGCCGGCGAACAACGCGGCTTCGTCGCCGCCGGTGCCGGCGCGGATTTCCAGGATGGCGTTGTGGTCGTCCATCGCGTCTTTCGGAATTAGCGCAAGCTGGAGCTGACGTTCGAGCGCGTCCTTGCGCGCCTGCAGCGCCGGCTTCTCGGCGGCCGCCAGCTTGCGCATCTCCGGCATCGGTCGCGGCGTCGCCGGCGAGCGCGTCGAGGTCGGCGATCTCGGCGGCGACTGCGCGATAGGCCTTGATCGCCTCGATGACGGGAGCGAGCTCGGCGAATTCGCGCGACAGCTTGACGTAGTCGTCGCGGCTCAAATTGGTCGCGAGCTCGCGTTCCACCAGGTCGTGGCGGGCGAGCAGGGCATCGAGGCGGTGTTGCGGCAGCGCGATCAAAGTTGCAGTCCCTCGGCCGCCGCGAAGCCTTCGAGCTTGTGGCGGATCGATACGCTGCCGACCGGCTGATCAAGGAACGGCAGGATGGCGCTCTCGCCCTTGCGGCAATCGAGATCGAGCAGCAGCGCCTTGACCGGGCCGACCGCCGACGGCGACAGCGACAGCGAGCGGTAGCCGAGAATCGCCAAGCGCCAATGCGCCGATCGGCTGCGAGGCGAGCTCGCCGCACAGCGCCACCGGCTTGCCGTGCTTGCGGCCCTTGTCGGCGATGTCCTTGAGCGCGCGCAGCACCGGCGCCGACAGCGGGTCGAAGCGCTGCGACACCCGCGCATTGCCGCGATCGGCGGCATAGAGGAATTGCATCAGGTCGTTGGAGCCGACCGAGAGGAAATCGACGCGGGTCGAGCAATTCGTCGAGCTGGAACAAGCAGCGCGGGCACTTCCAGCATGGTGCCGATCTGCACCCGCTCGGGCAGCGCGTGGCCGTGACGGCGCAGATGCGTCAGCTCCATCTCGACCAGCGACTTGGCCTTGTCGAACTCCTCGACCATGGCGATCATCGGAAACATCAGCCGCAATTCGCGGCCGCCGGCGGCGCGCAGCAAGCGCCCGCACCTGGCTGCGCAACAGCCCGGGCCGGTCGAGACCGAGCCGGATGGCGCGCCAGCCGAGCGCCGGATTTTCCTCCTCGATATTGCGCAGATAGGGCAGCACCTTGTCGCCGCCGATGTCGAGGGTGCGGAAGGTCACCGGCCTTTTTCCCGCGGCATCGAGCACGGTGCGGTAAAGCCCGAGCTGCTCGTTGGTGCGCGGCAGCGTATCGGCGACCATGAACTGCAATTCGGTGCGGAACAGGCCGATGCCGGCGGCGCCGGTCTCGTCGAGATGCGGCAGGTCGATGGTGAGACCGGCGTTGATCATCAGCGCGAACTTGTGGCCGTCCTTGGTGACGCATGGGCGGTCGCGCAGCGCGCGGTATTGCGCCTGCCGCCGCGCCCGCAGCTTCACCCGCTCGGCATAGGCGGTTTCGATGTCGGACGGCGGGCGCATATGCACGTCGCCGGTGGTGCCGTCGACGATGATGGCGTCGCCCGGCTCGACCAGGCCGGTGGCGTTGGCGATCTCGCCGACGGTCGGGAATGCCGAGCGCGCGCGCCACGATCGAGACATGCGAGGTCGGCCCGCCTTCCTCCAGCACCAGGCCGCGCAGCCTTTTGCGGTCGTAGTCGAGCAGCGCCGCCGGGCCCATCGAGCGCGCGACCAGGATGGCGTTCTCCGGCAGTTGCTCGCGCGACGGCGCGTGATCCTGCCCCATCAGCACGCGCATCAGCCGGTTGGCGAGATCGTCGAGGTCGTGCAGGCGGTCGCGCAGATAGGGATCGGATGCGCGCAGCATGCGCGCGCGGGTGTCCGACTGCACGCGCTCGACGCCGGCCTCGGCGGTGAGGCCGGTCATCACCGCCTCGCGCATTTTGTGCAGCCAGCCCTGGTCGTAGCCGAACATGCGGTAGGCTTCGAGCACCTCGCGATGCTCGCCGCCGTCGGCCACGTCGCCGTGCTCGAGCATGCGGTCGAGGTCGGCGCGGAACGTGGCGATGGCCGCGTCCAGCCGCTTGAGTTCCCTCGGCACGTCGTCGGCGATGACATTGGTGATGACCACGCGCGGCTCGTGCAGCACCACATGGCCGAGCGCGATGCCGTCCGCCAGCGCGGTGCCCGAAATATTGAGCGCGTGGCGCGCGACCGGCTCGGCGCCGGGGCGGGCGATCGACGACAGCTCGCCCGAGGCGATCATCTCGGCGAGCACCATCGCCGTGGTCTGCAGCGCCTCTTCTTCCTCCTCGGTATAGGTGCGGCGCGCGCGGTTCTGCACCACCAGCACGCCGAGCGTATTGCCCGCGCGCAGCACCGGCACGCCGAGGAACGAGTGGTAGATTTCTTCGCCGGTTTCCGGCCGGAACGAGAAGGCCGGGTGCGCCTGCGCGTCCGACAGGTTGATCGGATTGGCCTCGCTGGCGACCAGGCCGACCAGGCCTTCGTCGGCCTTCAGCACGGTCTCGTGGACGGCTTCGCGCTTCAAGCCCTCGGTGGCGTATAGCTCGAGCGTTCCGTCTACGCGCAAAACGTAGACAGAGCACACCTCCGCCACCATGTTGGCGGCGATCAGCACCACCACCTTGTCGAGGCGTTCCTGCGCGCTGACCGGCTCCGCCATCACTTCGCGAAGCCGGCGTAACAGCACGCGCGGACCGCCGAGCGCGCCACGCATTATGAGGTCCTTCAGCCGCGGTTCGGGCCGCAGCCTCGTCTACGGCCCAATCATGTACGAATAGCGACCGCGGGACCCGGGAACCCACGGCGATTCTGCTCAGGCTATAGCCAATGGCCTATGCAAGGGGCAAGCCAAACCGGCAGCCGCGGTTTATTTGTCGGAAATGCGCTGCGGTGCAGCGGAGGCGCGGCGGGTCAGCCTCGATCCAGCCCGTACAGCGTATGCAGGGTGCGCACCGCCAGATCGGTCTGCGCCGCGTTGATCAGCACCGAGAACTTGATCTCCGAGGTGGTGATGGCGAGGATATTGATCTTCTGCTCGGACAGCGCCTTGAACGCGCTGGCGGCGACGCCGGCATGGCTGCGCATGCCGATGCCGATCACCGACACCTTGGCGACGTCGGTCGCCCCGTCCAGCCGCTCGAAGCCGATCGTGCTCTTGGCCTTGTCGAGGGTGACCCGCGCGCGCTCGTAGTCCGCCGACGGCACGGTGAAGGTGAGGTCGGTGGTGGCGCCGTCGGCCGAGACGTTCTGCACGATCATGTCGACATTGATGCTGGCGTCGGCGAGCGGGCCGAAGATCGCGGCGGCGACCCCGGGCTTGTCCTGCACGCGGCGGATCGAGATCTGCGCCTCGTCCTTGGAGAAGGCGATGCCGGTGACGACTTGCTGTTCCATGATTTCACTCTCGTCGCAAATGAGCGTGCCGGAGGGCGGCGCGCGCGGATTGATGTCCTCCGGATTCTCGAAGCTTGAGCGCACGAAGATGCGCACATTATGCACCATGCCAAGCTCGACCGAGCGCACCTGCATGACCTTGGCGCCGAGGGAAGCGAGCTCGAGCATTTCCTCGTAGGCGATCTTGTCCATGCGGTGCGCCTTCGGCACCACGCGCGGATCGGTGGTGTAGACGCCGTCCACGTCGGTGTAAATGTCGCAGCGCTCGGCGCCGATGGCGGCGGCGATCGCCACCGCCGAGGTATCGGAGCCGCCGCGGCCGAGCGTGGTGATGCGGCCGCTCTCCTTGTGCAGGCCCTGGAAGCCGGCGATCACGGCGACCTGGCTCATGTCCTTGAAGCGGCGGATCAGCTCGGCGCCGTTGATCTCAAGAATGCGCGCGGAGGCGTGCGCGTTGTCGGTCAGGATCGGCAATTGCCAGCCCTGCCAGGATCGCGCATTGACGCCCATGCCCTCCAGCACGATCGCCAGCAACCCGGCGGTGACTTCCTCGCCGGTCGCCACCACCGCGTCGTATTCGCGCGCGTCGTGCAGCATGGCCGCCTGCCGGCACCATTCGACCAGCTTGTTTGGTGACGCCCGCCATGGCGGAGACCACGACGGCCACGTCATGGCCGGCGTCGACCTCACGTTTGACGTGGCGCGCCACGTTGCGGATGCGGTCGAGATCGGCGACCGACGTTCCGCCGAATTTCATCACCAGGCGAGCCATAACTTTTTAGGACCTGACGTTCCCGGACGCGCCAAAAGGCGCTAACAAGCGGCCGGCGCAAGCAGGAAGCGCCGGCCCCAAAAGCCGCGTATACATACCGGCGGGGTGCCGAGACTGCAACATTGGCGCCTTGCGCCAAGGCCTTGCGGGCCTCGTTCGCGGTAATCTTATGGGTGCTGGCGATGCGATATATCGAGCGAATTCTGCAGCCGGGTGAAACGCTGGTGTACTCTGGTAGGATTCACTGGATCATCTATGGTCCGGCCATGATTCTGGCGGTCGTCGCGCTGGCTATTCTGACGCTAGCGAAGACCGGTCCGACCGGCATGAGTTGGCTGATCGGCTCCATCGCCTTTTGGCTGGCCGCCGGCGTGACGTTGGCTTCGGCCTGGTTCAAGCGCTGGACTACCGAGATCGACGTGACCAACCGGCGCATCGTCTACAAATGCGGCTTCATCAAGCGGCACACGGTCGAAATGAACATGGACAAGGTCGAGAGCGTCGACGTCGACCAGTCGGTCTTCGGCCGCCTGCTGAATTATGGCGACATCATCATTCGTGGCACCGGCGAGGGCATCGAGCCGCTCCATAACATCGGAGCCCCGCTCGATTTCCGCAACCACGTGACGGCACGCTGACATGAAACAGAGCGCATCTTCCGTCGACCACGCCGAAGTCGAGCGCTTCTCGCGCCACGCCGCCGTTTGGTGGGATGCGCGCGGGCCGATGGCGGCGCTGCACAAGTTCAATCCGGTACGACTCGGCTATATCCGCGATCAGGCGGCGGCGCGGTTTTCGCGCGATGCCAAGAAGCTCGACTGCCTCAAAGGCCTGCGCATGCTCGACATCGGCTGCGGCGGCGGCCTGCTGTCGGAGCCGCTGGCGCGCTTGGGCGCGCAGATGGTCGGCGCCGATCCGTCGCCGGAGAACATCGCGATCGCCAGCGCGCATGCGCAGGACGACGGCGTCGCGGTCGATTACCGCGCCACCACGGCGGAGGATCTCGCCGCCGCCGGTGAGCGGTTCGACGTGGTGCTGGCGATGGAAGTGGTCGAGCACGTCGTCGACGTCAACGCCTTCGTGGCGACCTGCGCCTCGATGGTGAAGCCGGGCGGACTGATGATCGCGGCCACCTTGAACCGCACGCTGAAGAGCTTCGCGCTGGCGATCGTCGGCGCCGAATATGTGCTGCGCTGGCTGCCGCGCGGCACCCATCAATGGGACAAGTTCGTCACCCCGAACGAACTCGAGCTTGCCTTCGAACGCGGCGGCTTGCGGGTGATCGGCGAACGCGGCGTGTTCTACAATCCGTTCGCCGACCGCTGGCAATTGTCTTCCGACATGGACGTGAATTACATGCTTGTCGCCGAGCGCGGTATCCAGAAGGAGAAGTCGAAATGATCCTCGAACTGGTCGAATTTAACTCGCCGAAGGGCTGGAGCCGCCAACAGGTGGCCGCCGAGGCCCGCAACGTCATCCCGCATTGGCAGGCCAACAAGCAGCTCCTACGCAAGCATTTCCTGCTCGAGCTCAACGGCAAGACCGGCGGCGGGGTCTATATCTGGCCGACGTTGGAAGCCGCGCAAAAGGCGCATGACGAAACCTGGCGGCAGTCGATCATCAAGCGCACCGGCAGCGCGCCCACCATCCGTTATTTCGATCTGTTCCTACTGATCGACAACGAGAAGGGCACGTTCACCGAATTCCCCGAAGCCGCCGAACTGGCCGCTGCCTGAGCGCACGCCGCTAGCCACCCGCAATGCTCTGGGCCGTTTTCACGCTGATCGCCGCGGCGGCGCAGACCGCGCGCAACGCCATGCAGCGCGAGCTGACCGCAACGCTCGGCACGGTCGGCGCCACCCATGTGCGGTTTCTCTTCGGCTTTCCCTTCGCGCTGATCTTTCTGGCCGGCGTCGCGATGGCGACCGGCCGCGCGCTGCCGCATCCGTCGCTCGAATTCTGGCCATGGATCGTCGCCGGCGCGCTCACGCAAATCGCCGCGACCGCGCTGATGCTCGCGGCGATGAACGAGCGCTCCTTCGTGGTCGCCTACGCCTATATCAAGACCGAGCCGGTGCAGGTCGCGCTGTTCGGCCTGATTTTTCTCGGCGACAGGCTGACGCCGCTCGCCGCCGCCGCCATCGTGATCGGCACCGCCGGCGTCGTCGTGATGTCGCTCAAGCCCCGCGCCAGCCGGCTCGCGACACTGCGCTCGACGCTTATCGGCATCGGCGCCGGCTCGATGTTCGCACTTTCGGCCATCGCCTATCGCGGCGCGATCCTGGCGCTGCACCATCCGGATTTTGTGCTGCCGGCGACCTTCACGCTCGCCACCGGGCTGGTGATGCAGGCGGCGTTGCTGTCGCTCTATCTCGCGCTGCGCGATCCGGTCGTATTGCGCGACATCGCGCGCGCCTGGAAGCCGTCGCTGTTCGCCGGCTTCATGGGGGCCTTCGCGTCGGAATTCTGGTTTCTCGGCTTCGCCATCACCAGCGCGGCCAATGTGCGCACGCTGGCGCTGGTTGAGGTGCTGTTCGCGCAAGGCGTGACGCGCTTCGTGTTCAAGCAGCCAACCACCGGGCGTGAACTGGTCGGCATCGTGCTCGTGGTGATCGGCGTCGCGCTGCTGGTGTGGGCGTATTGATAAGGTATCGGCGTGTTGAGCACGACGCCGGCCGAATATTCAGGTACGATTCGACCTACAAGCCTTTTCTCCTGCATTGGGAGCGGCATGAATTACACTAAAGCCGATCTCATCAATGAACTTTCCGTCATCCACGGATACCGGAAATATTTGGAAATTTGCACGCCGACGACAGGGAATATGTACAGCGCCATAGATCGCGCTCGATACGCAACATGTCACCGGTTGATGTACCGCTGCCTGGGCGGCTTTAATGACGGAATTCCGATAGATTTCCGCAGCTCAAATCTCGACATCAGTGAATGTGTAAAGGCCGTCGGGGCGAGGGATCTAAAATACGACGTCATCCTAGTTGACCCGTTTCATGAGTATGAGCCATCGGCCCGCGACCTCAGAGTGGCCGTCGATTTTTTGAAGCCGACCGGAACGATCATTGTGCATGATTGCTTTCCGCGCGACGGAACGATCGCAGTGCTTGAATACATTGACGGTTCTTGGGGCGGCGTAACGTACAAAGCGTATTTGGATTTTGTGCTAGCGGGTGAGAGCCTAATATTTTGTACGGTAGACAGTGATTATGGGTGTGGCGTAATACGCCGAAATCTAAGTCTTTCCGCGTTCCAGCGGATTGCTCGTCGTGCGTTAAGAATGATAACGCGCGATGACAGAGACGACGTTGTCAGACAATGGATGGACGCTGGAAAAGATTATGACGCAGCATTTAACCTGCTCCAGGCGCACGCTGGACCGCTATTGAATCTTGTGACTGCCGATGAGTTTCTGACCGGCGAACGGAATATTTCGCCAGTGCTAAGATAGCTTGGCGATATTCAGTTCCGCTCGTCCGGCAAGATCGGCAGCGGGTGGAATTCGATGCCTTCCTCAGCCAGAGCCTTGGCTTCCTCGGGTGACGCCTCGCCGTAGATCGAGCGATGCTCGGTCTCGCCGTAATGCATCTTGCGCGCCTCTTCGGGGAATTTCGGCCCAACATGGTCGGCGTTCTTGGTCAGGTGCTCGCGCAACTCCTTGAGCTTGGTGCGGAATTCCTGCTCCCGCGGCGACAGCATGGCGACGGGCGCCTTCTCGGGCGCGGCCGCGGCCGCCGGGGCCTCGGCCGGTGTCTCAACGGGCGCCGTGCGCTTTTTCGCGCCGGCAAGGCGCGGCGCCATGATCGCCTTCTCGATCTTGGCCGAGCCGCAATGTGGGCAGTTCACCAAGCCGCGCTTGGCCTGCTTGTCGTAGGCCGCGGAATCCTGGAACCAGCTTTCGAAGTCGTGGCCTTTCTCGCACACCAGCGCGTAGCGGATCATTCGGCCCCCCCAATCACGTGCAGGTGGGTCGGCTCGGCCAGCGGCTCGACGATCTCGAACCGGCGGCCGTGCTGCAGCGATGGAATGCGCGCGCGCGCTTTCGCCACTTCCGCCAGATCGATCTCCGCCATCACCGCGCCCGGCTCGCTGCCGCCTCCCGCCAGAATACGCCCCCACGGATCAACGATCAGTGAATGGCCGAAGGTCTCGCGGCCGTTCTCGTGCTTGCCGCCTTGCGCGGCGGCGAACACGAAGCAGCCGTTCTCGATGGCGCGGGCGCGGATCAGCACATGCCAGTGCGCCTCGCCGGTCTGCTGGGTGAACGCGGAGGGGATCGTCAGCATGGTGGCGCCGGCTTCCGCCAGCGCGCGATAGAGTGCCGGGAAGCGCAGATCGTAGCAGATCGTCAGTCCGAGGCGGCCCCAGGGCAGATCGCTCAGCACCGCCTGTTCGCCCGGCCGGTAGGTGCGCGACTCGCGATAGCTTTCGCCGCCTTCGAGATCGACGTCAAACATGTGGATCTTGTCGTAGCGCGCGGCGATGTCGCCTTTCGGATCGATCAGGAACGAGCGGTTGGCCGCCCGGTCCGGCGAGATCTTGATCGCCAGCGAACCGACGTGAACATAAATGCCGAGCTTGCGCGCCAGCTCGCGCAAGGTGGCGAGCGAGATGTCGGCGTCTTCTTCCACGATGGTGGCGAATAGCCGGTCGCGCTTGACCTCCATGATGTTGGTCATTTCCGGCGTCAACACGTAATCGGAGCCGGCCGACTTCGCTTCGCTGATCATGCGTACGGCGGCCTCGATATTGGCGGTGGGCGATAGCCCCGAGCGCATTTGGATCATCGCGGCCTTGAAGGCGGATGCGTTCATCACGATGCCTCTTCGCCGGCCAGCAGCGAATTGAGCTTGCCGGCATCATCAAGCGCGTGCAGCTCGTCGCAGCCCCCGACATGCGTGGCGCCGATGAAAATCTGCGGCACAGTCATGCCGCCATTCGCGCGTTCGATCATTTCGCTGCGCCGCTCCCAATCGCTGCCGACATCGATCTCGGTGAACGTGACGCCTTTGCGTTTCAGCAGGGTCTTGGCCGCATGGCAATAGGGGCAATAACGGGTGGTATAGATTTCAATAACGGGCATGGGGGTCTGAGGGCGTTCTGCGCGATCCGGCACCCGTTATATGGGAGTGCGCACGGGCGCGACAACCCGGGCGAAAATCAGGACGTCCACATGGGCGGCGCCCGCCCGCAGCAAAGCGCGGGCGCAGGTATCGACCGTGGCGCCCGAAGTGAGCACGTCATCGATCAGCACCAGGCGGTGGCCGGCGACCTGCGCCTTTTGCTCGGCCGGCACGCGGAAGGCACCTTGCACATTGTCGGCGCGTTCGGTCTTCGACAGCCCGACCTGCTGCGGTGTCGCGCGCACGCGCTTGAGTGCGTCGTGCAGGACCCGCACGCTGAATATGTCGGAAATCGCGCCGGCAAGCGTCGCCGACTGGTTGAAACGCCGCCCCCAGAGTCGGCGCCAATGCAGCGGCACCGGCAGCAGCGCGTCGGCTTCGGCCAGCAACTCGCGGCCGGCGCGCGCCATCCATTGGCCCATCATCGGCGCGAGGTCGAGCCGGTCGCCGTATTTGAACGACAGTATCAGCTTGCGCGCGATGTCGTCATAGCGCACCGCGGCGCGCGCCCGGTCATAGGCCGGTGGACTGGCGGTCGCCTCCATCGACAGCAGGCCGGGACCGGGATCGTAGGTGAACGGGATGCCGAGCCGCGCGCAGTAGGGCGGCTCGATCAGCGGCAGTTTCGACCAGCACGATGCACACAGGCCGGTCCTGCCGCCGAGCGGCGCACGGCAGGACGAGCACAGCGGCGACAGCACCACGTCGAGGGCGGAACGCAACGCGGCGCGCAATCCGCCGCGGAATTGCGCGAACCGCGCGGGCGCCTCGTCCTGTTTCCCTTCTTAGCTTGCCGAGACAAGCTCGTTCATGCTGCAAATGTAGCAGATGTCGCCAAACCCGACTATCTTCAACCGCTCACTGCTGCGCGCACGGCAGCAGCGCGCCCGCGCCATTGGGGCCGAGACCTTCCTGATCGACCGGGTCGCCGCCGAACTGGGCGAGCGGCTTTCCGTGGTGCTGCGCACGTTCGAGCGTGCGGTCGACCTCGGCACGCCGACCGACGCGGTGCGTCGCGTGCTCGCCGACGGCGGTAAGATCGCGACCATGGTCTCGGCCTCGTCGGCGGCTGGGCCGCGCGATGGTTCGTTGCATGTTGCCGCCGACGAGGAGGCCCTGCCGTTCGCCGACGGCTCGCTCGATCTGATCGTATCGGCGCTGGCGCTGCAGTTCGTGAACGATCTACCCGGCACGCTGATCCAGATCCGCCGCGCGCTCAAGCCGGATGCACTGTTCCTGGCCGCGCTGATCGGCGGCGACAGTCTCGCGGAATTACGCGAAGCCTTCGCGCAAGCCGAAAGCGAGATCGAGGGCGGCGTCTCGCCGCGCGTCGCGCCCTTCGCCGACCTGCGCGAGTTGGGCGCGCTGCTGCAGCGCGCCGGATTTGCCTTGCCGGTGGTCGATTCCGATCGGCTCACCGTGCGCTACCCATCGGTGTTCGCGCTGATGCGCGATCTGCGCCGCATGGGCGCGACCAATGTGCTGACCGAGCGCCGCCGCACGCCGCTCAAGCGCACCACGCTGCTGCGCATGGCCGAGATTTACGCTAAGCGCTTTGCCGATCCCGACAGGCGCGTGCGCGCGACCTTCGAGATCGCCTGGCTGTCGGGATGGGTGCCGCACGAGAGCCAGCAGAAGCCGCTCAAGCCGGGCTCGGCCCAGCGGCGGCTTGCCGACGCGCTCGGCACCAAGGAAATTCCTTCCGGCGAGAAGCCCGGCCGCTAAGACGCTCCGTCGATCGCCGCTTTCAGGTCCTGCTTCAGGCCGAGCGCCATCAGCACCTCGGCCATGATGAACATCGGGCCGATGAAAGCCTGGAACAGATTGTCGGCGAGCGCCGGCCGGCGCCCTTCCCAGGCGTGTCCGATGAGCTGGAACGCCCAACCGCCGATGAAGAAAACGGCGAACACGATCCAGGCGGTCGCGCTGCCGTAGGTGCGCGCGATCCATTCCGCCACGATCAGCATCGGCAGCATCGCCGTGACCATGGCCAGCCCAATGACTTTATCGAGCGCGATCCAGCCGATCAGCGCCAGCAGCGTGACCGGCACGGCTAAGGAAATCCCGGCGACGCGCATAAGCGCGAGCGGCAGCAGGATCGAGAACACGATGGCCGGGATGCCGATGAAATGGGTGGCGCGATTGCGCTCATCGCGATGATAGCTGGCATAGGTCTTGAGCTGACGCGCGAAGAAGCTATCCAACGACGTGGTCATGACGCCCTCCCCGATCGTCGGCCTCTCACGGGCCGTCGCGCGCCAGTCTATACGATGGGGGAGGAGCGCGGCACGTCCTGCGCGCGACCGTCGAGGTCGACCGGCTGTCGGGAAGTATCAGCGCCCGCCGGCCGCGATCCTCAGTTCAGGGTAGTGGAGACGGTCGTATACATGGCGTTGATTTGCGTGCCCAAGGCCATGACCACGGCGATGATGGCGCCGGCGATGCCGGAAGCGATCAGCGCGTATTCGATGGCGGTGGCGCCGCCGTCGTCGCGGAGGAAATCGCGCAAGCTGTGCATCGTTCGGGACCTGCTCATGGACGCTCCCTGTTCACTCGTCATTAGGCCGGCAATCACAACAGTGTCATCAAATGCGAAATCAGCGGTACGTCCGCCGGAGGCATGTCGTAATCCCGCAGCCGGTTCGGCTTCACCCAGGCGAGGGTCTGGCCCTCGGTTGCGGTGACTTGCCCCTCCCAGCGCCGGCAAACATAGAGCGGCATCAGCAGATGGAAGTCGGGATAGGCGTGGCTTGCGAAAGTGAGCGGCGCGAGACAGGCCTCTTTGACGACGATGCCCAGTTCCTCCTTCAACTCCCGGATCAAACTTTGCTCCGGCGCTTCGCCGTCCTCGACCTTGCCGCCGGGAAATTCCCACAAGCCTGCCATCGGTTTGCCGGCGGGACGTTGTGCGATGAGCACGCGGCCGTCGGCATCGACGAGGGCGCAGGCGGCGACAAGGACGATTTTGGCGCTCACAGGCCGTCGACCCCGATGCTAAAGATGCCTTGGTTAAGACGAAGCGACACCGGCAGGGCCTCCTGCCGCGACGGTAAACGGATCGTTACGACCGATAGTCACCATTGATCGTGACGTACTCCTTGGTCAGGTCGCAGGTGAGCACGCGGTCGCGGCCTTTGCCCAGTCCGAGCGCGACTTTCAGGCTGATTTCGGGCTTCTTCATCGCCGCGCTCACCTCGGCCTCAGTGTAGCCGGGGTCGCGCGCGCCCCTGTGCGCCACCCTTATGCCGCCGAACCAGATCGACAATTTATCGCGATCCGCCGGCTCGCCGGCCTTGCCGACCGCCATCACCACGCGGCCCCAATTGGCGTCCTCGCCGGCGATCGCGGTCTTCACCAGCGGCGAGTTGGCGATCGACATGGCGATGCGCCGCGCCGACGCCTTCGACACCGCGCCTTCCACCACGATCTCCACCAGCTTGCGGGCGCCTTCGCCGTCGCGCGCGATCTGTTCGGACAGGCTGGCGAGCACCGCCTGCAGGGCGCGTTTGAAATCCTTCAGCTTTGGGTCGGCGGCGCGCGCGATGCGCGGGTTTGCGGCTTTGCCGGTGGCGAAGATCAACAGCGTGTCGGAGGTCGAGGTGTCGCCGTCGATGGTGACCGCGTTGAAGGTGTCGGTGACGCCGTCCTTGAGCAGCGCCTGCAGCGCGCTGCCGGAGATCGCCGCATCGGTGAAGACGAAGGAGAGCATCGTCGCCATGTCCGGCGCGATCATGCCGGCGCCTTTGGCGATGCCGTTGATGGTCACCGTCACCTTGCCGATGCGCGCCGTGGCGGTCGCCACCTTGGGAAACGTGTCGGTGGTCATGACCGCGCGCGCGGCGGCGAGAAAATCGCCGGGTTTAGCCCGCGCGGCGAGGCCTTCCATGACAGGCGCGAATTTCGACGCATCGAGCGGCTCGCCGATCACGCCGGTGGAGGCGAGGAAGATTTCCGCCGCTTTGCAGCCGGCCGCCTTGGCGGCGATCTCCGCGGTGAGCTTGGTCGCCGCGCGGCCGCTTTTGCCGGTGAAGGCATTGGCGTTGCCGGAATTGACCACCAGCGCGCGCGCTGTGCCGGCCTTCAGGTGCGCCCGACACCATTCGACCGGCGCCGACGGGCATTTCGATTTGGTGAACACCCCGGCCGTGGTGGTGCCGGCGTCGAACAGCGCCAGCAGCACGTCAGTGCGCCCGGCATAGCGGATGCCGGCTTCGGCGGTGGCGAGCCGTACCCCGGCGATCGCCGGCAGCTCCGGCACGTGTTGCGGGGCGAGGGGGGAGATGGCGGTGCTCATCAGTTCGGCATCCAGTGACCTGTCGTCGCCGGGCTAGTCCCGGCGATCCCGATTGGCGGGCACGAGATTGCCTACCTAAGCGAAATGGCCGGCACAAGGCCGGCCATCACGAAATCATTTGATGCGTTTGATCGGTGTTACTTCTTTTCCGGCTCGGCCCCCTCGGCCGGCTTTGCCGGCTCTTCGGTCTTGTACATCTTCTCGATCTTGGCACTGGCGCGCAGCGAGGTCACCAGTTCGGCCTGCGCCTTGCGCGTCACAAAGTTCTCGATCTGCGGCTTGACCTCTTCGAACGTCGGCGCCGGCTTGACGCGCTTGTCCTCGACCCTGATCGCGTGCCAGCCGAACTGGGTCTTCACCGGCTCGGAGATCTGGCCCTTTTCCAGCTTGAAGGCGACCTCGGAAAATTCCGGCACCATCTGTTCCTTGCTGAAGTAGCCGAGGTCGCCGCCATTGGCCTTGCCGGACGGGTCCTCGGTGACTTCCTTAGCGACCTTCTCGAAATCCTCGCCCTTCTTCAGGCGCGCGATGATCGCCTTGATCTTGTCCTCGGCCGCCTTGCTCGCCTTCTCGTCGCCCGGCGCGGCGCGGATCAGGATATGGCGGGCGTGGACTTCCTGCACCTCGCCCATCTGCTTGACGGCTTCGTCATAGACCTTGTGCATGGCGTCGTCGGTGAGCGCCGCCTTGCCGACCGATTGCAGCAGCTCTTCCATCAGCAGCTTGTCGCGGGCGAACGCGATCCGCCGCTTGAACGCGACGGTGTCGGCCACCTTTTTGGTCTCGGCGGCCTTCGCCACCAGGATCATGTCGGACACGAACTGGACCAGGTAGTCCTTCTTCGCGTCCGGCGACATCGGCGGTAGCTGGCCGGCCTCTTCCTCGGCGACGGCGAGGTCGCTCTGGTGGATCTCGGTGCCGTTGACCTTGGCGATGAGCGGGTCCTTATCCTGCGCTGCCAGCGGGCCGGCGGCCAGCAGCAGTAGCGCCAGGGTGGCGGCAAGGAAGCCGGCCGGGCGGGCGTAATGGGAAATCGTCATGGTGCTATCCTTGGCGCTGTCCTTGGGAATGGATGGTCGGCCGCGTAAGCGGATGGCGGCGGACTTGTCGCCCAACAACCGGGGCTTTGCAATGGCGGACTGCCGCACCGGACTTAACGACCACGTGAGCGCCGCGCCTGAAATAGGCGCCATCGCGGTTAAGGCCGTGGCAAGCCGCCAATTGACAATAAACCGACCCCCTCCTATTTCTCCGCTAACCTCGGCTGGTTAAGCTTTGTAGGCGCGTTGACGTCCAATTTGCCCGAAAAGTGCCGCATTTCCGGAGCGCCGGAAGCAAAATCCGGCCGTGGCGGTGTGTTAGAGCCAATGCCCATAGCACCCGGCATCAGTTAGGAGCTCCCGTATGATCGGCGCCGTTGCCCGCAAGCTGTTCGGCTCCGCCAATGAGCGGCGGATTCGCAGCTATCAGCCGCGGGTGGCCGCGATCAATGCGCTGGAAAAGGAACTCGAAGCGCTTTCCGACGAGGCGCTGCGCGCACGCACCGCCGAGTTCAAGAAGCAGGCCGCCGACGGTACTTCGCTCGACGACATCCTGGTACCGGCCTTCGCCACCGTGCGCGAGGCGGCCAAGCGCACCATCGGCCAGCGTCATTTCGACGTGCAGCTGATCGGCGGCATGATCCTGCACGAAGGCAAGATCGCCGAGATGAAGACCGGCGAAGGCAAGACGTTGGTCGCCACCCTCGCGGTCTATCTCAACGCCGTGTCCGGGCGCGGCGTGCACGTGGTCACCGTCAATGATTACCTGGCCAAGCGCGACGCCGAGTGGATGGGACAGATCTACAATTTCCTCGGCCTCACCGTCGGCGTGATCGTGCACGGGCTCGACGACGAGCAGCGCAAGAAGGCCTACGACTGCGACGTCACCTACGGCACCAATAACGAGCTCGGCTTCGACTATCTGCGCGACAACATGAAGTACCGGCTGGAGGACATGGTCCAGCGCGGGCACATCTTCGCCATCGTCGACGAAGTGGACTCGATCCTGATCGACGAGGCGCGCACGCCGCTGATCATTTCCGGCCCGCTCGATGACCGCTCCGAATTCTACAATACGATCGACGCCTACATCCCCAAGCTCGACAAGAGCGATTACGAGGTCGACGAGAAGCAGCGCACCGTCAGCATGACCGAAGCCGGCATGGAGCGGATGGAAGTCATGCTGCGCGATGCCGGCCAGCTCAAGGGCGGCAAGCTCTACGACGTCGAGAACGTCTCCGTCGTGCATCACGTCAACCAGGCACTGCGTGCGCACAAGCTGTTCCAGCGGGACAAGGACTACATCGTGCGCAACGGCGAGGTCGTCATCATCGACGAATTCACCGGCCGCATGATGCCGGGCCGGCGCTATTCGGAAGGGCTGCATCAGGCGCTCGAGGCCAAGGAGCATCAGCCGATCCAGCCCGAGAACCAGACGCTCGCTTCGATTACCTTCCAGAACTATTTCCGCATGTACGAGACGCTCGCCGGCATGACCGGCACGGCGCTCACCGAGGCCGACGAGTTCCTCGACATCTACAATCTCGACGTGCTGGAAGTGCCCACCAACATGCCGCTGGTGCGCATCGACGACGACGACGAGGTCTATCGCACCGCGAAAGAGAAATACCGCTCGATCATCGCGTTGATCGAGGACTGCAAGCTGCGCGGCCAGCCGGTGCTGGTCGGCACCACGTCGATCGAGAAATCCGAGCAACTCGCCGACATGCTGCGCGAGGCCGGCTGGGAAGCGCACGATTTCACCGATCCCAACGCCTTCGCCGCGCTTTATTCCGGCGACGACGGCGCCACCAAGACCAAGGTGTTCGCCATCCTCAACGCCCGCTACCACGAGCAGGAAGCCTTTATCGTGTCGCAGGCCGGCGTGCCGGGCGCGATCACTATCGCCACCAACATGGCCGGCCGCGGCACCGACATCCAGCTCGGCGGCAATGCCGACATGCGTATCCGCCAGGAGATCGCCGACATCGAGGACAAGGCCGAGCGCGAAAAGTCGCCTCGCGCAGCCGAAATCCGCGCACAGGTGGCGCGCCTCAAGCAGAAGGCGCTTGCCGCCGGCGGCCTCTTCGTGCTCGGCACCGAGCGGCACGAGAGCCGGCGCATCGACAACCAGTTGCGCGGCCGATCCGGCCGTCAGGGCGACCCCGGCCATTCCAAGTTCTTCCTGTCGCTGGAAGACGACCTGATGCGCATCTTCGGCTCCGACAAGCTCGACGGCATGCTGACCAAGCTGGGGCTGAAGGAGAACGAGGCGATCGTCCACCCCTGGATCAACAAGGCGCTGGAGAAGGCGCAGCAGAAGGTCGAGGCGCGCAACTTCGACATCCGTAAGAACCTGCTCAAGTTCGACAACGTGATGAACGACCAGCGCACGGTGATCTTCGAGGAGCGGCTCGACCTGATGCGCGACGAGGCGGTGGACGACACCGTCGCCGGCATGCGTCGTTCGGTGGTCGAGGATCTGGTCGCCAAGCATATTCCGCCCAACGCCTATGCCGAACAGTGGGACGTCGACGGCCTCGACAAGGCGCTGCGCGAGGTACTCACGCTCGATCTGCCGGTGAAGGAGTGGGCCAAGGAAGAGGGCATCGCGGACGAGGAAATGCGCGAGCGCATCGAGCGGCGCGCCGATGAGCACATGGCGGGCAAGGTGGCCAAATGGGGCCCCGAGGTCATGCGCTACGTCGAGAAATCGATCCTGCTGCAGACGCTCGACCATCTCTGGCGCGAGCATTTGGTCATGCTCGATCACCTGCGCCAGGTGATCGGCCTGCGCGGCTACGGCCAGCGCGATCCGCTCAACGAATACAAGGCGGAAGCCTTCAGCCTGTTCGAGGCCATGATGTCGCGCCTGCGCGAGGCGGTCACCGGGCAGTTGATGCGCGTGGAGGTCGTGCAGCAGCAGCCGGAAGAAGCCGCGCAGCAGCTTCCCTATATGGAAGCTCACAAGGTCGATCCCACCACCGGCGAGGACGAGCTGGCGCCCGCTTTGGCGCCGATGCTGGTCGGCAACGGCAATGGCGCACAGGCCGAGCGCAACCCGAAAGACCCCACGACCTGGGGCAAGGTCGGCCGCAACGAGCAATGCCCCTGCGGCTCCGGCAAGAAATTCAAGCACTGCCACGGCAAGTTTGCTTAGAACGACTAAATTGCCGCCCGATTGATGGTCCGTCCCGGAGCCAATGGACGGCAAAGGCATTATAGACCGGGTGCCACATCCCTCGCGATGGCCCCGCTCAACCATTGTATTTTATCATGGCTCTCCGATCGCTTCCCGCGGGCAACGCATTGCTAACCGCAAGTGTCGTTCTTGCCTTTTGTCTGATAACGGCAAGCGGGCATACCCAAGGCGCGAGCCCGTTCGCCAAGCTTGAGGGTCAATGGGCGGGAAGCGGGACAATTGACCTTGCCAATGGCGCGCACGAGCCCATCAAGTGCCGGGCATCCTATGATGTCCTGGAGGAGCAAAATAACCTTCAGCTGAGCATTCGGTGCGCCGGCGATAGTTATAATTTCGACATGCGCGCCAGCGCGACTTTGGCTTCGAAGGCTATCAGCGGCAGCTGGAACGAAGTGACGCGCAACGTTGCCGGAAAAATTTCCGGCACGGCGGAAGGCGATCACATTGATGTCGTGGCCGACAGCGCGGCGTTTTCCGCCGACATGGCTATGGTTACGCGCGGCGACCGGCAGTCGGTGGTCATTAAATCCAAAGAAGCCAACGCCACCGTCAAGGGCGCTACCGTCACCCTCCAGCGCAGCTAATCGCGGCGGTATAGGTGTCGCAAGGTGGCCTGAACGGTCCCAAAAATACGCCGGCTTCGCGCCGGCATTTTTTTCACGCGCGGGGCGTGCCCCGGCCACCATGTGGCGTGCATTGCGGCGTTGCAATAGGATACCCTCCGAACGAGCAACGAAAAGCCCAAGGTCACGGCCCTCGCGATGACTTTAATCGACGATCGCACGCGGCTGACGCCGCAGGCCGACGCCGAGAGCTGGCTTGCGGCCTTCGAAGCGGCCTTGCAGTCGCGCAATGCCGCGGCGGCGGCCGATTTGTTCTTGGCCGACGGGCTCTGGCGTGACCTGCTGGCCTTCACCTGGACCATCGAGACCATGGCCGGCCGGACGGCGATCGAGGCGACGTTGCGCGCAACGCTCGCCCGCACGCGTCCCACGAATTTCCATATCCCGCCGCGCCGCACGCCGCCGCGCCGGGTCAGCCGCGCCGGCACCGAAGCGATCGAGGTCATCTTCGAGTTCGATACCGCGTTCGGTCCGGGCAACGGCGTCGTCCGCTTGGTGCGCGACAGCCAAGGCCGGTTGCGCGCCTGGACGGTCAACACGAACCTGCACGAACTCAGAGGCCACGAAGAGCAATTCAAGCGACGCGCGCAACCCGACTCGACGCGCGATTTCGGCGCTGCCAACTGGCTCGATCGGCTTCGCGAAGCGCGCGCCTATGCTGGCCGCGAACCCGCGGTCTCGTGGTCGGCGGCGGCCAGGCCGGGCTCTGCATTGCGGCGCGGCTGCATCAGCTCGGCATCGACACGCTGATCGTCGACCGGCACGAGCGCGTCGGCGACAATTGGCGCAAGCGCTACCATTCGCTCACGCTGCATAACGAAGTGCACGTCAACCATCTGCCCTATATGCCGTTCCCGCCGACCTGGCCGGTCTACATTCCGAAGGACATGCTGGCGAACTGGTTCGAAGCTTACGTCGATGCCATGGAGCTCAATGTCTGGACCGGAACCGCGCTCACAGGCGGTAGCTATGACGACGCGCGTAAGCAGTGGAACGTCACGCTGCGCCGCTCGGACGGAACCGAGCGCGTCATGCACCCGCGTCATCTGATCTTCGCGACCGGCGTCAGTAGCATTCCCTCGACGCCCATTCTGCCCCGGCTCGACGCTTTCGCCGGTACGGTCGTGCATTCCGGCGACTTCAAAAACGCCGAGCAATGGAAGGGCCGCAAGGTCCTGGTGCTGGGCACCGGCACCAGCGGCCACGACGTGGCGCAGGAGCTGCACGCGCACGGCGCCGAGGTCACCATCATCCAGCGCAGCCGAACTTACGTCGTCAGCCTGAAAGAGGCGCAAAGCGTCTACGCGATCTATTCGGAAGGCATTCCGTTCGACGACTGCGACCTGCTGACGACCTCGTTCCCCTATCCGGTGCTGCAGCGCTCGTATCAATTGTCGACCGCGCGCGGCCGCGAGGTCGACAAGGCGCTGCTCGAAGGCCTCGAAAAATGCGACTTCCCCTTGCACTACGGCGAAGACGAGACCGGCTTCCAGATGATGTATCTGCGCCGCGGCGGCGGTTACTATTTCAACGTCGGCTGTTCCGAGCTGATCATGTCCGGCGCGATCAAGCTGCTGCAGTTCGCCGACATCGAAAAATTCGTCGCGCAAGGCGCGCGGCTGCGCGACGGCCGCGTGGTGCCGGCCGAGCTCCTGGTGCTGGCGACCGGCTACAAGAACCAGCAGGACGCGGTGCGCCTTTATCTCGGCGACGCGATCGCCGACAAGATCGGGCCGGTCTGGGGCTTCGACGACGGCGGCGAATTGCGCAACATGTGGCGGGCGACCGCGCAGCCGGGCCTGTGGTTCACCGCCGGCAGCCTGGCGCAGTGCCGGATTTTCTCGCGTTATCTCGCAATCCAGATTAAGGCGCTCGAAGAAGGCTTGCTGAACTAAGGCGTGAACTCATAAACGCGCATCCAAATTGCGGCGCGGATGCGCCCCCCCAAAGGCACTGGTCGCGCCGATGCCGGACAAAGGCGACTTTGACTTGGGCGAATGGCGTGAAACGATTCGGAGCGGCGAGCGCGTGCTGATCCGTCCGCTGCGGCCTGAAGACATGGCATTATATCGGGATTTTTTAGGCGGTGTCAGCGCCGAGGATCTGCGGCTTCGGTTTTTTGCGCGTATTGCCGAGCTCAGCAATGCGGAGATCGATAAGCTCAGCCATCTCGACTACAGACGCGAAATGGCTTTCATCGCGCTCGACGAAGACACGGGTCACATGCTCGGGCTCGTGCGCTTGAAGGACGAACTCGACGAAAAGACCGCGGAATTCGCGATCCTGGTACGCTCGCGGCTCAAGGGTCATGGGCTCGGCTGGCTGCTGATGCGGCGCGTCATCGCTTACGCCAAAGAAAAAGGTCTGCGGCGCGTGTATGGTGATGTGTTGGTCGAAAACACGACCATGCTGCAAATGTGTGCCGAACTCGGTTTCCACGCGCAGGACATGGGATCGCACATCAGGCGAGTTGTGCTTGATCTCGAAAATATCGGCGCTCGGTGAGCGTCAGCCTTTTGGCGCCTTTAGAAACACGGCCTAGTCGCTAAAGCCGAACAGCCGGCGCGGCGTATCGCAGAACAGCGTGTGGCGCGCGGCTGGGTCGGGGAACAGCAATTCGGCCAATTCGACCAGCGGGCCGTAATCCTGCCGCTGCGGCGCATGCAAGAACGGCCAGTCCGACGCCCATAGGCAATGGTCGTGCGTGAACGCCTCGACGATGGCGGCTACGTACGGCCAGGTGTCCTCGAACGGGTACGCGACTTTCGAGAATTTCGAGTAACCGGACAGCTTGACGCTGACGCGCCGGGTTGCGGCAAGCCGCAGCAGCGCCTGAAAGCCGGGCTGGTGCAAACCCGCGTCCGGCGTCGGCCGCCCGCAATGGTCGATCAGTACGCGGATCGGCATGGCTTCGATCCAGGGCACGAACATCGAGAGCTGCTCGTGCTCGCTCTGGATCTGCAGGAACATGTCGAGCTGCGCGAGCTTGCCAATCAGGCCGGCGGATCGCTTGTAGTAGTCGGTGCCGTGGAAGGTCGGGTTGAATGCCGCGCCGACGATTCCTCGGGCTTTCAAGTCGCGCAACGTTGCAAGATCGGCGTCGAGGTCGATGATGGCGATGCCCTTGAAGCGTCCGCCGCCGCGGGCGATCGTGTCGAGCATGCAGGAATTGTCGCTGCCGTAGCCGGAATTCGGCTGCACCAGCAGCGCGTAGCTGACACCATAGGTCTGCATGACCTGGCGAAGTTGCGCCGGCGTGCCGATCTCTTGGCCGGACGGCTTGTATTCGATATCGTCGCAGTAGGGAAAATTGACCGGATCGAAGACGTGGGCGTGGCAGTCGATCTTCGGTTCTTTGAAAATGCTCATCCGGCGCGTTCGCTTTTCAGCTTCTGCGCTAGGTTTTTCCGGAACGCGCGGTCGCGCTTGAGATGCCACTCGCGGCTCATAGCCTCGCGCCTGGTCGCAAACCACTCCGAATGCAGCAGCACCCAGGCGCGCCCGCGTGTCGTGCGCGCGCCTTTTCCCGCATTATGCTGGGCCAGCCGGCGCGCGACGTCGTTGGTCCAGCCGACATAGGTCAAATGGCGGTTTTTGCTGCGGGTTCCGAGAACGTAGACGAAGCAGTCCATGCGTCGTCAGGCCCCGCGCCGAGCGCGCGGCTTAGCGGAACGCGGTCCAGCGGCTCTCGAACGAGCCGGTCGGAACCACCGGCTGCGCACCCGACAGCAAGTCGTTGTTGTTCGACTGTGGCGCCGAATAAGCGGTGCGTATTTCCGGCGCGGCACTCTGCGGCGCTGGCGCCGGCGCACTCTTCGCCACCGCCGCCGGCTTGGCTGGTGCCGCTTCCTGCGGCTTGGACTGCGGCGCGGCCGGCACTGACGCGGTTTGTATCACGGCGCCGCGCTTCGGCTTCGCCGCCATTTCGGTATTGCTGCCGCGCAAGGCGACGGCCTGGCTCTGCGGCTGCTCGGCGGTCCTGGCTTGCGCCTGCGAGCCGCTGAATAGGCTGCCGAATAGTCCCGCGACCGACTTCGGCTGCTCGGGCGGCGCTTCGCCTTCCTTGGCTTGCGGCGCCGGCTGCGGCATCGGCACGCTCGCCATCATCACCGGCTGTGCCGCCGGCGTTGCCGACGCCGGCATGACCACCATGCTGGCGGGCGGCGCTTGATTGGACGTGCGCGGCAGCGCGCCGGGCGCGGTCGCGACTTTTATGAGCCGGCCGTTGTCGTCGTATTCTTCCTGAGTGCCGAGCTTGGACGCGAACACCGGGTTCATGCCGCCGTCGCCGACATGCGGCGGTGCCAGCGAGACGCCGCGCGCGATATATTCGGCCATCTGAAACTGCTCTTGCCGCCGGTGATCGAGCACCGCGTCGGCGACCGCCGGGTCGAGCCGGTAGGCCGGGCATTTGCCGCGCGGATCGAACTTAAGCGGCCGCGAGGCGTTCTCGGGCGTCACCGCGTCGAACACGTAACGCTTCTCGCAGACCGCGACCTTCGGTTCCCGATGGGTGGCTTCGAAGTTGTCGTAGCCTTCCTTGAGTTCCTTCCAGAACGCGAAGTTCGGATTGTTGCGGTGCCTGGCCATGTTCAGCGCGGTCATGCGGAACGGGAAGGCCTCGAACTGGAATTCCTTCTGCCCGCCGAAGAACGACTCGCGCGCCAGCGCGTAGATCTCCTGGATCTGTTCGTCGGTCATGGCGTAGCAGCCGCGCGACGAGCAGTCGCCGTGCACCATCAGCTCGGAGCCGGTGCGGCCCCAGGCGCGGTCAAAGGCGTTCGGATAGCCGGTGTTGAAGGCGAGATAGTAATTGGAGTTCGGATTCATCTGCCCGGGCGTGATGGTGTAGAAACCTTCGGGCGCCTGGCGGTCGCCTTCCTTGACCTTGGGGCCGAGATCGCCGGACCAGCGGCAGATCGGATAGGTCTTCAAGAGCGCGTATTCGCCGTCGCGGTTCTGTTTCCAGATTTCCATCTCCGACTCTTCCTTGAAGAGGCGGGCAAGGATCGGCGAATTAGTGTCCATGTGCTTGGCCTCGATCTCGGCCTGCAACTTGTCGGACAAGGGGGCGAGCGAACGGCCGGTCGGGGTCACGCCGTCGGGATTGCAGGCGGCAAGCGCAACCGCAGCGGCTACGGCCGCCGAGATGAGCAGGGCGCGTACAAAGGGTCGGTTCAAACGCTGTACTCCCCGAAGGGGCAGGCCCTCATTGAACAATTGTTATCCATAAGATGTGGCATCCGCAAGGCAAACCATGACGCATGTGACAAGTGATAAACCTATGGTAAACCGAAAATAAATCTCGATAAAGCCATGCGGAATTAGGATTTTGGGGTCGCTCGAACGCAAACCCGACCGCCGGCGGGCTTAAGCGTAGGTGCGGCCCATGGCGAGGAACTTCTCGCGCCGCCGCCGGCGCACCGTCTCGCGGTCGAGTGACCGCAGTTCGGCCAGCGCGTTGGCGATCGCCTCGCCGGTGACCGCAATGGCGGCCTGTGGATCGCGGTGGGCGCCACCGGTCGGCTCCGGGATCACGGTGTCGATCACCCCGAAACGCACCATGTCCTGGGCGGTGATCTTCATGTTGATCGCCGCTTCCTGCGCCTTGGCGGTATCCCGCCACAGGATGGAGGCGGCGCCTTCCGGGGAGATCACCGAATAGATCGCGTGCTCCAGCATCAGCACGCGGTTGGCTGTGGCGATGGCGATGGCGCCGCCCGAGCCGCCTTCGCCCAGGATCACCGCGATATTGGGCACCGAGAGCGCCAGGCAGGCGTCGGTCGAGCGCGCGATCGCCTCGGCCTGGCCGCGCTCTTCCGCGCCGATGCCGGGATAGGCGCCGGCGGTGTCCACCAGCGCGATCACCGGAATGCCGAAGCGGTCGGCCATTTCCATCAGTCGCACCGCCTTGCGGTAGCCTTCCGGCTTCGCCATGCCGAAGTTGTGCTTGATCCGGTTCTCGGTGTCGGAGCCTTTTTCGTGGCCGATGATGCAGACGCTCTCGCCGCGGAAGCGGCCGAAGCCACCGACGATGGCGGCGTCCTCGCCGAATTTGCGGTCGCCGGCGAGCGGAATGAAACTGTCGATCAGGCCGGCAATGTAGTCGAGGCAGTGCGGCCGCTGCGGGTGGCGCGCCACTTGCGTCTTTTGCCAGGGCGTGAGGTCGGCATAGAGCTCCTTGAGCGCGAGCGCCGCCTTCACCTCGAGCCGGCTGATCTCCTCGCCGACGGCGACCGCGCTATCGCTCTCGCCCATGGCGCGCAATTCCTCGACCTTGGCCTCCAGTTCGGCCACCGGTTTTTCGAAATCGAGATAGCTGCGCATGGGGTCCCGGTTTGAATGCGATCGGCGCGTAGTGACGCGGACAAAGCCACTAAGTCAAGCAATCGGGTTAATATGGTTTTTACGTGCCCTTCTGCCTAGCCGTCCGTTAGCGGATGCAGATCGCGCACCAGGGCTTTGAGCCGCTCTTCCAGCACATGGGTGTAGATCTGCGTGGTCGAGATGTCGGCGTGGCCGAGCAGGGTCTGCACCACGCGCAGGTCGGCGCCGTTGTGCAGCAGATGGCTGGCGAAAGCGTGCCGCAGCACATGCGGGCTCAGGCGCGCCGGCGCGATGCCGCAGACCGTCCCGAGCGTTTTCAATTCACGGGCGAAATGCTGGCGCGTGAGGTGGCCCTGTTCGCCGAATGACGGGAACAGCCATTTCGATTCGGCGTCGCGTCCGGCTTCGGCGCGCAGCTTGAGATAGTCCGCCATAGCGCGCTTGGCGGCCTGATTGAGCGGCACCAGCCGCTCCTTGCCGCCTTTGCCGCGCACCACCAGCATGCGCTGATCGCGCCGCGCGCTCGCCGCCGGCAGCGCCACCAGTTCGGACACGCGCAGGCCGGTGGCATAGACGACTTCGAGCAGGCACAAGAGCCGCGCCGCGCGCAGGCGTCGTGCCGGCGGCTGTTCGCCGTCCTCCATCTCCTTGCGCGCCTGCGCCAGCAGCGCGTCGACGTCGGCGATCGAAAGAACTTTCGGCAATGTGCGGCCGCGCTTGGGTCCTTCCAGCACGGCGGCCGGATCGTCGGATCGTTTTCCTTCCGCGTAGAGGAAACGATAAAGCTGGCGCACCGCCGACAGCCGCCGCGCCAGCGATGAGGCCTTGAAGCCGCGCTCGGCAAGACCGCCGAGAAATCTGCGTAAATCGTCGGTGTCGGCGCCGGCGATGGTGCGGCCGGCGGCGCGCAGATGCGCGGCGAGATCGGCGAGATCGTTGCGATAGGCGGCCAGCGTATTTTCGCCGGCGCCGCGTTCGGCCGCCAGCATGTCGAGGAACAGCTCGACCAGGGCTTCGTCGGATGCTTGTTGCCGGCGGGCCATCGCCTTGCGCGACGCTACGGCTTCTTGAGGAATTGGTCGGGCGGAATCGTCACCACGATCTCGCGCGGATGATAGCTCACGAAATTGGCGAGCGAGAACACTGCGACATAGCCGATCCCGCCGATAAGACCGACGATAACAAGAAATCGAAAGAGTGACGGCATAGTCGCGATCCCGCGGGCCCGAAATGGGCGAATTTCGCGTGGTTGGCCAGTTCCTTAACCAGGGTTAACAGCCGTCCCCGCGGTTGTCTCAATTGCTGGTATATGGAACCGTGACGGTGATTTGGAACTCTAGCATGGCGAACAGTGCCATTCAAAAGACGGCGGAAAACGGGCCGGAAGCGGCGATCGTGCGCGCGCTCGGGCGCCGGTCCATCGTGCTGGTCGGCATGATGGGCGCCGGCAAGTCGTCGGTCGGCCGCAGGCTCGCCACGCGGCTCGGCATTGCCTTTGTCGATGCCGACACCGAGATCGAAACGGCCGCCGGCATGACGATCCCGGAAATTTTCGACAAGCACGGCGAGAGTTATTTCCGCTCCGGCGAGGCGCGTGTGATTGCCCGGCTGTTGGACAACGGCCCGCAGGTCCTGGCGACCGGCGGCGGCTCGATAATGGATCAGAGCATCCGCGACCTCATCCACATCAAGGGCATCTCGGTTTGGCTGAAAGCCGATCTCGACGTGCTGTTGAAGCGCACCAAGCGGCGCAACGACCGTCCGCTCGCGGACAAGATCAGGGACTTGCTGCCGGCGCGCGAGCCGGTCTATGCGCTTTCCGACATCATCGTCCAGTCGCGCGACGAGCCGCACGACACCATCGTCGATGAAATCATCGCCAAGCTGGCCAAGCCGCTCGGCATCGCGGAGGGCAATTCATGACCGCGCCGCTGCGCCAAGGAGAACTTGCCGAGCCGATCGTGGTGCCAGTCGCGCTGGGCGCGCGCTCCTACGACATCGTCATCGGACGCGGGCTGATCGCCGGCCTCGGCGCGCGCATCGCGGCCCTGCGGCCGGGCGCCGAGACCGCAATCGTCACCGACGCCACAGTAGCCAAGCGCCACCTCGCCACCGCCGAGACCGCGCTGAAATCGGCCGGCATCGAGAGCTCGGCCATCGTGGTACCGGAAGGCGAGGGCTCCAAGAGCTATGCGACGTTCGAAACCGTGTGCGAGGCGATCATCGCGGCGCATATCGAGCGCGGCGATCTGGTGGTGGCGCTCGGCGGCGGAGTTATAGGAGATCTGGCCGGCTTTGCGGCGGCGAGCGTGCGGCGCGGGCTCGACTTCGTGCAGGTGCCGACCACGCTGCTCGCCCAGGTCGATTCCTCGGTCGGCGGCAAGACCGGCATCAATTCGCGCCACGGCAAGAACCTGGTCGGCGCCTTCCATCAGCCGATCCTTGTCATCGCCGACACCGCGCTGCTCGATACGCTGCCGGCGCGCGAATTCCGCGCCGGCTACGCCGAAGTCGCCAAATACGGGCTGCTCGGCGACGCCGCGTTCTTCTCCTGGCTGGAGGCGAACTGGCAGGAGGTGTTCTCCGGCGGCAAAACTTCCGGGAGTTTGGCGCGCGAGCACGCCATCGCGGTGTGCTGCCGCGGCAAGGCCGGCGTCGTGGCGCGCGACGAACGCGAAACCGGCGAGCGCGCGCTGCTCAATCTCGGCCACACCTTCGGCCATGCGCTGGAAGCCGGCGCCGGCTTCTCCGGCCGCCTGCTGCACGGCGAGGCGGTGGCGCTCGGCATGACGCTGGCCTTCGAGTTCTCCGCCCGCAAAGGCCTGATCGGCGAGGTCGACGCCGCGCGGGCGCGCGGTCATCTTGCGGCGGTCGGCCTGCCCACCCATCTCAGGCAAGTCCCCGGCGGCGTGCCGGGGCTCGACGCTTTGATGGATTTGATTGCGCAAGACAAGAAAGTGAAGCGCGGCAAGCTCACCTTTATTCTGGTGCGCGGCATCGGCCAGGCTTTCGTCGAAAATGACGTGAGCGCGGCCGAGGTGCGCGCCTTCTTGGCTGACAAGCTTTTCAGCGCATGATCCCGAAAAGTGGGAACAGGTTTTCGGATAAGATCATGCGCCGAGAACGAATCTTATGACCGAGATCGATTGGCTCTCCCTCGTCATCGTGCTGGTCTGTCTGCTGTTGTCCGCGTTTTTCGCCGGCAGCGAGACCGCGCTCACCGCATCCTCGCGCGCCAGCATGACGCGGCTGGAGAAACAGGGAAACCGCCGCGCCGGCATCGTCAACCGCCTGCTCGAACAGCGCGAGCGGCTGCTCGGCGCGCTGCTGTTCGGCAACAACGCGGTCAACATCGCGGCCTCGGCGCTAGCGACCGGCGTGCTGCTGGCCTGGTTCGGCACCGCCGGCGTGGTCTATGCCACGGTGGCGATGACCGTCCTGGTCGTCGTGTTCTCCGAGATTCTGCCGAAGACCGCGGCGTTCAACGCGCCCGACCGCATCGCGCTCGCGGTCGCGCGCCCGATGTACTGGTTCGTCAAATTGTTCGGCCCGGTGCTGATGGCGATTGAGGCGCTGGTGCGCTGGCTGCTTAAGCTCATCGGCATGACGGTCGGCGAGGATCAGCAGGTGCTGTCCGCGCGCGAGGAATTGCGCGGCGCCGTCGATCTGTTCCACCGCGAAGGCGAGGTGGAGACGCATGACCGCGACATGTTCGGCGGCGTGCTCGATCTGCGCGATCTGGTCGTCTCCGATGTGATGATCCATCGCACCAACATGATCACGTTCAACGCCGACGATCGACCCGAGGATGTGGTCAACTCGGTGATCGCCTCGCCGGTCACGCGGCTGCCGCTCTGGCGCGGCAACCCGGAGAACATCGTCGGCATCCTGCACGTCAAGGATCTGCTGCGCGCGCTGCATGCGGTCGACGGCGACCCATCGAAAGTGGATATCGCCGCGCTGATGACGCCGCCTTGGTTCGTGCCCGACATGCGTCCGGTGTCCGAGCAACTCAAGGCGTTCCGCCGCCGCAAGACGCAGATCGCGCTGGTGGTGGACGAATATGGCGAGGTTGAGGGCCTGGTCACGCTCGAGGATATCCTGGAAGAGATCGTTGGCGACATCACCGACGAGCATGACATCGCCGAGCCGGGCGTGCGCAAGCAGCCGGACGGCTCGGTCAACGTGGACGGCGCGGTGCCGATCCGCGATCTCAACCGCGTCATGGAATGGAATCTGCCGGACCAGGAGGCGACCACCATCGCCGGCCTGGTCATCCACGAGGCACGCTCGATCCCCGAAGTGGGACAGAGCTTCACCTTCCACGGGTTCCGGTTCCGCGTGCTGCGCCGCGAGCGCAACCGCATCACCGCACTGCGCATCCAGCCGCTGCCGCGCAAGCCGGCGACGAAGGCCGGATAGCGCCTCAGTTCCGCCCGAACTCGGCCGTCAAATCTTTGTCACGTCATCGATCGCTGCCGCGCGACTCACGGCCTTGAGTCATCGTGACAATCATTGAGCGTCATCCGGGGGCAAGTAGCGAGTAATGAGACCGTTGGACGCGGCCGAGCTTCAAGCGCTGACGTTATTTGCGAGTGGGAAGACCGCCGACGAGATGGCGCTTGCGCTCGGCGTGAGCAAAAGCATGGCGCTGCATTATCTGCGCGTGGCGGCGCGGAAACTCGGGGCCCGCAACCGGGTGCATGCGGTCGCGATCGCCGTGCGCATGGGTTTGATTAAACCGCCGGGCGGCGCCGATTGATGGCGCAGCGGCGCGGCGGCAGCTGCGATCAAGGTGTTGGAGCGACGCCCCGGTGTGTCCGGCTCAGGCGGCGTCGGCCTGGCCGAAGCTGTCTGCGGCTGGTGTGGGTACCGCCCACAGCGCCGCGAGTAGGCTTTGCACTTCCAGTTGGGCGGTGACGTGCGACATGGTCGGGCGCGTGCCGAGCGTGATTTCGTCCAGGTCGTCGACCGCGGTCAGTCCGCGCGGATAGAATTCGCGGAAGATCACCCGCTCGGCCAGGCCTTCGACGCAGCGGAAGCCGAGCCGTTGCGAGAGGTCCTGCAGCGCGTCGCCGACGAAACGCTTGTTGCGCGAGGTCAGCGTCGAAAGCCGGTTTCTGAGCACGATCCAATTCATGTCCGGCTTGCCGGCGGCCTGCCGCGCGCGGCGCGCATCCTCGACGGTTTGCGCATAGTGGCTGATGCCGGAGACGCCGAAGGTTTCCGGATCGACGCTGCCGAGCACGTCCAGGTCGACGAAGCTGTCGTTCAGCGGCGTGATCAAGGTGTCCGCCATCGTATGGGCGAGCCGCGCCAGATAGTGATTGTGGCCGGGCGTGTCGATGACGATGTAGCTGTGGTTGGCGGCCAGGTTATCGAATGTGCTGGTGAATGCCGCGCGCCCCGCCGCCTCGTCCTCCGCGGTCATGAATTCGGCCTCCTCGTCGAAGCAGACGTGGGTGGGAGTCGGCAGCTCCTTGCCCCGTTGCCGGGACCAGGCCAGCCGGTTGTCGATGTAGTGGGTGAAACTGCGTTGCCGCCAATCGAGATCGATGGTCGCGACGCTTTGTCCCGATCGCAGCAGGGCAATGGCGAGATGGATTGCGACGGTGGACTTACCCGATCCGCCCTTTTCGTTGCCTACGACGATCACGCGAACGCACGGCGCACAGGAGTTTTCTTGGGTCATTGGCGCGCTCCATTGTCCGACTGTCGGACTCCGCTGATTTTTGCAAGGCCCAGTTGAACTGATTTGCCGGTTTTTTGCGCAAGTATTTAGCTCTGCATTCCGGGTGAAATTTCAAAGAGATGATTCAGGGCGGTCTCGCCGGGCAGAATGGAACTCTGCGCGCGCTTAAGGAATCCCGCCCTCACCCGGCGCCGCGGCGTGGATGGCGAGCGCGTGCACGCCGCCGGCCAGCTCATCGGAAAGTTTTCCATTAATCATGCGGTGGCGCTCGAGCCGGGTCTTACCTTTGAACGCCTCCGACACGATATAGACTCTGAAATGGGTTTGCCCGCCCGGCCGGTGGCCGGCGTGGCCTTCGTGCCGGTGCGATTCGTCCACCACCTTGAGGCTTTGGGGCTCGAAAGCCTCGGTCAACTTCTTTGTGATGAGATTCTCGGTCCGCATGCGGGCGGGCTTAGGCTAGTCCTGCGCGCTGTCAAGTCTTGAAGATGTCACCGCTAAAGGCGCATAGTATTCGGTCATGAAATTCGACTCGCCACTTTTCGATCGCGTCCGCGTCAAGCCGGACAAGGATCGCCGGCCGAAATCCGGCGGGCCGGTTTGCCAATGGGCGGGCTGCAAGGAAAAGGCCAGCCACCGCGCGCCCAAGGGCCGCGAGAACGAGAAGGATTACTGGCGCTTCTGCCTGGAGCACGTGCGGCAATACAATCAGTCGTACAATTTCTTCAAAGGCATGAATGACGCCGCGGTGATGGCCTATCAGAAAGATGCCATCACCGGCCACCGCCCGACCTGGAAGATGGGCACCGGCAAGACGCAGGCGCGACCGGATTTCCGCACCTTCGGCACCGGCGCCGATCCGTTCAGCCTGTTCGGCGACGGTCTGCGCGCCGAGCAGAAGGCGCGCGCGGAGGCCGCCCGGCCGATCCGCAATGCCGAGCGCAAGGCGCTCGATACGCTTGGGCTCGACATCGACGCCACGCCGCACCAGGTGAAGATGCGCTTCAAGGAACTGGTGAAACGCCACCATCCCGACGCCAACGGCGGCGACCGCTCGACCGAGGACCGGCTGGTCGAGGTCATCCAGTCGTACAATTATTTGAAATCGGTTGGCTTCGGCTGAGCGACGGAACGCACTCATAAGTGGTCGGCGAAATGCCGACGTGCGCGCCCCGACGAACATCCGTTATCAGGAGTAATGCGGACGTGACGCACGGGGTTAGCGCTCGAAGCCGTGGCTTACCACGCAACCCAGCCCCGCCTTTCGGTCAGGCCTGGTCGTACCTATCTCATTGATATTATTGATGGGGCTAATCGCGACGGGCGGGTTTTTTGCCGGCTTGTCGTCTGCTAAATTGCCGTCCTATCAGCCGGACCAGGACGAGTTGGGGCGTAAACAGGCTTCGGGGGATCGCGAAGCCACGGAGGTTCAATTGACTGCAGCAACTCAAGAAACGGCCGGCCTGCCCGACATGAAAGTGTCGATCCGTCAGGTCTTCGGCATCGACAGCGACATGGAAGTGCCGGCTTACTCCAAGCCCGACGAGCACGTGCCCGACCTCGACCCCGATTACCGGTTCGACCGGCCGACCACACTCGCGATTCTCGCCGGCTTCTCCAAGAACCGCCGCGTCATCGTCACCGGCTATCATGGCACCGGCAAGTCCACCCATATCGAACAGGTGGCGGCGCGGCTCAATTGGCCGTGCGTGCGCGTCAATCTCGACAGCCACATCAGCCGTATCGACCTGATCGGCAAGGACGCCATCGTGATCAAGGACGGCCAGCAGGTCACCGAATTCCGCGAAGGCATTCTGCCGTGGGCGCTGCAGAACAACGTGGCGCTCTGCTTCGACGAATACGACGCCGGCCGCCCGGACGTGATGTTCGTGATCCAGCGCGTGCTGGAAGCCTCCGGCCGGCTGACGTTGCTCGACCAGAGCAAGGTGATCAAGCCGCATCCTTGCTTCCGCCTGTTCGCCACCGCCAACACGGTGGGCCTCGGCGACACCTCCGGCCTCTATCACGGCACCCAGCAGATCAACCAGGGCCAGATGGACCGCTGGTCGATCGTCACCACGCTCAATTATCTGCCGCACGACAACGAGGTCGAAATCGTGCTGGCGAAAGCCAAGCACTATCGCAACGAGCAGGGCCGCGACATCGTCAACAAGATGGTGCGCGTCGCCGACTTGACGCGCAACGCCTTCATGAACGGCGACATCTCGACCGTCATGAGCCCGCGCACGGTAATCACCTGGGCGGAGAATTCCGAGATTTTCAACGATGTCGGCTTCGCCTTCCGGCTGACCTTCATCAACAAGTGCGACGAGCTCGAGCGGCCGATCGTGGCCGAATTCTATCAGCGCTGCTTCGGCGTCGAGCTGCCGGAGAGTTCGCTGAACGTGGCGCTGTCGTGACCCCGACCCTCTCCCGGTAAGAACGGGGAGAGGGAGAAGAACAAAATGGCCTCCAACAGCAAATCGAAACCTTCGCCGAAGGACTCGCCGACCGAGCCGTTCAAACGCGCGGTCACCGGCTGCCTGCGCGCGATTGCGCGCAAGCCGGAGCTGGAGGTGTCCTTCGCCGCCGAGCGCCCCGGTCTGATGGGCGGCAAGGTCCGCCTGCCGGAACCGCCGCGCAAGCTCAGCCGTGCCGAGGCGGCGATCGTGCGCGGCCACGCCGATTCGATCGCGTTGCGGCTCGCCTGCCACGATCCAGCCGTGCACCGCCGCTTGCAGCCGGCCGGCCAGCAGGCGCGCGCGGTGTTCGAGGCGGTCGAGCAAGCGCGGGTCGAGGCGATCGGCGCGCGGCGCATGGACGGCGTCGCCAAGAATCTGACTGCCATGCTGGACGAGCGTTTCCACCGCGGCAAATTCGACCAGATCACCGAGCGCGCCGACGCGCCGATCGAGGACGCGCTGGCGCTCCTAGTGCGCGAGCGCCTCACCGGCATGACGCCGCCGCCGGCGGCCAAGAAATTGGTCGATCTCTGGCGTCCGCTGATCGAGGACCGCGCCGGCCGCGATCTCGACCGGCTGGAGACGGTGGTCGATGACCAGCGCCAGTTCGGCGACGCGGTGCACGACCTGCTCGACGCGCTCGAAATGGGCGACGACCGCAGCCGCGATTCCGAGGAGGAAGACGAGGAAGGCGAGGAGGACCGCCGCAAGCAGGATTCCGGCGAGGACGGCGATGCCGCCGACAGCGACGAGATGCAGCGCATGAGCACGGAGGACACGCAAGTGTCCGCCGAGGACATGCCCGACGCCGCCGCCGAAGCGGCCGACGCGCCGACCGCCGACATGGCCGACGACACCGACATGGGCGACGCAGAAACGCCCGGCGAGCCGCAGCGGCCGCGGCAGTTCGGCCAGAACGAGCCGCGTGGGCCCGATTATCGCGCCTTCACCATCAAGTTCGACGAGACCGTGGCGGCCGAGGATCTGTGCGAGCCGGAAGAACTCGATCGCCTGCGCGGCTATCTCGACAAGCAGCTCTCGAATCTGCAGGGCGTCGTCGCCCGCCTCGCCAACCGGCTGCAGCGCCGGCTGATGGCGCAGCAGAACCGTTCTTGGGAGTTCGATCTGGAGGAAGGCCAACTTGATCCGGCCCGCCTGTCGCGCATCGTCATCGATCCGCTGCACCCACTCTCGTTCAAGGCCGAAAAGGACACGCAGTTCCGCGACACCGTGGTGACGCTGCTGCTCGACAATTCCGGCTCCATGCGCGGGCGCCCGATCACGGTCGCCGCCACTTGCGCCGATATCCTGGCGCGCACGCTGGAACGTTGCGGTGTCAAGGTCGAGATCCTCGGCTTCACCACGCGCGCCTGGAAGGGCGGGCAGTCGCGCGAGCAATGGCTGACCGCCGGCAAGCCGGCCAACCCCGGCCGGCTCAACGATCTGCGTCACATCATCTATAAATCGGGCGATGCGCCCTGGCGGCGCGCGCGCAAGAATCTCGGGCTGATGATGCGCGAGGGCCTGCTCAAGGAGAACATCGACGGCGAGGCGCTCGACTGGGCGCATAAGCGGCTGCTGGCGCGCACCGAGCAGCGCAAGATTCTGATGATGATCTCCGACGGTGCGCCGGTCGACGATTCGACGCTGTCGGTCAACGCCGGCAATTATCTCGAGCGCCATCTGCGCTGGGTGATCGAGGAAATCGAGATGCGCTCGCCGGTCGAGCTGATCGCCATCGGCATCGGCCATGACGTGACGCGCTATTATCGCCGCGCCGTCACCATCGTTGACGCCGAGGAACTGGGTGGCGCCATGACCGACAAGCTCGCCGAGTTGTTCGAGGAAACCGCGCCGGCCGAACGGCCGCGCCCGGCGCGGCGCAGACGCGTGGCGTGATCCTCACAAATAGAAACGCCGCCCTGCGGCGGCGTTCAATCGCGTCGTAATTTGGATCGGTCTCAGCCCGCGGCCTTCTTCTTCACGATCGCCCGCTTGAGCTCGAGCATCTTGGGCGCCAGGTCGCCGTCCTTGGCCTTGAGCAGGAAGGCGTCGAGCCCGCCGCGATGGTCAACGCTCTTGAGCGCGTTGGCCGACACCCGCACCCGCACCTTGCGCTGAAGCGCATCCGAGATCAGCGTGACGTTGCGCAGATTCGGCATGAACCGCCGCAGGGTCTTGATATTGGAGTGGCTTACCTTGTGCCCGACCATCGGCCCTTTGCCGGTCAGATCGCAACGCCATGACATGGCTTAATCCCTCAAAAATGCGCCGGCGCCCACAGCGCCGGTCCGGTCGTCAATCGTGGAATTCGGCCGGACGTATAGAGAGCGGGGAAACCAGCGTCAAGCCGAGCCATTTGGCCGGCTTCAGGCCGCTTTTGCCGTCCGGCGCGGGAATCGCCGGCGACCTAACATTCGACTTATTCCGCGCCGAGGCAGGCGTCTCGACGCCCGGCTAATTCGTCCCTTTCCTGTGGGGCGATAGGCGGGCCCCCGGCGCGCCTCTTGCATGCCGGTCGCAACCGCCGGTTAAATCATCGGCGCCGTCCGGCAGCGCGTGAAGCCGTCGCCCCGGTTCCGAGAGAGGATAAAGCTTCGTGTTGGCCCTGCGCCGCCCTTTGCGCCTTGCATTGATGCTCGCCGTCGGGCTGGCCGCCGCAGTACCGGCCAACCTGCACGCGCAGGGCAGACTGGAGGCCCGCTACTCGGCGACGATCGCCGGCATCCCGGTCGGCAAAGGCAACTGGGTGATCGACATCACCGACACCCAGTACATGGCGGCGGCGAGCGGCGTCACCACGGGCCTGGTGCGCGCCTTCACCGGCGGCGAGGGCACCAGCGCCGCGCATGGCGCGCTGCAAGCCGGCCAGCCGGTATCCTCGATCTTCGCCTCCACCGTTGTCTCCAGCCACAAGACCGACGACGTCCGCCTCACCGTCGCCAACGGCGTCGTCACGGAATCGCGGGTCGATCCGCCGCTCGAAACCGAGCCAGAACGCGTGCCGATCACCGACGAGCACCGCAAGGGTATCCTCGACCCGATGACCGCGTCGCTTTTGCGCACACCGGGCGCCGGCGATCCGCTGTCGCCGGAAGCCTGCCAGCGCACGCTGGCGGTGTTCGACGGACGGCTGCGCTACGATCTGCAACTCGCGTTCAAGCGCATGGACCACGTGAAGGCCGACAAAGGCTATGCCGGTCCGGTGGTGGTCTGCGCGGTCTATTTCTCGCCGATCGCCGGCTTCCTCCCCTCACGCGCGGCCATCCGCTACCTGTCCAAGGTGCGCGACATTGAAGTCTGGCTGGCGCCGATCGCGGGCACGCGGGTGCTGGTGCCGTACCGCGCGCAAGGGCCGACGCCGCTCGGTAGGTTCGTAGTCGAAGCCAACCAGTTCGTCTCGGCCGCCATCCCGGCCCACGCCTCGGCCAACGGCCAGAAGACGCAGTGACGCAATCGACGCTTGACTCTTGCGCGGGAGCCGACTCTCGCTGCTGTTAACGTTTAAAGGGTTCTAACGGGTCTTGAATTGGCCCCGGCCTACCCGATCTTGTATCCCAGAGGGCAGCGCTCGCCAGATGTCGCCGTGAACGAAGCCGTACAAGCCCGGAGTCAGTGATTCGGGCGCGGTTCGTTCCAAACTCGTTCTAAAGCTTAACCGCGGGCTTGCCTGTCGTCGCATTGTGATACAGGAAACCTTTGGTGGGGCTGCTAAACAGCCCGGCCGCCAGTTTGGACGCGTAATGGCTATCTCCTTTTCCCCGCAGCCCAACCGCACGTCGCGTGCCCGCGGCGCCGGCGTCACCGCCGTACTGGGGCCGACCAATACCGGCAAGACGCATCTCGCGATCGAGCGGATGCTGGCGCATTCCTCAGGCATGATCGGGTTGCCGCTGCGCCTGTTGGCGCGCGAGGTCTACAACAAGGTGGCCGATCGCGTCGGCAAGGATGCGGTGGCGCTGATCACCGGCGAGGAGAAGATCAAGCCGGCGAATCCGCGCTTCTGGGTCTCCACCGTCGAAGCCATGCCGCGCGATCTCGACGTGGCGTTCCTGGCGGTTGACGAGGTCCAGCTCGGCGCCGATTTCGAGCGCGGCCACGTCTTCACCGACCGCATGCTCAACATGCGCGCGCGCGAAGAGACGCTGGTGCTGGGCGCCGCCACCGTGCGTCCGATGGTGGAGAGGTTGCTGCCCGGCGCGCACATCATCAGCCGGCCGCGATTGTCGATGCTCACTTACGCCGGCGAGAAGAAGCTCACCCGGCTGCCGTCGCGCTCGGCCATCGTCGCGTTCTCGGCCGAAGAAGTTTACGCCATCGCTGAGCTGATCCGCCGCCAGCGTGGCGGCGCCGCGGTGGTGCTGGGGGCGCTCAGCCCGCGCACCCGCAACGCGCAGGTCGCGCTCTATCAGTCCGGCGACGTGGATTACCTGGTTGCCACCGACGCCATCGGCATGGGGCTCAATCTCGATGTCGATCACGTCGCATTTGCGTCCGACCGTAAATTCGACGGTTACCAATTTCGCAAGCTCAATCCCGCGGAGCTGGCGCAGATTGCCGGCCGCGCCGGCCGCGCCACCCGCGACGGCACCTTCGGCACCACCGGCCGCTGCGATCCGTTCGAGCCGGAACTGGTGCAGGCGCTCGAAAGCCACACCTTCGAGCCGGTCCGCATGCTGCAATGGCGCAATTCCGATCTCGATTTCTCATCGATCGGCGCCTTGCAGGCGTCGCTTTCGGCCTCGCCGACCGAGCCAGGGCTCACGCGCGCGCCGACCGCCGAAGACATTCTCGTTTTGGAACACGCCGCGCGCGACGAGGATGTGCGCGCGCTGGCGGTCGGCCGGGCGGCGATCGCGCGTCTGTGGGATGCCTGCCAGGTTCCTGACTATCGCAAGATCGCGCCCGCCACCCACGCCGAACTGGCGGTCACCCTCTATGGATTCCTGATGCGAGAGGGTAACATCCCGACCGATTGGTTCAGCCAACAGGTGGCGCAGGCCGACCGGACCGACGGCGGCATCGACACCCTCTCCAACCGGATCGCGCATGTCAGGACCTGGACTTTCGTCGCCAACCGCCCGGATTGGCTCGCCGATCCGGAGCACTGGCAGGACGTCACCCGTGCGGTCGAAGACAAGCTGTCCGATGCGTTGCACGAAAAGCTGGCTGAACGTTTCGTCGACCGCCGTACCAGCGTATTGATGCGGCGGCTGCGAGAGAAGGCGAATTTGGAAACCGAAATCGGAAAGACTGGCGAAGTTACCGTCGAGGGTCATGTGATCGGCCGGCTCGACGGGTTCATGTTTGCGCCCGATGCCTCGGCCGCAGGCTCCGAGGCCAAGGCGCTCAACGCCGCCGCGCAGAAGGCGCTGGCGGGAGAGATCGAAACCCGCGCCACCAAGCTGTCGCAGGCCTCGAACGACCAGCTGGTGCTGGCGAGCGACGGCGCCTTGCGCTGGACCGGCGACATGGTCGGCAAGCTGATTCCCGGCGACGACGTGCTACGCCCGCGCGTGCGCATCGTTGCCGACGAGCAATTGACCGGGCCGGCGCGCGAACTGGTACAAACGCGGCTCGATCTCTGGCTTAAGACCCATATCGAAAAATTGCTGGCGCCGCTATTCTCGCTCACCGCGGCCGATGACGTGACCGGCATGGCGCGCGGCATCGCGTTCCAACTGGTGGAATTGCTCGGCGTGCTGGAGCGCCAGAAGGTGGCCGAGGAGATCAAGGGCCTCGACCAGCCGGCGCGCGCCACCTTGCGCAAATACGGCGTGCGCTTCGGCGCCTATCACATCTATCTGCCGATCCTGCTCAAGCCGGCGCCGCGCGCGCTGGCGACGCAGCTCTGGGCGCTCAAGCACGAGAGCCCAGACGCCAAGGGCGTTTCCGATCTGCTGCATCTGGCCGGCAGCGGGCGCACCTCGATGCCGATCGACAAGGAGACGCCGAAACAGCTTTACCGCACCGCCGGCTATCGCGTGTGCGGCGAGCGCGCCGTGCGCGTCGATATCCTGGAGCGGCTCGCCGACCTGATCCGCCCGGCGCTGTCCTGGCGCGAAACCTCGCCGGGCCCGAAACCCGACGGCGTGTTCGACGGCCGCGGCTTCGTGGTCACCGGCGCGATGACCTCGCTCACCGGCGCGTCCAGCGAAGACTTCGCCTCCATCCTGCGCTCGCTCGGCTATCGCATGGACCGCAAGCCGAAGCCGCCCGAACCGGCCGTGCCGGCTGCGGCCGCTCCGACAAGCGAGGCCGCGCCGTCGTCCGAAGCGCCTGCCGAAACGCCGGTGGCCGAGGCTGCCGCGCCCGACGCGGCCACACCGACTCCCGAGCCGGAGTCCGTGGCTGCGCCAACCGAGCCGGCGCCGGTCGAACCTCCGCCGACCGAGGTCGCGGCAAGCGCGCCGGCAGAACACGAATCGCCGGTTGCCGATGTTCTGCCGTCTACGGGCGAAGATCGGAAAGAAGAACAAGTTGCTCGGGAGCGGTCGGAGGCCAGTTCTGCAAACGTCGAGCAGACGAACAGCGAAGCTCCGGCACCTCTGGCAGCCGCCGCCGAGCCGGTCATGATCGAGGTCTGGCGCCCGGCCGGCCGCTTCGAGAAACGCCCGCATCGTCCGCGCCGGCCTCAGCGCGCGACCAAAGCGCCGGTGCAAGCGGCAGCACCCGCAGAAACTACGGAAGTCGCAGCCGCTGCCCCGGCGGAAGCGGCGCCTGCTGCCACGCCTGCTGAAACCGCCGAAAAGCCAAGCCAATTCCGCCCGGACGGCGAGCGCAAGGATCGCCAGCAGCGGCAAGATCGCCATGAGCGCCAGCAGCGAATGGAGCGCCAGGGCCAGCGTGGCGAGCGCAAGGACCGTTCCGACCGCGGCGATCGTCCGCGCCGCGACCGGGGCGACCGCGTGGACCGCGCCGAGCGCGAGCAATATTACGCGAAGCCCTTTGGCGGTTCGGACAATCGCAACAAGCAGCCAGATCCCAATTCGCCGTTCGCCAAGCTCGCCGCCCTCAAGCAGCAACTCGAGCAGAGCACTAAAGAATCTCAGGATTTGGATCGCCAACGCATCGATAAATGGCTCTGGCACGCGCGCGTGGTGCGCACGCGCAGCGACGCCGTCGCGCTTACGGAAGCCGGCTTTGTGCGGCTCAACGGCCGGCGGGTGACCGCGCGGAGCCAGCCGGTGCGGATCGGCGACGTGGTGACGCTGGCGCTCGATCGCACGGTCAAGGTGATTGAGGTCGCGGGTTTCTGCGAACGGCGTGGCGCGCCGCCCGCTGCCCGCGCGCTTTACCGGGATTTGACAACAAGTTCCGCGGCCAAGGCCTGCCCGTAGCCGGGTAATGCCCGTAATGTCCGGCCCGGAAATGGCCGCCAAATCGGGCCCCGACCGGGCCCGGGGAGGGTCTGGCTTGCGGCCTAGCTAACGTTACGATAGGGAGCGCTGTTGCGTTTGGGCCGGAGCCTTGAATGACTTACGTCGTCAACGAAAGTTGCATTAAGTGCAAATACATGGACTGCGTTGAGGTGTGTCCGGTGGACTGCTTCTACGAAGGCGAAAACATGCTGGTTATCCATCCGGATGAATGCATCGATTGCGGGGTCTGCGAGCCGGAATGTCCGATCGAGGCGATCAAGCCGGATACCGAGCCGGGCCTTGAGCCATGGCTGGAAATAAACGCCGAATACGCCAAGGTCTGGCCCAATATCACCGTCAAAAAGGAACCGCCGGCCGACGCCAAGGACTGGGACGGCGTACCGGACAAGTTCAAGAAGTTCTTTTCCAAGAAGCCGGGAAGCGGCGATTGAGCGGCGTTTTGCCATAACTGGCCACCATTTGGGCGCTGCCGGGATCGTCCGATGCGATCCGGGCGTTAACCGGTATGTCAAAATTGCAGGTTTTATACCTCTGAATTACGGTTTTGCGACGCCATAAGGCTTTGATTTTGGCCAAAAATGTGCTATACAGTAAAAATCGTCCGATGAAGATGAAAAATGCCGCTACGGATGCGCTCCCCCGCTGGGGAGCCTTATTTTTCGCGGCTGCACCCCAAGGGTCTTGTAAGAGGGCGTGAATTCCACGCGTGAGCAGTGGCAGGAAAACCGCGTCAAAAAGCTAAGAAAGGTTCCGCCGGCATGAGCCGGAGACCGAAAAAGTCTGCCGATGCGCGGCGGACCTCGCAAGCCTCGCGCGGCGCCGTCCGCAACGGGGCTCCCGCAGCCAAGATACCCGGCAGCCGCAAAGGCGCCGGCGAAGGAGTTTTGCCCGGAATGCCCAGCAACAAGAAGACTACCCAACGACAAGGCTTCAAGACCAACGAGTTCATCGTCTATCCGGCCCATGGGGTCGGCCAAATCCTGGCCATAGAGGAGCAGGAGATCGCAGGCGCCAAGCTCGAGCTGTTCGTCATCAACTTCATCAAGGACAAGATGACGCTGCGGGTTCCGACCGCCAAGATCGTGTCGGTCGGCATGCGCAAGCTGGCGGAAGCGCCGCTGGTCAAGCGCGCGCTCGAGACGCTCAAGGGCCGCGCGCGCATCAAGCGCACCATGTGGTCGCGCCGGGCGCAGGAATACGAAGCCAAGATCAACTCGGGCGACATCGTCGCCATCGCCGAGGTGGTGCGCGACCTGTACCGATCGGACACCCAGCCGGAGCAGTCCTATTCCGAGCGGCAGCTTTACGAAGCCGCCCTCGACCGGCTGTCGCGCGAAATCGCGGCGGTGCAGCGCATCACCGAGACCGAAGCGATCAAGGAAATCGAGGGTGCGCTCGCCAAGGGCCCTAGGCGCGGGCCGAAGCCTGCAGACGAGGCGGAGGCGGAACCCGCCGCCGAGGAAGAGGCGGCCTGAGGCTCGCGCAACGACGACTAACCAAAGCCCGGCAGCGATGCCGGGCTTTTTTGTTGGTCCTTGTTTGGCGGCCGCTGCGATTTGCCCACGTTGTTCGGCACGTTACAATGGCGGCCAAGCACGCCAGCGACAATCAGGGAGCATGCGATGACCGCCATTCGCGGCTATGTGGCGCCCACGACCGAGACGGGCGCGCTCGGCGTGCATTCGCTCGACCAGTTCGTGCTGGCGGTGCCCGACGCCAATGTCGCGCAGGAGTTCTACGGCAATTTCGGCCTCGACATCGCGCGCGACGGCAACGCGCTGGCGATCAAGACCTTCGGCCACGATCACCGCTGGGGCTCGATCGTGGAAGGCAAGAGCAAGGCGCTGCATCATCTCTCGTTCGGCTGCTACGCTGAGGATCTGCCGCGGCTGAAGGCGCGCATCGAAGGCAACGGTGTCACGCTGAGCGATCCGCCACCCGGCTTCGAAAGCAACGGGTTCTGGTTCCGCAACCATGAAAACCTTCTGATCGAAGTGAAGGTCGGGCCCAAGGTGTCGCCCGACCGGAAATCGGAAAGCCAATGGACGTCGGCGCCAGCCGGCACCGCCGGCGCCGCCATCCGGCAGAACTGGCCGCCGGTGCGGCCGCGCCGTCTGTCACATGTTTTGACATTCAGCCGCGACGTCGACGCCTCGATCCGATTTTATGAGCGTAATCTCGGCTTGCGGCTGTCCGATCGTTCCGCCGATCTGGTCGCGTTCATGCACGGCATTCACGGCAGCGATCATCACCTGCTGGCCATAGTGAAATCGAGCGCGCTCGGCTTCCACCATTGCAGCTGGGACGTGGCTAGCATCAACGATATCGGGCTCGGCGCCATGCGCATGCACGACAAAGGCTACACCAAGGGCTGGGGCCTCGGTCGCCACGTGCTCGGCTCGAATTATTTCCACTATGTGCGCGATCCGTGGGGCAGCTTCGCGGAATATTCCTGCGATATCGATTACATCCCGAAAGAGAATTCTTGGCCCGCGGCCGATCATAAACCGGAGGATTCGTTCTATCTCTGGGGCCCCGACGTGCCGCCCGAATTCACGATCAACTACGAGGGCGGCGAAACCTAACTGTCATTCCGGGACGGCCCGAAGGGCCAGACCCGGAATCCAGATGCAAGCTCTGTGGTTGTTTCTGGATTCCGGGTTCGCGCTGACGCGCGCCGCGGAATGACAAATGAATAGGCGACGCGCCGCTAGTCCACCACGACCTTCACCTTCGTGCCCGGCTTCACTTGCGCCTGCGGCCCGAGCCCGTTGAGCACGCGGAAGCGGTCAAGCGCGTGATCGGTGATCGCCATGCGGCGCGCCAGCGTCTCCACCGTGTCGTTCGCGCCCACGGTGACGATCTTCAGGCGCAGCGGGTGGACCTGCTCGCTTTCCTTCAGGCTCATGCGGCGGAATGTTGCGATCGACTCGCGGAACGAGCGGTCGACCTGCGCGGTCCTGTCTTTCGCGGCGAAGATGAACCGATAGACGTCGCTGCCGAAACGCACGGCGAACAGGCGGAACGACCATTGGTCGCCGGTCGCGGTCGCGGTCGCCGCCGGGAAGCCGTTGACGGTGAATTCCTCGACGCTGGCCGGATCGACCTTCTCCATCCAGCCCGATTTCAGATAGTCGGGCAGCGACTGCTCGGCCGGAACGCTGACCACGTCGAGCCGCATCGCCTCGTCGCCGCCCTTCAGCCCGAGCACCGCCTGCGCGGTATTGTCGAGCGAAAATCCCGGCGGCGCCAAAAAGGTGAAGCCGAGCTTGGGATGCAGGAAGCGGCGTCCGCGCGCGAAGCCCTCGCTCGGGTCCTCGCCATAGGCCAAGCCGTCGAGGTTGCCGAGATATTCGTCACGGTCGCGTTCGCCGGCGCCCGGGCCGCTGAACTGCCGGGCATTGGCGAGCGCGTTCTTGATCCGATCGGGGGTCGACGGATGGGTGGCGAGGAAGTCGAGACCCCGCGCATCGGTGCTGCCGGCGGCCGGCTTGAGGTCGGCATTGCGCTGCATGTCGGCGAGGAAGCGCGAGGCGCCGTACGGATCGAAGCCGGCGCGCGCCGAAATGCCGACGCCGATGCCGTCAGCCTCGAATTCCTGCGCGCGCGAGAAGCCCGCCAGCGTAAGCTTCGACTTGGCGAGCGCCATTGCGCCCATCTGCGGATCGCTGAGTACGTCGCTGACCACGTGGCTGATGAGGGCAGCCTGCTTGGCCTGTTCCTCGCGGATCGCGGCATGGCGCGCGATCACGTGTCCCATCTCGTGCGCCAGCACCGAGGCGAGCTCGGCCTTGTCGTTGGCGAGCGCGATCAGTCCGCGCGTGATGTAAAGGTGGCCGTTCGGCAGCGCGAAGGCGTTGATCGCGGACGAGTTGAGGATCGTCACCTTGTATTTCAGGTCCGGCCGTTCGGACGCCGCCACCAGCCGATCCACGGTTTTTTCGATGGTCGTTTGCAGCTTGGCGTTCTCGTAGATGCCGCCATAGGACGCCAAGATGCGCAGGTGCTCGCGTTCCTCCGCCGCCGGCAACTCTGCCTGCGCGTCGGCTTGCGGAACCGGCAGCGTGACCTGCTTGTTGTCCGGGATGTTGGTGCAGCCCGCCAACAGCACGGCCAGCGCGGTCGCGATCCCGCGCAGCCGGTTTGCCGTTGTCAGTGATGCAGCCATGGCCGCTCTGCCTGAATTGTTCAATCCAGCAATTCGATCTGCTCGGGTGCCTCGGCTTCGATGACCGGACCGCCGCGCTGCTCGATCCATCCGCGTACCTGGACGCGGCGGCCGGCAAGCCGTGTCCGGCTCAATGCCGGCCGCGGTAAACGCCTTTTGCACGCGCCGCGGAATGGTCACGGTGAAATCCCGTGTCCAGCGCCGCCCGAAATTCACATATATAGTGGCCCCGCTCTCGCGTACCGACAAGACCTTGCCTTCCACCAACGCGAACCGGCCGCGCTCGGCCTGTAGCTGGGCCAGATTTTCGGCCGACAAAGGGGCGAAATTTGGATCGGCCCAAAGCCCGCGGTGAGCCATCCGCACCGCAGTTTCCGCGCTCAAAAGCGTGTCGGCGCAGGCCTTGTCGCCGACGCGCATCGCCACCCGCGCGTGGCCTTGCTCGAGCATGGCCTGTTGCACGGACTCGTCGAGCATCACCGGCAAAAGCAAATGCGGCCAGGCGGCCGTAGTAGCGGTCGCGCTCGGGACCGAGCCGCTCGAGCCGCAGCGGATGCCCGGCCACCAAGGCTTGCAAGGCGACGCGGCTGTCATCGGTGACTTCGATGCCGGCGAGCCGCAGCTCGCGGCCGTCGCTTAGCGACAGGGTACGGCCGTCACGTACCGTGGCGACGTTCGCGGTGCCGATGGTCGTGAGCTGGCAGCGTTCCTGCGCTGCCGTATTGCACACAAGGAGCCTGGCAATGGCGGCCGCCGTGGCAGGCCAGAGAAAGAGAATATGACGCGATCGGCGTTTCATGATGGCGGCCGGTTGCCGGAATTCGCTACAATGCCCGGCAAGCATAGCCGTCATTGTGACCACCGGGGGAGGGATCAATGCCAACGCGCCGCGCATCGCCAAATCGCCGAATGTTCCTGCGGTCCGCCGCCGCCGCGAGCCTGTTGATTGCGACCGGCGCGCGCGGGCAAACGACTTGGCCCGACCGTGCGGTGAAGCTCGTCGTGCCCTATCCGGCCGGCGGTTCGACCGACGTGCTGGCGCGCATTCTGGCCGAGCGGCTCAACCAGATCTATGGCCAGCCCTTCGTGATCGAAAACCGTCCGGGCGCCGGCGGCAATATCGGCATCGCCACGGTGACCAGCAGCACGCCGGACGGCTACACCATCGGCGCCGCCACCATCGGCCATTTCGCGATCAACCAGTTCCTCTACAAAGATATGCCGTACAATCCGGAACGCGACATGATCCCGGCATCGCTGACCTGGGAATTGCCCAACGTCTTCGTCGTCGCCAGCGATCACGTGCCGGCCAAGACGGTTGCCGAGTTTATCGCCTGGGCGAAGCAAAAGGGGCATGTCAGCTTCGGCAGTCCCGGCGTCGGCACCTCGCCGCATCTGTCGGGCGTATTGTTCGCCAAACGCAGCGGTCTCGATGCCGTGCATGTGCCGTTCCGCGGCGCCGCGCAGACCATCCCCGCCATGCTGTCGGGCGCTGTCGATTTCGCGATCGACAATCTCGCCTCCTACATCTCGCTCGTCCAATCCGGCAAGATGCGCGCGCTGGCGGTGACTTCGGCCAAGCGCTGGCCGACGCTGCCGGACGTGCCGACCATGGGGGAGGCGGGCATCAAGGATTTCGTCGTCACCTCATGGGCGGCCTTCGTGCTGCCGGCCGCCACGCCGCGCCCGATCGTCGACAAGCTGTCCGGCGCGATGAAGCAGATCGCCGCCGACGTGGCGGTCCAGAAGCGGTTCCTGGTGGCCGGTGCACGAATCCTGTCCAGCACGCCGGAGGAAGCCATCGCCTTCGCCGGCAAAGAACGGGCGATGTGGAAGGACGTGGTAGCGCTGTCGGGCTTAAAGCCTCAGTAGCCGGTGCGCGGCGCGCGGGCTTGTGCTAAATCGCGCCGAACGGTCCCGTAGCTCAGCAGGATAGAGCAGCGGTTTCCTAAACCGAAGGTCGGAGGTTCAACTCCTCTCGGGACCGCCACCCTCAAATTTTGCAATTGATCGGTTTGGCTTTTCCGGCCTGATTGTCCCACCAGCTAGTCAGGTGGGACAGTATCTGTTCCCGATTTTAACTTCCGCATTGCGGAGTTGGCGAGCTTCCCTTGGCGCGCGGCGCGGGTGTAGCGCTCGATCTCCTCCAGCGACCTATGGCCCGTGATGCTCATGATTTCGTGTGCGGTAGTGCCGCGCTCGGCTAGGCGCGTGGCCGTTGCCTTTCGTAATCCGTGTGCGGAGCACTGCTTAAGCCCAGGATCGTCGCACCACTCCCGAAACTTGTTGCCGAAGCCCGCGACCGAGAAGGGTTTGCCGTACGCCGTGGTTAGAAACGTGAGATGCCCGGAGGGCGCGGCGTCAATCGCGGCCTGCAGGTCGGGGTGTATCGGAATATCCATGTCGACCGGGCTACGGTGCTCGTTCTTGGCCTGGCGATAGCGCAACCGACCGTCGCGCAAGTGCTTGGGGCCGAGGCGCACCGCGTCCTCGCGTCTGCAAGCGGTGTAGAGCAGCAGCGCCATCGCGAGCCGCGCCTTCGTTCCAAGCGGATGGCGTTTCTCGTAGGCCTCGATTTCTTGCAGCTCCCAAGAGTGAACGCCGCTGCTCACATGCTTCAGCGGCCGCACGCCGGCGGTGGGGTCGTGCGGTGCCTCGTCTTCCTCTATCGCCCAAGCAAAGAGCGCGCGCAGAGCCTTCAGGCGTTTGTTGGCGACGACCGGGGTATCCTTCATCTCGTCACGCAACCTGCGCACGTGCTTCGGTTCCACCATCGCGATAGGTTTGTCGCCGTGCTTGCCAGCGAGAAGATCGAGATGATGGCGACGCCACGCCTGCGTGCCCGCGTCGAGGCTAGTGAACGCGGCGCTGCCATAATAATGGATGCACAAATTTCTGAACAAGCCGGGCTTCGCCACGGGGGAGGCGCGGCGTGTGCCCGCACCCTCGGCAACGGCGCGATGATATTCCTCCATAAACTCCGGCGACCCGAACCGCTCGCGGATGCGTACCTTGGCGCGGCCGGCCACGCGCACATAGACGCGCTTATTGCCGTGCCTGTCCCCGCATGATCGCGGCTACGCGGCAACGCGGGAGCAAGCGATGGCGGATTTCAAGGCGGCGTGGGAGCGAACCGGATAAACTTCCAGCCTGCCGCATTGCCGCTTTAGATCGATGCGCATTCTGAGCGACCGGTGCGATGCCCTGATCTGCCACGAGTTATGTGAGCACGGCACACCGCCCCCAACATTTCGCAATCGGGGTGTGATGTTTGTCACAGAGGCTTCAACCGAATCTGCTGTAGCTTGCAAATGACCGAGCGAGCTTTACCCCTTGCCTCGCTCGGTTACCCAGCCTCCGCTCCGCCCCCACGCTCCCCCCGCGCGTGGGGGCTTCGATTCGCACTCCGAACCCTCGGCTCGGGGGTGGCCGCATCTTGTGGACCTACGCTTCGCCGGAAGATCGCCGCGGATGTGGACGATCACGGCGCGAGTGCCGCAGTACCCGCATGATCGAGGCTACGCGCGAGGGACCGATGGCGGCGAGCAAGGTGGCCATCAACTAGAGATGGTGCGTTGACGCCTGATTTGACGTCGTTAGTGCGTTCGGGCCTTCAATATAAGCTTATCCACGTCGGCTTCGCTCAATATGGGAATGGACAAAAGCACCTCGGCCACCATGGTGATCGCGGGCCAGTGCTCGGCGACAAGGTCTCGTGCTTTATTGTCGGCGTGTCGGATAAACGATCTGACCTCCGCCTCGTCTTCAGTGCTGAGTGCATTGATGGCTTTAAGATCGATCTCACGCAGGTTTACACCACGTTTTACCAGCGCGGCCTCACACGCGAAGCTCATTGCATGTCGCCTATCATCATCCCATTCGTCGGGTATGCGTCGGCCTTTTGGAAGGCGATGGCGAGCCTCCGCATGCGGTCCAGCCAAGGAAACTACAGCATCCATCGTCAGTGCGTGTAGTTGGGGTACTTGGTCAGCATCGCGCGCGTGATATGTCGCACTATGCGTCAGCGCCACTGCGGCTGCAGTATCGTCAGGGGAAAGTATTGTCACGTAGTTGATGTTGATCTTGAGCACGCGGGCGATCACGGCGTGCCCGGCCTCGTGGTAGGCCATCATTTTTGTCAGTTGCTTTCGCGTGAGCTTCATCCGAGCGGAGGCCCCTCCGAAATCCGATCAGGTGTTTTGATCAGGCCGCGGCAATCACTTTCGGGCCCTCGACGTGACCCCTTATCCTGGATGACGTGCCGGGTGAACTAACGACGATGGCCCAATCTGATCCCCAAAATCCCAGCCTTCCGTCTTAACGCCCCAACCGTTCTTTTCATCACTTTCGAAATCTTCGATACCGGCGTTCTGGATTTTGAATGAGCCTTAAGCTCGGCAAAGTCTTTCTTTGTCCAAGTCCGTTTACGTTTTGCCATGTAAGCCCCCGTGAAAAAGTGAACTGGAACCGTCTAGCAGAATAGAGTTCAACGGGCCATCGATGTGTGCAACGCTGGAAGATTGCCGCTGGTTCTGGACGATCACGGCGCGGGTGCCGCAGTACCCGCATGATCGAGGTTACACGGCGACGCGAGAGGAAGCGATGGCGGATTTCAAGGCGGCGTGGGAGCGACCGGGATAAAATAAAAATAAAAGAACCACGCAGCTACGAGCGCGTTGCCAACCAGTATGATGAACAATATCAGTAGTCCCGCTACGCTGCTGGTCAGGTAGTCATGATGTTCATCAGGCTTTGTAATCGGACTTCTCCCACGAAGACCGACACGACAGATTAAGCGCCAGATTGCAACGCTGACGAGGCAACATTTACCACCGCAGTCGGGATGTCATTGAGTTAGGTCAAACAATATACGGGCCGCTTTAGATCGAAGCGCAGTGGGGCGGTGCGCAGTACCGACAACACGCTGCCCAGCCCGTCCAACACCTCAAGGGTGCCGACAATAGCGCGGGTGCCACAATATCCGCACGACCGGGGCTACGCGGCGAGCCGAGAGGATGCGATGGCGCGATTTCAAGGCGCGGTGGAGTGCGCTAATCTGATCGGCCGGTGCATCAAGCTCCGCTTGCTTTGGATGGGGCTAGATGGCGGCCAGATGCTAATTTCATTGAGCGTCTGAGCCGTGGACGCGAACCAACAAGGGGTACTTTCGATGCGCGCCGCTGTCATTATTTTAGCATTCGCGATCACCACAATGCTTGCAGGTTGCGGCCAGCCGACGCCAGGCCCGCAAGGACCGAAAGGCGATACCGGTCCTAGCGGCGCTCCGGGCCCGCAAGGATTGGTTGGGCCCGCCGGGCCGCAAGGTCTGCAAGGCCCTCCAGGACCAGCGGGAGCCTCATCGCAGTTCCGCCTCGTTCGCGCGCCCTGCACGAATTCTGCCGAATGCCAGGTGACCTGTCGTGATGATGAGGTCGTAGTCACGGCCTATTGCGGGACAAAAAGAGCGGCGGCGAGCTATCTCACGGATCAAACAGTGTCGTGCGGGATTAATCCGGACACCACCGGCGGCCCTCTGGTCGTAGTCTGCGCGAAGTAGCCGTCCCGCCCATGCGTGCTCGTAGGATACGCTAGGAAGAGCCAAACCGAACTCGGCTGATGCGCTTACGCGGGGGCTACCCATGACCCTCGGCAACATGCCGCGCCAACGGCGTGCGCACGCTCGCCGCGTAGTGTCGTCACATATCCTGCGCGGCGCTAGTGCTGAGGTTTACGCTTGCTCTGTGATGTGTCGCTGGCCGACCCTGGGTAAAATAAGTTCGGCTCGCAGGAGCCACCGATGCCGCTAACCGTCTCGCGGCACTGCTCAAGGGTGGAGAAGCCACAATTCCTGCCGCCACCGTTATCGCCGCCACCATATTGAGCGCACCAGGGATATTCGATCCCCGCTCGCCCCGGCGTGGCGAGAGCCGACAGCGATGCGATTGCGGCAATTCCTATCACGATACAACGCATCAGTCCCTCGTCACTCACACCAGCTTCCCGACACGAGCTTCCAGCAGACTCCACGCCTTGGCGCCGTAATTCTGCTTCCAGCGCGCGTAGAAGGCCGCGAGCGGCTTCTTGAAACCGCTGGTGTCGGTCTCGTTGACGATCATCCCCTTGGCCCGCAGCATCTCGAGCGCGCCGGCATTGAGCTTGTCGATGTCCTGCCGCTGTGCCAGCGCCGCCGTTTCGGCGTGCTTCTCGACGATCGCCTGAAGATCGGGCGGCAGCGCCTTCCACGCCGCCGCATTGGCGACCAGCGTGAAGCCTGACCACCAGTGGTTGGTCAGGCTGAGATAAGTCTGCACCTCGTACAACTTCATCAGCAAGATAAGACCGAGCGGGTCAGTCTGGCCGTCGACGGTGTGATTTTGCAGTACTTCGTAAAGCTGACTGAGCGTGAACTTCATCGGCTTGGCGCCCAACGTCTCGAAGAATTCGACTGTCATCGTCTGCACCGGCGTGCGGATCGTCATGCCGACCAGATCGTCGACGGTGCGGATTGGCTTGGTGCGGGTGGTGAATTGGTGGGAACCGTTGTCGAGCCCGCGGCGGAAAGCGTAAAGGCCCTTCGCCAGCATCTCGGCGCGAATGTAGTCGCCCAGCTCGGCGTCAAGCGCGGCGAAGACGTCGGCGGAGTTTTCAAAGGTGAACGGCAGGCCGGGCATTTCCGTCGTCGGCACCAGTGGCCCGAACACGTTGCCACCAAGATACATTTCCATTTCGTTTTTCTGCAGCATGGCGAGCATAGCGTTGTCGGAGCCCAGCGCACCCGCGCCATGCACTTCGATCAGCATCCGCCCGTTGCTCTCGGCCCGCACTTTGTCGGCCATCTCCTGCAGCCGCACATAGTTCGGACTGTCGAGCGGCTGACTTAGCCCAAGCCGGTAGCGGAAGTCGGCCTTCGCACGCGTGCCGGCCCCAACGACGAAGGCGGCAGTCCCGGCGATGAGACTAAGAATGGTACGCCTATTCATTGTGTTTTTCCGTCATGTCTGAAAGGTGTAGCGGGGGCATGGTTTCCGTTAGAGTTTTCTGCCGGTCCAAAATGGCGCCGGTCCCCATCGGTTCGATGGTTGAGGTGGTAATCGGATCACCTATATCGCTGAGCGCAATGACATACATCAATGAGGCGTGGTGAATTGCGCAGGCGTCCAATACCAGTAAATCGGGGGCGTCTTGCTCGCTCCTAAATCAGAAAGACTGCCTCACAGCCGTCTCTCCGAAATCTGACCGGGCGTTTTGATCGGGCGACTTTACGCAACATGCCCACGAACAGCGTGCGCACGCCCGCCGCGTGGTGTCTCGGTCGCGGTTATAATTACCGCTAAGCTGACCCATGCTAATTTTGAAACGCGCCTCCAAAAGCCGACCTAGCGGCCAATGGTCGGACGACGACTACGACGTGTTTGACGGCGAGCAACACATTGGCCGCATCTTGTGGACCTACGCCGCGCCAGAAGATGGCCGGTGGTTTTGGACGATCACGGCGCGCATCCCGCGAAGCGCACATGATCGCGGCAATGCTATATCGGCGAGGGTGCCCCGCCACTATGTCAGGGACGCACAGTGGCGGAGCTGGGGGAGTCGAGGCGTCAATTTGCTATCCTTGATCAGATGCGATTCCGAGTTTGATCAAAATTGAACATTTAAATGACTATCACGCGAATGTGCGGTCCGTGTTTAATCCGTGTTGACCCTCAAACGCGCATCCAAGTCGGGACAAATTGGGACCGATGTTCAATACGGAACAGACTGAGATACCACCGAGACGCACCATCGGGACTTAGGTCTGTGTGCCCAATGGGGAGGCTCCCATGCAAAGGATGTCAACAGAGCGCTTCATTCATCTTCGAAATTTGGACCTTCTGCGTGCGCAGCTAACGCGCACGACCGACGAAGGAAAATGCCAGCGGATCGTGAAATTGATCGAAGACGAGGAATTGAAGTATCGTGCGTCGGGCGACGATCGCGCGCAACGACGAGCATCGGTAACGACCCGCAAAGCGGATAACGCCCGACGACCCGCGCACAGGTGAGCATTTTGGCCTACTGTGCTGAGAATGGAGAGCAACGATGAAATCGACCATCATCAAACGCTCAATCGTCCTCAAGGGGCACAAGACGAGCGTGTCGCTCGAAGCGGAATTTTGGGAAGGTTTGCGCGAGATCGCCTGCGCGCAAAAGATCAATCTGACGACGCTGGCGCAGCAAATTGACCAAGGCCGAAACGGCGGCAATTTCTCCTCGGCCATCCGCGTGTACGTGTTCAATCACCTGCGCGGGCAAATCGCCGGATTACAGACAAGCCAACAAATGCCGCCCGAGCGGCCAATGGAGCAACGACGAATATCCGCATGATCGTGGCTACGTGGCAACGCGAGAGGAAGCGATGGCGGATTTCAAGGCGGCGTGGGAGCGACCGGGATAAAATAGAAATAAAAGAACCACGCAGCTACGAGCGCGTTGCCAACCAGTATGATGAACAATATGAGTAGCCCCGCTACGCTGCTGGTGAGGTAGTCATGATGTTCATCAGGCTTTGTCATCGGACTACTCCCGCGAAGACCGACACGACAGATTAAGCGCCAGATTGCAACGCATGATGACGCAGCATTAGTACATTTGGTTTTTTTAGATACCACCTTGGTTGGGGCACGTGACGAATGTTTGCTCGGGTTTGATGTAATCGTTCAGCATCGACCATGGGGAGGACGCCGCCGTTCCAGCCGGGCACTTTGCCGTTTTGGTTGGTCACAAAGGCGAATGCGGCGCGACGATTGTGCGAATTGACCATCGCGTAACCCCACATATACGCCATGCGGCCTATGGTATGGACATACTCCTTGGCCATCGCGGTGCCAGCGGCTGGCCCGGGAAATTCGGAAGCGGTTTTCGGCAGCGGTACCTGCTGCGCCAGAACTTTACCCGCCAGAATGAGGAAGGCCGCACCGCCCCCGAGCAGATGCACGAAGGAACGACGATCAACTCGCGCGACCACACTCATCAACTTCATGTTCATGATCAATTCCTTGGTTCTGACTGGGGCACAGATGTGCGCGGCTCACGCAGCTTTATTCACCGTCGCATACGAGGGACTGGATTGAATTCAAAAACTGTCACGTAAGTGCGTGGGCGGTACGTTGACTTATGTCAACGGCCATGTCCGCTGCGGTTCATTCGCTGCATATCTATCCAGCGTCAGAACCGACCTTTGTCCGTTGTTAGTTTAATAGGCGACAAACGCGGATGCGGTTGGATTGTCCGCGAAGTGCCAATAGCGACATCGCACACTCGGTTTGAAATGAATGAGGCCGCCAACTGAGGCGGCCTCATTAGTTGTCCCATCGGTTGCGTTAATCGCGGTAGTAGCGATGATGGTTGCGGTAGTAGTAGTGGTGGTAGTGATGATAATGATGAGGAACTCCGATCGCGCCCTCAACGCCGCCGACGGCCGCGCCGACCGTACCACCCACGACAGCCCCGACCGGACCCGCGGCACGATTGCCTTCGTGTGCGCCTTCTTGCGCGCCCCCAATGATTCCCTGGGCCTGTGCTGCCAGCGGCATCGCAAGAATAACGAGCATCAGTAATGCAAATTTTTTCATGACTTTTGTCCCTTTATGGTGATGGAAATATAAGTTCCATCGGTCCGGAAAGTTCCATTTCAAATCAGGTCACTCTCAAATTCAAAATAGACCAATAGGGGTCAAAACAGGCCAGTACCCAGCGATCTAAAGGAACAGGCTGGGAACTTCAGCGCATTCGGCTTTCACCGGCGCTGCATAGAGCCTGGTGCCGTCGCGGAGTTGGTTGGAATTGAGGATGGCGTAGTCTCCGGGGTGATCAACCTCGAATTATCCGGCGTTGAAGCGCCGGACTGGAGACCACGCCATGACGAAATTACCACGAAGTCTGATTTTGCGAGCCGGCAGCCGAGCAGGCTGTTCATCTTTTCGACAACTGGTTTGATCCGATCGAGACCGAGGTGCGCGATCGGGTTCGCGAGTTTATCGAAGAGCTGATCCGCGGCGAGCTCGACGCGGTGCTGGCACGCCCGCGCTATGGGCGGGCCAAGATGGCCGGCGATGAAGAAAGTGCGGGCGTTGCCGGCCATCGCCACGGCAGCCGGACGCGCTCGCTGACCGGCACCTTCGGGCAGATCGAGATCACGGTGCCGCGCGCCCGGCTGAACACCCCCGACGGCAAGACGACCGAGTGGAAGAGCCAGGCGCTGCGGGCCTATCAGCGCCGCACGCTGGCCGCCGATGCGCTGATCGCCGGCACCTATCTTGCCGGCACCAATACGCGCCGGGTGCGCCGGGCGCTGGCGGCGCTGTTCGGCGGCGCGGTGAGCAAGGACACGGTGAGCCGGGTCTGGCGCAAGGTGAAGAGCGATTGGGACGCCTGGAACGCCCGCTCGCTCGCCGACGAACCGATCGTGCGGCTGATCCTCGACGGCACGGTCGTGCGCGTCCGGCTCGACCGCAAGGCGACCTCGATCTCGCTGCTGGTCGTGCTCGGCGTGCGCGCGGACGGCCAGAAGGTGCTGCTCGCGATCAAGAGCATGGGCGGCGAGAGCGCCGAGGCCTGGCGCGCGGTGCTCGACGATCTCGTCAAGCGCGGGCTGCGGCAGCCTGAGTTCCTCATCGTCGATGGCGCGCCGGGGCTGGACAAGGCGATCGCCGCCGTCTGGGACGGCGTGCCGGTGCAGCGCTGCACGGTCCACAAGCATCGCAACCTGCTCGCCCACGCGCCCGAGCGCCTGCACGAGGAGATCACCGCCGACTACAACGACATGATCTACGCGACGACGCGCGAGGAGATCGAAGCGCGCCGCAAGCCTTCATCCGCAAGTGGCGGCTCAAGCACCGCGCCGTCGCCGACAGCCTGGAGGAAGCCGGCGATCGCCTGTTCACCTTCACCCGCTGCCGCCGAGCCAATGGCGGAGCGCCGAACCACCAATGCGATCGAGCGACTGCACGAGGAGTTCAAGCGACGGATCAAGACGCAGACCGTGCTGCCATCGGCCGACACGGCCGCGATGTTGTTCTGGGCGCTGCTCGCTTCCGGCCAGATCAACATGCGCAAGGTCGATGGCTGGCAGACCTCGCCACCAAACCCATCGATCAGCCAATTGACCTCGCCGCCTAAAACGATACCTTCATGTTACCGGAGATCGCGCCACACCGAATTCCAACCACATTCCGGACGGCACCTAGAGCCTACTGGCAGCATTGACCTGACCGAGATGAGCGCGCTCCTGAAATAGAAAGGTCGCCTCTCGCGGCGGTCTCTCCGAAATCCGATCAGGTGGGTTGATCAGACGGTTGCCATTGTTTTGGCGTGTAATTCGACCAGTATTCCTACAAGATCAACTTCGCAGCGGTGGATCGGTCGGGCATTTAAGGTGATACATAACCAAGATTGCAACCACGATATAGATCGTCGATGCCACCGTCAGCAGGTTTCCCATTGTGACCCTCCATCACACGTTTCCCCCGACTAGAGAAACAATGGGCGTGCCGTAAGGTTCGACACCGAACTTGGCCCGTTGCGCCAACGGTTAACGTCACTTTATCAACACCGCCGAAAGTCCAGCAGGTCTGCTGTCTCATCTGTAATTTCGCGACAGAGCGCGGCCCGTGCCGATCAATGTCCGTGTTGCCCCAATAGCCGACAAACGTCGGTGCGGCTAGATTGTCCGTGAAGTGCCAGAAGCGTAAATGCCGAGCTTTGTGTTACGCTAAAGAAATCGCACGCGCCATTTGAACCACCATCCTCAAGGTTTCCGATGCCCGCCGCGCCACAACAGGAGTTGATGTGGCCGCGGGCTCTGCGCCGTTACTGGTCCCGCCACCAGCGCAGTGGGCGGGCCAGCCGCCATGAACCCCGTTGCGCAGCTTAGCAGGGAAGGGGATGATGCCTGGCAACGCTTTTCACGCATCGCCGATGGAATATCATCAGCGCCTGCACGAGAGCGAAGGTCGCAGACCATGAAGCCCATGCTCATCCGCGCCCCTGCGCTGCTGCCATTATTCCTGTTCGGCTCGCAAGTGGTTCTGGCTGCTGACCCGGTCCCCAAGTTCGATACCGGCCCGAGCTGCCGGTCCGCCGCCGTTGCATCCGCAGTCATAGCCACGCGCGATGCGGCAGGCTGCGAGCGGGACGAAAACACTGCCCGCGATACGCTCGAGAAGGAATGGCGACAGTTCACGCCGTCGGATCAGGCGCGTTGCGTGCGATTGGTGACGTTAGGAGGCGGCCCGAGCTATGTCGAGTTGCTCACCTGCCTAGAGATGGCGAAGCAAGTAAAGGAGCTTCCCGGGGCTGACCAGATGGACAACAGCGGCACCGTTGAAAAATCACGTCACGCCAAATAAACGAAAAAATGTGATTTGTTACAGTCCGCAACATGCGCGCCAACAATCACAACAATACAAACCTCGGAGAGAAAATTGTAGTGGTTATATCAGTGCTTTTCTTTGCGCTGATAATAATCGGGATATCGTTTGCCTACCGCGCAATATTCTAGCTCGACACCGATGCAGACGCCGACCCCCCATTACCCTCGGCAAAATGCGCGCCAACGGCGTGCGCACGCTCGTCGCGTGGTGTCTCGGTCACGGCTGCAATCACTGTTATGCTGATCCATACTCCTGCTGAAACGCGCATCCAAAAAGCCGCCCGGACGGCCAATGGTCGGATGACGACTACGATGTTTTCGACGGCGACCGGCACATCGGGCGAATCTTATGGACATACGCCGCGCCGGAAGATCGCCGCTGGTTTTGGACGATCACGGCGCGGGTGCCGCAGTACCCGCATGATCGAGGCTATGCGGCGACGCGAGAGGATGCGATGGCGGATTTTAAGGCGGCGTGGGAGCGCAAGCCGTAGCCCGTTTTCGGCCTATGCGAACGGTGACGGAGCCGCGAATAACGCATGGGCGGGCATACTACGGGGCAGAATTCGGCTGCCGCTAAGCCGAGGATGGGAACCTACGTCATAGACTAGCGTTGGATTAGTGCGGCTGCCCCTGGAGGCACCACAATGCACTCTGACCACCAAAGACTGCAAGCAGGCGTAGATTGGCCCGAGACAATACTAATGTTTTCGGCGCTCACCTTTTTGGCGACTGTCGCCCTTTGGGTCCTTAATTCTTAACCTGTGTTACGCGGCTTCGCGCAAGGAAGCGATGGCGGCGTTCAAGGCAGCGCAGGCGCGCGAGCCATCACCCTCACACTGGCGTTAGCAACGGCGACTGATGCAGGTGCGGCTGCATATCGTTGCCCCGCATGGATGCGCTTCGCAATGGGGGATAAACGCGGTGCAGTTTGGCGGGGTCGATCTGCCACTCTCCGTTCTCGTCCTTAGCAACTGAAATCTTTCCGACATTGATCGCCCGCAGGATCGCGGTCTTGTTCCGGCCGACCGCCGCAGCAGCTGTTGCGATGGTGTACATGGGGATGTTGCCTACCGTTTCAGTGAGCAGATACGGTGCAACCGCCCAGGTTAAAAAAACGTGTATGGGGGCAGCGCCCCGCTCTTCGGCACCAACCGTTTCAAGGCGGAGAGCGCAAGCCGTGATCCTCAAGTCCGAGACTTACCATTTCCATCGTCTCAATCTCACTCGCCGATCCGGATTCATCGTAACGATATACGACGAAGACGGGCTGAGGTTGGCCGCAACGATGCCTTGCTCAGCGCTTGCCGAGGCCTTTGCGGAAGCGCGAAAGATCGTGGACAACAAAATCGAGGGGCCGAGAAAATAAAACGAGGCCACCATGTGGTAAGCTATCCCGCACCCGTGGACGCGGGGCCGAAACAGGAAAGCTGGCTGATCTGAAAATGGTTTGGGAATTTGACTGGGCGTGGAGCCTGCCATTGATTGTCACCAATGTTGTCATCCACATATTGGGGCTAATGATGATTTATGCGGCCGTCGTCCGCACTATGGATATTGCTGTGCAGCGCCGCAGGTTTCAGTCAGCGTTCTTGCTCGTCATGAGCATCGCCGCACTTTTAGCAACCCTCTTGCACGGATTTGAAGCGGCCACTTGGGCTATCGCGTTTAGGATTTTAGACGCCATGCCAGACAACAGGTCAGCGATGCTCTATTCGGTCAGCGCAATGACAACTTACGGCCATGCAAACCTCTTCCTGAAAGAAAAGTGGCAACTCATGGGCGCTCTGGAGGCGTTAGACGGCATGCTCCTTTTTGGGCTGACGACTGCCTTTTTGTTCGCCATGATTCAGAAAGTTTGGACGCTGGAAAGCAGAAAACGCAAGGAACATTGAGTCTGCTTGACATTGTTCGGTGTAAACCGAAGCGCAGAAGCTCGCACGCGAGTGGAAACCGACTAAGCAGCCGTCTCGATAGTGGGGCGTATCTTGTGGACGTACGCCGCGCCGGAAAACCGCCGCTGGTTCTGGACGATCACGGCGCGGGTGCCGCAGTATCCCCATGATCGAGGCTACGCAGCGACGCAAGAGGAAGCGATGGCGGATTTTAAAGCGGCATGGGCCGCTTGATGTTTGTCTGCTGTTGCCCCAACAGCGACCAAATTTCGGGGCGCAGCGAAATGACGCGTATTAACAAAGGCGGACATTTTCGCCCGCGAGATGCTTCGGCATGTATCTAAAACTTGTTCTATTTCGCTAAGTGAATTTTAGTTAAGCGCGCGTAGTGTTACGATGAGTTGTTCAGTTGTTTGCGTGAGAGTATTGATGACGATCAATCATCACTCAAGACCAAAATACGTGATTGGGCCGGACGGTAGTCCACTGACGATTGCCGATTTGCCACAACCCGGTACGAAACGCTGGGTGATCCGGCGTAAGGCCGAAGTGATTGCGGCCGTGCGTGGTGGATTGTTGTCCTTTGAGGAAGCCAGCAGCCGTTACATGCTTACGGTCGATGAACTTCTGTCGTGGCAATCCGCAATGGACCAGTACGGCCTCGCTGGCCTACGCACTACGCGGATTCAGCAATACCGACTGTGATGACTCCTTAATACGCCGCCCTTCTAATTAACGCTGTCAGTCCGCGCGTTGTCCGCTGTTGCCCCAATAGCCGACAAACGCCGGTGCGGCTAGATTGTCCGCGAAGTGCCGATATTGTTGCAAAAGTCTCAAATCGAGGAGCGACAATTTTTCCGCCAGAAGGCAGGACAGGCCGTGACCGCCGACTAATATGGCCTCAGCCTAATTACCGAAGTCGCCGGTGAGTTCGTCGCTGTGCGATGAGGTCCCTCGCATATTTATTCCAAAATCGCATCTAGAGCCCAGAGATTTTTTATCAGCAGTGCAAAACGACTTTTGCAACAATATCTGCCAATAGCGACATCAGGCCCCGTCAGCAAATTCAGATTGTCCACAATAGCAATTGACGAGCATTGCTGCCCACCAACGAAAAGCCCCGGGTTGTTCACCCGGGGCTTTGACTTCGTTAGCTGGCGTATTTGATCAGACTGAGCGTCTGCCGCCTAGAAGAAAGTTCACACCAGCCCGGACATTACTATAGGTCGCCGAACAGACTTACACCTCTTTCTCACGCTCAATTAGGTGGTCCGTGCCAGACTGGAACCCAGGAGCCACCCCGGAGTTCCAGCGTGCAATTGCGATAATCGCAGTAGTTGAAAATTTGTTCCGTATAATAAGGATATTCAAGACTCCATGATTGTGCCAGCGCATAGTCCATAACGATCGGGGGAGTTCCCCAATAACCCCATGATGGTGGCGGGGGCGCGGCCGAGGGAGGCGACTTCATCGCGCCAGCAGCGCTCGCATTGCCCAGCATAGCAACTGAAATGATGGCAAAGGCGGTTGCTATAGTCGCAGCAATCGCCACCCTTTTTATGTTGTTCATGTGAAGTACTCCTTTGGGAGCGTGATGTAACGGGCTTTTATAGCAAATTTCGTCGGGGCGGCCAATCGTCTACTTCTCCTGAACTTTGAACGAAAAAAGACTGCCGCTCCCAGCGGTCTCTCCGAAATTCGATCAGGGTTTTGATCAGGCGGCTGCGACAGCAGCAGAGTTCGTCCGCTTCCTGCGCCAGCCGAGCAGACCCAACGCGCCTAAGCCGGTGGCGAAGAGTGGGTGTTTGATCCTCAAACCCGAGACTTACAATTTTCACCGTCTCGATCTCTCTCGCCACAGCGGGTTCATCGTGACGATATACGATGAAGACGGGCTAAAACTGGCCGCAACGAAGCCATTCTCAACCCCCTGCCGAGGCCTTCAGGGAAGCGCGAAAGATCGTGCACAACAAGGTTGAGGGACCGAGAAACTAATTTGGGTAGCAGTCGCCCCGTTCGGTTATGCGGCGCGTCCGACCTGCGTGTTGATCTCGCTGCGCAGTGCCCCAAAGTCGATCGGCTTCGTAAATAGCGCCTCAGCGCCGCCCTCTAATGCTTTGCGCTTGGTCTCCGCATCGCCATAAGCCGTGATCATGATGACCGGAACGTCTGGTCGAGCGGCTTTCGCCTTCGGCAGGAGTTCAAGCCCGCTCATCCCCGGCATGTTGATGTCGGACAGGATCAGGATGAGCGACACGCCCGCCGCATCAGTGATGCGCTGAAGGGCAGCGGGAGCAGACTGGGCAAACTCCATCGTGAAACGACCGGCGCGCAGGTCATGCCGGAACTGCTGGCGGAACAGCAGCTCCACATCCGGCTCATCGTCCACCACGAGAATGAGAAGGTTCACGCGCGTTCTCCTGATTTAGCAAGGGATGCTGCCGCGCGCGGTAGAACGATCCTGAAACTCAGTAAACTCGCCAGGCTGGGTGTCGACCTCAATAGACCCCCCATGTTGTTTGACGATGACGTCATGACTGATGGATAGGCCAAGCCCGGTGCCTTCTCCGGCCGGTTTGGTCGTGAAGAACGGGTTGAACATCCGCTCCTTCACCTCAGGCGGAATCCCGGTGCCGTTGTCGCGGATCCTGATCTCCACGCTGTCGCCGAGGTTCTTGGTCGCGGCCACCAGGATCGGCTCATAGTCGCCTCCATTCGCTTCCGCCTTGCGCTTCGTCGCCGCGTAAAAGCCGTTTGAGATCAGGTTGAGCAGCACTCGGGTAATATCCTGAGGGAATACATCGGCCTCGCCGGTGGTTGGATCGAACGATCTTTCCAGAGTGATGTTGAAGCCCTGCTTCTCTGCTCGCGCCCCGTGATAGGCGAGATTGAGGCTCTCCTCGACGACGGCGTTGATATCGACCGGCCGATGCTCTTGTGAGCCCTGGCGCGAATGCAGCAACATGTTCTTGACGATCGAGTTGGCGCGCTTGCCGTGCTGCACGACCTTGTCGAGATTGCCCTGCAGCATATCCGCAACCTCGTTGATCTCCCCCCGCAGCTTGTCGTTAAGATTGGCTCCGGCAAGCGCCTCGCGCAATTCGTCGATGAGTTCGACCGAGATGGCCGAGAAGTTGTTGACGAAGTTGAGCGGGTTCTTGATCTCGTGCGCGATGCCGGCGGTCAGTTGACCGAGCGAGGCGAGCTTCTCGGTCTGCACCAGGCGGTCCTGCGCGGTCCGCAGCTCGTCCAGCGAATTTGCCAGTTCGCGTGTGCGGGCCTCGACACTCTCAAACAGCCGCACGTTCTCGATCGCGATCGCGGCCTGGTCGGCGAAGGTCGATACCAACTCGATCTGCTTGTCGGTGAACGGCCGCACCTCGTGACGTGTCAAAGTTAGAACGCCGATCGGAGCTCCCTCGCGTAACATCGGAACACTAAGGATGGTGCGAAAGCCGCCCAACTTCTGTGCCTCCACAAATGTGTATTCAGGGTCCGCCTGCACGTCGGGAATATGCACGACCTTACCCTCAAGCAGGGCCCGTCCCGTTGCCGTGCCACGCTCTGGAACGACTGGCAGGTTTCTGACGTACTCCGTGAAGTCGTCGGGGAAGCCGTAAGTTGCGACACGTAAGTACACGCCGCCCCGCTCGCGCGCGATAGTACCCTGATCCGCCTCGCACAGCCGGGCGGCTGCCTCGACCAGGGCATCCAATACCGTCTTGAGATCAAAAGCCGAGCGGCTTATGGCCTTAAGAACGTCAGCGGTGGCGGTCTGCTGTTGCAACGATTCGGTCAGATCACGCGTGCGCGCCTGCACCTCGTCGAACAGACGGACATTCTCGATGGCGATCGCTGCCTGGTCGGCGAAGGTCTCGACGAGCGCAATCTGCTTGTCTGTGAAAGGTCTTACTTCCAGGCTATAGGTCAGAATCACGCCGAGTAGTTCGGCGCCCTTGAGGATCGGTACCGCCAGGATCGTGCGAAGCGGCGCGGCGTCGATTGATTTGAATGTGTATTCCGCATCGAGCTTGACGTCGGGAATGTGCACCGTCCGGCGCTCGTATGCTGCGCGCCCGGCAGCGCTGGACCGGTCGGGACGAATGGGGTTGTTTCGAATAAACTCTTCAAGCGCCGAGGGGGCGTTGTAGGCGACAACAGACCGCAACATCTCGCCGTCGAAGCGGAAGATGAATGCCCGGTCGGCACCGCACAATTTGACCGCGCTTTCGGCAACGGTCTCGAAAATCGGCTGCAGATCGAACGCCGATCGGCTGATGACTTCAAGCACGTTGCTTGTCGCGGTCTGCTGCTGCAAGGATTCAGTCAGATCACGCGTGCGCGTCTGCACTTCGTCGAACAGGCGCACGTTCTCGATCGCGATGACAGCCTGATCGGCGAATGTAGTGACCAGTTCGATCTGCTTGTCCGTAAATGGCCTGACCTCGGTGCGACGAAGCATGATGGCACCGATCGCCTCGTCCTCCCTCATTAAAGGGGTAGCAAGAGTGGCTCGGTGACCGAGCCGGATCGCCATCGCGCTGCCATCAGGATACTCGTCCACGGCGGCCTGCAGGTCGTGCACATGGATTGGCTTGTGATCGATGAAGGCGCGTCCCGTGATCCAACCACGCCCGATTGGCCAGTCAACGAAATCTACCGGGATTGGGCCGTAATGTGCTCGGACCCGAAGCCGTTCACCGTCGCGCAGGAGAATGACGGAATCATAGGCCTCACAAAGCCGCGTTGCCGACTCCACGAGAGTGTCGAGCACTGGCTGCAGATCGAAGGTCGAACGGCTGATAACCTTGAGGACGTCGGCGGTGGCCGTCTGCTGCTGGAGAGATTCGCGCAGTTCCTTAAGCAGCCGCGCATTCTCAATGGCGATGACGGCCTGAGCGGCAAAGTTTGTGACTAGCTCTATCTGCTTGTCGGTGAACGGCCGGACCTCCTGGCGATAGATGCCAATCGCGCCGATCAGTTCGCCCTCCTTGATCATTGGTACGTTGAGAAGAGTTCGCGCACCCCCAAGTTCGGTGGTTGCGACACGCAGCGGTTCGCGGTCGGCGTAGGCTTTCTCGACCTGCGTATCCACAATATGGATCGCCTGCTTCGTACTGGCGACGCGACCCAAGCCGGTCGTTGGGCCGGGTCGGATCGGCCCACTATTGAGGTACTTCGCGTATGCTGGCGTCACGCCAAGCGTGGCGATAGCGGTGTAAGCGTCGTTCGCATATCTGAATAGGATTCCGATTTTAGCTTCGCAAAGCCGCGTCGCGTTCTCCAGCATGGCCCGAAACACGGCCTCCAGCTCGCCGGGCGAGGAGCTGATGACCTTGAGAACCTCTGAGGTCGCGGTCTGCTGCTCCAGCGCCTCTTTGGTCTCATTAAACAAGCGCACGTTTTCAAGCGCAATTACTGCCTGGTCGGCGAAGGTTGTTACGAGCTCGACCTGTTTGTCGGTGTACGCCTTAACAGATGTGCGTAAGAGGCCAATTACGCCTACCGGCTCGCCGTCGCGTAGCAGTGGCACCCCGAGCATTGAACGATGTTTTCCTGCGCGGGCATATTCATGAGACGTGTACTCGGGATCAGCGAGGCAGTCGGGGATGTGCACCGTCCGGCGTTCGAGCGCCGTGCGGCCAACGAGCGAGCCGCGGTCCACGCCTATCGGATGATCCGAAAGGTATCTAATGTATTCCGCCTTGGCGTTATTGGAGCCCGCCAAGTGGTACTTACCGTCCTGTAATTTGAAAAAGCACGCGTATTCCGACTCACACAGACGCCCCGCCGTTTCGAGGATAGCATTCAGAACGGGCTGGACGTCGGTCGGCGACCTTGAAATTACACGCAGTACGTCGGCAGTGGCGGTCTGTTGCTGCAACGATTCGCGCAGCTCATTGAGCAGCCGCGTGTTCTCGATTGCGATGACGGCCTGCGCGGCGAAATTGGTCAAAAGCTCGATCTGCTTTTCGGTGAACGGCCGCACCTCCTGTCGGTACATGCCGAACACGCCGACGAGCTCGTTGTCCTTGAGCATCGGAACGACGACCAGTGCGCGCGCGCCGGCCGCTTCGGCAAGCACGAGGGCCGCGGGGTCACGCTCGATGTAGCTCCGGTCTTGCCTGAGATCCGGAACGTGCTGGACCTTCTTCGTCTTGGCGGCGATAGAAACGTTGTTGAGCGGACCGGGCGTGAAGACCGGTTCGCGGGTGCGCTTTTCCATCAGAGCCGGTGGCGCGCCGTGCATGGCTGCAACGCGGAACTTCCCTTCGCCCTCGGCGAGCACCAGCAATCCCATCTTGGCGTCGCAGACCCGGGCAGCGTTTCCGAGCATCGCAGCGAACACGGGGACAAGATCGCCCGGCGACGAACTGATCGCGGCCAGTACCTCCGAAGTTGCCGTCTGCTGATCAAGCGACTCGCGCAATTCCTCGAGCAGCCGCGTGTTCTCGATGGCGATGACAGCTTGCGCGGCGAAGTTCGACACCAACTCGATCTGCTTGTCGGTGAACGGGCGAACTTGCCGGCGAAAGATACCGAACACGCCAACCAGTTCGTTATCTCTGAGAAGGGGGACGTTGAGCAACGTCCTCGCTCCGGCAGCGTCCACGAGCGCCAGAGCACGCGGATGACGCTGGATATACGCCGGCTCGGTCCTGAGATCCGCAATGTGGACGATGGATTTGGTCCTGGCGATCCGGTTGATCGGCAGGTCCTCGCCATCGGCAAGAGCGACCAGCGGCCCACCCCGCCAGGTCTCGACATATTGCGGCTCACCACGAACGGCGACCGCACGAAGCCCAGCCGGCTCGCACAGGAACAAATTTCCGGCATCCGCCTCACAAATGCGGCTCGCGTTGTCGAGCATAGCTTCGAATACCGGCTTGAGATCGCCTGGAGAGCTTGAGATGACCTTCAGTACCTCGCTCGTCGCGGTCTGCTGCTCCAGCGCCTCGCTCAATTCACGCCTGAGCCGCGCAACCTCTGTCTCATCGCTAGTGACGGGGGATTTGTTGGGACGCGCGGGCCTTGGCGCATTCGAGCGTTTTGCGGGTGTCGCTTTTCGACGCCCCGTTTTTAGTGGTTTGCCGACTGCTTTGCCGCGCCGTCTCATTGCCTCCCCCCGAGGCTCAGGACAGGGCATCGTAGCGGCTCAAACCTGCACTGGGAAAGGCCCCAGTGTGGGGTTTAAAAACAGCCCCCGCCACACGCAGTGGGCGGGCCGGCCGCCATGAACCCGGCCCGGACGACGCGCCGGGCCTATGTAAACGGCCGGATGACTCCGGCAGGAGCAGGGTTCATCGCCGCAGGCTCGCCTCGTATGCTCGCCTACTCTCCGCCGGGCGCGCGGCTTCCTCTTCGGCCCACCGAGCCTCGGTTGCCGCCCGCCGTGCATTGTTCTCCTTCTGTGCGGCTGCCCAGTTGGCCGTGTAACGTGGGTCGTGCGTCAGCACCATCGACTTCGCGACCATCACCGCCAGCGAGGACTGCGGCGGCCAGGCCAGCCGTTGGCCGGGAGCGAATGTCGGCAGTTTCAAGTCGCGCATGATTTGCAGATCGTAGAGCCCGAAATGCTCAAGGCCACGCGCCGTCAAGAGCTATAATCAAGTCCAGCTTGCGCCGCTCGGCGAACGCCTCACAAATGAAATAATTTGGTCGATTGCTCGCCAAACTAATTCATTGTGATCAACGAGCGCCTGATGCTGGTTTGAAGAAGTTGTTATCTAGAAGGGATTGGACAATCGAACGAATTTTTCTGGACAGAAAAATACATTTTAGGCAGCACCGCGCATGATTGACGATGGACGCTTGGTGCATTTGAAAGACTACGGCCTCGTTTCACTCCGCCTTAATGCCGGCGGCTTTGATTATCGGCCCCCATTTGTCGTAGTCGGATTGGATGAGCTTGGCAAAGTCCTGAGGCGAGCTGCCGATAGAGGTCGCACCGAGCTTGATGAGGCGCTCTTTGATCGCTGGGGACTTCATGGCTTCGGCCGTATCGTTGGCGATCTTGGCTGTAACGTCGACTGGCATGTTGCTCGGCCCGAGCAGGCCCCACCAGACCGCGGTGTCGTAGCCCGGCACTCCGGCCTCGGCCATGGTCGGAACATTTGGAAGGAACGGGGCGCGGGTCGCCGTAGTCACTGCCAGTGCACGCAGTGTGCCACTGGTGATCTGGCCCAATGATTCCGGCGCATTATTGAACGAGATCGGCAGATGCCCGCCGAGTAGGTCGTTGATCGCCGGTGCACCGCCCTTGTAGGGAATCCCAGTGAGGTCGACCTTCGCCAAGCTTTTAAGCAATTCGCCTGCGAGATGCGTCGAGGTTCCGTTGCCGGCATGGCCGTAGGACAAGCTGCCTGGTTTTTTCCTGGCCTCGGCGAGGAGGTGCGCCAGCGTCTTGAACGGCGAATCGGCACGCACAAGAAGGATGTTCGGCGATGAACCGAGCAACGAAATCGGCGTGAAATCTTTGAACGTATCGTAGGGCAGATGTGCGTAGAGGAACGGATTGGTGGCGTGGCCGCTGGCGACCACAATCAGCATGTAGCCATCCTTCGGCGAGACTGCCACCGCCTGCGATGCGATGACGCCACCGGCGCCCGGCCGATTCTCGATGACGACCGGTTGACCCCAATGTTTTGACAGTTCGTCGCCCAGCGAGCGCGCGACGATGTCGACTCCGCCGCCGGCCGGATACGGAACTAGAATGTGCACCGGCCGCGACGGATAGCTTTGCGCGTTTACGCCCCCCGATACGGCCGGCATTGTGACAGCACTCGCTGCCAGATAGAGAAATTGTCGGCGGAGAAGTTTCATCCGATCACCACTTCGGCGCGTGCAATAGAGAAACGATATCACACCTCACTCGGCAGGTTACCCCATCTGTTGCCCCAATCGCGGGACGCCTCGGTCGCCAATATTGAATTTTTTTGGAAAGAAAAATTCGTTTTGCTCCGCCACAAGACCAGTGGTTTAGCCATGCAATTTCGTAATCGGGGCGGGGCTAGCCGGTGGGACAACCGGGCTAGAAAGCCTAATGTTTCCGTGGGGTAGATTGCAGTCCCACCATTGCATAAGCCCTTGTTTTGACTGGTGCGGGGAAGTCCTCTCGGGACCGCCATGATTTCAAATGACAATTTTTGTTTGTAGCCCCAGCGAATCCTATTTTGTTCGCGAAATAGGCCTTTGGGGCTACAAGCCCTGACGCGCTTACAAATTGGCGGCCGAGGAAGCGGCCATCTCGCGGTTCGAATCCTCGATTCTGAGCTGCGCGCGGGCGCCGGATTGGCCACTGCATTCGGGCGATGAGTATCTGGGACAAGCCTATAACGCCTGGGTCGCCCTGGCAGAATGGCTTCGCTGAACGGTTGATTAGTTCACTCCGGCGCAAGTGCCTCGATCACCGCGTCGTCATTAGCGAGGTTCAGCTGCGTCGGATTCTGCAAGGCTATGCTCACTATAACAATAAGATCAGAACGCATCGGTCACTGGATAAAGATGCATCTGCCCTTCGTGCCGTCCTAGCGCGTCGGGCACATCGCGTCTCAGCCATCCTCGGCTGACTTCATCACCATTATGTGCGGATTTAAGTTTTTCGGCACACGGAGCCGAAGCGTTTCAGTCGTCCCACGGGTGCAATACGATGCGTCCGAGCAATTTGTCGCTCGTTTCGAGCAGATGATGGGCGGCGCCGACCTGCGACAGCGGCAACACGGCGTGGATCGGCATGACGATGCGGCCTTTTTCCAGCAGTTCGACGACAATGCGCTGGTCGTTGCGCGTCGAGGCGCGCACGCCGTGCACGTTGAGCTCGCGGCTGACTAGATCGATCACCCGCAGCGGAACCTCGTTCATCTCGCCGGCGACCGGGCAAAAGGTGCCGCCAAACCGCATCGCGTCGATGCACAGGCGCATCAGGGCCGTTGCGCCGGTATATTCGACCGCGCCGTCGACGCCTTCGCCGCGGGTGACGTCGCGGATGGCGCGCACGACATCGGGCGAGTTGGTGTTGAACACGGCTTCCGCGCCGGCGCGGCGCAGCGCGTCCTCCTTGGCGGCGTGGCGGGTGGTGGCGATCGGGGTGCCGCCGGCAAGCCTGACCAGTTGCAGTGTGGCGGTGCCCATGCCGCCGGAGGCGCCGGTGATCAGAACCACGTCGTTCATGCGCACATTCAGCCGGGAGGCGACGATGTGGTGCGCGGTCGAGCAGGCCCACATGGCGGCGGCGGCCTGATCGTAGTCGAGCGCCGGGCTGATCTTGATCCAGTAAAGCTGCGGCCGTGAAACGTACTGCGCATAGCCGCCGAACATGGTGTGGCCGGGCAGTTCGACACCGGTCGAGAGATTGCCAAGACCACGAATGGTGTTGACCGACGCCGGATTTTCCGGATGCACGATGCCGACAACGCGGTCGCCCGGCTTGAAGCCGTCGACCTCTGGGCCGATCGCCACAACGTCGCCGGCCACGTCACGCCCCAATTGCATCGGCATGGGAAAGGCTGGGCGGCCGTGGATGCCGCCATGGTGCCCGGTGGCCTTGCCGTAGAAGTGATGCACCTCGCCGTTGCGGTACTTGATGTCCCAGCGCGACACCGAGGTGGCAATCACCTTCACCAGCACATCGCCGGCGCCGACTTCGGGCTCCGGATAGTCGCCATAGACGAGCTTCTCAGGTCCCCCGAATTCGAACAGGCGGACGGCTTTCATGGCGGTCAGGTCCAGGCCACGGTTTTGCGCACGGCCTCGCAGATTCGCTCGGCTGTGGGCGTGATAGCTAGTTCGAGCGGCAGGCTGAACGGGGTCGGGATATCCAGCCGCGCCACGCGCGCGATCGGCGCGCGCAGCGATTTGAAGCCGTGCTCGGCCACGATGGCGGACAGGCCGGAGGCGATGCCGCAGTTCAAATTGGTCTCGTCGGCGACCACCAGCCGTCCGGTGCGGCCGACCGAGTCCAGGATCATGTCCTGGTCGAGCGGCACCAGCGTGCGCGGATCGAGCACTTCGACATCGATGCCCTCGCCGGCCAGCGTCTCGGCCGCCGCCAGCGCGGCGTGCACGACATAAGAGGTCGCGATCACGGTGACGTCGCGGCCGGGCCGTTTGATGTCGGCGCGCCCGAACGGGATCATGTAGTCCTCCTCCGGCACGTCGCCCTCGATATCCATCAGCCGGGCGTGATTGACGAACATGGTCGGGTTGTCGCTCTTGATGGCGCTGCGGATAAGGCCTTTGACGTCGTAGGGGCTCGACGGGATGACGATTTCGAGCCCGGCGGCGTTCCACAACATCGCCTGCGGGCTGTGGCTGTGCTGGGCGGCGCCGCCGCCGCGCAGACCATGCAGATAATGATAGACGACCGGCACGCGCACTGTGCCGTTCGACATGTGACAGGCGACCGCCGCCTCGTTGACCAGCGGCGACCATCCGACATAGGCGAAGCTGCCGGTGCCGATATCGACGAACGGCCGCGCGCCCGCCATCGCGGCGCCTGCGCCGATGCTGACGACCGCAGCTTCCGATATCGGCGGATCATAGACGCGGTCGGGGAACTCGGCGCGGATCGGGTCCATGAGTACGCGCTTGGGGCCGAGCCCGAGCACGTAGCTTCCCACCAGGCTGACGCGCGGGTCCTCGGCCAAGCTGATGCGCAGGGCTTCGGCGACGGCGGCGGCATAGCTTGTCTTTCGCATCACACGCTCCCTGCTCAAGCGAACACGTGGTCGCCGACACTCGCCGGCTCGGGCATCGGGCTGGCGACGGCGTATTCCGCGGCCGCCGCCATGCGCGCGCGTGCGGTCTTGTCGCGCGCCATTAGTTCGTCGCGCGTGGCGTAGCCGGCGGTGAGCAATTCACGCGCCGCGCGCAGCAGCGGGTCATGGTGGCGCACCCAGTCGGCATGCGGTCCGCTGATGCGCTCGGGCTCCCAGGCCTCGTTGAGATCGGTGACGGTCGCCAGCTCCGGCCACAACGGGCTGCTGCCAGGCCAGCGCGTGGTGAAGGCCTCGATGAACACCGGGCCGTTGCCGGCGCGGCAGCGTTCGACCGCTTCGGTCGCCGCTTTATGTACGGCGCTCATGTCGGTGCCGTCGACCTGCAAACAATGGATGCCATAGGCGGCGGGGAGGCGGGTGAAGCTGTCGGTGGCGGTGGTGGCGGTCGGATAGCCGCCCTGCTGCGGGCCGATGGCGCCGGAGGAATTGTTCTCGCAGACATACACCACCGGCAGCTTCCAGAGCGCGGCGATATTGAAGCTCTCGATCACCAGCCCCTCTTCCAGCGCACCGTCGCCGAAGAAGCCAACGGAAACATGTGGCTCGCGCTTGACCCTGATGCCGTAAGCCGCGCCGGTCGCCAGCCCCGGGCAGCCGCCGACGATGGCCGAGGTGGAGAGAAAGCCACGGCTGGCATCGCACAAGTGCAGCGTGCCGCTGCGGCCGCCGTTGAAACCGGTGGCGCGGCCGAGGATTTCCGCCATCGCGCGGTTGGGGTCGCAGCCGCGGCCGATGATGTGGCCGTGGTTGCGGTGGGTGGTGCAGATCAGATCCTTGTCGCCCAGCACTTCCAGCACGGCGCTGCCGGTGGCTTCTTGGCCGATATAGATGTGGTAGTGGCTTGCGAAGCGGCCTTCGCTGTAGAGCCGGATCACCGTCTCCTCAAAATGGCGGATCAGTAGCATGCGCTCGAAGATCGACAGGCTGGTTTGCCGATCGAGGGCGGGTGTCGTCATCGTTTCTGTCCTCCCCAAATTCTCATCGTTGGCCGCGCACCAGCGCGGTGGCGTCGCGCGCGAGCCGCTGGGCGTCCGGCAGCACCAGCGGCTCCAGCGTCTTGCTGAATGGAATCGGCACATCGGCGCCGCCGATGCGCAGCACCGGCGCGTCGAGCCAATCGAAAGCATGCTCGGCGACGGTGGCAGCGATCTCGCCGGTGATGCCGTATTGCCGGTAGCCGCCATCGACCACGATCGCACGTGACGTTTTCTTCACCGATGCCACCAGTGTTTCGACATCGAGCGGCACCAGACTGCGCGGATCGACCACCTCGGCGGAAATATCCTCTTTCGCCAGCAGATCGGCAGCCGCCAAAGCTGTGTGCACCATGCGGCTCACCGCGATGATGGTGACGTCGCGGCCTTCGCGTTTGACCGTGGCGCTGCCGATCGGCACCACATGAACGCCCTCGGGCACCGCCTCGCGCAGATTGTAGAGCATGCGGTCCTCGAAAAAGACCACCGGGTTGTCGTCGCGAATGGCCGCGGCCATCAGGCCCTTGGCGTCGGCCGGCGTTGCGGGCATCACCACTTTCAGGCCGGGAATGTGGACCGGCCAGGCATGCAGGCTTTGCGAATGCTGCGGCCCGAGATTGCCGCCGACGCCGACGGCAGTACGCACCACCAGCGGCACGCGGAACTGGCCCGCCGACATGTAATTGATCTTGGCCGCCTGGTTGACGAGCTGGTCCATGATCAGGGTGATGAAATCGCCGAACATTACCTCGAACACCGGCCGCTGTCCGGTCATGGCGGCGCCGACCGCAATGCCGAAAGCGCCGGATTCCGAGATCGGCGTATTGATCACGCGCTCGCTGCCGAATTCGGCGAACAGACCTTCGGTCTGCTTGAACACACCGCCGGCGGCGCCGATGTCCTCGCCCATCAAAATGACCGAGCCGTCACGGCGCATTTCTCCGAACAGCGCTTCCAGCACCGCGGCGCGATAGGTGATGGTGTGCGGGCTAGGCATAGAGGTGCGCCTCGAAATCGTCGGCGGCGGGCAGGGGAGCGACCTTTGCGAGATCAACGACAGCCCGTACTTCTCTGTCGATCTCCTGCGTGAGAGCGGCGATCGCCGCCTCGCTCGCAAAGCCGGATTCCTTCAGCAAGCGGGACAGCCGTTCGATCGGGTCCTTCAGCCGCCAGGCCTTGGCCTCCTCGGCATCCTTGTAGTCCTGCTTGTCGCCGGCGTGATGGCCGCCATAGCGGTAGGTATTGCAGACCAGGAAGCTCGGCCCGTTGCCCTCACGCGCGCGCTCGATGGCGGTTTGCGCCGCCATGCGCACCGCCAACACATCCATGCCGTCGACAGTTTCGGAGGGGATGCCGAAGGCTTGGCCGCGTGCCAGCGGATCGGCCCCGGCGGTGACGTCCTCGATGGCGGTGAATTCGCCGAATCCGTTGTTTTCACAGACGAACAGCACTGGCAGGCGCCAGATCGCCGCCATGTTCATGACCTCGAACAGCAGGCCCTGATTGAGTGCGCCGTCGCCGAAAAAGGCGGCGGTGACCTGACCGCGCCCCTGCCGCTTGGCGCTCAGCGCGGCGCCGGTGGCGAGCGGAATGCCGCCGCCGACAATGCCGGTGGTGCCGAGATTGCCGTTGGCCGCATCGAAGATATGCAAGCTGCCGCCGCGGCCGAGACCGTAGCCGGTGCGGCGTCCCATGATCTCCGCCAGCAAGCGCCCAACATCGCCGCCTTTGGCCAGACAGTGGCCATGGCCGCGATGATTGCTGGCGATCATGTCGTCGGCGCGCAAGAGCGAGCACACGCCCACCGCCACCGCTTCCTGCCCGGCGCACAGATGCACCAGCCCGGGGATAACGCCCGCGGCGGAAAGATTGCGCACTTGCTCTTCAAACGCGCGGATCAATTGCATCGCGCGGAGCAGCCGCAGACCTTCCTCGGCTGAGGCAAGCGACGGAACAGGCGATACGGTCGCCATTTGCGGCGATGAGGTCACGATTGTCCGTCCTCCCTTGGCGTCAAGCGGCGTGACATTCGATCTTATCTAGGCATCGCGACCATGACGATGCGCTGAACCACGACTTTGCGCCGGCGGCGGGTTTGACTCCGCTCCGGCAAAAGTGTATCCACTTTTTCAGGAGAAACCAACCAGGTTGCGCGCCCTTCCTTGGTCCGCCGGGAAAGGAGGTTTCGAGTCAGCTCCGCGCCGAGGCGGTCTTGCCCAAGACTCGCGGTGTGTCGCGCCGTCTTGCCGGCTCCGTTCCATCGAATTCGAACGATGAGCCAAGGCGGAAGCCGCGCGGAGATTTTTCAGGCTGTCGAATATTTCTCGGCAGTGTCGCGCCTCGCGGGTTTCTCATCAGAAAAAAGTCGAGACAAGGGGAAGGAAATGCAGAACAAGCGCGTTTGTATCGACGTCGGCGGCACGTTTACTGACTGCCTGGTGATGGACGAGTTGGGGCTGCTGCAGAAGTTCAAGGCATCGACGACGCCGCGCGATCCGTCGATCGGCCTGATGGATGCGATGAAGAAGGCGGCGCGCTTCTACAAGCTCGACGTCAAGGAATTCCTCGGCCAGATCGAAATCCTGGTGCACGGCACCACGCTCGCCACCAACATCCTGCTCACCGGGCGCGGCGCCAAGGCCGGCATGATCACCACCAAGGGCTTTCGCGACAGCATCGAGATAAGGCGCGGGATCAAGCCGATCGACGTATCGCTTTACAATGTATTCATCCCGCCGAGCGAGCCTTTGATCCCGCGCTGGCGGCGCATCGGGGTCGAGGAGCGCACGCGCTACAACGGCGATATCCAGACTCCGCTTAACGAGCAGGAAGTGCGGGACGCGATCACCAGCCTGAAGCAAAAAGAAGATATCGAGTCGGTCGCGATCTGTTTCCTGCACTCCTATATCAATCCGGCCCATGAGCGGCGCGCCGCCGACATCTGCCGGGAAGTGGCGCCTGACGTATTCGTTTCCACCTCGCACGAGACGCTGCCGGTGTGGCGTGAGTTCGAACGCTTCAACACAACGGCGGTCGGCGTCTATGTCGGGCCTGCCGTGGCGCGTTATCTCACCAATCTCGAAGAGGTGCTGAAGCAGTCCGGCTTCCGCGGCACCTTCCTGATGATGCTGGCGAACGGTCTGGTGCAGAACATCGCCGAATGCATCCGCCACCCGGTATTCCTGTTGCATTCGGGGCCGGCGGCGGCGCCGTCTGGCGCGGTCTATCTCGGCAAACATCTCAACGAGGATAATCTGCTTTCGGTCGACATGGGCGGAACCAGCTTCGACATCTGCCTAGTGGACAAAGGCGAGATTCCGACCACCACCGAACACTGGGAAAACGACCAGCGAGTCGCCATCAAGATGGTCGACATCGCCAGCATCGGCGCCGGCGGCGGATCGATCGCCAACATCGACGCGCTCGGCTTATTGCGCGTCGGCCCGGCCAGCGCCGGCGCAGATCCGGGGCCGGCCTGCTACGGCCGCGGCACCGACGCGACGGTCACCGACGCCAATCTGATTCTCGGCTATGTGCCGGCCGACTACTTCCTCGGCGGCGAAATGCAAATTGACGTCAAAGCCTCGCATAAGGCGGTGGCGCCGCTGGCGAAACATCTCGGCACCGACGAAAAGGGCGCGGCCGAATTGATCTTCCGCACCGTCAATGCCAACATGGCGAACAAGATCACGGAGGTCTCGACCAAGCGCGGCTACGACGTTCGCAACACGGTGATGATCGCGGGCGGTGGTGGCGGGGCGATCCACGCCGGCTTCATTGCCGACATGCTCGGCATCAAGAAGGTGGTGGTGCCGCCGGTGGCGGCGCTCTACAGCGCGTTCGGTATGTTCGCTATGGATATCGGCCAGGACTATGCGCGCTCCTTCGTTGGTCGCGTGACCAATATCGCTCTCGACGCGCTCAACCGCGTCTATGAGGAGATGGAGGCAGAGGCGGCGAAATCGTTCCGCGTGCACGGCATCGATCCCGAGTTCATCACGCTCAAGCGCACGGCCGACATGCGCTATGTCGGCCAATTCCACGAGGTCGAGGCCGACATGCCGAACGGCAAGCTCGGGCGCGAAGCCATCGATGCGGCCGCCGACTTCTTCGCCAAGAAGCACGAGGAGCACAACACCTTCGCGATGCCCTGGAAGGCAGTGGAAATCCTGACGCTGCGGCTGAAGGCATCGACACCGAACGCGTCCTTCACCCTGCCGGAGGTCAAACAGGCCGGCGCCGATGCCTCGGCGGCGCTCAAGCGCCGCCGCGTCTGCCGCTTCGGCGGCGCCGACGTCGACACGCCGGTCTATGACGGCGAGAAGATGCTAGCCGGCAACGTCATCAGCGGGCCGGCGATCATCGAGGAAACGACCACCACGGTCGTGGTCCCCGACGCCTATGTCTGCTCGGTGGACAAATACAAAAACTACGTGCTGACGCGCAATTGAGACCAGGGGAGGCCATGATGAGCAACGTTAATATCGATCCGACCACCGTTGCCACGGTCTGGCACTCGATGCAGACCATCTGCAAGGAGATGCGGCACATAGTCAAACGCACGGCGCAAAATTACCTGATCGGCGAGTTGCAGGATCTCTCCGTCGGCATCTGGGGCGCCGACGGCTCGACCATCGCCGTTCCCGTCGGCTTGGCCAATCAGCATCTGGGGACGACCTTTGCCGTCAAGGAACTGGTCAAGATGTTCGAGGGCAACATTCATCCCGGCGACGTGTTCCTGACCAACGATCCCTATCATGGCGGACACAATACGCATTTGCCCGACTGGGGCTATATCCGCCCGATCTTCTACAAGGACGAGCTGTTGTTCTTCACGCTTTGCCGCGGCCATCAGATGGACACGGGCGGGTCGTTCCCGGGCGGCTATTTCCCCAACGCCTACGATATCCACGCCGAGGGCCTCATCATCCCGCCGATCAAGGTGTTCGAGCGTGGCAAGGAACGAAAGGATCTGGTCAATCTCATTCTCTGCAATGTGCGATTTCCCGACGGCGTCCGGGTCGATTTGCACGCCATGATCGGCTCGACGACGATGTGCGAAAAGCGCATCCTCGCGCTGCTCGACATGTATGGCCGCGACGTGGTGTTGGCGAGCATCGAGGAAATGATCCGTCGTACGGAGCTCGCCGTGCGCGAGGAAATCCGCAAGATGCCTGACGGCATCTATACCGGCGCGTCCGCCACCGACGACGACGGCACGACGCTGGATGAGCCGGTGTGGGTGCGTGCGCGCATCATTGTGAAAGGCGATGAGATGACAATCGACCTTTCGGAAAGCGATGCGCAGCGCAAGGGTTTCATCAATTGCACGGAATCGGTGACCTACGGCATCGCGGTGGCCGCGGCGATCCTTTATTTCGATCCCGCGCTCGCCGACTACCACAATCAGGGCACTATGACGCCAATCAAGGTGATCTCGCCGCTCGGTTCGGTGGTAAATTGCGAGTACCCGGCGACAGTCGGCGCCTCTCCGGTCAATGTCGGTTGTCAGATCATGGAGGCGGTGATCGAGGCCTTGGCCAAGGCTTTGCCGCACCGCGCCATCGCCTGCTGGGGCAAGCATCGCGGCGATTATCTGTTCGCGGTCGATCCGCGCACCGGCGAGCGCTATGTGCGCACCTGCTTCGACTATGACGGCAGTGCCGGCGCGGTGGCGGGCTATGACGGCTATCAGGCGGTGAGCACGCTGACCGCCCTGGGTGCCGCGCATCGCGACAATGTCGAGGAAATGGAAGTGCGTGTGCCCTGGCGCGCATTGCAATGGGAGTTCGTGCCCGACCTCAGCGGCAATGGCCGCTGGCGCGGCGGTCCCGGCATTCATTGGGAGGCGCTCAATGAGGGCTCCGATGGACAGATGGCGACCGGCAGCTCGGACGGCGACGTGGTGCAGGGCGTGGGCGCGCTCGGCGGCGAGCCGACGCCGCTGTCGCGCACCTATCTGCGGCGCAACGGCGAGGATATTCGCGTCAAGCCGCACCGGCTGGTGCCGGTGAAGGAGCGCGACATCCTGGTCAAGCATTCGGCCGGCGGCGGAGGCGTAGGCAAGCCCGAGGAGCGCGATCCGCAAATGGTCGCCGACGACCTGAGGAAGGAATTCATCACCGCGGAGACGGCGCGGAATGTCTACAAGGTCGCCGTCGATCCGGTCACTTTCGAGGTGGACGAAAAAGGGACGAAGGCGCTGCGTGCCGCCAAATAGCGACGTTCAGCGGTGCATCGGTTCAACGATCCAGAGATGGGAACAAAGAGCAATTCGGTGAAACGCGCTTCAGCGCGGCAACAGGCTGCGCGGAAGCCGTTGCCGCAAAGAAGCAGGGCGCAGAAAAAGCCGCGCAGCTTGCAGCAGCTCCTGCGTCCGCTGGCCGGCGGCAGTCACCGACGCGCCTCCATCGACATCCACCAATATCTGCGCAATTCGATCCTCGCCAATGCGCTGCCGGCGGAAACGATCCTTTCGCAGGTCGAGGTGGCGGGCTGCCTCAAGGTCAGCCGCACACCGGTGCGCGAAGCCTTCCGCATGTTGCAGGAGGAGGGCTTGATCAGCGCGGAGCCGAACTTCCGCTGCCGCGTGCTCGGCTTCGATCCGGAGGAGCTCGAGCTGCTCTATGCCTCACGCATCATGAACGAGGGGATATCGGCGGCAATCACTGTCGAGAATATGAGCGATGCGGACATCGTGAAGCTGTCCGGCTATTTCGATAATATGCGCAAGGATGAAGGGCAGCAGGATCTCGATCGCTGGATCCTGAATCACCGCGCATTTCATCAAATGCTATTTTCGGGCGCCAACCCGAAGCTGCAGCAGCGGATGTATGTCGATTGCCAGCGCAGCGAACGCTACGTCTACAACTCCATCCAATCCGGACTGGTCGATATTTACCGCCGCGCGGCGGTAGAGCATTGCGAAATCCTGCAGGCCTGCAAGAAGCGACAGTCGGCCCTGGTGGCGGCACTACTCACCCGCCATTTGTCACGCGCCGGCATCGATATCCTGACGGCGCTGGCGCCGCACTGGGATCCGGTCACGCTGCGCACTGCGGCCGAGTTCATGCTGGGTGGTGCGATCGAGCTCGACGACCGCAATAAACGCTAACGCGCGGCGCAGTTTGTCGGCGGCCCTGACTTAGCCGTAGAATAGCTTGGGTAGCCACAGCGCGAGCTGCGGGAACCAAAACATCAGTATGATCAGCACCAGCGGCGCAAACAGGAACGGCACGATGCCGCGGTAGATGTCGGTGAGCTTCATGTCGGGCGCATGCGCCTGGATGACAAAGAGGTTGAGGCCCATCGGCGGATGGATCAGGCCGACCTCGACCACGATGACGAAGACGATGCCAAACCACACCGGGTCGTATCCGAACTGCTTCACCAGAGGCAGGAACACCGGGATGGTGATCAGGAGCATCCCGATCGCTTCCAGGAAACAGCCGAAGACGATGTAGGCGATGATGATGAGCACCATCACCATCAGGCCGGAGAGGTGGAGCTCCTGCGCACCGTTCGCCAGGAGAATAGGAAGCTGCGTCTGCACGATAAAAAAGGAAAACAGGTTGGCGCCGAACACGATCACAAACAACATGCCGCAGACGGCCACGGTGTTCTCGATCGAGTGCATGAGGCCGGCGAGCGTCAGCCGGCGGGCAAGTGCGCCGAGCAGAATGACGCCGGCGGCGCCGACCGAAGCCGCCTCAGTCGGGCTAAAGATGCCGGCATAGATGCCGCCGATGGTGACCAGGAACACGGCGAGAAACTGCCACGGACCCTTCATGGCGGCGATGCGCTCGCGCAGCGGCACGCTTTGGCTCATCGGCGCGTAGTCCTTGCGGAAATTGGCGAAGAGCACCGCGACGGTCATATAGAACGCGGTCAGCAGCAGGCCGGGAATGAGGCAGGCGGCGAACAGCCGTGGCACCGATTGTTCCGCGATCGCCGCATAGATCACCAGAATGATCGACGGCGGAACGAGAATGCCGATGCTGCCGCCAGCGGCTAGCGCGCCGGCGGCGAGGCTCGGGTGATAACCAGCGGCGCGCATTTCCGGCAGCGCGATCCGTGTCATCGTCGCCGCCGTCGCCACCGAGGAGCCGCACACCGCGCCGAAGCAGGCGGACGCGGCAATGGCGCCGATGGCGAGGCCGCCGCGCGCGCCGGCGAGGATCACGCGTGCGGCCTTGAACAGATCGGACGACAAGCCGGTGACCGATGCGACCTCGCCCATCAGGATGAACAGTGGCAGCACCGACAGCGTATAGGCCGAGCCGACGTCGAACGGTACCGTGCCGGCGAGCGCGAAGGTCGGCGTCACCCCGGACATGATCGAATTGCCGACGAAGCCAACCAGCGTGAGTGCGATCCACACCGGCACCCGCAAAAACAGCATCGTGAAGAGGGCGAGGACGCCGATGGCGCCGATCGTCGAGGGCGCCATCACACTGGCTCTTTGTCGTGGGAGGACTTGGGTGGCGGCGCGATCAGCGCGCCGATTGCGCACAGAATGGCGCCGGCGATACCGATCAGGGCGACGGCCCAGAACCACCAGATCGGCACTTGCAGCTCCAGCTTCACCTCGCCGTAGGCATAGGACTGCAACGCCGGCTTGATCATGGCGTACGCGAACATTGCGACGGTGACGACGGTGAGCACATCGGACACGCGGATCAGCGCAGCGACGACAACGCGCGGCGCGAAGGAATCGATGAGATCAATCACGATGTTGCGCCGCTGCAGGAAGGCGGTGGACATGCCGTTGAACACGAACACCGTCATCATCGCCTCGACGAATTCGTAGGTGCCGTGGATCGGGCTGTTGAATAGGTAGCGAAGGCTGACGTCGGCGAGCGTCGCCAGCATCATGATGATGAGTGCGACGGACGCGAGGCGCAGTTGCGCGACGCGCAGGCGACCGAGGAGAGCGTAGATGGTGCCGCGATTCATGATGGGTCATCGCTAGCGGCGCTTAACGCCCGCCCGCGAGAGGAGGGCGCGCGCGGCTCTTGCGCAGTGTTTACTTGGTGTAAGCCGCGTAGAACTCGCGCGCCGGCTTGCCCTGCTTTTCCAGCGCGGCGATCGACTTTTCGACGATCGGCTTCGCCAGTTCTTTCATCTTGGCGACGTCCGCCGGCGGCAGGGTGATGATCTTCAAGCCCTTCTTGGTGATCTCGAAGTTGCGCGCGAAGGCCTCGAAGTCCTGCCAATCCTTGGCGAAGCTCATGGCGCCGGCGACGCCCGCTTCCTTGTCGAGGATGGCGCGCAGATCCGGCGGCAGCGAATTGTATTTCGCCGGGTTCATCACCAGCGCGAAGGTGGCGGAGGCGAGCGGCGGCTCGATTGAATAGGGGGCGACCGAGGCGAGCTGATAGGCGAAGCCCGCTTCATGCGGGAAGCCGGCGCCGTCGGAGATGCCCTTGGCCAGAGCGTCCTGCGCTTCCTGGGGCGGGATCAACATGGGCACCGCACCCATGGCGTCGAGTAGTTCCTTGTTGGTGACGCCGGCGAAGCGGATCTTCTTGCCCTTGAAGTCGGCGAGCGTGTTGATTGGCACGCGCGAATAGATGACGATCGGGTTCGCCATCACCATGAACAGAATGTGCAGCCCCTGGTGCTCGGCGGCGAGATATTTCGGCGCGAGTTCGGTCATGCGCTTGGCCATTTCCGGCAGGTTCACGCCGTCGGATGGCCAGGCGAAGGGCAGGTTGGCGAGCTCGGTCATCGGATAGCGGCCCGGCGTCACGCCGTGCAGGCAGAAGGCGATGTCGGTGATGCCGTTGCGCGCGGCGTCGAACTGCCGGTTCGGCGGGCCGACCAATTGGCCGTTCGGATAGATCTCGAACTTGAGCCGGCCGCCCGACTCCTTCTCGATCTTCTCCGTCCAATTCACTACCCACTTATGGAAGGCGTGTTGCGGCGGCACGAAGTGCGACAACTTGAGCGTAATCGTCTCAGCCCTTGCGGACGCCGTAGTGAAAACGATCGCCACGACCAAGGCGCAAGCTTTGACGAGCTTATTCAATCCCATTATCGCCTCCCTCTAAGCTATTTAACCGCAAGTTTTTCGGACGTTTCCCAGTTTTCATTTTAGGCGCAATCGAAGTGCTTTGTCATCTTTTTCACCATCGCATTCGGAGACGAAATAAGCAAAACAATGCCGGCCAAAAGGGCACTTGCGATCTATTTTCATTTCTGAACTGCCTATCGATTGCCGACCGCGTCGGCGCACTGAAGACCTCATTGCGCCTGCCGGGTTGAAGCAACCTTTAACCGAGAAGGAGAGGCGGTGAAAGATATTCTGTCGGCGTGAAGGCTCGCAACGAAAAACGCGCTGATGAAAAAGGGAACAACGGCTCTTACAACATCGTGAAGATTTCCGATCCGAAGCGGCACTTGCTGGAAGCACAAGGCAAGACCGAAGCCGATATCACCCGCATGTTATGGGAAGAAGTTTGGCAGCGGGCTGTCACCTTTAATGCCGTTCCCGCACCCTATCGATGATCGCTACTTCGAGGACTACGTCGAGGGCGACGTCCACAACCTGGGTAGCATCGCGGTCGAGGCAGACGAGGTAGTCGCCTTCGCTAGGCGCTTCGACCCGCAGGCGATGCATGCGGATCCCGAGGCCGCAAAGCGGACGCCGTTCGGCGGCCTGATCGCCAGCGGCTGGCACACGGCCGGGCTGATGATGAGGCTCTACGTCGATCACTACCTCACGCACGTGGCCAGCCTCGCCTCGCCGGGCGTCGACGAGCTGCGCTGGCTCAAGCCGGTGCGCCCGGGCGACGTCCTGTCTGTGCGCGTGACTGTCCTCAAGGCCCAGCCGTCGAGGTCCAAGCCGGACCGCGGCGTCGTCACCTCGCTCATCGAGGTCTTCAACCAGGCCGGCGAGGCCGTGATGATGATGCGCGCCGTCAATATGATCGGCCGTCGGCTGACGTGGCAGGCGCGGAGGGCTGCTCGGAGCTACTCAGAGCCGGGGTAGCTGAAGTCCGGCGAGCCTCTCGCTCTCGGCCCAGAGCCGAGCTGCCGCGCGGTCGTCTCGCGCCGGCGCGTCAGGCTCCCGTTCGCGACACTTGTCGAAGTATCTGCCGTTGACGCCATCTAGCTCGGGGGACGACGCGACGTAGGCTGGCGTCTCAGCACCGCGTTCGACGGGGATCGCCGCGATCAGCTTGCCGATCGCGATGCCAAAGCGCCAGATCCCCCGATTGTTGTCGCCGAAGCCGCTCGCGACGAAGCCGGGGTGCAGGCAATTCACTGTGACGCCAGTTCCCTCGAGGCGTCGCGCGAGCTCGCGCGTGAATAGGATGTTGGCGAGCTTCGAGCGCTGATAGGCCCTCCAGCCACTATAGGCCTTGGAGGACTGCAGGTCCTCGAAGTCGAGCTGTGCCCCTCGGTGCGCCTCCGAAGCCACGTTGACGACGCGCGCCGGCGCCGAGGCCATCAGCCTCTCGCGCAGGAGCGCGGTGAGGCGGAAGTAGCCCATGTGGTTGAGGGCGAACGTGAGCTCGAGTCCGTCAGGCGTCGTCTCGCGGCGCGCGAAGATCGCGCCAGCATTGTTGAGCAAGACGTCGATCCGAGGGGCCGCGTATAGCAGGGCGTCCGCTAGGCGGAGGACATCATCGGGTCGCGAGAGGTCGCCGTTGTGCATCTCGACTGCCACCCGGGGCACGTCTGCGCGTAGCCGCGCGAGCGCTGCCGCGCCCTTGTCATGATCGCGTCCAACGAGCACGAGCCGCGCCCCCAGCGCGCCAAGTCGCACGGCCGTCGCGAGCCCGATCCCGCCGCTCGCGCCGGTGATGATGCAGGTCTTTCCTATCATGTGCTCAAATCGACGAACGTCGTGCGAGCCCGACGATGCGCGGTCGCCCGTGTCCGTCGCAGCGCGGGCAGCGCACATCGCGTAGCGCGACGCGGATCGAGGCCTCGGGGTCACGCGGCTTCATCCGCAGGTCCAGGTCGACGACGGTCCCGCAGGCGTCGCGCGCGATGACCAGCCAGGGGTGCCTCGCGGTGATCGCGGCGGCAATTGTTGGCCAGAACCACACCGCGCCTCTGGTAGAAAGCACCGCGTTAAACTGCCGGATCACAAGCAGAGCCTCGCGCTCGGCCTCCCAGATGCGCTTCATGCGCTCGACCGCCTGCACGCGCTCGTGATGGTGTGGGCGACGATACTGTTCTGGCATATTTCGGATAGTAGGATTGCGACGCGAGCCGATCAATTAGTGTTTGTAATCACCACATTGCGCCGCTGGTCGGTTGGGCGCCGAGGTTTGGGAACTACAACACAAAAATGTTATGCTTATTGATATCTACCGGTGTGTTAGACTTCCGATGCGGTTCCCCTTTTGGAGAGGATGCGCCTATGAAAAAAGTCCTGGCGCTTGCTGCCATCGCCTTCGCGCTCGTCGTCGGCACTGCGGCTACGGTGACCATCGGCTCGCAACAGGCCTTTGCCTGCGACGGCGACCATCACGGCGTTTAGGCAGCAAAGCCTTCAATAAGCGTAGGGTCATCGCCGGGAGCGCGCGAGCTATTAACGCGCCGCGACACCGGCCACATTTGCAGCAAGCCATCGGGCGCGGGCTTGAGCACGTCCGCCCCGGCCGTGCCCGTAAGCCACGGCTTAAATTGCGCGGGATCGACGATCACCGGCATCCGATCATGGACCTGCCGCGCGAACTCGTTCGCGGCCGCATCCGCGCGATGGAATACCGCTACGTCGAGGATAAAGATCAGAACCGGCAGGCGCTGCTGGAGATCTACTGGCCCGTCGTGCTCGGGACGCCCTATAACGACTTCGGCACGCACTAAGCCGAACGGTTTGCGCTCTGCCCAATTAATCAGGTTTCTGGCTTGATCTGGCGCGAGATGACCTTAGCAATCTCGATATCGTCGCCGTCACCTCGCCCTATGAGGCCTTTCACGACACCGGCTTGATCCTGCATCTCGCGATTTTGGCTCATCTTCCATTTGCCTTCGAGCCGGGTGATAGCAAAGTGAAATCCTACAATGCCGCGCAACATAACCTCAATGTAGGCAGCGGGCGCATCAGAAGGCGCCCATGGCTTGGCTTCGCTGCTTTCCTGCTGAGCGGTTAGCTCAGTCACATGCCGGAGCAACCAGTCCTTGTCTTCCATCACTTCGGGTCGCCCATATGCATGAACGACCGCAAAGTTCCACGTAGGCACGGCCTTTCCGTGTTGGGCCTTGGATGGATACCAGTTGGGTGTGATGTAGCCCTCGGGCCCCTGGAAGATCATCAGCGCCTCGTTGCCCTCAGCAAGATCCCTCCAATGCGGGTTGGGGCGCGCGAGATGGCATTCGATGACGCCATATGGTCCACCGTCCTTGAGCACGGTGGGTAAATGGCTGGCGTAGAGACCGCCTGAGCCCTTAGATACTAGTGCAGCAAAAGGCCTAGCACGCATTAGGGCATGCATTTGTGGGACATTGTCGACGCGGAAATGATCGGGCCGGTACATCGCTACGAGGGTAAGCCGAAGAGGCGACTAGGGAAAGCGACAGGCCATGCCGCGCCGTTATATCCCACGATGCTGCTCACCAACCTCTCTGCCCAGTTCGGCCATGCGTCCGCTCCCAAGTGGCCGCATCGCTCGCAACGCATCCGCGGTCCGTGCCACGGCACCGGCACGTCGTCGCCGTAGCGCTCCACGTCGATGACGCGATGGCGGCCGCAGCCGAGCCCCGAGCACCAGACGGCGAGCGTGCGCACGCCGTTCGCGCGCATGTTGCCGAGCGTCATGGGCGGGGACGTGTGGCGCATGCGGGCTGTCCGACTTAGCGCTGTCGACGTAATATCAGGGGCACTCATTGCTGCGGGTTAAAGTGATCCATTCAGAAATCGGGAGGGCTATATTGTAGCGATTCTTACTCCCGGCGATCATCATAGCAGCCAACCGAAGCGTCCCGTCGATTCTCGCGAATACCGGACCGCCAGAACTTCCAGGGTGGGTATCGCAGTCATTGATCCATAGTGGGCTCTCCCCTTCAGATCGGAGCAACTGGCAACCGAAATGTGCTCGCAGCGCAAACCTATGATCTCCCGGATATGCCGCGTGCACTAGGCGCAGCCCAACCTGATATACAACGCCTTCGGCCAGAGGCGCTGGCTCAACCGAGATGTTTTCATCAAGCACGATTGCGACAGCATCCTTTGCAAGAGCATCGAGAGGCACGCTTTTCCCATGTTGGCTTGGCTGCACCCTGGAGGGGGCGACATAGCTATACCCATCGAGAAAATGCAGGCACTTAGCTACCGAATGCCCTTTGTCCTTCGAACCACGAACTCCTGCCAAGAAATGTATATTCCGTACCGGGTAAGGTCTCTTCTCCAAGGGATCAATTACACAGTGAGCCGCTGTCAGCACTAGGCTCGGCATGATGAGAGTGCCGGTACACATTCCGGTCCTTCTGTAACCACTTATGTTCACCTGACCAATGGCATCCCAAGGCGGCCCTTCGTCGACTACAATCACCCTTTTGTCCTCACCAATGATTCCTGGCCGGAGATCCTGCGCAGCCGCAGGTCCGGCATGAGAAATCGATACGCCGCAAACCAGCGCCGTAAAGATGTGAGGGATATACCGATTAATGTCGGATGTTCCTGTCGCAACGAGTTCGCGCACACAAAATAGCGCGCACGAAACCAGATACGGAGTTCCAGTCTGACTTAGAGTATCCCGAAATTTAGCAAATCTCGAAATCGGGCTGTCACGATCTCCGCTCTCACTTCGTAGCTAGATGTTGGTCAGTGACTGTTATGTTAGCACGTAACGAGCTGAACTGATCACCCATGGGTGACAGCGGAAGCCGCGCCACGCGACGGCGGTCATCGACGAACCACCACCGCTCGCCGCCGAAACCCGGGATGCATCGTTGTAAGTGCGATCTACTGATCGTCCTAATGCCGACTACGTAGCAATCCCTGGCCTGAACCGATATCCGTCAGTCGCTGGTTCACTCCGGCCTCCAGGCCCGCTGGATGAATTTGGAGGGCTTCCGGTCGCCGGCCTGGTATCCGACCATTCGGAACCGGCCCAGGACTCGCCACCATCATCCGGAAGGCTTTGGCCAGTCGGCAGCTGAACGTGGCACGGCGGCAATGAAAAGATCAATACCCGCGCGGGCGTGAACGCTCATATATGCACGCTGATGTTGCGAGCCGTGACGCAGATCAAAGTTGCCCCACGGCTTGCCGCCCGTATTTTTGACATAGAATTTTGGTGTGAATTTCCGAAACCGCTATACCCTAGCAAATACTAATCCAAGCCCTGAAACGGTCCGCGGATGATGCGCAAAACCACACTAATTTTACTCGGCGCGGCAGCTGGAGCGGCAATGACGCTGCTCGCGTCCGAACCGGGGACAATCGCTATCGGTTCGGCCGCCAAAGCCGCAATGGATGACGCCTATCGGCAGCTCAATCTGTTCGGGGAAGTGTTTGAACGCGTGCGCGCCGATTACGTCGAGAAACCGGACGACAGCAAGCTGATCGAATCCGCGATCAACGGCATGGTGTCTGGGCTCGATCCGCATTCCAGCTACATGGACCCAAAGAGCTTTCGCGACATGCAAGTGGAGACCACCGGCGAATTCGGCGGGCTCGGCATCGAGGTCACCATGGAAGACGGCCTGATCAAGGTGGTGGCGCCGATCGACGAGACGCCCGCCGCCAAGGCCGGCATCCTCGCCAACGATCTCATCACCCAACTCGACGGCGAACAGGTGCAGGGGATGACCCTGAACCAGGCGATCGAGAAGATGCGCGGCCCGGTGAACACCAAGATCAAGCTCACCATCATGCGCAAGGGCCAGGACAAGCCGATCGAAGTATCGCTGACCCGTGAGGTTATTCGCGTGCGCTCGGTGCGCTCGCAGGTGGAAGGCGATGATGTCGGCTATATCCGCATGACGCAATTCACCGAGCAGACTACCGACGGCCTGAAGAAAGCATTCACCGACATCTCCGCCAAAGTGAGCAATGACAAGCTCAAGGGCTACATCCTTGACCTGCGCAACAATCCGGGCGGTCTACTCGATCAGGCGATCTCAGTGTCGAGCGCATTCATCCAAAGAGGCGAGATCGTCTCCACACGTGGTCGCAACCCCGAGGAAACTCAGCGCTTCACTGCCAAGGGCGGGGATCTCAGTAAAGGTAAGCCGCTGATAGTGCTGATCAACGGCGGCTCGGCCTCAGCGTCGGAAATCGTCGCTGGCGCGCTGCAGGATCAGAAGCGCGCGACCATTCTGGGCACACGCTCATTCGGCAAGGGCTCGGTGCAGACCATTATCCCGCTCGGCTCCGAAAACGGCGCGCTGCGGCTCACCACTGCGCGCTACTTCACACCGTCAGGCCGCTCGATCCAGGCCAAGGGCATCGTGCCCGACATCGAAGTGCTGCAAGACGTGCCCGATGACATAAAGGCCAAGACCGACACCAGCACCATGGGCGAGGCCTCATTGCGCGGCCACCTTCAAGGCGACGCTGGCAAGGAACAGACCGGCTCGCAGGCCTACGTCCCGCCGGACGAGAAGAACGACAAGGCGCTCACCATGGCGGAAGATCTGCTGCGCGGGACCAAGGTCAATCCGGCCTTTCCGCCGAGCGTGAAGAAAGCATCAAGTCAGAACTGAATGAGTTTCTCGGACGACATAGATCCGGTCGATTCCCCCGGGCCGATGACCGCCAGTCGGCGGTATGTTTCGGCCTCCAAGCGCGCCGGATGACGCGTGGGAGCGCTGATGGGCCGTCCTTATTCCCGACCATTCAGAATCTGCAAGGGACTCCCCAGGATCATCCAAAGGACTCTGGCCAGTCGTGTTGGCTTTCGGATGACGTCGGTTAGTATCGGCGCGTCGATCTCAACCCGCGATGAAAGCTAATGTCGGCGCTGTCGCTGTTGCTCAACGTATTGTGGATCGTCTTTGGCGGCCTCGAGATGGCGGTCTGCTGGATTATCGCGGCCATTCTCATGGCGGTTACTATCGTTGGGCTACCTTGGGCACGAGCTGCACTCAATATCGCTTTTTACACTCTGCTCCCTTTCGGCCAGAAAGCGGTGTCGCGTGCCCAATATTACGGAACTGAGGATTTAGGCACCGGTCCACTGGGCGTTCTAGGCAACGTCGTGTGGCTGGTACTCGCTGGTTGGTGGTTGGCGTTAGGACATCTCATCGCCGCAATTCTTCTCGCCGTCACGATAGTGGGGATTCCCTTCGCTTGGGCGCATCTCAAGCTTGCCGGAATAGCGCTGTGGCCTATCGGAAAGATCATCGTGCCAGCCGACGACACGACGCGCCGCCCATAAATACTCCCACCGGAACGCGACAGCCCAAAGGGAGACACATTGTGACCAGCCTCAAGGAATACATCGTTTACGAGTATAGACCGCGCCGGTCCAAATTGCAGCACGCGGGGCGTCGTCACGTATGCGAGGACGCGGACGACGTCAGCGTCGCGCGCTCGCCTGGCCTCGACACGGCGAGCGTCGCGTTGCCCGTGCAATTTACGCACCGTGCGGGCTGCTTGCATGCCCGTCCCGGAACAGGGGAGAAGAAGAATTGACTGACTGGTTTCTTGGGCTGATTTCTGACCGCAAAGAGAAAGACCGCCTCGCGGCGGTCTCTCCGATATCCGATCAGGTGTTTTGGTTAAATCGCCGCTTGAGTTTTCCGCTTCCTGCGCCGAGCAAGCATACCCAACACGTGAGGCCGGACGCAAAGAGGTAGTTCGATCATTTTTGAGTCGCCCTCGCAATGCCCTTGCGCAAATCGTCTCCGTTCATGACTGGTACGATCTCGACTGCGGCATTCAGATTTGAAAAAAGCGGTTCTGCAATCTCGACAATCTGTGACGGCTCAGCGAGATCAAAAAACATCATTCCGCAGCGCTTACCGTCCGATGGCCCGAAGTAAGCGGCCTCCGGTTTGAGCTTGTTCATTATCGACTCCAATGTTTTTCCGAGCGAGCCGTCTTTGAAGGCCTGGTTTCCCTTTTCTACAGGAAGAGTAAATTTAAGCATCATGCGCATTGCCGTCTCCGATCTGTGAATAAGAACAATTCTATTGCCCGACCAAAGAAGCTTAGTAGCGGCCAAAACTTCCCGCAACTTGATACCAGCCGCATGGATCGGCGGCCCTTACACGTCCGCTTCGGGCTAAAAGCGACAGATTGTAATCTATTTATTTTGACGCTTTGGTCCAATAGATGGGGTAATCGGCCGGCAGCTTGTGGATAGCTGAAGATTTTGGGTGCTGCGCTTCAGGCTGATGGTGAAACGAGGTCACCGTGGTTACGGGCCTCAAGCATCAGAAGGAGAAGCGCAGCATGGACCATTTTGCTGGATTAGACGTTTCGGTCAAGGAGACCAGCGTCTGCATTGTGGATGACACGGGCAGGATCGTGCGGGAAGTGAAGGTGGCGAGCGAACCGGACGCTCTGCTGGCGGTGCTGAAGAACCCCACCTACCACTTCAAACGGATCGGACTGGAAGCCGGGCCGCTGTCGCAGTGGCTTTTCAGCGCTCTCGCGGAAGCGGGCTTGCCGGTGATCTGTGTTGAAACGCGGCATATGCGGGCGGTACTAAAGGCGCAGATCAACAAGACGGACCGCAACGACGCACGCGGCATGGCGCAGATGATGCGGGCGGGACTTTACCGCCCAGTGCATGTGAAGACGTTACGCAGCCAGAAACTGCGGATGCTGCTGACCCATCGCAAGCTGCTGCAGTCGAAGGCCATCGCTATCGACAATGATCTGCGTGGTACTTTGCGCAACTTTGGCCTCAAGGTGGGTATGGTCAGGACGGTAAAGTTCGAAGCCCGCATCAGGGAACTTGTTGAGAACCTCCCCGACCTGGCGGTGCTGGTCGAACCGCTGCTCACAGTTCGGCGGGTGCTTCGCGAGCAGTTCTGCATCCTGCACCGCCGCTTGCTCGCTATTGTGCGGGACGATGAGGTGTGCCGGCGCTTGATGACGACCCCCGGCGTTGGCCCCGTGGTGTCGCTGACCTATCGTGCCACCGTCGACATTCCGGCTCGCTTCCGCAAATCCAAGTCCGTCGGGGCGGTGTTTGGGCTGACCTGCGCCAAGTATCAATCGGGCGAGGTCGATTGGGACGGCAGAATATCGCGATGTGGAGATGAGATGATGCGGACGATGCTCTACGAAGCAGCTCAGGCCATGATGCGTTCCAAGAAATGGTCCTGGCTCAAGGCCTGGGCGATGCAGATCGCCAGGCGCCGCGGAATGAAGAAGGCGATCGTGGCGCTGGCGCGCCGGCTGGCCGTGATCATGCACCGCATCTGGGTTGACGGCACTGAGTTCCGATGGACCCGGGAGCAGACCGCAGCAGCATGACAATCGTACCGGATCAAATCTGATAGGAGAAAACTCGAGTTCCACCGAGCGGTGGAATGATGTCCCTCACGGGACGATGGATGAGGTGAGTTCGTTTGTCCGCTTGGACCTACCGTCACTCAGACGGCAAGGCCGCCCCAAAGATTGTTCCGCCTCGTTCTCGAATCCCATGATGGAAGGGCCTTGGTGCCGATTCCGAAGAGAAGCACGAGCCCGTGAGCGACATCGACACTGTAGTGGTGGATAGTCTGAAAGCGCTTGACCCGGAACGGCCGATTAGAGAAGCGGACAAGCGCTGGGGCAGTCGGAATGTCTGCTAAGTGCCATGTATGGACGGCGCCTGCGGTGCAAGGGAAAAATCTGGACATTTCAGCGAAGCGTTCGGGTGCAGCCATGTATTCGGCCTTTGAATGCAGCCGTTGTGGCTGCTGGCCCTGATGTAATCCGCTGATCGGGTCCCAAACAAAAGCACGCGCTCAAGTCGTCGCGTGGCACTTAACGGGTTTTCCCGATCGACGGTCTCGACCGTTTCGCATCAATGTCGTCATCACCCCTGCAGTTCTTGAACGCACGAACGCAACCTCATCGTCTCATTGCCGAGTTCCTTGTCATGCTGCCGCAATCCGAGGCGCCCGATAGATCCCTCCCTTGGCCAGCAAAGCCCAGGCGACCCGCGCCATCTTATTGGCAAGTGCGACTGCAACGACCTTGAACGGTCGTCGGGCGAGAAGCTGTATGAGCCAGGGATACTTCTCCGGCTGCTGGCGCGCACGCCGCAAAACGGAACAGGCTCCAACGACCAGGATGCGACGCAAGTAGCGATCGCCCTGTTTGGAGATCGGCCCAAGCTTCTGCTTGCCGCCGGTCGAATCTTGTCGTGGCACGAGCCCGATCCAGGCCGCGAGATCACGCCCCGATCGAAAAACCTTCGGATCCGGGACGGTCGCTGCGATCGCGGTGGCCCCGATAACCCCGATCCCTGGGATGGTCTCCAGTCGCTTGCTTGCTTCGTTCGAGCGGTGCTGCCTAACGACCCGCTTCTCGATCGATCCGATCGTCGTCTGCACCGCCTGAAGCTGTGCCGCCAACACGATAAGGCTGGCGTGGGCATCGACGGGCAAGCGCGAATCTCCATCCTGCGCGACGATCGCCAACAACTCTTTGATCCCTTCGCGCCCCTGTGCAGCCGCGATGCCGAGTTCGGCCAAATGTGCCCGCAAGGCATTGATCAACTGGGTGCGTTGGCGCATCAGCAGATCGCGTACCCGATGCTGCATCAAACGACCCTGCTGCTCAGCTGACTTGACCGCGACGAACCGCATGGTCGGGCGCCGCACCGCCTCGCAGATCGCCTCGGCGTCGGCGGCATCGTTCTTGTTGCGCTTGACGTAGGCCTTTACATCCTTCGCCGACATCAGCCGAACTTGATGCCCGAGTTTCGTCAGCTCACGCGCCCAATAATGTGCGGTGGCGCAGGCCTCCATGCCGATAAGGCACGGCGCCAGACCTTTGAAAAACGCTATTACCTGGCCGCGGCGAAGTTGCTTTCTGACGACGACCTTCTCGGTCGCGTCGATGCCGTGAACCTGGAATACGTTCTTGGCGATATCCAAACCGATCGTGGTAACTTGCATGTGGACGGCTCCTCTCATGTGATTCGTCTAACAACGATCACCCTATGGCACCTCGATGCCGGGAGCAGGCGCCGTCCACCACATCAAAAGCGGAAGTATACCTACTCAATTCGATGTCCGCTTTTACGTCGAAATCCTAATCAAGATCACGCCAAGAGTACCTCCCCTCTTAGCTAAGTAAAAAGCGATTCCTCGTCTTTGCGCCAGGAGAAGCGGCTGCTGCTGCGTTCTTTGCGCGCCTGCGAATAGAATGACGCGTTCTGCTCGCCGCGTAATGCCTCGCGGGTGAACTCGATGAGATGGTAGGCAACGAAGCTGATGCCAAATACGGCCTCGATCTTGCCCCGTCGCAAAGCATAGTGGATGGCGCGCCAGAACGGCCGGCGATAATCCGCCAAGATGCCAAGGTAGAATACGATTCGGTAAGCCATCACCGCAGCGCTAGATAGATTGGACCAAGTGAGTTTACCGGCAGCGGGCGGAACCACCCGGTTCGCAAATGTGGCGTCAACCTGGTGCCGGAAGCGCGTGAACAGCCGCTCCGGATCGTTCGCGTAGGCAATCGACCGCCGCCACATCGCCACGACTTCGTCATAGGGCCGCAGAAAATCGACATTGCTCTCGCGACTGTCATCGATAACCAGACGCCCAGCCCGCTCGAGCCGATCCCATAGCGGTGTCCTCGGCAATGCCTGCAACAAATTGATGGTTAGCAACGGGATCTGCGATAATTCGATGAAATCCCTTAGCCGGCGTTCGGTATCGTCAGAATCGGTGTCGAGCCCGAGGATGATGCCGGACGTGACCTCCAAGCCGTAATTGTTCAGCGTCTTGATCGATTGCAGCATGGGCACCGCGTTATTCTGCTCCTTGCGCATCGCATCGAGAGCATCAGCCTCTGGCGTTTCGATCCCGACGAAAATGCCAACGAATAGCGCCGCGCGCATGAGCTCGAGAATTTCGGTCTGCTTGGCGATGTTGAGAGTCGCCTCACATGCAAATTGCATCGGATAGGCATGCTGCTCTTGCCATTGCACCAAGTGCGGCAACATTTCTCGGGTTGCCTTGCGATTGCCAATAAAATTGTCATCGACGAAATAGACTGTCGCGGGATGTGCCTTCTGGCTGCACATGGCATCGAGCTCGGCAGTAATCTGCTGCGGCGTCTTCAAGCGCGGCTGGCGACCATAGAGCCCCGGGATGTCGCAGAACTCGCAACGATAGGGGCAGCCACTGGAAAACTGCAGCGTGCACATCAGATAGTTCTTCAGCGGAATCAGGTCGTAGGCTGGGATTGGAAACTCGCAAAGCGGCAGGCGATCTTTGGTCTCCAAGCAAATCTGCGCCGGCGGTGAAGCGAGGTTGGCATCGAGCTGCGCTATGAGCCGATCGGTGCCTTCGCCAAGTTCGCCCACATGCAGATAGTCGATCTCCGGATACATTTCCGGAGCGGAGGATACCGACGGCCCACCCAGCGCCGTGACCTTGCCGGCTGCCTTGGCGCGCCGATTTATGTCGCGGATCTGCGGCGCCTGGATATGCATGCCGCTTATCATCACCACGTCGGCCCAGGCCATTTCGGCTTCGGTTGCAGGCGTAATATTTTCGTCGACGATGCGAACCTGCCAGGATGCCGGCATATAGGCGGCTATCACCAGAAGGCCCTGCGGCGGCATGAAGGCTTTGACGCCCCGCATCAACCGATAGGCATACTGAAACGTGCCGAATGACGGCGTGTAGCGAGGAAAAACACAGAGGACCCTGCGTTTGGTCCTGACGGCGATCGAACAACGCACTCGGCCTCGCAATCTCCCGTGCGGCCTCATGGTCGCCTCCAATCAATCATAAGGCAAGAGGTCCCGGTGGCATTTCAACGGTGCGGCTGCCAAAACGCATACTTATAAACAATGATTGGAGCGGAACGGTTGGTAACAATTTTGTGAAAATAATGCGTGCCTACTCTGTAGCGAACGGCATACGCAAAAGGAACTTAGCGACCAAAATGGTGTGTCGCGGCGAATGACGCGAAGTGCTGCAGCTTCCTGCCTAATAGCCGAATTGATGCAGTCATGCGGACGCGAGGCTTTTACGGTGTAAAAGTAGCCTCTGCTGGGGCGTGCTTGACGACACGCTCAATCCTGATCCTAGAACATAAAACTCATGAGGAGATGAACCCGTGTCGCACCGGCACGATACCGTTGTCGCGTGGACGCGACGGGGATTACAGAGAGAGTTTCTGCTAATTTCCATAATCCAGTCTCAGTCATCCCACGCACTCGGCGCATAGTCATTCTCAAAACGTCACGTCCTGCAGGATGCGCGCGAGCCGCGTCGGGTTGGCCTCGACGTACATCGCCGTCGTGTGGATCGACGTGTAGCCGGCGATCTGCGCGATCGACTTTAAATCGATCCCGCGCTCGGCCAGCCGCGTGATCAGCGTGCGCCGCCCGCTATGCGAGGACGCCCCCGCTATTCTCGCCCCGCGATAGAGCGCCTTGATAAAGCGGTCCAACGCCATGCAGTAATCTCTATCCCGCTGGTACAAAAAATCCGTCAGGCCACCACTACCGAGCCAATCACTCAGCAGGTCATAAATAGAAGACCAGCCACATCGGCGAGCGATTGAGAGGCGTGACTTGCTGACGCTCAGGGAGCTCTTCAGGCGATTGGACGGCGAGCCGGCGAGACCGCCTGACTTAGCAAGTGGAGACGTCGTTACCGCGAGTCTGCTCGGCTTAGATCTGGCAGCCGTGCTGCTGCCGTCGGAGGTCCTGTCAGAGGACCGGGTGTCGCGAATGAACGAGCTCTGGGACCTGATCGCTGATCGGACCGTACTCGTCGTCGCGATCAGTCCTACCCGCAGACGCTAATCCCAACCGATTTTCTCACTCTTCGACGTACGAATTGACGTGACCGAGTAGAACCGCGGTCAATGCTTACTTCGGCACAAATCGCGTTTGAGCAATGTCGGTGCTCTTGATAACTCGAACAATTGCCTAAACCGCCGAAAATTAGTTTCGATCGATGCTCGTAGCGGCGGGCGAATCACATAGGATTATCCCTGCTCTATGAAGCGCAACTAAAAGGTTCATCCTCAATTCTAGGAGGGCGGCCATGGTTGTAAGTGCTTTAACCACCGTAGATAGAGATCATAATACCTTACGAGAAACTAACTTGGCGTTGCAGCAATATAAGTCAACGCGTGCGGAAGAATGGGACCGCCTAGAGCAAGCGGCTCAGCTTCTGCGTTTGGAGTGCAATCGTACAGTCGCACTCATGCATAAGCTTA